>CANSAE010000004.1 GCA_947644595.1 uncultured Clostridia bacterium
CCCGGCTCTTCGCCGGAGCTTGCCACCGCGCCGCCGATGGTGATCGGCTGGGACTTAGACACCTCGTAGGCCGTATTGGAACGGAACCGAACTTCATATTTGTCGTTTTCCGCCAGGCCGTGGATGATAGGAATCGCATTATTGCTCTCATCGGCATATTCAATCCAGCCGTAGCTCGTTGGCCAGCCGGTTTCCTTGAAGCTCTCCGACAGTTCTGTTATCACCCTTACCGGAGCATGAGAGCCTGTCTTTGGCGCGTATTCTGTGTAAATCACGTCCTTGGCATTCAGCTTCATGCTGTTTTCCCATGCGGTACGTGTTGCGCCTGTGATATAGGCTGCCCCGTAGAAATTGCGCGGCATCGGTACTTCCCGCCAGCCCTCGTTGGGCAGTCCGGTGTAATCTACTTCTTCGCCTTCTACCAGAACCGGCCGATACTCATAGACCATACGGTTATTCAGATAATACTGCGTCATCGTGCCCGTGCCATTCGTATCGTTCAAATAGCCGGTTTCTTCGCCTTTCTTTGGGCCGGCGGAGTAGAAGCCGTAAATCTGGCCGTCCTTTACTTCCGTGTCATCCTCGCCTTTGGTCGACACCACACGGCTTTGCAGGCCTGTGTTATCGTCCAGCGTCGGCACCGGCTGGGCGCCCTTTTTCACCTGGTCAAAATGCAGGATGATCAGGTCCGTGGTGTTGTTTCCCTTGTCTTTTACCTGCAGCACCGCGTACACGTCTTTTCCGTCGCTGTGCTCTGTTGGTGTACCGGATATCCGCCATGTCTTGTCACTGTTGTTTCCTGTAGCCGCAACGGTCAGCTTGTAGGCTGTGCTTAAATCTACAATCGTCCCGGTATCGCTTCCTATCGTGACTGTACTTCCTACACTCTGGTAACTGTACTCCTTCGCTGTACCGCCATCTGTTGGACTGGCCGCCAATTTCACGTTCATTCCATAAGCCACACCTACCTGCGGATCCGGCAGCGTCAGTATATGGATGTTTACGCCGTTCACCGTCCCCGTCGTCGGCGCGTTCGTTAAATCGAACTTCACAGCGTTCGGCCGCCACTGGGCATACAAGTTGTAGAACTTATCACTGTCCTTGTTGAACGTCGTCGTCCCGAACGCCGTGGAGATCGTCCCCCAAGGTACCGGCCCGGTGTTTCCTACTGGGTACTGCGGTGTCACCACCTGCGCCGCTGCTGTGTTCGCGTCCGCGTTCATCAGTTTGCTGTTCGCATCCCAGCCCAGGAAGGTGTAGCCCGTACGCGTCGGACGTGTCGTACCGTTCACCGGTGCGTCCGTGGTCCATCCTTCAATCTGATATCCCGGCATACTCCCAACAGTATTCGTTCCTGTGGGATACTTGTTCTGCATATACCGCAGCATATAGCTTTCGGTCTGCAGCCAGCCCTGACTGTTGATGTAGAACGACACGATCGTGTAGTCCGACAGGTCCTTCACATCCGTACCGCCATCGAAGATCACCAGCGCATACCGCATGTGATATGTTGTGCTACTCTCTCCGAGAGGGTAATTCTTATCCTGCGTAAAATTATATAATGCTTTGTTGAAAATCGTCAGAACCGTTCCGTTCACTGCCGTTGCGTTCTCGTACCGGTAATAGTTGCTGTTCGCCGTACCTGGTGCCAAGCTCGTATAAGTACCAGGGGTGATACCACCGATGGAGCCATCCGTGTTGTAGTTGGCATTGAACAAGTCATACCGTAACAACACCGCATAGGTCTGGCCGCTGGCCGTGGGGTTCGCCTTTACCGTCAGATTCCATGCTCCCGTCTGGCTCAACTCAATGTTCTTCAGAAACGCGTCGCTGTCTGTCGCGTACTTAATCTCCGGTGCTACCGTTACCGTTGGGTTCGCTGCCGACACCGGCACTACCAGCACCATCAGCATCGCTATGACCAGAAGTCCGGCCGTCCATTGCCTTCTTCTCATCATCACGTCACCCCATTCAGTGCCGTTACTACCTCGGCATACGTCAGCTTCGCACCTTTGGCCTGCGTTGCTGTCAAAAGCCGGCTCTTTGCTGTATTGCACCGGGTGTCGTTCCACCACGTGGCCGCCGCTTTTCCACTTTGTGTTCCGTTGTTGTAATAGCAGTCCGCAAAGGCCCAGTTGTTTACCGTGGACTCCCACGTACCGCCCTGGTATACGTTGTACGCCTGCTCCGCCAGATACCCTTGTGTTCCCAGTGTTATACAAGTGTTACGGTTCCGCGCACCCTTGGTTACGTCAGAACGATCCGCACACCCCGGCCAGTTCGAAATGCCATATACGTCGATCACCTTGTACGTCACTGACGCGATCTGCTTCGTCGTTACAACCTCAAATGTCGTCGTATCCGTGTTCTCCAGCCGGATCAGGTTCATGATGTTCGCGCCTCCGCCCGCCGGCGTCATCGCTACCCAGATCGCCGGTTCACGCAAACGCGTCACGCCCGTATTTCCATCTTCCTGCAGCCGCGTCACCGTCATCGTCAGGGAGTAAGAACCGGCCACCGCGTCCGCCGCACCATATCTGGTATACACAGGCTCAGAAATCGTATAATACCGGTCTGTATTATCCGTCTTTCCTCCATTCACCAAATCGTCTGTAAACCCATTCGCTGTGGTCTTCGCGTAATAAGCCGCCTGGAGAAACACGGAATTCCCGTCCTTAAACAACTCGCTCGGCTTCGCTATGTCCTCTGAGATGTCCGGGTTCGTCCTGTCCAGCTTCTCGTCGTTCGATGTGAAGGTCTCGTTCTTCGTTACCAGCCCCTTCCCGTCGTTGTTCTCATACACCACCAGCCAGCAGTCAAACGCATACCCCGGCTTGTTCGTCAGACGGTCCTCATGCGCATCTTCCCATGCTTCTATCACTGCCGCTGCGTTCCCGTCATCCGCTGACACTGCGTCGATCGCTCTCCCGTCCCAGTCAAAAAACGTGATCGCTTTTCCTCCGCCGCTGACAGTTGTTCCGGTATTTACGCTGGGACCGGCTTCTGATTCAAACTGGACCGTATACAGAGTCTCCGTCTCATCGGCGGAAATCACCTTATGATACGGATGCTCCACCGGTAGGCCGTCTTGATCCAAGGTCGTTGTTATCAGCGGCATTCCCGGTATCGACGTATCCAAAATGCTCTCATTGGCAGCCAAGCACAGGGTATTGCTTTCTTCCGTTTCATGACCTGTCTGAGGTAAAGTGACAGTCTTTCCTTCCGTTATGGCAAATCGCACGGTCACGACCCGCTCGTGTTCCAAATCCATCGCCTGTAGAGCGTCCGCACCCAAGTACAGGTATGCCCTGGAAGGTGTTTCGGGCAGAGAATCCTCTCCCTCCTCCGTCTCTGAGGGGCTATCTTCCGAAGCGGCAACCGTGACCAGCGCCGGTTTTCCGGACAACAGGTCCGTTCCCTTCGTCGGAACCACGGTAGTCCAGGATTCTTTTGGAGTCAATGGCTGTGTCGGGTCGTTCCAATCCACTGGCGTCAGTACACCGGTATCATAGGACAGTACCACGCCCACTGATTGGAATCTCCATCCATTCACGCGCAGGCTCACTTCCAGAAATTCACCGGCACCGTTCACATTATTGCCAACTACGATCACCTCCGGAACCTCCGGAAGGTTTGCGGTGTTCTCGTCACCGGCCTCCGATCCTGCCGCGCTCACCAAGGTGCTCGTCAGCAGGAACACGGTCATGAGCATCGCGATTATCCTTTTATTTCTCATACACCGTTTTCTCCCACTTGTTTCTGGAAATCCACTGTAAAGTCTTTCTTCCCGTAATTTGCCGGAGCTGTCAGAATCGCCAAATCCTTCTGGTCTACCCGTCTGTCTCCGTCCAAATCATACGGTTCCCCATCGACTGCCGCTTTCCCGTAACGGGCCCGGGCAGTGAGCTGGCTCCGGTCTGTCTGCCGAACCGCCCCGTCGTGATTCACATCCCCACAGGGCAAGATGATGAACGCTCCCTCTGTCTCCTGGAACAACTCACCTCCGGACACTGTCACCCCCGTAAGGGTTGCTGTCACATGAGATTGCTTCCGAATTTCAATCCGGTACTCCCCTTCGGGCAAGCGCTCCGCTTTCGTTTCGCTGTCCTCTATGTAATACGTCCCGCTTCCAAACCGTACTGCACGTACAAACAAGCCTGTTCCTTCGTCATCGCCGTCAATCACCATCCGGTAATACTTCGGCATTCCATCCTGGGGCGCAACGGGGTAAAGGAAAAAGCTCAAGGGGTCTTTCGGGTCATAGCTCTGTACGTTCACCACGCCGGACCATTCCGGCGGAGGGGTAAATATCAGTTTCAGGGGTATCCGCCCCAGGGTCGCTGTTGCTTCCTCTTCCATGTAATAGCCGATGTAGGCCGTTTCCGCTTCATTCCAAACTGTCTGGTTAAAGGGGTCTTTTCCCCAGTCCGTTTCCCGATAAGCCGGATCCACTTCCACCGGCTCAGCCTCCGCCGTGTCCAGCCATCTCTGTTGTCCGACAGAATCCGACGAAGGAACAGAGCCTTTCGCATCAAATCGATAGGTCCCGACCAAAATATGCCCTTTTGCCGTTTGTGCGCCCTCATCCGTTCCCAGAGATGCGGTATCCCACACCAATGTATCCGGATGAGCGCTTCCGCCCAAAGCAGCGGCATACCGCGTCCAGGAAAATCCGTGATACCCGTTCTGCCGAATCTCTGTACCGCTGTACCGCTCCGCCGGTACGATCCGCTGTATCATGATTTGCTCGGATGGCTCAAAGGTCATTGCAGTCCCCAGATATTCCGGAAAACGCAACACAAAGCTCGCTCCCTCCAGAAGTGCCGCAGAAGCATCTGTTGTACAGGCATACAATTCCAATACAATAGGGGATCCATCTATCCCATCACTTTTGGCGGTCAGATAGTAGAAGTAGCGTCCGGGAAAATCTTCTTCCTCCTCCGGGGCAGCCGCGCAGATCTGTGCACTTCCGAGCACCAGCAGAAAGGCCAGCACCCAAACAGTCAGAAAGCGAATCTTGCTTCTGTACTTCATTTTCGACTCACCTTTCCATCACTGCTTATAAATATGGTACAAAAATACCGCCGCCTCCGCGCGCGTTGCGTTCCCTTGGGGATTCAGCGTTCCGTCGGTATTGCCGGAAATCGCGCCCGACTGCACCATAACAGCCAAAGCGGTCTGCGCATAGTCTGAAATTTGTTTTGCATCCTTAAAGCTTTCCAGTGCAGCCCGAGGTGACTGTTCATCCAGCGCTCCTGTCCGAAGCAGGGCACGATAGGTCAATACTACCATATCCTGTCTGCTCACATTGGACTGGGGCAAAAACCTGCCATCCCCTGTGCCCGAAGCAATTCCCAGGGCTTTCGCCAATGCGATTTCCCTGTAATAATAACTGTCCTGAGGCACATCCAAAAAGCCGCCCGCCTCTGTCGAGCCTTCCGGCTCCAGCATACGCATGAGCAAGGCCATAAAGTCACCGCGGGTCACATTGGCACCGGGGGAAAAGGTTGTTTCTGATGTCCCGGAAATCACGCCCGCCTTTGTCAGCGCCTCAATCGCTTCCCGAGCCCAGGGGTATGCCCCTAAATCCCGGAATTTTCCCACAGGCGCTTCGCTACTGCTGCTGCCGGTACCAAGCACAGTGATTGTAAAGGTCCGTTCCGCCTGTGCCGTACCGTATTTCACCGCCGCAGTCAGGGTGACCTGCGCATCGGAGGACAGTGGATATACATTTCCATAATCACTGACCACCACCGGTCGGCTGCTCTTCCATTGAATGGAACAGCCGCCTTCTCCTGTCACAGGTAAAATCAGGTCTTTCCGTACCGCCTCGGCGCTATCGCCCTCGGCATACCCAATCTGTACCTGCCCCAAAGCCGCATTTACCACGTCCTCATCTGTCCGAAGCACGATGGTGACCGTCTGATGGTCCGTAATTTCCACTTCCAATGTTTTCGATTCGTAGCCTGGCACGGTCGCCATACACAGATACGCACCACGGGGGGCCGTAGTCTGAACATCCCCACTTGCATCCACCGTCAATGCCGCTCCGTTAAAATGGATCGTACCGCTTAAAGATTTACCCGCTCCGTTTCTCAGTTGGAAAGTTATTTCCCGCGCTTTTGGCGACTGCACCCCGCAATTGGGATAATCAAATGTCACCGCACACGGATACACACCGGGCACTGCGTACATGTAATCAATCAAGCCGCTTTCCCGCAGCCATGCCGTAGTCTCCCAGCGCCAATTTTCATTTTCTTTCAATCGCATCAAGCGCACGGTGTCATCATCAAAAGATGCCGCTGTCACGCCGGGTTTCAGATGAAACCGGATGCGCGCAACCATTCGGTCATTGTTTACAGCGTCCAGCGCTGTATAAGAAGGGTTCCAGCAAAAACCCACAAATCCGTCATTGGACATCAATGCATCTGCAGCCAGCCCCTCCGTATGGAGCCGGATGCCGTTTCCGGCATGAAAAACCGCGTTAAAGTCGGAGGGTTCCTCCAACTCCAGCTTTTCCGAGTCAAAACCCAGAGCAAGCCGGCCGCCCAGTAAGCGTGCATGCCGGCCGTAGACTTCCAAATCAAAGGTGCCTGCACGTTCATCCACAGTCCCCTTCATCAAATATCCTACGTTCTCTGCCGCTTTCGCCGCAGTCATGCCTGCAAATACGCCAAAAAGGAGAATCAGCGGAAAAAGCCATCTCAATATTTTCTTCATTCGCCTTTGCTCCTCCCGATTTTTTGCACAGGAAAGGCTGTACAGCCTTTCCTGTGCGGTGTTTTACTTATGCTTTTTCATAGGTTGCGGACTTTACAAAATCCGCATAACTCATTCTTGTCACACCTCTGCCGAAGCTGTTGACCACATAGGTCATGTCAACGGTGAGATTTTCTCCGCCCGCTGCCAGCTTGCCGCTCTCGTCAATATCCGCATGGTCACGGCTGGCCTGGGTGGAACCAGAGATCAAGCCATTGTTCACCTGGCTGATATCACCGATGGAGATGACCACATTATCATGGTCCGCATCTCCGATGACTGGTGCTACCAAGTGCAGCTTCTGCCCATCGCCTTCCAGCTGTCCGAAAACAATGGAGCTTGTGCCGCTCAAATCATCCGTATTGATCTTGGTATTCGTCGTGCCATCACCCTCTACCGTACCATCATCTTTAATGATAAAGTCAGTAATGACGAAATCCAGATATCCGGGTTTGCTCACAGTCAGTGTCCATTTCCCAGCAGGCAGACTCAATGCGTACTCCTGCTCCATGGAGATATTCGACTTATTGTAAGTCTGTGTACCGGTCTTTGCAGAGCCATCACCGCCGGACATACGGACATAGCTGATGGATACATCCGTAACAGGCGTAAAACCGCTGAAAGAACTGCTGTTCATGGCATAATGTACCGTCAGGCGCACATCATACGCAGTTTCCTTGAATTCATAAGACAGCACCGTGGTGCCCGCTTTCAGCGCATCCATCTTGTAGGTATAGATGGTGTTTCCGCTTTCATCCTGCCCCTGTACTGCGTATCTCTTCTTGGACAGTTCGCTCGCTTCCGGCTCTTTTACCTTCAATTCCGACAGATCCCAGGATGCGTCAGGGGTCAAGGTAAAGACCGGCTCATCACCAATGGTGTAAGGTAGCAAACCGCTCTGGGCGATATTGCCGTTACCGGCGATATTCACCGTCTGCACCATAGCCTGCATGGTCTCACCCGCCACATTCTTGAAGGTGACCATCACAACCTTGTGGTCGCCGGCTGTAATCGCGCTCAGGGTCAGCTTACCGGCAGCAGTGTCCCACTTGGCCGTGTCGGCCGCGCTCGGGTCTGCTTCGTCATAAACCGTTGTCAAGGTACCATCCGCATCCATGACGATGACCTTGTCGATCTCGTAGTCGGCGGTCGTATTATCCGGCTGTACTACACTCGTATTCGCGGTTACGGTCATTTCAAAGTTGCCGCCGGCCGTGACCGTGTAATCCTTGGTGCCGGGGCCATTCTGAGCGGGATTGCTCCCTACCGTCACAGAACCGTAACTACCCACTACAACCGTTACAATGGCATCGCCGATGGGTGTGGGCGCGGGTTCCTTCAGAATCTCATCATCGCCCGGAGTCTCGGTGTCCTTGGCGTCGATTTTCGCCTTCATGTAAGTAACCGTGATATCCTGGTCCTTGGTAATACCCAGCAAACGCTCAGACACACCGTGGATACGCTCCGCGTCCGTCAGATTTACGGGCGCACCGTTGACCAAAAGCTGGTTGATAACAAAACCTTCGTACACCTTGTTTTGAGCCTTCAGGTCTTTATTTGCGTCATCTGCGGGCTCATTGGCGTAGAAATGATATGTAGAAGAGGTGCTATTGTCGGCAGCTAATGTTTCCACCACCGTATTCAGTTTGGTCGTGTTGTCGGTCACAGTCTTATCGAAGGTACTGCCCGTTGCCTGCACATCTACATTGAAGTAACCGCCAGCCGCGTCTGCACGGACATTGACCTTGTAACCATCGGTCTTTTTCTCAATGGCTGCCGCGGCCACCTGGATAACGATCACATACTCCTCGTTATAGCTCAGCGGCTTGATCTCGAAATGATTTTCCTCCGCGTTCCAGGACAGATTAGTTCCGTCGATCGTCACTTTCGTGCTGTCGTCCGGGTCGCCGTTAGTGTCCTTTTTATAGACCTCCAGCGTAATATCCTTCAGCTTCGGCGGATCATTTGTCAGTACATAGCCGGGCTTTGCTTCCACGTTGAAGATATAATTCGTGCCATCCACATTGAACTTGTTGGAGCCCAACAGTGTGACCTGGTCCGCAGGACGGACGATCACATCCGGCGCGTTATCAGGATTCAAGACCACCGTTATCACATCATCCAAATTCGGATACTCGGACAAGGGCTTGCCATTGGGATAGGTGTCTGTATCCTCCGGGTAAGACTTATAGCCCTTTCCATCCACAATGAAAGCATAGCCAGTCTCATTGGGGTTGGGGAGCTGAATGGTCACCTTGCCGAACTCGTCAGTGGTGCCCACCACCGGATCGCCGTCTTTATTTGTGGCAGGATTGCCATTCAGCATCAGGGTCACCGTTGCTCCGTCGATCGGAGCACTTTCAACATCCACAACATTGAACTGCACGGCCTTATTGACATTGGAATCATCAAAGGTGATCTGCATCCGAATGTCCTGAGGCGTCGTCGCTCCCGTATCCTTTTTAGTACGGACCTGATAGAAGCCGCCATCCAACGCATACTGTGCGTCAAGGGCATGGAACTGCCAGGACGTGCTGCTACGCCGGGAATCATCTGCATTCTGCCAGTGCTGCGCCCAATGGGCTGCCAATTCATTTGCATTCAAATTCGGGACCACTGTCTTATACTCATCTGGTAAGGTGGTTTTCTGGAAAGAGCGGCAGGAGAGCGTCTTATCGTTCATCTTTGCGGAAATCGCATCAACCCCCTGATCCGCAAGGGCTTGATTTACTTTCAGGGTATAGGTCGCGATTTTCACCGGCGTACTGCCGCCTCCGATGGGAACCTCTGTAAAGTTGCCGCTGGTGACAGTCCCGGCCTTCCAATAAAACACATGATAAGCGTAGCTGTCGTTTTTATCGCTTGTCGGGTTTGTAAAGAACCAGCCGTCACCGTCTTTAGTAGGCACATTAATCAGGGTGTCATCCGGTGTAAATGTTGTCTGGGCCGCATCAAATACCGTTGTGTCATACTGGAAGCCGAAAGTACCGTCCAGAACCGTACCGGTGGGCGCATTGACTACAGAGACGGTAACCTCCATCTCTGTTTTAGTCGCGGGATCCTTCCACTTGCCTTCCACTGCATAGTACATATCGCTGATGGCTTCGCCCACTTTAGAATCAATTGCATCTGTAATCGCTACATCCGCACCGCCGGTAGCGGTTCCGGTCTTAACGACTTCATCGGCCTCGCCCTGATTGACAGTAACCGTGGTCGTTTTCGTTCCCCCACTCTCGCTGCTTTCAATATCAAGCGTATACTTCACATCATCCTTGCCGGGGGCAGAAACTGTATAGGTATACTTACCGTCCGGCAAACGCAGCGTGACATTTCCATCGCTGTCCGCCTGAACACGAGTCGGGCCGATGGGAGATGAGCCTGTGCCGGCCCAGCTCACCGTAACTGTGGCATCGGGCTGGACCGCACCGGTGCTGTCCTTGATGTTCAAGATAAAGCTCGTTTTCGGCGTGCTCATGACAACATTGCCTGTACTGTCGGTATTCACACCGCCGGACAATGTAAATACATTGTTCTCCAATGTGCGCATTTTGCCTGTCTGCGTACCATATCCGGTACCGGATATGGTCACATCATAGTCCTTGTTCGGCACAGCGCTGATTGCCACACGTCCGTTGGAGTCTGTCACCGCGCTCTTGGTGATGACCTCCGAGCGGGTTTCTTCAGAAGCAACATAGGTCCCGCCGGAGACAATGCCTTTCAGGCCCGTACCGGACACAGTAACCTCTGCACCGGATACGGAGACTCCCGCATCGTTCAGAACCGTCAGAACATAAGTCTGAGGCTCCACCGTGGCCAGCATGGCATACATGTTGACCGTTTGCGGGGTGTCTGCTGCAACCGTGAAGTCTCCGGAGCAATCCGTATAAGCATCACCGTCAGAATTTACTTCACCACTCGCCGGAGTGACCGTCCAGGTATAGTCGCCGGGGTACAGCTTCAGCTTGCTGCCTTCAATCAATGTGGCATTTCCGCCGGCAGTTGTTTTTCCGGTCAGTGCGCCGGCCTCTGTTGCAGAAAAGCCGCCGGGATAAGCCGCCAGACTGCTCTCCCCATCTACCTTGACGCCATCCGCAGCCGTGATGGTGATGGCCGGCGCGTTGGTCAGGAAGTCACTGCTCCCCGCCGTAGCTGTCACATTGAACGTGACATCCACGGGGGTAAGAGGCTTCTCGGCCTGGGGGAAGTCCATAAAACACGCGCCATAGGAGGTTGCTTTAGCACCAAACACAGTTTTTGCACCCGCTTGATCTGTTCCCTTGTCAGGATAAAGCGTAAAAGTGTTCTCGTTAATTGTCTTTCCTTCGTTTAGCTTAAAATACATTGTATACATTTTGACCAATGTATCAGCCGGGGGCGTATAAGAAGTACCATCGGAATCATCAGTACCTTTAATAAATGTCTTTGTACCGCTGGGGAAGGTGTTTTTAATTGGTATTTCAACTTGAACAACACCTGCTTCAGGAACAAATACTGCCAGCGGATCTGCAAATCCAAAACTTGCATGTGTGGGATTTGCTGCTATTGCTGCGTTAATTTGTTGCTCTTTAAGTGTATCTTGGAGCATACTGCGCTGTATATTTTCCCAATACACTGTTTCAGCCGTAGGTTCAATGGGTAACATCAGAATCTCATCTTCTGTTGCACCGTTTTCATCACAAAATGTGACTATATCTGTATCGTATTTGATACGGATTGCCCATGTATTGGATTGCGGAATATTGTACATTCCTATTGTCAATCCATAGTACTCTTCGCCGCTGTCAGTTGTTTTTTTTGTGAGAGTAACAACTTGACCTTGGAATCCCTCAGGGATGGCGCCGTCAGCGCCATCCCATCTCATCATTGAACCTGTAGGTGTATCAACCGCAAATACCACAGTAGGGAATATTGATATTAGCAGGCTCAACATTAGCAACACACTCAGTATTCTTCGTTTCATGATGCTTTCTCCTTTAATTGGATTTCCATGCTACTGAAATAGATTTACGGTTGTAATTGGAACTGATGATAGCCGTATCGTTAAAGTCAATTACAGCGTCACCCGTTATATCGCCCATTCCAATATTTCCAGATTTATTGTAATTAAGCTTTGCAACCGCCATATCGTTAAAGTCGATATCGCCATCACCATTCACATCACCCGCACAGAGAATTAATGTGCCAAGTTTAAGCTCCTCATTTGCGCTAAGTCCATTTAGCGCGATATCAGTTATTGTATAATTTGTACAGCCCGTTTTGGAAGCGATAACTGTATACAATCCAGCATTCGCTGAGACATTCACCCGTAGGAAAAAACTACCGTCTGTATCAATAACAACTGTGTAATCTTTACCTTCGGTCAATGTTATTTCGCCTTGCTTAATTGCAAAGGTTACCCCACCAATATCACCGCCTCGAATTGTCACTTGTCCCGTCAGGCGGACGCCGACGCTGGAATCGGTCACGCCGTCGCCGTCGTTGTCCACATTTTTGTCCGGCTGGTCATCGCCGTCGATGTCCTCATTCACACCGGTAGCAATTTTGTAGACCTTCTCCTGGGGACCGCTGTATAAGAAGCCATGGGCCGGGACCTCCACTTCCTTAATGCACTGGACCTGAACTTCATAGGTCTCGGCATTGGCAATGGCGTATTCCACGCAGTCAATGTCCAAATACCATTCGCCGGCCTCATTTTGCTTGAGGTCGCCGACTGCAAACGTTCTTTCATCGTTGCTGCCGACCTTTACGCCAAAATGAGTGATTCCCTCGTCATCCGCCGCCTTCCAGAACAAACGGAATTTTGCGTTCTCCCATTCGGGTTCGTTGTTCTCATCCAGCACAGGGTCCCCGTTTTCATCCACTTTTTCCTTGGCCGCAATATACACAGCGCGCAGGTCCGTCGGCACACTGGGCGCCGTGGGAATCTCCGGATCCTCTGTCTGATTGGTCTCAATCGTCGCCGGATTGGATTTCGCACTTTCCAAAATGGTATCTGCTTCTTCTCCGCTTCTGTACGATGTGACCTGGAAGGCATAAGAGGTCTTATCCTCCAAATTCACGCCGGGCACATCTGCCAATTTCACGGTGCAGGTCGTTCCGCTGATGGTGACCGCTTCAGACAAAACATCCAACATCTGCTGCTTACCATTGGTGTCAAATAGGTCAATGTACACGTTGTAACCGTCCGCGCCGGCAGAATCCGCCCACTGGATGGTGACCACACCGGTCTTTTTATCGTAACTTGCCGTCACGCCGACAGGTACTCCGGGCGCCACGATCTGTTTCCGGGCGTTTACAATGACCATGTTGGAGGGCTTGCTTTCTCCGTCTGTCACCGCTTCGTCATTTTGTATAGATACCGCAGTCACATAGAAAATGTAATCCTTACCGGCAGCTACATCCACCGGGCAGGACATTGTCCCATCGGCATTGTCTGTGATAGCCGCGTCCTCCAGCTTCAGCATTTCGGGAACTACGCCTTCATATTCCGCGTAATAAACGTTGTAAGATACACCGTAGTCACCCACCGCCTCTGCCTGGCTCCAGGTCAACAGCACTGTGGCAGTCTCTTCGTCAAAGGTCACTTCTCCGTCCTGCTTCAAGTCCTTCACAGAAACAGGTGCAGTCTCAGACGGGTCTTCCCCACTCTCTGGCACATAAACCATGGGGATGGAACTGGCATCCTTGCTGATGCTGGAGCCTCCGGACGTCCGGGTCACAATTGCTTTAACATAAATCGTACTGGGATCCGTGGCGGAGACCTGGATATTCGCCGTAAGGTCTGCTGTAACGCGTTCGACAAGGGAGCCGTTCACATAGACCTCGTATTGATCCGCCCGCACCTGCGTCGCCGCATCCGACCAGGTAACCGCAACCATGAGTTCCCCATCCGGCACAGTCTCTTCCGGCAAAGCATCTACGACCTCCACGCTCTCAATCACCGGCACATCCGGCACCGGTACCTCAGCATAGATAGACACCGCATCCGTCGCCTTGCTGGTTTCCGCATTTGCAAGATCGTCCTTGCTGCCATAAACCGCCTTAACTCTGTACAATGTCGTAGTTTCCGGCTTGACATGCACAATACACTCAGTCGCTTCAATCAATTGTGCCTCGTCCTCAGCACCATTTTCCTGGAGACGGTAACCGATCAGATCGGCAGATGCAGTGGTCGGTGCGGACCAAGTCAGCTTATAATCGCCAAAGATATTCGGAATCTCCTCAAAGGTCAGGTCTACCGGCGCGTCACTTCCAGGAACGAAAATCTGAGAGATATTGGACTTTCCGCCCTCTCCAACGCTGTTGATGGCAGACATTTGGAAGGACATAAACTGGTTCGTATTGATGACATTGCTGCCATCCTGACTCTCGTACACGAATTGTGTATTTCCATTCTCATCCGATACGGGAATCACGAATTCCTGCTTCACATCATCAATGTAGAGCTTGTAACCCACAATCTCAACACCGCCATTGTTTGCAGGAGGCATCCAGGTCAAAACCACACGTTTCAGTCCCTCCGGCCTTGCCTGAAGATTCGTCGGAGCATCAGGAACCTTCAGTTGTGTCACCGGGTCTGCAATACCATCCATATCCCGGTCGATGTTGTAGTCCTCGTCATCCAATTCGCCGTTGGTATTCATATCCAGATTCAGCGAACTGTTTACAATGACTGTATTCGCCGCAGACGCTCCGCCGTAGTTCACCGCCGTGATAGAGAAATTGTAAGAAATCTGCGGGACTGCGGCAAAGCCGTAATACAAGTCACGCACATCCGCGGAATATACCTCATCGCCTGCGCTGTCCGTAACGGAAATGTGGTAAGAATCCGCATTTTCCTTTGCTTCCCAGTACACCGTGATATATCGGCTGTTCAGTGCGCTGAGATAATACTTAATTTCCGGAACGCCCGGCGCTTCAATGCTCATGGGCGTTGCCTCCACTGTTGCAGACGGCGTGCTGGAGCCCTTTTGATTGACTGCCGTTACATAGATTTCATAGGCCGTGCCATTGTTCAGGCCCGTAATCGCGGCAGACGTCGCACCGCGCACCTCCAGTGTCCGATAATAGCTCACGCCCGTCGGCTTATAGAACACCTCATAGTGGTCCACGCCCGCCCCCACATAGTTCGGGGCCGTCCAGCTCACATTGATCGTTCCGTTTCCGCCTGAAGCCTGAATATTGGTCGGTGCGCCAGGCTCCGTATCCGCAACCGCGCCGCTGAGGGTCACAAGCTGCATATCCGATTCGACGCTGTAATCCTCTACGGATTCATTCTTGGCAGACACCGTTACCATATAGTCGCTGCCCAGCCGCAGAGCTTCATCTGCAAAGGTATAGCTGATGTAATTGCGGCTCACATTCACTTCGCAGTCGTCGGGAGTGATGACCTTTTCCAAAATCGGCCGAAGGATGTCATTGTTATCGTACTCATATACCTTCAGCTTGTAGTGGGTCACTTCGCTGCCGCCGTTATCCGTCGTGGGCAGCCATCTTGCTAGCAACTGGCTGTTCGCCGATGTCACCGATACCCAGGACAACTTTGCCGGCGCGGCATGGGTGGTCATTGTGACCTCCGCCGCTTCACCGTTTCCGATGCTGTTCACCGCCCGCACGGTAAAGGTATACTCGGTACGGGCACTCAAGCCTTCAAAGGTATATGTGATCTGTCCATCCGGATTCTCAGCATCGGGATAGACCATATATTGTCGGCCATTTCCGGCAACCACATAATATCGGATCGCCAGACCGCCATCCATTTCTGGCGGCATCCAGGAAAGCTCAATCGTCTTATCGCTGGTTGCCTTTGCCGTCAGACCAACAGGGGCCTCCGGCGCTGTGCCCGGAGAGACTGTACACACATTGGAGCGCATGCTTTCACCGTTCTCGTTCCACGCTGTCACTTGGATCTGATAGGTCTCACCGTTGCTCAGGTTCCGAATCACCGCCAGCTTTGCGCTACGGTCCGCATCCTGTGCAAACTCATTGCCCTGCGAATCCCGTACATAAATCGTGTACTTGACAACATCCGCGTCATTATCCGGCTTCATCCAAGTTACAGTCGCGCCGCTCTGCTGCGCCACTGCCGCAGCATTCTTCGGCGCATCAGGTGCGCCAACGGTAATCGTTCTGCCTGGGCTGTAATCACCAGCGCCGTTCATATTGAAGGCACGCACTTTGACCGTGTATCTGGCCTTGTTGGGCAAAGCTGCACCTTCCGGTGTCTGCGTAATGTCCCAACTGGTGGTTTTCGGATCACTGACAATGATTTCCGTCCATTCAGTTCCGTTTCCATCGGTAACCAAAATGCCGTACTGTGTCAAAGAGAATCCACTGACCTGTGACGGCATTTTATACGCCACATGCAGCACATTTCGGGAATGTGCATCCTTATAGGACGTCAGCGTCACTTCCGGAGCATCCGGAACGCCGGTGGCAATGTAGAGCATCTCATCCTCAGACGGCGCCGCACTGCCGCAGGTCTTTCCGGTTCCGGTATAGGCCACTACATACACCGGGTAGCCTCTTCCGGTATCACCCTTGTTGCCGTTGGTCACGCCGGAAACCACCGCTTTCATGCGGCTGCCCTCATCGGTAATTTTCACCAGGTCCTCGAAATAGTCCTGACCGTCCCAGTTGACTACATACCGGATATCATCCCGGCCCATGCCGTTTGCTTTGTTGAAATAAATCGTGAAGGTCGAATTTCCTACGGAATATTCACCCTCGCCCCTGTAAAGCTCCGGTGTAGTGGGATTCGTCCAGGGCATTCCGTCCTTGCTGTTGCTGATTAGTCCGTTGAGCGTCATCCCGTCATTTACGCGGACCGCACGCACCGCAAAGGAATGCTCCCTGCCGTATGCTTCCACAGCAAACAGTTCCTTGCTCAGTGTAAACGGAACGCCGGACTGAATCTGTCCCATGGGATTCCCGTCACAAAGCAGCTCGAAATAGCTCGCGTCAAAGCCATACCCATTCTCCGGTTCGCTCCAGACCGCAGTGACACTCTCGTATCCCGCCGTCAGCGATTCCAGTACCGGAGCTGTAGGCGCTCCGATCGTGACCTCGTACACATCTGTGGGCATACCGAAGCCAATGGACTCGTTATAGGCAACGACCGCAATGTAATAGGCTGTTCCGATTCCGCGGTTGCTCTTGCTATATGCCAAGCCGCCGTTGGATACCACATTGCCAACTGCATTTTTAGGCAGTACCTGACTGTTAATCAGCGCATTCAATTCCTGGCTGGTCATCTTTGCCAGCACTTCATTAGAAGGCACTTCCTTCCCCATATTCCGGTACAAGGTCTGGACATCCACAAAGATATAATCCGTCGCACCTTCCACAGCGGTCCATTTTGCTTCAATGGTGCCGCTGACTGCGCCAACCGTGGTATACAATTCCGTGATCTCCGGCGCTTTGAGCTGACCGACAATCACCGTAACCTCTTCGGAAGCCGTCTTTCCAACGCTGTTGCACGCCTCAATCTTCACTCTGACACGTTCACCCACATGCTGCCCAGTAAGGACCCAAGTGTCCGTATTCACAGGAACAGCGCCGTTTTGCGGAATATCATCAATCAGAATGTTATAACCGATGATCGGTGTTCCGCCATCGTATTCCGGTGCATCCCAGGTCAAGGTCAGTGTGTAGCTGTCTCCGGCACGCATGGAGTCATAGCCGGTCAATGTCGGAGCACCCGGAACTTCAAAGGTTTTTCCGGTCATGCTGGAACGGCCTTCCTCGCCAGTACCGACTTTATTGACCGCCGCGACACCGAAGCCATAGCTCACGCCGGCCTGAAGGCCGCCGATCACTGCACTCTGTCCGGAGATACTCTCGGGTACTACAATTCTCGGTGCCTCACCCTCTGTGTACAGCTGGAACACATATCCGGTAATCGCGCTGCCCCCATTAAATGCTGGGTCTTTCCATGTCAGACGCATGGTATTGGCCGACTCCGGCACAGCAGTGATATTCGTAGGCTGATTGGGCACGGTCGCCGGTGTACCGGATACACCCTCAGACCTTGCGCCCTCACCGTGTACGCTCACTGCCGAAACCTGAATATTATAGGCAGATCCATTGGCCAAGCCATCAATGGCGGTCGTATATTCTGCGCTGCCATTCGCCGGAACGGTGCCGCGCAGCGTTCCGTTGGCATAGACCTTAAACTGGGTCAATGCGACAGGGTTGCCACTTGTGTCTTCCGCCCCGGTGTCCGCATCAGGCTTGAATGATACCGTCAGCATTCCAACGCCGGATTCCACCACAACATCCGTGGGCGCCTTCGGCACGCCGAAGGCAAATTCTACTGCCTTCGATTTCCGGCCCTCACCGCCCAGGTTCACCGCGGAGATCTGCACTGTATAGTGCTTGCCCGGTGTCAGCGTAAAGCCATCTGTCACACGCTGAACCGTCGTTGTCCGCAGTGTATCATCACCGGGGACCGCTGTGCCTGATACGCCAGTGATCGTCACCATGTTTCTCGGGTCCTCGACCTCACGCAGGTAAATGTTGTAGCCTGTCAAAGCCATGCCGCCGTCACTCACGCTGGACCACACCAGATCAACACTGTCTTTGGCCACCGTTACACTTTGAATTTCAGGCGCTCCGGGGGTACCGACCTTGATATGTACCTCCTCGGAAGGCAAGCTTTCGCCGTATTGGTTCCATGCAGTGACCCGAACCAAAACATTGCCGCTGATCGTGCCGTACAGCACATTGGACAAGTCCTTAAACTGCACAGGGTCTTTTCCCTGCTGCGGCAGCCCATTCACAACCGTTGTCGTATAGGGCTTGAACTCGCCGGTTCTCTTGCCGCTGTCATTTGCCGGGGCCACATAGATGTAATAATACTCAATCAGACTGCCGTTTCCGTCTGCTGCGTCATAGCTGCAAACGTACAGATTACCCATTCCGGGATTGACGCTCACATTGGTCGGCGCCTCCGGCAGTCCCACAAACACATGCTGCGGGTCAGAGGGATTCCCGTTGGTATCCATATCATTGCCCGAGCACGCCTCGTTTACTGCGCAGGCTACGATCAGATAATGCTGTCCATTCGCCAGCAGAGGCACTTGGACATCTTCCAGATCACCATTGCCGCCCTCCGGCACTGCTGCCGTATGTACATAACGGTACTCGCCCAGGGGTACCCATGTGCCTTCCGCATTCTGAGCCGCCTCCACCGCATACAGCTTATACGCGGTAATGGCCGCGCCGCCGTCTCCCAGCACATCGCCGTTGTCCTCCGGATGGTGGATGTAGCTGATCCGTGCACTCTCATTGCCCGTGTAGACCACATCAATCACAGGCGCCTGAGGCCGGCTGCAGGGCGTCACGGAGGTAGACGCGGGTAAGCTTCCCGGCGTCCAGCCCACTCCGTTTCTGGAATAGGCGCGAACCTGATATTCATCGCCGTCTCTCAAATAATTGATGACAACATAGAACCGGCCGTCTTTTCCGATACCACCGTTTCCTTCTGCGACGAATTCGCTGTAGCTCTTAGAGGTCCAGGCAGATTCGCCGTCCGTAGCTTTTTTCCATTCAATACGGTATTCATCCACGGAAGTATGGGTCTGGTCGCCGGCAGAACCGACAATGCCGCCATCACCGTCTCTTCTGGGATACTCCCAGCTCACACGGATGCCTGCATCCTGCTTCGTAGGCTCAGCAGACAAATTCAAGGGAGCATCTGGCAGGGACCAGCTCTTAAAAGCAATCTTTCTGGAATCAGAGCCATTCCCCGCGCCGGTATAGACCTTTGCGAAAATGACATAATCCGTTCCCAGGGTCATTTCGTTAATCGCCACAGACGTTTTTCCGCTCACGGCAGGAGGCATCATCTTCATGGTAGGACCATCCCCGGATTCCTCCAGGACTGTTCCCTCCGCATCGGTTTTGATTTCCTTCAAAACAGCGCCTTCTGCATCCGTGATCGTAACAATGTACCCTTTCAGCTCGTCGCCGCCCAAATCGGTGGGATCGGTCCAGCTCACGCTGCCGGAAGTCCCTCTGCCACCGGTCAGGGTCAAGGTAAAGTCTGTCGGACTCGCTGCCGGACGGCGAGGCACAACGGAAATCAATGTGCGCTTGCCTTCTTCCGTTCCCCGCTGCTCACTAATACCATTCAGCGCATGCACGCTGACCGTATAGACCTCGCCATCAATCAGTCTGCCGAACTCATCCTTGAGCTCTGTTAGCTCCGCGGCGCTATAGACCTTCCGATAGATCGTGCGGGTATCATCATCCGCCGGCAGCTCTGCATTGGGCGCAGTAAAATCACCGTGATAGACATACAAAACGTACTTCGTCACAGCAGAATCCCAATCGTCCTTAGACGTGCCCCAATTGACCGTGATCACGCCGCTCTGATTCTTCGGCTCCGCCGTCAGGAAGGACACCACATCGGGGATATTCATCGTCCGAACACGGTTGGATTTTGCCGCAACGCCGTCATTTCGGTCGCCATCATTAAACTGACACTTTGCGTATGCTTCAATGATGTACTGTGTCCCGGGTGTCAGCCCCTCAATGATCGCGCTATGCGCCAGGTTTTCTCCAAAAGCATTGAAGGAATCAAACGTAACTGTAATGTACTTCGATTGCTGCGTTTCCGGGTCATACCCCACTTCATATTGCAAAACACGCTTTCCATTGACTGTTGTATTGGAGGCAATGGATTCCGTCAAGGTAATGCCCGCTGCGCCGGTATTGGTCGTCAAACGTACATTTACCAGGTACTGCACAATCGTAGAGCCCCGGCTGTCGGCATCGCCCCAGCTGACATACATGGATGTGTCATCAAGTGTCTGCACCTTCAGGTCCTTCGGCGCATCCGCTACCATTGCGGACATCGCCTCCGCAGACCCGGCCGGGCCGTAATCTACACCATTGTAGGCAGATACATAGACCATATATTCATAGCCTGCCTCCACCTGTGTCAGGGTGATGTACCGTTCCGGGCCCACCGTAGAGGTGGTGATATTCGGAGTAGAGGACTCCGGCACACCGTTAATGAGCTTATAAGCCGTTACACGATAACGGGTGATTGCTGCGCCATCCGTACCTTTGCCGTCATCCAAGGGCAGATTCCATGTAACGCGGATAGTGCCGTTATCCGTATCCTTCTCCGTCTGAACGTTAGTCGGCGCACTGGGCGGTGCCCATGGCCGCAGAGACAAATTAAAGTCTACGCCGTCGCCGGCATCGCTGTACGCCCGGATATGCACATCATAGGTATTGCCGGACTTCAGACCGGAGGTAATATTAAAGATGTATACGCCTGTCTCTGCATCATATTGAAGCAGCTCCAGCGTCGGGATGCCGGACGCGTCCACAGGTAGCGTCCAATTCCCCGCTACAGCGTTGTCCGCCGCGTTATACATCAAAACCTTGTATCCGAGAATCGTATTACGACTGGAGGAAGGCGCTTTCCATGTGACAGTGCCGGAGGTCTCTCCCGTTGCCTTGGAGGTCACTTCGCGCACACTCGTCGCCACGGCGTTGGTTTCACCGGAGGCGATCTCACTGTCAAGACCCAGGCCGTTTGCGTTCTTTGCCCTGACGATATAATAATAAGTTGTTCCCGGAGCCAGATGCCCGCCGGTCAGATCCGTACCCAAGTCCACCGCAGAATAGTCGCTTGTTCCGTCCACATGAGGCACCGTTGCGACCTTTACGGGATCTTTCCCGGCCGCGGATACCCGGTATACTTCATATTCCAGCAGTGTTTCGTTCTGATTATCTCTGGGCGTCTGCCATGTGACCGTCAACTGATTGGTCGTGCGGTCCACATGCGCCTCATCAAACGGCAGAACCGTTACGTTCTGCGGTGCACGGGGCGCATATGTAAAGCTGTCAGCACCCTCCTCACCGTTGCCGTCGTTATTCACAGCATAGACCGTGTAGGTATATGTGTGGCCATTTTGGGCATCAACGCCCTGCTCCACAGAGGTGTCAATATAGGTAAAGCTCTGAGTGTCCCCATTCCAGATCAGGCCGGGATAGTTGGTGCCGCTTCCCCTGAAACTGCGATTCGCTTCCAGTGGATTTTCCGGTATCACCTCTATGCCGCGTTCATCCACGACCTTTCGGACAACACGATATTCAAAGATCCGTTCGATCCGCTCCCAGTTTTCAGGCCGGGTGAAGGTCACAGACATGCTGTCCGCCGCGCTGTCGGAGGACTTCTCCGTGGGCGCAACGGTCACCTCGGGCGCTTTCGCCACCCAGGGCGTGGCCGCCCGGGCCTCCGCCTTGGCCAAACCAGTGCTCTCACCGCTGACTGCCCGCAGCTCCACGCGGTAGACCACGCCGGGATGCAGTCCGGTTACCCGATAGGTCATCTCGCCCCGGTGGGCGCCGCTGGTCACCACTGTAGGTACAATCGTCCCGGTGTCCATGGTTTCCGCGCCTTCCGGCGGCACATCGGTCACGTTGCCGCTGCCGTCCTCATTTGCCAGACCCAGGGGGACCAGCGTCAGTTTATAGCTGCTCACGCCGGACATGACGGGCCAGTACACATCCATCGACTGAGCGTCATAGGCCTCCGCCGTGACTGTGCCTGTGGGTTTCACCGTGCCGTTGGTACAAACCGTTTCACTCACCGTTCCCACAGAAAAACCGCCAGAGTTTCCGTAGGAGTGTACTGAAAATTGATAGTCGGTATCCGGCAGCAGGTCCGTCAGGGTCACGGTGTACATTCCATCGGACAGACTGGAAGCCAACTGCGCATTTGTGTAACTTCTCCAGACTTTATTACTACCCAAGATTCTGTAGCCGTCGACGCCACTCACAGACGAAAAACTGATGGTCACAGAACCGGGGGCCTCCTGAGGCATGACCATGATCTGCGCCGGTGCTGTAGTCATATGAGCGGGAGTAGCACTTACCACCGTACTGGGCGAGAAATCTTCTGTTGCACCCGCGCCGTTGCCTTCACCGCCGGCATAGTGGCTGTAGATCCAGCCGTGGGCTTCATGGGCCGCATCACCGATACCGCTTTTCCAAACGATATTCGGCGCCGCACCGCCTGCGCCGCCCTTACCGGCCAATACCGGGCTGCCGGAAAGGTCATTGTAGCCCAAACCACCCAGGAAGTTGGTGCCGCTGGTGCCGTTTTGTCTCACTGCGCCGCCGTTGCCGCCAGCGCCCGCGCCGCCGCCGTAACCCTGACCGCCGTTTTCATTGGCACCGCCGCCGCCTGCGCCGCCGCCGCCGAAGGAGGTCGCGGGATAGCCGCCGCCACCGCCGCCATAAACGGGCCCGCCGTTATAAGACTGGGTCGAGTTGCCGCCCGTACCGCCGTTGCCAGGGTGAGCTTCATATCCGCCGCCGTGGATGAGAGTACCGGCAGACTCGCCGTCCTGACCGTGCATATCATCGGTGACGCCGATGGTACCGCCTTTACCGCCAAGACCGCCGTTGCCGCCCATGGCCGCGCCGGAGCCGTGACCACCCGCGCCGCCGGAGGTTGCCGTTGCGTCTCCTCCGTTGGAGCCGTTGCCGCCGTAGAGCGTGCCGCGGCCGTAGAATTCCGCCGTTGCACCCACGGGGACATGAATGCCCGCCATACCGGGGGTGGTCTCCGTGGCATGGGCGCCCCGCAGGACGCTGGCCGACACAGTCTGAATCTTCACATTCGCGCCGGGCTTCACATCAATGGCGTTCTTCCCCGCCACGCCGCTCATGTCAATGGTCACGCCATCCAACAAAATCATGCCCGTTGCAGAGGGGTCCACAGTAATGGAATACTCCGTGGTGGATCCTATGACATAATAATTGCCGTTTCCGGTGATGGTCACGTCACCATGGGAAATATCCGCATAATGATCAATATGGATGGCCTTGCCGTTGCTGGCCTCGACAGCGCCTGCGCCGGAACCGACGCCGGGTCCAAAGCCGGTCGTCTCAATGCCGCCCACGTTTTTCCCGGATAGCTCCGCCGTTACGGCATCCGCGGTACGGCCGGTCACACGGGTGATACCGGCCGCGCGCATCTTGTTCAAATCAAAGCCCAACTGGGCATAAATAGGCGTGGGATATTTCCCCCACTCGTTGGAGTGGACGCCTGTTGTTGCATTAAAGTAGAGATATCCACTGCTGGCCTCGGTATAGTAGCTGCCGTTATAGGCATGAACATTGTCGGAATAATACAGTGTACCGCCGGCACCGGCTGTGCCGCCATTCGCCACATACGCAGAATATCCACTGTAGCCGCCGATTTTACCATTCATACCAGGAGTTGCGTCTCCGGCAGGCGTCGTCATGTTTACATTGAAATATGAACCGCTCTGCCAGCCATATCCCTGACCGATAGAACTCTCACCATTGACGCCGCCAATCATTGCCTTGCCCGCCGTTGTAATATTATCCGTCGAGCCGGAGGAGAAACCGCCGCCGCCTGCATGACCATCATCACCACTGCCGCCGCCTGCGCCGCCGCCTCCGATACCGGCCGCGGGATAACCGCCGCCGCCACCGCCGTCAAGGCCGCCGTTACCGCCGGAACCGCCGCCGCCGCCATAGGCATAAACACGCACTTCATCAGAGCGGACCCTGATAATGCCGGCCCCTGTACCGGACTTGCCGGCCTCACCATGATTCCTGCCAGTACCGCCGGCACCACCGTCGCCGCCAATACCCGCGCCGGCGCCACCGCCGCCGCCGGTATAGTAGCTATTATCATACGTTGATCTTAGTGCGTTACCGCCGTCACCGGCATCGCCGCCGTAGGCATAAACTTCGCCGCTACCGGAGATATTCAGAATCGCATCCGGGTAACCACCGCCGCCGACAGGTACATAGATACCGGGCATACCGCCATTACCGCCTGCACCATTGGCTATTTCGGCGGTCGCATTTGCTCCCTGTGTCGCTCTTGCGCCCAAAACACGAAGCGTTCCATCCACGACCAGGTCCAGTTCGCCGCCGGCCAGCACCCGGATGGGCGATGCACTATACTCGGTATTGTCGATGGTCACAATGCCGTCAATTACCAGCGTAGCTTTCTCATTGTGTTCCACAATATAGCTGACGTTGGCATAATATCCCGCATCAATGGAGTAAGTTCCGCTCGTCAGCACATATTCTCTTGTTGTTGTAGCAGAGCCCGTAGGCGTTTTATCTTCCGCACCGCTGTAGTCAGGCTTTTCCGGTGCGTCCGGGATCACAGGGGCAATGAAGTCCCAGTCGGTCACGGCAAATTCCAGCACATTGACCTTGCCTTCCGTATAGCCGTAGCCGCCGCCATAGCCCTGGGTGGCCTGGTCCCGGGAGTTGACCACTGCGCCGCTCTTCGCGCCGCCGTTTTTCACGGTGCCGGCAAAGCCGGAGGCTACATAAATCGCTTTCACCGTACCGCCGTAGCCACCGTTACCGCCCCAATACCTGTTTTGCGGGCTGTTGGGTGCGCCATAGCCGCCACCGCCGCCATACTGATAGCCGCCGAAGGCGTCATACTGCGTCATTCCGTCCTTGTCGCCGCCTCTGGCGCCGGCACTCAGATAACCACCGCCGCCGGAACCGGCGCTGGTGGTTCGTACCATTTCACCGGTCGTTTTGTCTTTATAGGTATACCCAGTTTCTCCGCCTTGGCCGTTTTTGCCGCCCTTGGCGCCAGTAAACTGTGTACCTTCACCGCCGCCACCGCCGGAAAAACCGCCACCACCGTTGACCGAGCCGCCTGCGCCGCCGCCTGCGCCGCCGCCGCCGATACCCGCACCGGGATATCCGCCGCCGCCACCGCCGTCATTCACGTTCGACCAGCCCATCGAACCGTCCTGCTTGGGCGCATCGCCGCCGTCGCCGCCATAACCGCCGTAGGCGTTCACATGGGTCATTTGTACATAAATATAGCCGGCTGTGCCCGCGTTATAACCATTGCCGCCGGGGCCGTTATACAGTGCACCGTCGCCGCCCTTGGCACCGTTGCCGCCGATGCCCGCGCCGGCACCACCGCCGCCTGCACCGGAAGCAAACAGGTTCCCCTGCACGCCCGTGCCGCCGTCGCCAGCATTACCGCCGTAAGCGCTCAGCGTGCCGTCGCCCTGGAGCACCAAAGAGGCCGTAGATGGAACATGGATGCCCGCAAAGCCGCCTGCGCCGCCATAGCTGGGATAGTGGTACTCGTCAATCTTATTCGTTGTACCCAACTCCCGATTTGTCACGTCATCGTATGCCGGAGCTATGGTTGTTCCATCAGGAGCAAACGCGCCGTTCCGGCCGCCTGTACCCGCCGTAGCGTGGCTTCCCCGTAACGTGACCGTCACGCCGGACTCCACCCGTACCACTACCGTGGAATTCAGGCCCAGGGCAATAGGCGCCCGGGCATTCGTTCCTGTAGCTCCGGTTTTATCAATGGTAGAATCCCCTTGAAACACCAGCGTAACTGTGGCGCCATCTGCAACCGTAATATTTGCTGGGTTGTTCCCACTAATCGTGCCGGAAATGTAATATGTATTCCCGTCGGTGGCAGTATAGGTGCCGGAATTGTTCAAGTTCCAAGTCACTTCCGCCGCCTTTGCCTCTATCTGCATAGCAGGAAGAAGGCCCACAATTATAGCAAGCGCCAAAAGCGCAGAAAAGACTCGCTTTCCTGCACCACTTCCGATTCCACTGCCGGGCCAACCCTGTTTCGTCTCTCTGCTCTCCGTGGGGTTTCCTGGAACAGTGGCACCTTGTCCTCGTGAAAACTTCATTTTTTCACCTACCTGTTCACAAGTTTTTTGCTCTTTTTATTTATCAACACCGTTTCTGTTTTCGGTCGCAAAGGGCATAGGGCCCACAACAATCACATCATCCATTTATGTAGGGTAAATGAACGCACGTGTCCTTGCCGTGCCGGGTTTGTTTCCACTTTGTAACCGCATAGTGATACAAAACGGTGTCAGTGTGGGTATTATACCCTGTCAAAATGGCTTTTTCAAGAGGCTTTACTCCATTTTGTCTATTTTGGTTTATTATGCTAATTTTTTTTATGAACTTTTTCTGTTTTCGCCAATAATTTCATCCAAACACACAAAGCCTCAGCGCAGAATGCGCTGAGGCTTTGTAAATATTTGCCATTCATCTTCCGATCACAGAGCATTGCTCCGTCCCACCAGGACGGACAAATCGACATATTGTGCGTCGCCGGTGATGCTCTCGTCCTTCTCGGTCTCAAAATCCCGGTACTGGGTCAAGCCGGAGCCGGCAGGGATCAGCTTGCCGATGATGACATTTTCTTTCAGACCGGTAAGGTGATCCACCTTGCCCTTGATGGCCGCATCGGTCAGGACCTTCGTCGTTTCCTGGAAAGACGCGGCGGACATCCAGCTTTCCGTGGCCAAGGAGGCCTTGGTGATACCCATGAGAAGTTGCTCATAGGTAGCAGGCTGCAAGGCTTCGCCCATGTCATTGCGCTCTCCGGCTTCGTTCCGGACCGCGATCTCCCGGTTTGCCGCTTTCAGGTCGCCGATATCCACCGTGGAGCCGCTGAGCAGGTTCGTATCGCCGGATTCCAGGACCTCCACCTTCCGCATCATCTGGCGCACAATGACCTCAATATGCTTGTCATTGATATCAACGCCCTGCTGGCGGTAAACCTTTTGGATCTCCTGAATGATATAGTTCTGGCAGGCCTCCGTGCCACGCACACGCAGCACATCCCGCGGATACAGTGCGCCGGCAGACAGTGCGTCGCCCTTTTGCACGGTGTCGCCCTCGTGGACGATGAGCGCTGTGTGGGGGATGTTGTAAGTCTCCACCTCGCCATCCTCCGCTGTGACAATAACGGCGGAAATCGCAGGCTTCTTCGTCTCCTCAATGGTAACCTTGCCGCTGATTTCTGCCAGGACCGCCATCTTCTTGGGCTTGCGGGCCTCAAACAGTTCTTCCACACGGGGCAGACCCTGGGTAATATCACCGTCTCCGCCGCCGCCGGCAACGCCGCCGGTATGGAAGGTACGCATGGTCAACTGTGTGCCCGGCTCGCCGATAGACTGGGCCGCAATAACGCCCACAGCCTCGCCCGCGTTCACGGGACGGCCCAAGGCCAGATTGATGCCGTAGCACTTGGCGCACACACCGCTCTTGGCCTCACAGCACATCACAGAGCGGACCTTCACCTGCTCCACGCC
Source organism: uncultured Clostridia bacterium (assembly GCA_947644595.1). Lineage (GTDB taxonomy): Bacteria > Bacillota > Clostridia > Oscillospirales > Oscillospiraceae > HGM13010. Next base: position 27,882 of record CANSAE010000004.1, read on the forward strand.
GTGGTCCGTGAGGAATTTCTCATCGGCTTCCATCAGCATGGAATCCCGGGTGAACAGTACTTCGCCGGTCTTGGGGTCGAGAACATCTTCCACCGGGAAGCGGCCGTGGATGCTCTGACCAAAGGTCTGGGCCACCTGACCGTGTTCGTTGAGTACCGTGCCGGCCCAAATACCTTCCGTCGTGCCACAGTCCTTCTCCCGGATGATGACTTCCTGAGAGACATCTACCATGCGGCGGGTCAGATAACCAGAGTCTGCGGTACGCAGAGCGGTATCAGCCAGACCTTTACGGGCGCCGCGGGAGGAAATGAAGTATTCCAGAACAGACAGGCCCTCACGGTAGTTGGCCTTGATGGGGATCTCAATGGTCTGGCCAGAGGTATTGGCCAGCAGGCCGCGCATACCGGCCAGCTGACGAATCTGTGCCATGGAACCACGGGCGCCAGATGTAGCCATGATGTTGATGGGGTTGTACTCCTCCAGGCAGCCCTTCAGCGCATCCGTTACGTCGTTGGTGGCCTCTTCCCACTCGGCGATGACCAGACGGTACCGCTCGTCATCGGTGATGAAGCCGCGCTTATACATCTTTTCGATGTCCAGCACCTTTTTCTCCGTCGCCGCGATGATCTCATACTTGGCATCGGGAACGGTCATATCCGCCACGGAAATGGTGATTGCCGCGCGGGTGGAATATTTGTAGCCCAGAGCCTTTACGCTGTCCAGCACTTCCGCGCTGATGGTAAAGCCGTATTTTTTGATGCAGCGGTCGATGATGTCACCCAACTGCTTTTTTCCAACGGTAAAGCCCACTTCCATATCCAGAAAATGATCGGGATTGGTCTCGGGATTCCGGTCCACATAGCCCAGGTCTTGGGGGATGGGCTCATTATAAATGATCTTGCCCACGGTGGTCTGGATCGTCCCCTGGTACACTTCCCCGCCAATCTCCCGGCGGACCCGGACACGCACAGGTGCATGCAGACCCACATCACCATTCTGATAAGCCATAATCGCTTCGTTGAAATCCCGGTACAGGATGGTGGACTTGTATGCGGCGGGACGCTTGTTTTCGTTTTTGGCCTTCAGGTTTGCCTGATAGATTTCATCGCCGTCACACAGTTCATTCGCTGGCAGGTCTGTATCACCCGGGTCAGTGACAAACAGCATCTCCGCCCCCTTCTCCGCTTTACCGATACGATCCATGGTCAGGTAATAGGCGCCTAAGATCATGTCCTGCGTCGGGACTGTGACCGGGTGACCGTCCTGGGGACGAAGCAGGTTATTGGCGGAAAGCATCAAAATGCGGGCCTCTGCCTGCGCCTCAGCGGACAGCGGCACATGAATGGCCATCTGGTCGCCGTCAAAGTCGGCGTTAAAGGCAGTACAGACCAGGGGGTGGAGCTTCAGCGCCCGGCCTTCCACCAGCACCGGCTCAAACGCCTGAATACCCAAACGGTGCAGCGTGGGTGCACGGTTCAAGAGCACCGGATGCTCTTTAATCACCACATCCAAGGCATCCCATACCTCTGTGCGCTGCTTATCCACCATTTTCTTGGCAGATTTGATGTTATTAGCAATGCCATCCTCCACCAGCTTCTTCATGACGAAGGGGCGGAACAGCTCGATTGCCATTTCCTTGGGCACGCCACACTGATAAATCTTCAGTTCCGGACCGACCACGATAACGCTACGGCCGGAGTAGTCCACGCGCTTGCCCAGCAGGTTCTGGCGGAATCGTCCCTGTTTGCCTTTCAGCAGGTCAGACAGGGATTTCAGGGCCCTGGAATTGGCGCCGGTGACCACACGGCCCCGGCGGCCGTTATCAATCAGGGCATCTACCGCTTCCTGAAGCATCCGCTTTTCGTTGCGCACGATGATATCCGGCGCGCTCAGATCAATCAGACGCTTCAGACGGTTATTCCGGTTGATGACCCGGCGGTACAGATCGTTCAGGTCAGAGGTGGCAAACCGGCCGCCGTCCAACTGTACCATAGGCCGCAGCTCCGCCGGAAGCACCGGAAGCACATCAATGATCATCCATTCGGGCTTTTGTCCGGAGCTGCGGAAGGCTTCCACGACCTCCAGGCGTTTGACCAGCTTCGCCTTTTTTTGGCCGGAGGCATTGGAGAGCTCTTCACGCAATTGCGCAGCCAGCGTCTCACAGTCGATCTGGGCCAGCAGCGCCTTGATGGCTTCCGCGCCCATGCCGGCCTGGAAATCATCCTCATACTTTTCCCGGTAATCCCGGTACTCCCGTTCGCTCAGGAGCTGGCAACGCTGAAGAGGCGTATCGCCGGGGTCCGTGACAATATAGGAGCCGAAATACAGCACTTTTTCCAGGATTCTCGGCGTCAGGTCCAAAATCAGACCCATCCGGGAGGGAATGCCTTTAAAGTACCAGATATGGGACACCGGAGCCGCCAGTTCAATATGACCCATCCGTTCCCGGCGCACCTTAGCACGGGTGACTTCCACACCGCAGCGATCACAAACTTTGCCTTTATAGCGAATCTTTTTATACTTGCCGCAGTGGCATTCCCAGTCCTTGGTAGGTCCGAAAATACGCTCACAATACAAGCCGTCCCGCTCGGGCTTAATGGTGCGGTAGTTGATGGTCTCCGGCTTTTTGACTTCACCATAAGACCACTCCCGAATCATTTCGGGAGACGCCAATCCAATCTGGATAGACTCAAACTGCTGATAAGCCATTCTTACTCCTCCTCTCCGGCATCACCTTCTACGCTGAAATCATCCTCCGGCGCATCCTCGATAAAGTAGCCATTGGCTTCAACTTCTTCATCGGAGGTAGCATATTCTTCTCTGAAGTTGGGGATGAGGTCATCTTCCTCCTCATCGTCCTTCAATTCGATTTCGTTTCCGTCCTTATCCAGCACGCGCACATCCAGGCTCAATGCCTGCAGTTCTTTCACCAAAACCTTAAAGGATTCCGGCACGCCGGGCTCGGGGATATTGTGCCCCTTGACGATGGATTCATAGGCACGGACACGACCGGTGGTATCGTCGGACTTCACGGTCAGGATCTCCTGCAGGGTATATGCCGCGCCGTAAGCCTCCAAGGCCCAAACCTCCATTTCGCCGAAGCGCTGGCCGCCGAACTGGGCCTTGCCGCCCAAAGGCTGCTGGGTCACCAGCGAGTACGGACCGGTGGAACGGGCATGGATCTTATCATCCACCAAATGGTGGAGCTTCAGGAAGTACACCCAGCCGACCGTGACATCGTTATCAAACTTTTCGCCGGTGCGGCCGTCATATAGCTCGCTTTTGCCGTCCTCACGCAGTCCAGCATCCACCAAGGTCTGACGGATGGTGGCCTCGTTGGCGCCGTTGAAGATGGGAGTCGCTACCTTCCAGCCCATTTCATGGGCCGCATAGCCCAAGTGGACCTCCAGCACCTGTCCAATGTTCATACGGGACGGAACGCCCAAGGGGTTCAGGACAATGTCCAACGGAGTGCCGTCCGGCAGGTACGGCATATCCTCACGAGGCAGGATACGGGACACAACGCCCTTGTTGCCGTGGCGGCCGGCCATCTTATCACCCACGGAGATCTTCCGCTTCTGGGCAATATACACGCGGACCACCTGATTCACGCCGGGACCCATCTCATCACCGTTTTCGCGGGTAAAGACCTTCACATCAACGACGATGCCGCTTTCACCATGGGGCACTTTCAGGGAGGTATCGCGCACTTCCCGGGCTTTTTCACCGAAGATGGCACGAAGCAGGCGCTCTTCCGGGGTCAGGTCAGTCTCGCCCTTAGGCGTGACTTTGCCCACCAGGATATCTCCGCTGCGTACTTCGGCGCCGATGGAGATGATTCCCCGCTCGTCCAGATATTTCAGCGCGTCATCACCCACACCGGGAATATCCCGGGTGATCTCCTCGGGTCCCAGCTTGGTATCCCGGGACGCGCACTCGTATTCTTCAATATGGATGGAGGTAAACACATCCTCCATGACCACACGCTCACTCAAGAGGACTGCATCCTCGTAATTGTATCCTTCCCAAGTCATGAAGCCGACCAGGATGTTTTTACCCAAGGCCAGCTCACCGTTGGAGGTGGACATGCCGTCGGCAATAACGTCGCCCTTCTCCACTCGGTCACCCACGTCTACGATGGGACGCTGGTTGATACAGGTAGACTGGTTGCTGCGGGCAAACTTGATGAGTTCATGGGTCACTTCGCCCAAAGCATCATACCGCACCACGATCTCCGTGCCGGAAACCCGCTCCACAACACCGTTGTCCCGGGCCAGAATGACCACGTTGGAGTCCACGGCGCACTTGTGCTCAATGCCGGTGGCCACGATGGGAGCTTCCGTCATCATCAGAGGCACCGCCTGGCGCTGCATGTTCGCGCCCATCAGAGCACGGTTCGCATCGTCATTTTCCAGGAAGGGGATCATGGCGGTGGCGATAGAGATCATCATCCGTGGGGACACGTCCATGTAGTCCACCATTTCCCGGTCTACTTCCACGATTTCTTCTCTCCGGCGGCAGGTAACACGCTGGTTTTTCAAACAGCCGTTCTCATCCACCGGCTCAGAAGCCTGTGCCACAATGTAATCATCCTCCACATCGGCAGTCATGTACTCAATCTCATCTGTGACACGGCAGCTGCCCTTCTCCACCTTGCGGTAGGGAGCCACCAGGAAGCCGTACTCATTCACCCGGGCGTAAGACGCCAGATAAGAGATCAGGCCGATATTGGGACCTTCGGGGGTCTCAATGGGGCACATACGGCCGTAATGGCTGTAATGAACGTCACGCACATCGAAAGACGCGCGCTCACGGGACAAACCGCCGGGGCCCAGAGCGGACATACGACGCTTATGGGTCAGCTCAGACAGGGGGTTGGTCTGGTCCATGAACTGAGACAGGGGGCTGGAGCCGAAAAACTCCTTGATAGCCGCCGTCACAGGACGGATATTGATTAGGGACTGGGGCGTGACGATGTCCATATCCTGCATGGTCATACGCTCACGGATCACACGTTCCATACGGGCAAAGCCAATGCGGAACTGATTTTGCAAAAGCTCGCCCACGCTACGAACCCGGCGGTTGCCCAAGTGGTCGATGTCGTCCGGGTGTCCGATTCCATGAGCCAAGCCGCACAGATAGTTGACGCAGGCATAAACATCATCCACCACGATGTGCTTAGGGATTAGAATATCGATATTCTCACGGATTGCACGCTTCAGTGCGTCGCCCTCATACTGCTGCGCCAACTGACGCATGACGATGGCACGGACCCGCTCCCGCACGCCCAGAGCCTTCCGCTCCTCCGGCGTCAGGTCGATAAACAGGCCGATATCCACCATGCCATTAGTAAATACGCGGACGGTCTTGCCGTCACTCGTTTCCACCACCGCATCGGTCACACCCATGGCTTCCAGTTCCTCAGCTCGGGCACGGTTCAGACGTTCGCCCGCTTCCGCAACGATCTCGCCAGTGAAGGGGTCCGCCACGGGCATGGCCAGGGTCTGGCCTTCCAGCCGGGAGGCCAAGGCCAGCTTTTTATTGAATTTATAACGCCCCACATGGGCCATCTCATAACGCCGGCGGTCGAAGAACAGACCCTCCAGTAAAGCCTCGGAACTATCCACCGTCGGGGGATCACCGGGGCGGAGCTTGCGGTAAATCTCCAGCAGAGCCTCTTCCCGGGTCTTGATGGTATCCTTATCCAGAGTGTTCACGATCATCTCATCATCCATAAACAACTCTTTGAGCTGCTCATCGGTGGTGGCTCCCAGTTCCGGGCTTGGAATGCAGCTGAGCCAGGTCTCGTACTTTCCCTCGTCGTACTTACCCATGGCCTTTAAAAGGAGGGTGACCGGCAGCTTGCGGTTCTTATCGATACGGACATAGAAAATATTGTTGGCGTCCGTTTCAAACTCCAGCCAGGCGCCATGGGACGGGATCAGCGTCGCGCCGTAGGTCGCCGTCTGGGTCTTATCCACACGTCTGTCAAAATAAGCGCCGGGGCTTCTGACCACCTGAGACACGATGACACGCTCCGCGCCGTTGATGATAAAGGTACCGCCCTCTGTCATCAGCGGGAAATCGCCCATGAAGATCTCCTGCTCCTTAAGCTCACCCGTCTCCTTGTTGTGCAGCCGGACATTCACCTTCAGGGGCGCCGCATACGTGGCATCCCGGGCCTTGCACTCCGCTTCACTGTATTTGGGCTTCTCCTCCATGGAATAGTCCACGAAGCTCAGTTCCAAATTGCCGGAATAATCTGACACTGAGTCAACATCCTGGAACACCTCATGCAGCCCTTCCTCCAGAAACCATCTGTAAGAATTCTTCTGGATCTCCAGAAGGTTGGGCATGTCCATGATCTCTTGTGTGCGCGCAAACGACTTTCGCAGTGTTTTGCCGTACATCATGTCCTGTGGCATCGTCCTACACTCCTTTTCGTGTGTTGTGAACACCCGGGTGGGTTGTTTACAATTCAGAATGGGGGATTGCATTTTACCTGGTTTATGGTAAAATACACTTGCAAATATCCAAGGGGATAGTGTTTTCTCCAATGGATACATAGCAAGCCATTTTATCATTTTTGTAACTAAATTGTCAAGAAAAATTTTGTAAATTTTCCATTTTTTCGGCGGGGTGATATATTTCCCGGCCGTTTTTTTATTGCAAATCCATAAAAACCATATGATTTAAGGATGTGAACGCATGGACTATCGAGTATGGATCATCTGCTTTTTTATCTTTGTCGCCACCATTTGTCTGTTGGCCGTGTCGGGGTTAATGTCCCGCCCCCGAAATATCGTGCTCTGCACCACCCTGACCGTACTAACGCTGGGACTCCGCATGTGGTGCCTGCCCCATATAACATTGGACTACACCAATTTTCTGTCCACCTGGATCCAATTCTTCCGAGACAACGGCGGAGTATTCGCCTTGAAATACTCTGTGGGAAATTATAATGTACCGTATCTGTATTTTCTGTCTTTGTTCTCGTATTCTGATTTGTATGGGCTGTATCAAATCAAGCTGCTGTCCATATTCTTTGATATCATTCTGGCCTGGGCGGGCATGAAGCTGGCAGGTGTATTCACCCAGGACACGGGCAAGCGGACGCTGGCTTTCTTCGGCATTTTGTTTTTGCCTACAGTCCTGCTCAACGGCGCCTATTGGGGGCAGTGCGACAGTATTTATATTGCTTTCGCTGTACTGGCCCTGTGGCTGGCCTTGACAGACCACCCGGCGCTTTCCATGATCTGCTTCGCAGTATCTTTCGGATTCAAGCTTCAAGCAATTTTTCTTCTGCCCATCATCGCCGTACTGTGGTACCGGGGAAAATTCTCTCTGTGGCATGCGCTGATCTTTCCCGCCGCTTATTTGGTCCTGGTGCTTCCGGCCGTCTTGCTGGGGCGTCCACTGCTGGATACATTGACCCTGTATCTCAGCCAGGCCGGCAGCGTGGGCAGCGGATTGAATTACAATTCCCCGTCTGTGTTCGCCTTTTTCCTCCGGGACGGCAATGTGAAACTATGGTCGATGCTGGGCATTCTCGCCGCCTTTGTATTTCTGCTGGCGGTGCTGATTTGGCTGTATAAAAAGCGCGGCAGCATCAACGATGAAGTGGTCCTTACCTCAGCGCTTCTGTTTGCGGTGGCGATCCCTTACCTCCTGCCCCACATGCATGACCGGTATTTCTTTGGCGCAGATGTATTGTCCTTGGTGTTTGCGGTTTCATTTCCCAAACTGTTTTTTGTTCCAGTCCTGTGTCAGTTCGCCTCTTTGTTGGGATACCACGCCTATCTGAAGGGACGGTACCTCTTTCCCATGAGTTACGGTGCCACCGCTCTCATCGTAGTCATCGTGGTACTCATCGCATTCATCATTTACCACTTCCCTGCCCAGCGCCGTCGAAAACGGCATACATAAAAAAACGCGCTCATCAAAAAGATGAGCGCGTTTTGCTTTGGAGCGGATGATGGGAGTCGAACCCACCTCTAAAGCTTGGGAAGCTTTCATTCTACCGATGAACTACATCCGCATTTAAAATTGTAAGTCGTATTGTAGCATACTTTTTCTCCGATGGCAAGAGATTTTTTGTCAAACAACCCCGCCGCAGACGAACGGAGGGGCTGTTTTCTTTATTCTCTTGTCAACAATTCCATGATCTCCATATACAATTCCTCGCCCCGGGCGCGGAAATTTTTTTCGATCTGCCGGGCCCGACGTTCATCGCCCACCTGAGCAGCAAGGTGCAGCAGAGATGCTTCTCCATCAGACAACTGCAGTTCCACAACGCACCCCTGTGCCTGCATCGTATGCTTTGCCTGGATTAGCGCGTCCCGCTCCGCTTGCGCCGCCACGGGCCGGATCGCGGCCTGGGCCCGGGTCTGTACTGAAAGCGGCAGTCCCGTCTCCATCACAGCACCATCCGTCCGGCCGCTGTCTGTGATGACATATTTTCCGCTTTCTTCCTCAATATGTCCCGTCGCCACCAAATCCGCCAGGCAGGTGGAAAAGCTGAAATAATCTACACCGCCATCGCAAAATACGATTTCCGCCAAGGCTTCCCGATCAATAGGCACCGGCAGGCGAGCCAACACATATAATATCAATATCTTAACATCCAGCTGTTCCCGGATCAATCCCAGTTCGTCCACAGACCCACCGCCTTTCCTTCTTATTATTTAATTATAACGCATTTTTCGGAAATTGTCCAAAAAACTTTTTCACGCCACAGAAAACGGCGCATACACTGTAATGAAGTTCCTTCAAATACAATTCAGGAGGTATGAAACATGGCTGACCGAGTTGTTCCCGGTCCGGTTGAAAACAGCGCCCGCATCCGCGAGGCCGTCTGTATTCAAACCAGAAAGATTTTTGATAGCTGCAGAGATAAGGATTGCATCGAAGACTTGCGCGTCTACCCCACTGTTTCCTCTCAATCTTACATAGAGAGTGCTTTCAGTGTGCGGCCCAAATCTGCTGAGCTTCTGTACGCCAATGTAAACGTTGAGGAAATGAGCTTTAACCGGGGATACTACACCGTAGATGTGACCTACTTCTACCGTGTCACCGGCGAGACCTTTCCCGGCAGCAACACCGTGCAGGGTTTGGCAGTATTCGACAAGCGGGTGATGCTCTTCGGCAGCGAGGGCAGCGTTAAGACCTTCGCATCTGACGATTCCGCCCTGCCCGTAAGCGCAACATCTCCCATCGCAGTGGTGGATTCCGTGAATCCCGTAGCGCTGGCAATGAAGATCGTCGACGCCGACTGTCTGATGACCACGGAAGCCGAGCAACGGACCATCCCTCAGAATATTCTGGATGTGTTCGGCGAAAATCTGGTTCTCACCGACGCGGCCAAGCGGCTGTACGTCACCCTGGGGCAGTTTTCCATCATCCGGCTGGAGCGGGACACCCAGCTACTCATCCCGGCCTACGACTACTGCATGCCGGACAAAGAGTGCGAAGGCTCCACCGACGACGACCCCTGCACCCTGTTTTCCAGAGTGCGCTTCCCCGTGGAGGAGTTTTTCCCGCCCGATACCGTGGAGCTGCCGGAAGATTACAGAAGTCTGCTGTAAGTCAAACAAGGGTGCCTGCCGGGCACCCTTGTTTGGGAATCTTGCGCTGCGTGCGCACGTCCCCCGGGACACACGCACTCCGCAAAAGGGATTTTTTCGACAGCGAAGCCGCCGAAAAAATAAATTCCAATCTGTTTCGCCATCGCGATGGCGAAATTCTGCGAAGCCGATGGCAAAACCAACCCCGCAGTCTTGTTTCGACTGCGGGGAATTTCTTTGATTCATACCTTCGGCACGATATGTTCCTGATCCTTATACACACTCTCCTCCGGGATAACGCCCCGGACGCTGGACACGGGATACACATGGGTGCCCCGGCCCACCACCGTACCTGGGTTCAGCACGCTGTTGCAGCCGATCTCCACATGGTCCCCCAGAATTGCGCCGAATTTTTTGCGTCCGGTCTCGATGGGCGCAGCCCCCTTGACCACCACCAGAGTCTTGTCACTTTTCACATTGGAGGTGATGGCCCCGGCGCCCATGTGCGCCTTGTAGCCTAGGATAGAATCGCCCACATAGTTATAATGCGGCGTTTGCACATTGTCGAACAGCACCACGTTTTTCAGCTCCACGGAGTTACCCACCACGGCGTTTTTTCCCACGATGGCGCTGCCCCGGATGAACGCGCAGTGCCGCACCTCTACTCCGTGGTCGATGATACAGGGCGCTCCGATATACGCCGACGGAAAAATTTTCGCGTCCTTGGCGATCCACACCCCCTCCTCCGGGTGGTCGAACTCCTCCGCCGGGAGTGTGGGGCCGAGCTGGTAAATAAAATCGCTGATGTCCCCCAAAACCTCCCAAGGGTAGGTCTTGCCCGCGAACAGCTCTGCTGCGATGGTTTTGGACAGGTCCAGCAATCCGTCAATTTCCACGACTTTTTCCATTTACTTCACCTTCACCAGATGACCGGTCTGCCGCATCGCGCCAATGACGTAATCTACCTTTTCCGCGCAAAGTGCGTCGCTCGCGGCCTCCACCATGACGCGCAGCACCGGCTCCGTGCCGCTCTTGCGCAGCAAAATGCGGCCCTCGCCCGCCAGACTTTCCGTCACCGCTTCGGCGGCCTTCTGCACCGTGGGATCATTTAAAGTACCGTCCTTGTCATCCACAACCACGTTTTTCAACAGTTGCGGGTAGATGGTCAGCGGCGCGGTCAGGGCGGACAGCGGTAGTTTGCGGTCCAGCATCACCTGCATGACCTTGATGGCGGTGAGCAGACCGTCACCGGTGTTGGCGTATTTGCCGAAGATGATATGCCCGGACTGCTCGCCGCCGATCAGGTGGCCGTTATCCCGCATGTTTTCATACACAAAGCGGTCGCCAACGGCGGTCTTTTCATAGCCGATGCCCAGTGCATCCAAGGCCTTATACAGGCCGATGTTACTCATGACCGTGGTGACCACTTTCGTGTCACCCAGGCGTCCATGCTCGTGCATATGCCGGGCACAAATGTACATGATGCCATCACCGTCCACCACGGCGCCCTTCTCGTCCACCGCCAGACAGCGGTCCCCGTCCCCGTCAAAGGCAAACCCCACGTCCAGGCCGTTGTCCACAACATATTTTTGCAGGTGCTCAATATGCGTGGACCCGGCATTTTCGTTGATATTCAGGCCGTCCGGCATATTGTTGATAACAAAGGTTTCCGCCCCTAAGGCGTCAAAAATGCTCTTAGCCAACTGCCAAGTGCTGCCGTTGGCGCAGTCCAGGGCAATTTTTTTATCCTTATAAGAATGGGTCGCCAAGGAAATAAGATAGCCTATGTACCGATTACGTCCGGAAGAGTAATCAATGGTGCGGCCGATGTGTTCAGCGGTGGCCAAAGGGATCTCCATGCCGCCATCCAGATACGCCTCGATCTCGGCGATCATGGCGTCATCCATTTTCTCGCCGTGGCCGTTCATGAGCTTGATGCCGTTATCGTGATAGGGATTGTGGCTGGCGGAGATCATCACGCCGCAGTCCAAATCGTCCGCCCGGACAATGTAGGACACGCTGGGCGTGGTCGTCACATGGAGCAGATACGCGTCGCCCCCCGCGGCGGTAATACCTGCGGACAGGGCGCACTCATACATATAACTGGAGCGGCGGGTATCCTTACCGATGGCGATCTGCGCCCGGTGCTCCTTGCCGAAATACCAACCCAAAAATTTCCCGATCTTAAACGCATGGTCCACGGTCAGGTCCACATTGGCCTCTCCCCGGAATCCGTCAGTACCGAAATATTTGGACATTGAAAAAGCCTCCAAATCGAAAGTTTACAGGATTTTTTTGATGCGTTCCACCGCTTCTTTGGTCTGCTCCGTCTCTCCGAAGCCGGTCAGGCGGATGTAGCCCTCTCCGCTGGGGCCGAAGCCCGCGCCGGGCGTGGTGACCACATTGCCCACCGTGAGCAGCCGGTCAAAGAAGTCCCAGGAGCCCACGCTCTCCGGTGTTGCCGCCCAGACATAGGGAGAATTCACCCCGCCGTAGACCGTCAAACCCGCAGCCTCCAAGCCTTCCCGGATAATGCGGGCATTTTCCAGATAATGGTCGATGACCGCCTTTACTTCCCGCTTGCCCTGTTCGGTATAGATGGCCTGGGCCCCCCGCTGGATGACATAGGGACAGCCGTTGTATTTCGTGCTCTGCCGGCGCAGCCACAATTCACCCAAAGAAACGCCGTTCACCTTCAGTTCCTTGGGGATGACGGTATAGGCGCACCGGGTGCCGGTGAAACCGGCAGTCTTGGAATAGCTGCGGAATTCGATGGCGCAGGTCTTGGCCCCGGGAATCTCATAGATGCTGTGGGGGATGCCCGGTTCCCGGATGAACGCTTCATAAGCGGAATCATATAAAATCACGCTTCCGTGCTCGTTGGCGTAGTCCACCCAAAGCTGAAGCTGGGCCTTCGTCGCCGCCATGCCCGTGGGGTTATTGGGGAAGCACAGGTAAATCATATCCGGCACACGGTCCGGCAAGGCCGGGAAAAAGCCGTTTTCCGCGGTACAGGGCATATAGACCAGGTTCGTCCATTTCTCCCCGTCATAGTCCCCCGCCCGGCCTGCCATGGCGTTGGCGTCCACATACACGGGGTACACCGGGTCGCACACGGCCACAACGTTTTGTTCCGAGAAAATATCCCCGATGTTGCCGCAGTCACTTTTTGCGCCGTCGGAGACGTAAATTTCCTCCGGGCTGAGCGTCACGCCGTAGGGAGCGTAATCATGGGTCACGATGTCTTTTCGCAGAAAGTCGTAGCCCTCGTAGGGACCGTAGCCCATGAAGGTTTCCGCGCTCCCCATCTCGTCCACAGCCTTGTGCATAGCCTGAATGACAGAGGGCACCAAAGGCATGGTTACGTCACCAATGCCCAGCTTGATGAGCTTTTGATCCGGATTGGCCGCCTGATAAGCCGCGGTACGCCGGCCAATCTCCGCAAACAGGTAGCTTCCCGGGAGTTTCTGAAAATTCTCGTTGATTTTTGCCATGGTCGTTCTCTCCGTATCCTTATATCTTATTCGTCGATCTCGCCGTCAAATACCATAACAGCAGGCCCCGTCATATAAATCAGGTTTTCCGCCCGGTCCCATTCGATTTCCAGCTCGCCGCCCCGGAGCAACATTTTTACCTTGGGCGCAGACTTGCCGCAAACCACCGCCGCCGCCAGACTGGCGCTGGACCCGGAGCCGCAGGCCAACGTCTCGCCGCTGCCCCGCTCCCATACCCGCATTTTCAGCGTATGGTCGTCAATCACCTGGACAAACTCCGTGTTCACCTGCTCTGGGAACATGGGATGGTTTTCAAAGCCGGGACCGATCTCTTCCAGATCCAGCCAATCCACGTTATCCACAAATACCACCGCATGGGGGTTGCCCATGGACACACAGGTAGCTTCCCACCGCACGCCGGAAACCTCAATGGGCCTTTTGATGAAATTTTCCCCCTCCGCTTTCACGGGAATCAGCTCCGGACGGAATTCCGGTGCGCCCATGCACACCCGGACGGTTTTCACTTTGCCGTTTTCCACCATGAGCTTCAGGGTTTTCACGCCGCTTCCGGTCTCAATGGTGAGCTCAGTCTTGTCGGTCATCCCCCGGTCGTAGACGTATTTCGCCACACAGCGGATACCGTTGCCACACATTTTGCCCTGGGAACCGTCGGCATTATACATATCCATTTTAAAGTCCGCCACATCGGACCGGTCAATGCAGATCAGTCCATCCGCGCCGATGCCGAAGTGCCGGTCAGACACTTTCTTGGCCAGGGCCGGACGGTCTGCAACAGATGTTCCGGTGGTGTCTACATAGACATAATCATTGCCGCAGCCATGCATTTTTGTAAACTTCATAATAAAACCTCCATTTTCGGGTCAATGGTATTTTATGGACCATTCCGGGGATACTATACAAACTTTAGTATTCGGGAAAGGGTGATTTACGTTTGGCGATCATCATGCTCCGTACACTCATCATCTATCTGGCGCTGCTGCTGTCCATGAGAATGATGGGAAAACGGCAGATCGGGGAACTGGAGATCTCAGAATTGGTAACAGCGGTACTCATTGCAGACTTTGCCGCCATTCCGTTGCAGGATATCGGAATTCCCATGATCAATGGGCTGATTCCCTTAATTTTACTGCTTTGCTTTGAAATTCTGGTCACCGGTGCCTTCACAAAAAGCGTGCGTTTTCGTCAAATCCTGTGTGGTACGCCCAGCATGTTGGTGCATCGGGGGAAAATCGATCAGGCAGAGATGCGGAAAAACCGCTTCACATTGGATGAACTCTACGAGGAGCTGCGCCAGCAGGGGGTCACGGACCTGTCCACCATTGAATACGCCATACTGGAAACCAGCGGGGCTCTGAACGTAGTCCTTTTCCCATCGGAACAGCCTCCCACCTGTGCGCAGATGGGGATCGACACTCCGTCTGCCAGTTATCCCACCATTGTCATCAACGAAGGCCGGGTGCTCAGCAACAATTTAGCTTTGTTGGGTCTGGATGATCACTGGCTCCGTCAGGAACTGAAAAACCGAAAAATCAAATCTCCAAAAGATGTATACCTGCTCAGTGTGGACGATTTGGGGAATATCTATCTGGCAATGCGGGAGGCTGCTCCATGAAAAAAGAATTCTTTGCCCTGATGATCATCCTCGCGCTGATCGTCGGCGCGGTGATAAACGTGATACACATCCGCTCCCTGTCCGCCGATATCACTGGCCATATCCAGCAAACCCAAAGCTGCTGCCGCCGGGCTGATTTCGACGGTGCTACAGCCGCGCTCCGAAAGGGCCTGGACCACTGGCTGGAAGCAGACGGCTACACCCATATTTTCATCCGCCACTCGGAAATTGACAGTACCTCCGACGCTTTTTATGATGTGCTCTCTGCCCTCAACGAGGAAGATGCAGATGGGGCCGTCTCCGCCTGTGAGAAGCTGCAATATCACATCGACAGCATCGTTTCCATGGAGCACGTTACGCTCCGAAGTGTGTTTTAATGCCCAATTTCCAGTAATTTGGACAATTCGTCCATGAACGTGTTGATATCCTTAAACTGGCGATACACGGAGGCAAAGCGGACATAGGCCACCTGGTCCACATCCTTCAGCCGCTCCATCACCAGGTTCCCGACTTCCTCAGAGCTGATCTCATGCTCCAGCTTGCCCATCAATTCCTGCTCAATATCATCCGCAATCTTCTCGATATCCTGCAGGGCCACCGGGCGTTTTTCGCAGGCCCGAAGCATTCCGTTGATGAGCTTGATACGGTCAAAGGTCTGACGGCTGCCATCCCGCTTGACCACCACCAGGGGCATACGCTCCACCGTCTCATAGGTGGTAAAGCGCTTCTGGCACTTCAGACACTCTCTCCGCCGACGGATAGATACGCCTTCATCCGCAGGACGGGAGTCGATGACTTTGCTTTCTCCATGAGCGCAGAACGGACATTTCATAAAAACGCCTCCTTATGATGCACAATTAGGGAAATTGTACCACACTTTTTTGTGAGACACAATATATTGTTGCAAAAAAAGACGGACGCCGTTTGTCAAGAGTAAATGCTAAAAAAATCTAAAAAATTTTTTAGCTGGCCAGAATGAGGGCCACCTGCTCTTGGAAAAGCTGCTCGGAGCACAGATAACCGAACATTTTCCTCGGGTAGTGGTTGAGCCATGCCTCGACCCGCTTGACTTCCCCGGGCGGGACGGTGCTGAGATCTGTGCCCTTTGGAATGTGCCGGCGGATCAGGCCGTTCTGGTTTTCATTGGATCCCCGCTCGCTCGGCCGGTATGGGTGGCAGTAGTAGACCTCCGTGCGCTTGCCCTTGCCTCGATGTCGTCGCTCGATCCCGTCGGCGTCGGCGAACTCGCTGCCGTTGTCGCAGGTTATGGTCACGAAGATCCGGGAGAACAGTGAGCCGCACGCCCTCTCGAGCCCGTTGAGAGCCCGCACGACGCTCAGGCTGGTCTTGTCCGGCAGCGGTATGATGATCTCCTTGCGGGTCATGCGCTCGGTCATGACGAGGAGCGTGTTGCTCACGCCTTGGCAGCTTTCCACACTGTCCATTTCCCAGTGTCCGAAGGTCTCCCGCGAGTCGATCACCTCGGGGCGCTGCTCTATGCTTTTCCCGGCCGGCTTTCGCGGCAGCACGCCCTCGGGCCGCTCCGGCTTCATGCGCTTCCCGTGGTGTGGCAGCATATCGACCGTCAGGTCGTCGCCGAAGATCTCGCCCCTGATGTAGTTATAGACGGTGCTCACGCAGATCCGGGTCTGGAATTGCCAGCCGGCGACCTCTGCGGCGCCGATCGCAGCCTCCGGGCTGTATTTCTCGTCCCGGATCATGGTGATCAGGTAGTCGGCGAGGTCGTAGTCGTTGCCGAGCTTCAGCTCCGGCCCCTTCGCTCTGAGGTTGGCCTCATAGCGGGCCTGAGCGCCGTCGGGGTTGTAGCGGATCTCGGTCGTGAGGTCGCTGTTCGTGTGGACGTAGGTGCAGCGCTTCAGCTCCCGGTATATCGTCGTATAGTGGACGCCGACCTCTTTGGCGATCTGCGTCGGCTTCATGCCCGCCCGCCTGAAGGCGTCGATCTGAGTGCGCTGTGTTGGTGTGAGGTGGCTGAAGTGCTCTCCCATTGTGATCCCTCCCGTGTATGGAAAAAAGGGCGGCCGTCTGGCCGCCCCTCTCGGTTTAGTGCTCGCTGTATGCTTTCAGAAGCGTCAGAGTTTCCTCGTCTGTGATGATGTTGGCCAGTCTGCACTTGAGAGCGTTGCAGATCTTCAGAAGTGTCGGCAGCTTCGCGCCGTTCAGGTCTCGGGTCCCTTGCTCGTATTGCTGAAGCACCTGCACCTTGAGCCCCGCCGCTGCTGCGAGCTGAGACTGTGACAGGCCGGCCTCCTTTCGGAGCCGTTGGAGGTTTTCGTTCTTGTAGGCGGTTTTGATCGAGACGTCCATGGTGTTCCCCTCTTTCGTTTACTCGGCTATCCCTTGCCTGTGACCGTATTATATAGCATTTGCTATATAGTGTCAAGGGGGAAGCCTCATTTTTTCGCAAAAAAGGAAGGCGTGGCAGTTGCCGCGCCTTCCTTCATTCTGTCCGCTTCAATAAGTAGTTTACCGTGACGCCGAGAGCGTCGGCCAGATATTCGAGCTCATAGTCTGCGACCACCCGGTCGCCCGTCTCGATCCGGCTGATCGCCTTCTGCGTGATACTCAGGCCGGCCAGTTGGATCCGGGCGGCGAGCTGTTCCTGCGATAAATGGGCCCGCTCGCGCGTTTCCCTGACCACCTCTCCCGAGACGTTGCACCGGCCCTCTGGTTTGTATATCTTCACAGCACCGCCTCCTTCCGTCTCCATTATCCCAAAGATGTCTAATTGACAGTAGCACGCCGCGCGTGTTAATATTATCCCAAAGATGGCTAAACGCTAAATAAAGCAAATCAGGCAAGCCATAGAAGGAGGTCAACATGGGGCTTTTTGATCTGTTCAAGAAGAAGGAGAAGCCGGCCGCGCCGGATCCCGTCACTGTCACGACCGAGCTGCGGTCCTCGTATGTGGAGGTAGCGCAGCGGACCCGGGGCGAGCTGCCGATGGCAGACGTTGGAGGGTACGCCAGCCCCTCCGGCGGCTTTGTAAACTTCGGCCGCTTCAAGGTCGTCGGCGTAAATGCCGGTACCGGGAGGAAGAACACGAAGCGGTACGAAGCGAAAGACGAGGAGGCGGCCAGAGCGGCCGCAGCGGCCGACGGCCTCAGCGAGCCGATGACCGTGGAGGTCGAGAAGCTCGAGGATCCGACCGAGCAGCAGATGGCGTATGCGCTCGATCTGAAGGCTGTGATCCCGGCCGGCGCTTGCAAGGAGGACGTCAGTGCCATTATCAGCAGGATCACGGACGAGGACGAGGCTGCGCCGGATCCCGGGCTTTCCTTGTGGGCGCACGACTGCGGTGCCCGTTTCTCCCGCTTTGTCGGCCACGACGCGCTCCTCGGCTACATGGTCCACCAGTTGCAGGGGTCCGACGCCGGCACGCTGTACGCTTACGCGGTATTCCTTCAGGAGAAGGGTGGCAGCTTCAGCGATCCGCGCCGGCTGCCTGTGTACGATGGCCTGAAGCGCTGCGGCGAGGCTGTCGCTGCGGATCCTGCGCTCATGAAGTCATTGGAAGGCAGAGACGCCGATGACCTGCGCAGTCCGAACAGGGGCACAAAGGTCTACAAGGCCACGGCCGAGCTGCTGAAGGCGCAGCAGGTCCTATAAGACAAGAAAAGGCCCGCCCGGGATCTCCCGGGCGGGCTTTTCTGCGTCTTGGCCGTTTTTTGGCCGTTTGGCGGCCTCTATTCTTTCGGCGGGTAATTTTCTCGCCGGTTGAGCTTTTCGCGCTCCTGCGTGCCGTCTGGCCATGCTGGCGGCCTGTTTTAGACCTTCTTGGCGTAGTCGAGCGAGATCCACCCGGCGCCGCTCTTGAGCTTGCCCCACTTCGAGGCACCGGGGCCGGCAGCCTCCTCGGTGATGGTGTAGACGCCGGGCTTGATGTAGCCCTCGTCGTTGTAGCCGGTGCCGGGGCCGGTCCTTATGTGCAGGTCGGAGATCTCAACCTTCACGAGATACGGTCTGAAGGTGGTGGCGTCGCTGGTTTTGATGTTTGCGGCGTCGACCCAGCCGTACACAGTGGAGCCCCCGCCCGTGACCGCTCTGAGGTGGAACGGGTGAGGCTTTCCGTCGGCGATGGCGGTGATCTTGGCCTTGCCCGGCTTGCAGCTCGGCCCTGTACCGGCGCCGGCGCTCGCGTAGTGCCTCGAGCCGATGAACTCGACCACGTCCCCGACCTTCAGGCTCCCGAGCTGTGTGGTGGGAGCTGCGGGCTCTGCGGTTTCGCCGAGGCGTCTGTTGACTTCCTTGGCGATGGCGCCGTGGAGCTCGTACAGATAATCGCCCGGGCACGCTTTCGCCGCAAACCAGCGGTGGACCGTCAGGTTTTGCCTCCCGACCTGCCCGATCAGGCTCTTGTCGCCCTCCCACAGCAGCCGCTTGATCCCGTTGCGCTTGCAGATGTCGGTCACAAGGTCCAGCAGGGCCGCGTATGCTTTCGCAGATACGGGCCAGTCGGGGGCTCCGCCGCTGTTTGCGACCTCAATGGTCACGGCGCGGTGATCGTTGGCAGCGGACGAGGTGCACCACGAGCGGTTTGCCTCGTCCACATACAGGGCGATCCGTCCGTCGCTGCCGATCCCGTAGTTGCTGGACGCCTGCCGGGACGTCGGCGCGAAAACGGCGCCGCAGGTCTCGACGCTCAGGTTGCCGGCCATGCAGTGGATCGAGATCGTGTCGATGGCGTGGGTGCGCTTGCCTGAGTGGTTGGGGCTGAGCCTTGTGTAGCTCACAAGGGGGCTATTACTCATTTTCGTCGTCCCCCTTTCCGTCGCCTCCGCAGAAGGTGGCAAGGGTCTCCTCGTCCACGACGTCGCCGTCCTCGTCGTAGATCAGCCCGGTCTCCGGGTCGACGTTCAGCACGCCCTCATACGGGAGATCGTCGTCGACTTCCTTGTTGTAGTAGCGCATATTGAGCACCGGCTTCTCCGGCGCCGGCGTTTTGTTCTGTTCGTTCATATTGTGCCTCCTTGGAACGAGAGGGGCGAGCCGCTGCCGGCCCGCCCCTCGGTGTGTATTATTCGATCAGCAGAGACGAGGCGTTGAGCTGTTTGACGGCCGCCTCGATGGCGTTGCTCACACTGGCCTCGTCGAACTTGATCCCATGAGCCTTCAGGAAGTCGATGACGTACTGCTTTTTCTCCTCGCCGCGCCCGGGGCCGTTGTAGACCTGCTCCGCAGCGGAGACGGCGATCTTGACCCACGCGACGAACTGCTTGCGCTGCTCGTTGGTGGTCTTGCTCTTGATCCACGGGATCAGGTAGACGCTGACGACGGCGGCGATCAGAGCGATCGCGGCGTTGGCGATGGGGGTGATGTCGATGGTGTTCATGGTGTTTTCCTCCTTGTGTTAATAAATGGCGTGGATCCCTTGCTCGGTTAGGAGATCCTTCTGCTTGTGCTTGGTTTCCGCTGCATACTCGAGGGCTTCCTTCATGTCCCCGTTGCAGTGTGCGTCGGGGATCCGCTGAACGGCCCGCGCCGTGGCCTCGCCGAGCGCGATGGCGGCGTTTACCCCTTGGACCGTGACGATCATGAGGCTCTCCCGGGCTCTCTCCCGGTCCTCGTCCTCTTTCCGTCGAGCTGCGGCCTCGTCGGCCTCAGTCTTTCGGGCCGCCTCCGCTTTGCGCTCCCGCTCCTTGTCGCGCTTCGTGATGTTGCGCTCGAGCAGCCAGAAGGCGAAGGCCGTCACGGCCGTCGGGATCCCCATGAGGCATAGGAGTCCGGCGACGTCAATCTGGATCATAGTCTCACCTCACTCCTGCGCCTCGGTCCACCCGTTGACGCCGGGCTCCCAGACGTTATTGTCGACCGCGCTGATCCAGTGCTTGCCGGCGTGCGTGACCTTGTCGCCGGTCTGGTAGGCGTCATGTGCGCCGATCGGCTGGCTCCACGTCGGCCACTCCTCAGCCGGGTCGCTGATGGAGACCCACAGGCTGGCCGCCACGTCCGGCGTCCAGTCCTGCTGTGATGTGTGATCCTTCAGGCAGCGGTACAGCTTGCCCGCGTGCTCGCGGATCTGCCTCGCCTTATATTCGACGGGGTAGGCCCAGCTCGCGAACTGAATGGCGTGCTCCGCTGCTGTGACGTCGTCGATCTGGCCGGCTTCGGCCATGGTGACGAAGGCGATGGCGGCGACGGCTGCGAGATCTTCGGCTCGCCGTTCCTTCTCATTGGCAGCCTTGACGCTGTCCTCTCGATGTTCGATCATCCGAAGTTCCCCCCGATCTGTGTGATGTAGCACGTCTCGGTCGCCGTGCCCTTGTTGACCGTCACCCGCAGAGCAACGCCCCACGAGCTGGCGGTCTTGGTCTTGTTGGTGAAAAAGTGCTTTTGACCGAGCTGCACCTTCTGCGTGATGTCCTCCCATGTGGGCGAGGCGTCGTTGCCGTTGTTGCAGATCTCGATCTTCAGCGTGGCGCCGGCGGGAATGTTCCCCTTCATGTTCACGATTGCCTTGGTCGGCATATCGTCGGCGGTCATGACGTCGGTTGTGAAGGCGATCGACGTGACGGCCTTGGTGAAGGTGATGGTCCGGGTGGCCGTGCCGCCGTTTCCGTCGTCGGCCGTGACCTTCCATGTGTGGGCGCCGTTGAGGACCTTCTGCCAGTCGGCGGCGCTGAAGTTGAGGGTGTAGTTGGTGCCCAGCGTCGCATTGAACGACTGCTTCAGGGTGCCGTCGAGGTAGACCTTGACCGCCACCGTGTCGCCGTCGGCGTCGGTCACGTTGTAGGTGGTCGACGGCGCGCTGCTGGAAAAGCTGCCGAGGTTGCGATCGGTGCCGCTGATCACCGGCGCCCTGTTGTTGTGGACGGTCCGGGTCTCGCTCGTTTTGTACCCGCTGTGCGCGCCGGCGGCGTCGTAGGCTCTCACCCGGTAGGCCACGGTCGTCCACCCGAAGGTGATGGTGTCCGTGTAGCTTCTCGCCGTGCCGCTGTAAATCTGCGACCAGCTCCCACCTCCGGCGCTCCGCTCGAGCTTGTAGCCCGAGAGGTTGCCGTCCGTGTCGGTGGAAGCTCCCCACTGGATCGTGAGCGTATGGCCGCCCTCGACGGTGGTGGGGACGGTGATGGACGCGGGGACCGTGGGCGCCGAGTTGTAGATGACCGTGTAGCAGCCGTCAGAGTCCGGGGAGTCAGAGATCAAGAGATCAGAGGACAGATTAAAAGCGGGACGAAGGCCGTAGTAGCTGAGGTAGGCGCCGACGTAGCCCAGCGTGCCGCCGGAGCGGACGAGGCGCACGCTGTACGAGACCGACGCGTATGCGTCCCGCAGCCACCAGTACCACGCTTTCGACGCTGCGAGGCTGCTGCTGGTGTAGGTGGAATTGCTCACCGCTTGCGCGGTCGGGTATGCGATCCGGCTGGCGTTGTCGCTGAACAGGGCCAGCTTGCTCCCGCAGGTGTGGTCGCCGGTCAGGCCGACCTCCGTGCAGCTCAGGTTGAAGATCTTGCAGGTGTCGGTCTCGGTGCCACCGCCGTCCGTGCTCGACTTTCCGACGGTGATCGTTGTACTGAGCAGCGCGGCCCGCTCGTTGGCGGTGAAGCCATTGAGGAAGCCGGCGAGCGCCGAGTACGGGTTGTAGCCACTCCATACATGAGAGGAGTCGGGAGCTTGATCTGTGCTATGCTGCGCGGCATACCACGCGCCGGCAGCAGCCGCGCTATTGAGCCATTGGCGAATGTTCGAGTGGATCCACCTGTTATTGCCGTAGCTTTTGCGGTCGCTGTTGCTGTTGGACGGCTCCGCCGCGTCCGCTGCCATGATCTTGATGATCTTCTCGGCGACGAAGGTGACGGAGTTCGCCGGGTACCCGGCGTGGCCTTTGTCAGCCACGATCCAGACGAGAGGCTGCCCGTAAAGCGTGCCGAACTTGATCTTACTGCCCACGGTCAGAGTGCTCATTTTCTTTGACATTGGCGTCAGCTCCTTTCTGCTGAGGTTTTAGTTCAGGGAAAAGGGCATAAAACAAGGCGTCGGTGTTTTGTACCAGCCGGTGCGTGTCGCCGTGGGACGCGTGCCCCTTCCAGCTCTCGTATGACGCTTTGACCTGCCGGAGCGTCATGCGTCTCTCGTCCACCAGCCGGCGGTACTTCTTCAGCCGGCGCCTCATGTTGTTCTTGCTGTCGTCCCTGATCTTTCGGATTACCTTGCCCGTTGGGGTGAGGTATGAATGGAAGCCCAAAAAGTCGAGCCCCTGCGCCAGTGGGAATATCTGCGTTTTCTGGTTTAACCGCAGCCCCAGCGGCTCGATGAACTCCTCGATCCTCGCCAGCCACGCCTCAAGCTGGCGCTTGTCCTCGTGAATGATGTAAAAATCGTCCATGTAGCGCCCGTAGAACTTGGCGCCGAGCTCGTCCTTCACCAGATGATCGAGCCCGTCGAGGTTTAAGAGAGCGAGGAGCTGGCTGGTCTGGAAGCCGATCGGGAGCCCCGGATCTGGCGTCATGTCAATAAACAGACAGAGCAGCCAGTCACAGAACTCAGCGACGTCGGCGTCAGGCAGCCGCTTCCTGAACTTCTTGCGAGCCATTTCTTTCAGCGGCTCGTGTAGAATGGAGTAAAAATACTTTGAAAAATCGCCCTTGAGGACGTAGCCCTTGTGGTAGCCTCCCTCATGGGCAGGCAGGGGCGCGAGACCCTGCTCTCGGCGGGCCTTGTCGGCTGCCGCCTTCCTCGAAAAATAATAATGACGCATGAAGCCCTCGAGCCTGTCGAGAGCGTCGTGCGTCCCTTTTCCGACCTGCGACGCGTAGTTATCGCGCACGAAGGACGGGGTGAAACACGGCTGCATGGCGTTGTCGCATAGGCTATGCTGCACCACCTTGTCAACGAAGGCGTTGGCGATGACGATCCGCTCCTTCGGCTCGTAGACCCTGAAGGTATAGGTCGGTGACGGCCTGAAGGTGCGGGCGTCGAGACTTCTGCCCAAACTGACGGTGTTCTCGAGAGCGTTGAGCCCATACCGCAGGGCGGTCGGGCTGTGCCACTTCTGGCGCCGTGTTTTCCGATATGCGACGTACAGGCTGTTGAAGTCTGTGACGATGTTGCTCATAAAATGACCTCCCCGTCGTGTGTAACCTCGGCCGCGCTTTGGCGTGCGCCGCTTTGGTATCGCCGCAGCCGCCCGGGAGGGCGCTGCGTGCCGGTGACTGGTCGGATCTCCGGCGCGGTCTCGTGTTTAGCTTCTCCGCTGCGGGACATACCGCAGGCCGGATCCACTGGGACGGTCCCTCCTTTGGTGGGGGTGTTCTGCTTTCGGTTTTCACTTACTCGGTCGCGCTAATTCCCCCAAAGCGGGACGAAGGCCGTTGTTGCTGTTGTAGGCGTTGTTGTTGCTCAGCGTGCCGTCGGAGTTGACGTTGCGCACGTTGTACGAGTTCGACGCGTGACAGGGGCCGCCCCGTGGCCGGTCAATTCCGGCCGTCTTGCTTTGGCGCCGTTCCCGGCGCCCGTCTCATATCTGACTTATACCACGCCGCCGCCATGTTTCTCACGTCGGAGGCCATGGTGGACCAGTAGGCAAAGGCGTCGTCGTCGATCCGTCCGAGATCGTGGGAGAGCTCGATCAGGCGCAGCAGTTTCCGGCAGGCCCGCAGCGCGGACCTGTGTGCCCTGAAGCGCATGGGGCGCTCGATCTCGTCGCTCAGCAGGAGATCGTTGACCTCGAGCAGCGCGTCTGTGATGTTGAGCGCCTCGTCTTGGATCCGGCTGACGAGTGTGAAGCGGTATTTTTTGGGGTAGCACTTCGAGCTGTCACTCTTGCGTATGCTGTGAAGTTCCAGCTCCTTCGCCTTGGTCAATACCTGCATTTCCGGGAGTTTCTTCTGCCCATAGGGCGGCTGCCCGGGCACAGTGCCCGGCCCTGATCCTCTCGAGCGTCTCGCTTGCCCCATAAAACCGCACCTCCTCTCCTCTGATTGTTACACGGGCGGCGGTGCCGTCGTATGCGGTGCCCAGCAGCTCGAAGGTCATGGGCTCTCCCGGCTTTGGAAGCCGGCACGGGCACGGAGGCTCGAGCTGTATGAACAGGTTGGCAATAACGCACGAGGTCTCTGCCGGCGTGAGCAGCAGAAAGTCCTCGGCGGGATCCCGCGTCAACATTCCACCCTCTGAAGGGTCGCGTTCCAGATCCCGGCGGTCATGTTCACGCCAGAGAGATCCGCGAAGCTCACCGTGAAGGGGTTGGTTGTGATGTCGGAGAACAGGGCGTCCCACAGCGTTTGGATCTTCGCCGTGTTGTCCTGCACGGCTGTCCCGATGGTGACGACTGCGGCCTGCGCCTCGTCGGCAGCTTCCACGGCCTCGGTCGCGTCGTCCATGGCCGCCTGTGCTTTGGTTAGGGCGCTTTGGGCCAGAGCGAGGGCTGCCTCGACCTGAGTGACGCTTGCGTATGCCCCGAGGTTGATGTAGGCCGTGACGTGCTCGGCGCCGCCGATGGCTGCGACGATGTCGACGACCTTCTCGATTACGTCGGAGGACGTGCCGGGTGGGATCACCTCGGCGTCGTCTCCTGCGTTGCCGTAGCAGTAGAGCACCTCGCCGGTGCTGCTGGTCTCTGCGTACAGCGCGAGCTCCCGGTACGGGAAGGCGGCAGCGATGTCCTCGTTGGTAAAAATACCGCCGGCGACGGCAGTGCCCTCACCGGCGCCTTGCGTGAGCTTGATGATGTCCAGCTCAGCCACCGGCTGCACGACCGCCTCCATGTCGCGAGGCTCAGCGCCGGCCGGCATAAAGCCGGATCCGATGACGATCTTGGTGAACGTCAGCTCCTCGCCGAGAAGGGCATGGGCCAGAGCGTTCAGCCCGTTCGCTGTGATGTCGTTCTTGATAAATGCGCTCATTGGTTGGCTCCTTTCCTCAGAATGTGGCCGCCAGCGCAGCAGCCTCTCCGGCTATGGCCTCGATGTCGCCCATGGTGTGCGTCTCGAAGGTCAGGTCGTGAGTGGCCACGCCGGCGAAGATGTTCATTTCCCCGGTGAGGGAAATGATGACGGCGTCAAGCCACGCGCTCTTACGCTTTACGACCTCAAGCATGGCGAGGAACTCGTCATGGTGCTCGTTTACGAGGCCGGGGTTGGTACTGAATACCTTGAAGTGGTACGGCTCGCCACCATACTCCCACCACTCGCGGACGGCGCCGGAGCCGAAGTAGTCGGTGATGATCTGCTCGACGGCCCACTTGGTGCCGAGCTTTGCGTGTACCTTGTCGCTGCTCTTGATGATCGCCCGCTTGGTCTGCGTGTCGGCGGTCGACTTGTACCACTCGATGTTCAGCTCCCACGCCAGCTCGTCGAGCTGCTCGTCGGTCATGCTGTCGATTTTGTCCCATACAGTGAGGAGCTTCGCCTTCGCGGCCACGTCTCTCAGGACTATATTGGCGCCTGCTGCGAGGCCCCTGTTGGCGCGATCCCCGCGCATGAACTCAGGGAGGAGCTTGACGAGATCAATTTGCTCAAGTTTCACGCGATCACCTCCGCTCTACAACGTGCGAGATCTTTGCGGTGCCGCTGAACTTGGCCACCTCCTGCCGCGTGAGTTCCTCATAGTCCGGGGAGGTGATGACGACGCGGGTGGCCCCGAGCAGGCTATCGCCCCAGTCCGGGGATAGGATCAGCTTGCGCAGGTAGTCCGGGTTGATGGCTCTGCCCAGCTCGGCAGACTGCCACGCCTTGAACTGGTCGATCGCCCCGCCTGCGCCTTCGATGTTGCTGATCACCTGCGCCTCGTCTGCCTGCGTGGTGTAGTAGGTGAGCTCGATGTCGTACTCGACGGCCTCCGGCGCTTCGGCGTAGACCTTGTCGGTCAGAGGCCGCACGTCGTCAGCTCCGACCGCTGCCACGACGGCAGCGAGGACGCTCTCATTGGGGATTGCTCCACCTTCCAGCAGAGGGATCAGCGTGACGCAACCGGGCGACTTGCTGATGACGGAAACGTCGCAGATCCTCGGGTCTGCTGATTTCGCATAGTAGGAATAGCCGCCCACGGGGCCGGCGGTTGACAGTTTGGCCGGGGAGAGCCGGATCCGCTCGCGGTAGTGGTCGTCGCCGGCGGTGGTGTACGGCTCGCCGTCGTCCCCTCCGGCTGTCGCCTCGATATTGGTGACGGCTTCGATGTATGCCACCAGATCGGTCAGAGTGGAAATGGCGCCGACGCCGTAGCCGTTGAACTTGCTGCCGCCTTCAGTAGCTGAGGCGGGCACGTCCACGGAGTAGGTGCCGGCTTGCAGCACGGCGGTCTCGTCGGTTGCGAAGTATAGGGAGCCGTCTGCGGTGGCCTTGGTCCACTTCGGGATAATGATGTTGGTGCTGCGCGGCGTCGTGACCGAAAATCTGAGGACGGTGGTGGCCTTCTTGGCTTCCAGTCTCTCGGTGCCGGTGCGCGCCCCCAGCTCGTCGAGCACTTGGCCGCGAGCGAAACGGAGCATAACCTGACGCGCTGCGTCGTTCATGCTGTTATAGAGGGGCACGAGCACGCCCACGAGAGCCTCGCCGAAGATCCTGCGCTCGTCGCCCGGATATAGCGGCTCGCTCACGAAGCGCTCGAGCGCGGTGAGGACTATGTCGAGGACGGTCGAGGCATTGGTCTCAAGCAGATCAATGTCCTCGTCGTAGATGTTGGTGCTGAGGTTGTCGCTCATGTTATCCCTCCCTTCACGTCGAGGGTGGCTCTGACGGCGAAGTCGCCGGCTTTGGCGGCCAGATCCTCGAGGTCGATGTTTTTGACGTCCACCCGGGGCTCATAGGTCTCGATCAGCCACTCGATGTCTGCCATGAGCGGCTCCTTCTCGGTTAAAGCGGGACGGCTGAAATGCCGAGGATCGAGACCCTTCACCCGGGAAAATGGGACCTCGCCGCGCGTCATGCGTATCAGATTAGAAACGCATACCTGCGGCGAGCTGTTGCCTTTTGATAGCATAAAATCACCTCTTTCAGAGGGTAGTCACTTTGCGCGTGGCCTTGTCTGCCGTCGTGGCGCCGATCTTGATGGCCGACGCCGCGCTGACTGCCGAGGCTGCGCTTCCGATCGCGGTGGCGCTGCTCACAGAGGTCGCGGTGACGCTGCCCTTGTCGCCTGCTGCCTCGTTGGCATATTCCTCAAAGGTCAGGTCGATCGAGCACTCGAGCCACTCCCCGTCGTCGCCGAGGACGATGTTGGAGGGCTTGACTTCCGTGAGGAGGTAGCGCGGCGCTCCGAAACGACGGCCGGCCAGATAGAACGGGGCATAAAGGCCCACCAGAGACCACCAGCTTCCGTACTCCGCACGCGGGTCCGGGCAGCCGGCAGCTCGGCCGACCTTGTAGCTAAAGTTCAGCGGCACCAGCTCATACCCCCGGACGTTCGTGGGGTTGGAGCCTGCTGCGTCGTTGTTGGTCTCTGCTTTGAGCTTTCGGCTCGTCGAGAGATTGGAGACCGCCGCGATCATCTGAGGGCTCACGCCCCACACTTTGTTTAGCCACTGGGCCATGACCACAATGATCGCCTCCTTGTTTTAGCTTGGCGTGGACGTAGAGCCGCCCATGCTGTCTGTGTGCTTGTGGGTTTTTACGTTGACGCCTCCGACGGTGCAGTCTGTCGCCGTTACGGTGCCGAGCGTTGCTGTGCCGGAGTTTGTCAGGGTGGGGGTCTCCACGGATCCGGCCTCAATGGCGCCCGTGACGGTGCTGTCTCCCTTGACCGTGACGCTGCCGGTGAGAGTCAGGTCCCCGGGGATTGTGGCGCCGCCCTCTCCGTCCATGCGCGCGAGAATAATGCCGGTGAGATCCTCGAAGGTAACGAACGCCACCTCGACGCCGGCAGCGAGGTCGGCAGCAGGGCCGCGAAGCCACCACGGGATCGTGTAGGGCCGAGTCGGTGCCCCGTCCGATGTGGACGGAAGCACGCGGGCTCTGGTCGGGTTTCCGTTCTTGTCGTTCGGGCCTTCGATCTTGGAGATCTTGCCCTTCTGAATATCTGCCATTTAGTACCCCTCCAAAGGACGCCGGAAAAATAGCTTGCTGCTGCGGGCGACGTAGTCGTGCCGGAGCCTCGTGACGAAGGCCGGCCCGTTCCACGAGCCGGCGCCCTCCGTCCTGAGCATGATGACGCTGCCGGGGGCGTATTCCCGCATGATGGCGTCAGCCCATAGCACGCCGGTCGTCTGCCCTTTGTTGGCGTCCCGGAGGAGCGCCTTGGCGTAGCGGTCGGCCTCGGCTTGGCTTGAGATCTGCACCTTCAGCACGCGAGTCAGCACCTTGCTCAGACTGTTCGGCGCCGTGAAGGTGCCGACGAAGCCGCCGTTTTTAACCTCCACAGAGCCGAAGCCTGCGAGCGCGTTGTCTGTGTACTCGAAGGTGCTGCCCGGCGTGATGGCCAGCTCTTTCACCGGCGCTTGCGCTTCCATGGCTGCCTCGTCGTAGAGCACCAGCTTCCCGTCATAGACGAGGAAGCCGAGACCTTCCAGCGTGCAGCGCTGCTGAAGAAATGCGAAGTCTGAAATGTTGGCTTGGTTGACGTACTCGTACACCTGATCCGTGACCTCATAGGTCTCGAGGGTCAGGCCGTGCCGCGTTGCGATTTCCTGAGCGAGTTGAAGCAGCCACACGGTCTCCCACGACTTCCCGCGCTTGTCCCTTACCGTCGCCGGCGTAGAGAAGGCGCGGAGGGTTTGGAGGCCATTCTCGGGGACGAGGCTCTCAACGAACATTTTGCCGGTCTTGGCCGCTCCGTCGACGACCGCGATGGTGTCGTCGGGCTTCGGCTGCCACCCGTCCCACAGGCGCCTCGTATCATTGAAGCGGATCACGAGCTCGTCGGCGTGCTTCTCCGCGTACATATCGTGGTAGCACTGGTTGACGCTGACGCTCTCGGTGATGTCGACGCCTTGGTATAAGATTTTCATGAGCGCCTCCACGGGGGGAGCGTTTCGGGAGTCTCAATGGCCTCGAGGATCGGGATCCTCACAAGCTCGCCGCCCTCGAAGGTGACGACGTCGCTGAGGTCCGGGTTTGCTTTGATGATGTAGGTGGCCATGGTCTCCTCGTTATAGGCAGCCAGAGCGAGGGCGTCAAACGTCTCGCCGGCGTTGGCAGTGCGCTCAATATAGCCCACTATCTGCTGTGACATAGCTGCCCGCCTCCCTTCGTGCGAGTGCCTCGAGCACAAAGTCCACGAACTCCGGCTCGAGCTCCTTCAGTTTCTTCATGAGCGTGTCGGTGTCCGCGTTGCCTTCGACCTTGATCTGCGGGCTGAAGGAGAGACCGCTGAGGTCGTAGACGACGGACGTGTTGGATCCCCCGAGGAGGATCTCGTTGTCGCTGCTCTCTGTACTCACGCCGAGCATTTCGCCGGCGCGCGTCCAGTACTGAATGTTTTGGGCCCGGTAGGCCGGGTTGAAGCTGATGACCGCCTCGGTCGGGTAGCGCGGATCCTCACCGGCGAAGCTGAGGCCGTTGGTGAAGCCGCCGGTTGCGTAGCCTGCTATCTCTTGCGCCTTTCCCGTGTCTGCACTATCTCCAAAGAACAGTTTCACGAGCCACCCGAGCCCACTGCTGATCCAGCCGACGACCTTGCTGATAGCGCCGACAATGACGCCGATGACGTCGGCGATCGGGCCGAGTATGGACAGAATTGGCGTCAGGATCGGGGTGATCATATCCAGAAGCGAAACGATCCCGGGCAGCAGGGCCTCTACAAGAGACATAATAGGCGGCAGGAGTGGCATGACCACGTTTTGCAGGATAGAGAGAAGCAGGTCGAGCAGCGGCGTGATCACTGGCAGCAGGGAGCTGATGACATTGACCAGCACCGGGAGCACAATGTTCGCGATCTCCACGACCAGCGGGAGGATCGAGGTGAGTATGCTGGCGATCGGCGGGAGGATAGCCTGCACGATCTGGATCAGCGGCGGGATTATCGCCTGAGCCAGTTGAAGCAGCGGCGGTAGTAAAGACGCCACAAGCTGGCTCAGCAGGGGCAGGATCCCCGCGGCGAGTTCTGTGACCATAGGCATGACCGTCCGCAGCGCGTCGCCCATACCGATCAGGAACTCCTGCACAAACGGCATACAGGCGTTGAGCGTCTCGGTAATCAATGGGGCGATGGACTCGAATGTATCGCTCAGGATAGGCGCCAGCGCCGTCAAGGTGTTGGCGATCATGGACGCCATAGGCAGCAGAGTCACCTCAGCCGACCGTTTCACGGCCTCAAAAGCCGACCCGAGATCGTCGTACTTTACGTCGTTGATCTGCGCAAGGGCCTCGGCACCGTCATAAGCTGCGGTCTCGATGTTCTCGAGCACCGGCAGAACGCCAGCCTCCAAATCCTCGAACTGTGCGCCAAACAAGGCCACGCCGGCTGTGTTGCGGGCCAACGGGTCGTCGAGGTTATTGAGGGCCTCGACCGTGTCGAAAAATGCAGCCTGTGCGGTGTCCCCACCGGCTGCAAACGCCTCGAACATGGAGTCTGCATTGAGGCCGAGGCTCTCAAACGCCTCCCGGCTTGAGTCGCTTCCGTCCTTGGCTCTGATGTTGAACTCTTTGACGGCGTCACCGACTTTGTCGATGGAAAACAGGCCGGCGTCGGCACCTTCCACAAGCGAGCCGAGGAACTGATCAGCGCTCAGGCCGAGAGCTGCGTATTGCGCGCTGTACTCGTTGAGGGTGTCCAGCAGGTCGCCGTTTTTGTCTGCGCCGTTTTGTGCGCCTGTCGCGATCAGGCCGTAGGCTTCTTCGGCGTCTATGCCAAAATTTTTCATAAGCGCCGCAGCGGTGCGCGCGCTCTCTCCGATTTCGTAGTCAAAGGTGTCGCGCAGGGCAAAGCCGGCGGCGGTGGCCTGTTCCAGCGACTCGCCGGTCAGATCGCTCGCCTTTTTGGTGGCGGACAGCCCCTCGGCCACGTCGTTGAAGTCCTCGCCTAAGTTTTGGGCGTAGACGTTTTTAATACTCTCACCGAGCGCGTCCAGCTCGTCACCAGTCGCGCCGGTGGAGGCAGATAGCTGATTGAGGGCCTTGTTGTAGTCGTCTCCGAGGTCGTTCAGATACTTGCCCGCCTCGATGACGGCCTTGCCTGTCGCGATTGCTATGCCGCCCACGGCAGCTCCGACGGCGATTGCCTTGAGGTTAATGCCGTCGAGCTGCTTCTTTGCTCCCTCGACGGTCTTGCTGAGTGACGGGTCTATGTTGCCGAGAAAATTGACAACAGCCTCGATCTCCTTGTGCTTTGCCACGCAGCGTCACCTCCTCCTGTGCTTGATGTGGTGCTTCTTCGGCGCATTTGCGCGGGTTTTTGCCTTGGCTCGTATAGCCTCCTGCTCGGCCTTCGCCTGTTCGACTGCCTCGGCGTAGTCAACGATGAAGTCGATCAGTCGGCAGGCTCCGAGCTCTCGGACGGAGGTGTGGAAGGCTTTCCCGTAGCTTCGGAGGGCTCCCCGGAGTCGTTTTGGCCGGAGGTTGCCCCCGAGCCCCTGATAAAATTTCGGCCGATCCTCATGACCTCCATGACGTCAGCACCCTTCAGTCGCTCGAGGTCGGTGATGTCGATCTCAGGGTTGACCGCGATGATGGCCTCAAAGCCGAGGTACAGGTGGAACGTGTAGTCGAGCTCAGCGGCCGACGCCTTCACCTTGCCGGCGCCGAACGCGGTGGCCATGTGAATATCAGCCTCGGCGAAGCGCTGCGCGGTAATCTCGTTGGCGTCATGGGTGAGCTCCTTGACGAGCTTGTCGTTGATCTTGATGGGGTTGGTGAGTTTCAAGGTTTCCATGGTGATCTCCTTTCTGAAATAGCAAAAAGGCCGCCCACCTCAGCGCGTGCCTCTGGTGGGCGGTCTCTCTGCTGTTGGTTTTGTTAGAGCAGGCTGTTGATGGCCTTGGCGTAGTCCTTGCCATGGATCCGCAGGATCCGGCTCAGCTTGTCGATCAGCCAGTACTCCTCGCCGCCGACAATGAGCTGATAGCGGGTGACGCCATAGGCCAGCTCGCCCTCGATGTTCTCCCCGATCTCGACGCCGATTTCGGGGATCCCCTTGGACGAGCAGCGGAGGAACGCCTTGCAGCCTTCGACCTTCGTGCTGCCGTCGGCCTTCTTCACGTCATGCACAAAGCGGAACTCGAGGATCTTGCTCTCGAGCATGACGAGCTTGCTGAGGCCGAGGTCAAGGCCGATCTTCGTGATGGCGGCCTCCATGGCCTCGATCTGCCCGGGGATCGGGAGCTCGACCTCGCCCATGCCGGGGAAGGTCGACGTCTTGAAGGTCACAGCCGGGAGGGTGAACGCGACGTCGCGCGCCACGAGCTTCCCGCTGTCGTAAACGGTGTCGGCCACAACGGGGCCCTTGATGTCAAGCCACATAATCACACCTCCTCAAAATAGGCGGCGAAGCCGCTGTCGGTATATGCGACGCCGGCCGTGGCACTCTTGAGGGGCGGCGTCGGGGTGACGGGAATGTTCCACTTGAAGTCGCCGTTCATGAGGTCGGCGGTGGAGTTCTCGCTCTCGAGGAAGTAGATGGTCGGGGTGCCGATCAGGGCGCCCATGGCCACGAGGGCGTCGAGCTGCTCCTGCTCCTCGTTGATGATCTCGTCCTTCTTGGCGAGGTCCATGGGCTTGTCAATCTCGCCCATGTGGCGGCGCTGGAAGCCGTTGAGGACGTGCATGATCATTCTGACGTTGACGTCAAAAATGAAGCGAGGGTCCATTTCCGCGCCGTACTTGTAGGCGGCAGTATGATCGCCCCACAGAACGACGCCGCCCCACGAGATCAGGGTGCAGATCCCGTCCTGCGCCAGCTCGAGGGACGCCTCCTTGTCGAAGCCGGCGCCGGCATATCCTTCGCCGAAGTACTGGCGCATGAGAGGGACGGTTTTGTTGCCACACGTCTCCATGGGGACCTCGTTGTGCTCGGCGTCGGCCCTCATGAACTCGACGGCGGCCATGGTGCTCAGGTGGAAGGTGCGGCCGAGATTGTCGACGCCCTGCGGCCAGTAGACCTTGGACCAGCCGCTCGTGTAGCCGTTGTCAGCCTTCCACTTCTTCGCCTTGGCGATGGTGTCGATGGCTGCTCCGCTGTCGTCGGCGATGGGAATGTCGGCCAGAGCGAAGGCGTACCAGTGGCCGTTGATCTTCTGGCTGGCGGTGATCATGGCGTTGTAGACGGCGGGAATGTGGCTCCACCCGGGGGCGAGGATCAGATTGGGCACGGTGCTCAGCTCGGGGAACATGAGCTTCAGGACCGCGAGGCCGGAGTAAACGCCCGAGCCGGTGACGCCGCCGATGATGTCGGTGGATTTCACGGCAGCGGGGTCGATCTCGTAGAACGAGGCGTCAAGGCTGCCGGTCAGCGGGGAGTCGGGGTCGGCAGACGCGACCACGACGGTCCCGGTGGTGAAGTTGTAGTCGAGGGTGTAGTCGACGCCCTCGGCTTTATCGGCCAGCGCAAAGCTGTCGAGAATGATGGTGGCGCTTGCGAACTCACAGCGCCCGTTGCTGAAGGCAAGGGCGCGCGTCGTCTTTTGCGCCTTCTTGTGGACGTCGGGGTCGAGCACGTTGATCACATAGATCGGGCCGATGTTCCCCTTGGTGTTGTCGAAGTGGGCGGCGATGGCCTCGCAGAGCGTGAATTTCGCCCAGTCGCCGGCATAGCCGACGGTTTTCTGCGCGTGCGTCAGGTTGCTCAGCTTGACCGGCCAGCCGGTGAGCTTCGCCTCGGCGTAGCCACGGATCAGATTGACGGGCGCCGTGCCGACGTAGACCGGGGCCGTGCCGCTCTGTGCCGAGCTCTGCGCGACGCTCTGTTCGACGTCGCCGTATGCGCCGTAGCGGTATTCGTTAGGCATTAGCTTTTACCTCCTATGGTGATTTTTGGCCGGCGGCGGGCTGCCTGTCGGCTGTTTATAGGAACTCAGAGTAGTCGGGCGAGGTCCGGCTGACGGCTGCGTCAATCCAGAACTCCACCCACGCATACCAGAACGGCCAGAGGTTGGGGACGGCGTTCTGCTCTGTAAACGGGCCGAACTTTATGCCGAGCTCGGTGGCCACGCGGAGGCCGCCGACGGTGCTGGCTTTTTCAAGCTCTGCGATCGCAACGTCGGCGAAGTTCCACGCGTCCTTCCAGCCGCTCTCTGACTTCGCGAAGGTGGTGGCGTCGGATTGGCGGTACCCGCCGGATCCGTCCGGCAAATAGTAGTCCCTGCCGTGCTCCCCGGGGCTCCACGTCGCGACGCAGAGCCGGAGCTTTACGGCCCGGCTGTGCTTCGGCGGCGTGTCCTCGCCCTCGAGGATCTGAACGCAGCAGCAGGGGATCGTCGCCGGGCAGGCCGGCGGCTTTCTGTCCGCTGTCGGGATAAATAGAGGGAAGGCCGTGGGGGTGACGAGTTTGTACTCATACCCCTCGTCCACGGCCTCCCCGTTTTCCGGCGCGGCTTTGAGCTTGAGCTGGTTGCAGATGTTGTCCTGCACCCAGTCTGTGACGGTTTCGATGATGGCGGTGATGGTCATGGGATCCTCCTTACACGGTGGCAGCGCTGAGGGCAATCCTTGCCATGCCGTCCTCCGGGGTCCAGTCGTCCACGATGTACTCGACGCCGTCGACGTTCAGGTTTGACCCGGGGACCCTTTGCTTCGGGAGATCTTCGACCTTGGCGAAGATCATGAGCGACGACTCAGCGACGCCCAGCTCTGAGCCGCCCTGTCGCTCCCTCAGCGCGTGCTCGTCAAAGATGGCGACGATCTGCTTGCCCTCGACGCGGTGCTCCTTTCCGAAGGTCGCGAGGAAAATCTCGCGATCGTCGGCGACCATGTCAAAGAACGCCCCGGCCATTAGACCGGGTCGGCGAGGCCGGGCGCGGGGGGCTGCTCGCCAGTGTCGCCGCCTTCGTCGTCCTCTGCGTTGCCGCCTTCGGCGGCCTTGGCCTTGGCCGCCTCAATGGCCTCGATCACAGCGGCCTTGCCGCCCTTGATCTTGGCAGGGGCCTCGACACCATAGCTCTCGGCGATCTTGTTGAGCTCGTCGCGGGTCATGCCCTCGTTGTACTCAGCGTCGCCGGTGGTGTTCTGATCAGTGCCGGCGTCAACGGCGTCCACATACGCAGCCACCTCAGCCGCCACCAGTCTCTCGGCCAGCGCGTCCTCCACCGAGAAGGGGGGATCCTTGGGCGTTTTAGCGATGACAGGGGCGCCGGGGGTGGGCACATAGCCAAACACGCCCCGGGTGATGACGATGTTTTTCATGGTATGCTCCTTTCTCTGATTGCCTCAGTCGCCAGAGGCGGCAGTCAGCACGTCGGCCACGATCCACGGGTTTTTGTTGTTGGGGATCATGAGGGGCCGTGCGGTGACGGTGATGGTGCGGACGTTGGTGTTGGCGTCGGAGACGTACTTGGGCACGCGCCGCGCGGCGTAGGTGTGGAAACGGCCGTCAGACTGCTCGAGCTGAGTCACGGCACCGTAAAGGGTGCGGCCGCAGGCG
This sequence comes from uncultured Clostridia bacterium, assembly GCA_947644595.1. Classification (GTDB taxonomy): domain Bacteria; phylum Bacillota; class Clostridia; order Oscillospirales; family Oscillospiraceae; genus HGM13010. The sequence continues at coordinate 64,037 of CANSAE010000004.1, forward strand.
GGGGCGGTGACGATGACCTTGCCGCGCTTGATGTAGCTGACGACGCTGCCGTCGTCGTCCTCATAGGTCTCCTCGTAGCAGAGCACGTCGACGAGATTGCCGGAGCAGTTCAGGCGGGCGATCTTGGTCACGCCCTCGGGCAGCTCCTCGGGATCCACGCCGCCGATGTTCAGCTTGGCGATGTCCAGCTTCTTCAGAATGTCGGGATCGTTCTGAATGACGTCGGCCACCTCCGGGCCACACAGGACGTCGGTGGCAGGAAGTCCGCGACGCTTCAGAGCGCGGCACATGGCGGCGATGTCCTTCATGATGGCGGCGCCGGTGGCGTCCCACTTGACGGTCGGGGTGTAAATGGCGGGATTGGCGGCCTCGTCGTAGAAGCGAATCTCCTTCTCCTCGTACTCGTCGCCCTTGTCGGCGTAGTGGCGCATGACGCAGCCGTTGTTCTGCATGGTCTCGGCGGCCATAGCCTCCTCGCGGCGGGTGATAAGGTCGCCCAGCTCGACGGCGTCGTTGACGATGATGGCGCCCTCGCGCTGCTCAGGGGTGAGCTTGCTGTAAAGCGCCTCGCCGAAGCCCTTCTTGTTGAGTTCGTCCACGGTCAGCACGCGCCGGGGGGCGATGTTGGGCGGGGTGTAGCTGTTGGTGGTGTAGCCCTCGCGGGTGATGGTCACGCCGCCCTTGCGGGGGCTGACAAAGGGAGCGAGGCGCTTCTTGCCGTCCTTGTACTCCACCAGCACGTCGTCGGTGCTGAAGATGTCGGTCGACTCGTTGGTGGGGAAATAGCGGTCGCGCAGGAAGCTCCGCACAGGAGTCACCTGCTCGACGGCCATGAGCAGGGTGTGGGTGCTGTAAATATCAAACATTTCGATTACCTCCTTCTTTAGCCGGCGAAGGCGTCGGAGAGTAGGATCCCGCACTTGCGCAGGTCCTCCTCGTCGCTGGCCTTCATGGTGTAGCCGCTCGCGACAATGAGCTGGTTGCGGTTAAAGTGGCCGGTACGGTATGCCACAGCGACCACGTCGTCAGTGGTGCCGACCTCGACGTCGTCGCAAAGGACGCAGTTGGCCGTCAGCACCTCGTCGGCGGCGCCGCTCGTCTTGTGCGCCTCCGTCCCGAGGATCACCATTTTCCCGTCAGCGGCGGTGCCACTGGCAGAGAGGGCGAGGACGGTGCCGCGCTTCAGGGTGGCGGCCGCGCTCAGCTTGCGGATCGTGACGCTGAACACGTCAGCGGCAGGGGTGGAGCTGTTGATCAGGTTGTCGGGAGCGCACGTCCCGACCTTGTTGTCGAGTCTCTGGCTCATTACTTCTTACCTCCTCTGGTAGAGTTGACCGCGTTGACCACGGCGCCGATGTCGGCAGCGTCGTCGTCCTCGCCGGTCCCATTGTTGGGGTCGGAGCCGACGCCTTCGGCGCCGGACTCGTCGTGGTCGGCAGCGGAGTCCTTCAGGAACTTCCCGCCGAGCTTGGCCTGCTTCTGCATGGCCTGAAGCGCGAGCGCCTCAGCGGTGCAGGGCTTGTCGCCGTACTTGGCGTTCTTCACCAGCTCGGCGTCGCCCACACTGGGCGCGATCTCCTCGATCGCCTGAAGCCGAGCACGCTCGGCGGCGACCGCCTCAGACTTGGCCGCGTCCTCGATCTGCTTCACGAGATCGGGGTGCGCCTGTCTGAGTTCCTCGACGTTCTTGAACATAGAGTTATTTCCTCCTTCGTTTTCGCCGGTCTCTGCCGGCTTGGTGTGGGTGTCTATTCCTGCGACCGGCCTGCCGGGCTTGGCGGCAAGTGCGGCCGGAGAAATACGGGGGATCTTCAGGGCCTCGGGGACGTGCAGGCCCTTGATGTTGTGCTGGACGCCGGCGACCATGAGGATCTCCTTCCCGTCCAGCAGGGCGGCGTCAGGTCCGTCGCCCTCGAGCAGCTCGTCCGCAAAGCCCTTTTCGATGGCCTCGCGGCCGGTCAGCCACGTCTCCTTCGTCATCATGCCGCGCAGCGTGTCGGTGTCGAGGCCGGTCTTGGCGTTGTAGATCTCCGCGATGGCCTTCTCGGCGGCGTCGTTGCCCTTGATGATCAGCTTCAGGTCGGCCGTGTTGTAGTAGTCACACAGGCCCACGGAGACGCCGTGGATCATGACAATGCTGCCGGGCCATACCTGCACAGTGTCGCCGGCGCACATGATGACGCTGGCGGCGCTGGCGGCAATTCCCTCGACGATCACGGTGGTCTTGGCCTTGAGGGCCTTGATGGCGTTGTGGATCGCGATCCCGGTGTAGAGATCGCCGCCGCAGCTATTGAGCTTGACGGTGATCTTGCCCTTTCCCTTCACGGTCTCGAGGTCCTCCATGAAGCCCTCGGGGGTGATAAACAGACCGGGCTCCGGCTCGCCGGTCCACCAGTCGATCGGGGTCTGACTCATGACGTCGCCGTACAGGGTGATGATCCCCTCGTCTGCGTCGTCGGAGCTGGCCGCGATGTTCCAGAACTTGCCGGCCTTCACGGCCGGCGCCGGTGTTGGGCCGCTCAGTCTTGCGCCGACAAAGGCGGCGTGCGGCCCGGTGGTGTTATGCTTCACTGTTTGCTTCCTCCTTTACGGTTTGAATGATCAGTGCCTTCACGGCTCGCGCGAGCTGTGACGCGCCAGCCGCTCCGCTGTCGTCGTCCTCGACGGTTGCCGGCGCAGTTGCACCGCTGCCGCCGGTCGCTTCCGCGAGCTTCTTGTTCTCGCGGGCGAGCTGGTCGACGTTTGCGTCCCACTGGCCTCCGTTCAGCTTGACGGTGCTCTGCGAGTGCGTGCTGAAGCCCTCGCCGCAGGCGAGGATCTCGGCCGTGATTTCCTTGACGGGGTCGAGCTGGCCCTGAGACGGCCCGATCCATTCGCTCCCGAGGTACGCGCTGCGGATCAGCGGATCGGTGAAGAAGCCCGGGGCCTGAATACGGCCACGGGCGACCGCTTCGGCCAGCCACGTCTCATAGACGGGACGGCAGAAGTCGGCGGTAAACCATTCCCGCCGCATTTTGAACGCTTTCCACGCCTCGAGCAGCGCGGCCCTGCTTGCCGAGTAGCTGCTGTTGAAGCTCTTGAGAAGAAGATCCGCAGGAACTTCCAGCGCAGCGCCGACCTGCTGGCTGATGGCCTTGACGAAGCTGTCGAAGCCAGAGCTCGGGCGCTTCGGATCCGCGAAGTCGACCGACTCGCCGGGCTGCATGATGTTGATCTGCCCGGGGCCCATGCCGTACTCGTTAGGATCCCGGGCGACGCCTTCGTCGTCCGGCCCGCCCGTTTCATTGAAGGGCATGGTGTTCGGGTTTGCCTCCGTCTTTATGAAGGCAGTAAAAAAGCTCTCGACCACGGCGGCCGTGAGCTCGCTGTCTGTGTAGCGTCTGAGCTGAAGCAAGGGCTCGATCACTTGCGCGAGATAGGTGACGCCCCTGTACTGCTCGGGGCGTTCGGACTCCATGATCTGCAAGATGTTCGGCAGCCCGGTCCTCTTTCCGTATGCCTCCACCCGCTGCCACTCCGTCGGCTCTGCCGTGGTCTGGTACGGGTAGGTGTTGCGGATATAGTAGGCGACGATCATGCCGTTCTTGTCGACCTCGACGCCGTCGAAGATCCTGTTCCCGTTCGCGGCACGGCCGTCCGTCAAAAAAGAGGCCATGCTACGGCCGAAGGGTGTGCTCACTCTGTCGGCTTCGATCAGGTGGATCCGCAAGCTGTACGGCTGCAAAGGGGTCGTGTCGTACTGCCTGAACAGGGCAAAGACGTCACCGCTGGCCAGCCACGCGCTGAGCGCGAGCTGCTGCATGGCATAGAAGTCATTGACGCCGGTGGCGTCGCAAGCCCTTTTGTTCTCTGCCCACAGTGCGAACTCTGCCTCGGTGTGGCGCTGCCACGCTTCGGCCTGCTCCGGGCTCATGCCGAGGATCTCTCGGTCAATGGTGGCCTTGAGCTGAAGGCCGACGCCGATGACGTTGGTGCGGTTGGTCTTGATCGCCGAGGAGGCGATCGGGGTTGACATGGCCAGCACGCGGCCGCGCTGCCGCAGCGTCGCGTTGTTGTAGTCGATGTCCTCCCGGGGGCTCCCGCTCGCAGCGGTGAAGCCCTTGAGGGCCTTCTTCCGTGTGCTGGCGCCCGCCTCGCTGTACCCTTTGTTGACCGGCCGCACGGTGCTCGGTAGATACAGGCCGCCGGCCGTCTTTTGGTATTCGATGGTGCTCACCTCCTTCGTGATAAAGTCGGAGCCCGCGAGGAAAAGGAGCGAAAACCTCGCGGGCCCCTATTATGTTAAAAACCGGCGCAGGGCCAGTCTCTAACCGTTACCAGTCCCGGGGGACGACCGCGACGGCCTTTCTCGCCGCTCCGCTCCCGAGCTCGCCCTCTAACTGCGCGATCTCATTCTGCAAGTCCTTGATCGCGTTGCGGATCGCGGTGAGGTCCATGTTGTACCGGGCGACGTTTCTGGACCCTATGCCGTAGCTCTGGACGCCTCCGCGCAGCATTTCAAGCTCGCGGTCCATGTAGGCGCTGAGGCGCTCCTTCGCCCGCTCAAGCTCTCGCTGAATTGTGGCCTTGTCTCTTGCCATGGTGTTCCTCCTTACCAGTCGTAGTCGTCAGCCGGCCGCTGCCGGCGCACGGGTTTCCGTTTCTGTTCTTTCTTGGCCGGCTCTGCCCAGCCCTTGAGGCGGCGCTCGGCTGCGTCCATGTCGGGGTCGATGATCCTCAGCCCGGCGAGGGCGTAGTTGCGGCAGTCGAGGGCCTCGTTGCGCTGGTGCCCGGGCAGTTTCTCCCACCGCCAGACGGTGCCGGCCTTCGTCCGCGCAAGCGTCAGCTTTTCGCTGAGCAGCCCAGCGAAGAAGGCGCCGTCGTAGCCGGCCTCCTCCGCGCGTGGGAAATGGCAGAACTTCGGGCCGGCTTCCTGTACCTTCAGGCTGCTCATGATCGTCGCCTTGCCGGCGTCGACGCCGAGCGAGTAAAGCCACACTTGCCCGATGTACTTGCCCTTGATGGTGATCTTCGTCTGCTTGGGAGGGGAAACGAACGGGATCCCGTCGCCGCCCTTGCCTTTGATGGCGAAGAACATACGGGCTTGCCGCTTCCGGCACTCGTCATAGACCTCTTGGGTGTAGTGACCGCCGGAGTCGACGCAGGTGATCGAGATCCTCAGGCCACGGCCGTCTCTGAACTTGTAGACGTGGTCGGCGACGTCGTCGAGACGCTGCCACACTTCGGGAGTGTCTGGCCTGCCGACGATGACGCCGCGCTTGACGCCCCACGTCTCGCCGAACTTGCCATGGCCGAGCACCTCGTACTCGAGGCGGTCGTCCTGAGTATCGACGCCGCAGGTGAGCGCCAACACTCCCTCGGGGAGTTCGACCGGGCTGCCGTCGGCGTTTCTGCCGTAGTCCTCGCGCCGGGCGAGCATGGCGTCCTCGTCGGGGACCTCGCCGCGCTCCTCCCACAGCTCGCCGAGCATGGTGTTGAACACGACCTTCAGCTTCTCGGGGTCGTGCAGTGCCTCGAGGTACTTGGTGGCGATCTTGGTCCACGGCTGCCACGGGCTCGAGAAGGCGTTCAGCCAGAAGGATCGGATCCCGCTCTCGTATGCGCCGGGGTTTTCTGCGATCCACTTGGCGGGGAGGTGTCGCACTTCCTCCTCGGTGTGAATACAGCCGCAGTTCGGGCATACCCAGTCGACGCTCTCCACCTTCACGACCTTTTTGCCGCTTGGCCGTACTTCCTCGACCTTGTTGATCTTGATGTCGTCGAAAACGATGTTTGCGAACTCGCCGCAGTCGGGGCACTGGTGGCACCAGCGCTCCTGTGTGCCGAGCATGAAGGAGTCGGCGATCGCGCTGTCTCCCTTCGTTGTCGGGGTACTCACTTCGACCGCTTTGCGGTTGTAAAACGTGGTCTGTCTGGCCTCGGCCAGTGCCCACGGGTCGCCCTCTGTGCCGGCGCTTTTGGCCCAGCGGTCACGCTCGTCGCCGATGATATAGCGAGCCGGCGTCGACGCCAGAGCCGAGGCGCTGTTGGAGCCGGTGATCGTGAGCATACCGCCCGGGAATGACTTCTGAAGGATCGTGTTGCCGCTGTCCTTGGCCTTGACGTCCGCGACCTTGAGCTTGCTGTCTCGGATCATCGGAGCCACGCGGAGGCGGCTGAACTTCTTGGCGTCGTCGAGTGTTGGCTGCACATAGAGAATACTGCCGGGGTCTTGGTCGATGATGTAGCCGATGATGTTCAGCTCGAGCTCAGACTTGCCGACCTGTGAGCTGGCCACCATGACGATCCTGTTGACCTTCGGATCGTTGAAGGCGTCCATGGGCTCCTTGAGGTATGGCGTGCGTGACGTTCTCCACGGTCCGGCCTCTGCCGAAGTTTCGGGGGACAGGCGGCGCCGTTTATCTGCCCACTCTGAGACGGTGAGCTTTGCCGGCGGTCTGAAGTTGCGGAGGGCTGGCGCCATGGCCGCGCTGAGCCGGTCGGCTGCGCTATTCCTCGCCACTGTCCTCCCGCTCCTCCTGCCACCCTTGGCGGTCACGCACTCGGCGCTTGTACGCCTCGGGGTCGTATTTATAGCCGGCCAGCTCGTTCAAGATCTCGTAGACCTCGGCCTGCATACGCTCAGAGACCTCCGGCGCTGTGCGAAGCGAGGCGAGATCCACGGCCAGCCGGCCCGGGAGGGCCATGAGCAGGCTGCGGATTGTGTAGACGAGGTCGTTGGTGGCAGCCTCGACGTCCTCGCTGCGGTGCATTTTCCCTTGTAGCTCCTTGAGCTGAAGCTCTGCCATCTTGGCTTTGTGTTCCTTCAGCTCGGCCTCTGCCTGCTGCTTCCTGTCCTCCCACGGGCTCGCCTTCGACTCCTTCGCCTTCGCCTGATCCCGCAGGTATCGAATGTACGCCTTGACCGACTCGATCAGGTTGTACCTGTCGCCGGCGGGTGTTGCGTAGGTCTTGAGGACGCCGCGCTTGGTCAGGTCCCGGACCCACTGGGGCGTCATTTCGAGCATGGTGGCCACTTCTGCCGTCTTTACCATGCCCGGGGTCTCTGCGGCTTTCTTTCCTGCCATTGGCGTCGCCTCCTTTCATGCGCCATTCGCAAAGCAAAGTGCCCCCGAAAAAATTTTCCCTGTCTGGTCGTTTTTTGGGCTCGCCAGCACCGCAAGGAAACGAGGCTGTCACAGTACCTTCGCCGGCCTTCGCGCGTGTGATCGCGCTTCGGCGTGGTCTCCTGCGGCCTCTTTGCGCCGTTTCTCGGCCGTTCTGTCGCCCCGGGTGTTGGAGCCCGCCCCGGAGCTTCGCGCCCTCCTGCGGCCGTTCTGGCGCCGCTGTGTGGGTGTTCCTATCAGACGCGGCTCATGTGGTAGTCGAGCCGGGTCTTGATCTTGTCGCTGAGTTTCCCCTGAATGGCCTCGGCGACTTCGTCGTTGGTGATCATCTGCGGCACGGAGACCGTGGCCATTTTGCGGAGCCCCTCGGTCGGACGATGGCCCGGGGCCTGCCGCTGGAATGGGATATGGCTGGTGGCGTCGGCCCTCGCTGCGCCGGTGCCCATGAGCATGAACGGCGACTTTGCCGAGTATGGGCCGCCCGGCGTTCTCTTGGTCTGGTAGCTGCCGATCTTCTTCTTTTCTCCCTTGAGGATCTGGGCCTTCAGGGTGTAGCTCTTGCCCGCCGGTGGAGCCTTCGGCGTCATGCCGAAGTGCGTGGGCGTCAGGAGCCTGCCCCTGTATATGAGCTTCATGTCCTCGAGGCTGGTGCCCTCGGTGCGGACCTTGACCACCTTGCCGCCGGTGATCTCGGCCTTCTTGATGTTGTACTTGGTGCGGACGCCGTCGGCCACTATGCCGGGCGCCGCCTTGCGGGCGTCGCTGAGGGTGCGCTTCAGAGCGGTCTCGACGCCGGCCTTCTGCTTGTCGATCTCCTTCAGGATCTTGTCGATGTTCTTAATGGAGACGCTCGCGCCTCCTGCCATGGTGCCCACCTCCTTCCGGGCATGAAAAAGCCGCCGGGGGATCTGTGTGCCCCCCTGCGGCCCTGTTGTTCATGTTATAGGATAGCACCGGCAGCGCTCCGCTTCACTGACATTCGCTCCGCTTTGCTTCGGTTTGCTCCGTTTTGCTTCGCCTTGCTTGGCACAAAAAGCAAAAGAGCCCGAGGGTCATGCCCCCGGGCTCTGTGCTGCTCTGTTCAATTCTGCAAGCCCCACGAGGGCAGCGCCGTGGATCCGCAGCGTGCGCCTCATGTAGCTATCATACTTCTCTATGTAGTCGACGCGGTCCCCGAACAGGGCCTCGCTCACGTCCGGCCAGCTCATGCGGTCGAAGTACCGCATTTCTATCACGGCCGACTCGTCAGGTTTCGGGAGCTGGTCGACCATGGCCGCGAGGGCGTCGTGCTCGGCCCGCTCCTCGGCTATGGCCTCCCGGGCCTTCTGCTCGAGCTCCTCCTTTCGGGCGATCATGTCTGCCATTCTATCACCGGCAGGGCCGCCAGAGTGCGGCATGGCGTCGAGCTGCTGCGCCTTCGGGCTGGTCATGGTCGCCTCCATGCGCTCGATCCGCTCGATGTTGTTGTCGATCCTTCGGAGCATGGCCGTGTAGGCCGCGAGCCGGTCCTTTATTTCCTTTGTTGTGCTGTCGGCCGCCACGGTGGCCACCTCCTTCCTCTGGTTACTCCTCGGCGTCGTCCTCCTGCGCCTCGGTGATGTCGAAGATCCCGGCGATCTCCTCGAGCGGGAGCTCCTGCCCGTTGCGTATGCAGCGCACGTCCCGCCTGCCGGTGGCCTTGATGTAGCGCTTCACGGCGACGTCGACGTGGGCAGGGCTGAGCTCCATGGTGTAGCAGGATTGCCCTGCGGCTTCGCAGGCGATCATTGTGCTCCCTGAGCCTCCGAACGGGTCGTAGACGCCGGCAGCCCAGTCGTGGTTGTCGAGGATCATGCCCAGCAGCTCGGTCGGCTTTTGCGTCGGGTGGAACTCGTTGCCGCTGCGGGTGCAGCGCAGCACGTTCCCGTACCCCTTGTGGCCGTCGAACTTCGTCTTTCCCCGGGCCGCGAACATTATGATCTCATGCTGCGACCGCCAGCCGACGCCCATGCCGGGCGTCTCCTTGTCCCACACGATCATCGACTTCACGCCGAAGCCGGCGCCTTCCACGAGGTCGAACAGGTAGACCCACATTCGCCAGTCGGTGCAGATGTAGGCGTACAGGCATGGGAGATCCGTGAGGGCTGCGCTGATCAAGTTCTGATACCCCCGGGTGCTGAGTATATCATTCGCCACCATGGGGGTCGTCCAGCCGCCGGCGCCGTCCTTTCGCTTGGTGCCCACGCTGCCGGTCGACTTCTTGCTCTCTTGACTGCCTCCCGAGCAGTACGGCGGGTCTGTGAGCAGCAGCTCCGGGGCTGCGTCAGCCAGCAGCAGCGCCTTGTCCTCGGGATTGGTGCAGTTTCCGCACATGAGGCGGTGGCGGCCCACGATCCAGAGATCCCCATATTTCGTCACGGGCTCGGCCGGCGGCTCAATGACGGCGTCAGGATCCTCGAGGTCGTTGTGCTTGGCTTCAGAGAGGGCGGTGACGAGCTTGCCGTATTCCTCCTCGGTGTAGCCGGTCAGCTCGAAGGGGGTGGCGCCGGTGTCGACGTCGGCCATGAGGTCGGCGAGGAGCTTGCTGTCGATCTCGCTGAGCTCGGCGATCCGGTTGTCAGCGATCAGGTCGCTCCACTCCTCGGCCTCGCTGGCGTAGTTCTGGTAGTCGACGGGGACCTCTGCCATGTCGTCGAGCTGAGCAGCGAGGAGGCGGCCGTGGCCCTTTACGATGAAGCCCGAGCGTGTGCTGACGGTGATGGGCTGGCGCCAGCCGGAGGCTCTGATGATCTTGGCGAGGGCTCTGATCTGCTCCGGCGGGTGTTTGTTGGGGTTGCGCGGGTTTGGGATCAGCGTCTCGGTGGGGACGATGGCGTCGTGAGCACAGAACACGGGGATCCCGCCGGCCATGGCCTTCGGCTCTGCCGTGGTCTGGTATGTCATGGGGGCGGCAGCCTCCTCCGGGGGCTTCTTGGTCTTGGCCATGTGCGTCACCTCCCGTTTCTTTTGTTCTCGTTTGCCGTTTTCGCCACCGCCACGACGATCAGCGTGATCAGCATGATCAGCAGGATCCCGACGGTGATGGCTGCGGTGATCCAGATCGGGCTCAGCACCCACCACCAGCTCCACGCGATGACGCCGGTGAGCTTGAGAACGATGAAGGCGATGGTCAGGAGCCCGCAGAAGCCGACGCCGCCGGCTGCGCCCTTGTTGCTGCTTCCTTTATCCATGGCTTTCTCCTCCTTCTTCCATATTGGCGGCCCAGTTCTTGGCCTGCGCAGGGTCCGACGTGTCGATCACGGCGACCGGGTCAATGTCCCACCCGGGGGAGCTCTTGCTCATGGCCGCCCTGAAGGCGTCTGCGGTGGCCATATCAGGGAACTCGACGAAGATGTCGGTGTATAGCTGATACAGGTACACCTTGCCCGGCCGCATTTTTGCGCGCAGCTCGGCGCCTTGCTTGCTTGCCTCGCCGTGCCACGCCCTGCCCTCCATGAACGGGATCCCCGGCTTTACGCTCCGCAGCCACCACCCGCCGTCTCCGTTCTTCTTCGGGGTCCAGTGCTGCGTGAACATACTGTCGACGCACTCGTCCCAGTAGAAGGCGACGAGGCTATTTGAGCAGCGCGGGTTTCCGCAGTTTTCGCACGATCTTCCGGCCGTCGCCTTCCTCAGCCGGTCGGTCAGCCTCTCGAGCTTGGCCTCCTCCTCGGCCGCTGCGTCTCTGCCGAAAATTATGCGAAGCTGGTCGAGCATGATCTGGACGTCAGCGATCTCCTCGACGACGTTGCTGCTCGTCTCAGTGATCCCGGCGGTGTCTCTGGCCCGCTTGACCTTGCACAGCGCCTTCGTCAGCTCGCTCATTTCCTCGATGGCCATGTCGATCTGTGCCGGCTCTCCGTAGAAGCGGATCGCAGCCTTCAGGAGTTCCGCTTTGCGTTCACTGGTGATCATGGGCTTCCTCCTTCCCGCCGGCCGTGCCGGCCTTCAGGGCGCACGCCGTACAGGCGGCCCTCAGCTCGGGCTCGGTGGCCATGGCCTGTCGGGCTGCCTCAGACTCCCAGCACTCGGCGCCGCAGACGGGGCAGGTGGTGAGCTTCCAGCTCTCGTCCTTGGGCTCCGGCACGTTTTCCCGCAGCGGGAGCGCGAGGATCCCGCCGTCTCCGGCCTTGTGCGGCGTGATGGTGACGGCCGGCTCCTCAATGGGGCCGAAGATGTCCACGGCGATCTCGTCGTACTTCTTCTGTATGGCCTCAAACGCGGCCTCCCACTCGGGCCCGTGCTCTGTGAGCTGGCCGGTGGCCACATGGGCGAGCTCGTGGGCGAGGATCTCGGGGACGTGGACGAGCGGGAGCTGGCCGGAGATCTCCACCAGCGGGCGCTCGTTGGGATCCGTGCTGAATGTGGTGCAGCCGCACACGGGGACGCCGGCGTCGTCTCTGATGTCCGGGACGATCTGCGCGTCGTACTCTTTGCCGGGGTAGAGCTCAGCGAAGGCCAGCGCCACGATCGCCGGGGGGTCGTTGATGAATGGGGTGGCGAAGCTGCCGATCTTCTCGAAGCGCTTGAGCGCCGTGTAGGTCTCCCGCAGCATGGCGCGGATCTGGCCTTTTGTGATACTGTTGATGGTTGGCCCGTTCAGGATCAGGTCGAGGAGCTTGTCGCCGACGTCTGCGAAGGCTTTGGTCTCCTCAGCCATGCAGCGGACGGCTCCGGGCTCTGCATTGATGGCCCTGCGGGTCAGTCTGTCGATGTTCATGGTGCTGCTCCTTTCAGAATGTGCCGAGCGGGGGAGGCGGCCCCCGCCCGGCCGTGTTGTGTTACTGCATGACGACGACCTTGCCGGCTTCGATCAGGTCGGCGAGGTTGGTGTTGAAGTACTCGGCGATGTTCCTCTTGGCTTCCAGCTTCCAGATCCCTCCGTCAGCCTCAAAGAAGCCGATCCCTTCCTCCGCGTCCACACGGATCAGGAACTCGCTCTCGGGCTGCTCGACCTCAAGGAACGTGCGGAACGGCTTGAGCTGAACGCGGGGCTTCACCTCTACCATGCAGTTCAAGCTCACGCCCTGCTTGGCCTCCACGGTCTGCGTGACGCCGTTGTCCCGGGAGGTGACGCTGTTCTCGTCGGTCATTCTGGCGAGAAGGTCGAGCAGGTACGCGGTGCCCTCGTTGGGAATGAACAGGCTGCGGAGCTCGATCAGGGCCGCCTCGCGGCTTCTGAAGCCAGTACGCAGCCCCGGGGCGTCCGCTTTTGCGCAGTAGAGAATATTGCGGGAGAAGTCGGGCAGGTATGTCGTCATGACCTCGACGGCGTTGTGCGCCTTGGCCTGCACCATGACGACGGTGTCGATCTTGGCGAGCTCGGTGCGGATCAGCTTGCAGACGCCGTCCAGTCCGCTCACCTGCACGCAGTCGGGGCGGTCGACGTGAGGCGGGATCCGCGTGAGTGGTGCGTCGGCGTAGGTCTGGCCGCCGATCTCGAAGGTCTTGGTCTCCTTCAGGGTGATGATCTTGTCAATGAGTTTTGCGAGCATTGTGTTGTCCTCCTTGTGTTTTGAGTGTTTGGCGCTTTAGCCTTGGCTGATCAGTTTCAGGATCTTCGGGGACTCCTGCTGCGAGCCGTCGAGGAAGATCTGGCCGGGGATCTGCGGGACCATTTCGGCCACCACGAGCTCGCCGTGCTCGTCGCCGGTGACATAGAGAGAGGTGCCGACCGGGTTGGTGGTGGCGAGGGTCGACTTGGCCGTCACAGAGACGGCGATCTGCTTGCGCTCGTCGTCCGGGGTGAGCTCGATGGTGAGGGTGATCTTTCTCTTGGCGGTGGGCTTCGTGTTGGGGTCGAGAATGTTCTGGATCACCTTGTCCATTTCATAGTCGACCCGCTCCTCGAAGGCTCCCCGGGCCATTTGCATAATGCTGTTACGCGGTGTGGCTGCTTTGATCTCCATGATTTACTCCTTTCTGGCCCATACGGCCTCGGTGGCGTCCGATCTGGTGGCCCTTCTCCGGCCGACGGCCTCGATGACGCCGCTTTTCTTCAGCTCCGTCAGCCTCGGGGCGACGAAGTTGCGGTTGAAGTATGTGATCTTGCCGGCCTTCAGCAGCTCCTCCGTGATCTCGCTGGCCGTCATGCGACGGCTGCCGAGTGTCTCGAGTATGAGCTGCCGGCGGGCTGCTCCTTTTGGGAGAATGGCCTCATAGCTGGCCCGGCGTGTCTCCCTTGTGGTGCTTTGCTCCATGGTGTCCTCCTTTCTCAGTTGTCCGGCTCCGCGCCGGCTGCCTTCATGGCCTTCTCGATCCTGCGCAGGTACGGCCTCAGCTTGTCGATCTCGGCCTGCACCGCCCAGCGGATCGTCTGCATGGTGGGGGGTGCCTCCCGGTCTCTCGCGAAGTCGACGGCCCGGACTATGCTGTCCGCGACCTCGTTGCGGCGCTGCTCGTCCCGGTAGTCCACGCTATACGCCCGCCCGCTTTTGAGGGTCACGGCGAGCCTGTACGGATAGTCCGGCCTATTGCTCGCCACGGCTTCGATCGCCACGATCTCCTCCGGGGCTATGTAGTAGCCGCTCAGCTTTATCATGTGCTCGACTCCTCCTTGAGCAGTTTGAAGATCTCAGCGATGACCGTGGCCGTCCAGCCATTCCCGATGGCCTTTTTTCTTGCTGGCGTTGAGGCTGCTGCGGTATATCCTGTCGGAAGGCATTGGAGCCGCTCAAGCTCCTCGATTGTGTAGTGCCTGACGATGTTGTCGTAAAATACGCAAATGTCACAGGCGCAGGTGATGGTATGGCTTTTCCCATGGATAACGCGGCCGCGCCTTGTGTTGCTGCCCGGGAATGCGAGGCAGACGCCGTCGCCGTCGTGTGCCTCAATAAAGCCGGCTGCCGTAGCCTGTCTGACGGCGATCCCGTCTTTTGTCTTACTCACGAGCCCCTTGGAGCGTTCTGAAATGGAGGGGTCGAACAGTATGCCGCCCCTTTCCTCATAGCCCGTGGTGTCGACACTTCTGTCGATAATGGAGTTCAAAGGCTGCCCCCCCCCCGCGAGCGATTTGCGTGAGGTCGCCGATGTTGCTCCAATATGCCCTCGGCCGATTTTGCGGAGAGTGGGCCCTGCTGTTGATGTGTACCGGCTGAACGCCGAGTCGATCCGTGATTACGTCCTCCCACTCTTTTTTCATGGCTACATTTTCAAGCAGGAACTTCGCGCTCGGGTTTTTTCTCATGACCTCGTCGAGTATTCTGGCGTAGTCAAAAAATAGGCGACTGCGTGGGTCGTTGAAATTGAGCTGACTGCCTGCTCTCGAGAAGCCTTGGCACGGGCTCCCTCCGATTACGAGGTCGATGTCTGGGAGGTCTGTGGCCGTTATCGTCTCCACTGGCCCGAGGTGGATCATGTCGGGCCAGTTCGCTCGTGCGACCGCTTTTACGTCTTTGTCTACTTCGCTCGCGAAGTAGAGGCCGACGTCAATCCCCGCCATTTCAAGGGCAAGTCGCCCGGTCGCTATACCGTCGAACAGGCTCAAAACTTTCAACATGGTCACTCCCTTCCTTTCTTGATGAACGTGCGAGCGGCCCGCCGGGCGCCGGCGCTGCTCTGGTAGTATCTGACGTCCTCGAGTTCGCCGTCCTTGTAGAAGGTGGTGGAGTAGAGGAGCGGGGAGGGGTTTCCGTCACCGGCGACCACTGCCTTCCGGCCGTTCCCCTCATAGACCGCGAGCGGCCTGACGTCCGGCGCCTCTGCTTCTTCGAGGGTGGTGATGGTCCCGGGGCCGGCGGCCATGGCCTGCTTGATCTCCTCGGCTGCGGCTGTGGCGGCTTTGATGGTGATGATGTCGGGCGGCAGCTTGTCGAGCAGCTTGATCGTGCCGGCCACACAGGGCACGGCGTACTCCCGGGCCTCCTCGCGGGTGATGTACTTGCGGCCGTAGATCTTGGCCATGTCGCGCCAGACGGGCCACGGAATCCGGGCGAACTCCTGAAGGCTGAAGCTCACCAGCACGAAGGCGATGGCGCCGAGACGGTGATGGCTCTCGAGCTTCTCCATTTGCCGGTCTGTGAGGCGGCTGCGCTCGATCCGGCTGTCGTCGGTGTGCTTTGCCTCGAACTTGATGGACCTGCCGCCGGCGAGAGTGCCGTCAAAATCGGGTTGCGCCGGTTTTGTGTAGCAGGCGAGGAACTGGCCCCGGTCGTTTGGAGCTCGCAGCGGCTTCATGGGCTCGTGGGCCTTGTCGATGTCTGCCTCGCCCCGGGACCTGTACCACTCGCAGGCCGCCAGAATGTACCGCTCAAAGTACTCGCCGGCGACGCGTGACTGCGCGCCCCGGAGACGCTTGCGGGGATCCGGCGCGCTCATGGCTCACGCCTCCGCTGGCGGGCTGTTTTGTTGACGATCTTGATCCCCAGCTTTTTCGCCAGCTCGATCTCTGCCTTCATGCCCTCAGAGGGCTCTCCGTAGACCCACAGCTCGTCACAGTCCTCGAGGAGCTGCTGCCCGAGCGCGAGCCCGAGGCTGCGCTCCTCCGGCTTGTTGTCGTCGAGGAACTGCGTGAGGTAGATGTGAGGGGCGACCGGCAGGTGCCCCGCCTCGACGGCTTCGCGGCAGTATGTACGCGCTGCCGCGATGTTGGTGTCATAGTCCCCACGGAGGGGGCTGCAAATATAGACTTTGTTCATGGTGGTCTCCTATCTTGAGCGCCAGCTCTGCCCGTCCATGACGATCCCCCTGCACATTTCCATTAGGCGGTCGATCGTGGCCTCTGCCGTGGTCGGGTCCCCGGTGGTCGAGGGCGTCATGCGCTGGATCAGGGCTTGCGTGTCGTAGTTGGTGGTGATGATGGTGGGCAGGTACGCCTCGTACCGGCCGTTGATGATGTTGTAGACCGTGGAGACGGCCCACTCTGTCGCCGGCTCCTTGCCCATGTCGTCGATGATCAGCAGGGGCACGGTCTTGTATATCGTCAGGACGTCGGCCTCGTCGACGCCTCCCTTGCCGAAGGTGCGCCGGATCCGCTCAAGCAGGTCGATCATGGTCATGCAGATCACGGCCGTCGGTGGATCCCCGTGCATGAGCTGGTTGGCGATGGCTGCGGCGAGGTGGGTCTTGCCGGTGCCCTTCGGTCCGGCGATAAAAAGGCCATTTTTCCCGGGCTCCGGCGCCCCGGGGTGAGGGAGCAGGGCGTCGAAGTTGTCGGCGTAGCTTTTGGCTGCCCGCTGTGCTGCGCGGTTTTCCTCTGTCACCTCGAAGGTGGCGAAGGTCCTGCGCAGGAAGCGCTCGCCCATGCCTGAGTCGCCGACGATCCTCTGGATCCGCTTCCTCATGCGCTCAGCCTCGGCCGCTGCCTTCTCGGCAGCTTCCCGGGCCTCTCGTTCGGCCTTCTCCTTCTCATAGGCTGCCACCGCCTCGGGGCAGGTGCAGCGCTCGGCGCCGTATGGCGGCCATAAAACACGGCCGAACAGGTTGATCCCCTTGTGGTATCGCTCGGCGCCGCAGTACTCGCAGATCACCGGCGCCGGCGGGTTGTACGGAGCGGCCGCCGGGTCGTTGCTCCATATCACGCTTGACGGCTCACTGGTCGGCTCGCGCGAAGCCCTTGAGCTCGTGGCGTCCGGCTGCCTGCTGGCCATTATCTCGCCGATCGGTTTCACGGCTGGCCCCTCCCTTCATGCGGTCGTTGTCATATTTCCCCTCGAGCACCTTGGCCATGTTGGTCGGCCTCATGATCCAGTCGAAGTCGGCCGCCCAGCCTGTGTCGTTGACGCCTCGCATGAAGTCGCTGGCCTCTGCCTTCTCAAAAAGCTCGGCGAAGGTCTCGAGCGAGTGGTATGTGCGCCAGCGTGCGGCGACGGCCTTGCGGCGTTGCCCGTCGATGACCTTGATCTTCGGGAGTCTCTTGCAGGTCGTGTTATAGAGCTGCATGATCTTCTCAAACGGGACCGGGCTGCTGCTTTCCCCCTCGGGGGGTAGGGGGGCTCCTTCTTCTCCTGTGACTGTACCTGTTACTGTGACTGTACCTGTTACGCTTCTTTCGCTGCCGTCTGCTTCCTCCTCTGAAGCAGATGAAGCACTTGCTTCATTTGCTTCGCCCTGCTTGGAGGAGCTTGCGGCGGCTTTTCGAGCCTGCCCGCTTCTGAGGCCGCCCTGCTGGCCGGCGCGGGCTCTGGCTTGCCGTGTCTGCTCCCACTTCTCGGCGTCTCTGTCCATTTGCGCCCGAATGAATGAGAAGGCCATGCGCGTCGCCCCTTCGAGTTCCGGCTCTGTGCCGTTCTCTCCGTAGTCGAGGATCGCCATGAGAAGGCGGCCGCGCTCCTCGTCGGTCAGGAGGGCAAGCTGCTCGCGGTAGTCGTAGTAGAGCATGAAGCTCTTTTTTTCGTTCGCCATGAGGGCACCCTCCTTTCAGTGGTATCAGAACGGCAGGTCGCGGTCGTCGCTGCCGAGTTCCTCAAAGTCGCCGCCGGTGCCATAGTTGGACGGGGCGCCGTCCTGCTGATCGTCTCCGCGCTTGCTGTCGGCGAAGTGAATACTCCCGACGATGATCTCGGGCTCCCGGCGCTTGACGCCTTCCCGGTCAGTGAACTCCCTGACGTCGAGCTCGCCCTCGACCACGACGAGCCGGCCCTTGGCCAGATATTTCGCAGCGAACTCAGCACTCCCGCGCCACGCCACGCAGGTCACGAAGCGCGTGATCCTGTTGCCGTCGCGGTCTTTCCGGCCGGTGTCGTTGGCGATCCTGAAGGTACAGACGGGCACGCCGCTCGGCGTGTGTCTGAGCTCCGGGTCGTTGCAGAGTCGGCCCATGATGTCGATATGGTTAAGCATTGGTTGTCCTCCTATTTCGCAGCAGCGTCAAGCGCTGCGCAGATTTCCTCGTACTGGCTGCGGGTCAGCTCGGCGGGGTTGCCCTTGTAGTACTTCTCGCTGATCCGCTTGTTGACGCTCTCACGGCTGAAGCCGGCGGCCTCGCCCTTTTTATACATTCTCTCGAGCTGCGCCTGACTGAGCAGCTTCGGGCCCTCGCCGTCCTGCCGCTGGCCCTGCTGGTTGCCCTGCGGCTGCTGGCCCTGCTTGCCGGTGGCGCCGAAGTCGCTGTTGTCGGGGTCGTCCTCGCCCTGATCGACGGAGAACTGATCCCACAGGTAGTACTTGACGGCGTAGGTGCGGGCGGCTCCCTTGGCCTTGGCCGGGTCGTCATTCCAGCCGAGAGCGTGCAGCGTGACCTCGACGGTCTCGTCCTCGTTGTCGACGTTCACCCAGCGGTACACCATGTCGCTCTCATAGAGCCACATGAGCTTGTCGCCCTGCCGGGTCTTGGTGGTCATGGTCGTCCAGTAGACGGGGTTGCCGCTGCCGTCCTTCTTGGTGGCCTCCTCGCGGACGAACTCGAACTGAACGCCCAGCTCGTCCATGATGGGCCTGATCGGGCCCCATATCGCGTCGACCTTGGAATATGCGTACTTGACGCCGTCGCTGTGCCGCTCCTTCTTGATGGTCGGCAGTGCTTTCCTCATTTCGACGAGCTTCTGACGGAGGCTGAGGGCCTCATGGGGGACGGCAGCGGGCTCCCGTTCCTTGGGATCTGCGCCGGCTTTCTTGGTCGTTTCTGCCATGGTGCCCCTCCTTTACAGGTCGACGGTGAACACGTCGGGCGACTGCTCGACGGTCACGCCCTCGACGATCTCGCCGGTGGCCTCAATACAGGCCATGCTCCCGGTGAAGCTGAGCAGCTTCTTCAGCTCGCCCCACGCGGCCTTCTCCTCGACCTTGACCAGATCCCCGTGTCCGTTTGCCTTCAGCCACTCGACGAGCTTGGCGTCGTCGGCCTTCGGCGTGGGCTTGCCGAGCTTCATGGTCAGGGTGCCGCTCAAAAGGCGGTACTTCTCGGTGGTCTTTGTGGCGCGGTGGGGGACTCCCCTGAAGAAGTCAGCGAGCCGATCGGTGAGGAACGCCGTGTTCTGCGTGTAGCGGTGCTCGGCTTTGTCGATCTGCTCCTGAAGGCGGGAGATCTGGCTCTTGGCCAGCCCCACAATGCGGTCACGCTCAGCCCTCTCGGCTGCGATCTTTCGGATCGCCCAGTCTGCGCAGTCGTCGTCGGCGATCCTGAAGGTCGGGCGGCCGATCTCGTCGCCGGCTCCCGTGGCTGCGTTGTCCCCCGGGAGATCAATGCCTTCGATCTCCTCGAGAGTGATGACCGGCAGCTCCTCCGGCTGCGCGGTGTTGGCCTGTTCTGCCGAAGTCTGCTCCTCAGCAGTCGCCTCGGCGATGGCCTTCTCTGTTTTGTCGCTCATTGGTTGGCTCCTTTCTCCGCAAAAAAGCGGTGCCCGCCGATCTCCATGACGAAGCGCTGCGTCTCGTGCCACTTGCTGTCGGTCCAGCGGGGCGCGTAGAAGAACATGATCGGCTCGGTGGTTACTGTTTCCCCGGCGTCGAAAACGGCCGCCACGGCGTCCCTGACGCTCTGTGTGGCTGTGTCTGCCGGTTTGGCGTACTGATAGGCGAGTATGACCTCGGAAGGCTGGCCTCCCGTTTTCTCGCAGGCGTTGAGAATACACTGGGCGACGGCCATTTGCCCCTCGTAGCTCTCGCCACCGGCCTCGGCCATGACCACCCGCTCCGTGAGATCTCGCTCCTCCGGCGTCAGACTAAAGCGGCAGGCCGCCGGCGGCTCTGGCTCTGGTGTTGCGATCGGCGCCGGTGAGAGATCCGGCGTGGTGTCAGGCTCCGGCTGTCGCGCTTCAGAGACCAGCGGGGCCGGCTGCGGAATAGGCGCCGGCGCGTAGTTCTCGCTTTGGCTGGTAGCTCTGGTACCCAAAACAATCAGGGCCACAGCGACGGCCACGATCGCGATGATGGTGCCGATTGGGTGACGCCGGCGACGGACCCGTGACCCCGGCCGGCGCTGTTGTTCATGTTTTCCGCGCATGATGGTCTCCTTTCACATGGCCCGCGCTATTGTGAGGAGGCTGAACGCAGCCTCCCGGACGGTGTCAGCCGTCAGCAGCACGAGGTACTCGTTGTCGTAGTATGTAGTGCCCGGCTGTCTCTGCCGGTACAGGTCCAGCTTGTGCCGCGCGAGCTTCTCAGCCTGATCCCATAGATCCCCGGGGATCCTTGCGCCGAGGCTTGCCTCTGCACGGTTGCGCAGCTCCTCGCTGGTGATGGTGATGGGCGGGCTCTTGCTCACGTCGATCCCCTCCGTGCGACCTTGGCCGGGAGCGTTTGCTCTGGCCGGGTCATTTTGTTGTTGAACTCCTGCGGCTCATAGCGGACTCCGACGATCCGGGCCCCGCTGACGCCGTACTTGGGGTTGAAGCCGAACAGGTTGACGTATGTGGCCAGATCCTCGCGCTCCTCGTCCATGGCTTTCACCACTTCCAGAAGGGCAAGGACGTCGTCGATCGCCCGGTGGCTGTTCTTGACCTTTTCCTCGAGCCCGTAGGCGATGATCGCGTTGGCCAGCTTGTGGGGGTACGGTCGCCGGTCCTTGTAGACGGTCACGGTGTCGAGGAAGTCGAGCCGGGCGATTTTCTTGCCCCGCAGCAGCTCCCTCGCAAAGAGTAGGTCGAACTGTGCATTATGGGCGCCCACGAGGATCCTGTTCCCGGCGAGGAGCTTGGCGAAGCTGTCGGCGGCCTTTTCTGGCCTGACGCCTTCGCTCTGAAGGATCTCGTCAGTGATCCCGGTGAGCTCCACGATCTTCTCGGGAATTGTCTGGCCCTCCGGCAGTCTGATGAAGCTGTCCATTTTGCCGGCCACGCGGAGACCGCCCGCCGGCGTTCGCTCGACCCTTATGGCGGCGAGCTCGATGATCTTGTCGGCCTTGGCGTCGAGGCCGGTGGTCTCTGTGTCAAACAGGACCACCGCCTCATACCGCTCGAACAGGGTGCTCAGGTTACTCACGGGGCGCCTCCCGATCTCTGAGCTCCACGTCTCCCCGGAGCATACCCAGCAGGAACGCGACGCCGGCAGCGAGCTCGTCAGAGGTGACGCTGCCGGGGACGCCGAAGGTGTTGGCCATGTCGCGCATGATCTCACCGGCCTCCTCGGGGGTGAGCTTGTCCTCCGCGCTGGCGTTCTCGTCAGGCTCGTCCACAGAGATCAAGAGATCAGAGGCCAGAAGCAAAGCGGGACGAAGGCCGTAGTAGCTGCAGTAGGCGTAGTTGTAGCTCAGCGCGCCGTCGGAGTTGACGCCGCGCACGTTGTACGAGTACGACGCGCTCCACCGCGTCAGCGTCCACCACCACTCGCTCAGGGGCTCGAGGACGTCGCGGTTGTATCGGTACTGCTCGGCGGTGAGCAGAAACACGCGATCGGTGCAGGTGACGCGATTGGTGCCGTCGTCTGCGGTGAGGTTGACGGTGGCCTCCATGATGGCGGCACCGTTGTCGGGATCGGCCTCCTTGAGCTCCTCGTAGAAGTCACCGTTCAGGTACTTCCGGGAGGAGGCGACGCGCCAGTCGGCGCTCCCGTCCTCGTCGAAGGGGGCCAGCTTGAGAATGTCGGCCATGACCACGAGGGTCCCGCCGTTCTCGGCGCCGAGGGTGATCCAGTCAAAGCCGGCATAGTGGAAGGTCTTGCCTCTGGCGAGGTCTGTGAGTTTCATTTTCATGTTGATGTGCTCCTTTCAGCAGTAGGTGTCTTTGATTTCGTCCCAGTTTTCAGCGAGCCCGCCCCAGTTCTCGGCCACGTCCTCAAGCAGCTCCTTCTCACGAGCTTCGCGCCTCTTTACGGCTTGGTATGCGGACTCGTCCCGGTACTTGGTGACGTGTTCTCTGATGATGTCACTGATGACCTGCGGTTCGAGTGCGTCCAGCTCCCAGCTCTCCCGGCCGTACTTTTCGATGTAGCCGGCGGCGCGGCTGTCTGAGAGTTTCGCGGGGTTGGGTGGGGGTCCGTACTCCTCGATCTGGTCCATATTGAGAGCGAGCCGGTGGAACTCGACGTCGTAGGTCTCGAAGATCTGAAGGCGGTCGACGATGTCGCGGCTCATGTCCTTCCCACTCGGGTCATGATCGCCGAGGTGGAGGAGGACGATGTGCTGCCCGTTGTCGTTGCGGCGCCGCAGCCTGCGGGCAGCCTCCCACATTTCAGACTGTGAAACATAGCCACGGCAGGAGAAGTGGCTGACGTCGAGCTCGCGGCAGATCTGGCCGACGATCCCGATCAGGGCGTCCTTTTCCACCCATACCTCGACGTAGTTCTCCTGCCCGGCCCAGTGGTCGAGGTGGTAGGAGTAGGCAGCCGAGTCGATAACGCTGCCGGGGGTGGACCAGTGGGAGTTCGCGCGCAGGTTGCGCGTCCTGTCCTCGATGGCCTGCCAGTCGATCAGCCCGGCGAGCCGGGCCTCGCTGATCAGGTTGCCGAGGTTTTTGTAGCTGCGCTCGCTGTTGGGAATGATGGCGCGGGCCACCATTTGGTAATATACCTGTCGGAGCGTCAGGCTGAAGCCCTGCCGGGAGTACTCGTTGATGACGCCGTTGATCTTCTCGATCAGGGCAAGGCTCTCGGGCTTGAACTTCTTCTCGATGTATGCGATCTTGGGCATTATGTGGCCCTCCTTTTTTTAAGCTGGCGCCGCAGGTTTTGGATTGCCCGCTCTTTGCCTTTGGTGCTCGTGGCGAAGGCGCCGGTCTTGGGGTCGGTTGCGACGGCGATGTTGTTGACGCCGCCCTTGTGGCTTTCGTAGCTGACGAGGATCACGCCGGCACCTCCTCTCTGCTGGTGCAGAGGAAGGTGATGACCGCCTCCCGGATCCTCTTGCGGTACTTCTTGCGCGTTCGTGCCTTCTTGGCGTGCTTGGCGAGGTGCAGCCACTTCCTCGGTACTATGCCGCCGGCGACGGACTCGAAGAAGCGCCGGACGGCCTTGGTCGCCCATTCGACGAGCGGCTTCAGGGCCTCGGTGATGATGTTGGCGATCTGCCGCAGCGTCTCGGCTATTTTCTCAAAGCCCTCGAGGATCTGCTTCAGGGTCTCCGGGGAGACCCGAAGGAGGGCGGCCTGCTCTGCGATTTGGTGGGCCGCCTCCGGGTCAATGCCCGGGGAGCTGGCTGCCACGACGGCAGCGAGCTCCTCGGTGACGGGGTTGGTGGGGATCATGTCGCTCACGCTGTCACCTCCTCTCTGGTGACGCGGACGACGGTGACGATGTCGTCGACCTCGTGCTTGGTTATGTAGTTGTCGATCTCGCTGAGGCCGAGGTGGCTGCGCAGCGTCTCGGGGCCGTCCAGCAGGAAGGCGTTGACCGCGATGGCGTTCAGCCGGTAGACTGTGACCTCCACGGTGCAGCGCTGGCCCGTTTCCTCGAGTGTCGACGGGAATGACGCCCGGCAGAGGAGGGCGGCGTCATACTTGCCGATGTCAGCCATGGGCTTCCTCCTTCCTCGGCGGCTGCCCGGTTGTCAGCCACGAGAGCCAGCAGGCCCGGCAGCTATGGTCGTCGCAGTGCGCGTTGCTGTTTTCGCAGCGGAAGGGAGGGCAGGCGCCGCTCAGCAGGTCAGCGAGCTCGCCGGCCGTGATGTCCGGCCGCTTTATGAGTTCAATGCCGGGGGCACCTTCTCCGGCGTCGGTCGGTTGGTGCGCCGCCTTTCCTGCGATCCGATCCACGGCTTCGATGAACGCCTTGCGCGGTATCGAGTTCCGATAGCGCTCGAGGTACTCCTCGGCTATCTGGTGGGCTGCGCCGGGGAGGAGGGCCTTCTGCGGCTCTCTGGTATCGCTCAGGCCGAGCAGGTAGTCGACGCTGCACCCGAAGTACTGGGCCAGCTCGACCGCTCGCTCGATCGACGGGAGGGTCTTGGCCTCATAGGAGGAGTAGTTGCTGAGCCCGTAGCCGAGCTCAGCAGCGACCTCCTTCTTCTCAAGGCCGAGGTGCTCCCGCTCCTGCTTGATACGCGGGGCAGCCTTTTCGACGAGTTTGGTGTAGTTAATCATGATGTTCTCCTCCTCACTTGTACTCGTGGATCAGGGTGCGGAAATGGAAGCATTGAATGTTGTACCCGCCGGCGCCGATGGTCTCAATTTTGGCCCGGCCTTCCGTCCCCACGATGATCCCGTTGATGTCGCCCTTCGGGCCGATCCTGAGATCGCTGGCGTCGGTGATACGCCCCACGACCTTCATGATCCTCGAGATCAGGTCGAGCAGCTTGGCCCGGCGTTCTTGCTCGATGTCTTTCTCGAGCCATGCAGCGCGCTCGGCCGGGTCTCTGAAGCTCAGCATACGAGAGATCGTTGCGTCACTCTTTTCGCTGAGGGCTTCCTTGATCTGGTGGTACTCGAGCCCGCGATCCTGAAGGAACGCCTCGACCGGCCGACGGGGGAACAGGTTGGCGAGATCGTAGTCTGTGATCTCCCTGCCCTTGAGGATCTCGCGGGCCCTCTCGAGCTCCGGCAGCGTTCTCAGGGCCTCAAGGCGAGCGTCCCGCTCCTTTTGCTTCAGCTCCTCCCTGAACTCGATAAAACTGTCATAGCGCCGGAGGTAGTAGCTGATCGCTCTCTGTTTCCAGTCGTCGAGGAACTTCACGAGGATCTCCGGCGCATTGGCCTCGAGGTAGTCGTCCTGCCTTATTTTCTCGGCGTATTTTTCCTTCCAGTTGGCGAGGGAAGCCTGAGCCTCCGAGAGCTTCTTGGAAGCCTCGCCGATGTCGCTGTGCTTGCTGCGGATCGCGTAGTCGTCCGCGCCCTTGGTGATCAGCTTGTCGAGCTGCTGCCTATGCTTCCACAGGATAGCGGCCTTCTTTTCGACCTTGGCCTGCGCGTTTATGACCTTCAGCTTGAGTTCTTCGTTTGTCATGGTGTGCTCCTTTCATTTCGGCCGGCCGGTGGCCGGTGCTCTGCGTTGGTGATGGGAATGAGATAGAAGAAAACACGGCCGACGACTACACCGAAAAGGCCACGCAAGAGGCGAGGCTTGTCTGCTTTCTGTGTGTCGGGGCCGTGTGCTGCTGTCTCATTCTGTTCACTCCTTTCGGCCCGGGAGATCCCGGGGGTTTCAGCCGCCCGTGGGCAGCGACTCTGCGATCGGTTTCTTTCCTCTGCGCTTGAAGTTCGCCCGCAGCCGCCTCTCGGCGAGCTCTGCGCTGTACCCCTCGCGCTGGTTTTCGTCCAGCTCGCCGGTCGCGCCGCGCTGGAGCTCTTTGTAGATCGTGGTGTAATGGACGGATAGCCGGCCCGCGATGTCCGTGGGGCGGTCGCCGAGCTTGTGCCACGCCTCGATCTTTTTCCTGTCCTCGAGGGTCAGGTAGCGGTATTTTCCCGTCGGTCTCACCTCCGTCTCATTTGGTCGGAATAAAAAGAAAAATGCACAGCGGACTCGGTTTGAGTCTCTGTGCATTTAATGTTATCAGGCGGCCAAAAAAAGACGGACCGGAAGGGAAAAAATCCCTTCCGGTCCAGCTTTTGTGTCTTGATGTACTGCTTTCCCCGGCGTAAAATGGTATGGGGGTGTTTACCATGAAATCAACGGCACAGCGAATGCTGAATGCCTTTCTGGGCATGCATGAATTATCCTGGTGGATTTTGACCCGGGCACTCTGCCTGTCCTGCGTCCTGCTGTTTTGCGGATTTTTGTTGTTATTGGAAGTAGATATGGCGGCGCTTGAAAGCCTGCGCCTCTACCACATTGCCCAATCCATGACGCAAATGCCTCAGGCCATCCTGCTCATGGCAATTATCGGCGTGGCCTGCGCGGAAGATCACTTCAGCGATACATAGCAAACAGCTCTTCTTTCGTAACCAGCACATTCAATACATCCAGCAGCGCATTGGGGGAAAGCCGCTCCGGCAAATCCAGCCGCTTCAGCAACTCTGCCCTCTGTCGTGCGCTGTCCGGTTTGCCGGAAAGTCCCAACGCATATAGATCCGCCTTGGTGATTTTTCCATGAGCCTCCTGCACCCCGTCGTCCAACGTAGCGCCCGCCCGGCGGAGCGCTTCCAGCAGTATTTCCGGGCGCATTCCCTCTACGCCCAGCTTCCCTTCTCTGGAAGCCCGCGCCTTACGCCGTTCCTTCCCGGTAATATCCGGAATATAGGCATGCTTCACCACCCCGGGATCCAGACAGCCCTTCAAATAATTGCGGATCACAAATCCCGCGCCGTCCGAGTCTGTCAAGATTACTACGCCCTGCTGTTTCGCCAGCCGGGCAATCAACTCCAGTTTCTCTCTTTGATGGAAAATTCCAAAGCCGTCGGTAGCAACAACGGTAGCGTCCAGTACCTGCTTCAGCGTGTTCAGGTCATACTTTCCCTCCACGACAATGACTTCTTTGACCCGTATTTTTTCCATCTCAGTCCTCATCAAAGGCCAGCTTTATCAGCAAATCTTTCAGCAGGTCCTCATCCTCCGCGCCGCTGCTTTTCATCAGATAGTCTGTCTCCGCACACAGCTCCACAGCCCGTTCTAAACGGGATGCGGAGAATTTTTTTGCATTGCTCCGTAACTTCTGCACCAGGAAATCATAACGCACGCCGGTCACTTCCGCAAGATACGTCCCGTCCCGGTGCTCGAGCTCCGCCAATTTCGCGGCATAGATATTCCGCATCTGGTTCCCGATCATGGCCAGCAGCATGATCGGCTCCGTATCCTTGCGCCCCAACAGCTCTCCCATCACCTCAGCCGCTCCGTCATAGTCCCGGGACGCCAAACGGTCCGACAGTTCAAATACTGCGGTTTCCGCAGATTTGGAGGCGACCGCCCGGATATCCTCTTCCATAATGGTTTCCCCTTGCGCGTAAGCCGCAAGCTTTTCGATCTCCGGGATCAGCTGCTGCATAAAATGCCCGGAGAAATTCACCAAATACAGTGCTGTTTCCGGTTCAATAGCCTTTCCATGGACCGCAAACCGGCGGCGTACCCACTTGACGATGCTGGTCTGAGGCTGCTCCGTAAAGTTTATATCCTGCCCGTGCTTTTTGATGGCCTTGATGAGTTTCTTCCGTCCATCCGGCTCAAAGCCCACCTCCTGTACAAATACCAGCGTACAGTATTCCGGGATATCCGCCATCAGCTTGGTGAGCTTTTCTCCGTCGTTCTCTCCCATCCGGTTCAGATCTACGCCCCGCACCTCCACGAAACTGCGCTCGGTCAGAAACGGCAGAGCTTCCACCGCATCCTCCAAGGCACGCACGGAAAAGCCCTCCTGATTCAATCGTTTATAGCTGAAGTCTTCCCCACCCTCCGGCAAGCAGGTCCGCTTCAGAAGCGTCACAAAATCTTCCCGCAGATACTCCTCCGGTCCATAGAGCAAATAGACGCGCCGCAGGCCTTCCTCCTGGAGGGTCTTTTTTAATTTCCCGTAATCAAGAATTTCCTTCTTCGCCATGCTCCCCGATCCTTATCTCTAAATTTCCCTCTCGGTCTGTCCGCCGCACCGCAATTCCCCGGCGAGCGAATCGATCCAGTACTTCCTGCGTCGGATGTCCATAATTGTTGTAGCCCACGGAGATCAGCGCTGTTTCCGGTGTAAACGCATCCAGAAGCACTTCTCCGGTAGAGCTCTTCGCACCATGATGCCCCGCAACGATCAGTTCCCCATCCGGCAGCCCAAATTCCCGAACCAGCCATTTATCCGCCGTATGGTTCACATCTCCCAGCACCAGCACATCGTAGCTTTCCACGCTGGCCTGCACTATAATCCCCTGATTCTCCCCTTTGTAGGGCGACAGGTACAAGACCAGGTCAAACTCATCCAAGATCCATTGAGCTGTCTCTTCCAAAAAGGTCACTTCTGTCCCCTGGCGTTCCGCATAATACAAAATTTCTTCCAGCGCCCGGTCCTCATCCTCCGCTTTTCCCGGAGGATAAGATGCTTCACAGGCACTCTGGCCACCAGCCGGGTAACCCCATTCACATGGTCCCGATGCAGATGGGTCAATACCAGCAGATCAATCTCCTGCCGTCCACGGCCCAGCAGATATGCCCCAGTCCGGTCACCGGCCGCGCCGTTAAAATCTCCGCCGCAGTCCACCACCATCGTGGTATCGCCATCCAGAAAGACGATGCTCTGCCCTTGTCCCGCATCTACAGCCGTAACTGTCGTACCCTCCCGGTAGCGGGCCGTCAAACCGCCCATAAGCAGACACAGGCTCACCACCGCGGCAGCAGTCGGAAACAGCGGCCGGTAAGGCCTCTTTCCTTTCAGTAAATAGGTCAGCGCGAACAGGGCATACACCCCCAGCAGCCACCAGCCCATGCCATTGCCAGAGAGGTACACCGCCGCATACGGCAGCTTTGACACCGCGCCCGCCGCCATATGGGTCAGTTCCACCGGAACAGACAGCAAAACGCCCGCCAGCTGTCCCATTGCCGGGACAAACAGTCCCAGAATACAGCCCGCGAACCCGCCGATGAAGCACAGGGGCACGGTGTACATCGTGACGATGTTCGTTAACGCGCCGTACAAAGACACATATCCAAAATGCAGCGCGGAGATAGGAGTGGAAAACACCGTAGCTCCAACCGTCGCGGACACGGATAAAAGCAATCCCCGCTGAATGCGGCCCGCCATGCCGTTTCCGGGCTTAAATCTTCCGCTCAGCCAATCATAAATTTTGGGCGTCAGCAAAATCAGTCCCGCCATCGACGCAAAGCTCAGCTGCAAGCTGATGGACCCTGCCGCGCAGGGGTCGGCCAGTAGCAATACACATAACGCCGCCGATAAAGTCGTAATGCCGTCTGCCTCCCGGCGCAGAAGCGGCGCAAGCAAATAGACCACCTGCATCAGCACCGCCCGGGTCACCGACGGAGAACCACCGGTCATAATGCCGAAAAATACAATGGCAGCAACGCCCGCGACGATGCCCTTTCGGTTGCCGAGCACCATGCTCACCACGGAAAGCAGCAGCATCACATGCATTCCGGAAACCGCAACAACATGCATAATACCGGCCACGGACAAGGACACATAAACCTCCGGGTCCAGATAAATATCCGACTTCTCTCCGGTGGTCAGTGCCTTCAGAAACATAGCCGTCCGGGGCGGAAACAACCGTTCGCAGGTTTCCCGCAGCACATGCGCTGCCTCTTTCGGCATGTAGAGAAAGGATGCCCACCAGCGGCCGTTGCAGTTCATTTCTCCCTGGAAATAACCCCGCAGGGAAATGCCTTTTGAAATGTAGGTATCCGTCTCTTCGCCCATACGGGTGAGGGCGGAACGCAGGCGGGCCTCCGACGTAATGATATCTCCCGGGCGCAGGTCGTCACACACGCCGTCATAGCTGTAAAACATCGCCTTCCGGTCCGGCAGAGTCTCATCCATCAAACGCACATAAACGGTAGTATATCCGTCGTTCACCACAGGATAATCCGTTACCCGGGCCGTGATGACACGGGTCTCCCCAGCAAACGCTTCCGCCGGGGAAATGACAAAGGCCATCTGTCCCCAATAGCGCACAAAGCCCAGCGCGAGAAATCCGCACAGCAGCAACGCCC
The DNA here is from genome assembly GCA_947644595.1 of uncultured Clostridia bacterium. GTDB lineage: Bacteria > Bacillota > Clostridia > Oscillospirales > Oscillospiraceae > HGM13010. The sequence goes on from CANSAE010000004.1 coordinate 93,544, forward strand.
GCTGACGATTCTTGCCCTTCAAAAGCAGTCCCGGCAGGCACAACAGGGCGCACCCCGCCGCGCACCAGAGCCAATACGGCTCCAGCACGAGAAAATGCGCCAAAAATACCCCCGCAGAAAAGGAGCAGGCCGCCCAGGCCAACCGGCGGATCATCGTTTATCGCTCCGCCCTAACAAATAATCCATGGAGCACTGGTATAAATCCGCCAGCATGGCTACCGCTGACCCCGGAAAGGTCGTCATCCCTTTTTCATAGCGGCTGTATACGTTTCGATGCACATGCAAATACGCTGCAACGTCTTTCTGTGTCATATGATGTTCCATCCGCATCTCTTTGATTCGTCGAAATTCCATGATATCACCTCTCGCACAGCATATCATACGCAGTGTTCTAAGAGGTAAAATCACGCCATATGGTTGCATTTTCAAAAAACTCCCGCTTGCGCGGGAGTTTGATGACGGGTGACCGCAAGGGTCGCCCACAAGCCCTCCCCACTCAGGGGGGAAAGGCGTTTTGCGGGCGCTCACATAGGTGCGCCCCTACGCAGCTTTTTCGCTTTCACACGATTTTCGGGCTGAGCTTCACGCCGCCCAGAATGTGGAAATGCAGATGATGGACGGTCTGGCCGCCGTCGTCGCCGATGTTGGTCACCACGCGGAAGCCGCTGTCCAAGCCCTCGGCCCTGGCAATCTTCGCAATGGCGGCGAAGCAGTCCGCCACCAATGATTTGTTCTCCTCCGTGACCGCCGCGGCGCTTTCGATATGAGTCTTGGGGATGACCAGGATATGCACTGGGGTCTGGGGATTGATATCCCGGAAGGCATAGACAGTCTCATCCTCGTAGACCTTGGTAGAGGGGATGTCCCCCGCGATGATGTTACAAAACAAACACTCAGCCATGGTACGTCTCCTTTCTCACAGTCCCAACTTTTCCGCCACGAAATCGTCCACGGAAGCCAGCGCATCGTCCAATTTCAGCAAGTCCTTGCCGCCGCCCATGGCGGAATCGGGCTTGCCGCCGCCGGAGCCGCCGCACACAGCGGAGACCCTCTTCACCAGTTCCCCGGCCTTCACGCCCTTGGCCACGGCGTCCTTGCCGCAGACCGCCAGCAGGCTGATCTTCTCGCCGGTCACCCCTGCCAGAACCGCCACCACGTTAGGGGCCTTGTCCCGCAGCAGGTCACCCAGCTTGCGCAGATCGTCCACGGAAATATCGTTTTTGGTCGCGGTCAGCACCTTCAAATCGCCCACGGTCTTGGCAGAGAAGAGAATCTGCTCCGCATCCCCGGCAAAGGCCTTCGCCTTGAGCTGCTCAATCTCCCGGTGCAGTTCCTTGATCTCCTCAATTTGAGACACCACCCGGGCCACGATCTCGCCGGGCTTGACCTTGATGGCATTGGCCGCCTCCGCGATGCGTTCTTCCACTTCGTGCAGTCCTTCCAACGTGGCAAGGCCGGTGGTGGCTTCAACACGCCGCACGCCGGAGGCCACGGAGAATTCGGACACGATGTGGAACGGTCCGGCCTTGGCCGTGTTGTCCAGATGCGTGCCGCCACAGAATTCCACGGAGTAACCGCCCATATCCACCACCCGGACCGTGTCTCCGTACTTCTCGCCGAACAGCATCATCGCGCCGCGCTTCTTTGCTTCCTCAATGGGGAGCTCTTCGGTGCAAACATCATAACCCCGCAAAATAGATAGGTTCACCAGCCGCTCCACCGCCAGCTTTTCCTCGTAGGTCATGGCAGCAAAGTGTGTGAAGTCAAAGCGCAGGCGGTCCGGCTCTACCAGAGAGCCCGCCTGCTGTACATGGTCGCCCAACACGGAACGCAGGGCCTTTTGCAGCAGATGCGTGGCGCTATGAGCGCGCATGATGGCGTTGCGCCGTTCGGTATCCAGCTTGGCGGTGACAGCATCGCCCACCTTCAGTTCCCCGGAGGTCATCTTGCCGTAGTGCAGATATTTGCCGCCCTTGTTCTTTTGCACATCGGTCACGGCAAAGACCGCGCCACTTGTCTCAATCGTGCCGTGGTCGGCAGTCTGGCCGCCCATTTCTGCGTAGAACGGAGTCTTGTCAAGCACCACAATACCCTCTTCCCCGGCTTTCAGAACGCCGGAGACCTCGCCTTCCGTGACCAGCGCCAAAACCATGCCGTCGTCCTCTATACGGTCATAGCCGGTGAAGGCGGTGGGAGTATTGTCCAGCCCCAGGTCCAGGCCCTGCCAAGCATTGGACATATCACCCCGGGCAGCCCGGGCACGCTCTTTCTGTTCTTCCATAAGCTTACTGAAAGCCGCTTCGTCCACGGTCATGCCCTGCTCTTCCAGAATGTCCTGGGTCAAATCCAGGGGGAAACCGTAGGTGTCGTAGAGTTTGAATGCGTCCTCGCCGGAGAACACGGTCTCGCCCTTGGCTTTGTGGCTGTCCACCAGCTCGGACAAGATGCGCAGGCCAGTGTCGATAGTCTTGGCGAAGTTCTCCTCCTCCACCTTGATGACCCGGATAATGTAATCCTGCTTGTCCTTCAAATCAGGATAGGCGTTCTGGTTCTCGCGGATGACCGTGTCGCAAACCTTGTACAGGAAGGGTTCGTTCACGCCCAGCAGCTTGCCGTGCCGGGCGGCACGGCGCAGCAGACGGCGCAGGACGTAGCCCCGGCCCTCGTTGGACGGCAGGATGCCGTCGCCGATCATGAAGGTCGCGGAGCGGATATGGTCGGTGATGACACGCAGGGACACGTCCATTTTATGGGACTGCCCGTAGGTCGCGCCGGTCAGCTCGGAGACCTTGTTGGTGATGTTCATGACGGTGTCCACGTCGAACAGGGAGTCTACGCACTGGCTCACGCAGGCCAGACGCTCCAGCCCCATGCCGGTGTCGATGTTCTTTTGCACCAGGTCGGTGTAATTGCCCTCGCCGTCGTTATTAAACTGGGAAAACACGTTGTTCCAGACTTCCATGAACCGGTCGCAGTCACAGCCCGGCGCGCAGTCCGGCTTGCCGCATCCCTTTTCCACGCCGCGGTCATAATAAATCTCCGAGCAAGGGCCGCATGGACCGGAGCCGTGCTCCCAGAAGTTATCACTCTTGCCCAGCTTCACCACGCGCTCTTTCGGCACGCCAATTTCGTTGATCCAGATGTCATAGGCCTCGTCGTCCCCTTCGTACACACTGGGGTACAGCAGCTCCGGCTCCAGACCTACCCACTGGGGGCTGGTGAGGAATTCCCAGCTCCATGCCAGGGATTCATGCTTGAAGTAGTCGCCGAAGGAGAAGTTGCCCAGCATCTCAAAATAGGTGCCGTGACGGGCGGTCTTGCCGATGTTCTCGATATCACCTGTACGGATGCACTTCTGGCAGGTACATACCCGGTGCCGGGGCGGCTCCACCTCTCCGGTGAAATAGGGCTTCATAGGCGCCATGCCGGAGTTGATGATGAGCAAAGACGGGTCATTTTGCGGGATCAGGGAAAAACTGGGCAGCCGCAGGTGGTCCTTTGTCTCAAAAAACGACAGGAACATTTCCCGCAGTTCGTTCAAACCATACGCTTTGTGTGCCATTTCTTTCATTCCTCCTAAAAAACAAAAAAGCCCCGTCCCACAGGGACGAAGCTTTGCTCGCGGTACCACCCTGATTCGTACTCTTTCGAGTACAATCTCATGTCATTCTATAACGGGAATGCCCCGTCCCGTTCCTCGCGGGCAGCTCCAAAGCGGCGCTCAAAGCATCGGACGGGAGTTTTCACCTTGCCTCCCTCTCTTGGGACCGACCGTCTTTGATTGACTTTTTCCTCGCTTTTAACGTACACATTTTATCACAAATCCGGGTATTGTCAAGCCTTCGATTGACGAAATCCAGGTTTTGTGCTATCATGTCCATGTTTTCATGAAATATGCGGGTATGATGGAATTGGCAGACATGCGAGATTTAGGTTCTCGTGCCGCAAGGCGTTGGGGTTCAAGTCCCCATACCCGCACCAAATAGAAGCTCTCATCCTTTGGATGGGAGCTTCTATTTGTGTTGTACCATTTAACAGCGGAAATGAGTTCCGCCTATGGAAATTTTCCGCCACCGTACTGTTTTCAGCTCCGTCGAAAACGGTACTCTGGCGGGAATTTCTTCACCTTTGACCGCAAAGCCTCAGTTGACAGATGTATGTTGATAACCTATACTGATTTTGCAAAAGGAGGGAGATCATGGATTTTCAAAACTGTTTTCCCGTTTGGAACAAGCTCACAGCCCCCCAGCAGGAGCGGATTCACGGCGCTTTGATGACCCGTAAGGTCGGCAAGGGCACCGTGATCCACAACGGCAGTATGGACTGCACCGGTCTGCTGCTGGTAAAGTCCGGTCTGCTTCGTGCCTATATTCTCTCTGATGAAGGCCGGGAAATTACCATTTACCGCCTGTTTGATTTAGATATGTGCCTGTTCTCCGCTTCCTGTATGCTGCGCTCCATCCAATTTGAGGTAACCATAGAAGCTGAAAAAGATACGGAACTTTGGATCATTCCCGCAGAAACCTACAAAAGCATTATGGAAGAATCTGCGCCGCTTTCAAACTATACCAACGAATTGATGGCCACTCGGTTTTCTGATGTCATGTGGCTCGTGGAGCAGATTATGTGGAAGAGTCTGGACAAACGAGTCGCCGCATTCCTCCTGGAAGAACGCTCCATCCAAGGGAGCGACAAGCTGAAGATCACCCACGAAACCATCGCAAACCACCTTGGCTCCCACAGAGAAGTGATCACCCGGATGCTCCGTTATTTTCAGAATGAAGGGATCGTCAAACTGTCCCGTGGTATGGTCGAGGTCGTAGCCCCCCAAAAACTGGAATCCCTCACTGTCGATTGAAAACCGTTTCATCAATCGTGGGAAATCCCCGGCAACAGCAAAAAATGTGCCTGCTGTTGCCGGGGATTTTTATGCGATTTCCAATGTCTCTCATTCCATTTGCCGATCCATGCCGCAGGCCGTTGCCGATTCAATCAGTCCCCGGTCGTTCATCACTGCGTCATAAAACCGGAAGCCTCCAGAGAAGTTGTAGGCCTCATAACCGTTTCCCTCCAAAATACGGCAGGCAATATAGCTGCGCAGGCCACTCTGGCAAATCACATAGACAGGCTTTCCCGTTTCGATTTCGTCAAGACGCTCCCGAAGTTCATCCACGGGAATGTTCCGGAAGCCCTTAATATGCCCGGAAGCGTATTCTCCCGCGGTTCTGGTATCCAGCAGTGTCACGCTGCCGTCATAAGGCAGTGTGGCCGCATCTTCCAAATGCCACTGCTTGACCGTTCCCCTGGAAATATTTTCCACCATGAAGCCCGCCATGTTCACAGGATCCTTGGCAGAAGAGTAAGGCGGCGCGTAAGCCAGTTCCAAATCCTTCAGCTCCGTGGCCTTCATTCCTCCGCGGATGGCCGCGGCCAGCACGTCAATGCGCTTATCCACGCCTTCATACCCTACGATCTGGGCGCCGAGCAGGCGGTATGTCTCTTTTTCAAAGACGACCTTCATCGTCATCAGCTTCCCGCCGGGATAGTACCCGGCATGGCTCATGGGAGACAGGACCACCGTGTCTGCATCCAGCCCGGCTTTTTCTGCATTGGTCTCATTGATGCCGGTAGCCGCCGCGGTCATATCAAACACCTTGACAACGCTGCTGCCCTGCGTTCCCTGATATCGGCTGTTGCCGCCGCAGATATTGTCCGCGGCGATACGCCCCTGCTTGTTGGCGGGACCTGCCAGAGAAATCACGGCATCCTCCCCGGTGACATAGTGCTTCACCTGCACCGCATCCCCTACAGCATAGATGTCCGGCACCGAGGTCTCCATCCGGTCATTCACAACAATGCTGCCCTTAATGCCCAATTCCAGCCCGGCGTCTTTTGCCAAGGCCGTGTCCGGTGTAACACCAATGGCCAGGATCACAATATCTCCATGAAGGGATGGGCCATCCTTCAGCAGCACATCCACACCGCCGTCCTTTTCCGAAAAACCCTCTACTGTGTGTCCGAGCGCCAGTTGAACACCATGCTTGCGCATTTCGCTGTGGATGAAAGCTGCCATATCCGCGTCAAAGGGATTCATCAGCTGTTTGGGACGCTGAACGATGGTAACCTCCAGACCCAGTTCCCGCAGATTTTCCGCAAGTTCCAAGCTGATAAAGCCGCCGCCTGCCAGTACGGCAGACTTGGAATGATGTTTGTTGATGTGTTCCTTGATACGGAACGTATCTTCCACAGTACGCAATGTGAACAGCCGGTCGATCCCGGTGCCGGGAAGCCGCGGCTGGGTCGGTTTCGCGCCGGGAGCCAGAAGCAGCTTATCATAGCGTTCCTCAAACGCTTCTCCGGTCTCCAAATTTTTGACAGAGACTATTTTCCGCTCCGGATGAATGGCCGTGACCTCATGACGCACCTTCATACTGACCCGGAAACGTGAGAAAAAGCTCTCCGGTGTTTGAAGCGACAACGCCTCTCGCTCCGTGATCACATCTCCGATATAGTAAGGCAGCCCGCAGTTGGCGTAGGACACAAAGCCCGAACGTTCAAATACTACGATTTCTGCCTGCTCATCCAGCCGGCGAATTCTTGCCGCGGCAGTGGCTCCGCCTGCCACGCCGCCCACGATCACAACCTTCATATTATCGCTCCACCTTTCCGGAATACGCGGCAATGCCGCCGATATTGGACACATTGGAATATCCCAGATGTTGCAGCTGGCGCATCGCCTGACGGCTCCGGGCACCGGAATAACAATATACGAACAACGCTGCGTCCTTATTCTCAGTCACAGCGGCAACTTCATCGATTGTCTGCAGCGGCACGTTCCTGCTGCCGGGAATGTGCCCCTCCCTGTATTCCTGAGGTGTCCGCACATCCAGCAGAACCGCCCCCGGAATTGCCTGATACGTCTTTACGCCCTGATTGATATCAGGCTGCTTCAAAAAATCCAAGAATCCCATAATTGAACCTCCTCACAGCATCGACAGGATCGCATTCTTAGGCCTTGCCCCCAGCGCCTGGTTGACGATTTTGCCTTCCTTCATCACCACCAGCGTGGGAATACTCATCACACCAAACCGGCTTGCCAGCTCAGGCTGTTCGTCCACATTGACTTTACCGACCTTGATATCCGCACGTTCCCGGGCGATTTCCTCCATAATGGGAACCACCATGCGGCAGGGACCGCACCAAGGCGCCCAAAAGTCCAAAAGGACAGGCTTATCGGAATTCATAACTTCATTTTGAAAATTATCCTGATTGATATTGATTGCAGACATGTTCCATTCCTCCATGTTTTTTATTTGTGGTCTCATTATAACCGGAACGTAACACCTTTTCCGTGATGATATCACACTTTCAACAAACACGGGATATTCTGCCCGCTTCACGCCGAATAGAACCTCATTCCGACAAAAACGGCACCGCCAAAGGCGGTGCCGTTTCTTCTATTTTGCCACAGTCTCCGCAAAGCGCATCAGAATCGACGCCACTTGGGCGCGGGTGGCGGGTCCCTTTGGGACCAGCGTCATTTTCGTCACACCGGACATCAGGCCCGCGCCGGTTGCCCACTGCAAAGCATCCTCCGCATAGGCACTCACATCCACAAAATCCTGAAAGCCTGCCAGACCGGACCGGGCCGCGGTATCATATCCCTTATATCCCGCATAGCGGTACAGGATCGCCGCAAGCTGTTCCCGGGTAATGTTGCTTTCCGGTTCAAAAGTCCCATTCGGATACCCGCTGACGATTCCCTTGGCCGTCGCCCAGGCAATGGGCTTGGTATAATATTTATCCTCCGGCACATCTGCAAAGTCCGCCCGGCCCGCGGCGGGACTGCCTTCCATACGATAAAGGATTGCGACGATCATCCCACGATTGGTAGGCGTGTCCGGCGCAAACCCAGTGGCCGTCATCCCGGACATGAGCTTGTTTTCATAGGCGAATTTCACCGCCTGATAAAACCAGTGGCGGGACTCCACATCTGTAAAGGGCAAATTCCCTGCCGGCGTAGGCGTAGGCGTAGGACTGGACCCAGAGGATGGATCCACATGCCGACGAACCTCGACTGTCGCTTCATCCACGCCCGCCAGAGGGCGGGACGCTTCATCCAGCGCGGAGAGCTTTGCCGTGGCCGGCATGGTAAAGCTCTCCCCCAGGGACAAGGTCCCCAGTGTCAGCGTCCGCCCCCGGGTCAGCGGCTTATCTCCATTGACAAGATAGACCGTGAGTGTTGTGGTACCGTCTTGCACCACAGGTGCCCGTTCCGGCTGATATGCCGTGCTGTCATACGCCGTGAATTTGGCATCCGGATACGCGCCGGCAAAGGTCAACTCCAGCTGAACAGCATAGACATCCGTGCCATCCAAGCCCTCAATATAAACCAGCGCGCTCCCCGTTCCGGAAGCTGTATAGGTCAATACCGGGTCACTGATCCCAAAGGCCGCGCCGGAAAGTCCGCTCACAATCACAGACAAAATGACCAGTATCCACAGCAGCTTGTTCCGTCTTTTCATGGATTGCCGTCCTCCAGCACAACGATGGGCAGATCCTCTCCCCCAGGAGCGCTGACCCACAGTGTCTCCGCTGTGGTGCGCCCGGAACTGGTGTCTTCCGGCATATCCGTGCGGAATATCTCTGCCCGGATCATACTGGGCAGAAGATTCACGCCGTCGCAGTGGGTAGCCTCCTGAAGAGCCGCTTCGTTCTGTACATTGGGAATAAACAGGAAGATGCCGTCACTGATATCGCTCACCGCGCCATCCTCCGGGATCTCCGCAAACATCAGGCAGTCGCCGTCCAGATACCGCTCGTAGGAATCAATGTGGACAGTCTCCTCCTCGTCGAAGGTAGTCGTCGTAAACCGGCCCTTTATTTTCACATAATTGTACACCGGGTCGCCTCTGTAATAGCCTGCAATGACCAAGGTGCCCGCGGGGATCACATCACCGGCTCCCGGGCCATAGGTATAAGCCTCCGCCAGCCGTCCCGTAAAAGCGCCCTCCAAAAGGGACACGTCATCCCCAGCGTAACTGACCAGAAGCACATCCGAAGTTTCCACATCTGCAGGGATCCCCGTGACCGTGATCGTTACCGCGTCATAGGTCCAAATCCGGGTATCTCCGTTGGATGCGCCGGGCTTATTGAAATAGCTCAGGAAACTATTTTGATCGTCCACAGCCTGGTTCTCACTGAACCGGCCGCGTTTGGCGACTGTCGTCTGATTCCCGCTATCCGTCACAGATACCGTAAAGTCTCCCTCCGTGGGCCATGCCCCACCGACCAGCTTAATGCCAGATACCGCAGTCTCCCGCTGCATGGTGAAAATCACATCATCGCCGTTTCTGCTCACAGTGTAGCTGCCCGGGTCCACAGTGACATCATAAGCCACCCGGAGCTCCCCTGCGTCTGCCGTGGAAATCAAATTGCCCAGAATATCATAGGCCCTCACCTGGTAGGCATACGTCTTATGGTTCGCGGTACCGATCACATCAGTGTACTCAGGCGTCACACTAAAGGCGATCGGCACGCCGTTGCGTACGATCTCATACCCCTGGACCGTCCCCCTAAGCTGAGACGTATTCACAGAGATCACAACTTCATTGTTCGTCTCTGCGCGCATCGCCGCAGTCGCGCTGATACTCCCGGAAGCTCCGGCAGTTCCCTCCAAACGGGCTCTGCGGCTGGCATCCGTCAGGTACCATATGGCCCGGCTGTCCTTTCCGTAGGCGGAAAGCTGTGTTTTGGTGCTGTCGCTGAGGGTCATTCCCCAACGGGTGAAAAATTCCGTCAAATCCTTCCCAGCCACACCCGAAGCCGTGAGGGCCACTTTATCATCATAAGACGCGGTACCCTGGGTGTATGTCCCGGCCTTCCATGCCTTAAAGAAGCGGTTATAGAAGCCCATAGGATCCCCGGCATCGTCATACGCCAGATGGAGCTGCCAGTACATTCCCAGCTGCACAAACACATCGTTGGACGCACCGGGATAGCCCTGGGCCACCTTGGTGAAGATCTGGTCGTACTTTCCGCTCAGTTCCAACCGGGAAGGCAGTACATTGGCGCCGCCGTCATAGGTTTGGACCATCAGGGAATAGAGGTTATTGGTGATTTCCGCCCGGCCCAGCTTGTCCATATTATGCCCGATTTCGTGGGCGATGCCCCAGCCGAACAGTTGGTTCGCCGCAGCACCCTCAGGCAGCTGCTCAATGGGCTTACCCCGGACCATGCCGGCGCAGGAACCGTAGCCGATACCAATGTGATTGCCCGCCGCATACATGAAGGCGCCGGCAAACATCTGCATACAGCGGATATTCTGGCGGCTGGTCATGTCGTTTTGCGCATAAGTCCGGTCGATGCCCTGGGTGGTTTTGCAGATGTGCATCACATCTTCCCAGGCCATGACATTGTTGTACAAAGTGTCCACCATCGCTTCCCGACCGCTTCCAGCGGTATAGCCGGTGCCGGTGAGCACCGACTGCGCAGGAAGGGACAGCAATACGCCGGGCAAAGACAGCTCTGTCACATTCAGGCAGTAAGTCTGCTCATTGGCGGAGTTCACTCCAGCCTTTCCAGGATAGGCAATCAGTTCATCCACATAAGCCGCAATTTCCGTTCTGCGCGCGTCCTCAGTCATTTCATACCAGTCAGACAGCTCCAACAGGGGAATATCCGTAGCTCTGCGGATATGCAGTCGGATATTTTCCGCGTCGGTCCCGCTGTAGGTCAAATACAGGCTGCCGCCCCGACTGGTATTCTGGCTGCCGATTTTGGGCACGACCAAAATATTTTTTCCGTTTTGCAGCGTACCCATGCTCGCCCGCCAGGTAGACGCCTCCGCATTGAACTGGCTGGCATGAACCTGCACAGTCTGTCCATCGGGAATTCCAGAAGCATAGACCGTGATGGTCTGCCCCGCTTTAGCCGCCACACCCAGGGGCTGAAGCTCGCTGCCGCTCTGGCTATATTTCGCGCTGTCCGCAGCCGCGCTGCAGGAATCGATGCCGTTGATAATAGCTCCCTGAGATGTCCCAGCCAGCAATTCCTCCGCCAGCTTCAGCTCATCCTCCATGGTATCCAAATTCAAATAGTAATTCTTTTCGTCCCCCACCAACCGGGCACGCAGCACATCAATCTCCGCCTGATTGACCGATGCCGCCAGTTGCAAATGGAGCTCATCCGCAAACAGCGCGTCGATCTGGTCCGGCAAACAGCGGGTCTCGTCATATTCCAGGAACATCAGTTCCGACAGGCTTACGGTCGTATATGCCTGCTGCTCGATGGTCACCGCCAGCTTCACCACATTCTTCGTGGGCTCGATCGGCAGTACCGCAAACTTGCTCACAGAGGGATTCCCTTTCACTGGCAGCCAGTTATTCACCTGGGACGCATCCACATGGGCGGGGTTCGGTGCAACCACATGCCCGGGACCGTTCAGGTCATCACCTTCCTGCCACACCGTCACGGTATATACCCGGAGGTTGGAGGCATAGCTGCCATCCAGCCGGGGCACCCAGATCACACTGCTGATATCCTGCGGTTGCTTGAAAGTGCACAGCACCTGCTTGCTGTTCCACCAGTTGGGATGGGCCGTCCAGTGGGTGCTGTAGTCCCCGTCCGCCATATTTTCCGGCTTGAAGGGATTCTCGCTGCTGTACTCCGTGGGCGAAACATTGTATTCCGCAGCCAGCCAGATTTTGTCAATGGCCGTGTAATCCAGCACGCCTTCTGTGGGAATTCCGGCCGGACGTTCGTAGCTCACGGCCATGGGCGTTCCCTGATAGACCCGGGAGGGCCCGCTCTCTCCCGCGCTGTTGCCGGATACCACATACACAGAATACGTTGTGCCGTTTTTCAGTCCGGCAATATTGGTATTCGTCGTAGACAAGCTGCCTTCCAGCTGCCGGAACCCAGTATCGCCTTCGGCATAGTACACCTTATAATAGGTAGCGCCCTTACTGGCTTTCCAGGACAGGCGCAGCGCACCATCCAACTCCGTAACGGTCACCATATCCGGTGCGGAAGGTGCCTTCGTAGGCTCCGGCGTGGCTTTTATATCCACAGGCTTGCCCACCCAGCCATCCGCAATCGGAGTGACGATAAACGTATATTCTTTCAAATCCTCCAACCCGCTGATGGTGGCGCTGCTGCGGTCCACACGCACTTCCCGGGTCTCCGTGGGCTTGGCCGTCTGGAAATAAGAAACGGTATAGCCCGTTACGTTCCGCAGTCCGGACCAGGTCAGGTCCACCTTTTCACTCCCCGCCACAGCGGTCAGGTTCTTCACCTGATTGTTGGATGCCACCGGCGTTTCTGGCACGATTTCTTTCAAAAACTGCACGGATTCCAGTGTCACAAATCCCGTTTCCGTTTTGGTCACGGAAATCGTGACTTTTTTCACCGCCACGCGGTTCCCCAGCTTGATGGTGATGACATGTTCATCTCCGCTCCGGCTGATGGCACGGATGCCCTCCGGCAGCGTGTAATCAAACGGCAGTTCTTCCGTGCTGCCGTCCTCATATTCCACTGTTACAGTGCCTTTCCTGGCCTCAGTGGAAACGATCTGGATCTCTTCCAGGGTCTCCGCCCGGGTCAGAGTAATCGGCAGATCAATGGTACCGGCGTCATTATCTTTCGCCTGAATGCGCACGGACTTGCCATTGTCCGAGAACAAATCTGACAAATCCCCCTGCACAAGGCAGGTCTGTTCCAGGTCCTTCTTCAGAACAGCCTGATCCACCGGCGGAGCCAGAAGATAGGTATCCCGCAGTTCTGCCGTTCCCAGCGTCCCCCGGACGATACCGCTGGCGTTGCGGGTCACATAGGCCAGGTCCACAATATCCACCTTGCCGTCACCGTTCAGATCGCAGGAAGCCGCGTCAGTCCCCAGCGCATCGGACACCAGTTTCCGGTCACTGGTATTCACCTTCCCGTCTCCATCCAGATCACCCAAGGTAAATGTATCGTCAGCTGTTCCCAGGATCAAATGCTGGGCAGTCTCGCCCAAATCTACCCTCTGGCTGAAGCTGCGGTACCCCACACCGGTAAATACCAGTTCATAGCTTCCTTGAGGCAATGCCTGGACCGTGACATCCGCAAAGCCCGGCCAACCCTCTCCGGTCAGGTCGCCGCCATCCACATCCCGCAGGCGCACTTGCACGGGATAAGTGTTTTTCAACAGCCCGTCATACGTTCCGCTCAAGGCCACCTGTCCCAAAGCGGTACCGTTCCGGCGCAGTTCCATTTGAATATTTCGTTCCGCCAATGCGGACAGCGTCTGTGCATAGTCGATCCGCAACGTGACAGAAATGCTCCCCGTCACCGTGCCATCCTCCTCTGCCGCCTGCACCGGGATCAGTGCCATGGATAGCAGCATGGATACGGTGAGCAGCAAAGAAAGCAATCTTGTATATCGCTTCATGTCTATCGTCCTCGCTTTTTATCAGAGTTTCCTGTAAATGGGAACGGATAATTTCCCGATTTTGCATTGTAGCGCATTATGTAAACTCTGTCAACTACATTTAGTTACAATTTTCGACAGCGCAGACGCTTCTCCGCCTTACTCCCAGCACGCTTTGCGAAAATTCTCCATCCGTCCTCAACGAATGCCTGCAAGATTATGGGTTGCCGAATATCGACAGCCTCTCCATGGACATTCTTTTTCATGAAAAATCGAAAAAGTGGGGAATGAATATCAAAATTCCTGAAAAAAACAAGGGGAAAATGAATTTTTTGCCGAAAAATCGCAAAATATGGTTGACATAATGGTTACAAAATGGTAAAATTTGTTCATCTTGAAAACCGGAGGCTGTTATGGATTTCTCAGTCGATTCCAAGGTGAAAGAGATTTACGATAACGAACGAGCCAGAGCGGTGCTGGAGGCATACCTCCCCAAACTGACACGCACCCCCTCGTTCCAAATGACCTTTGGAATGTCCCTGCGCACGCTGTGCGGTTTCTCCCAGTGGAAGCTGACGGCCCAGCAGCTGGAAGCTCTCGATCGAGATCTGAAAGCAATCGAATGAACAATATCCAATCATATTATTGGTGCATTTCAAATGAAACTGCCGTGAGTACAATACTCACGGCAGTTTCTGCATATCTCTCATTCAGGCCTCAAATACGCCCGCCCTGTCCTCAATGACCAAAAGCCGGAGCATATCCAAAGACAAATCCAAATCCGTTGGATATCCATCATCGTCAACGCCGCCGCCAGAGCCCACCAGCGCCTTTCTGTCCAGCAGCATTTGAATCGTGGGCTGTGCCCAATCCGGCAGCTCGGAAAAACGGTTATACCGCACCTCACTCACCTCCTCCGGCAGATAGTCCCAAATCCCCGCCCGCGCCATATCCGGGCAGTCATTGATATCCACAGGTACACCAGCCACGATTTTGTTCCATTGTGCTTGATAAACGTCACGGTAACCACTCACCTGGCCACCAGACCAGCCCACACATTGCCAGTATCCTTGGCATACCTCACGCTCCGCCAGATATTCAATGACCCGGTAAGGTCCGTAGACCCCGACTTCATACCCGCCTGTGTGGGCCCGGGCGGCGCGAAAATAGGCTTCGATCGCAGGAAAATCCGTTTTCGGCGCATCGTAATCCACAGCGAAATATAAGATTCCCTCAGAAGGCATCTCAATTTCAGCCGCGCACGCCAACGCACGCCGTCCGTCCGCCGCACCGGCGGAGGCGCCGCCTTTCACCCGGTCCGCCGTCGTCTCCCACACGGTCAGCAGCTTCAGCCCGGCGTCTGTGATGGCCTTTGCCTCGGCGCGGGTCAGGGCCTTTTCCTTCAGCGTCCCTACTGCGGGCACCAGATACCGCCCCGCAAAGTCAAAGCCTTCCGCCTTGATTGCCCCGGCGGTCCGCGCAGACAGCCTCTGCGCGCAGTCGATTCCTTTCGGCATCGCAAATCACCCCATCCAGTGTATGCGGCAATACTTTAGGCAGGTGAAAAAATGACCCAAACAAATGTTCGGGTCATTGCAGTTCCTCCCAGGGAATGACTTCGGCGCCGGGGGTCAGATTCGTGGTGTATTCATAGCAGTTGTTTTTGGAGAAGGACAGACCTGTCCAAAATTCCCATGCCATATACGCCCATTCATATTCCGGTTCCCTATCATGGGAATAGATAGTCCCATCATCATAGATACAACATGCTTCGCTGCCCTGCGGGAAATTGCTCTCGCTGTATGCGTAAACCGTATTCTCTTCCAAGCTGAGGACCACAAGGCACGCTTCCGCATCCAGCACACATTCCCGCTGTCCGTCCCGGTTCAAATCCGCGAACAGGTAACGGACGGGCGTCACACCCTCTCCCCAGTTCAGCGTCGATAAATACCGCGAAAAATCACAGTATCCCGTGTCCCCGTCATAGCCGTGAATGCTGGCACCGTAGACCATGCCGTTGTCCCGGACGGTATCCAGCAGCCGCTCACAGACAGCCGCGTCGTCCACGCATGGGACTACGGGGCACGTTTTACCGTAATCCATAATGGGCAGGTCGCATTCGATGCTGTATAGGTCCAGCTGTTCCGCGCTGGGTACAAGCTCTTTCACTCCGGTCTTTCTGTCATATCTCCCCGCTACCGGTTCAACGCTGACTGTAAGGTAATGGAAGCTGACTTTCTCAAAATTGGAAACATAGCGCCGCGAAAACAGCGCATTTTCCCCCGGCCAGCTATACAATGAGACGTGGTCCAAAGGGATGAGCCCCATGGGATACGGTGCATCACCCGGGCAGGAGATCACCTCACCATAGGAGCCCACTTCGCAGACGCCGTGCTCTAAAATCAACTCCGGGATACCGTCCTCATCGATGTCATGCAGATAATAGCCCCGCGTGTAATACAAATCCTGCAAACGTCCGAGCGAACCGTTCCGCTCCCGGGTATCCGCGAGCACCTCCAAATACGCCCGCTGCCAATCGGTCTCCGGCTCCGGGTCATAGCGGAACATGGCCATCCCCTTGGGGTAGATCAGCGGCGGGAATTCGATTTTGAGTTCCGGGAGCGTGCGCTCCCGGGCGCAGCCGCCCAGCAGCAACAGCAGCAAAATCCCGCATAACACACGTTTTCTCATCGTTTGAAGTCCTCCGCCATGCGAATGGTGCAAAGCAGGTCGGTCAGCGCGGCGCAGTAGTCCTCCCGGCAGTGGGCCGGGACCTCGGACATGGGCCGAGCGGCACGGTTGGTGTTGAACACGGCGGTGATGCCGTGCTTCGCCGCATCCCGGGCGCTGTCGTCGATACTGCCCGCCAGGATGACCAGCGGCACCCCCGCTTCCCCGGTGCGTCGTGCGATGCCGGAGATGACCTTGCCCTGAAAGCTCTGAGAATCCAGGCGTCCTTCCCCGCTGATGACCATATCCGCATCCTTCAACTGTTCTTCGAAGCCGACAGCGGACAGTACGGCGTCGATACCCGAGGACAGTTTGCCACCCAAAAGTGCCACACAGCCTGCTCCCATGCCGCCCGCCGCGCCCGCGCCGGGCAATGCGGACACATCGGCCCCCAGTCCCCGTTGAAGCGTCCCGGCAAAGGCTTTCAGCTGTCCATCCAGCCGCTCCACCATGGCCGGGTCCGCACCCTTTTGCGGGCCGAACACATAGGCCGCGCCGTTTGGCCCGTACAGAGGATTGGTCACATCGCACATGACCCGCAGCGGAATATCCTTCAGCAGCAGTCGAGCCGACGCGGTATCAACCGTCCGAATGCGGTCCAGCGTGCCGCCGGTGGGAAGGAACGCCGCTCCCGTTTCATCAGAGAACCGAACCCCCAGTGCCGCCGCGCAGCCGCAGCCTCCGTCATTGGTGGCGCTGCCGCCGATTCCCAGGAAAATCTCCTGACATCCATGCTCCACTGCGTGGCGCATCAGCTCACCCACACCGTAGGTGCTTGCCTTGGACGGATCCTTCCGTTCCCCCGCCAGATTCAGCCCCGCAGCCGCGGCCATTTCAATGACCGCCGCATCTCCCATCCGGGCATAAACCGCCTCCACCGGATCGCCAAAGGGGCCTTGGACCGTCACCGTCACCGGGATGGCGTTCATGGCCTGCACAAAGCAGTCCACCGTTCCCTCCCCGCCATCCGCCACCGGAATGGTCACCAGCTCACACTCTGGAGCGACCTGGGCAAAGGTTTCCCGGGCGATTTGGCAAATATCCAGGCTGGACAACGTTCCCTTAAAGGAATCGGAAATCACGATACATTTTTTCATCTCAGTTCACCACATGGATGGGTGCGCCGTCCACAAACGCCTGCAAATTGTCCCGGGTGGTATCAATAATTCTCTGGCGGGCTTCCTTCGGTGCCCAACTGATGTGGGGCGTGATGAGGCAGTTTTTCGCCGTCAGCAGCGGATTATCCGCCCGGACCGGCTCTGTAGATAATACATCCAGTCCGGCGGCCATCACTTTTCCGCTGTTCAGCGCGTCCGCCAGGTCCTGCTCCACAATCAAGGGCCCGCGGCTGTTATTGATAAGGATGACGCCGTCTTTCATTTTGGCGATGGTGTCCCGGTTGATGATACCGGAAGTCTCCGGAGACAAGGGACAATGGAGCATGATGACATCCGACTTTGCCAGCAGGGTATCCAAATCCACATACACGCCAATCTTCGATGCGCCTTTCCGGACAGACCTGCTGTAGGCCAGCACCTCCATACCAAACGCCCGGGCAATGCGTCCCGTTTGCTGGCCGATACGGCCGAACCCGATGATGCCCATGGTCTTGCCCGACAATTCGATCAAGGGGTAGTCCCAAAAGCACCAATCCGGACTTGTAGACCAGCGGCCGTTTTGTACTTCGTGTGCGTGGTGTGCCACATGGTGACAAATCTCCAGCAGCAACGCAAATGCAAATTGAGACACCGATTCCGTGCCATAGCTGGGAATATTAGACACCGCAACGCCATATTCCCGGGCTGCCTGACAATCTACGATGTTATAGCCCGTAGCCAATACCGTCACGAATTTCAAATTCGGGCATTCTTCGAACACAGTCCGGGATAAAGGCGTTTTGTTGAGGATGATCACCTCGGCATCTCCAATGCGCCGTATGATCTCTCCATCATCCTCCGGCGTCCGGTCATAAACCGTCAAATCGCCGAAGCGCTCCAGTTCCTTCCAGCTCAAATCCCCGGGATTCACTGCATATCCGTCCAGCATGACCAGTTTCATAGAAAGCCCTCCTAAGTTTTGATTACCTTTATTTAAGCAAATCCCGGAACAGATGTCAACCGTAGCCGGAAATACGCGCAAACCGACAAAATTTCATGGGAGCATGGAAAAGGACAGAGAATCCCCTGCCCTGAAATCTCGCCATCCGTTGTAAAAGCTTGACGTGTATCGTGTATCTTTTCGAACCATGTGGCCAAAACACATACACAAAAACGGAATAAATGCCATCTGTCTATATGGATGGATCAAAATATCAAATCGATTAAACGCAATTTGATAGCGCCTTCAGCCTCCCTTGGATATTTTTTGAAATAACTTTATTCTAATCACACAGACTATCAGCACAAAAAACATCCACATGATAGCACTGGAATATCTGCGCCTTTGAAAATGCTTCTTGCAATGCCGGCATCTCGTCTTCCGCAATAATTCCACTGAAGTTTTGCGGGTGCAAGTACAAGTCCTGCAAACCTTTCGTGGCACTATCACGACCACCATATTCACTCGGATGAATGGTCCATCCTTCTCTCTGCAAAATCTTCCTTGCTTCACGCTGGAACGCAGATTGGTCCTTGTCATTATTCCATCCCCCATACGGCTGATAACGGCTCTTGATGCGAAAGTATGTATTCCAATAAGCCATATTTTTGCTCCTCACTCAGCCATGTCTTGCTCGACTTCAGTGCCGCCGCGCAAATAGACTATGATTTTCTCTTTGGAAATCACCTTGACCATATCCGCCAGCTTCCGAACCATTGGCTCATCCCATTCTGTGAGCTCCGCTGGTGCCTGCTCCATGATGGCAATATTATCCTCGATCCGTTGTATTGCCATAGCATTGTCTCGATGCTGCTCTTCTATATCGGCCTTTTTTTCTTTCAGGTATGCCATCTCATCCAGCATTGCTTTCAATTGACTGGCAGAGTTCATTTCGTTCTCAGCACTAACAGTGTTCATGACGATCTCACGGGTCTTTTCATTGATTTCTTCCATTCTGCGTTTAATATCCGCTATGGTCATCGTCTCACCGGGGATTGCCTCCGCTTTTATTTCATCGGTAATCTGACGGATCAGTTTGTCCTTATCGCTCATGACGCTGTTGATTGCCGCGAGGATTGACCGCTGGAGCGGCCCCTCATCAATTGTGGGTGAGTTCTTGCAGTATTTCTTGCCGTAGTCCAGACGGCTCACACACCGCCACACAATTCACTTTTGCCCATTTTGTTTCCGTGTACACCCGCGATAAGAGTGCCGCACTCTCCGCACATCAGGCACTCAGCCAGTTCGTATTTACTGGAGTAGCAACTTCTCCCTATTGGGGCGCATTTTATGGTCTTGGATGAGATACATTGGCAACTGCCCTGTATTACGTGCAGCTATTTGGGGATCATTGCTGCACTGGCCCCGCCAGATACTGCTGGTATATCTCTCGAACGATCTCATCCTGTTCCGGGATGATTTGAGGTTTCCCGTCTTCTCCTCGTTCATACGCATACAGTTTTTATATTCTATTGTGGTTCTTCCTTCCCGCATCGCCTGTCTTTTTCCCCACTGAACATTGTCTCTAATATTCTTGCTTTCTTCCTGTGCGAAGGCTCCGTACATAGTAATAAAGATTTCACTGCCTTCATCAAAAGAATTGATATTCTGTTTTTCAAAAAACACCCCGATTACCAACGAGCGCAGCAGTCTGGTATGATTCAGACAATCCACTGTATTGCAGGCAAACCGTGCAATAGACTTGGTAAGGATCATGTCGACCTTTCCCTGCTTACACATACGGATCATCCGGAGGAATTCCGGGCGCCGCACCTTCCTGGCCGTCGTTTATGCGGTTATCCCGCACAGGTGGTCCTGGCGCATCCGGCACACCGCTCCTTCGTCTGCCGATGTTATCTTGTCGCCGGGTATTCTGTTTTCAAGGTCCATGAGGTGAATCTAAAAAGACCCCCTCACTACTAATCCAGTTTCGTGAGTGGGTTGCACGGAAATTTTTTTAAATTTTATGAATTTAACGTTTTTCTCAGTTTTTCGAGGATTCTCGTTTTGCGATCATGAACTGTCATATGCGGCGTATTTTTCATCTTTGCATATCGACGTTCACTCAATCCTTCAAAATAAAGCACGTGAATCAGGGCTTGCTCGGACTGGGTCAGTTTTGAAAGGAAATCATGAACCCGCTCATTG
Source organism: uncultured Clostridia bacterium (assembly GCA_947644595.1). GTDB lineage: Bacteria > Bacillota > Clostridia > Oscillospirales > Oscillospiraceae > HGM13010. The sequence goes on from CANSAE010000004.1 coordinate 113,927, forward strand.
AGGACACGGCGAATGGCGATTTCCTCCACCGCCTCGGAATCAAAATCAGGAATCATCTCCTCTCCCGTAATTTCTTCATTATCAAGGTCACTGTAAAGCACTGTTCCGTGAAATTCATCCTTTTCATCTAAAAAGCGGGCACGTCGGTCCATTCGATAATATGTAAGATGGATTTCCTTTGGTACTTCAATTAACTCCCCTTGTACTTTAATGTAGTATTTCTTTTCTTCTGCCTGAGCCATTCGGCAGACCTCCGCTTCTGAAATTTACATTCAAATTTCAGAAGCGGAGGGTCTCGACAGCCGTATGAGCCGAAATATTGGGTAAACTGCCCAAAGATTTGCCTTTTTATAGAATTATCATGTTTTTTCGGTTTATTGAACTGATTTCGTAAAAACCGCTGAATGCAAATCGGCAGCATTCCCGTACATTTTCTTTGTTTCGATAGAAAACATGCGGGAATACTGTCGAAATAAAAAAGTGGCGCAGAGAACCAATCGGCTCTCTGCGCCATTTTTCGTGATAGTATACAGTACCACGGGATTTTAAGATGTAAAAATTCAAAAGGGATAGTAAATCAAACTATCACCTCTATTAATCATCAGTATAAAAGGAACAGGCTTTTGCGAATTCTGCAGACTGTTTTGACGGGGCACAGAGGTTGAGTCTGTGCCCCTTTGAATCTTGCGCGTTTTAATTTACATCGCCACCCGCAGGTGGTGACTGCGGGTGGGGTTTGGTTGTTCGGGGGTGTTGTTTGAAATTTCACCGGGGTGGTTGATCGTCAATCAGTACTACTCGGTGTTTTAACGCAACACCCCCTCGCTTTCTGAGTATTGCTGAACACTATGTTGTTTTTGGGTAAGGCGCACAGAGGCTGGGTCTGTGCGCCTTGGGGTTGTGCGATACTGGTTTTAGTTGATAGAATCGTGAAATTTGAATTCACTCTGGTAGATATAGATGGCACATAACCCTGTATACTCACTGAATTTGTAGGTCTGAGCGGTATTCAAATCCTGTGAACAGACAAAAGGACATACTTGATGCGACTGAGCTTTTAAGTAAGAGCATCATAAAGTGTTTTCATAAAACCTCAGCAAGTAAACAGATAGTTCATTTCCCGTTATCTTTTGACAAGGTCCAAAAATATCTGTACCAGCGTCAAAAATACCTAATGAAGACACATAACCAACTGAAGATTTGCATGATTCTGCAATCTCACCACTATCACGATAAAAAACACAGTATCCGTCTACGAAACCTCCATATTTTTTTGATAGTTCTGCTAACAGTGTAGCAACATACTGTTTTTCTACAGCACCCTCAGTTGGTAAACCTGAATGCTCCAGTTCACTGCGAAAACTTTTCAAGTCGATCATAGGTAAGTCTATTGACATTTTTTCTGACGTTTCCTTTTTCAATGCTACCAGTGTATCAATCGCATTCCATAATTCATCGTAGTCTATAGCTTCCGTTCCTTGGGCACAAATTCCCAATTGCTTTGCTCGTACATTTTCATCATTAGACCAGCTATCATAAATGAGCGGATTAGCCAACACAGCGTCTCTTCTATATCGGCCAGATCCATAAGTTACAACAGCCACCCCGTTTGAGAAATTTCTGCCAACAAAGTGCTGCATCGGTATAATCAATGCTCCATTTATATCAATATAACCGCATTGATTCCCTTGCTGTACGCAGGCTACCCCCTCTGAAAACGGTGCTATCTCATCATAAGAACAAATCTGTTGACCGGTGGCGATATCATACATGGAATCTTTTTTATTGTATGTTACAACCACTCGATTTGCGTATTGGTATGCAGTTGAATCTCCGGGATAGTATTTTCCACAATCGGGAAGATACACACCGCAATCGTCATTTGATTTTCCTACAAGCCAAATACCTTCAGACCACTGTACAAACCTTTCACTACTGGGAATAACTTTCTCGCCTTCTAAGTTTAACAATTGCCACTCATCATTCTTGGTCTTCACAGTGAAATAATTTCCATGACATTCACCAGCCGTCTTAAACCCATCGACTTTTTGGGACACAAGTTCACCATCTTTGTCAATAACAAAAATGTCCCCATTTTCATCCGTAGCACAAGCAAAACCATCGATAAAATTGGTTACGTCTGTATATTGCATTGGAATGGCAGTATCCCCAAGCATATTTATGTATCCCCATAAGCCATCAATCTTAACTGCAGCATACCCATCGTGAAAATCGAAAACTTGGTCATAAACATACTCAGTAATCTTGCCTTTGGTTGAACTCACGAATCCCCATTTTCCCATCTTTTTTACGGCGGCGTATCCATTACAAAAGTCACGCGCTTCATCAAAGCCTCGACCTTTATCAGGGATAATCGAGTTATCAATACCCAGAAATTTATATTCATCTTGTGTACTGGTGCCAAGCTTCGGATGGAGCATTAATAGATATCCATCATGAATATCTCTAATGGTCCAGTAATCTTGGTCATAATATGCATTCTGAATAGAGGCAAGTATACTATTCCCATACAGGTCAATGATATAATTCTTTTCCCCAGTATCTGTTTGTGCAGTAACAACAGCCTTTCCGTCGAAAAAATCCGTTGCACTTATATATTGTGGTTCTTGAATTACACCCCCTTGTGTTTTGGCATAACCATAAAGCTTTCCGCTTATTGAATCGTTAATATAAAACCGAAGTATCTGATTGTCTGTTGATGTTGATATTAAATATGGATATTCTACCAATTGGTCAACGAAAAGATTTTGCCCAGTAATATCAAATTGTCCTCTAAAATTGTGTTTATTTATAGATTCATTTTGAATACAAAAAACTCCGTCGGAATTTCGTATTGATGCATCTGAACCAATAGTTAATAAACAGTTCCCTTGTTTATCAATAAGCTCTCCATTAATGCCATTTAAGCTTAAGCTTAAACCCGATTTAAACGGTCCTATTTCTTTCCATATACTCTCATTAGGAGAAATTACCCATATATTTAAATCAGCTTCTCGACTCCGCTTGCTGTTTATCGACACAACTAATGGATTAATAAGTATAAATAAAACACTCACGAAGAGAATAAAAATGATTAATCTGTACAAAAATCTTTTTAGCATGTTTACCCTTTCAAAATTTTTTCTGCTTCTGCATTCAGTTGATTATGATACGCATAATATGTGCTGTCACGTCCTTCAAGAAGGCCTTGAATTCTTTGAATCTCGGCAGAAATCACATCTTCTGTGGCGCTTGAACTATTCATAGTGATAACACTTTGAACTCGATTGTCGAATCCTATTTTATATTCAGGTGAAAATGCATAGGCAAAAATATCATTAGGCAATGGCGGATGGTATTTTAATTCATTTGTCAATGCAGCCCTTGCGGGTTGTGAACGGGCCGAAAATTCAAAACCCTGGGTCATATAGACATTGTGAGTGGCAATAGCTCTAATAACGTCATTTGCATGTTGATTGACAGTTTCCTTAGTGATAAATAGCACGCCTAATACTGATGTTGAAAAATCTCCGATTACAGAATTCACATTATATATATATATGAAACACATGCATCAATTGCACCGAAAAGAAGATCTTGAAATGTTATATGATCACCATGATATCCTGAATAAGCAGAATTATAACTCCTTATGGTTGTTTTAATCCGGTCTATCAACAAACCGCTACTATAAAACGAGGATGATATACTCTTGGGGTATCCCTGTTCGCCCGATGGATACTTTGTCGACTCTGCAATGTTTTGTATCCTTAAGTTTGCATCATTCTTGCCCATATTACGCGTATAATCTGCCGGATTGAACTGATCATCTGAATATCCCGAAAACTTAACATCAGTTTTCCATGAATTAAAAAGATTTTCTAAGCAAGAAAGATTTACAAAATAAATTGGGTTGTTGCTATAAGGCAAAGTTTGAAGCGGGCCATGTGGGAGAATACCAGATAAGTCAATTGCAACTCCATCAATGCGGCTCGAATTTTTTTGCGGATTTCTTTTTGAACCATAAAGATAGGAAAGAACTTTGCTATCATTGTTGAATGAAATATAGCCTCTATTCTTTATGCTGTTAAATGCAGTAACAGCATCACTCATAAGGATATATTGGGCAGTATCGGACGCAGTTTGATTAGTGTTCATAATACCGTTGCTATTATTTCCACTATTATTGAATTGGTTTAACGTTTTCCCACTAAAAGTCATTACTGTAGTACTATGACTTCCTGCAGTCATCGTGACTTCACCCAGCGGATCAACATACTTCAGCGGGTTATCCACGCAGTAGAGGTAGGACACGAGGGACAGCGGGTCGGTCACATTGCCCTTCACCGGATCCATGGAGACGAACCGTTTCGCTGCCGGGTCATAGAACCGGGCTTTCGCGTAGTACATACCCAGCACATCGTCCCAGTCGTGGCCGGTGTAGTTCGCCTCCGGCCAGATGCGCCGGTACGCGCTGGTGATGCTCAGAGCTTCCTTGTAGGTGATCTCGCCCCACTCGTTGTAGTCCGCGCGGCCCACGATACGGCCAAACTTGTCGGTCATGTTGGTGGTGCTGCCCATGCGGTCCTGATGGGTGTAGTCCTTCAGGATGTCCTGCTTCACGTTCTGGCCCCACCAGTTCGTACCCTCGCTGGTGATCTTCACGCTCAACCGATCCAGGCCATGAACCCAGCGGTAGTCAAAGCCGCCTTCTTCGTGCATGGTGAGGGTCTCACGGGTGGCCGTGGTGTAGTCCACCACATAGCTTTCCTTCACCACTTCCGGCTTGTCGATGTCCGTGGAGACGCTGGGCGTCTGGCTGTGGAAGTCCGTATAGCCGTGGGTGTTGTCCTTCATGATCAGCTCGCGGCCCACGCGCACGCCAAGGCCGTTGTAGGTGTACAGGCTGTACTCGCCCTGCTCGTTCCGGCCCTCCACCATGCGGTTGGTCTCGTCGTAGACGTAATTGGCCACGTTCTGCCACTTCATGCCTTCCGTGGTCCGGGTGTACTTGTCGCTGCCGGTCAGGTTCCCGCGCTTGTCGTAGGTGTACTCCCAGTAGCTGGTGCCGATGGAGTTCGGGATCACGCCGCACTGCTTGTACTGATCCAGCTCCGTGCCGTTGTACAGGTACTCGTCGCACAGGTGACTTCTTTGGTTCCATTATAGTTGATTTTGGAGACCAAATCAAGGGCGGAGTAGCTGTACTTGGTCACATAGCCGTCCACGTCAGTCTTTTGGGTCATGTTGCTATTGCTGTCATAGGTGAATTTCTGCGTATTACCCTTGCGGTCTGTCACGGTGGTCACACGGTTGAGCGCGTCGTATTCAATCTTCTTGGTACCGTCATTGTTCGTGCTTTCCACGATACGGTAAGACCCATCATATACGATGGACAGGTAGTACCCGTTTTCACCTGTGCAGGTATTCCGGCGGGCAGTCTCATCATAAGTAAACGTGAAAGTCCCCTCATCCTGTACGGTCTGGCTGATGACCCGGCCATTCGCGTCATAGGTGTTGGTCAGATACACTTCACCGTTGAAGTTGGTGATCTGTCTCAGATAGCCGTTGGCATCGTAGTCATAGAGCAGACTGTCACCGTCCGTGTTGGTGATGGATGCCAGATAATCACCGTTATAAGTCAAGGTGATAGTCCGGCCATTACCATCCGGCGGCTGGAGGACGCGCAGGAAGAACAGGCGCGGCAGCTGCGCAGGGAGTACCGGGAGACGGACCGGGCACAGCAGGAAAAGATCGGGCAGCGGCGGGCAGAGGAGGAATATCTGCCCGCCGCTGCCCTTTTTGAAATCTTCCACTTCAAAAAGGGCGCCAAACATTGTTTTTCTGAAATAAGTCTCAAAACCGGGGTTCGAATCTATTTCACGTTTCTGAACAAGATAAACTATCTTTCGTTTCAACGAAAAAATTCGGAGCCTGAAAATCCCCTGAAACGCAGATATCACGGACCAAAAGGTCCGTGATATCTATACCAGTATGGTATTTTGGAGGCGCCACCCGGATTTGAACCGGGGATCAAGGATTTGCAGTCCCATGCCTTACCACTTGGCTATGGCGCCACGTCAGATTTGGCTTTGCTCCGACGCAAACGGCTGTGCCGTTTGCTTTCTTCGCTCCGCAAATCTTCCTTTTTCAAATTGAACCCGCTTTCATGCAAATTCCGCTTTGCGGAATTTGACGGGTCCGGCTGGGCTTCGATTTGATTTCAGCGGCCTTCTGGCCGCCGCGCGGAGTCGCGCGTCAATTCGAAACATAGTGAAGAATTGCCATAGGCCCACCGGCCGTTCAATGGTTCAGGTTCCATTTGACGATTGCCTGCGGCGCAGGCAATCGTCAAATGGAGCGGGCGACGAGGCTCGAACTCGCTACCTCCACCTTGGCAAGGTGGCGCTCTACCGGATGAGCTACGCCCGCATAATCTGCCCGGAGGATGCTTACGCATCCTCCGAGTGGTGCCTCCGGTCGGAGTCGAACCAACGACACGCGGATTTTCAGTCCGCTGCTCTACCAACTGAGCTACAGAGGCGTATCAAAAGCCGTAATGTTTGGTGGGAACAACTGGACTCGAACCAGTGACCCCCTGCTTGTAAGGCAGGTGCTCTAACCAGCTGAGCTATGCTCCCATAGATTGCCCATTCATCAGCGGCCTTGTTAGTATACTAAATGCCGCAGGAAATGTCAATATCAAATTTCCCGATTTTCCATTTTTTTACCCATCCGACCGGGCCGCCAGCTTCCGGGACAGAATCTCCGCCACGTCCTCTGGGGTAAACCGGTAAACAGCATCACAGAACTGACAGTTCACGGAGATATCCTCCCCGTCCTGAATGATCTCCTCCAGTTCTTTGTTATCAATGGTACTGAGCACTTCCTCCACCCGTTCTTTGCCGCAGGTGCAGCGGTACTCCACGGGAATTTCCTCTACAATCTCCACTTCCAGCCCTTTGAGCACATTGCGGATCAGTTCCTCTGCACCGCCGTCGGAAAGCTGCATGGTCACAGAATCCATCAGGAAAATATGATCCTCAAGCACCCGGATCAGTTCCTCCGGTGCCCCAGGCATGAGCTGTACAATGAAGCCGCCGGCCTGGGCCACGGACAGATCCGTCTCCACTAAAACGCCCAGCCCCACCGCGGCGGGAATCTGCTCACTTTCCGTCATATAGGCCGCCACATCCTCCGCGATTTCCCCGGAGACGAGCTCTGTGCTGCCAATATACGGCTCTTTCAGGCCGATATCCCGGCTGACAGTAAGCATCCCGGCCCGGCCCACCGCGCCGCCTACGTCCAGTTTGCCGTCCGGACGCAAAGGCAGATCCACGGTGGGATCGCCCACGTACCCCCGTACATTGCCGGTGCAATCCGACACGGTGACAATCCCGCCGATGGGCCCGCCGCCATTGAGCCGCATGGTGAGCGAGGCGTTTTCCTCTTTCATCATATTCCCCAGCAGGCTGGTTGCGCACAATAATCTGCCCAGAGCTGCCGTAGCCGTGGGTGTTGTCCGGTGAATTTCCTTTGCCCGGGCCACGATTTCCCGGCCGTCAATGACAGATATTTTCACGAATCCGTCCGTAGTCATAGCACGGATGATCTTGTCCATAGTAGTCTCCTTAATGTGCGGTATTTTCCGCTGTGATAAAAATGCGCCCCTGCTCATGCTGGGGGCCGCCAAAATCAACGCCAATGTTCACGAAACCTGCTTCTCGGAGCAGTGTTTCCAGCGTTTCTACGGAATATGCGTATTCCACGTGCTCTTCCCCACTGCGGGACCAAAGCGCATCCTCCTGCCGGAACAGATCCATGCCATAGAAAAGCGCCCCGGTGTCCTCGTGAAATTCCGCCCGCCACAGGCACAGAACTTCCTCCGTCTCGTCCACAAATATCTGTCCGTCCAAAGACCGCAAGCGTTCTTCACTGTTCACATCAAAAATAAATATCCCCTGGGGATGGATAAACAAATGCAGCCGGCGCAGCAGCTCGGTCAACTCCGCTCGGGAAAGGTAGTTCACTCCATCCAAGCTGCACACCGCAGCGTCTACCACATCGTTGAGGTCCAAAGACACAGCGTCCTGACATAAAATCAGCGGCGGCACCCCGGAAAGGTCCGCCGCCTTGTCCATCAATTCCGTCAGCATCTCCGGAGACGCATCCACCGCGATAGTCTCATACCCCCGCTCCGCCATCAGACAAGTAAGCGTCCCGGTGCCGCAGGCAAAGTCCAGCAGTGTTTTCACCGTCTTGTTCCGGGCGCAAAACTGCGCCTCATAATAATCCGCAAATTGGGGATACGGCACATCCCGGGTCAAATCGTCATACCACCGGGCCAGGTCCAGATAGGCACTCATGCCTGCTCCTTCTGCTGCTCCAAGCGCTCAAACACCACGGCATATCCGCCTTTGCCATACTGCAAACTGCGGTTTACCCGGCTGATGGTCGCGCTGGAAGCCCCGGTTTTTTCCAATATCTCATTATAGATCATGCCCTGCTCCAAATAGCTGGCCACCTGATATCGCTGCTCAATGGCCTGGAGCTCCGTCACGGTGCACAGGTCATCAAAAAACAATTTGCATTCCTCCACTGTTTTCAGTGTAAGGATCGCCTGATACAGCGCATCACTCCTGGGTTTTTTGCTCTGTTTATTCATAGGGGTCCTCCACGCTCACGATTTCACACTTTAGTGTGTGACTTTTTTATTGTATACCAATTTCCGGGAAAAGTAAAGCCCCATTTCCTGATTTTCGGAGAATCTGGAAAATCGGAAATCCTATTGCATTTTACGCTCTGCACGGCTATAATAATAGATAAAGGAAGTGATAAAATGCCTACATTAGAGATGCTGCTGAGCAGCACGCTTCTGCCCACGCTGGTATGGCTGGTTTTGATGCTGGTGCTGTTCGGTGCGGAGATCGTGTCTGTAAACCTGACGACCATTTGGTTTGCTCTGGGCGCTCTGGCGGCCATGATCAGCTCCATCTGCGGAGCCGCAATTTGGTTGCAGGTGCTTTGGTTTGTGGTGATCTCCATCCTGACCCTGATTTTCACAAAGCCTTTGGTAAAAAAGTATGTCAACGGTAAAACCCAGGCCACCAATGCGGACATGGTCATCGGCCAGACCTGTATCGTAGTTGAGCCTGTTGATAATGCCAAATCCACCGGTGCCGTCACCGTGGCGGGGAAAACCTGGACAGCCCGGAGTGAATACGGCGATGTATTTGCTTCCGGTGAACGGGTCACCGCGCTGCGGATTGAGGGTGTAAAATTGATCGTAGCCGCACCGGCTTACGTCAAACAGTAAAAACAGAGAAAACAGGAGGAATCGGTTATGTTAGAATTTTTAGGCCCCGCATTTTTAGTGATCCTGGTCGTTCTGGCCCTGTTGCTCATCATTCGGAACATCCGTGTCGTCCAGCAGGCAAACGCCTATGTCATTGAGCGTCTGGGCGCATACAGTGCCACCTGGGAAGTGGGCCTGCATATCAAAATCCCCTTCATTGAGCGCGTGGCCAAAGTGGTGTCCCTGAAGGAGCAGGTGGCAGACTTCCTGCCCCAGCCCGTCATCACCAAGGATAACGTTACCATGCAGATCGATACCGTGGTGTACTTCCAGATCACGGACCCGAAGCTGTTCACCTACGGCGTGGAACAGCCCATGCTGGCCATTGAAAACCTGTCTGCCACGACCCTGCGTAACATCATCGGCGATTTGGACCTGGACCAGTGCCTGACCAGCCGTGACATCATCAACAGCAAAATGCGGGTGATTCTGGACGAGGCCACCGATCCCTGGGGCATCAAGGTCCACCGTGTTGAGCTCAAGAACATCGTGCCGCCCAGGGAGATCCAGGACGCCATGGAAAAGCAGATGAAGGCCGAGCGCGAGCGGCGTGAAGCCATTCTCCGGGCCGAGGGTGAGAAGCGCTCCGCCATTTTGGAGGCCGAAGGCGAGAAGGAATCCGCCATTTTGCGGGCCGACGCCAAAAAGCAGCAGCAGATCCTGGAAGCCCAAGGCGAGGCGGAAGCCATCCTCACCGTCCAGCGGGCCACCGCCGAGGGCATCCGGCTCATCAACGAGTCCATGCCCAGCGAGGCCGTCATTAAAATCAAGGCTCTGGAGGCCTTTGCCGCCGCCGCCAACGGTCAGGCAACGAAAATCATCATCCCCTCCGAGATTCAAGGTCTCGCAGGCCTTGCGGAAGGTTTGGTCGAAGCAGTCAAGAAGTAAACCGGGGCGCATTCCCCGTATCCATCCCCGAATCGTTCCAACGGTTCGGGGATTTTTTGAAAGGAAACGATATGGATACTGTCAACGCATTTCTGCACCGGCACCAAATGTCCCCCACTTCCGTCTCCTATGACGGACTGACCCAGGAGATTTTCCTGCAAATGTCCCGGGGGCTGGCCGGGGGCGAGACCTCCATCCCCATGCTGCCCAGCTTTGTCTACGCTGATTCCGCGCCAAAGCAAGACCTCCCCACCGCTGTCATCGATGCCGGAGGGACCAACTTCCGCCGGGCGCTGGTGACGCTCACAGAAAGCGGCGCCGTGGTGGAAGATATCGCCGTGCATCCCATGCCCGGCACAGACCGGGAGGCGTCCTGGGCGGAGTTCATTTCCTGCTGCGCTGACGCGGTGGAACCCCTCCTGATCCGCACAGACCGGGTGGGCATCTGCTTTTCCTATTCCTTCACCCCCACCCCGGACGGAGACGGGACCGTCATGCAGATCACCAAGGAAGTCCGCATTTCCGGCGCTTCCGGCCGGCCCATCTGCGCAGATTTGGCGGCAGAACTCGCCAGACGCGGACATACCGGCCTGCACATCGCCCTCATCAACGACACCTTGGCCGTGCAGCTTGGCGTAGCCGCCGGCCTGGGACTGCCGCCGGACAACTGTATGGGCATGGTCTGCGGCACGGGTTCCAATGTCTGCTGCGCGGTGCCCGTCAAGCATATCACCAAGCTGACTGTGCCGGACCAGGGCGCCATGCTCATCAACACAGAATCCGGTTTTTTCACCGGCGTGCGCCAAGGAGATTTTGACCGGGCCCTGGATTCCTCCACCGCAGACCCCGGACATGCCCTGAGTGAAAAGATGGTCTCCGGTGCCTATCTGGGAGAGCTTTGCTATCTGACCCTGCAAGGAGCCGCCCGGGAAGGTCTGTTCTCCAAAACCGGTTCCAAGCGCATTCTGGCAATGGACGCCCTCACCTCCCACGAGGCCGATACCCTCTCCGGTCCTCTGGAAACGCTCTCCAAGACAGACCTGGCCATTGCCGATTCCATCATTGAAACAATGTTCGACCGTTCGGCAAAAACCATGTGCTGTACCCTCTCCGCGGTTTTGCGCCTGACCGGCAAGGGGCAAGACGCACCGTTCCACATCGGCGCGGAGGGGTCGCTGTTCCAGAAAAGCGTCCGCTTCCGCCCGGCGCTGGAGCGTCATATGGACGCCTACCCCCGGCGGTGCCTGGTGCGAAGCTTCGACTTTGTCACCTGCGAAAATACCACGCTGCTGGGCGCCGCCTGCGCGGTACTGATGTAAAAGGACGGATTCCATGAAAAAACACATCTTGTTATTCACTTTGCTGCTGTGCCTGCTCGTCACCGGGTGCGCTAAGCAGGAAGCGGCAGCCCCGGAAGCGAATACCACCGTCACCATCGCGGACCGGACGGTGCGGTTTGCGCTTCCGGAGGGGTTGGACGTGGAAAGCTCCGAATTTCCCGGAGACTACATTTTCACACCTATGGCCTATGAACCACCCACAAAAGCGGCGGAGGCCTTCTCCGCGCCTGACATCTGGTATGCCTCCGGCAGCGTGGAATGCCTGCCAAATTATGCGGCCTGGTGGATCAAAGATGTCTTGAAAGCCGCCCCGCTGTATGAGAATCACAGCTGGATCGTGGAAGACATCGGCAATATAGACGGCACGTCGGAGCCCGCTTATCTGTACAAGGTCGGGCATGACCTCTATTCCCTGGGGATTCTGGATCAATTGGAAGAGCAAGGCGTCGATATTGACGCGTTTGCGCATTCCAGTGAATCCTGGTGCGTGCTGTTCGGCAGCGCGGAGGACGAGGATCTGACGCTGTTCACGCTGAACGCAAAGAATTTCTCCCAGGACGACGCCGTGGCTCTGGCGAAAAGCGTGGTGATCACATGACGATTCGCCCCATCCTCCCCGACGATGACCGGATGGCGCTCAGCCGGGTGTACGAGGAGAGCTGGAAGACCGTCTATCGAGGCATCATCCCGGACGAATTTCTGGACAGCATCCCCGTGGGTTCCTGGATGGCCGCCCGTCAGGACGGGCCCACGGACCGCACCCTGCTGCTGCTGGACGGAGATGATGTCATCGGCGTGTCCACAGTCTGCCGGTCCCGGTTCCCGGACTGGCCCGACCACGGCGAAGTGGTATCTTTATACCTTCGCCCGGCGTATATGGACCGGGGGCTGGGCGGGCCGCTGCTGGAAGCCGCGGTGGACGCCCTGGGGGCCCAGGGCTTTCATCAGGTGTTCCTCTGGGTGCTGGAGGAAAACGCCCGGGCGCGGCATTTCTATGAAAAGCACGGCTTCGCCTGCTCCGGAGAGGTCATGGAAAGCGATTTCGCCGGAAAAACCGTCCGGGAAGTGCGGTATGTGCTTCAAAAACCGCTTTGACAAACGGGCAAAAGTCTGATATACTGTCCCCGACAAGTTCAAAGCGCTGAAAACGACACATGTTTTACCATTGGTATGTAAATCTGATTACGGAACAGAGCATTCTGATGGTGCATGTGTCTTTTTTGCGCTCATTTTCAGTCAAAAGGAGAGAAAATATGCCGAGAAATCAGTTTCAGCGAATGGTATTCGCCCTTCTCACCGTGGTGGTCACGGTCCACGCCTATGTCTTTTACAGCCTGTATGTCATCAACGGCGGCACCCTGATGGAGGTCACCGGACAGCCCGGCGTGCTGGCCGCCATCCGGGCCCAGGGCGGCGTGCTGCTCTGCGGGAAGATGGCGCCCATCTGGGCCGTGGTGCTGGTGGAATTTTGTCTGGCCTACCTGCTGGAATGCGTCATGGGCAGTCCCCTGTCCTTCCGGCTGGCCTGCCGGGTGTTCGCCCCCGGGCAGACCCATCCGGTCCTGTTCGAGACCGCCGTGATCTGCGCCACCGTGGGGCTGATGTGCCCCGCCATGAGCTTCCTGGCCGCATTTTTGTACTACCCCTATTATGCAGGTTTTCACGTCGTCACATTGCTGGCCAACTGGCTGAAACTGGTGTGTTTCAACTTCCCCTTCGCCTTTTTTACCCAACTGTTTTTCATCCAGCCCCTCATCCGCGCCGCGTTCAAGGTCCTGTCTCGCAAGGACATCGCCGCCCGAGCGGCATAACAAAAGCACCCCTCCCATAAACCTGTATGGGAGGGGTGCTTTTATGACGTTAGCCATTATCTGGGTCATAGGTGTCGTGGCCGCGGTGGGATACAGCCTCTTTGCCGGGACCACAGAAGCGGTCGCCGCGGCAGTGTTTGACGGCGTGGAAACCGCCGTACAATTTTGTCTGGGTGCCGGGGTCATTATGTGTCTGTGGTGCGGAGTGTTCGAGGTCATGGGCCGGGCCGGTCTGACAAAAGGGCTTACCCGCCTGTTGAAGCCGATATTATGTAAACTATTTCCCCGGACGGCACGGTATCCGGACATCTTCGGGGCGCTGTCATCCAATGTGGCGGCCAATATTCTGGGCCTGGGCAACGCGGCCACGCCCATGGGCATCAAGGCCGCCCAGGGCATGGCGAAGCTGCGGGGGGAGCGCTCCGCTAAAGAGCTGGCCACGCTGGTGGTGCTGAACACCGCATCGGTGCAGCTCATCCCCACCACCATTGCCTCCGTGCGGGCGGCCTGCGGGGCGGCGGTGCCCTTTGACATTCTGCCGGCCGTGTGGGTTACGTCAGTGTGCTCCGTGGCGGCGGGGCTGCTGACCGTCAAGGTGCTGAACCGATGAGCACCATTCTTACACTGATGATGCCCCTCATCATGGGCGGCGTAGGGCTGTACGCCCTTTTCCGGCGGGTGGACGTGTTCGCCGCTCTGACGGACGGCGCGCTGGATGGACTGAAGACCCTTTTGCGGATTTTCCCGTCCCTGCTGATGCTGCTGCCGGTCATCTCTATGCTCCGGGCCTCTGGGCTGCTGGACGCGCTGGCCGGGCTGCTGTCCCCGGTGCTGGACCGGGTGGGCATCCCGGCGGAGCTGACGCCGCTGATGCTGTTGCGGCCTCTCAGCGGCGGCGGGGCGCTGGCGGCGGCCACGGAAACCATCCGGGCCTTCGGGGCGGATTCTCTCATCGGCCGCACCGCCGCGGTGATGATCGGCTCCACGGAGACCACCTTCTACGTCATCGCAGTCTACTTCGGCGCGGCGGGCATTGAAAACGGGAAACGCATCATCCCCGCGGCGCTCATCGCCGATCTTGTGGGGTTTGTCATGGCCGCCGTGACGGTGCGGTGGTTTTTTTCATAAGAAACTGTCTCACAGAGTTCCTGCCGCAAGGCACGAAACATTCAAATCTGTTTTCTCCGGCGACATGTGCGGCGAAGAAAAGGCTTTGGGCGCAGCGAGCGTCGAACTTGTGAGGCGACAAGCGCAGAAAAATTTGCCCAAAAGGTCCGTTGGACCTTTTGGGCAAGTACAATAAAAGGACTGCGTAAGCAGTCCTTTTATTGTTTGTTCAGCCGTTCATTCAGTTTTCGCACGTCACGCTTAGCACGGGCGTATTGGATCAGCCAGACTACCGCGAAAATGGCGGCGAAGGTTCCGAAATAGCCCAGAAATCCCCCAAGGCTATGTTCCATCCAGTGGGTCAGCCAGGCGATGGGCAGCATCCCCAGGGAAGCGCCCAAAAAGTAGATGCCCGTTTTCTTCACAAGGCTCCAATCTTCCAGCTCCCAAATCACCGACAGGCCGCCGAATACCGCCCCCAGCAGGGCGCACAGCGCCGTTTGCAGGACCATCGCCCTCAGTTCGCTTCCCATGCTCTCCACCAGCGACGGCTCGTAGGACACGTAGGCCCCGCCGGCCCAAAGGGCGGAAATCACAATGGAGATCACGGTCTCTATGGCAATGCCCAGGGGAATGCCGCTCAGGGCCCGCAGCAATACCTTTCGTTTCATACCCTCACCTCAAATTCCCAAAATGCGCTTGACCTTCGTCACATACCAGCGGGACACATAGCTGATGGCGCCGTCGGTGAAGGTCACGCTGATGGTCCCCGCCAGATTCAGGTCAAACTGCCGGACCTTGCGCAGGTTGATGAACTCCGAATGGGAGATGCGGACAAACTGCGTGGGGTCCAGCCGGGCTTCCGCCTCGTACAGCCGCAGGCGCAGGGTGTACTCCCCGTCCCCAGTGACGGCGAATACCTTGCCGCCGCCGGCGTAGACCCGCACTACCTCCGCCGGGTCCAGCACCGTGACCGTGCCGTCCCGCAGGCCGGTCAGGACCCGGGGCGTCTCCCCGGACAGGCGGCGCAGCAGCTGTTCTTGTTCCTCTGTCAGCTCCGGCGTGACCAAAATCAACTTTGCCGCCGGGCAGGCGGGGTCGATTTTGACTTCAATGTCCATGGACCGTCCCCCTTTCTGTGGATAGCATAGCACAACGCGGGCTTATTGCAAGGGATTTTCAACAAGTGGTCGTTTGGGACGGATATTCGGTATGAAAAAAGGACTGCTTAGGCAGTCCTTTTTGTTTTACATTTTTTCCGGGGCGCTCACGCCGATGATGTCCAGGCAGATGGCGATGACCTGACGGGTGGTGTCCGCCAGCTTCAGGCGGGCGTTCAGCACGTCTTCCGCCTCGCCTTTGATGCGGCAGGCGCTGTAGAACCGATGGAACCGGGCCGCCAGCTCAATGACGTAGCGGTTGATCCGGCTGGGGTCGTAGTCCCGGGCGGCAAAGCGAATCTCGTTGGGAAGGGCGGAGATCTGCTTGATGAGATCGATCTCCTGCTCGCTGCTCAGCAGGTCTGCGTCAATGTCCGCGAATTTGGACACGGGGTGCCCGTCCTCCGCCAGAGCCTGCACCAAAGAGCAGATGCGGGCGTGGGCGTACTGCACGTAATACACCGGGTTCTCGCTGTCCTCCCGGACCGCAAGGTCCAAATCAAATTCCAGATGCGTGTCCGGCTTGGCGTTGAAGAAAAACCGGCAGGCATCCACACCGATCTCATCCATCAGGTCCGCCAGGGTCAGGGCCTTGCCCGTGCGCTTGGAGACCTTCACCACTTCGTCCCCCCGGACCAGGCGCACCATCTGCATAATGAGGAAGTCCAGATTCCGGCCTTCCAGCCCCAAAGCCGGGGCCTTCATGGTGTTGCCGAAGCGGATAGCGTGGCCGTGATGGTCCGCGCCCCACACGTCAATAACCCGGTCAAAGTGCCGTTCCACAAATTTGTTCCGATGGTACGCAATATCCACGGCGTAATAGGTGTAAAATCCGTTGCTCCGGCGCATGACTTCGTCCTTGTCCGCACCCAGCTCCGTGTTCTTCAGCCACAGTGCGCCGTCCTTTTCATAGGTCAGCCCCGCTTTTGTCAGCAGGTCGACAGTCTGGGCCACATAGCCGGACTCGTGGAGGGTGCTCTCCAAAAACCAGTGGTCAAACTCCACCCGGTACCGGGCCAGGTCCTCTTTCATCCGGGCGATGTTATAGGGCAGTCCAAAGGACACGAACTCCTTGCACCGGGCCTCGCTGGTCACATGCAACCACTTGTCCCCGTCCCGCTCGTAAATGAGCTGGGCCAGTGCCTTGATATCGTCGCCGTGATACCCGTTGTCCGGGAACTCCACAGCATCTTCGCCCAACAACTGCTGCAAATACCGGGCCTCAATGGACTTGCCGAACAGGTCCACCTGATTGCCCGCATCGTTGACATAGAACTCCCGGTGCACCTCGTACCCGGCCCGGTCCAAAACCGACGCCAGCGTATCCCCCAGCACGCCGCCACGGGCATTGCCGATGGTCATAGGTCCCGTGGGATTGGCGGACACGAACTCCACCATCACCCGCTCACCGTGACCCACGTCTACCCGGCCGTAGTCCTTGCCGGCCTTTTCCACTTCCGCCAGCACATCGCCGTACCATTTCCGGGACAGGTAGAAATTGATAAAGCCCGGTCCGGCGATCTCCACCCGGTCAAACCAGGATCCGGACAGATCCAGCTCCGCCGCCAGTGCCTCTGCGATTTGCCGGGGCGCTTTTTTCATAGGCTTGGCCGACACCATAGCATGGTTGGCCGCATAGTCGCCGTTTTTTGTGTCCTTAGGGATGTCCACACTGCCGGTAAAGGCCACGTCTTCCGGAAGCATCCCTTTCTCCGCTGCCGCCAAATATGCGCTTCGCAGCAGCGCATCTGCCTTCTGCTTTGCCTGTTCAATCAGATTGACCATTGTATCAAACCGCCTGTTCTTTGATTTTTACCAGGAATCGATTCCGGGAGACCATCATCCGGTCCACATGAAGAGAATAATCAATATTCAGCTCTCCGCCGTGCTCCCCCAGCTGATTGGTGATCTTATGGGTATCCACGCCCAATGTGGCACTGCCGTAAGGTGTCTCGTACAAAAACACGTTCTGCCGCCCCTCCGCAAATACCATCCGGCTGGTAACGGTCCCCTTCCGGGTGATGACCACCTCAGTGGGCGACACCTGAAACTCCGTCGTTGTCCCCTCCATGCCGGTGATCTCGCTTTCCTCATAATGAAAGCTTCCAATGCCGCCATCATAGTGATACGCGCCCTCTGTCACCAGTTCCACGTCCTCCTGCGCCATATCCTCCAAGCATTGAGATCCGCTCACAGTGATAATAACCTTTTTTTCCATATCGATTCCTGCCACATTCATGATTTTTCTATTGTATCCTATCTAAGGACCGATTACAAGTTTTTCATTGGGATTTTTTTGTAGAATTCCGGCCTGTCCCCTGCTATAATAACTATAAAACGGCTATTATAAATCGTGCCGGCCTTTTCTCCCCTCGCAGAATGGCTGAAAGAGACGGCAAATAATCGCACATCTATTTCCCAGATGTGCTATAATAGATAGAATAACAAGATATGCTTCCCAAAAGGAGGGCTATGATGACCATTGAATTGACCGATTTGGAATACCGGCGGCTGCTGGACCTGGTGTATGTGGGTAATTGGGTGTTAAACTCTGCCCGGGGCACCGACCGGTTTGAAGATTATGATTATATGGAATCCAAGCTGTTCTCCTATGCCCCCAAACACGGAATGCGCGCCCTGGTGGAAGTCCATCACGGCATCGTGCAGCCCAGCAAAGCCTATCAGGAGGGCGGCATCCACGAGGCCATCTGCGATTACGAAGACGCAATATTTTTTGAGATCTTGGCAGAGGAATTGGCCAGACGGGATCTGGGTGTCTACGGCATTCCCGAGGATGTCACCCCTCTCACCAGCCGAATGGAAGAATACATGCAGGAATTCGAGGCCAACGGGATCGAAAATCTTTCTGTGGATATTTGAGGTACATCATGACAAAATTGTACAGCCGAAACCTGTCCCTGCCCATGGGCCGGGTATTCCTACAGTCCGACGGAGTCGCCATTACCGCGGTAGGCTTCGGCACACAGCCGGAAACCGATTCCTGTCCGGTCATCGACCGGTGCAAGAAGGAATTGCAAGACTATTGTTCTGGTCGGGGCCAAAGCTTTACCGTCCCGCTTCAGCCCCGGGGAACAGAATTTCAAGAGAAGATATGGGCCCTTTTGCGGAAGATCCCCTACGGTCAAACCGTTACATACGGCGCCCTTGCCCAAAAAGCCGGCATCCCCAAAGGCGCCCGGGCGGTCGGTATGGCCTGCAACCGCAATCCCATCGCCATTTTGATTCCCTGCCATCGTGTAGTAGGCAGTACCGGCGCTCTTACCGGATACGCCGGCGGTTTGGAATTTAAACGCGCGCTTCTGGAATTGGAGGGTATTTGTCATGGATGAGCAACCGCAGGTCCTCTTCGATTTCGTTATGTCCGTAGGTCCCGCCTGCCGGCCCGCCCAGCAGTTGAAGGAAGCCGGCCTGCGTTTCACCGCCGCGCCTATGGATTGGATGGAACTGTACCCTCTGAACATCGTAACCCACCTGTTTCAAACGGGCTTTTCCGACTTTTTCACGGATATCCGGGAGGAAACCCCTGACCCGTCCCGAAAAAACCGCCGGGTGGTGGACGTAGCCAATACCATCACCTCCATCCATCATTTCCCCACGAAAAAATCCCTCGCCGCAGGACAAAAGGAACTGCGCCGCACCATGCTCAAACGCTATCACCGCATCGATAAGCTTCTGCGCAGGGCACAGAATGTATGCCTGGTTTGCAACCGGGAAGACAGCCCGGATGCGCTGCTGGCCTTTTTGTCAGACATGCGCGCCATCTATCCCCAAGCAAATTGGGTCATGGTCAACATCCGTTCAGTTAACGATAATAATTATTATGTAAATAAAGATGAGAGAGACGGCCTGACCCTTTACGAAGTCAGCTTTCACGATGTCCATCCGGACGGCGCCGACGGTGACACCAATCCTCTTGCCTGGCACGGCAATACGCCCCTGTGGCAGCAGACCTTGTCCCACGTCCATCTCCGTCCCGGCGCGGCAAAAGTCGGCCGCAGCCTGCGGAAGCGGTTGTTCGGCAAATAAAATGAATAAAAAATTACCTCCGGCAAAAACTAACGCCGGAGGTAATTTTTTATGGAAATGACCAACGAACAATATAATGCCTACGTAAAACAGCTCTCCCCGGCGTCGCCGCTGGCCATGGACATGGTGAAGGCCTTTGTCTCCGGCGGGACCATCTGCTGCGTGGGGCAGCTGATTTTGAACCTGTACCAGTCCTACGGATTGGCCCAGCAGGATGCCGCCGCCGCCACGTCCATCACCCTGGTGCTTATCGGCGCGGCGCTGACGGGTCTGGGCGTGTACGACAAGCTGGCACATTTTTCCGGCGCAGGCACGCTGGTGCCCATCACAGGCTTTGCCAACTCCGTAGTCGCCCCGGCCCTGGAATTCAAGACCGAGGGCTTCGTCACCGGTACCGCGGCGAAAATGTTCGTCATCGCCGGTCCAGTGATTGTCTTCGGCATCAGCGCCAGCGTGGTGTATGGGCTGATTCTGGTGCTGTTCGGGTTGGCATAAGGTGAAAAACCGTTGTCAATTTCACGCAAATCTCAAATAGGATCCGTAGGGGTGGGTTCTAAACCCGCCCCCTGTTTTCCGTATCGTTGTAGCGGGCCGGTTTGGAACCGGCCCCTATGCGTTATAACCAGTGTTTCCCGTAGAGGCAACCGTAAGGGTCACCCCTACAAGCCGATCATAACACAAGGGCGGGTTTAGAACCCGCCCTTGTCCGTTGTGTCCCTGCCCAACAGATAATCTGTCGAAACCTCCAGCATATCCGCGATGATGACCAGCCCGTCCAATGTCGGCCTGGCGTCGCCGCTTTCATATTTGCGATAATTTCGCAGCCCGGTTCCCAATGCGTCCGCCATCTGCTGCGCGGTCAGCCCCCGCGCTTTCCGCGCCTGTTTCAGTCGTTCACTAAACATAGCCGCCTCCAAAAAAACACTTGACAATGCCATTATATTACACTATAATCGCAATATCATACAGTGCCATTACATGACACTGCTGGAGGCATTTTTATGGACGAACGCATGCGTACCCTCGATTTTCTGAACCTGCTCATCGATTATCCGGTCATCATTGGCCTACTGCAAGACGGCAGTGACCGCATCTCCATGCCCGACTATCTTTCCGGGCTGGAGCTTCTCATGAGCCGCAGACACTATGAAGCCTGCATCCTGCTTTTGGCATGGGGCGCACTTTCCCCGCCGGTGAACCATGCGCTGACGATTCTGTGCAAATCTCATTTGGCAGCCGCATGGACGTGCTGGACACCCGACGCTGCCTTAAACAGCATCATTTCCCTGATTCGCCGATATCGTCAGTGAACATAGCCGACAAAAAAGCCCGCAGCAAAAGCTGCGGGCTTTTTTGATTCCTTACACCAGCTCGATGACCGCCATCTCGGCGGCATCGCCGCGGCGGGCGCCGACGCGGGTGATGCGGGTATATCCGCCGTTGCGCTCGCTGTATTTGGGAGCGACCTCGTCAAATACCTTCTTCGCAACGTCCTCACGGGTGATGAAGCTCAGCGCCTGACGGTAGGCCGTCAGGTCCTTCTTCTTCCCCAGAGTGATCATTTTCTCCGCAAGAGGAGCGATCTCCTTGGCGCGGGTCACGGTGGTCTCCATACGGCCTAAGTCGAGGAAGTCCGTCACCTGCTGGCGAAGCATCGCCATGCGCTGGTCGGTCGTCTTGCCGAGTTTTCTCGTACCGGGCATATTACTAACCTCCTAAGGTTGAATGGCAACAGTGTGCCTTACTGATTGTCGTCGCTGGCCAGAGCGAGCCCCAGCTGGGCGAGCTTGTGCTCCACCTCTTCCAGGGATTTCCGGCCCAGATTGCGGACCTTGATCATCTCATCCTGGGTCTTGTTGATGAGGTCCTCAACCGTGTTGATATTCGCTCTCTTCAGGCAATTGAAGCTCCGCACGGAGAGATCCAGCTCCTCAATGGTCATATCCAGCAGCTTATCCTTGGGTGTCTCCACCTTTTCCACAACGGTGCTTGTACCGCCCACAGTCTCAGACAGGTCCGTAAAGATGGTGAAGTGGTCCACCAGAATCTTCGCACCCAGAGACAGAGCGTTTCTTGCTGTGATGGTCTTATCGGTCCAGACTTCGATGGTGAGCTTGTCAAAATCGGTCTGGTTTCCTACACGAGTGTTTTCCACTGTGTAATTGACTTTGAGAACCGGAGTATAGATGGAGTCCACGGGGATGGTACCGATAGGCATCTGAGCAGCCTTGTTCTTAGCAGCGGAAACATACCCCCGGCCATGGCCGATGGTCAGCTCCATGCTCAAGCTGGCGCCCGCACCCAGGGTTGCAATGTGCAGTTCGGGGTTGAGTACTTCTACCTCACCGTCTGCCTTAATGTCTCCCGCGGTGACCTCTCCCTCTCCGGTAGCCTCGATGTACACCGTTTTCGGCGTCTGGCAATGCAGACGCGCGATGATGCTTTTGACGTTCAGCACAATCTCCGTCACATCTTCCTTCACACCAGGAACGGTGGAGAACTCGTGCTGTACGCCGGCGATCTTGATGCTGGTGACAGCAGTACCGGGCAGAGAAGAGAGCAGGACCCGTCTCAGAGAATTTCCGAGCGTCGTCCCATAGCCGCGCTCCAAGGGCTCAATGATGTACTTCCCATAGGAGTCATCTGTGGGTGTTTCCAGACATACGATACGCGGTTTCTCTATTTCAATCATATAGACTAAACCCTCCTTATTCGATTTTTGTGCCGAAAGGGCACGGATATCAGCTTACCAATTCTGAGGGTCTTGGGATTACTTGGAGTACAACTCGACGATCAGGTGTTCTTCCACCTCGAAATCGATATCGTCTCTGGCGGGCATCGCCAGTACGCTGCCTTCGCCCTTCTTGGCGTCATAGCTCAGCCACTTGGGCAGGCCGCGGAAGGCATCTTCCTCCATAAAGCCCTTGATGCGCTCGATGCTGCGGGAAGTTTCCTTCACACCGATGACCATGCCGGGCTTGACCAGGAAGGAGGGGATGTTCACCACACTGCCATTGACCGTGTAATGACCGTGAGACACCAGCTCACGAGCCTCTCGGCGGGTCTTTGCCAGACCCAGACGGAAAATGACGTTATCCAGACGGCGCTCGATGGTGGTCAGCAGCACTTCACCAGTAATGCCCTGGGCTTTGGCTGCTTTCTCGTAATATGCGCGGAACTGTTTCTCCTGAATGCCATAGACAAACTTGACTTTCTGCTTCTCATTGAGCTGAGTGGCATACTCGCTTTTCTTGGTTCTCTTCTTGGCATTGGGGTTACGCTTGGTAGAACCAAGCTTGGACTTTTCGGTATAGCCCATCACGGCGGGAGAGATCCCCAGCGCTCTGCAGCGCTTGACAATGGGCTGCATATTTCTTGCCATAGTCTATTTCCTCCTTTCCAGAATCAGACGCGGCGGCGTTTGGGAGGACGGCAGCCATTGTGGGGAATGGGAGTAACGTCCTTGATCATGGTGACTTCCAAACCGGCGGTCTGGAGGGCACGGATCGCTGCTTCACGTCCTTGGCCGGGACCCTTGACGAATACTTCAACGGTCTTCAGGCCATGCTCCATCGCTGCCTTGGCAGCAGTCTCCGCCGCGGTCTGGGCGGCGTAAGGAGTGGACTTCCGGCTTCCGCGGAAGCCCATTTCACCGGAAGACGCCCAAGACAGGGTATTGCCCTGGGTATCGGTGATGGTGACCATGGTGTTGTTAAACGAGGAGCTGATATGCACCTGGCCTTTTTCAATATTTTTCCGCTCTCTGCGGCGGGTTCTGACTTTCTTTTTCGGCTGAGCCATGTCGCATATCCCTCCTTACTTCTTCTTATTTGCAACCGTCCGTTTGGGCCCCTTGCGGGTACGGGCGTTTGTCTTACTTCTCTGACCGCGAACGGGCAGACCCTTTCTGTGGCGCAGGCCGCGGTAGCAGCCGATCTCCGTCAGGCGCTTGATGTCAAGCGCGGTACGGCGGCGCAAGTCGCCTTCCACAATGAAGTTGTGGTCAATGCATTCACGGATTTTTGCCTCTTCCTCATCGGTGAGGTCCTTGACTCTGGTGTCGGGGTTGATCCCGGTCATTTCCAGGATCTTCTTCGCGCTGGTCCTGCCGATTCCATAGACATAAGTGAGGCCAATTTCGACTCTCTTGTCTTTAGGCAGGTCAACGCCGGCTATACGTGCCATACTGTTTGATCATTCCTTTCAAAAAGATGATGTTCGCACCTTTCATGCCCACGGGGCTTCATCCCGCCGGAGGGAGCCTCCGTCAGCGGTGCGGCTGGGGTGATTCAGGACCATATTGGGGATGGTTCAGCCCTGTCTCTGCTTATGCTTTGGGTTCTCGCAGATGACCATGACCTTGCCCTTGCGCTTGATGATCTTACACTTTTCGCACATGGGCTTGACGGAAGGTCTAACTTTCATTTTGGGTAACCTCCTATTTACTTCTCCAGGTGATACGGCCGCGAGTCAAGTCGTAGGGCGACATGCGCAGCGTGACCTTATCCCCCGGGAGAATGCGAATGTAGTTCATCCGGAGCTTGCCGGAAATGGTGGCCAAAATCACATGGCCGTTGCCGATGTCCACCTTGAACATCGTATTGGGCAGAGCCTCGACGACCGTGCCCTCAAGTTCGATCTCATCGTCTTTCGACATCATTAACCTCCTCGATTAAGTACGTTCATCAAATATCATCTGCCATTGTCAGGATCTCAGCCTCGCCGTCTGTAATGCAGATGGTGTTCTCATAGTGTGCCGCCAGCTTCCCGTCAACGGTAACAACGGTCCACTCATTATCCAGCACCCGGATAGCCGCCGCACCGGCATTGACCATGGGTTCTACCGCAATGGTCATGCCCTTGACAAGACGGGGGCCATGCCCTGCTCTGCCGTAATTAGGGACCTCCGGAGATTCGTGCAGATCCGCGCCCACGCCGTGGCCCACATATTCCCGCACGATGCTGTAGCCCTGTTTTTCCACGTATTCCTGAATAGCCGCGCCGATATCCCCCAAGCGGTTGCCCGCTTTTGCGAATTTGATGCCCTCGAAAAAACTCTGACGGGTGACTTCCATCAGCCGCTTTGCTTCCTCGCTCACCTCGCCGCAGGGATAAGTACCAGCGCAGTCGCCATGGTATCCGTGAATCTTCGCGCCCACGTCCACACTGACAATATCGCCCTTACGAACGACGCGGTCACCGGGGATGCCGTGGATGAGCTCTTCATTCACGGAGATGCAGGCGCTGCCGGGGAACCCGCCGTAATTGAGGAACGACGGGGTCGCACCGGATTTTGTGATAAACTCATAGACTTCCCGGTCGATCTCCTTGGTGGTCACACCGTCTCGAATCGCCTGGCGGGCGATGGTCCGGGCGGCAGCCGTGATTTTCCCGGCCTGACGCATCAGTTCGATCTCTCTGGGGGATTTTACGATGATCGGCATGGTTCAGATCCCCAGGGCTTCGCAGATGGCCGCGGTGGTCGCCTCGATGGTGGGGCGATTGTCCACGGTCTTCAGCACGCCGCGCTTGCCGTAGAAGTCCTTCAGCGGCTCGGTCTCCTGATGATAGGTCACCAGCCGGGCCTTCACAGTCTCGGGCGCGTCATCCTTGCGGATGGTGAGCCCGGCACCGCAGGCGTCGCACACGCCGTCTTTCTTCGGCGGATTGGACACTACATGGAAGCTTGCGCCGCAAGCCGGGCAGGTGCGCCGGCCGGACATCCGCTCAATGATGGCCTCATCCGCGATCTCAATGGACAGTGCGCAGTCGATATGGATACCGCTGTCCTCCAGCGCCTCGGCCTGGGGGATCGTGCGGGGCACGCCATCCAAAATGAAGCCGTTTTTGCAGTCGGCTTCCGCCAGACGCTCATTGATAACGCCGATGATGACTTCATCGGGCACCAGGGCGCCTTTATCCATATACTCCTTGGCCTTCAGGCCCACGGGCGTGCCGTTTGCAACGGCCGCCCGCAGGATGTTGCCTGTGGAGATGGTGGGGATATTCAGCTTTTTGCACAGGATCTCCGCCTGAGTCCCTTTGCCGGCGCCGGGGGCGCCCAACAGTACGAGTTTCATTTGCGGTTCCTCCGATTATTCCAAAAAGCCCTTGTAGTTGCGCATGATCATCTGAGCCTCCAGGGCACGCACGGTCTCCAGCGCCACGCCGACCACAATGATGATGGACGTACCGCCCAGAGACAGGCCGGAATTGGCCGCGCTGGTGGAGCAGATGCTTACGATGATCGGCACCACGGCGATAATGCCCAGGTACACAGCGCCGAACAAGGTGATCTTGTTCAGGACCTTGGACAAAAAGTCGCTGGTGGGCCGGCCCGGACGGATGCCGGGGATAAAGCCGCCGTTGTTCTTCAGGTTATTGGCCACCTCCACGGGGTTGAACTGGATAGTGGAGTAGAAATACGCGAAGAACACGATCAGCAGCAGATAAATGACCGCGTACAGGGGGCTGGAGATATTAAATACCTTTAGGAAGCCGCCTGCAATGCCGCCGCTTTCCGCGGTCTTGCCGAAGAACATCAAAATGGTCGCCGGCAGGGTCGCGATGGACTGGGCGAAGATGATAGGCAGAACGCCGGACATATTCACCTTCATGGGCAGGTTGGTGGCCTGGCCGCCGTACATCTTGCGGCCCACCACGCGCTTGGAATACTGCACCGGGATGCGGCGCTCGGCATCGTTCACGATAACGATGAGCACCACCAGCGCCAACGCGCCGATGAGCAGGAACACCGCCAGCCAGGGCGACAGAGCACTGTTCACCAAATACTTCGCCTGCTCTTCCGCGACATTTGCAGCATATCCCTGCGCAGTCAGGCTTTCTTTCAGCGTATCCATCGTGATGCTTCCATCGTGGAGGCCGAACCAGCGGACCATGTTCTGAATCATGGTCAAAATCGCAGAGGGGAAACGGGATACGATATTGGCAAACAGGATGATGGAAATACCGTTGCCGATGCCGAATTCCGTGATCTGCTCACCCAGCCACATGACCAGCGCGGAGCCGGAAGTGAAGGTGAAGATGATGACCAGCGCAGGCCAGATGCCCTCAGCGCCGGGCACCAGCATACTGCTGCCGCTGCCGCCGCCGTTTTTAATGAGCATATAGTATGCAAAGCCCTGGATCAGTCCGATGACGATGGTAGCGTACCGGGTGATGCTGGCAATCTTCTTGCGGCCTTCCTCGCCGCCCTCCTTCGCCAGCCGCTCCAAAGCGGGGATGGCGATAGTCAGCAGCTGGATAATGATGGACGCATTGATATACGGCTGGATGCTCAGCGCGAAAATAGACGCTTGTGACAACGCACTGCCGGACAGTACATTCAGGAATCCCAGCGCGGTGTTGCCCACCTGCTGGAAGTAGCTTTGCAGCAGAGCCGTGTCCACATAGGGCACGGTGACTGCGTTACCGATGCGGTACAGGAGAAGGATCACGAGAGTAAACAGCA
The DNA here is from genome assembly GCA_947644595.1 of uncultured Clostridia bacterium. Lineage (GTDB taxonomy): Bacteria > Bacillota > Clostridia > Oscillospirales > Oscillospiraceae > HGM13010. The sequence continues at coordinate 141,106 of CANSAE010000004.1, forward strand.
CTTTTTTGCGGATCTCGTCTACCTTCCACGCGTTGCGCAGAGTCTCTATCACTTAGACCACCTCGACCTTTCCGCCGGCGGCCTCGATCTTGGCCTTCGCGGATTCGGAAAAGGCGGAAGCCTTGACAGTGAGTTTCTTGGAAACTTCGCCGTTGCCCAAAAACTTCACGCCGTACTCGCACTTGGACAAGATACCGGCAGTGAGCAGAGCCTGAGCGTCCACCACCGCGCCGTCCTCAAAACGGTTCAGAGCGGAAACGTTCACAGCCTCCAGAGGCTTGGCGAAAATGTTGTTGAAGCCGCGCTTGGGGATACGGCGGGCCAGAGGCATCTGGCCGCCTTCGAAGCCGATGCGCACGCCGCCGCCGGAACGGGCCTTCTGACCCTTGTGGCCGCGGCCGGCCGTTTTGCCATTGCCGGTAGCATGGCCCCGGCCCTTGCGCTTGGACACATGAGTGGAGCCTTCCACCGGAGAAAGTTCATTGATATACATTAGTACGCCCTCCTTATTCTTCCGTGACCTTCAACAGATAGCCGATCTGGGCGATCTTACCTCTGGTCTGGGGGTTATCGGGCTGGACGGTCTCGTTGCCGATCTTGTGCAGGCCCAGGGACTGGGCGGTCGCAATGTGCTTATCCAGTCTACCATTCAGGCTCTTAACGAGCTTAATTTTCAGATTTGCCATTGTCTGCCCCTCCTTAACCCAGGATTTCTTCAGGCGTCTTGCCGCGGACGGCGGCGACCTGATTCACATCGCGCAGGCTCTTCAGGCCCGCCATGGTGGCAGCGACCACATTCTGGGGGTTATTGGTGCGCAGGCACTTGGTACGAATGTCCTTGATGCCGGCGGCTTCCATCACCGCACGCACAGCGCCGCCGGCGATAACGCCGGTACCGGGCGCAGCGGGCTTCAAAAGCACGCGACCCGCGCCGAACTCACCGATCACCTCGTGGGGGATCGTGGTACCCGTCAGGGTAATGGTGCTGATGTTCTTCTTGGCAGCCTCGATGCCCTTGCGGATCGCTTCGGACACTTCGCTGGCCTTGCCCAGGCCATAGCCCACACGGCCCTTGCCGTCGCCCACCACGCACAGCGCGGAGAATTTGGCCACACGGCCACCCTTCACGGTCTTAGAAACGCGGTTGAGGGCCACAACGGTCTCAATCATTTCGGGAGCTTCCTGCTCTCTGGGACGACGGTCACGGCGGTCACGGCGGTCGCCGTTGTTCCGGCGGGACCCGCGGTCACTGCGCTCGGGACGCTCGCTTCTTTCAGGCTTCACGGCCTGTTCAGTCTTTTCGGTCAATTCTTCAGCCATTGATGGTTCCTCCTCCCCTTAGAATTTCAGGCCGCCCTCGCGGGCGCCCTCCGCCAGTGCCTGCACGCGGCCGTGATACACATAGCCGCCGCGATCAAACACGACTTCTTCGATGCCTTTTGCCTTGGCGCGCTCGGCAATCGCCTTGCCCACCAGGGCCGCACCTTCGCAATTACTGCCCTTAGCAGCAAAGCCCTTTTCGTGAGAGGAAGCGGCACACAAAGTGGTGCCGGCCACGTCGTCAATGATTTGGGCCACAATGTGGTTTTCGCTTCTGTAAATGCTCAGACGAGGTCTCTCGGGAGTGCCGGAGATCTTGCCGCGAATTCTCTGATGGCGCTTCAGACGAGCGGCCTTCGAGTCAGCTTTCTTAATCATTCAGCACACCTCCTTATTTCTTACCGGACTTACCGGCCTTGCGGCGGACAACTTCATAGTCATACTTGATGCCCTTGCCCTTATAGGGTTCGGGAGGACGCTTGGACCGCACTTCGGCAGCAAACTGGCCGACCTTCTGCTTGTCGATGCCCTTGATGATAAGGGTGTTCGCATCGGGCACGTCGATTTTGATATCGTCGGTCTCGTCCACAGTGACGTCGTGGGAGAAGCCCAGCTTCATCACGACCTGATTGCCCTTCTTTTCCGCTCTGTAGCCAACGCCGTTGATCTCCAGCTTTTTCTCAAAGCCGTCGGTCACGCCCACGACCATGTTGTGAATCAGCGTTCTGGTCAGTCCGTGGAGGGATTTATCCATCTTGCTCTCGGTGGCGCGCTTGACATGCAGAACGCCCTCCTCCTGCTCAATGCTCATAGACGGAGCGATCTCACGCTCCAATTGGCCCTTGGGGCCCTTAACAGTGATGTGGCTGCCGTTCACCTTGATTTCAACACCTGCGGGAACGGTGATGGGAGCTCTACCAATTCTTGACATAACTGTATACCTCCCTTACCACACGAATGCCAGGACTTCACCGCCGACGTGCAGCTTGCGGGCCGCTTTGTCGGTCATGACGCCCTTGGATGTTGAAATGATAGCGATGCCGAGGCCTTTAAGGACCTGGGGCAGTTCGTCCGCGCCGGCGTAAATACGCAAGCCGGGCTTGGAGACTCTGCGGAGTCCCTGAATGGCCTTCACCTTGCCGGGAAGGTACTTGAGGGTAACACGAATGATACCCTGGGTGCCGTCGTCAATGATCTGGAATCCCTTGATGTAGCCTTCATCGAGCAAAATCTGCGCGATGGAGATCTTCATCTTGGACGCCGGGACATCGACGGTCTCATGCTTCGCGGTACCGGCGTTGCGGATACGGGTCAGCATGTCTGCGATGGGGTCTGTGATCTGCATAATGTTTCCTCCTGTTGTAGGTTACAGTCCGGCTTTGCCGGATCTGTTCAGGCGGCGAGGTTCCACGCTAATACCTGATTAGCCGCGGCCTTTCGCCATCCTCACCGGGGGTGGGTCATTCCCCGGCTATAAAAACCGCATGAGCCCTTTGGGTTTGCCCATTGTGTCCACACGGATTTTACCAATGTTTGCCCCTGTTTAAACGGAAAAATGGACGCAATACGCCCTATATCCCATAGAGACAGCAAGTTATTATACTTCTAAATTACAATTTTGTAAAGAACTTTCAAACTTTTCAGGAGAAATTTTCAAGTTTTCACAAAATTTCAGCGATTTAACCAGTTTCTTGTGGTAACATTTCGCAACATATGGTGAGAATTGCCATGTGCTTTGTTTTATTTCTCCAGTATTCACGCCTCTTTGTTGTCCAAATCCTCCTGCGTAATGGCTCCATTTGCGGATTCCCACGCAGCCACGTGACGCATCATTAGTTCTTCAAGTTCCTTGTTGAGTGGACGTCCATTATACGCAGCAATATATTTCATTTTGTCAAGTAGCTGTCTGGGCGCTCTCAACCCATACTGCGGATTCTTGTGTACTCCTGCCGGCAAAATATTCTCCTCCTTGCAAATCGTTTGCGGACAGTATACCAAACAAAAAAACAATTGACATATAGTGGTTAACCACTTATACTATAAAAAGTGGATAACCACTATATAAGGAGGTGAATTCATGCACAATCCAAATTTGTCGCCGCAAGACCTGTACGCAAACATGTACGCCATAGCGATCCTGCTGGAGTTGCTGGAAAACCTGGCCTTGGAAGAAACGTTTTCCCAGCGTCTGCACGCACTGACATACGACGCCTGGGAATCCCTTCCAAGTCACTTCATCGTAGACTTCTCCGCATAGCGCGCAAAGCCTTCCCCCCCCCAATGGGGGGGAAGGTGGCCCGCCCGCAGGGCGGGTCGAATGAGGGGTTCCCGGATAGGACAGCGCAGTCGTTCTATCGCACTCCCCCTCTCCCGCCCCTTCGGGGCACCCTCCCCCCCCCTGAGTGGGGAGGGCTTGAGCTTCGCAGAATTTCGCGGCGAAGGCGCGAAACAAATTCCAATCCATTTTTTCGGCAGCTTCGCCGCCGAAAAAATACCTTTCACGGAGAGAGTGTGCCCGCAGGGCGCGCGAACGCAGTACAAAAACAATAAAAAAGAGACCCGGCTATGCCGGGTCTCTTTTTTTAATTACCAGGATGCTTTCTTCACACCGGGGATCTCGCCCTTATAGGCCAGCTCACGGAAGCAGATACGGCAGATGCCGTAGTTGCGCAGGTAAGAATGGGGACGGCCGCAGATCTTGCAGCGGTTGTAAGCACGCGTGGAGAACTTGGGCTCTCTCTGCTGCTTGACTTTCATAGACTTTTTCGCCATGCTTTCTTACCTCCTTCTCAAGCCTTCGTGATGAAGGGCGCGCCCAACTGGCTCAGCAGCTCGCGGGCTTCCTCATCGGTGTTCGCGGTGGTGATGATCGCGATGTTCATCCCACGCAGCTTCTCGATCTTGTCATACTCGATTTCCGGGAAGATGATCTGTTCCTTCAGGCCCAGGCTGTAGTTACCGCGGCCGTCAAACGCTTCTCCGGAGATACCGCGGAAGTCGCGGACACGGGGCAGCGCCACATTGAACAGACGGTCCAGGAACTCCCACATCCGATCGCCCCGCAGGGTGACCTTCACGCCGACCTTCATTCCCTCGCGGAGCTTGAAGTTTGCCACGGACTTCTTTGCCACAGTGGCAACAGCCTTCTGACCGGTAATGTTGGAAATGTCTTTGATAACAGCATCCAGCGCTTTCGCGTTGTCCTTGCAGTCGCCGCAGCCCACAGATACAACAATCTTATCCAGCCGGGGGATCTGCATCACAGACTTATACTGGAACTTCTCCATGAGCACAGGAGCGATCTCGTTCTGATACTTGGTTTTCAAAGTAGGCATAGTACGTTATCCTCCTTCTCACAGATTCGCGCCGCATTTTTTGCAGACGCGGGATTTCTTGCCGTTTTCGATCTTATGACCGACGCGGGTAGCCTTGCCGCACTTGGGGCAGACGACCTGCAGCTTGGAAGCGTAGATGGGGGTCTCGACCTTGATGATACCGCCCTCTTGGCCCTGCTTCCGGGGGGCCTGATGCTTGGTAGCCACGTTCACGCCTTCCACGACGACCTTCTGGCCGGCGGGATCTGCGCGCAGGACTTTGCCGGTCTTGCCCTTGTCCTTGCCGGACAGGACGATGACATTATCGCCAGTTTTGATTTTCATATACTTCGGCCCTCCTTAAATGACTTCGGGAGCCAGAGACAGGATCTTCATGTATTCCTTGTCACGCAGCTCACGAGCGACAGGCCCAAAGATACGGGTGCCCACGGGATTGTGGTCCTCGCGGATCAGCACAGCCGCATTCTCATCGAAGCGGACGTAAGTGCCGTCGGCGCGGCGCACGGGACGGGTGGTACGGACTACAACAGCCTTGACCACATCGCCCTTTTTCACGCTGCTGGCGGGCGCGCACTTCCGAACGGAAGCCACGATCACATCGCCCACGCCGGCATATTTCCGCCGGGAGCCGCCCAGCACGCGGATGCATTTGATCTCTTTGGCGCCGGTATTATCAGCGACCTTCAGATAGCTTTCTTCCTGAATCATGTTGTGCCGCCTCCCTTACTTAGCCTTTTCAACGATCTCGACCACGCGCCACCGCTTATCCTTGGACAGGGGGCGGGTCTCCATCACTCTCACGATATCGCCGACGCCGCACTCATTGTTCTCGTCATGAGCCTTGAGGCGGTAGGTACGGCCGATGATCTTTTTATATTTCTTGTGTGCCACGCGGTCCTCCACGATGACGACGACGGTCTTATCCATCTTGTCGGAGACGACCTTGCCCACACGAACCTTACGGGCAGTTGTTCTTACTTCGTTCATTTCGCATCTCCTCCGACTTCTTTCTCACGGATCACAGTCTTGACCCGGGCAATATCCCGGCGCAGCGCGGTGATCTTCGTGGGGTTGTCAAGATGGTTGGTGGCCAGCTGCATACGGAGCATGAACAGGTCGCGCTTGAGTTCCACAAGCTTGTTCTCAAGCTGATCGACGGACATAGAACGGATTTCACTTGCCTTCATCTTATTCACCACCTTCGACAGTTTCGCCCTTCTTGACGATCTTCGTCTTGCAGGGGAGTTTGTGGCTGGCCAGACGCATGGCCTCACGCGCCACCTCTTCGGAAACGCCGGCGATCTCGAACAGCACTCTGCCGGGCTTTACGACAGCGACCCAGTAATCCGGGGAGCCTTTACCGGAACCCATACGGGTCTCAGCGGGCTTGGAGGTCACGGGCTTGTCGGGGAAGATCTTGATCCAGACCTTACCGCCGCGCTTGGTATAACGGGTCATGGCGATACGGGCCGCCTCGATCTGATTGGAGGTGATCCAGCAGGGCTCCTGAGCCACCAAGCCGAAATCACCGTACGCAACGAAGTTGCCGCGGGTAGCTTTGCCTTTCATACGGCCGCGCTGCACTCTGCGGTACTTCACTCTTTTGGGCATCAACATTACGCGTTGCCTCCTTCCTTAGGACCGGACTGACGGGGAGGTCTCTGACCGCCGTCGCGGTTGTAGCCGCCGCGGTCGCCGCCGGGTCTGCGGTCACGGTTGTAACCGCCGCGGTCACCGCCTCTGCGGTCGTTGCGCCGGCCGCCTCTGCGGTCGTCACGGCGACGCTCGTCCAAGGGCTTGGACAGGTCCATGGTCCGGGGCGTGGTACGCAGGGTCTGGCTCAGCACCTCGCCCTTGTAGATCCACACCTTCACGCCGATGCGGCCGTAAGTGGTGGCAGCTTCGGCGAAACCGTAGTCAATATCGGCACGCAGGGTCTGCAGGGGGATGGTACCCTCGTGATAGCACTCGCTGCGGGCGATTTCAGCGCCGCCGATACGGCCGGAGCACATGACCTTGATGCCCAGAGCGCCCATACGCATGGCGCGGCCCATGGCATTCTTCATGGCACGGCGGAAGGCAATACGCTTTTCCAGCTGCTGGGCGATGTTCTCTGCCACCAGCTGAGCATTGGTATCGGGGGTGCGGACCTCAATGATGGAAATCTTCACCTTTTTACCGATGCGCTTTTCCACTTCGCCCTCCAGACGCTGGATCTCAGTGCCGCCCTTGCCGATGACGACGCCGGGGCGGGAGCAGTGGATGAAGATGCGAACGCCGTTGGAATCGCGCTCGATCTCGATTTTGGGGACGCCTGCGGAATACAGGGTCTTTTTCAGGTACTTGCGGATGTTGTAGTCTTCCACCAGCAGGTCGCCGACTTTGTCTTCTCTGGCGTACCATCTGGAATCCCAGTCTTTAATGACGCCCACGCGCATGCCGTGGGGATTGACTTTCTGTCCCATATTCTGCCTCCTCCCTTATGCTTTCTCGGCCACAACGATGGTGATGTGGCTCGTGCGCTTATTGACCCGGTGCACACCGGCGCGGGACACGAAACGCATCCGCTTCAGGATGGGGCCGGGGGTCACATAGGCTTCCTTGACATACAGGTTGTCAGGGTCCATTTCAAAATTGTTCTCCGCGTTGGCGCAAGCGCTCTTGAGGAGCTTAGTCATCAACTCGCAGGCGGCCTTGGGGGTGTTCTCCATCAGGGCCATGGCATAGTCGGTTTTCTTGCCGCGGATGAGGCTGCACACGATCTCGACCTTACGGGGAGAGATGCGGGCAAACTTCAACGTTGCTTTAGCTTCCATGTTCTCTCTCCTCCTTACTTACCGGTCTTGCTGCCGGCATGGCCGCGGAACGTGCGGGTGGGGGCGAACTCGCCCAGCTTGTGGCCTACCATGTCCTCAGTGATATACACGGGAACGTGACGGCGGCCGTCATGGACGGCAATGGTATGACCGACGAAGGAGGGGAAAATAGTGGAGGCGCGGCTCCAGGTCTTGAGGACCTTTTTCTCGCCCTTGGCGTTCATCTCGTCGACTCTCTTCAGCAGCTCGGGAGCCGCGAAAGGGCCTTTTTTGATACTTCTGCTCATTTACGATTCCCTCCTCACTTCGTGTTACGACGCTTGACAATGAACTTGTCGGTCGGATTCTTGGTCTTGCGGGTCTTGTAACCCAGGGCGGGCTTGCCCCAGGGGGTCACAGGGCCGGGACGGCCCACGGGGCTCTTGCCCTCGCCGCCGCCGTGGGGGTGGTCGCAGGGGTTCATGACGGAGCCGCGGACGGTAGGACGCACGCCCATGTGGCGTTTACGTCCGGCCTTGCCGATGTGGATATTGGCGTGGTCGGCATTACCCACCTGGCCGATAGTGGCCATGCAGTTCAGGCGCACCTTACGAAACTCGCCGGAAGGCAGACGCACGGTAGCCATGCCGTTTTCCTTGGCCATCAGCTGGGCCGCGACACCGGCACTGCGCACCAGCTGGCCGCCCTTGCCGGGATACAACTCAATGTTGTGGATGACAGTACCCACGGGGATATTCTGCAAAGGCAGTGCGTTGCCGGGCTTAATGTCGGCGCTGGCGGAGGCAATGACCTTATCGCCTTTGCCCAGGCCCACGGGAGCCAGGATATAACGCTTCTCGCCGTCGGCGTAGTTCACCAGGGCGATGAAGGCGGAACGGTTGGGGTCGTACTCCAGGCGTTCCACAGTGCCCTCGACGTCCAGCTTATTGCGCTTGAAGTCGATGATGCGGTACTTCTGACGATTGCCGCCGCCCTTGTGGCGGACGGTGATACGGCCGTAGCTGTTGCGGCCGGAATGTTTTTTCTTGACCTCTACCAGGCTGCGCTCCGGCTTAGCGTGCTTATCCACGCCGTCGAAGCCGGAAACGGACATGTGACGTCTGCTCGGGGTAGTGGGTCTGAATGTTTTGATAGACATTTACATTTCCCTCCTTAGACCATGTCCTGGAACAGCTCAATGTCCTTGGAATCCGCGCTGAGCTTCACGACTGCCTTTTTCCAGGTTTTCTGGTAGCCGGCAGGCATGGCGCCCTGGCGTTTTTTCTTCCCGGGGACAATGGCGGTGGTCACTTTGATGACAGTCACACCGAAGATTTCCTCGATGGCCTGCTTGATCTCGACCTTGTTGGCATCCTTAGCGACCTCAAAGACGTACTTTTTAATGTCAAGGTCCTCCATGGACTGCTCGGTGATGATGGGACGAATGATGACGTCATAAGCAGTTCTTGCCATTATGCGTACACCTCCTCGATCTTCGCGATGGCGGCCTTATCCACCACCAGCTTGCGGGTGTTCAAAATCTCATAGGGACTGAGGATGGAAGCGGTGGTGGCGGTCACACCGGGGATATTCCTAGCGGACTTCACGACCTTCTCATCCATGCTCTCGGTAATCACCATGGCCTTGCAGTCCACACCCACGCTGGTGAGGAAGCTCTTAAAGGCCTTGGTCTTGATCTCATCCACCTTCAGCCCGTCGATGACGATGATATCACCGCTCAGGGCCTTATCGGACAGCGCGGACTTCATGGCCAGGCGCTTTTCCTTTTTGTTCAGGCGGTAGCTGTAATCCCGGGGCTTGGGTGCAAACACGATGCCGCCGTGGGTAAACTGGGGCGCGCGGGTGCTGCCTGCACGGGCACGGCCGGTCCCCTTCTGGCGCCAGGGCTTCTTGCCGCCGCCGGAAACTTCGGCGCGGGTGAGGGCGCTCTGGGTGCCCTGTCTCTGGTTGGCAAGGTAGTTCTTAACGGAAGCGTGAAGCACTGCCTTGTTGGGCTCGATCCCGAAAACGGCTTCGGAGAGCTCAATGGTCCCGACCTGCTTGCCGGACATATCAAATACATTTGCAGTAGGCATTTACGATACTCTCCTTTCCTTACTTGTTGCGGGCAGAAGCCTTCTGGGGATTTCTGCCGGAGGCCTTCTGCGGGTTCAGGCTGATAGCCGCTCCCTCGCCCTTGACCTTCATATTCTTCACGGTGTTCTTGATATACACGATGCCGCCCTTGGGGCCGGGAACGGCGCCGCGGATGACGATCATGTTCAGTTCCGGGTCCACCTTGACCACGTCCAGATTCTGGACCGTGACCTGCTCAACGCCCATATGGCCGGCGCCGATATGTCCCTTAAACACGCGGGAGGGATCGGTGCTGGAGCCCATGGAACCAAGGTGGCGATGCACGGGGCCGCCGCCGTGGGTCATGGGGGTGCGCTGGGCATTGTAGCGTTTCACAACGCCGGCGTAGCCCTTACCTTTGCTGGTGCCGGTGATGTCCACCTTTTCGCCTTCGGCGAAGGTGTCGGCCTTCAGCACGTCGCCGACTTCCAGCATGGAGGCATCCTCCAGGCGGAACTCGTGAAGGTGCTTTTTGTAATTCAGGTCATTCTTGTCGAAGTGACCCTTCATGGGCTTGGTCATTTTCTTTTCAGCAATGTCCTGAAAACCAAGCTGAACGGAATTGTAGCCGTCGGTCTCCACCGTCTTTTTCTGAACGACGGTGCAGGGGCCGGCCTCGATGACGGTAACGGGAATGACCTTTCCCGCCTCGTCGAAGATCTGCGTCATGCCGACCTTCTTGCCGATGATGGCCTTTTTCATGGTATTTCCTCCTTAGGTTATTGGTCAGCTCGCGTAGGTTCGTAAATCATTAAATGTATCCACGACCAAGAGGCTGCTGACTTGACCCCGTCCGCACCCGCGGACTATCGGGTTTTTACGTTGTGGGCCGCATGGTTTTACGTCCCTGCGGAGGACGCTCCACATCAGAAATTAAGCTTAAAGTTTAATTTCGATCTCGACGCCGGCGGGCAGTTCCAGGCTCATCAGGGAATTGACAGTCTCCTGGGTGGGGCCGATGATGTCGATCAAACGCTTGTGGGTGCGGCGCTCAAACTGCTCACGGGAGTCTTTGTACTTGTGAACAGCGCGCAGGATGGTGACCACTTCCTTCTGCGTAGGCAGAGGGATAGGGCCGGAAACCTTTGCGCCGGTGCGCTTTGCGGTTTCCACGATGGTTTCCGCCGCCTTATCGATCAGCTGATGATCGTAGGCTTTCAGGCGGATGCGGATGCTGTTTTTCTGTGCCATGATGTGTTTCCTCCGATTCGTACGATTTTTCCGGTGTCATTGGCTTCACCGATGTTGTCGTACGGATGAGGCTTTATCCATACACTCAACCGTGCGTATCAAACCCTGCTCAAAAAACAAACCGGCGCAGGAACCGTTTCAGTCCGATTTCGGACCTAAATGCATCCTTTTGCGTCCGATTTCGGACTGAAATTTGCACGCCAAGTCCATTTTCGGACTGAAACGCCGTACATAAGTTCGATTTCAGACTTCGCTATGGGGATGCAAACAAGCTCCATTACCAGGCCGGTTTCTTCCGCAGGCGATATACGCTTGTACGGAAAAGTCTCAGCCGCCCGATTCCCCGACAGCACAGGGCCGCCGGCGGACATACTCCACCGAAGTTACCTCGCAAAACGAGCAATCTCCGGCTTCATCGCATACTGCGCCCTTTGCAGGCGCTTTAGTAGGATAACAAAAAATGCCCCTGTTGTCAAGGGCATTTTTGGATTTTTCCAAGAAATTTGGAATTTATTTTTGTGAAGGTTGACATAAAGGATTTTCAACACCCTCCGTCAAGCAGATTCTATTTGCGTGCCGGGAGAAAATCAGGCAACGGGCGGGTTTAAAACCCGCCCTACGCAAAATCTAAACTTTACGGGTAAGGGCGGTTCGCTCCTACGGAGTATGAATAATTTCCAACGCAAAACCGGATGGCGGGGCATCAAGGACGCCACGCCCTTCGCATCCGCAGGGAAACAACCCGTGAAGTTGGGCGTTTGCCCAATTTCCAGGCCGGATTCGCATCCGAAAAGGAGCGGTCCGGTGTTGTGGACCCCTTGCCCCGCAAGGGGCAAAGGGGAACATAAGCCGGCCACAGCGACATCAGCCGCCGGACGCCATCACTGAGAAATGCATATAATCGAACTTCTGGGTATTGTCGCTGCGGACGCTGTAACCCTGGCCGCCCCAGCCCCAGCCGTAGTCAGCAAAGGCCTTCACTACGCTGCCGTTGGGGGAAATGGAGTAGGCGCTCGGCGCGGAAATTTGGCCCGAGAATATGCTCTGGCTCGTTCCCAGGGGCCACCAGCCGTAAAATCCGGAGGTGAAGCTCACGGTATTCGTTTTGTAATCGGCGCGGCACTCCGCGTTATAGACCGGGTTGATATCAATGGCACAGCCCCAAGAATGACGCAGGGTATCCGTATACCGGGCGCCGCCTACGCTCTGAATGGGAAACTGTTCCGGATCATCGAAAATCTGCTGGAAAATGGCCTGCACATCCGCCGCCACCGCTTTATTGACCACGACCGTAGTGGTTGTGGAATACTTGTTGCCGCCTTTATCCATCTGCCAGATGGGGATGGTCACCGTTTCCATATAGGCACCGGCCTCGGAGGCGGAACGGAATCCGCTTTTATTGGAATCCCCGAACAAGATCTGCCGAAGCTCCGCGCTGGCCGTGCCGTAGGCATTGATCCAGCCGTTTTTCTGCCATTGGGTCGCCGCGGGGGTGGTGCTGGGTTTGACTGTGGTGGTGCCGGAAATTTTGGTGCGGTCCTGGGCAAAAAGCATCCGGCACACCACCGATGCCGCCTGCCCGCGGGTCAGGCTGTTGTCCCCCCGGAAGGTACTGTCCTCCGCGTATCCGGAGATGACGCCCTTGCCATATGCCTGTTCCACATAATAGCGGTAATTGGAGGGAATGGCGCCGTAGTCCTTGATGACCGAAGACACGTTGTTCACGGAGACCTTGTCCTCGTAATAGTCCTTATACATCATATTGGTAATGAGTACCGCCATCTCATTCCGGGTAATGGCCTTGTTCATTTCCGTGTTGGAACACTTGATGCCGCTGCCGGCGATGATGCCCGCGTCATTCAGAGCGTTCCAGTAGGGCTGAGCCCAGTGGACCGTCCGGATATCCTCATAATTGCCGGGTTGGCCGTTGTCATCCACATACATCACGGTCAGCGTGTTGCCGGCGTTGAAAATCATAGTGAGAAATTCCGCCCGGGTCAGGGTTTTGTCGGGGCCGAAGGTGCCGTCCTGATAGCCGTTGATGATGCCCCAGGAGGACAGCTTGTCCACGTAAGGCTTGAACCAGTCATCCGACTTGACATCGGAAAAGCTCTTGCTCTGCCCCCCGGCCGCGGATGCCGGGACGGCTGACAGCAGCAGCGTCACAGCCAGCAGCAGGGTAAGGATGCGTGTTCGTTTCATATCATTCTCCCTGTTTGTGTGTATATTTATATGTATCGGGCCCCGCCCCTACGGATGGTATTCAGGTCGGCAGGTCGGCGGGGGTGAAGGCGTAGGGCAGCAGGTCCCGGACCGTGCGGACCAGCACTTCCCCGTCCGGCCGGCCGACGATGACTTCCATGTCCAGACTGAACTCCGCCATGAACTGCCGGCACTGGCCGCAGGGCATGCCAAAGTCCTCCGCGTCTGCGCAATAGATGCCGATACGGGAAAAGTCCCGGTGGCCTTCACTCACAGCCTTCACCATGGCGGTACGTTCGGCGCAGATGGCCAGACCGTAGGCCGCGTTTTCCACGTTGCAGCCTGTGAACACTGTGCCGTCACTGCATTCCAGGGCCGCACCCACCCGGAAGTGGGAATAGGGCGCGTAGGCCCGTTCAGCCGCCTGTTTGGCCAAGGCGGTCAATTCCTGTTGTGTCATGGGGTATCCTCCCGTTCTCCCACCTTCATGTTGATGGTCCAGTTTTTCAGGTTATAAAACATGTTATACTGGGTGGCTTCAATGCCGGAAACCACGTCTCGGTGGGTCAAGACCTGTTGTTTTTCAAAGCAGATGGGCACGATGACCGCACCGTCGGCAATGTACTGGCACATATAGTCACAGGCAGCGTACCGTTCCTCATCCGTTTGGGCGGAGAGGAAGGAGTGGATATATTCGTAATAGTTAGGATCGTTGATGCCGAAGAAGTTTTTCACGCCGTTGGTGGTCATCAGGTCGGTCAGGTTGAAGTCCGCGGGGAGTTTGATTTCGCCGTAGAACATGTCGTACTCACCATTGGTGATGGAGTAGACATATTCCACCCAGGTCAGCTGCCGGACTGTGATCCCGATGCCGATGGATTCCAGATCCGCAGCGATCTTCTGGGCGGCCTTGACTTTGTCAGTATTGTCCGAACAGACGATGAAATCCAGGTCGATCTCCGCAATGCCGCCGGGAAGCTGGTATTCCAGCATCCCGTCCTCGTCGTAATCCCGGACACCGGCATCGCTGAACAGACGTTTGCAGTTTTCCAAATCAAAGGCGTACCGGGATGCCAGATCCGCGTTATACAGTGAGTTTTCCGGGCAGATGGGGATGCTGGCCGTGGCCGCGGAACCGTTCAGGATGTTGTTGGCGATGTAGGCTCTGTCCACCGCGAAATTCAGGGCGTACCGGTAGCTCTGGTAGCAGGTGAATTCCGACAGGGTGTTCATGCCGATGAACTGCATGTTCGTGGTGGGGAAATACCGCACCTCGTTATTGGATCCGTAGCCCAGGCGGGACAGGCCCGTTGGGTCGTTCACCACCAGGTCTACCAGAGAGGTGCTGTAGTCGGAGATCATCTGCTCCCGATCCCCGTTTTGGTGGAGGTAAATGACGTCGATGGGCATCTCCGCCGCGTTGCGGTAATCTTTGTACAGAGTCAGGCAGCTGAGATCGGCGGAAAATTCATAAGGGCCAGAACCAGTGGGCAGGCCGTCTGCCCCGTCGTTTTTCACCACAGGAACGTTCAGCAGGCGGGGGAACATATAATTCGTGTCCGCCAAGGTGACCATCAGCGTCTCATCATTGAGGGCGGAAACACCCCAGACCTTATTCAGACGCTGGCTGTACGCATCAAAGCGCCGGGCCTGATTCAGGGAATAGGCCACATCTCCAGCGGTCAGAGTGCTTCCGTCGTGGAAGGTGACTGTGGTATCCACTGTGAAAAACCAACTGATGCCGTTGTCCGTTGTCCAGTCCAGAATCAGGTTGGGCACCGGCTGGAAGTCCTGGTCCACCTCTACCGCGAATTCGTACACCAGACTGTCTACCATGGCGTTGGCCACGCTGGTGGTATATAACGGGTGCATGGTCTCATTTGCGTCGTAACCCAGGGTGAACAGATCGTCCTGAGCCTTCACGGTCACATCACTGCTGTTGGGGTCGATGCTCAACTGTCCGTCATCGGCATCCGTGCTGTTTTGGTCCGTTTTGCAGCCCGCGGCGCACAGAAGCAACGCCGCACACAAAAGCAGCAAGAGCGGCCGTTTCATTCGTTTTCCCATACCTGTATCGTTCCTCACTCTTGATCTAAGACGATCATGGCGGCCTGGTGGCCGCGCTTGCCGTCCGTGGCCCGGTGGGACCAGTATTTTTCTGTTTGGCACATGGTGCATTCCTGAGACACCAGGATATTCTCCGGCCGCAGGCCCAATTGCACCAGCCGGCGGCGGATGGCTTCCCGGAGGTCCACATAGAATTTTTCCGGCGCTTTGCCCGGGCGGACGATGCCGTCGTGGTCATCCGGCAGCAATTCGTACACCGCTTCCGGGACCTCCGGCCCGGTCTCAAAACAGCAGGCCCCGATGGACGCGCCAATGGCGGCTTGCAGGTCCGCCGGGTCTGTGCCCAGGGTCTGCATTTGCGCCACCGCTTCCGCCATGATGTCCTGCACGGTGCTGCGCCAGCCACAGTGGACGGCACCCACTACCTTGTGCACCGGGTCGTGCAATAAAAGGGGCACGCAGTCGGCAATGAAGCAGGTGATGGCCAGGCCGGGGAGGTTCGTCACCACGCCGTCGGCCTCGTAGGGCACCGGGGTCATGAGGGTGTGGACATCCTCTTCCGTGACGACGCGCACAATTTTGCCGTGGACCTGGCGGGTGAAGGCCATGTGGTCCGTGGGGATTCCGGTGGCTTCTTTCACCCGACGGTAGTTTTCGATGACGTTTTCCGGAGCGTCGCCCCGGTTCTCTCCCAGGTTCAGGGAGGACCATATGCCGCCGCTTACGCCGCCATAGCGGGTGGTAAAGGCGTGCCGGGCCGTGATATTCGGGGCGGTGAGGTACACCACGCCGTTTTGATTGTGTTCGGTAAAGGTCATAGATACTCCTTGGGGGACTTGGTTTTATTCTCCGCGTCCGCAGCAGTCTTTGTACTTCATGGGCAGGCCGTTGGGACGGAGCTTGCCGCAGGGGCAGGGGTCATTGCGGCCCGGCTTTTTCAGCTTTTTCACCGGGTTTTTCTTCACCGTGCCGTCCCCGCCGGTGCCGGTGGCTTTGGCCACGCTCTTGCGTTCCAGGGTGGTATTCTGGCGGATCTGGACGGTGAACATGCGGCGGACCGTCTCTTCCCGGATGCCCACCACCATGGCGTCGAACATCTCGAAGCCCTCTTTTTTATAGGCATCGATGGGTTTTTCATTGGCGTAGGCCCGGAGGCGGATACCGTCCTTCAAATCGCTCATGGTGTCGATATGCTCCATCCAGTATTCGTCCACCACCCGGAGCATGACCACCCGTTCCAGTTCCCGCATGAGGGGCGCGCCGTCCAGCACCTTGCCGAAGGCTGCTTCCCGGGCGGCATAGACCGCGTCCGCTTTTTCCAGCACCAGATCTTCCAGTGTGTCTGCGGTGAGATGGGGCAGTTCCGTGTCGGGGATCTGGAGGTCATCCCGGCGCAGGAAAAGCTGTTCAAATGGCTTGAGCACTTCTGTGAGTTGCTCCTGGCTTTCAATGGGCATGCCGCCCATGCCGTCTTTGATGGTGGAGGAGACGTAATCCACGATCATGCCGCTGATATTGCTGCTCAGATCCTCCCCGTCCAGTACCTTGCGGCGCTGGTCGTAAATGAGGTTGCGCTGCTGGTTCATGACATCGTCAAACTCCAGCACGCTCTTACGGGCCTGGAAATGGCGGCTCTCTACCGTCTTTTGCGCCTGCTCCAGGGCGTTGGTGAGGGTTTTGTTCTCCAGCGGCATGTCTTCGTCCACTTTCAACATGTCCATCATGTTCTTGACCCGTTCCGTGCCGAACAGGCGCATGACATCGTCGTTCATGGAGATGAAGAACCGGCTCTCTCCCGGATCTCCCTGACGGCCGGCGCGGCCGCGGAGCTGGTTATCGATACGGCGGGATTCGTGGCGTTCGGTGCCCACGATGAACAATCCGCCCACACTGCGGACCTGTTCCGCTTCCGCCTCGATTTCTGTCTTATGCTGCTCCATGCTCTCGGCATAGAGTTTCCGGGCGGCAAGGATGTCCTCGTTATCCGTGTCGGCATAGCCGGTGGCTTCGGCAATGATATCTTCTTCATAGCCAGCTTTGCGCAAAGCCTGCTTGGCCAGATACTCCGCGTTGCCGCCCAGCATGATGTCCGTGCCGCGGCCGGCCATATTGGTGGCGATAGTCACGGCCCCGAATTTGCCCGCCTGGGCTACGATCTCCGCTTCCTTTTCATGGTGCTTGGCGTTCAGGACATTATGGGGCACGCCCTGCTTTTTGAGCAGCGCCGACACCAGTTCGCTCTTTTCGATAGACACTGTGCCCACCAGGACCGGCTGGCCCTTTTCGTGGCACTCAATGATCTGGCGGATGACCGCGCGGTACTTGGCCTCGTCAGTTTTATAGATCACATCCGGGTGGTCCTGACGGGCCACAGGCTTATTGGTGGGGATCTCAATGATGTCGATCTTGTAGATCGCAGAAAATTCCTCTTCCTCCGTCATGGCGGTGCCCGTCATGCCGGAGAGCTTGCCGTACAGGCGGAAGTAGTTTTGGAAGGTGATGGTGGCCAGGGTCTTGTTTTCCCGTTGGACGTCCACGTGTTCCTTCGCCTCAATGGCCTGGTGCAGGCCCTCGCTGTACCGCCGGCCCAGCATGATGCGGCCGGTGAATTCGTCCACAATGAGCACTTCCCCGTCCTTGACCACATAGTCAATGTCCCGCTTCATGATGCCGTGGGCCCGGAGGGCTTGGTTGATGTGGTGGTACAGGGTGGAGTTTTCAATATCCGACAAGTTTTCCAGGCCGAAGGCCGCTTCCGCCTTCTTCACGCCCTGGCCCGTCAGGGTGGCGGTGCGGGCTTTTTCGTCTACGATATAGTCCGCGTCCAGATTCTCGTCCTCTTCCGCTTTGCTGTCCACGCTACTGTATACCTTGCATTTCAGGCGGCACACAAAGTCCTCCGCCAGACGGTACAGGTCCGTGGACTCGTCTCCCTGGCCGGAGATGATGAGGGGGGTACGGGCTTCATCGATCAAAATGGAGTCCACCTCGTCCACGATGGCAAAGGCATGGCCACGCTGGACTACCTGCTGCTTGTAGATGGCCATGTTGTCCCGGAGGTAATCAAAGCCCATTTCGTTATTCGTGCCATAAGTAATGTCCGCCGCATAGGCCGCCTGCCGGTCCATGGGCTCTACATCATGGATGATGAGGCCCACGGTCAGGCCCATGAAACGGTACACCTTGCCCATCCATTCGCTGTCGCGCTTGGCAAGGTAGTCGTTCACTGTTACGATATGCACGCCCTCGCCGGTCAATGCGTTCAGGTATGCCGGCAGGACGGCTACGAGGGTCTTGCCTTCACCGGTGCGCATCTCCGCGATGCGGCCCTGATGCAACACGATGCCGCCGATGACCTGCACCCGGTAGGGCTTCATGCCCAGCACACGCCAGGCCGCTTCCCGCGCCGCGGCAAAGGCCTCCGGCAAAAGGTCGTCCAACGTCTCGCCGTTCGCGAGCCGCGCTTTGAATTCCGGCGTTTTCGCCTTCAGTTCCTCATCCGTGAGCTTGCTGTAGGTCTCATCCAACGCCAGGACCTGGTCCGCGATGGGGTAAATTTTTTTCAATTCCCGGTCACTATGTGAACCGAACAGTTTTTTGATGAATCCCATGTATCAAAAACCGCCTTTCCTGCAGTTGTCTTTTGTCTTGACGGCACATTATAACATAGAATTATGAATAAAAAAAGTCTAATCCGCAATTCTTTGGAAATTTTCCGCCACTTTTTCGTAAGAAAGCAGTTGACAAAGGGCGCATTTCGTGATAGTATTTTTTAGCTGAATGCCCCATGCGGGTGTAGTTCAATGGTAGAACACCAGCCTTCCAAGCTGGATACGTGGGTTCGATTCCCATCACCCGCTCCATTGAGCGCGGCGCAGTTTCATTCGGCACATGGACGAGCGCCAATAGCTCAGCAGGATAGAGCAACTGCCTTCTAAGCAGTAGGTCGGGGGTTCGAATCCCTCTTGGCGTGCCAAAATATGGTGGGTGTAGCTCAGTTGGTTAGAGCACCGGATTGTGGTTCCGGGTGTCGTGGGTTCGAGTCCCATCTCCCACCCCATTAGTTAACAACGGGGATCGCTTCGGTCCCCATTGTCATATCCTTAGTGCGCGCCCCCGCATCCTCGATGTAAAGCCCAACGAAGTGGGTTTGCATCGAAAAGGAGGAATCGCGGAACGTACGAGTTACCGCGCTTGCTCGGTGACGAGGGAGTGCAGCGCATTCCGACGTAGGGGTGTAGCCAAGCGGTAAGGCAAGGGACTTTGACTCCCTCATTCGCTGGTTCGAGTCCAGCCATCCCTGCCACGTCGGAAGTTCCGCTTATGACTCCGCAACGGCCTTGCGGCCATTTCTCCGTCAACGCAGAACTTCCTCCTTATCAAATCGAATCCGCTGCGCTGGGCTTCGATTTGAGTGTTTGCGAAGGCTTCGCTTTCGCTTGACCTTTTGATTGTTCGCTACGTTTTCTCCTAAAACACCAAAACGAAGCCCAACTTGACCCGTCAGATTCCGCCTGCGGAATTTGCATGAAAGCGGGTTCGGTTTGGAAAAGAATGAATCGCGCAGCGTATTCCGCCGTGCCCCAGTAGCTCAGTAGGCAGAGCACCTGCCTTTTAAGCAGGGTGTCCGGGGTTCGAATCCCCGCTGGAGCACCAAATAGAAGCCCCCATCCGTTGGATGGGGGCTTTTATTTGGAATCTGACCTTTGACGGGCCGATATTTTTTCCACAGTCCCGTTCTTGACAAATCCGGGATTTTGCACAATAATATCTTCATGAAAAAAGGAACGATCATCATTTCCACCGGCGGAGTGCTTGCTTTGGCCGGTTTGTTTATACATTGGTGGGTCTCCTCTCCCGGTATCTCTCCGCTTGGGCGCATCGCCGCCGTTTTCAGTGCGGCGCTGTTTGGGGCGGTATGTTTGCGCTTTGTGCCTGGGTGGATGGCGTTTTGGTCGGAAGCAGACGCTGCACCGGGTGCTCCGGAGGAAGAACCCAACCATATGCTGCCGAAGCTGTTTTTCGCCTTCCTTCTGTTTGACCTGTGCATCCTGCTGGTGGCCGGAATCCTGCGGCGGCTGTGGGGCTACACGGACGGCCTTGCCTTCTGGACCTGCACGGACAGCCAGCATTATTTGGATATCGCCCGGGATTGGTACCTGTCGGAAGGCGAATGGGACCGGCTGGTGCAGCTGGTGTTCCTGCCGGGATATCCTGTCGCGGTGCGGCTAGCGCAGTTCGCAGTCCCGGACACACTGGCCGCCGGGCTGACCGTCTCTGCTCTGTGCTTCGCGGGGGCGGGGTGTGTGTTTTACCGGCTGGTGCGTTTGGATATGCCCCATGAGGAGGCACTGCGGGTATTGAAATACCTGTGTCTCCTTCCCGGGGCCTTCTTTTTCCCGGCGCCGATGAGTGAAAGCCTGTTTTTGTTGCTGTGCGTGAGTTGTTTGTACTGTGCTCGGAAGGGGCACTGGCTCCTTGCGGGAATTTTGGGCGGACTGGCTGCTTTTACACGGTCCCTGGGCTTGATGCTTGTGGTCCCGCTGTTTTTCCTGTGGGTCCATAACCGCAAACGCCTGTCTCTCCGCCGGTTGGCGGCTGTCCTGATGGTCCCCTTGGGATTTGCGGCCTATTGCTTCATCAATAATCAAGTCTCCGGAAACCCGTTTCAATTTATGGAATATCAAAGTGTCCACTGGGGGCAGCAATTGGGATGGTTTTGGAACACAGCCGCTTATCAGACGGAATGGGCGATGCGCACCCTTGGTACGCCGGATTTCTGGGGACTGTGGCTGCCCAATTTGCTGTATGGATTCGGTTCCCTGATTTTGATGCTGTTTGCAGTGAAACGCTTGCGGGTGGAATACAGCGCATGGTTCCTGGCCTACTACTTTATCGCCGTGGGGGCTACCTGGCTGCTGAGTGCGCCCAGGTATCTCATCGCCATGCCTGCCGTGTCCATGGCAATGGCGGCAGTGACCCAAAACCGCCGGGCGGATGCTGTGCTGACGGTCCTTTGCGGTATTTTTTCAATTTTGTATTTCTGCGCTTTTTTGCTGCGCTGGCAAGTGTGGTAAAACCGTTCCCTCTCCGTTTTGATGGGATATTTTGGACATTGCTCCGGGACTGACTGCGACATATTTCCCGCCCCATGGCGCATACTATGGAGTGGTGATTTTATGAAAAAACAACGGTTTGGGCCGTATGCCGGATTCTTGCTCCTGACCGCCGCTGCCGGAGGGCTGGGCGCTTTGATCGTAAACGCCGGGATGCCGGCATATCAAATGCTGGAAAAGCCTTGCTTTACACCGCCGGACATTGTATTTCCCATTGCGTGGAGCATCCTTTACCTCCTGATGGCCGTGGGCGCGGCACGGGTCTGGAATACCCGGGCCAGACATCGGGACCGGGCCATTCGTCTGTTTTGCGTGCAGCTGGCCATGAATGTTTTATGGAATGTATGGTTTTTTACTCTCCAATGGTTCCTGTTCGCTTTTTTATGGCTCTTGGCTTTGATCGCAGTCATTTGGCTGATGATCCGCAGCTTTTCCCAGCTGGACGCGCCGGCCGGAAAACTGCAGGTGCCCTATTTGCTTTGGTGCTGCTTTGCCGCGGCACTCAATTTGGGCATTGCGCTCCTGAATTAAATACGGCTTTCACGGTCCGTTGGCGAAATGTCGGCGGACCGTATTTTGTTAAAAAATTTTTCATACTATTTGGTCATTTTGTATATGTAGATTGTTGCATCTTGCGTATATCAGGATGAAATCACCAAAATAAGGTTGACAGGATCGTCACAATGGTGTATCTTCTTAGATATAAAGCTGTGAAATTTTTCCTGCAAGACTTATCAATGGGGCTCCTCGTTGCAGGTCCGACAGAGTTCACAGCGAAACAATCATATGCTGCGGCACTTCCGCAGCTGACATAGGAGGATATGAAAATGAAGAAATTCCTTGCGCTCCTGCTGGCCCTTGCCATGCTGTTCACGCTGGCGGCCTGCACCAAGACCGAGACCAAAGACCCCGACGACGATCAGGGTGAAGAGAACAACAATCAGACTGAAGGCTGGGTCCCCACGGAGCCCATCAACGTCATCGTGGCTTATAAGGCCGGTTCCGGCACGGACACCACCGCCCGTCTGCTGGTGCAGGGCACCTATGCCAGCAAGTACTTCAACGATCAGACCTTCGTGGTGGATAACCAAGAAGCCGGCGCCGGCACTGTGGGCTGGCAGGCTCTGGCCGATGCCGATCCCGACGGCTACACCATCGGTTTTGTGAATCTGCCCAACTTCTCCACCTCCATCACCGACGGCAATGTGGACTACACGGTGGACAGCTTCGCGCCCATCTGCAACCACGTTACCGAGACTTCCCTGGTGCTGGTGGCCGCCAATGACGACCGCTTCAACACCCTGGAGGACCTGGTGAATTATGGTAAGGAAAATCCCGGCAAGCTGATGGCTTCCACCAACGGCGACCACAACTCCAACCACATCGGCGCGCAGATGTTCGCCAACTCCGCCGAGTTTACTTACACTGCCATCCCCTACGGCGGCACCGCCGACCAGCTGCTGGCTCTGCGGCAGAATGAGGCCGACTTCTCCGTGGCTAAGGTTGCAGATATCGCATCCTGCGCCAGCGAAGTGAAGGTGCTGGGCGTGTTCAACACCGAGCGCATCGCTGAGTATCCCGACGTCCCCACCCTGGGTGAACTGGGCTACTACGACCAGTGGCTGGGTTCTTCCCGCTGCATCGTGGCCCCCGCCGGCACGCCTCAGGAGATTATTGACTACTACGAGAACGCTTTCCAGCAGCTCATGGCTGACCCCGACTATCTGGAAGCCGCTTCCAGCATCACCACTGATTTCAAGAATGCTGCCGATACCGGCGCACTCATCAAGTCTCAGCAGACCTATGCTGAGGGCCTGGCCGACATTTGGGGCTGAGCCCAGTGACCTCCGCGTTCTGAGCGCGGTATGACGCGGAGGGGATTTCGCTTTGAAATCCCCTCCGTTTTTTGAATTGAGAAAGGAGGGATCCGCCTGTGAAAATGAAAAAGTCCGATTTGATCGTGGTCATCTTAATGTATGTGGTCTGCGGATTTTTCGGTGTACTGACCACAGGCCTGAAGCCGGAAGCCCAAACCTATCCCTGGTTCGTCATCTGCATTTTGTTTGTGCTGACCACCCTGTACGTCATCAAAATGGCCGTTGCCGCCAAAAAACACGGTGTGGAATCCGGGTTCAATGAAATCTTTGAGGGCTTTTTGCCCAAGCAATTCTGGCCCATCGTGGTCATGACCGTTTTGTATGTGATCGTGATGTATTACATGGGCTTTTACGTGGCAACGGTATTGTATCTCGTTGGCACGCTTTTGTACTTGAAAATACCAAAATGGCAGATCCTCATTATTCTGGTGGTCATGTTCTGTTTGACCTACGGCGCGTTTACCCTGTTTTTGAAGGTGAAGCTGCCCCAGGGTGTTTGGATGAAGGCTCTGCTGAAACTGCTGAAATAAAAGGAGGCGAACATCATGTTAGAAACTTTGGGATTGATGGGCGCCGGCTTCCTTCACGCGCTGACTCCCATCAACATTCTCGCCATGGCCGCTTCTACTGCCATCGGCATCATCATCGGCTGTCTGCCGGGCTTATCCGCCGCTATGGGTGTAGCTCTGCTGCTGCCTATGACCTTTACCATGTCTGCCGATACCGGTCTGATCGTGCTAGGCGGCATCTACTGCGGCGCCATCTTCGGCGGGTCTATTTCCGCTATTTTGATCCATACCCCGGGTACGCCGGCTTCCGCCGCCACCGCCATTGAGGGGTACCAAATGACCCTGAAGGGACAGGCGGGGCGGGCGCTGGCCACAGCCTGCTATGCCTCGTTCTGGGGCGGGCTTTTAAGCTGTATCTCCCTGTATTTCTTTGCGCCCCTGCTGGCGCAGCTTGCCATGCAGTTCAAGTCCCCGGAGTACTTCTGGCTGTCTTTGTTCGGATTGACCATCATTGCGGGCGTATCCAGCAAGTCCCTGCTCAAGGGTCTGATGTCCGGTGCTTTGGGTCTGGTGCTGTCTACCATCGGCGCGGACCCGCTGGCGGGCGTGCCCCGGTTCATGTTCGGGCAGAATTCCCTGTACGAGGGCATCAACACCACCTGCGCGCTGATCGGCCTGTTTTCCATGTCCCAGGCCCTGATTCTGGCGGAAACTGCCATTAAGCAGCGGGCCAAGGCCGCTAAGGTCAAGGATAAGCTCATGATCGGCAGGGAGGACATCAAACGTATCACCCCTACCATCCTGCGCAGCTGGATCATCGGCAATGTGATCGGCATTCTGCCCGGCGCGGGGGCTTCCATCGCCTGCTTTATGGGCTATAACTCCGCCCAGCAGTTCTCCAAACACAAGGAAGAATTCGGACACGGCGCCATTGAGGGCGTGGCCGGCTCCGAGGCGGCCAACAACGCTGTCACCGGCGGTTCCCTCATTCCCATGCTCACTTTGGGCATTCCCGGTGAATCTGTGACCGCTGTGCTGATGGGCGGCCTCATCATCCAGGGTCTGACCCCCGGCCCCGACCTGTTCGTGGGCGAGACCGCTAAGATGACTTATACCTTCTTCGCCGGCTTCGTGCTCATTCAGTTCTTTATGCTGGCCATCGGCCTCATCGGCTGCAAGGGTTTCGCAAAAATTTCCCGGTTGTCGGACGCCATTCTGATCCCCTGCATCGTGGTGCTGTGCGTGGTGGGCTCCTATGCCATCCGCAAGAACATGATCGACGTCATTGTGATGATGATTTTCGGCGGTTTGGGCTATTTCATGCGGAAATTCGATCTCAACACCGCGGCGGTGGTGCTGGCCCTCATCCTCGGCCCCATCGGTGAACGGGGACTGCGGCGCAGTCTGCTGCTGTCCGGCGGCGATATCAGTATTTTGTTCTCCAGCGTGATCTGCTGGGTACTCATCGCCCTGTGTGTGTTCGGCATCCTCTCCCCCATCCTGATGAACAAGATGGAGGCCCGGAGTATCGCCAAGGCCGGCGGTGATATGGATGCTGATGAAATGTTTACAGAAGACCATGTGGACTACGACAGCGACCATATTGAGTAACGCAAGTTCGGGATCATAAAGAGGAGGGAGCAGCGTGAATCGCGTCGCAGCATCCTATTTGATGGACCTCATCGTGAATCTGATCATTTTGATCATCTTTATTGTTTTTGCGGTCAAGGACCATAAGCGGCTCATGTCCGACTGCCGGGAAAAGCCAAAAACCTACTTCATCTCCGGTATTTGCATGATTATTCTGGGCGCCCTGTGCGGCTTATTCCGAACGGATATCGCAGGATTTTTCAGTTCTGTTTTTCAATCCAATCAATTTTGGCTGATAGCCCCTTTGAAAACGCCCGGTTTTGTTGTCGTGGTTGCGGTCATTCTGGTTGTCGTTGGGCTTGAGTATGTATTTTTGACTTACAGGCACATGAAACATAACCGCTGAAAAGATTTAAAAAGCGCTTGCCGAACGGCAAGCGCTTTTGCTTATCTCATTTTCTTTTCCAGCCACTCCAGAACGTCCTGATACACTTCTTCTTTGTTCAGCTCGTTTAAAATCTCATGGCGGCCTTCCGGGTAGAGCTTCAAGGACACGTCCTTCAGGCCCCCGGAGAGAAACAACTGATAGGCCTTCATGACGCCCTTGCCCCGCTCCCCTACCGGGTCTGCCGCGCCGGAAATAAACAGTACCGGGAGCAGTTCCGGCATCCGGGCAACATTTTTCCGTCCAGTCACAAAGGCAATCCCCTTCATCATTTCGTACACCAGGCCCACGGTGGGGATCCCGCCGCACAAGGGGTCGGCGGTATAGGCATCCACAATGGCCTCATCCCGGCATAGCCAGTCGTTGGGGGTTCGGGTCTCTCCGAATCTCACGTTATAGGCGCCGAATATCAGGTTGTTCAGCTTTTCACTGCGGTGCCGGGGGCCATGGAGACGCATCTCCAGCTTGGCCGCAGATTTCCCCGCCAGGACCAGGGGCGCTGCCTGGTTTCCCGTGCCGCAGACGATGAGCCCATCCAGGTCCTTGCCGTTTAGGATGGAATAGGTACGTACCAGGAAACTACCCATGCTGTGACCGAACAGAAAGTGCGGAATCTCCGGGAACTCCTCCTTTAGTTGCCGGTGGAGATGGTGAATATCTCCCACCACCATGCTCCATCCGTTGGATGCGCCGAAGTAGCCCAGCTCCGTTTCATCCCGCGCGGTCCGGCCATGGCCCAAGTGGTCATCTCCCACCGCCGCAAAGCCGTGCATTGCGAGGAATTTCATGAAATCGTCATACCGCTGGATGTACTCCAACACACCGTGCTCAATTTGTACCACCCCCCGGGGTTGACCCTCCGGAAGCCATTTGCGTACGTAGATGTCATGTTCCCTGTCGCAGGAGGGAAATATATATTCTTGTAACTGCGGCAATTGGATCCGCTCCTTTCGTTTTTCTTCAGTTTAGCGAATTTCGGCAGGTTCGTCAAGTAAAGTATGCTGCAGGAGATTGACAGCCGCAGATATTTGAGATAGAATAGGAACGCATCCGCCCTGGTAGCATAGTGGATAATGCAGTCGCCTCCTAAGCGAAAGACCGGAGGTTCAAGTCCTCTCCAGGGTGCCACGTCGGAACGGACTCCATTCCGAACCGAACCCGTTGCGCTGGGCTTCGGTTCAGAGGCTTTCGCAGGACTTTGTTCCAACAAAAAAGACAACGCCGTAGGCGTTGTCTTTTTTCTTTCTCCTCACTGTCAGCCAGAGGTGGGCAGGACAGAAGCGATGGCACCTGCAAAAGCGGACAGGGGCATGGTCTGCAAAACCACACGGCCCGGGCCGGTGACGATGGTGTTGAACAGGCCCTCGCCGCCCAAGAGCTTATTTTTCAGACCCTTGACGGATTCAATCTCAATAGAGCAGGTGGCATCCATCATGGCCAGGTTGCCGGTATCCACGATCAGCTTCTGGCCGGGGGCCAGGTCATATTCTACTGTGGAACCGTCAAACTCCAAAAATACCAGGCCGTTGCCCGAAATCTTCTGCATAATGAAGCCTTCGCCGCCGAAGAAGCCGGCGCCCACCTTTTTCTGGAAAAACACTGACAGGTTCACGCCTTGCTCTGATGCAAGAAATGCGGATTTCTGCGCAATCACCGGCCGGTCCGGTGTGACCTCAAAGGCTCTGATTTGCCCGGGGAAGGAGGACGCAAACGCGATCATACCGGGGCCGCCTTTCGCGGTATAGATGTTCTGGAACATGGATTCCCCGGAAAACATCCGCCCGAAGGCTTTTCCGATGCTGCCGCCGCCGGAGGTCTGCATCTCCATATTGGGACTCATCCACACCATGGAGCCTTTTTCCGTGATCATAGACTCGTTGGCTTCCAGATCGCAGATCACCACGGGCATGGGCTCGCCCTGAATATTGTACTTCATTGTTTTCCCTCTCTTTCCTAAAATGGATGCCCTTATGATACTCCTGCGCAACGGTCTCGTCAAGGATTTATCTAAATCGCATTTCGACAAACCTCACTTCTCTTTTTTGTGAAATTTGACATTTTCTGCGGAAAATGCTATGATTATGTCAACGTCCCAAGGAGGCATATTATGAATACAAAAAAATTGTGGAGAAACACTGTATCGCTGTGCCTGGCCGCAGTCCTGATGCTAACAGCGCTTTCCCCTCTGACCATACAAGCCGGTGCCGTGTCCCAATGGGAGATCGACGCCCTGCAGCAGAAAAAAAATACGATCGCATCCAACAAGGAAAGTCAGAAACAGGCTCTGAACGATCTTCAGGCCCAGCAGGCGGGATATATTGAGCAAAAAGCCGCACTGGATAGGCAGGAAGAAATGGCCGTGCAGGAAATCAACCTCACAAAAGAGCAGATCGCCCTGTACCAGCAGATGATCGAGGAAAAAGCGGAGGAGGCCCGTCAGGCCCAAGCGGATGCGGACGCGCAGTTGGCCACCTATAAGGTCCATCTGCGGAACATGGAAGAGCAGGGAATGTTCAACTTCTATCTGTCTCTCATTTTCGGCGCTCGGAGCTTCAGCGACCTGATCAGCCGAATCGATATGATCGGCGAGATCATGGCTTATGACAAGCAAACGGAGGAGGCCTATAAGGACGCCCGGGATTTCGCATTGGAGGTCAAGGCGGAATATGAGGCCACCGAGGCGGAGCTGACCGCCAAGGCAGAAGAATTGCAGGTAGAGATCGACCGCCTGCAGGCAGAACTGCAGGCGGCCCAGGAGCAGATCAACGCCCTGCAAAAGAGCATTGATGATCAGCAGGCCATCGTGGATGCCTACGCCAATGATGAAAAGAACATTCAGGCGCAAATCGACCAAATGAAGGAACAGCTGAAAAAACAGAACACCGTCGTCGCCGCCGGCAGCTATGCCTGGCCTTGCCCATCCTGCTACACCATTACCTCCAATTACGGCTACCGTTATCTGGAGCTGTACGGCTACACCCGGCTCCATGCGGGCACGGATATCGGCGCTCAATACGGTGCTGAAGTCACCGCCGCGGCTGCGGGAAATGTGACCATTGCCACTTATGGCTCTGGTTACGGGAACTATGTAATGATCGCGCATGCGGATGGGTCTGTCACCCTTTACGGTCATATGAGTTCTCTGGCAGTCTCCGCCGGGCAAACAGTGAGTCAGGGGGATGTCATTGGTTATGTAGGCTCCACCGGGAATTCCACCGGCCCGCATCTGCACTTTGAGGTGCGTATCAACGGCAGCCCTGTGGACCCCATGCAGTATTTTAAGTAATCAAAATGCAGGCTTTCTACGAAAGCCTGCATTTTCGTTTTTGTTACTGCATGATCTCAAATTCCACAGCGCCCATGGCGCCAACCGCGATGGCATATTTCGGGAATACCACAACAGGGTTTCCTGCGGTGTTGATATAAAAATCAGTGGCTCTATCCACGCCGGCAAATCCTCCTTGATCTTCCGAGAAGAACACAGTTGGGTCCTCTGCCGCGGCCATTTGCGCGCGGATGGAAACGTCACAGACAGCCGCCCAGTCATCGTCCAAGAGGTCTTGCAGGGTCAGTTCCCGGTCCAGCGATACGTCCAGATTGTAGAAATACTGCTCCTGGGCAACCACCGCAGTCGCCACATAGGTATTTACAACGAACGATACCCGGCTGCCGGATTGGTAACGGATGTCGTAGTCCACATGAACTTCGTTCTTTCGGGCTGCCCAGTCCTCCTCGGTCCCGCCGGTGGCAAAAAAGGCTTCCCGTTCCTCAGCGATCCGCGCTTCGCCCTCAGCAACCTTTTCCTCTACCCGGGCTTGAATTTCGTCGTTGATCTGTTGGACAAACTCTGTACCGGAAAGTCCCGGCTGAGTAACGGACACCGTACGGTCCCCGTCAGTATCCACATAGTTCCGGATCGTGAGTACCTCAAAGAGTCCGCCCACCACCGGCAGATCCGCCGCGGCATGGGCAATGGCCGGCGAGAGGTTCAGGCAGGCAAAAATCAGAACAAATCCAGCCGCACAGGCCCCCCACTGGCGGAGGCGGCGGCCCCGGCGGCGGGCGGCGCGGCCTTCCCGGATGCCCTGACACACCCGGTCATTCAATTCCGGCGGGATGGGGACCGCTTCATAATCCGATTTTGCGCTGTTCCATTGTCGTTCATTCATCATAATCGGCTCCTTTCATGTTAACTCTCAGCTGTTTGAGAGCTGTATAGAGTCTATTTTTCACAGTACTGAGATTACATCCGGTAGCAGCACTGATTTCCCGGAGGCTCAACTCATTATAAAACCGAAGCTGGACTACGGTCCGCTGCTCAAACGGCAGGGCCTCTAACTGACGTGCCAGGGAATCGTCCGGCTCGGGCATGGTATATCCTCCCAGGTCCAGTTGTTCACCGGGAAGGTAAATCAGCTTTTTTTGCCGGCGCAGGGTGTTTTTGCAAAGGTTCAGCAGGATTTGCGTGACCCATGGGCGCACAGCG
Organism: uncultured Clostridia bacterium; assembly: GCA_947644595.1. GTDB lineage: Bacteria > Bacillota > Clostridia > Oscillospirales > Oscillospiraceae > HGM13010. Next base: position 171,175 of record CANSAE010000004.1, read on the forward strand.
GCGGTGCTCCGCAGTGTGCCGCATTGCTCCAGCGCGCGGCATGCGGTGGATTGCACCGCATCCAATGCGTCATCCTGGTTTTTTAAGTAACTGTATGCCATACGGTAGAGATAGGCCTGATTCTCTAAAAGAAACTGAGTGACTTGTTTCTGCATCGATGCTGTGAGACCTCCTTTCTGTCTCTCTGTATGATAGACACCGTTCCACGGTAAAAAGTTTGCCCAAACGCAAAATTTCCCCAACAAATGAAAAATTTGTTGGGGAAATGACCGACTGCTTATTCCAAGCTTCCGTTGCCGCTCATCAGAACTGTGAGTTCCCGGATGCATTCCAACGGGAACGGCAGGGCACACAAAGGCTTGAGGGCGATGCTCATAAGCTTCATGGGATTGTCATCCGCGGCAATGCGGTTGGAACTGATCACTCCGCACCTGCGGCGCCCATGGACAATGGCCCATCCACTGTTTTCCGCACCCACACCGCAACCAGCGCCATAATGCCGCCGCAATCTGCTAACCGACCCCCGGGTTCAATATCCAAATGCAGACTTGACAGACAGTTGGGACAATGATTCCGGTGATCCATTCCAGATCCGCCCGGAACGACCACTAATAATATTTTTCATATTGCTTCCGCTTGTTTTCGCGGTTCATTGATGGTTCCTCCTAATATGTAAGATGCAATCTTACCGGGAGGAATGAAGGATGCTTTTCCAGACCTACCGGTCAGGTCACACACTCCGAATGATATAAAGCAAAAACAACACGCCTTGATCGTATTCTACTTTTACGTCCGGTGCCATTTGACACCTTGGGGCGTATCCTCCAGAATGATGCCTTCCGCCTTGAGTTCGTCCCGGATGCGGTCAGCCTCCGCGAAGTTCTTCGCTTTGCGGGCCGCCTGGCGGGCGGCGATCTTTTCCTCAATTTCCGCTTCCAGCGGGTCTGCCCCGGCAGAGAACGGGATGCCCAGCACCTCGCACAGCTCCATGAATTCGTCAAAGCACAGTTTTGCCAATGCCTTGGTGGGGTCGGACACCGGGGATACCGCGGCGTTCACGTCCCGCACCATCTCGAAAATGGCGGAGATAGCGTCGGCAGTATTGAAATCATCGTCCATGGCGGCGCAGAACTTTTCCCGGAACCTGGGCAGATTGTCGGCAAAGGCCGCTTCGGCTTCCGCCAAGTCCCCGTCTTTGCCGTTGTCCATGAAAAATTCCAGATTTTTTTTCGCCGTGTCCAGACGCTCCAGGGCACTCTTAGCCTGCATGAGAATTTCTCCGGAGTAATTCAGAGGGGAGCGGTAGTGGCTCATGAGCATGAACATGCGGATGCAATCATAGCCGTAAGCCTCGGCGGCCTCCCGGACGGTGAAGAAATTGCCCAGGGATTTAGACATTTTCTTGTTGTCAATGTTGATGAAGCCGTTGTGCAGCCAATAATGGACGAATTCACAGCCGTTGGCGGCCTCGGACTGGGCAATCTCGTTTTCATGGTGGGGAAAGGCCAGGTCGGACCCGCCGCAGTGGATGTCGATGGTCTTACCCAGATAGCGGTTGGACATGGCGGAGCACTCAATGTGCCAGCCGGGGCGGCCATGGCCCCAGGGAGAGTCCCAATAAGGTTCGCCGGGCTTGGCAGATTTCCATAGGGCAAAGTCCAGCGCATCCTCTTTCACGTCGTTCACGTCGATCCGGGCGCCGGCCTGCAAATCCTCTATGGGCTGGTGGCTGAGTTTGCCGTAGTCCTTGAATTTTAAGGTGCGGTAGTACACGTCGCCGTCGTCTGTGGCGTAGGCGTAGCCCTTGTTGATGAGGGTCTGGACAATTTCAATAATTTGCTCAATATTCTCCGTGGCCTTGGGGTGGATGGTGGCAGGCAGCACGCCCAGAGCCTTGGCGTCAGTGAAATATTCGGCGATGTACTTTTCCGCCACCTCGGCGGAGGAGATGCCTTCCTCGTTGGCCCGCTTGATAATTTTGTCGTCCACATCCGTGAAGTTCTGCACGAAGGTCACTTCATAACCCCGGTACTCAAAGTACCGCCGCAACACATCGAACATGATGGTGGGGCGGGCGTTGCCCACGTGGATGAAATTATAGACCGTGGGACCGCAGGCATACATTTTGACCTTACCCGGTTCAATGGGGACAAATTCTTCCTTTTGCTGGGTCATGGTGTTGTATAGTTTCATGTCGCTTCCCTCTCTTACAAGCTCTCGGATTTCAGAACGTCACGATTGACGATAAAATATTCTACGCCGGAATACAGCGTTGTGACCAGAATCACCCAGTTGCACACCAGCCCCACATAGTCCGGGGCGGAGTACGGAACACCCACAGCCAGCATCAAAATGATGCCCACCATAGTACAGGCGGTTTTGACCTTGCCGGACTTCGCCGCGGCAATGACCCGCCCCTGTTCCACGGCCACCAGCCGCAATCCGGATACGGCAAACTCCCGGCCCACTACCAGGGCCAGCATCCAGCCGGGCATCCGGCCCTGTTCCACGAACAGCAGCATTGCCGCGACTACCAGCATTTTATCTGCCAGGGGGTCCATAAATTTGCCGAAATTTGACACCTGATTACAATGCCGGGCAATATATCCATCCAGAAAGTCGCTGAGGGATGCGATGACAAACACCGCCAGTGCCGCGTATTGGTATATTCGGCCTTCCAGATACATCAGCACGATGAATACCGGGATGCAGATGACCCGGAAAATGGTGATTTTATTGGCTGTTGTCATAACGGTCACCTCAATTTTTCACAACAAGAGAGCCCAGCAGGTCCCCGTCCCGGGTTTCTCGAATGAACACGGGCACGATCTGGCCTACCAAGGTCGGTTTACCACTGTCAAAATAGGTCAGCCAGTCGATATCCGGGGAATCGGCGTAGCACCGGCCCACGGAAAGGCCTGTTTCCTCGTCGTACCCTTCGCACAGGACGTCCAGCGTCTCGCCGATGAGGGAGGCGGAGAAGTCCTCCATGACCTGAGCCTGGATCCCCATCACCAAGTTCGCCCGGTGCTGGGCCGTTTCAAAATCTACATGGGGCATTTTGGCCGCGGGGGTGCCGTCCTCGGGGTAAAACGGGAACACGCCCGCACGCTGGATCTTTGCATACCGTAGGAAGTCGCACAGCTCCTCAAATTCCCCTTCCCCCTCTCCGGGCAGCCCGGTGATGAGACTGGTCCGCAGGACTACATCCGGCATCCGCTCCCGAAGTTTGGAAAACAGTTCCCGAATCTCAGCGCCGGTCCCCCGACGGTTCATGGCGTTCAGAATGCCGTCGTTGATGTGCTGGATGGGAATATCTAAGTAATGTAAAATTTTCGGCTCCGACGCGATGGTATCAATGAGTTCGTCGTCAAAGGCGTCTGGATATAAGTAGTGCAGGCGCAGCCACTGAATGCCGTCGATTTTGCACAGCCGCTTCAACAGCGTGGCCAGGCAGCGGCCGCCGTAGAGGTCCTCGCCGTACCGGGTGATGTCCTGAGCGATGACGATGAGTTCCTTGTAGCCCTGCTGCGCCAGTTCCTCCGCTTCCTTTACGATGGCGTCCATGCTCCGGCTGCGGTATCTGCCCCGGATGGACGGGATGACACAAAAGGAACAGCAGTTGTTGCAACCCTCGGCGATGCGCAGGTATGCCCAGCTGGCACCGGTGCTCACCACACGGCCAATCTCTTCCACGGGACTGTGCTTATCGGCAAAGTCCTCGATGATGGCATCCCCCTCGGACAGCTGCGCCAAAACCCCGGCGATCTCCCCAAAGCTGGCGATGCCGATAAGTGCGTCTACCTCCGGGAGTTCTTCCAAAATCTCTTTTCGGTACCGCTGGGCCAGGCAGCCGGCGACAATGAGGTATTTCACGCCGGAGGTCTGCTTCAATTGCCCCATCTCAATGATGGTATCGATGGCTTCCTGGGTGGCGCTTTCGATAAACGCGCAGGTATTGACCACCACGGCGTCCGCCTGGGCCGGATCGGGGACGATACTGTGCCCCGCTTCCCGGGCCAGGTAGACCATCTGCTCGCTGTTCACCGTGTTTTTCGGACACCCCAGGGAAATAAAGCTTACGTTCAATGTACGGTTCCTCTTTTATATGGATTCTTCGTAATAATCGTTGTCACCTAATATGCGATTTTTGGCGGCGTTGATCTCCCGCCAGGAAAAGCCCCGGCGCAAAAGTGCGTCGGTGGCTTTTTTCAGCTCCGCCCGGTCCGGGCAGTCGCTTTTCAGTTTGGCACGCAGGAGACGGTCGATGGTCTCCTCCGGCGCCTGATATTGCGCCAGAGCCTCTTCCCACAATTCCTTGGGGAGACCGTGGCGGTACAGCTCGCTTTGGATACGGGCCTTGCCATAGCCCTTGGCCATGTAATGGCGCACCACCATTCCGGCATAGCGGACATCGTCAATAACGCCCAACCCTTCCAGCCAATCGGCAGTTTCGGCGGCTTCTTCCGGGGAAATGCCCTTATCCGTCAGCTTTGTGATGAGTTCCTTCCGGGATACGTCCCGCCGTTCCAAGATGCGAAGGGCCCGCTGTTTTGTCTCTTCGGAGAGCATCAGCCTTCAAAATCGTCGGCGCTCACATCCACGGCCCGGCCCGCCGCCTGGGCGGCTTTTTTCGCCTGGGGCGTCATGAGCTTTACGTAGTTTTCCCGGACCTGTTCCTCGATCTGGGCCGAAACCTCAGGATTTTCCAGCAGGTATTCCTTCACCTTGTCGCGCCCCTGGATGCGGGTGCCGTTCACAGTGAACCACGCGCCGCCTTTTTCGATGATGTCCAGCTTCACGCCAAGGTCGATGATCTCACCGATCTTGGAGATTCCTTCCCCGTACATAATGTCAAACTCCGCTTCCTTGAAGGGGGGCGCAACCTTGTTTTTTACCACTTTGGCCCGGGTACGGTTGCCGATGATCTCGGTACCGTTTTTCAGGCTCTCTACCCGGCGCATATCAATGCGGACACTGGAAAAATACTTCAGCGCCCGGCCGCCGGGGGTGGTCTCCGGATTGCCGTACATCACGCCGATTTTTTCCCGGAGTTGGTTGATGAAAATCACCACGCAGTTGGTTTTGGACACAATGCCCGCCAGCTTCCGCAGGGCTTGGCTCATCAAGCGGGCAACCACGCCCACGCTGGATTCGCCCATCTCGCCTTCCAATTCAGACCGGGGCAGCAGGGCCGCCACGGAGTCCACCACCACGCAGTCGATGGCACCGGAGCGCACCAGTTGTTCCGTAATTTCCAAGGCCTGTTCGCCGGTGTCCGGCTGGGAAATCAAGAGCGTATCAATATCCACGCCCAGGGCACGGGCATACGCCGGCTCCAGTGCGTGTTCCACGTCGATAAAGGCCACCTCGCCGCCCATTTTCTGGGCGCTGGCCAGAATATGCAGCGCAAGAGTCGTTTTACCGCAGGATTCCGGACCGTAGATCTCCACGATGCGCCCCCGTGGAACGCCGCCGATGCCCAGAGCCAGGTCCAGGGACAGCGAGCCCGTGGAAATAGATTCTACGTTCACGGGGATATCATCTCCCAAGCGCATGATGGCGCCCTTACCGAAATTCTTTTCAATCTGCGCAATGGCTGTTTCCAATGCCTTCTTCTTGTCATCCGCCTGTCCCGGCTGGGTGACGGTGCCCATTTTGCTTTGTGCCATATCTGTATCTCCTCAACTCAAATTTTTACGCTTTATAACAGTTCCCCGGCAATCACCCGCTGGGTCCCGGCGGTATCCAGAACCGCTTTCACCCGCTCAAAACCGGCAGCTTTCATCATTTCCATCACGGTCTCCGCCTGTTCTTCCCCCACTTCAAACATCAGCCGGCCCCGGTCCCGGAGCAGCGGCCTCCATTTTTCCAGGATCACTCCATAAAAATCATACCCATCCTCGCCCCCGTTCAGGGCTTCCATGGGCTCATAGTCCCGCACGGAAGGATCCAGGGTCAGAATATCCATGGTACGGATATAGGGCGGGTTGGACACGATCAGGTCAAAGGTTCCGATTTTTGCGGGCGGGTCCTCAAAAACATCCGCCTTCACACAGGATACCTTTGACCCAAGGCTGCACTTCATCACGTTGGACCGCGCCACCCGCAGGGCTTGTTCGCTGTCATCCACCATGACGATCCGGGCCATGGGCAGATTGTGCCCGATGGCGCAGCCGATGCAGCCGCTGCCGCAGCACAGGTCCAGCACCCGGGGATCGTTCTTCCGTCCCAGAAATGCGTTAATCGCTTCCTGCACCAACACTTCCGTATCCACCCGGGGGATGAGCACATCCGGATCTACGTTCAGCTCCAGACCATAGAACTCCCACTTACCCAGAATATAGGCCAGGGGCTCTCCGGCCAATCGCCGGGACGCCATGTTCCCCACGGCTTTCACAATCCCGTCGCCGGTGTAAAGCATGAAATCCCGCACCAGTTCGCCGGTGGTCTTTCCCGCCGCGCCTGCCACCATGAGCCGGGCCTCCAGGTTTGCCGACTCTACGCCGTTCGCCCGCAGGAGGTTTCGGGTATCGATATACAGTTGGTTGTATGTGATCACACGCGACACCTCCGGGTTGATTTTACCAAGCGTCTGTTCCTTTTTCTTCCGGAATCACCAGTTCCAGCGCGCGGATGGCACATTCCATCATTCCGTCATCCGGCTCGTTGGTGGTGATGCGCTGCACCTGCTTGCCCGGCCAGGTGAGGATGCGGGAGACAACCGTATCATGCCGGCCGGCCCAACGGTTGATCTCATAGGTAATTCCCACGATGATGGGCAGGATCAGCAACTTGCAACCCATGCGCAGCCAAGTATTGGATACATGGATCAGCGAACCCACCAAAATGCTCACGACGATGACGATGAACATAAAGCTGGTGCCGCATCGGGGATGCAGTCGGGGCTGGACCCGGACATTCTCCACATTGAGCGGCAGGGCCTTCTCATAGCAGAAAATCGTTTTATGCTCCGCGCCGTGGTAAGAAAAGACCCGGGCAATCTCCGGCATTTTGGCGCATAAGGCCAAATACAGGAAAAAGATTACCAGCTTCACTACGCCTTCCAGCGCAGTGCGGGCATAGAAATTTTCTTTCACGGCCGGAACCAGTCCTACAAGGAAGGTAGGTAAAAATAAAAACAGCAGAATGGACAGTCCCAGTCCCAAGACCAGCGCCAGGGCAATGATGAGCTTTTGGGCAGTCTCATTGGAAAAATGCGCCTCAATCCACCGGTCCAGCTTTCCCGGTTCCTCCTGCTGGTCCTCCGGCAGGAGGGATGCGGAATAGCTCAGAGCCTGGATGCCGTTGACCATGGACGACACCAGCGCCGCCACGCCGCGAATCAATGGCCAGCCAAACAGAAAGCACTTATCCTTCAGGGGTTTGATATCCTCCACCTTTTCCACAAGTCCCTCTTCTGTGCGGCAAACAATCGCCTGTTTGAAGGGGCCTCGCATCAGGATGCCCTCCATCAGGGCCTGGCCGCCGATGCTTGTGCGAAAACTGACTTGTTGACTTTGTTCTTTGCTCATGGTTTACCTCGGTTCATTGGTTTGCGCCTCCCCGATGGGAAGGATCACCGTGACGCACACGCCGCCGCCTTGGGCGTTTTCTATCAGAAGCTCGCCGCCGTGACGGGTCACGATCTCGTCGCACACAGACAGTCCGATGCCGTTTCCCCGGACATGGGAGCTGCCCTTATAAAATTTCTCTTTCACGTGGGACAGTTCGTTTTCAGGAATGCCGGGACCATGGTCCCGGAAAGTGATAAATACCGCCTCGCCGATCTGCCGGAGTCCCACTTCCACGACTTCACCAGAGATGCCATACTTCGCGGCGTTATCCAGAATATTCAAAAACACCTGGCGCAGACGCTCTGGGTCGCCGTTGATGAGGGGAATCTCTCCCTCCGGAACGTCATAGTCCAGCCGCATGTTTTCCTTTTTCAGCAGGTCGCCATAGGTCAGCAACGCGTCCTCCAGCTCGGCGGTGATGTCCAGCAGTTCCAAGGTCATTTTAAACCGACCGTCCTGGATGCGGGTGAACTCCAACAGGTCGCTGACCATATTAGTCAGCCGTCCGGCCTCCCGGCCGATGATTTCCAGCCCCCGACGGGAATCGCCGGTGATGCTCTCATCAAAAAGCATGGTCTCACTCCAGCCGGTGATGGCTGTGAGCGGGGTACGCAACTCATGAGATACGGAGGAGACAAATTCCGACTGGACCTTCTCCGCCTCGCAGATCTTCATGGACATATCGTTGATGGCATCCGTGAGACCGCCGATCTCATCATCGGAGCTCTTCACGGCCTGCAGACCGTATCCCCCGTCGGAAATGCGCTGGGCAAGGTCCGTCAATTCCCCGATAGGCACGGTGATGCTCAGCAAAAACTGCAGATTCACATACGCCACCGCGCTTCCCAGCACCACAAACAGGCAAATCGTCGCCGTAGCCCAGCCCCTGCTCAAAAACAGATGCCCCAGCAGCCCTGACAGCACCAGCGCGCCGATGGAAATCAGCGTCGTCTGCGCCGCGCGGCCCTTCAGGCTTTTCCATCTTGTTTCGTGATCCATTTACTCAGGAACCCCACTTATAGCCGTAACCCCAGATGGTGGTGATATAGGCAGGATTGGTGGCGTCATCCTCAATTTTCAGGCGTAGCCGACGGATGTTCACATCCACGATCTTCAGTTCCCCGGCGTAATCCTCGCCCCAGATGGCGGACAGGATCTCCGCCCGGGACAGAGCCTTGCCCGGATTGCTCATGAACAGGTTCATCAGGGCATACTCCGTCTGCGTCAAGCGGATGCGCTCGCCGTTTTTCTCAAAAATGCGGTTGGCCGGATTGAGCCGGAAGGGGCCGGAAATCATCACGCCGCCCGCATCATCCTGGGCATTGCCCAACCGGCGGAACAGTGCGTCCACCCGGGCGATCAACTCCGACGGAGAGAAGGGCTTGGTCACATAATCATCCGCCCCAGTCATCAGCCCCGTGACTTTGTCCATTTCCTGTCCCTTAGCCGTCAGCATGATAATACCCGTCTTTGCGCCGGAAGCCCGGATGCGCCGGCAGACTTCAAATCCGTCAATCCCAGGCAGCATCACATCCAGTAATGCCATGCCAATATCCGGATTGTCCCGGAGCTTGTCCAGGGCTTCTTCCCCAGTTTCTGCTTCTACAGGCTCATATCCATTTCGTCTAAGATTGATGACAATAAAGCTACGGATATTGGCCTCATCTTCCAAAACAAGAACTTTTTTCATATCTCTCGACACTCCTTTGTAATGGGAGAGTAAACTTTTACATAGTTCAACAACTATATCTTAACACATAATTTCAATAAATGGTAGTAAAAGATTTCAAAATATGATATATTTGTATAAAATGGAACAGAACAAAATTAAAAATCCGATAGGAGGTCGCCAAATGCTGACATTATATTGCTCTGATATCCGTCATGCCGATGAGCGCAAAGCCCGGCAAATGCCCCGCAGTCCGCAAAAGGGCAGCGCTTTTGGCGTGTCTCTTCTGGAATATGCGGTGCTGCGGCAATGGAACATCCCTCTGCCGGCGCTCACCCCACCGGGTCACGGGAAACCGGCCTTTGTGGATATGCCCGGCAAATATTTTTCCATCAGCCACACCAATACTCACGTCATGGTCGCTTTGTCGGAAGCACCTGTGGGCGTCGATATTCAGACCCGCCGGAAAATCACGGAACAAAGCGCACGGGTCCTCATGGATGATACAGAATGGGAACAATTCGATTTCCATGACCTTTGGTGCCTGCGGGAAAGCCTGTACAAACTCAATGGTGCGGGGAATCTGCGGGATGTACTCCGTTTCCGCCGGACTGAAAACGGTATTGTATTCCCGGCCCCCGGTGTCACCGGCTTCCTCATTTCCGGAATCGAAGGCTGTGCCGCCGCAGTATGTCAGGAGCAAAACTTTCTTTTGCCGGATATGAATTGGGTGGACGCTGCCAAATTGTGCAAGTAATTTCATGGTATTTTTGAAAAAGTCAAGAGTAAATGCAGAAAAAATCAGAAAAATTTTTTGAAGGTAGGTCAAGCCGCTTCCGCAAGGTATCTTTCAAACAGCGCGCCGGACGTTTCAAAGCCCAAAATTTCGCGGGGATAGTTATTGATCCACGCTTCAACTCGCGCGACGTACTCGACGGATACTTGCCGGAAGTCCGTTCCTTTCGGAAGGAAGCGCCGGATCATTTTGTTTGTGTTCTCGTTCGTGCCGCGTTCGTATGCGCTGTACGGATGGCAATAATAAACCGTCGTGCGCTTCCGCTTGCCCCTGCCGAAGATTGATTTTTCTATTCCGGCGCAATCGGCAAATTCTGAACCGTTGTCCACGGTAATGCTCTTGAATACCTGCGGGAAGCGCCGCCCATACTTCCGCTCCAGCCTGTTCAGCGCCTTCACGACGCTGGCGGCGGTCTTGTCCGGCATTTTGATTATAATTTCCTGCCGCGTCAACCGCTCCGAAAGGACAAGCAAGGCTTCCTTCGTTTTCTTCTTTCCTTCGACGCAATCCATTTCCCAATGCCCGAAGGTTTCCCGATCGTTTATTTCCTGCGGGCGGTTCTCTATGCTTTCGCCCTTCGGCGCGCGGGCGGGCTTCGATTTCACTTTGTCATACTTCCGCTTGCGCTTGCCTTTCTGCGGAAGGTCTGCCCGCTCCAGCCGAAGGAAAACGCCCTTGTCGATATAATTGTAAATCGTCTTTTCGCTGATCTCTGTTCGGAAGGTCAGCCCCAGCCGCTTGATTTCCCCCACGACGGCGGCGGGGGAATAGCCTTCGTCGGCGATCTTCTTTTCGATGAACGCCGCCAATTCGTGATCGTCGCCGATTTTTAGGTCGCCGCCTTTCGCTTTCAACTGTTCGTCGTATTTCTGCTGGGCAATCTCCGGCGAATACCTCTTTTCGGTGGTTAAGTCGGAATTCAAGTGCATATATTCGCCCCGCTTCAATTCCCTGTAAATGGTCGTGTTGCACACGTGCAGCCGATCGGCGATCTGCAAGGGCTTCAAGCCCTGTTTCAGCGCCTTTTCTATTTTTAGGCGGTCTGTCCACGTCAAGTGTTTATGCATTGTCGTTCCTCCTATACCAAAAAGAAAAAGGGCGGCATATCCTGCCGCCCTCCGTGAAATCAATGTTTATTTTCGTATGCGTCTAACTGTTCGATTGTATCCGGATCGGTTATAATGTCCCGCAATGAACAGCCCAGCGCGTTACATAGTTTAAGCATTGTTGCCAGTTTCGCGCCGTTCAGATCGCGCCCGCCGCGTTCGTAGTCTTGCAGAATGCGGACGGAAATTCCCGCCGCGTTTGCAAGCTGTGATTGTGACATTCCCGCCGCTTTTCGTGCCGCTTGTAGCTTTTCGTTCCTGTACGCCACTTTTACGCTGATTTCCATTTGCGCCCGCCCCCTTGACAAATTCTTGTTTTATCGGTTATAATAAAGACAACGGGTGGGGAAACCCGCCGTCTAACTGTTAGGATTGCTTGTTCTTCTTGTTCGGCTTAATGCTGATTGTGATACGCTCCACCGTTTCACTCTCTAAAGCCTTTTTGAGAAGTTCAAGCAATTCTTTTATTTGCTCTTCGGTCATTCTTGCACCCCCTTTCCGGTGGTGTGTTCTCCTTTCTTCGTTTACTCGGCTTCCCCTTGCCTGTGATTATATTATACTGCATTTGCCGTATAATGTCAAGCCCTTTTCGAGAAAAAACCGGAAAAAATCAAAAAAATTTGCGGCGGGACAACCCCGCCGCTTTTTCATTCCTCCATATCCAAAAGCCAAAGCACCGAAACGCCCAGCACCTTCGCAAACACTTTCAATTCAAAGTCAGAAACGAAGCGCGTTCCGATCTCAATTCTTGAAATGCTGTCCCGCTCCATGTTCACGCCCGCAATTTGCAGCTTCGCGGCTAAATCCTCTTGCCGCATACGCTGGACAACGCGCGCTTGCCGTATGCGGTCGCCGGAAATGTTCTTCTTCCCGTCATAATCGTATATCTTCACTTTGCCGCCGCCCCCTTTCATGCGGAAGATTTCTGAACGGTGTGTTAATATTCCGCTTTATTCTTGATTTTACCCCGCCGATCGGCTATAATTGTGTTAAAGGTCAGAACGGCGCTTGCGCGTTAAATTTTTCTGCCTTGAAAGGACGGTACAAAATGAAAAAGCCCGTTATTGTAATGTGGAGCGTCGCGGCGCTGTTCCTTGTTTCTGCTTTCCCGATGTTTGCCGAAGGGAACGTCGGCGCGGGTGTGTCCGGTATTGTGATCGCTGCCGCTCTTGCCGCCTTCGGTTTCGTCAAAAACAAGAAGGCGAAGGGCAGCGCGCCCGCCGCTTCGACGGAAAAGCACGTTGAAGCCCCCGCCGTTCGCGGCGCTTCTGTAAAGAGTACGCCAGCAGTCGAACCGGAACTTCCGTTTGAATTCCTCAAAATGAACATTGCGGGCGTTACATTTAAGGACGGGCGGAAAAGCCGACAAACAATCCTGCGCCGCCTGTACTGGAAGGACGCGCCCTTCGATCACGACGAAGCGGAAGTAACCCTTGTTCGCGAAGAATGGGAAGGGAAGCCCGCTTTTGCCGTTATGCTCAACGGCGAAAAAGCCGGATACGTCCCCGCCGAACATACGCAATTCATTGCGGACAATTACGAACGCTGCGACGGTGTAACGCATATCGAAGCACATTGCGGAAAAGAAGATATTTACGGCGCGGAAATAACAATTCGCTTTCGGAAAAACTGAACCAAACAAAAAAATCCCCCGCAAGGCGCGAAGCCCTGCGGGGGATTTCTCATATCAGCGGGTGGAATGCCCGCCGCCGTCAAGCTGCCTTGCTGAAAGAGGAAAAGCGCAAGGCGGCGCGATCGGTGTTGTCAGTCTGCTTCCGGCGTGGTCGTGTCAAGAATGCCGATGTACGACGGAAGATTGAAAACGGCGGCTTCGATCAGCTTGTCCAAGCTGTCCGCGTCGATCTTGAAGCCCTTGTTTGCCAAAAACTCAATAACAAAGCGCTTCTTCTCTTCGCCCCTGCCGCTTCCGGTGTAAATCTGTTCGGCGGCTTCGACGGCGGCTTCCGCCCACAATTTGATTTTCTCAAACTGCGCGACGGAAGTTTTGCTTTTGATCCACGGGATCACAAAAGCCGAAATGACGGCGGCAATCAGCGCCGCCAGCGCTTCAATAATGGTGGTAATGTCAAAAGTCATGTTGAAAACCTCGCTTTCCTGTTCTGTGTTTGTTTGTGTACCCTCTTTCAATCGCACGGATATTCACACGGAAGGCGCGACGGATCGCGCGCGTGTGATTATGCGTGTAATCAGCGTGTTATTATGCAAGCGTCAGATCGTCCACGTTCACCGCCGCCACGACGATGTTTCCGAAGGTAATAACGGCGCGCTTGCCGCTGATTTCCTTTACAACGTGTACGCGGTCGTACACGTAGGAGGCAAGGCTTCCGCCCGTGTAGGTGGGCGCGCCCTGCTTCAAGCGGACGCGGCTTCCCTCTGTGATCTTCGCCGCTGCGGGCGCGCTGGGCTTTGCTGCCGTCCCGCTCGAAGCCGTGATAAATGCGTCGGAATATCCCGCGGCTGATAGCTTCTTTTGTATTGCTTCGGCGTTCGCCTTGACGCTGAACGCGCCCACTTGCACCTTGTAAAGCGTCCCTTCCTTCGTGACGAAGGTATCGAAGCCCGCCGCTTTGACTTTCTTTTCAAGCGCCGCCGCGTTCGCCTTCTTTGAGAATGCGCCGATCTGCACCTTGTAAAGCGTTCCGGTTGGCGCTGTATCCGGCTTCGGCGGCTCTGCTGCGCCCAGCCGCCTGTTTACCTCTGCCGCGATCTCCCCGTGGCGGTTATACAGGTAATCGCCGGGGCAAGATTTGTTCGCGTAGTCCCTGTGAACGGTCATGTTGCAACCGTTTTTGTGGTTCACGCGGTCGCTTTTGTTTTCGCTCCATACCAGCTTTTTGATCCCGTTCCGCTTGCAAATATCGGTCACAAGATCAAGAAGCGCGGCGTATGCCTTTTCATTGACGGAGTAAGGGTGTTTTGTGTCGCTGGCAACTTCGATCGTGATTGCCCTGTTATCGTTCGCGGCGTTTGAACTGCACCACGAACGATCCTTTTCTTCGACGTACATTCCGATCCGCCCGTCGTTCCCGATCCCGTAATTGCTGGACGCTTCCCGCGAAGTCGGCGCGAAGATGTTTCCCAGCGTTTCGACGGAACATTGCCCGACGACGCAATGAATTGTAATTGTGTCGATCGCGTGATTTCGCGGACTTGATTTATTCGGCGAAATCTTTGTGTATGAAACAAGATTGCTATTGCTCATTTTGAAAACCTCCCTTGAAATGCGAAGCGGGAACGGCTCATTCGTGCCGCTCCCGCTCCTGTACCTCTTCGATCCGGTCAATTCGTTTGTGTGCCTGTTTCGCGCTTTCCTCCACGGCGGTCAGACGGGAAACGAATTCCGTATTCGTCTTTCGCTGCTCCCGCTGTTCGGCTTTAATATCGTCGATCCCGCCCTTGATATAGCCGATTTCCGTTAAAACGGTCGCGTCCGCCTTCGCGTCGCCTTCCTTATCCTTGTCCCTGTTCCGGACGAAAGCAAGATACCCGAACACGATGGCGCAAACGGCGGATACAATCGAAAGCACGGTCATAAATGTTTCGTTCATGCGGTTTTACCTCCCTTCGACTTTTTCCCATTGCCACAAAGTTGGCGTGTCGGGCGGATATACGCAATCGGGCATATCTGCTTTTGCAAGATACACGCCGCCTTTGTAACTGTAATACAAGCCTGAAGCGACGTTTACGACGATCCCCGTCGTTTCCGGATAGGGGATCGGATCGTCAATCGTGCCGGAAGCTGCAAGCTCCACCAGCCTGTAATAAGCGAAGGTCGTTTCGACGGGATACGCTGCCGCGTTCGATGTATGCGGCGCGACAACCTCGAAATAACGGTCGCCGTACTTGAAGATTTCGCCGATCGTGTTGTATGCGTGATTGTCCTTGAAGCTGTCGTATTCGATAAGCTCCGCCGATTGAAGGATCATGCCGTCGTCAATGATCTTCGTTCCTGCTGCGCGATCCTGCACGATCTGCGCCTTGAAGGACAAAACAAGAAGGGCGGCGGATTTTTCTTCCGCTGTCCTTAATTGCTGAACGTCCCTTTTCATCTGTGTATTGCCGTTCTTTCCTGTGATAATCATTCAAACGAACCCCCAATCCCCGATACCCAGCACGAAGTCAGCGCGTCGCCGCGCTGCACGGTTACGCGGATATTCAAGCCGCATTGTGCCGAAGTATTCGTTTTATTTGTGAACACGTGCGCCACGCCCTGTATAACGGCGTTCGTGCAATCCTCCCAAACGGGCGTAACGTCAAAAGGATTGTTGCAAACCTCGACTTTGAATTCGCCGCCAGCGGGGATTTCCCTGTTTACGCTCACGTTGCAGCGCGTCGGCTGCGTGTCCGCCTGTAACGGTTCGGAAAGCACGATCACAAAGCCGGAAATCGACTTCGTGAACGTCAGTGTCCGCGTGGCGCTGTTTCCGGCGCTGTCTGCTGCCGTGATTGTCAGCGTATGCGCCCCGTTTGAAAGCGCCGTGAAGTCGTTTCCTGTAACTGCTGCCCCCTGCGTCGCGCCCAGCGTGACGTTGTTCTTCGTCGCGATCGTTTTGTTGTCCACCTTTTCAACGACGTTCACAACGTCATTATCCGGATCGGTGACGCTGTAAGAATGCGTGAAGCCCGCGCGCTTCGTCCCAAGATTTGCATTGCTGCCGGAAATCGCGGGCGGCTGATTGTGAATTACGGCAATATCGCCGCTGGTGGTGTACGCGGAATAATTGCCGTAGCTGTCTTTCGCGCGGACGCGGTATTTTAACGTATTCCACGTTTTCGGTACTGCTTCCGTGAAGCTCCGCGACGCGGACGTTTGAACCGCTGTCCATGATCTTCTGTTGTAGGAACGCTCGAAAATGTACGTCAGCGCGTCGCCGTCCGGATCGGTCGCCGCCGCGCAAGAAATGTTGATGTTCTGCCCGCTGAACGCCGTTGCGGGCGCGGTAATGCTGGGCGGCGCTGTGGGCGCGGCATTGTAGATTATTGTATAATTTCCCGCGCTGTTCGTGGTATCAGATACCAAGATAGAAGATTTGAGATTACAAAGCGGGCGAACGCCGAGGCTCCCGACGCAAGCGTTGTGGTGGCCCAACGCGCCGGACGTGTCGACAAAGCGGACGCTGTAGGCGTTCGACGAATAAGGCGTTCTAAGCCACCAATACCAGCCCTTCGATGTTGCGAAGCTGCTGTTTGTGTAGCCGTCCGCATTGCTCACACATTCCGCCGTAGGATAGGCGACGCGGGAAGCGTCATTGCTGAACAGCGCCAGCCGCGAACCTTCGGCGATACTGTTTTCGTTTGCAAGCCCCACTTCGGTGGTGGACGCAAGAAACATTTTCGCGTTGAAGGTTTCGTAACTGCCGCCGTCCGTCGATGATTTAACGACGGTCAGCGTTGTGGTTAAAAGCTCCGCAACGAACTTCGGATCAAGCATAGCAAGGAAGCCAGCCCACGACGTGTATGGATTATAGGAAACGTGCGTCGATTTTGTCGTCGGCGCTTGATCGGCGCTGTGCTTCGCGCTGTACCACTTTCCCGCTGCCGCATTGCTGTTCAGCCATTGCAAGATGTTTGAATAAATGTGCCTGTTATTGCCGTAATTCTTCCGGTTACTGTCGCTGTTGCTCGGCTCTTTCGCGTCCGAAGCCATTAGCTGAATGATCTTTTCAGCGATCAGCGTTACCGATCCGGAAGGGTAGCCGCTGTGGTTCTTGTCGGCAACCTTGAAAACGATCTTCGCCCCGAACCGCGATTGATACGCGGACAGAACCGGAACTTCGATCTTGTCGCCCACCGACAACCTGCTTAATGCTTTTGACATTTCTTTTCCTCCTTCGGTTTTTAGAGATTTTCAAAACTGCCGAATACGTCGCAATACTCCGATATGTACCCGCAAAAATAGCTTTCGTGGTAGTACGGGCATTCCCTGCACGGTATTTCGCCGCAAGGCAAGATCGGCGGCGCTGCGTCGCCTTTTTCCTCGATCCCGAACAGGCTTTTATAATACTGGTCTGTTCTCCGGATCAAGTGATAGCAATTCCCCTTTGAAGCGTGTCCCCTCCAGCTTTGATAGGATTGTTCGATCGTCTGCTGGTCGATCTTTCCCGCCGCTTTCAGTCCGGCAAACTTCTTCAACTTCCGCTTCATGTTATTTTTGCTGCGGCGGCGCACTTTCCGGATCACTTTTCCCGTGTCCGTCAAGTACGTGTGAAAGCCAAGAAAATCAATGCCGTTCTTCAATGGGTAGATGTTCGTTTTCGCATTCAGCGAAAGCCCACGCGCTGCGACGAACGCTTCAATTTCCTTCCGGCAATGCCGCAAGTATTCTTTATCCTCATGGATCAAGAAGAAGTCGTCCATATAGCGCCCGTAATACTTGATACCCAGCTTTTCCTTGATGAAATGATCTAGCCCGTCAAGATAGAGAAGGGCGAAAAGCTGTGAAGTCTGATTTCCGATCGGTATTCCGACGTTGCCTTCCGTGCTGTCGATGATAAGATCGACAAGCCACAAAACGTCCGGATCGGTTATCTTCTCGCGGATTAAGGTTTTTAGAACGTCATGCCAGATCGAATAGAAGTATTTTGATATGTCGCCCTTCAAAATCCAGCCGTCAACACCGTTCTTCCGGTAAAACCTCCGCAAGAACTCTTGAAGCCGTCCCAGCCCGTCGTGCGTACCTTTCCCCACCTGCGAAGCGTAATTGTCGCGTATGAACGATCGCGTCAAGATCGGTTCAAGCACATTGTCGCAAAGCGCGTGTTGAACCACTTTATCCTTGTAGCTGTTCGACATAACGACGCGCTTCTTCGGTTCGTAAACCTCGAAAGTGTTGTACGGGGACATGGTATAGCGTTTCGTGCGTAGCTGATAGCTTAACAGGTTCAGCGCTTCAAGAAGGTTTACTTCAAACTTTGCCGCCGCTCCTTTCCACCTCTTGCCCCTCCGCGCCTTTCGGTAGGCATTATACAGGCTTTCAAAACTGTATATCTTTTCAAACTCTGTCATAATAAAAATATCCTCGCTGTTTCGTAACCTTTGCCAGCCGCTTCCGCGTCATGCTCCGGTATCGGCGATCCTGTATTTGTCCCCGCCGTGGATAGCGGCGACGGGATACACCTTCCTTTGATGATGGTATTCTGCTTTCGCCTTGCGGCTACTCGATCTCGTTTTCCATCGAAGCGGGCGAACGCCGTTGTTCCCGTTGTAAGCGTTGTTGTTGTTCAACGCGCCGGACGTGTTGACAATGCGGACGTTGTAGGCGTTCGACGAATTAGGCGTAACGAGATGTACCCCGAAACGGTTTTCAAGCCCTCGTTTTGTCCCGCTTCTTCCACGCGGTCGTCATGTACTTCACGTCAAGAACCAGCTTGCTCCAATATTCGCAACTGTTCATCGAAATAAAGCCCATTTCCTGCGAAAGCTCTATGAAAAATAGAAGCTCCTTGCAAAAGGTCAGCGCCTTCGCTTGTAGCTTCTGCCGCTCTCTGAATTCCTGTGCGTCCCGAAGGTCTAATTCGTTCGCTTCAAGGACGCATTCGTAAATATCCACCGCTTTATCCTGTATCCTGTTTACAAGCGTGAAGCGGTATTTCTTCGGGAAGCGCTCTGTCGAATTCGTGATCGTGAAGGTATGCTTTACAAGGTCTTTCGCCTTCACAATCACATTGAATTCGGACGGCTCTTTGCGTTCCCGCTCCGGTCTTTGCATAAATGCACCGTCCCTTCCGCATTTCTGCGATCGCGTCTGTATCAGCGGCGCACCCTTCAAAATCGAAGCCCGCGTCGGTAATAGTCAGCGTCGCCGCGTTTCCTGTTACCGTTGTTCCCGTGATCTTCACCCGCTCCCCGCCGCACTCTTCGCACGGCGGGGAAAGCTCCGCAAAGATATTCCCGATAATGCACGACAATTCCGCCGCCGTGCAAGCGTACCGCGTCAACATTCGATCCTCTGTAACGCGGCGTTCCATACGCCCGTCGCCGTGATACCGTCCAGATCGGCAAACAGGATCAAAAACGGATTTTCGGTAATATCATTGAAAAGCACGGCTTCGAGTAAGTCCACGCGCGCGTCAAGCGCGTTCGTAATGTTCGTTAGGTTCGTGACGGCGTTTTCGTCAAGCACGGCTTGAAGCCCGTCGAACCATGCGTTAAAGTCTGCCGCCGCCTGTGTTTCAAAAGCTGCCATGTGCTGCTCGAATGCGTCGTACTGTACGTTTCCTTGCAGCTTCAAGGAAGCCATATACGACGCAAGGGAATTGTACTGTTCTTCGGAAAGGCTTTCATATTCCGCGAACCACGCTTGAAGCTGCGCGTTGAAAGCCGCCGTGTCGATCTGATCCACGACGGCGGCGACAACCCCGCAAAGCGAAGTGTTCAACCGCTGATCCGTGATCCTGCTTTGCGTGATCGCGGTAACGCCCGCCGCCACGAACACGTCCGCCAGCACAAGCTCGTAAATATCCGCGTCCCTCTGCACCGCTGGCGCGGACGGGGAAGCGCTGAACCCCGAAGATTTAACTTTCGTCGAAATTGTCCGGTTCGTCAAATTCCATTGAACGACAATGCGATCAATCCGGTTCAACTGCCCGTCCGCCGTCGCAAGCTGCACGGTAAGATCGCCCGTGTTCTGATAGAAGTAACCGTTGATCCACGCTTTGCCCGCTCGGACGGTTACGTTCATACCGCTTCCGGCGACGACTTGAAGCTCCGTCGAAGGCACGGGGAAAACCCCGTTCCCGATGAACGAAGCGAAGTATTCCGCCCAATCTTCCGCTTTGTACGTCCGATCGTGCGAAACGCTATTGAAAAAACTTGATTTTTCCATGCTGTGAAGCCCCCTTTACTTTGTGATCTGCCGAATTTGCGTCAATAGCGCGGGCAAACTCTCGCCGAAGGTAATATCTATTTCTTCGCCGCTGGTTTCGTAGGTTTCCGCGATCTCCGTTATCCGAACGTCAATGCGAACCCCCCAGCGCTTATTGATACAGGTAACGCGATCCCCCAAGTCGTAATCAACGCCGTATTGAAGATTTGCGTTTGTGTTGATCTTTGAACCGAACGCCAGCGTTTCGGCGTATTGTTCAAGCTCCGACGCGCCGCGCGCGGAAAGAAGCGCTAAATACTGCGCGTCGGTCAGCGTGATTTTTACTTTGTTTTCGTTTTCGTATTCCTGCACAATGTCGGTGGCGTTTATGAATACCTCTTCACGCTCCAGCCCTGCTGCCGCGCCGCCGACTTCCGCAACCTTCCGCGCCGTGCCTTCTTTTTCCTCTCCACCGACGTAAGCCGTCGTTTTTAGGTTTTCAACGCTGTTCGTATATTCCTGTTCCACGATGTTGTCGAATTCCTGCGAAAAGATACAAGGCGCGTTCCCTGCGGCGTTGTCTGCCGTAAGGTCGCGCCCCTTGTAAACGGAAAAAGTATGCTTGCCCGTGCGCGGATCGGTAACGACGCGCATTCCCAGCTTTGCCGCTTTCGCCGCCGTTTCCGCCGCAAGCTGCGCGTTGGCGAACGCTTCGGAAGTATAGTCGATCTGCCCGCTTCCGGTGTCCGCGTCGTTTGCGGCAATGCTGAAATTCGGTATATTCCGGCTGCTGCCCGCCGCCGTGCAAGTCTGCCGCACGATCGCATACAAGATGTTTTGCGTCGTGTCCTTCGTGATGATCTGATTTGTCAAAATGCGCTTGCCGATCCACGAAAGAAGGAACTTGCCTTGAACCTCGATTTCCTCCAGCCCCTGCGAATTCTTCGTGATGTGAATATACTTGATTTCCGCCGCTTCCTTGCCGCCGCGCTTGATGATGATATTATTCTTCACAAGCAAGACGGCGTGTTCTTCGGTGAAGGGGACAAGCAATTTGAATTCGCCGCAACTCCAATAGCGCCGCGTCCAGATCAGCGAAGATATTTTTTCGACGATCCCTTGAAGCGTCATTGTTCGATTGTAGACGTATAATTCCATGCTACACCCCCAAATACAAGTTATTGTGATAGATGGATACTTCGAGATTTTCCGCGTTCGTGTCCGCCGAATACCGGAAGAGATTGTCGCCCACGGCGATCTGCAAATATGAACTGTCAACGTCGAGATAACGGAAAGCGTCTGTCGTTACGCCGCCGCGTTTCAGCTTCACCGCTTTTTCACCGTATCCGGTGGAAACGGTTAAAACGTCGCCCGCTACAAGCGAAATATTCAGCTTTATAAATTCCTGCGTGTCAACATTCAAAAGAACCGGATTTTTCACCACGCCCAGCGCGCGGAACTCGATCCGGATACCGCTTTTCACGTCGCCGGAATTGAACACGTTTACGATCAGCGACGGCTGGCGATAGCCGATTTCCCAGCCTTCCGCAAGCTCTAACCCGTCCGGAACAGGGAATTCAAAGCCGCCGATCCACGTTGCTATATCCTCGCGCGTTTCCGCTTCTTCCCGCCAAAATGGATTAAGGCAAGACAGATTGACGGCGAATTGCTCGAAAATCGGCTTCCGCGTGAAGATCGGCGCGTCGTTTATTTTGCACCCGATAACCCGTTTAAGGTCGCCGAACTCATACGTCAACGTCGCTTCGTACTGCGGATTTAGTATCCTGTTCATATTCCGGCGCAAGGTCTGCGCCGCTTGTTTGTCCCGCTCTTTGATATGCCCCACGATGTCAATATCGCGGGCTTCGATCCGATAGCCCAAGTACGTGTCGCCGTCCTGCCCCATGCTGTTTGTACTGTAAATCGCGTTCCGCACGTCGGAAAGCCCTTTTACGTCCTTGAAGTTTACGTGATATAAAGAAGCGGGGGAAAACTCGACGCTTTCCCCGCGCTCGTTCGTATAGGTCAATTTTTCGTGAATTCTCATGCCATAACCTCCCGCGCGATCTGCCTAAACTGCCGCGCCGCTTCCCGCTGCTGCTTTGCGTAGCTCGTTTCGTTCGCATAGATGTTTTGTACCACCTCGACGGTCGGCGCTGCCCTGCGGTCGGTTCTCTGTCCCGCTCCGGTGTCCCGCTCTGGAACGGCGTTCGCGGTTTCGCGGCGGATCGTGCTTTCGACGTTCCGCATTTCTGCGGCGAAGCCCTCACCCAGCCCCATAGCCATGAATTCGCCGATCCCCGCAAAAACCTTCGACGGGGAATTGATCTGCATTTCGGATTGAACCGCCGCCACAATGCTTCTCATCATAGAACGGACGCGGCTTTCAAGCCAGCCGGACATATTTTGAAAGCCCGTCCAGATACCGCGCACCATATCTTCGCCCGCTGCCGTGAAGTCGGAAATAAAGGAACGAAGCGCCGTAATAACAGGCTGCACGATCTGCGATACTTTGCCCGTGATCTGCGGAATGCCCTTCACCATGCCTTCGGCGATCTTCTTGTCGAAGTTTTCGCCTTCGGATATGAATTTTTGATGTTGCGCCGTAAATGCCGTAATGATACTTTGCACGATCTGCGGGATTTTGGAAGTAATCTGCGGGATCGCCGTTACCATTCCGGACGCGATATTCTTGTCGAAATCCTGTCCGGCTTGATTTAGCTTTTGCACCTGTGCGGTCAGCCCTGTTATAACCCGCTCGACAATGGCGTTCACCGCGCCGGAAAGCCCTTCGATATTCGCGATAATGCCGTCGTTCACCGAACGCACCGCTTCGGCGGCGGTAAGCTGTCCCGCTCCGCCCATTGCGGCGGTCATATCCGACGAAACGCCGTCCATGCTCTCGCCGAAGCCCACGCCAACGCCTTCGCCCATGTTTGTGCCGATTTCGGCGAAAACTGTTGACGGGGAATGTATGCCGAAAAATCCCTTGATCCCGTCTACAAGTCCGCGCGCCCAGCCTGTCACCTTGTCCCAAAGCCACGAAGCCGCGCTTGAAATGCCTTCCCACAAGCCGTGAAGCAGATTTGCGCCCGCGTTGATAAGCTCACCGCCCAGCGACGCGAAGGCTTGCACAATGCCGGAAACAATCTGCGGAACTGCCTTCACAATTTCAACTATGATCGTCGGCAAATTCTGAATGAGCGCCACGAAAAGCTGAACGCCCGCCATAATGATTTGGTCGATGTTGCCGATCAGCGCGTTTACAATGCCGCTTATGATTTGCGGGATCACTTGAACGATCGTCGTTATAATCTGCGGTAATGCCTGTATGAGCGCGACAAGAAGATCAATGCCCGCCATAATGATTTGGTCGATGTTGCCGATCAGCGCGTTTACAATGCCGCTT
>CANSAE010000005.1 GCA_947644595.1 uncultured Clostridia bacterium
ACTCCCGCACCCGTCGGGCAATGAGCTGGTTATACTGTCCGCCGAAATCCAGAACCAATACGAACTGGTGGTTGTTCATGATGGATAACCTCCCAATTAAAACATCTTGATATAACTGTCTCTATCCGCGCCCGTAGAAACGTACTCGATGGGGCAGCCTACCGCCTTTTCAATATACCGCACATAGTCCTGGGCGGCCTTGGGCAGCTTGTCGAACTCGGTGATGCCCGCCACGTCGCCGAAGCCGGGGACATATTCATAAATCGGCTTGGCGTTGGCCAGCGCGTCGCCGGAGGGGAACACCTCCGTGCGCTTGCCGTCCACCTCGTAGGCCACGCACACGGGGATCTGGTCATAGCAGGACAGCACGTCCAGCTTTGTCAGGGCGATGGAATCGGCACCCTGCACCTGCACGCCGTACCGGGAGGCCACCACGTCAAAGCCTCCCACGCGCCGTGGCCGGCCCGTGGCTGCGCCGTACTCGCCGCCGGCGGCCCGGAGTTTCTCTGCCTCGTCGCCGAACAGCTCGCAGGTGAAGGGGCCCTCGCCCACACAGCTGGAATAGGCCTTCATGATGCCCAGTACCTTGTCCAGCCGCTTGGCCGGGATGCCTGCGCCGATGGGGGCGTAAGCCGCAATGGTGCTGGACGCGGAAGTATAGGGGTAGATGCCGAAGTCGATATCCCGCAGGGCGCCCAGCTGGGCCTCAAACATGACGCTCTTGCCGCTGTCGATGGCGTTGGTGAGATACTCCGTGGTGTTCACGATGTAATCTTTCCAGGGCGTGCCGAATTTCTCCAGCCAGGCCAGTATCTCCGCTTCTGTGATGGCTTCGTGGCCGTAGCCGCCCTTGACCGTGAGGTTCTTCCACTCAATGAGCCCGCCGATGCGGTGCTTGATGGTCTCGGGGTGCAACAGGTCGCCCATGCGGAGGGTCTTTTTCATGTACTTATCTGCGTACACCGGGGAGATACCCCGGCGAGTAGAGCCGAACTTCTGGTCCGCCAGACGGTCTTCTTCCAGGCAGTCCAGCAGCTTGTGGTACGGCATGCAGATGGTGGACCGGTCGCTGATCTTCAGGTTTTCCGGGGTGATGGAAATGCCCTGGCTGCGCAGTTTTTCCACCTCGCCGCACAGGTGCTCCAGGTCGATGACCATGCCGGGGCCCATGACGTTCACCGCTCCCTGGCGCAGGATGCCAGAGGGCATCAAGTTCAAGATGAACTTGCCCCGGTCATTGATGACCGTATGCCCGGCGTTGTTGCCGCCCTGATACCGGGCGATGATGTCGTACTGCTCGCTGAGCAAGTCTACCATACGGCCCTTGCCCTCGTCTCCCCAGTTGATGCCTACTACCGCAGTCAGCATTTTCTTGCCTCCAAATCTTGCGCGGGCGGGTTTGGGGCCCGTCCCTACGACGTATAATTTTGATTTCTCTTGTAGGGGCGGGTTCCAAACCTGCCCGCTATTATCACACATTCACCGTTGCTTCCCCGCCAAGCAAATCCTTGTTTGCATCCAGCACGGGGTACACGTAATCCCGTAGGAAGTCCACGGTCTGTTTCTCGGCCAGACCCGTGATGCGGCCCTCGGCCACGATCTTGTCCAGCTCCGCCCGGTCCAGACCGAAGATGGGGTCGGCCAGAATGCGGTCGAACAGGTCGTTGTCCGCACCGTTTTGCTTGATGTTGATCCCCGCAGCTACGGAGTGCTGCCGCACATGCTCGTGGAGCTCCTGCCGGTCGCCGCCCTTGTGGGTGACGCAGTACATCATGATATTTTCTGTGATCATAAACGGCATTTCTGCGTCCAGATGCTTCTGAATGACCGCCGGGTACACCCGCATACCCCGCAGGATGTTGGTGTACAGGGTCAGCACCCCGTCGGTGGCCAAAAAAGCCTCGGACACGCTGATGCGCCGGTTAGCGGAATCGTCCAGGGTGCGCTCGAACCACTGTCCCGCGGCGGTGAACGCCGGGTTCATAGTGTCGCAGATGACATACCGGGCCAGAGACGCGATGCGTTCCGAGCGCATGGGGTTGCGCTTGTACGCCATGGCGGAAGAGCCGATTTGCTGGTCGGTGAAAGGCTCGTCCACCTCTTTGAGATGGCTCATGAGCCGGATATCGTTGGAAAACTTCGTGGCGCTCTGACAGATGCCGGACAGGACGGACACAATGTCGTAATCCACCTTCCGGGAGTTGGTCTGGCCGGACACGGGATAGGCACCGTCAAAGCCCATCTTCTCGCAGATGAGTTGTTCCACGGTCTGAGCCTTTTCCCCGTCGCCCTCGAACAGCTCCAGGAAGCTGGCACAGGTGCCCGTGGCGCCCCGGCAGCCCAAAAGCTTCAGCTTTTTCATCTGGAATTCCAGATTCTCCAAATCGCTGAGCAGGTCCTGAAGCCACAGGCAGGCCCGTTTGCCCAGGGTCGTGGGCTGGGCGGCTTGGAAATGGGTGTATGCCAGTGTGGGCAGGGCCTTATATTCCTCGGCGAAATCGACCAGCGCCGCGATGGTGTTGATGAGTTCCTTTTTAATGAGCTGCATGGCATCCCGCATGCGGATCAGCTCGGCGTTATCGCCCACGTAGCAGCTGGTGGCCCCCAGATGGATGATGCCCTTGGCGCTGGGGCAGCAGTCACCGTAGGTGTGGACGTGGGCCATCACGTCGTGGCGGAGCTTGGATTCATACTCCGCGGCCTTTTCGTAGTCGATATCGTCAATATGGGCTTTCATCTCGTCGATTTGGGCCTGGGTAATATCAATGCCCAGTTCCTTTTCTGCTTCCGCTAACGCAATCCACAGCTTGCGCCAAGTGGAAAACTTCACGTCGTCGGAGAAAATGCGCTTCATTTCCTTGCTGGCGTATCGCTGACCCAGGGGGTTTTCGTACATGTCCTTGCTCATTTGCTCACGCTCCTTTTCACAGATGCCGCGATGAACTCGCGGAACAGCGGGTGGGCCTTGTTTGGCCGGCTTTTAAATTCGGGATGGAACTGCACGCCCACGAACCAGGGATGCTCCTGGATTTCCACGACCTCTACCAGTCGCTTGTCCGGGGACAGGCCCGCCAGTTTCAATCCTTTTTCTGTCAGAATCTCCCGGTAGTCGTTGGAAAACTCATACCGGTGGCGGTGGCGCTCGGAAATGTCCGTTTCGCCGTAGGCGGCGGCGGACAGGGTCCCGGCTTTCAGCACGCAAGGGTATTTCCCCAGGCGCATGGTGCCGCCCAGCTCTGTGATACCCACCTGGTCGGCCATCAGGTCGATAACCTTGTGTTCACCGTGGAGGTTAAACTCGGCGGAATGGGCATCGCTCAGTCCCGCCACGTGGCGGGCGTATTCCACCACGGCCATCTGCATTCCCAGGCAGATGCCGAAGAAGGGGACGTTGTTTTCTCTCGCATATCGAATGGCGGAGATCATGCCCTCAATACCCCGGTCGCCGAAGCCGCCGGGGACAATGATTCCGTCCATGCCGGACAAAATTTCGGCGGCATTGCCGTCGTTCAGCTTTTCGGAATCCACCCATTGAATCTCCACCACGGCGTCATTTTCCGTTCCGCCATGGTTCAGCGCCTCCACAACAGACAAATAAGCGTCGTGTAATTGTATATATTTCCCCACCAACGCTATTTTCACGGTTTTGTCCGCATTCAGCGTGCGGTCCACCATGGCCGCCCAGTCGGACAGGTCCGGTGCTGGGGCCTCAAAGCCCAGCCGGCGGCATACCACCGTGTCCAGACCTTCCTTTGCCATGAGCAGGGGGACTTCATACAGGGTCCGGGCTGTGCTGTTTTCAATGACGCACTCCGGGGCCACGTTGCAGAACAAAGCGATTTTCCGGCGGATCTCCTCGGTCATGGGCACATCCGTGCGGCACACCAGCACGTCCGGCTGGATGCCGAAGCCCTGCAATTCCTTGACCGAGTGCTGCACGGGCTTGCTTTTCAGTTCCCCGGAGCCGGGGATGGTCACCAGCAAAGGCACGTGGATGAACATCACGTTTTCTTTGCCCTGCTCCCGGGCCACCTGACGGATGGCCTCTAAAAACGGCTGGGACTCAATATCACCTACGGTGCCGCCGATCTCGCAGATGACCACGTCGGTGTCCGCCTCGGGCACGGCGTAGATACGGCGCTTGATCTCGTCGGTGATGTGGGGGATGATTTGAATGGTCCCGCCCAGGTAATCCCCCCGGCGCTCCCGGCTCAAAACCTCCCAAAACACTCTGCCGGAGCTGACGCTGGACTTTCCGGTTAGGCTCACGTTGGTAAAGCGCTCGTAGTGCCCTAGGTCCAAGTCAGTCTCCGCGCCGTCGTCGGTGACGAACACTTCCCCGTGCTGATAGGGGCTCATGGTGCCGGGATCCACATTAAAATAGGGGTCAAACTTCTGGTTCACCACGTTCAGGCACCGCTGTTTCAGCAGCCGGCCCAAGCTGGCGGCACAAATGCCCTTGCCCAGACCGGAGACCACGCCCCCGGTCACAAAGATATATTTCACAGCCATTTCAGTTCCATTCCTCTCCGCTCGCTCATCGGTGATACAGCCGATTGCTCTGATACTGGGGCTCACAGGTCAGCTGCAAGCCCAGACGCTTGTACACATCCAGATCCGTCTCCGACAAAATCACCGTGGAGTGAGCCTGACAGCCCCGCAGGTCCGCCAGATGCTCCAGCGCCAGCCCTGCCACCGGATTGGTGGTGGCGCTGATAGCCAGGGCGATGAGCACCTCATTGGCATGCAGCCGGGGGCTCGTCGCGCCCAGATGCTTGGTTTTTACCGTCTGGATGGGCCGGATGGCCGCGTCCGGCGAGATGAGATGAGCGCGCTTGGGGATATCCGCCAGCACCTTCATGGCGTTGAGCAGCACGCCGGCGGCGGCGTTCATCAACTCCGTGGTCTTGCCCCGGATGAGCCGTCCGTCCGGCAGCTCAATGGCCACTGCCGGCAGGCCGGTATTTTCCGCCTTTTGCTGGGCATAGGCCACCACCGGCCGGATAGAAGCGTCTACCCCCGCTTTTTTCATCAGCAGTTCCAGCTTGAACACTGTCTCGTCCGATCCCTTGCCCTGGCGGCGGTCGCACAGCGCCTCGTAGTACCGGCGGACGATCTCCTGCCGTGCGGCTTCCCGCACCGCCTCGTCATCAAAAATACAGCTCCCCGCCAGATTCACGCCCATGTCCGTGGGGGATTGGTAGGGGCTTTCTCCCATGATTTTCTGGAACATGGCGGACAGCACCGGGAACACTTCCACGTCCCGGTTGTAATTCACTGTTGTCTCCCCGTAGGCCGCCAGATGGAACGGGTCGATCATGTTTACGTCGTTCAGGTCTGCGGTGGCTGCCTCATAGGCCAGATTTACCGGGTGGTCCAGAGGCAGGTTCCAGATGGGGAAGGTCTCAAATTTGGCGTATCCCGCCTTCACCCCCCGGCGGTATTCATGGTACAGCTGGCTCAGGCATACCGCCATTTTCCCACTGCCGGGGCCGGGGGCCGTCACCACGGTCAGGGGCCGGATGGTCTCAATGTCGTCGTTTTTCCCGTAGCCCTCATCGCTGACGATCAGCGGGATATTGTGGGGGTAACCCTGAATGGGATAGTGCCGGTACACCCGGATGCCCAGCCCCTCCAGCCGCTGCTGGAAGGCCACTGCCGCTGCCTGCCCGGCCCAGCAGGTGATGACTACGCCGCTGACGTAGAGGTCCATACTGCGGAACGCGTCGATCAGCCGCAGCACATCCATGTCGTAAGTGATGCCCAGATCGCCTCGGACCTTGTTTTTCTCGATGTCCGAGGCGTTGATGGCGATGACGATCTCTGCCTGGTCCTTGAGCTGGAGCAGCATCCGGATCTTGCTGTCCGGCTCAAAGCCGGGGAGCACCCGAGAGGCGTGGTAATCGTCGAACAGTTTGCCGCCGAACTCCAGATAGAGTTTGCCGCCGAACTGGCCGATGCGCTGCCGGATGTGGGCCGACTGGGTCTCCAGATATTTTTCATTATCAAATCCAATTTTTATCATTTCTCTCTCCGTCCCCTGCTTTTCCGCAGTCATTCCACCGTGACGCTCTTAGCCAGATTCTTCGGCTTGTCGATATCACAGCCATTCAGCTTGGCGATGTAGTAGGCAAACAGCTGCATGGGCACGATGGCAGGGACCGCGGCGAACAGTGGTTCGCATCGGGGGACATAGATGACCTTATCCGCTTCCGTCAAAATGCGTGGATTCCCTTCCACGGCTACTCCCAGCACCTCCGCGCCCCGGGCCTTGACCTCCTTGATGTTGCTCATGGTCTTGTCAAACAGCCGTTCGTGGCAGGCCACGGCAATGACCAGCCGGCCCGGCTCAATCAGGGCGATAGGCCCATGCTTGAGCTCTCCGGCGGCAAAGGCGTCGGAGTGGATGTAGGAAATTTCCTTCAGCTTCAGGGAGCTTTCCAGACACACCGCGTAGTCCAGGTTCCGGCCGATGAAAAACATTTCCCGGTTCTGATAGCAGCCTGCCGCCAGTTCTTCCAGCCCCGGGTTCAGGTCGATGGCCCGCTGCATCTGCTGAGGGAGCTTCCGCAGCTGATTCACCAGACGGCGCTCCTCTTTCTCGTCGATGCGGCCCAGCCGCCGGGCCAGATACACTGCCAACAGATCCAGCACTGCCACTTGGGTGGTGTAGCCTTTGGTGGTGGCCACGGCGATCTCCGGGCCGGCCCAGGTATACAGCACCGTATCTGCCAGCCTCGCAATGGTGGAGCCCACCACGTTGCAGATGGCCAGTGTTTTAGCGCCGCGCTCCTTGGCCTCCCGCAGGGCGGCAATGGTATCCGCCGTCTCGCCGGACTGGGAGATGACGATCATCAGCGTGTGCTCGTCGATGATGGGGTTGCGGTAGCGCAGCTCACTGGCGATGTCCGTTTCCACCGGGATGCGGGCCAATTCCTCAATGACGTATTTCCCCGCCTGGCCCGCATAATAGGCCGAGCCGCAGGCGGTGATGTAGATCTTATGTAAGTTGTTCAGTTCCTCATCGGTCAGATGGAAATCATCCAGCACTACTTTTCCGTTCTTGATGCGGGGGTCCAGCGTTGCCTTCAGGGCCCGGGGCTGTTCGATGATCTCCTTGAGCATGAAGTGGTCAAAGCCGCCCTTGGCGGCGGCCTCCACGTCCCAGGTTACCCGGGACACGGGCTTTTCCACGGGCCGGCCGGTGCCGTCGTATACCGTGACCCCTTCCGGGGACAGCTCCGCCAGCTCCCCGTCATCCAGATAGATGACATTTTTCGTATGGGCGATGAGCGCCGTCACGTCCGATGCCAGGAAATTTTCTCCCACGCCCAGGCCCAAGATTAGCGGACCGAACTGTCTGGCTGCAAATACTTTTTCCGGATAATCGGCGCACACCGCGCCGATGGCGTAGGACCCTTCCAGCCGGGCGATGGTTTTGAGCATGGCCTGCTTGAAGTCCCCTTCGTAGTACAGCTCCAGAAGGTTGACGATTACCTCCGTGTCAGTTTCGCTCTTGAAGGTGAAGCCCTTCGCCATGAGCTCCTGCCGCAAAGCCATATAGTTTTCAATGATGCCGTTGTGGATCACGGCGAAGCGCCCATCATTGGATACATGGGGGTGGGCGTTTTCATCCGTGGGTGCCCCGTGGGTGGCCCATCGGGTATGGCCGATGCCCGACTGTCCGGAAAATACGCCGCCATCCAGCGTTTTTTCGCACAGATTTTTGATCATTCCCGCGGATTTTTCCATGTGGATGCTTCCGTTTTCGTTCACAGCCACGCCTGCGGAGTCGTATCCTCTGTATTCCAGCTTCTTCAGGCCTTCCAGCAAAATCGGTGCCGCCTGCTGGGGCCCGGTATAGCCTACAATGCCGCACATAAAAACATCCCCTTCCTATCCATAGCCCGCAAAGGGCTGTTTTTGCAGAAAACGATGCAACAAAACGCCGAAGCCGGCACATTTTTATTGCACGCCTGTTTGTTTTTTCCGGGGCACAAAAAGAAAAAAGCGCCAGGTCCGATCCTCTTTGGGATGAGCCCGCCGCTTTGCGTAGTGCCTATATTAGTATACCCCACCCCCGTGGGGGATGTCAACAGATATTTGACCCCAACCGGCAGGATTTTCCCAAAAGACAAACGCCCCGCAGGACTGCACGGCGTTTGCCTCACAGGATCACCCCAACATGACATCCAGCAGCATCATCACCGCGAAGCCGGACACGATGCCCATGGTGGCAAAATAGGGCCGGTCGGTCTGATTGCGCTGGCATTCCGGGATGAGCTCATGGACCGCCACCAGGATCATGGCCCCCGCCGCGAAGGACAGGGCATAAGGCAGGACCGCTTCTACATAAACCACTAGCAATGCACCGATGACACCGGCAATGGGCTCCACCATGCCGGAGGCTTGCCCCAGCAAAAAGCTCTTCTTCCGGGAGTATCCCTCCCGCCGCAGGGGGATGGACACCGCCGCGCCCTCGGGGAAATTCTGCAGTCCGATGCCGATGGCGATGGTCACCGCTCCGGCAAGGGTCTCTGGCGCTCCGCCGCTTTGCAGCGCGCCGAAGGCTACGCCGACGGCCAGACCCTCTGGAATATTGTGCAGGGTAATGGACAGCACCAGCATGATGATGCGGTTGAGCCGCTGATTCGGCTCACCCTGGGCGTTATCCGCCCGGCCCCGGGCCCAGGTAACGACTTTATCCGACGCCCACATGAACAGCGCACCCGACAAAAAGCCGAGGGTCGCCACCAAATAGGCCGGCAGGCCGGAAATCGCCTCCGCCCGCTCAATGGCCGGCTGCAGCAGCGACCAGAAGCTGGCGGCAATCATCACGCCGGAGGCAAAACCCAGCATTAAATTCAGTGCTTTCGGCTGGGGTGATTTGAAAAACACCACTGTCGCCGCGCCCAGCGCGGTAACCAGCCAGGTCCCCAGCGTCGCAACGAGCGCCAGGAAAACAAGATGATTCATTTCGCACCTCCCGCTATCCAGTATAGCGGGAAAGCCTGGCCGAGGTGTCTGATCGCGAGCATTTCTGCGGAAATGCTCTATCCCGGCCAAAGGCCGGGGCGCGATTTACGGGGGAACCCTCGGTCCCCCCCGTATGCCCCCTCCCGCTCTTTGAGGGGGATTTTTTGCTGCAGTGCCAGCGGGATATCCGGGGGGTGCAACCGGAACTTTACATCAAAAAATGCAAATGCAACAGGAAATCGGTGGAGTTGCGCGGCTTATTTTTGTATGATACACTCACAACATGCAAGGAGGCATTGGAAATGTCATTTTCAGAAAATCTGCAATTCTTCCGGGCCACGCACGGTCTGACCCAGGAGCAGTTGGCCGAGGGATTGGACGTATCCCGGCAGTCGGTGTCCAAGTGGGAATCCGGGCTGAGTTACCCGGAAATGGATACCTTATTAAAATTATGCGACCTGTTCGGCACAGACCTGGACACGCTCCTGCGGGGCAGCGCCGAACAGTCCTGCGCCGAGGACAGCGCAGGGTATGACCGTTTCATGACCCGGTACGCCCGCCAGACCGCCGGGGCCGTGACTGCCATCATCCTGGGCGCGGCGCTGAACGTGCTGCTGTTTGCCTTGGGCGTCCCGGACGAGCTTTCCGGCGCACTGTTTCTCACCGTCATCACCGCGGCGGTGGTCGTCCTGGTGGCGTCGGGCCTGCAATACAACTTCTTTTGCAAGCGCAATCCCGTCATCACGGATTTTTACACCCAGGCGCAAAAAGACGATTTCGCGCAGAAATATGTGTGGTACATCGCCGGGGGCGTGGGGGCCATTTTGCTGGGCACGGTGCTGATGTCCCTGGAGCACTTTTTCTTCCCCGACTGTGACGAGCTGTTCGCTGCGCTGTTCCTCGCCATTGTCGCCGGGGCGGTATTTTTCCTCGTCAGCGGCGGGATGCTCCACGGCAAGTACGACGTTGAACGGTACAACCGGGTGCACTCCCCGGCGTATCTGGCTCGGCAGCGGAAGGCCATGCCCTTGTACGGCGGGATTTTCATCATCGCCACCGCCGTGTTTTTGTGGCTGGGCATTGCCAAGGGCTTTTGGAATTGGTGCTGGCTGGTGTATCTCCCCGCCGTCGTGCTATGCGCTACGGTAAAACTGCGGGTGGGCATAAAATGAAAGTACCCCCGGAGCATTGCTCCGGGGGATTCGTTTTTAGAACTGATTTTGGTCAATCAGCTTGATGGTTTTGACAACGCTTTTTCCTTCCCGCCAGATGGTGAGATTCACGCTGTCACCCACTTTTTTATCTGCCAGATAATCGCTGACCACGGAAAAATCCGTGATGGGTGTGCCGTCGATCTCTGTGAGGATATCATTTTCCCGCAGGCCCTTTTGCGCCGCGTCGGACCCCTGGACGGCCTCGCTGACCATCAGGCCCGCGGGGTGCGTGCCGTCATCCTCTACCTCCAGCACATATACGCCCAGAGCCGGCCGGCCGGCCACGGTACCGTCCCGCAGCAGGATATTGGCCATGTCCCGAACGGTGGTGCTGGGAATGGCAAAGCCGATGCCTTCTACCATGGCGCTGCGGGTCATCATCATCTTCATATTGGTGATACCCACCACCTGACCGTACTGATTGAACAGCGGGCCGCCGGAGTTGCCCTCGTTGATGGCCGCGGTGGTTTGCAGCAGCGTCATCGTCCGGCCGCCGTAATTGACAGAGCGTTCTTTGCCGGAAACGATGCCTTCCGTCATGGTGCCGGTAAATACCTCGCTCAGGGGATTGCCGATGGCCACCACCCGGTCGCCCACCGATAGGGCGTCGGAATCGCCGAACTGCGCGGGGGTGAGGCCGTCCGCCTTGATTTTCAGTACCGCCACGTCGCTCACCGGGTCATTGCCCACCAGCTTGGCGTCATAGGTGCTGCCGTCGTGAAGGATGACCTCCACGGATTTTACCCCGTCCAGCATGTGGGTATTGGTGAGGATATATCCGTCCCCGGTCATCACGATGCCGCTGCCCCAGGAATAGCTGTACTTGCCCGTAAAGCCTTTTACCGCCACTACACTGGGCAGACAGTGGTCATACAGGTCGCTCAGCCCCAGGGGTTCCAATTCTTCCGCAGAGGACAGGGCGAGCTGGACCGTCTCATCCGTGGGGGCGCGGTCAATGGAATTTTTCCCGGTGATGGTGTTCGCCTCGTAGTCGCTGTAATCATCGTAAATCTCCCACTGGCGGTCGTCAAAGCTGCGGTCATCGTTCCGGACATAGGGGCCGGTTTCACCGCCGGCGAAAAATACAGAGGTCCCGACAATCAGCGCCACTACAGTAGCAATTCCCGCCACAGTGCCCACGATCCGTCCCCAGCGGCGCTTTTTGGGTTTTTGGTCCTCCGGCGTCCAGGGGGAATGCTCCGGCTCCGGCCGGGGATACAGTCCCGCTTCCTGAAACAGGTCCAGTTCTTCCTCCTCCGGAAGCTCCGGCAGGATCACCGGCGGTTCCTGACATTGGTACCAACTTTGTACATCGATTTGTTTTTCCATATCCGATTCCCTTTCCAACACACTGTATGCGCCGGCGGGCGCGTCCTATGTGGTTTATTTCCTGACTTCTCCGGCTCTGCGGCCTTCACCTTTGCTCTTGGGAGGCGTGAGCTTTAGGGTGAAAACGAATTTTGTCACACCGTCCCGGCTGGTCACGGCGATGTCCTCGTCGTGGGCGTCCAGGATGCTCTTGACCAGATACAGTCCCAGACCTACGCCGTCCCGGTCCAGGCTTCGGGACCGGTCGGACTTGTGGAAGCGGTCAAAAATCATGGGTAGGTCCTCGGGGGGGATGGTCTCACCCCGGTCCGCCACAGACACATAGGCCTTGCCCTGCTGCTTCCAGATCGCCACGGACAGAACGCTGCCCGGCGCCGCGAATTTCACTGCGTTGTCCAGCAGATTATACAGCACCCGGTGGATGGCGTCCTGATTGGCCCGGACCATCAAGGTGTCCTCCGGCAGCTTCAGGTCCACTTCCAGCTTTTTTTCCTCCGCCCGGGTCTCAAAACTGAACAGGGTGGTGATGACGGTCTCGTTCAGATTGAAATCCGTCATATTTTTCGGGTCAGCATAGCCCTCCTGCATCCGAGACATGTCCAGCATCTCCCGCACCAGGCGGGATAGCCGCCGGGTCTCGTCGGCGATGACCGCCAGATACTTGTCCTCGTCCTCTCGGGGGATGGTGCCGTCCAAAATCCCCTCGGCGAAGCCGGCGATGGTGGTCATGGGTGTTTTCAGTTCATGGGACACATTGGCGATGAAATCCTGACGGGTCCGCTCGGATTTTTCCAGGGCATCCGCCATGGCGTTGAAGGAATCCATCAGGGCGCCCATCTCGTCGGTGCGGTCGTCGGTGCTCACCCGCATGGAAAAGTCCCCGTGGGAATATTTCCGGGCGGCAATGGCCATTTCATCCAGATGCTTTGCCATGACCTTGGAAAACAGCAGGGAAATAATCATCGCGATGGACAGCACCGCTATGGACGTGAGGAAAAACACATACACAAAGGTCCCGTAAGCTGACATGATGTCCGTGGCATCCTTGGACACAAATACATATCCCAGCACGCCCCGGTCATCCTGGATGGGCCGGCCCACCACCATGCGGCTTTCCCGGTAAAAGTCCGCCAGCGTGGTCATTTGCCGCAGTTGCCCTTCCAGCCGTATGGTCTCCCGGTAAGAGGCGGGCACCTGGCGGCCCATATGTTCGCAGGCCAGGTTCATATCCGAGCAGGACACCACATAGCCCTGGGCGTCGCACAGGAAAATATGGTTTCCCGTCCCCTGGGAGAGCATGCTCAGAGTCATGCGCATATCCCAGTCGTCCAGCCGTCCTCCGGACAGGGAGGTAGCTGCCCGGGAAATCTCCTCGGCGTTGGCCTCCATATTGCTCCGGGCGTCGCTGATGACGAAATAGCGGCCCATGAACACGAAGGCCATGCCCAGCATCAGAAAGCTGGCCAGGACCACCGACGCCGTCGCCATGAAATTTTTGAAGTAAATAGAGTTCATAGCTTCGCAGAATTCGCCATCATAATGGCGAAAAAATTCAATCTATTTTTTGTGCGGCGGGCGCCCGAGCCGTAAAGCGGAGATAAGTGCCCTTAGGGTACTGTGCAAAAAATACCGCTCGGTCAGCAAGCGTGCCGCAGATACGTGCAGTCGGCCACAGCCTTTGGCAATCAATGCTCTTTGGGCATTGATGCCAGTTATTCTTCGTTGACCTTGAACTTATATCCAACGCCCCACACCGTGGTCAGCTCCCATTGGGCGGAGACGCCTTCGATCTTTTCCCGCAGGCGCTTGACATGGACATCCACCGTGCGGCTGTCGCCGAAGTAATCGAAGCCCCACACCTCGTCCAGCAGCTGGTTGCGGGTGAATACCCGGTTGGGAAAGCTGGCCAGGTGGTACAAAAGCTCCAGCTCTTTGGGCGGCGTGTCGATCTTCTGCCCGTCCACGATGAGTTCGTAGGAATCCAGATTGATGGTCAACTTGTCATAGCTGAGCTTTCGCCCGGAAACACCCTGCTCGGCGCCGTCTGTCCGGCGCAGCACGGCATGGACCCGGGCCACCAGCTCTTTGGGGTCAAAGGGCTTTGTGATGTAATCATCCGCGCCCATTTCCAGGCCGGATACCTTGTCCATGCTCTCGCCCTTGGCTGTGAGCATGATGATGGGCGTCTGGCTGTTTTTACGAATTTCCCGGCAGACCTGCCAGCCGTCCAGCTTGGGCAACATGATGTCTAGCAGTACGATGTCCGGCTGCAGGCGCTGGAATTGCTCCAGCGCCGCCTCTCCGTCATAGGCGTTTTCCGTATCAAAGCCGTCTTTTTGCAGATATATTTTCAGCAGCTCGGCGATGTTCACATCGTCCTCTACGATGAGTGCTTTTTTGTTCATAATTCAGTCTCCTGTTCGTATGTACTTTACTTATAGCATAATTATAGCGAATCTGAAAGGGGAAAAATGAACAATCAGTAAAAATCACTCCAAAATTCTCAAAAAAGGATTGAATTTTTTGGAAAGTACGCATACTATGTAGTGGAAAATCGGAATACATACCAAACATTTGGAATGTATCGCCCGTTTGAGACGTATCAAGACGATGAGGAGGAACACTTCATGTCAAACGCAACACCGGTCAGCGAAGAGACACTGAAACAAATGGACGCCTACTGGCGTGCCGCCAATTACCTGTCTGCCGGACAGCTGTATCTGCTGCAAAATCCGCTTTTGCGCAGCAAGCTGTCTATGCAGGATGTCAAAAAGAAAATCGTGGGCCACTGGGGCACTGTTCCGGGGCAGAATTTTATCTATACCCACCTGAACCGGGTCATCAAGCAGTATGACCTGGATATGATCTATCTCTCCGGCCCCGGCCACGGCGGAAATGCCATGGTGGCCCAGGACTGGCTGGACGGCTCCTATTCGGAGTTCTACCCCAACATCACCCGGGATGCGGAGGGGATTCAGAAGCTGTTTAAGCAGTTTTCTTTCCCCGGCGGCATTTCCAGCCATGTGGCCCCGGAAACCCCGGGGTCCATCAACGAGGGCGGCGAACTGGGTTACAGTTTGTCCCACGCCTTCGGCGCTGTGACGGACAATCCCGGGCTCATCGCTGCCTGCGTGGTGGGCGACGGCGAGGCGGAGACCGGCCCGCTGGCAACTTCCTGGCAGCTCAATAAATTCCTGGACGCCCAGACCGACGGCGCGGTGCTGCCCGTTTTGCATCTGAACGGCTATAAAATCGCCAACCCCACCATTCTGGCCCGCATCAGCCATGAGGAGTTGGAGATGTTCCTGAAAGGCTGTGGCTGGACGCCTTATTTCGTGGAGGGCAGCGAGCCCATGTCCATGCACCGGAAGATGGCGGAGGCCATGGACCGCTGCATCACGGAGATTCTGGAATATCAGCGCAGGGCCCGGGAAGAGGGCATCACCGAGCGGCCCCGCTGGCCCATGATTGTGCTGCGCTCCCCCAAGGGCTGGACCGGCCCGAAGGAAGTGGACGGCAAGAAGATTGAGGACAGCTTCCGGGCCCATCAGGTGCCCATCCAGATCACCGACGAGGCTCATTTGAAGCTGCTGGAAAGCTGGCTGAAAAGCTATCGGCCGGAGGAACTGTTCGACGACAACGGCGTACCTTTTGACTGGTACATGGACTTCGTCCCCCGGGGGGGCCGGCGCATGGGGGCTAACCCCCACGCCAACGGCGGTCTGCTGCTCAAAGACCTGCGTATCCCGGACTACCGGGACTATGCTATGGCCATCCCCTTCCCCGGCGCGGTGGACGGCCAGGACATGACCATTCTCGGCGGCTTTGTCCGGGATATCCTGAAGCTCAACGCCGAGGCCCGGAACTTCCGGGTGTTCGGCCCGGATGAGACCCAATCCAACCGCCTGTCCAAGGTGTTTGAGGTCACGGGACGGGACTGGAACGCGGATATGGCCGACGGCGACGAATTTCTGGCCCACGATGGCCGGGTCATGGATTCCATGCTGTCCGAGCACGTGTGCGAGGGGATGCTGGAGGGCTACCTCCTCACCGGGCGACACGGGTTTTTCAACTCCTACGAGGCCTTCATCCGCATTGTAGACTCTATGTTCTCCCAGCACGCCAAATGGCTGAAGGTGTGCAGCCAGCTCCCCTGGCGGCAGGACATTGCCAGCCTGAACTATGTGCTGTCCAGCAACGTCTGGCAGCAGGACCACAACGGCTTCACCCATCAGGACCCAGGCTTTTTAGACCATGTGTCCAACAAAAAAGCGGACGTGGTGCGCATGTACCTGCCCCCGGACGCCAACTGTCTGCTCAGCTGCTTTGACCATTGCATCCGCTCCCGGAACTATGTGAACGTACTGGTCACCAGCAAGCACCCCCGGCCCCAGTGGCTGACCATGGAGCAGGCGGTGAAACACTGCACCGAGGGTCTGGGCATCTGGCAGTGGGCCTCCAGCGACGAGGGGCAGGAGCCGGACCTGGTCATGGCCTGCGCCGGGGAGACCCCCACACTGGAAGCTCTGGCGGCAACGATGATCTTGCGGGAGCACTTCCCGGAACTGAAGATCCGCTTCGTGAATGTGGTGGACCTGTTCCGTCTGGAATCCAACACGGAGCACCCTCACGGCCTCAGCGACGCGGAGTATGACGCGGTGTTCACGCCCAACGTCCCCATCGTCTTTGCGTTCCACGGCTATCCGTCCCTGATCTACAAGCTGACCTACGGCCGGCATAATTCCAACCTGCATGTGCGCGGGTATGTGGAGGAAGGCACCATCACCACCCCCTTTGACATGCGTGTGCAAAACAAGTTGGACCGGTTCCATCTGGTCATGCTGGCGCTGGAACAACTGCCTGTTTTGGGCAACCGGGGCGCGGCACTGAATCAGAGAATGAAGGACAAATTGGTGGAACACGAGCAGTATATTCACGAATACGGCGTAGACCTGCCGGAGATCGCCGATTGGCGCTGGCAAAAACTGTAATTAAACTTCTTCGCGTCCGCAGATGTGAATTCCGCAAAGAATAAAAAGCATCTGTGCTTTTCCGCCCTCCCCCGTTTAGGGGGAGGGCTTTTTTGTTGTTGCAATTCCATTGACGGTATGTTATTGTTATTGTGTATAAAATTGACCATTTTTTGTGAACCTACAGGAGCGTGATTCTCATCAACGAGGAACAAAACCATAAATCCAAGATCCTCATCGCCGATGATTCGGAAATGAACCGGGCGATCCTGGCGGATATGCTGGGAGATTCCTACGAGATTATTGAGGCGGAAAACGGCCTGGAAGCCATTGCCGCCATCCAAAAATACAGTATTGAGCTTTCCCTGATCCTATTGGATATCGTCATGCCGGAAATGGACGGCTTCGGCGTACTGGACACCATGAACAAGCGCCGGTGGATCGATGACATTCCGGTCATTATGATTTCGGCGGAAAGCTCTCCGGCGACTATTGAACGGGCCTATGAACTGGGGGTCACGGATTTCATCTCCCGCCCCTTTGACGCCATGATCGTTCAGCGGCGGGTCATCAATACCATTTTGCTGTACGCCAAGCAGAAAAAGCTCATGGGCCTGGTGGCGGACCAAATTTACGAAAAAGAACAGAATAACAGTCTGATGATCGATATCCTCAGCCATATTGTCGGATTTAAAAACGGCGAGAGCGCTCAGCACGTGCTCCATGTCCGGGTCCTGACGGAGCTGCTGCTGGATGCGCTGGTCCAGCATACGGACCAGTATCGTTTGACATGGTCGGATATTTCCGGCATTTCCATCGCCTCGGCGCTGCACGATATCGGCAAGATCGGCATCCCCAGCGAAATTTTGAACAAGCCCGGCAAGCTCACCGATGAAGAATTTGAGATCATGAAGAGCCATTCTGTCATCGGAGCGGATATCCTGAAGGACTTGCCGGTGCATCAAAATGAGCCTCTGGTGAAAGCTGCTTATGAGATCTGCCGCTGGCACCATGAGCGCTGGGACGGCCGCGGTTATCCTGATGGGCTCAAAGGCGATGAGATCCCCATCTCTGCTCAGATCGTGGCCCTGGCGGATGTGTACGACGCACTCACCAGCGAACGGGTCTATAAACCGCCCTTCAGCCACGATGAGGCCGTGAAGATGATCCTCAACCATGAGTGCGGTGTGTTCAATCCACTGCTTATGGATTGCCTGCGGGATATCTCCGATACGCTGAAAGCGTCTACCAGTGAGCATTCTCTGCTGGATGTGTCCAACAGCCGGGAAAACCGGGGCATTGTGGAAGAAATGGTGCGGCATAAAGAGCTTGCCGCATCGGAGCGCACCCTGCGCCTGTTGGAACAGGAACGGATGAAAAACAGCTTCTACGCGACCCTGACCCACGAGATACAATTTGAATATACTGCCCTGCCCGCCATGGTGAGTATCTCCGCCTGGGGCGCCCAGCTCCTGGGGCTGGAGGAGATCATCATGGACCCCTTCCACAGTCCGGCCGCCGCGGCGGTGATGGAACGGGCGGATATGTGCAAGCTGGCCAAAAAGCTCAGCCGCACTACGCCGGAGCATCCCAACGCCCAGCAGGACTGCGTGGTGACTCGGGACGGTGAGCGGCGGTGGTTCCGCATCGTGGTCCGGTCCATGTGGTCCGCGGAAAGCGATCCTCACTTCACCGGCTGCATCGGGAAAGCCATGGACATCCATGATTCCCGCATGATGCTGGATGATTTGGAACGAAAAGCGTCTCATGATGCCCTTACCGGGCTGTATAACCATGCCCACGCAAAAACCATTATCCAACAGCGCATGGATGACCATCCTGGATCCAGCTTTGCCCTGGTAATGATCGATCTGGACCATTTTAAAGATGCCAACGATACATACGGCCATCAGTTCGGCGACCAAGTGCTCCTGTATATGGCGGACAGTCTCCGCCAGAGCATCCGCGGCAGCGATATCGCCGTGCGGGTGGGGGGAGATGAATTCCTTATCTTTCTGGAATACAAGCAGGGGCTGGAACCCATCATCCAGCGTATCTTCACCTCCCTGTGCGGGCAGGTGGAGGATTTCCATATCTCCGTGAGCATGGGTATTTCCCGGGCCACGGGGGCGGACCTGTGCTATGAGGACCTGTTCCATCAGGCCGACCAAGCTCTGTACCGCGCCAAACAATCCGGCAGGGGCCAGTACTTCTTTTATGACGATTCCATGGAGGCCACGCTCTCCACGGTCTCTCCCATAGAAAGCAACCATAAATCCGGCCACAGCGCCAAAAAGAAAGAGGGATAAACCATGACCATTCAGGAATGCTATGCCGCCCTCCACGGAGATTATGAGGATGTACTCAACCGGCTCCGCAGCGACCGTCTGGTCCAAAAATTCATGTTCAAGTTTCTGGATGACCCCAGCTATGGCACACTGTGCACATCCATGGCCGAGAAAAATCGAGAGGAGGCCTTCCGGGCGGCGCATACCATTAAGGGCGTGTGCCAGAATCTGAGCTTCACCAAGCTCTATCGGTCCGCAGATGCGTTGTGTGAGGCCCTGCGCAACGACTGGGCACCCAACGCCGAAGCCTTGGCAGAGGCGGTACATGCGGATTATCAGGCTACTGTCTCGGCGATTCGGGAATTTCAGGAGGCGCAGGGATGAAAAATAAAACCACACGATTCCTGATCGTCAGCCTGGTACTGGCCGTCGCGTTGTGTATCGGTCTGTTCTCTTTTTTGACGACTTTTATGGGGAAGCGCAGCTCTGATACCATCAATAAAGTGGGCCAATTCTATATGGAAAGCCTCAGCCAGCAAATTGCCATGCACTTTGAGACGACCATCGGCCTGCGCCTGCAGCAGGTGGAAGCTCTGGTTATCGGCACACCGCCGGCGGCGGAGAGTAATAAGGGACACCAGCAAGTGCTTGATGAGCTGAGCTATAATGCCAAAGCCCGGGGCTTTGACTATCTGGCGCTTTTGTCCGAAGATGGGCAATTTGAAATGATTTATGGGAATCCGTTGGAAATTTCGGACCCGGGTCCATTTATGAATTCCCTGAAAGATGATGACCTCAAAGTTGCTGTAGGTAATGATGCTGAAAACAACAGGATCCTTCTTCTTGGGGTCCCCGCCGAGTATTGCATGGATGACGGCTCCAGGGCTTTGGC
Organism: uncultured Clostridia bacterium; assembly: GCA_947644595.1. Classification (GTDB taxonomy): domain Bacteria; phylum Bacillota; class Clostridia; order Oscillospirales; family Oscillospiraceae; genus HGM13010. The sequence continues at coordinate 19,670 of CANSAE010000005.1, forward strand.
GCTGGTAGCCGGTCTCCCGGTGGATTATATCACAAGCACCCTTTCCTTGGAGGAGGATGCCAACAAGACCTATTCTTTCATCATCCGGGAGGACGGTAGCTTTGTGATCCGCACTGGTGATGCCTACCGGGACAGCTATTTTGACCGGGCACGCAAGCTCTATGAAAATGTGGACGGACAGTCGCCGGAAGAATACATCTCGGCTCTGCAGGCCGCCATGCGCGCGGGGGAGCCGTATTCCGGACAATTTCAGATTTCCAGTGGGGAGCGCCGTCACTTGTACTGCACGAAGCTGGCTTATTCTGAGTGGTATCTGCTCACTGCCATGCCCTTCGGCAATCTCAATGCTTCCATCAATCAATTCGGCCGGATGTGGAGCTTTGTATCTATGGCAGGCTGCATTATCGTTCTGGCGCTGCTGATCACGATTTTCATCATCTATCTACGGATGTCCAATCAGCAGCTTTTAGAAATCGAAAAAGCCCGGCAGGAGGCAGAGCACGCCAACAAGGCAAAAAGCGAATTTTTGTCCAATATGTCTCACGATATCCGCACGCCCATGAATGCCATCGTGGGCATGACCGCCATTGCCACGGCCAATATGGATGATCGGGACCAGGTGCAAAACTGCCTGAAAAAAATCACCCTGTCCAGCAAGCATCTGCTGGGATTGATCAATGATGTACTGGATATGTCCAAGATCGAAAGCGGTAAAATGACTCTGGCCATGGACCAGGTTTCCCTCCGGGAGGTCATGGACAGCATCGTGGGCATCGTGCAGCCTCAAATCCGCATGAAAAATCAGAATTTCAATGTGTTCATCCACGATATTTCCACGGAAAACGTCTATTGCGACAGTGTACGCCTGAATCAGGTCCTGCTGAACCTGTTATCCAACGCCATCAAATTCACGCCTGACGGCGGGTCTATCCAAATCGCCCTGTATGAGGAAGCTTCTCCCTTGGGCGAGGAATATATCCGCATTCACCTGTCCGTGAAGGATAACGGCATCGGTATGACGAAAGAATTCCAGACCAAGATCTTCGATTCCTTTACCCGGGAGGACAGCGCCCGCGTTCACCGGACCGAGGGCACCGGTCTCGGCATGGCGATCACCAAATATATCGTAGATGCCATGGGCGGTACCATTGAGGTGGAGAGCGCCCTGGGCGAAGGTACGGAATTCCTGGTCACTCTGGACATGGAAAAGGCGGATATCCCGGAAACAGAAATGATCCTGCCCGACTGGAACATGCTGGTGGTGGACGACGATCAGGCCTTATGCGACAGTGCGGTGGCTTCACTCAAATCCATCGGCGTGAACGCAGAATATACGCTGGACGGTGAGAGTGCTGTAAAAATGGTCGTGGAACGGCACGCCCGGCGGGATGATTATCACATCATCCTTATGGACTGGAAGTTGCCCGGCATCGACGGGCTGGAAACCGCCCGGCGTATTCGGCACAATCTGGAAGATGATGTCCCCATCCTGCTGATTTCCGCCTATGACTGGAGCGAAATCGAAGAAGAGGCCAAGGGAGCCGGCATCACCGGGTTCATCTCCAAGCCCCTGTTCAAGTCCACCTTGTATCACGGCCTGCGGCCCTTTGCGGACCTGGACGAAGAGGAGCATCCGCCGGAATTGGAAGTTTTTGACCTCACCGGCCGGAACATTCTGCTGGCGGAAGACAATGAGCTCAACTGGGAAATCGCCCATGAGCTTTTGCAGGAGCTGGGGCTGAATCTGGATTGGGCGGAAAACGGCCAAATCGCTTTGGAGATGTTCCAAAAATCGAAGTCCGGCCATTATGATGCTATCCTGATGGATATCCGGATGCCCGTGATGAACGGCTATGAGGCCACCCAGGCCATCCGTGGCCTGGACCGTTCTGACAAGGACCTGCCCATCATCGCCATGACGGCGGACGCCTTTGCCGAGGATGTGAAGCGCTGCCTGGACGCCGGCATGAACGCCCATGTGGCAAAGCCCATCGATGTAAAAGAAGTGGCAAAGTTACTGGAAAAGTTCCTAAAGACGTAAATCCAAAGCGCCCGCCGAAAGGCGGGCGCTTTTCCATCTTTTAAACAGCAAAGAAGCCACCCAAAGGGGTGGCTTCTCTATCGCCGGAGTTCAGTTCATACGGCGTTTCATCTGCTCCTGATTGTCTGCGTAGTCCAAGGCGGTATCTTTGGTGATGCGGCCTTCCTGATACAGCTTCAGCAGATATTGGTCCATGGAGATCATCCCTTCTCCGCCGCCGGCGGTGATGGCATTGTCGATCTGATAGCTCTTGCTGTCCCGGATGAGGCTCCGGATGGCGCTGTTGGTGTGCATGATCTCAAAGGCGGGCACCAGACTTCCGTCTGTGCCGGACAGCAGCTGCTGGGAAACCACGGTCCGCAGTACCATGGAAAGCTGCACCCGGATTTGCCCCTGCTGTTCGCTGGGGAAGGAGTCCACGATACGGTCGATGGTGTTCACCGCGCCCTTGGTGTGCAGCGTAGCGATGACCAGATGCCCGGTTTCCGCGGCGGTCATGGCTGTGCGGATGGTCTCATGGTCCCGCATCTCGCCCAGCAAAATCACATCCGGCGCCTGGCGCAAAGCGGAACGCAGGGCGGAAAGATAGTCCTGGGTGTCAATGGCAATCTCCCGCTGGCTGACGATGCTCTGCTCATTCCGGTGCAGGTATTCGATGGGATTTTCCATGGTGATGATATGGCAGCGCCGGGTGCAGTTGATGCGGTCGATGATGCAGGCTTGGGTGGTAGATTTGCCGCTGCCGGCAGTGCCGGTGACCAAAATCATGCCGCTGGTAGCCTCCGCCAGGTCCATGACCTGGGCGGGGATCCCCAGCTCCTCCCAATTGGGGATGCCGAACTGCACCACCCGGATCACTGCGGCCATAGAGCCCCGCTGCCGGTAGGCGTTCACCCGGAACCGGGCCAGCCCCGGCACGGAGAAGGAAAAGTCATCGTCGCCCCGCTCCAGGAACAGATGCATGGGCCGCCCGGCCTGGGCATACAGGTCCGTGATGAGCCGGGAGGTATCCACCGGCAGGAGCTTTTCTTTGCCCAGGGCCTGCACCCGCTTTTCCAGCTTTTCACACACTGGACCGCCCGCGACAATGAAGATATCCGACGCACGGTCTTTCACCGCATAGTTCAAATAATCTAGCAATTCTGCCATAACGTTCTCAAATCCTCTCTTATCTTACATCTCCCCGTCCCACAGGAACAGGTTTTCATCCACATCCCAGTCCGCGTTGGCCACGGCCTGCCAACGCAGCACGGTATATACGCCGTCCCGCTGGAACACCTCCACCCGAAGGGTCTGGGTCTCGGAAATGGGGCATTCATAAGTGTACAGGTCCCCACCGTAGGTCACACCCATGGGCAGCTCTCCGGTCCGCAGCCGGGCCAAGATTTCCTGGGCCTCACAGTCCGCTTGATAATAGGCTTCCGATGCCTGGGCGCTGGCCTGACTCAGTCGGTCATCTGCCCGGACGGTGGACAGGCTCAGCAGGGCAAACACTGTCAGGCACAGCACGGCGAAGGACACCAGCAGGGACGCACCGCCCACTGCCGGGGGTGCGAAGCCTTCGCGCTCCCGCTTATCCATGGGCGCTCACCTCCTGCCACGCAACATCTACACGAAACAAATCTTCCCCGTTATCGCCCATCTCCACAAATACCTGGGCCTTTCCCAGACCGGGCACACCGCTGTCCATGGCGCTGACGCCCAACATATAGACGATTTCATTTTCCGCGCTTGTGCGCTGCCAATCCTGATCGTAGCACAAAATAAAGGATTCATTGGGGAATACCACGTCTGCGTCCAGTCGGGCCGCCATGGCGGACAGCACCAACTGATCCTTTTCTCCACTCTCTTTGAGTTCTTCCGCTACAGTCTGACACAGCAGCACCGCCCGGTCCCGGGCTTCCGCCTGTTTGGAGATCTCATCCGCCTTCACGAAGGCCTGCAAACACAAGGCCGCCGCCAGTGCGAACACCAGTAGCATGACCATCTGTTCCATGAGCATCAAAGGCGCTTTGCTTTTCATAAGGACGGCGCCTCCTCTCCCGCACGCAGCGTTACGGAAAAGGTGGTCTCCTTTTCCCCTTCATCACAGGTGACGGTCACTTTCCGCCGGTCCAGCCGGGCGTCCAGCCCTGTCAGAGGCATCAGGCGCTCGCCGTCCTCGGGGTTCATCTTGTCCTCAGCTGAGGAAAACAGCTCCATCAAATAGCCGTCGTAAGTATACACCCGGGTCACATAACGTTCCCCGTCGATCTCATCCGCCAGCACCAGTGCGTCGGAATTGCCGAAGCGCTCGATGGACACGCAGTCCAGCCGGTCCGCCTGCCGCAGCTTGGTGGTGACGTACTGAGCGGCGGTGCGGGTGTCATAAGCCGACTGGTCCCGCTGGTTCAGCCGATGGTAGGTATCCGCTCCGGTGAGGAGCACCATCAGCACGCACACCGCGAACACGCCGAACAGCAGCAGGGCGCCCAGCCCTTCCAAATGATGTTTCTGTCTCATGCGTTGTTCTCCAGTACTGTAATATCGGGCATCAGATTCTCGCCGATGACAGAATAGCGCACAGTATAGCGCGTTTCATCCACCTGAAGCCCGTAATGGGTCTGCAAATAGTCCAGACTGGGGGGATAGATGCCCTCCGCCGCATAGCAGGCCGTGCATCCACGGCGCACTGCCTGTTCCAGTTGGGCGATGCTCCGGGCTTCCCGGCCGCTGTCCAGGGTATTCAGGGCCGTGGCAAAGAACACCACGATCCCAGCCGCCGCCAGGGGTAGCAGGAACAGCGCAATGCCCCGCAGGCGATCCCGTTTTCTCCGTCTTCTCATAACCGTTCACCCGATGGCCGACATGATGTGCATCAGCGGCAGCATCACAGACAGCAGAATCAGACCCACCAGCAAAGAGCACACCAGCACCAGGGCCGGCTCGATACGGCCCACCATGGCTTCAATGGCGTACTCGCTCTCCTCGGTGAGATCCTCTGCCAGCTTTTCCATGGCGGAATCCATAGCGCCGCTGCGCTGGCCCAGTTCCAAGAACCGAACGGAGGACGGACTGAGCAATCCGCTGCTGTTCATAGCCTCGCCGAAATTTTCGCCTTGTTCCAGCCGGGCAAGACAGGCCAGACAACGCTCCTTGGCATCGGGCACATCCGTCAGAAGCTCCGCTGCCAGGGACAGGGATTCCTCCGCGCCCAGACCGCTGCTCATGCCCATGGAAAGCGCCTGCACCAGCCGGGCGGTATTCATCTGGCGGAACAAACCCTTATCCCCCCGGCGGCTCCGCCAGAAAGCCAACACCTTGGCCCGGAAGCCGCCGATGGCCGCGAACGCGAAGAAAAACACCACCAGCACTGCCAAAATCGCCCAAATCACGGGCATGGCCTGATCCAGCCAGCGCCCGATGACCAGCAGACCGCCGGCCACGCCGGTGAGCTGGCCGCCCAGAGAGGCATATACATCGTCAAAAATCGGCAGCACCTTCACCAGCAGCACTCCGATGACCACCAGCATCAGCACCAGCATTACCGCGGGATACAGCAGGGCGCTGCGTACCCGGCGGTCCATCCGCACCCGGCTCTCATAGTACCGGGACAGGGACAGCAGAGCCTCTTCAGTCCGCCCCGCGCGCTCACCCACTTCGACCAGGCCGCACACATAGGACGGGAATTTCCCGCTGCGCTTGAAGCACTCCGCCAGAGAAGTCCCATCGTCCGCCCACCGGGCCATATCACCCAGCAGCGAGGCATAGTCCTTCTCCTTGGCCAGCAGGTCCAGCGCGTCGCTGACGCCCACGCCCGCGTGCAGCAGCATGGACAGTTCCAGCGTCACCGACGCCAGGCGTTCATTGGAAATTACAGTTGCCATCCTCTCTCTCTCCGTTCTCAGTACAGATATTTCTGGGTATAATTGCTGCCGTCGCCGACAAATTTCTTGATATTCGCGCTGCCCTTACCGGAGGACATGAAGGTGGGGTCCATCCGCTGCCAGGTAGTGCCATCAAAATAGATGGCGCCGTCCACCCAGCCGGTTTCCTCGCTGTACACACTGATCCAAGCGTGATATGCGGTGCCTGCATAGCCTACCACCAGCTTGCAGGGCACGCCCTGGCTGCGCAGCATTCCCGTCATCAGGGACGCGTAGTCAAAGCAGATACCGGTCTTGCTTTCCAGCACATCGTCCAGTATCGGCAGATAGCCGGACTTGACGGTTTTGGCCTTTTCCGTGTCGTAGGTGAGGTTTTTCACCACGAAGTCATACACCACGCCCACCTTTTCGATGGTATCCTTGCAGTCCTTGGTCAGGTCCGCAGCTTTGGCGATGGTGTCAGGGGCGTTCTGATAGTCTACATACTGGTTTGGCCGCAGGAAAGGAGCGAACTCGTCGCTGAGCTTCACGTCAAAGGACTGGGACGCCACATTGCTGTATTTGGTGCCGGATACATTTTCGAACACGGAGACCTTATAGCTTCCGTTCCCATCGGACAGGGGGAAGGTGGTCCAAGTGCCCTGCTTGATGTCATATGTATACGTGGTGCTGGACGGCCCCGTTACCTGTACCTTCAGCCGCTTATCGGTGGCGGCGGTGAAATTGACCATTACATACCCGTCGGTGGTATTGGAATAATCGATGGTGGCCTTGCTGGTCTTTTTCTCTTTGGTGCCGGAAGCCACCGGCAGCAGGATATTATTGGGGGTAGCTGGCGCGTCCGCTAGGGCCACCGCTTCGTCTTCAATGATTGTCTCGTCTCCCAGGACCATCTGTTCAATGTAGGGGATCTCTTCCTCGTCCTGCTTGGCAGTAGGCTGACCGCAGGCAGACAGGAACACACACATTGCCAGCAGAGCCGGCAGGAATCTCCATTTTTTCATAAGCTCCTCCTTATTGTTTCAGGCTTTGTTCAAACCGGAGATTGTTGGTTTTGAGTCTTATCTTGCGTTCTGTTTTCTCGCATACATGGAAATTATACTACAACACACCCTGTTCTGAAAAGTCTTTTTTCTTACTTCTTGAAAAAAATGATATTTTCCGTCGCACCCTTTGACAGGAAAGACATATCCCCCCGAAAAAAATTCGGGGGGATATGCTGCAAGAGGGATAAAAATGTATGAAAGAAGGGAATGGAAATAATCAAATTTCTTGCAATATTTACAAATACAAGTACAGTGTACCACTGTTTCCCGGTTCTGTCAAACTTTATTTTTTATTTTTGATATATTGGTCAATGGCTTCGGCGGCTTTTTTGCCTGCACCCATGGCGAGAATGACGGTCGCCGCGCCAGTGACCGCATCGCCGCCGGCGAACACGTTTTCCAGAGACGTTTGACCAGTAGCCTCGTCGGCATCGATGCCGCCCTTCTTGGTGTACTCCAAGCCCTCGGTGGTCTTGCGGATCAGGGGATTGGGGCTGGTGCCCAGGGCCATGATGACCACGTCCACATCCAGCTCCTCAAACTTGCCCTCCACGGGGATGGGTTTGCGGCGGCCCTTTTCGTCGGGCTCGCCCAGTTCCATGACCTGGCACTTGATCTTATCAACGCCCACCTTGGGGTCGCCCATGATTTCCACGGGGTTGCGCAGGGTGCGGAACACGATGCCCTCTTCCTGAGCGTGCTCCACCTCTTCCTTACGGGCGGGCAGTTCATCCATGCCCCGGCGGTAGACGATGCTCACTTCCTCCGCGCCCAAGCGCAAAGCGCAGCGGGCCGCATCCATGGCCACGTTGCCGCCGCCGATGACAGCCGCGCGTTTGGGATGCTTGATGGGGGTGTGGGACCCGGGCTGGTAAGCCTTCATCAGATTGATGCGGGTCAAAAACTCATTGGCGGAGTAAACACCTTTGAGGTTTTCGCCGGGGATGTGCATAAACATGGGCAGACCGGCGCCGGAGCCGATGAACACCGCGTCATACTCCTGGCGCAGCTCGTTCACATCCACCACTTTGCCCACGACCATGTTCGTCAGAATCTCCACGCCCAGGGCGCGTAGGCCATCAATCTCCCGGGCCACAATGGCCTTGGGCAGACGGAACTCGGGGATGCCGTACACCATAACGCCGCCGGGGGTGTGCAGGGCTTCGTATACGGTGACTTTATAGCCGCGCTTGGCCAAATCGCCGGCGCAGGTCAGGCTGGCAGGGCCGGAGCCCACTACAGCTACGGTGTGGCCGTTGGCCTCGGGCTTCGCCACAGCGTCCGCGGGCTTGGCGTTGTGATAGTCCGCCACGAACCGCTCGATGCGGCCGATAGCCACGCTCTCGCCCTTGATGCCCCGGGCGCAGCGGGACTCGCACTGGGTCTCCTGGGGGCACACGCGGCCGCAGACTGCGGGCAGGGAGGAGTCCATGGAAATGATGCGGTACGCCTCGTCAAAATCGCCTTCGCCGGCGGCCTTGATGAAGCCGGGGATATTCAGATTCACGGGGCAGCCCTCCACACAGTGGGGGATCTTGCAGTTGAGGCAGCGGGCGGCCTCGTCCTTCACCTGATCCTCGGAGTAGCCCAGAGCCACCTCGTCGTAGTTCCGGGCGCGGACCTTGGGGTCCTGAGAGGGCATGGGATTTTTCGTCATAGACATGTTCGCCATCTTACTTTACCTCCATCTTAAACAGGTTGCAGGCTTCATCGCGCTCATGCAGCTCGAAATCGGCGTACATGGTGCTGCGGCACATGGCCTCGTCAAAATCGATGAGATGGCCGTCAAACTCGGGGCCGTCCACGCAGGCAAACTTGGTCTCGCCGCCCACGGTCAGGCGGCAGCCGCCGCACATGCCGGTGCCGTCTACCATGATGGGATTCATGGAGGCCAGGGTCTTGATGTCGTATTTCTTGGTCAGTTGGCAAACAAACTTCATCATGGGCAGGGGGCCGAGGGTAATCACCTTGTCGTACTTCCGGCCGCTGTCGATGAGGCTTTGCAGACCCTCGGTGACCAGTCCCTTGGTGGCGTAGCTGCCGTCGTCGGTCATGACTACGCAGTTGGTGGTCAGTGCGCGGATATCGTCCTCAAGGATGACCAGATCTTTATTGCGGAAGCCGATGACGGCGTCCACATCCTTGCCCAGATTGTGCAGCTCCCGGATGACGGGGAAGCCGATGGCGCAGCCGGAGCCGCCGGCCACCACGCAGATGGTCTCACCCTCCAGCTCTGTGGGATTGCCCAAGGGACCCACCACATCGGCGATGAACTCGCCGGGCTTTTTGTGGTTCAAACGCTCCGTAGACGCGCCGGCTACCTGGAAAATGAAGCAGATGGTACCTGCCTCCGGGTCCCAGTCCTCAATGGTCAGGGGGAAGCGCTCGCCGTCCTCATCCACGCGCAGGATGCCGAACTGACCGGTTTTGACTTTTTTGGCAATATGAGGCGCTTCCAACGTGATTTTCGTCAGCGTGGGATTGAGTGGCTGCATATCAACGATTCTTACCATAAGTACTACCTCCATACAAAAATGAAATGTTCAATTTGGCGAAAGTCCGTGGCGCGGATTTGACAGAAACGAAAATTTTTTCAGTTTCGTCAAAGAATTTTCAATCTTGACAAAAAAATTACAGAGTTTTCACAAAAATTTTTACATTTCTCACAAATAGGTTATACCAATTCTGCCTCCTCAGGATACGCCAAAAAATAAAATTTTGCAAGTCTTATATTAAATTTTGTTAGGATTTTTTTATTTGATTTACGATATCCTTCCCGGAAATCATATAAAATACATATTTGTTATATAACTAACACGTTTTCCCCGGGATGCTGTGTGATTTCCCGGGGGTTTCTGTTATGCTTGGGAGGTGTCGTCCGGGTGGAGCAGCGGTCCTTTTCCGAAAAAAATGATATGACTGCCGGCGTGGAGTGGAAAAAGCTGTTGCTGTTTGCCCTGCCCATCATGGCCGGACAGTTTCTGCAGCAGCTGTACAACACTGTGGACGGCATCATAGTGGGGAACTTCGTCAGCGACGCGGCCCTTGGGGCTGTCGGGGCCTGTACGTCTCTGGCATTTCTGTTTTTGGCCTTTTCCATCGGCTTTGGTAACGGCTGCGGCATCGTTATTGCGCAGTTGTACGGCGCCCAGCGCATGGAGGACCTGAAGTGCGCGGTGTCCACCGCCCTGCTTCTGCTCACAGGCATGGGCGTGTTGGCCCTGCTCATCGGCTTCTTCGGCACCCATTGGTTCGTCACCGGCCTGATGAATGTAAAAGGGGAATCACTCATCCGTCTGTCTACTGCGTATTTTTCCATCTATTCTCTGGGACTGGTGTTCCAGTTTGCCTATAACTGCGTGGCCTCCATCCTCCGGGCGGTGGGGGATTCCCGGGCGACCCTGTACTTTTTGCTCGTGTCGGCAGTGCTGAACCTGGTGCTGGATGTGCTGTTTGTGGCGGTGTTCCGCTGGGGCGTGGCCGGTGCTGCCGTCGCTACGGTCATTTCCCAGTTTGCCTGCGTGGTGGTCTGCTTTGTTTACATGTTTGGAAAATACCCCTTTTTCCGGTTCAAAAAGGGCGAATTCCGCTTTGATAAGGCACAATGCCTGCTTTGCCTGGAAATGGGCGTCCCCATGACCCTGCAGCACTGCATCATCTCTTTCGGCAATGTCCTGATGCAGCGGCTGGTAAACCACTTTGGCGAGACCACCATGGCGGCCTTCACCTGCGGCCTGCGCATTGAAAACTACTGTATGGTGCCGGCACTGTCCCTGAACAGCGCGATGAGCATGTTCACCGGACAAAACATCGGTGCCCGGCGGCTGGACCGGGTAGAGCGCTGCTGGAAAGGCACCATCAAGCTGGCCCTGGGCATCACCTTCGTCATCGCCACAGTACTGTTTCTCGGTGCGTACCCTCTGGCGGGGTTGTTCGGCGTGGAGGGTGCATCCCTCAAGCAGGCGGTGGAGTACATCCGCTTCATCAGTTACATGATGCTGTTTTTCTCCGTGTATCAAACGACCATCGGCCTCATCCAAGGCAGTGGAGATGCGCTGTACGCCATGTCCTGTTCCCTCGTCACCCTGACCTCCCGGGTAAGTCTGGCCTATGTCCTTGTATTTTGTTTTGACTTCGGGTATTCTGTGATTTGGCACACCATCCCCGTGGGCTGGCTGCTGGGCTTGGTGTTATCTCTGATCCGCTACCGGGCAGGCATTTGGAAAAAGAAACTGATCGTAGGAGAAAGCCCCGATGAATAACACAAATTTTTACGCGCTCATTTCCCGCATGAAGTATATCGGCCGCTGGAGCCTGATGCGCTCTGCCGTGCCGGAGAATATTCAGGAGCACAGCCATATGGTGGCCGTCATCGCCCATGCCTTGGGGGTCATCCGCCGGGAGGTGTTCGGCGGAGACTGCGCTCCGGAGCATCTGGCCGCTGTGGCGTTGTTCCACGACGCGTCGGAGATCCTCACTGGGGACATGCCCACGCCCATTAAATATCAGAATCAGGAGCTGATGGAGGCGTATCATAAGGTGGAGGCTCTGGCGTCGGAAAAGCTGCTGGACATGTTGCCGGAAGTGCTCCGCCCCGCTTATGCGCCTCTTTTGTCGGAAGCGAAGGGCGAGGAGTACCGGCTCATCAAGGCTGCGGACAAGCTCTCCGCCCTCATCAAGTGTGTGGAAGAGCGCAAAGCCGGCAATACGGAATTCATTTCCGCGGAGGCCTCCACCCGGGCGGCTGTCACGGCGATGGGATTGCCGGAGGCGGATTATTTCATGGAGCACTTCCTGCCGGCATTTGAGCTGGATTTGGATGAGTTAGGAGTTGGGAAATAAATGGAGCAGGAAAAAAAGGACCGCATTAGTGAGCTGACCCGCATTTCCCGGGAGCGGGAACTCACCGCCGAGGAGCAGGCAGAGCGTCAGGCCCTGCGGGAAGAATACCTTCAGTCCTGGCGGGAAAGCGTCATCGGCACCTTGGATAACACCTATCTGGTGGATGAGGACGGAAACAAGCGGAAGCTGCCGAAAAAACAATAACCGTTGAAAAGGACATCGTATGGGACCAAGCGCCATCAATTGAGGTGGGAATAACACTTCTTTTTCTTGCGTTTTTTCGTAAAAACAAGTACAATGGCCTACAGACAAGGGCAAATATGATACCCCCGGATGCCCTGTTGGGCGTCCGGGGCATTTTTACAAGGAGGAACTGCCATGAAAGTCATCGCTATCAACGGAAGCTCCCGCATCAACGGAAACACTGCCGAGCTGCTGACCCAGGCCCTCCGGGGCGCGGCGGAAGCTGGGGCGGATACGGAACTCATCCACCTGCGGCCCCTGAATTACCGGGGGTGCGCAAGCTGCTTTTATTGCAAGGACAAGAAAAATCCCCATGGCATCTGCGCAATGCGGGATGACCTGTCTCCGGTACTGGAAGACATCAAGGACTGTGACGGCTTGATTTTGGGTTCTCCCATCTATTACGGCGGCATGTCCTCCAATTTGCTGGCCTTTTTGGAGCGTTTTTTATATTCCAACTCCATCTACAGCAACGAAATCCCCACGGTGTTCCCCAAACCTTTGCCCTGGGGCATGATTTATGACATGAACATGTCCAAGCCGGAATGGGATAAGATGGGACTGGAAAACAATCTCCTGGTGTTCCATAACAGCATCATCCACACCCTGCGCCAGCGGCCCCAGCTACTGTTTGTACATAATACGCTGCAATTCGCCGACTACGCCCAGTATGAGTCGTCCATGTTCTCTCCCGAGGAGAAGGCAGAACACCACCGGGTACAGTTCCCGTTGGACTGCGAGGCTGCGGCGGAGATGGGAAGAAAAATCGTTTCGAAAGCGAAATTCCTAAAGGAGCGTGACGCAAAATGAGTTTGGTCAAAGGCATACACCACATTGCACTGAAATGCTGCGGCGTGGAGGAATTCAATAAAACCGTCGGTTTTTACCGGGATATTCTGGGCCTACCCGTGGTGCGCACCTGGGGGAGCGGGAGATACAGCGGCGCCATGCTGGACACCGGCAGCGGTATCATTGAGATTTTTGCCGATGGGGAATCCCGCCTGCCTCAAGGCTCCGTGCGGCACTTTGCCTTGCTGACGGATGATGTGGAGGCTTGCGTGGAAGCAGTCCGCGCGGCGGGGTATGCCATCACGGAAGAGCCCCACGACTGCACGGTGCCGTCCGTGCCGCCCTATGAGTTGAAGATCGCGTTTTGTATCGGGCCCGTGGGCGAGGAAATTGAATTTTTCAAAGTCAAATGAAAGAAGCGAACTTTCAATATCTCCCCACCGCCGTGAACGACTTCCCCGGCCATCTGCCGGATGCCCCCAAACCGCCGGAGCCCAAGGGCGAGATCCCCTGCCCCTGCTGCGGGTACATCACTATCCCGGAGGGCGGACAGTACACGGCGCACATCTGCCCGGTATGCTTTTGGGAAATGGACTGCTTCATCGAATCTGACGACGAGCCCAGCGACCAGAACCACGGCCTGACCCTGAACCAGTGCCGGGCGAATTACAAGCGATACGGCGCGGTGCAGGAGCATTTGCGGCAATATTGCCGTCCGCCCCGGCCGGACGAAACCCCATAGGAGATAGAAAAAGATGCAAACGGAAACCAAATCGACCATACGCCGCCGGGCCTTCTCGGCGGCGTTTCCCCGCACCATCCCCATTCTGGCGGGCTTTTTATTCCTGGGCATTTCCTACGGCCTGTACGCCACGGCGGCGGGCTTTGCCTTCTGGTACCCCATTTTGATGGCGGTGGCCATCTTCGGCGGGAGCCTGGAATTTGTGGCGGTGGAAATGATGCTGGGGGTGTTTGCCCCGGTGCAGACCTTCGTCATGGCGTTGATGATCCAGGCCCGGCATTTATTTTACGGCATTTCTATGCTGGAAAAATACAAAGGCACCGGCTGGAAGAAGATTTACCTCATTTACGGTATGTGCGACGAATCTTTTTCCATCAACTGCTCTGCGGACATCCCGGAGGATGTGGACAAGGGATGGTTCATGTTTTTCGTTACCCTGCTTAATCAGCTCTACTGGGTTGCCGGCACGGCCGTCGGCGCGGTGCTGGGATCGCTCATCACCTTCGATCTGGACGGGTTGGAATTTGTCATGACGGCCATGTTTGTGGTGATTTTTCTGGACCAGTGGCTCAAGGAGAAAAAGCATTACACCGGGGTCATTGGCTTGGCGGCCTCGGCAGTGTGTCTGCTGATTTTCGGCGCGGATTCCTTCATGATCCCCACCATGATGTGCATTCTGGTACTGCTGACGGTGTTCCGCAAACCCATTGAACAGGCAGGTGGCCTGCTATGATGTTGACGCAGCAAATGATTACGATTGGGCTTTGCGCCCTGGGGACCATGGCTACCCGTTTTTTGCCCTTTCTCATCTTTTCTCCCAAAAAGCCCACACCGAAGTACATTCAATATCTGGGCCATGCCCTGCCTTGCGCGATTTTCGGGATGCTGGTGGTGTACTGCCTGAAAAGCGTGAGCATCACCGCGGCTCCCTACGGCGTGCCGGAAGCCATCGGCATCGTGGTCACCGTGGCGCTGCACCTGTGGAAGCGGCAGATGCTGCTGTCCATCGCCGGGGGCACGGTGTGCTATATGCTTTTGGTGCAATTTATCTTCTGACGGAGGCAACCATTGAAAGCTATCAAACATTTCAAAACCATCACAAAGCACCGTTTTCTGGTGATGAAATACTGCTTCAAGGCGGGCTTATATTGGCAGGGGCTCATCCACGACCTGTCCAAATACAGTCCCACGGAATTTCGCGTGGGGGCCAAATATTTTCAGGGGGACCGCAGTCCCAACGATATTGAGCGCCGGGAAAAGGGCTACAGCACCGCATGGCTCCATCACAAGGGGCGCAACAAGCACCATCTGGAATACTGGGTGGATTACGGCCCCTTGGAGGGCGGCGGATTTGCTATGATGGGGATGAGGATGCCGGAAAAATATGTGGTGGAAATGTTCTGCGACCGCTATGCCGCTGCCCGTGTGTACCAAGGTGCGGCCTTTCAGCGGTCCCGGCCCTATGAATATTTCATGGATGGGCGGGACCATCTGATGCTCCATCCGGAATCCAGAGACCTGCTGGAAACGCTGCTTCGTATGCTCAAGGACGAAGGAGATGACGCGGTGTTTTCCCATATCCGGCGGAACGTGCTGGGAAAGAAGGCGCGGGGATGACGGGAATTGAAGTGATCTTTTTTCTGATAGAGTTGGCGGGAACGGCGGCCTTTGCGATTTCCGGCGCAGTTATGGCCATCCAGCGTGAGTTGGACCTGTTCGGCGTTCTGTTTTTAGGGGCTGTCACAGCCATCGGCGGCGGTGTCATCCGGGACTTGCTGCTGGGTCAGACACCACCCCAGGTGTTTGTGAATTATATTTACTTGGCCGTGGCTGTTGTGACGGCACTGACGGTTTTCCTGTGGTCTGCGTATCATCAAAGGCAGGAATACAGGAAGCGGCGCTATGCGGATACTCTGCTGAATTTCTTTGATGCGGCGGGGCTGGGAATTTTTTCCGTCATCGGCGTGCAGAATACGGTGAATGCGGGATTTGGAGACAACGCTTTTTTCTGCGTATTTCTGGGAATGACCACAGGTGTAGGCGGTGGGATGCTCCGGGATATGATGAGTCGGGAAACTCCGGTGGTGTTCCGCAAACACATTTACGCACTGGCGTCTGTGGGTGGGAGCGTGTGTTATTATCTGCTGCGCAGCGTCCTGCCCATCGGGTCCGTGGTCATTGCAACGCTGCTGGTCATTGCGGTACGCTTGCTGGCGGCGCAGTACCGGTGGCAGCTCCCGAAGATTCGCCAATCGGCGATGAAGTAAGCTGCGCATAAAAACCACCTGCGGGCAAAAATGAACCCCCACGGCCGGGATGTAAGCCGTGGGGGTGTTTTTATGAGGATTGCGGCAGTGCTTTTCGCACCGCGTCCGCCAGCGTGGGGAGGATGGTGCCGAATACGATGCCTTTTGCCGTGGCCAGGGCCAGCCGGGGGATGGTCAGGGCAAAGAGGTAGGCGCCGTAGTAGCCGTAGATCTTGCTGTCGATATACAGCGCACCGGTGTTCAAAGCGGTGATGAGCAGTTCCGCTATGAGCATCACGGCAATCGTTTTTGACCGGGACAATTGAAACCCGGAGGCCTTTGCGGCCCAGCCGATGAGCAAAGCGGTGATGACGTAAGGGGCGATCCACAGCAAAGTAGTGGCCGTGATGCCGTGGCGCAGAAGCTGGTAAATGAGATTTCCCACAAAGGCGATGGCAGCGCCGTCCAGAGGCCCCAGAAGCAGGGCACCCAGGGCAATGGGAAAGCTTTCAAAGGTGATGCGCATGGAGTTGCCGATGTCAACGGACAGGTAACTGAGCACAGCGCACAAAGCCGCCAGCATGGCATTGACGGCCAGTCGTGATGTTCTGTTGTGATTCAAAATAAAAAACTCCTTTCGTGGCGTTGCCACGAAAAGAGTTTCATTCTTTTGGTGGCAGCGGATGCGGAGACAGCACCGCGCACCCAAGCGGGCACTTCGTCGATGGGCAACATCCCGTCCCATCGCACTTAACGCGCTGTTCCTACTCTGACAAAACATAAGGCAGTTGCCTTAATAAACACAGCATATCATAATTGCGTCCGGGATGCAAGAAAATTATGTTCCACCGCCCCGGAAGCGCACTAGTCCCGTCAGAACCGCCGCCAGCAGTCCAGCCCGGACCCATTGCAGGGCGTAGGAGGTCAGCCAGTAGGGCGCCCAGTTCCAAATGGGTAGAAACTGCGCCGCCCACAGGACAACCAGTGCCGCCGCGCCCACTATCAACAGCGTGAGATTCTGCCGGGTGCGGGCCATGGGTTCCCGCCGATAACACAGCGCTGTGGCGGAAATCAGCACGGCCAGTTCAGCGAACATCCCCCAGGCCATGGCCAGCCGGATGTAATTCATCCATTCCTCCCACCGGAATGTGTAAAAAATCATCCCCCAGCGGATGCCAGTGGCGAGACACAAATACAGGTCCACCAGGATACTCACCGCCCAGGCGCACCACAGCCCCGCCCTTCGCCGGACGAATAGGCAGATCAGCCCGCACAGGGCAAACGGCAAGGCCAAAATCAGTCCCTCCAAAAATCCACCTATCACGGTGAGCACCAGCCACACCAGCCCGGCGAAGCACAGTAGAATGATCCCCGCCACGGTCTGCCCGTGGCTGCGCTTCGGCGGCGCCGGGACCTGGGCCGCCTCCGGGGGTTCTTCCGCCGGAGCCTTCGTAGTTTTCCCCGTGACCAGTTCATCTAATGTGAGCCCAAACAGCTCACTCAGCTTCAGAAGTTTGTCCAGCTCCGGCACGGACGCGCCGGTCTCCCATTTGGAAATGGACTGCCGGGAGACCTCCAGCGCGTCGGCCAGGTCGGACTGGGACAGTCCCCGGGCCGTGCGCAGGGCGCAGATGCGTTCTCCCAATTCCATATGCATCCCTCCTGTTTTTTGAAAAGTATACCCGAATCCCGCCGAAAAGTCCACCAAACAGACTTGGAAATCCCGCAACCAACGGTTGCACCTGGCCAAAATCGCCCCTTTCCCTTGCAAATCGCGGACAGAAATGGTAAGATGAGAACATCAACAGGAGGAACGCCCATGAATATTTTACTGGCCGGCGGCGCCGGATACATCGGCTCCCACACGGCGGTGTCTCTGCTGGACGCGGGGCACGACGTGATCATCGCGGACAACTTCATGAACAGCTCCCCCGTGGCGGTGGACCGCATCCGGGAGGTCTCCGGCAAGCCCGTGACCTGCTACCGGGCCGATGTGTGCGACACGGCGGCCATGGAACGCATTTTCTCGGAAAACGCCGTTGACTGCGTCATTCACTTTGCTGGACTGAAAGGTGTGGGTGAATCCGGGACCGTGCCGCTGAAGTATTACCGCAATAATATCGACACCACCCTGACCCTGCTGGAGTGCATGGCGAAATTCGGTGTGCACAACGTGGTATTCTCCTCCTCCGCCACGGTCTACGGCGACGAAAACCCCATCCCCTACGTGGAAACCATGCGCAGGGGCAGTAGTTCCCACCCCTACGGCTGGACGAAGATTTTCATGGAGCAGATTTTTGAAGACGCCGCCAAGGCGGACCCGGACTTGTCCGTGGTGCTGCTGCGGTACTTCAATCCCATCGGCGCCCACCCTTCTGGCCGCATGGGGGAGGACCCCCGGGGCGTGCCCAATAATCTCATGCCCTATATCTCCCAGGTGGCCGTGGGTCGCCGGGAGCAGTTGACCGTCTTCGGCGATGATTACCCCACACCGGACGGCACCTGCCGCCGGGATTACCTCCATGTGATGGACCTGGCGGAGGGCCATCTGGAGGCGGTGGAATACGCCGCGGGGCACAAAGGCACGGAGGTGTTCAATCTGGGCACCGGCACACCATACAGCGTGCTGGAGATCGTTCACGCATTCGAGGAGGCTACCGGTGTGGCGATTCCGTATATCATCGGACCCCGCCGGGCAGGCGACCTGCCGGAATTCTGGGCGGACGCGGCCAAGGCGGAGCGGGTGCTCCACTGGACAGCCAAGCGGGACCTGACGGAAATGTGCCGGGATACTTGGAACTGGCAGAAGCAGAATCCCAGGGGCTATGAGGCATGAGCCGGGGCCGCTGTACGAAAGAAAAATGTCCCCGCGCCAACTGCGCGGGGACATTCCTGTTTAAAATTCTGCGTTGCCCACGGTGCGGGGATGCAATTCCACGTCCCGGATGTTGTTCACGCCGGTGAGATACATCACCATGCGCTCAAAGCCCAGGCCGAAACCCGCGTGCCGGCAGCTGCCGTACCGCCGCAGGTCCAGATACCACCAGTAGTCCTCTTCCTTGAGTCCCAGCTCCTTCATGCGGGCGGTGAGCACGTCCAGCCGCTCCTCGCGCTGGCTGCCGCCGATGATCTCCCCGATGCCCGGGACCAGGCAGTCCGCAGCGGCGACCGTCTTTCCGTCGTCGTTCAGGCGCATGTAAAAGGCCTTAATTTCTTTGGGGTAGTCCGTGACGAACAGGGGCTTTTGGAACACCTGTTCCGTGAGGTAACGCTCATGCTCGGTTTGCAGGTCGATGCCCCATTTCACGGGGTAATCGAAGCTTTGTCCGGATTTTTGCAGGAGCTCCACCGCCTCGGTATAGGTCACCCGGCCGAAGTCACTGCTCACCACATTGTGCAGTCGGTCCAGCAGGCCCTTGTCAATGAATTTGTTGAAAAATTCCATCTCCTGGGGGCATTTTTCCAGCACGGTGTTGATGATGAACTTCACCATGCTCTCCATGCACTCCAAATCGTCATCCAGGTCGGCGAAGGCCATTTCTGGCTCAATCATCCAGAACTCAGCGGCGTGGCGCTGGGTGTTGGAGTTTTCCGCCCGGAAGGTGGGGCCGAAGGTGTACACATCCCCGAAGGCCATGGCGAAGTTCTCGGCATTGAGCTGGCCGGAGACCGTTAGATTCGTGGCCTTGCCGAAGAAGTCCTGACTGTAGTCGATGGAGCCGTCCTCTTTCCGGGGCGGATTTGCCGGGTCGATGGTGGTGACCCGGAACATCTCCCCGGCGCCCTCGGCGTCAGACCCAGTAATGATGGGGGTGTTCACATACACAAAGCCCCGGCTCTGGAAGAAGGTATGCACGGCCTGGGCTGCTACGGAGCGGACCCGGAACACGGCGGAAAACAGGTTCGTCCGGGGGCGCAGATGCTGGATGGTGCGCAGGTATTCCACGCTGTGGCGCTTTTTCTGCAGGGGGTATTCCGGCGCGGAGGTGCCCTCCACGGCGATGGACTTGGCTTTCAGCTCAAAGGGCTGCGGCGCGTCGGGCGTACACACCAGTGTGCCTTCCACGATGAGGGCGGTGCCCACATTCTGCCGGGCGATCTCGTCGTAATTGGCAAGGGTCTCCCGTTCGAACACGACCTGTAAATTTTTATGGCAGCTTCCGTCGTTGAGCTCCACGAATCCGAAATTTTTCATATCCCGGATGGTCCGGGCCCAGCCCATGACGGTAAGGTTTTTGCCGTCGAACGCGGCACTGTCGGCAAAAATGCCGGCGATTTTTTGACGTTTCATCTGTTATCTTCGACTCCTTTGCGGAAAATCTGTCTTGTACATTTGAGGATAATAAGGTATTATAACCGTTGAAACCACTAATTTCAAGTGTTCCCGGAGGTTTCCTATGAAAAAGCTGTTATTCATCGTGAATCCCAAGGCCGGAAAGGGCGCGTATAAAGCCAATTTCGGTGAGACTCTGTTTACCATGCACTCCGCCGGCATCGTGCCCACGGTGCGCTTTACTGCTAGACGGGGAGATGCCACCGACATTGCCAAAAATGAAGGCGAAGGATATGAAATCATCTGCTGTCTGGGGGGCGACGGCACCCTGAGCGAAGTGATAGAGGGCGTGGTGCAGATTCCGGAAGTCCAGCGCCCACCGATCGGGTACATTCCCCTGGGCACGGCCAACGATGTGGCGACTACGCTGAATCTTCCTAAAAATAATATGGTGGGCGCGGCCCGGCGGGTCATTTACGGTCAGCCCATGAATTTTGATGTGGGCACCTTCGGCGGGAAAGGCAACTTTACCTATGTTGCGGCCTTCGGCGCGTTTACGGACGTAAGCTATGAGACGCCTCAGCAGGAAAAACAGGCTCTGGGGCACTTTGCTTATGTGCTGGAGGGGATGATGCGTCTTCCGAAGATCACAAAGTACCACGCCAAGGTGGAGTATGACGGCGGAATGCTGGAGGATGATTTCCTGTTCGGCGGTGTGATGAATTCTACCTCCGTGGCGGGACTCATCCACTTGAATTCTGACAAGATCCGTCTGGATGACGGTCTGTTTGAGCTGGCGCTGGTGAAAAGCCCGAGGAATATCGCGGACCTGCGCGCCATCCTTACGGACTTGCGGGAACGCAATTACGACGGCCAGACCATCAAGCTGCTGCCTACCTCCTTCGCACGCTTTACCTTCGACGAGCCTGTGGCCTGGACCCGGGACGGCGAGGAAGGCGGAGCATACACCGAAATTGAGCTTCGGAACCTGAAATGCGCGGTGCAGATCATTGTATAAAGAAAAACAGAGCCCCCGCAGGAAATCATTTTCCTGCGGGGGCGTTCTTATTGGTCTAATACGATGGCACCGGTGGGCTGGTCCCAGGAAAGGGTGATCCCCAGCAGGTCTGCGGTTGGGCGCAGGGCGATGTACCAGACGCCGTCCCGCTGAAAGGCAGGGGCCTGTGCCGTTTCCGTCCCCGCCGTAAGGGTCAGTTCCGTTGGAAGGACTCGGATGGTTCCGGAGACCGGGGAAGGCACCTCCGGCAATTCGGATTTCAGCCGGGGATAGGCTTTTTTTAAAGTCTCCAACGGTGCGTAGGTTGTGCCGTCCATGGTGAGCATGTTCCAATCCAGATCACGGCTGCCCCGGCGGATGGTGCCTGGATAGGCGCCCGGGGTGCCCAGGTCCCCCAGCAGCGTGTTCAATGCCACGGCCAGCTCCGCCCGGATGGTATAGTCCCCGAATACGATATAATCTCCGGAAGTGAAGGAAAATTCCCGTTCTGGCAGATCCAAACAGGTAAGGGTCCGGGATAAGATCGCCTGGGCCTCCGGCCCGGTGACGTACCGGTTCGGGTCGGCGGTGTTATGGTCTCCGCCGGCAAAGATACCCAGAGAGCGGGCCGTCATCAGGGCGGAATAGTCCGGGTGATCCTTCGGGACATCCGAAAAAGCAGGGGTGTCCTCCGGGAAGCTTTTCAGCCCGTACAGGTCCACGACGGCCTGGATCAATGCGCCCCGGGACAGACCCTGCCGGGGAGAATAGGTATGACTGCTGGTTCCGGAAAGGATATCCGCTTCCGCCAGAGTGGCGAACACGTCCGCCTGTTCGGCGTAGTTACCCAGATCCACAAAACCTGTAAGCGTAAGCTCTGTGCGGTCGCCGTACTCCGGCACGCCGTAGCCCAAGATCCGCGGAGAATCCAGCGGATAATAGTTGACGGTCACATAGTCCGGCGGGTCCATGCTGTCGTCGTATTCCGCCACGCGCTCCGTCAGGTCCGTGCGCCCGGTGAGGGCATTGCCCTCAATGGAAAACACTTTGCCGTTTTCCACGTACAGCACGATCCCGATGTGGGTGGCGGTGGTGTTCCCCTCCGGCTCGGCCAGGGAGTTATAAAAGAAGATGATGTCCCCCTGCCGGGGTACATAATCCCCGCCCCGCAGGGCGCTGTCGCAAAACCGGTCCGTGGACCGAAAGCTGCTGACCTGATAAGGACAATAAGCCGCCCGAGGGATGATCCGTTGGGGAACGCCCGCCTCGTTGGCGGCCCAGGATACGAATATGGCGCACCAATAGCTGTAAGACAGGCCGTACCAGGCACCGTATTTGGAGTATTCACCGTCGCCCTCTGTATAGCCCACTTCGTCCAGGGCGGCGGCCACCACATCGGCGGCGTGAGTATCATTTTCCCAGGCCGCAGCAGGGACGTTCAGGAGCAGTGTAGCCATCAGCAGCGCCGCAAGGATTTGCCGAAATCGGCTCATAAGGTTTCCCACTTTCGTTTGATGTGTTTATCTCTCTGCCAGCCGCAGCAGCGCCCGGCCGTATTCCGTCATTTTCAGACTCTCTGCCGTGTCCAGCAGCTGCGCCTTGTCAATGAAGCCTTTTTGGTACGCGATCTCTTCCAGACAGCCCACCAGCCGGTGCTGCTTGTGCTGGATATCCCGTACCGCTTCCGAGGCCTGAAACATGCTTTCCGCCGTGCCGGTATCGTACCAGCAGAACCGGGTGCCCAGCTTGATCACGGACAGCTCGCCCAGCGTAAGATACGCGTTATTCACACTGGTGATTTCCAGCTCACCCCGGGCGGAGGGCTGCACCTTTTTGGCGATGTCCACCACCCGGTTGTCGTAGAAGTACAGGCCGGGGATGATGTAGTGGCTTTTGGGATCCGCGGGCTTTTCCTCAATGGATACGGCCTTCCCGTGGCTGTCGATCTCTACCACGCCGAAGGGCCGGGGATCCTCTACATAATAGCCGAATACCGTGGCTCCGGTTTGGGTCTGCACGGCCTTGCTCAAGTCGATTTCAAAGCCCGGCCCGTCGAAGATATTGTCTCCCAACACCAGGCATACGCTGTCGCTCCCGATGAAGTCCTCCCCCACCAGAAATGCGTCCGCGATGCCCCGCTGAACGGTCTGTTCCTTGTAGGAGAACCGCACGCCCAGGGCGTTGCCGTCTCCCAAAAGCTGCCGGAAGGGCGCCGTGCCGTCCGGCGGCGCGATGATGAGGATGTCCCGGATGCCAGCCATCATCAGTGTGGCGATGGGGTAATAGATCATGGGCTTGTCATACACCGGCAAAAGGGGCTTATAGCATGGCTTGGTGATGGGATACAGCCGGGTGCCCTTTCCCCCGGCGAGAACGATTCCTTTCATAAAACACTCCTTTATGGGTTTTGTAACCCGGTTTTCCACCGGGACTCATATAGACTTTGCAGAGGCGGGGTTCCCCACCTGTCTGTTCGTCTTGCATCGATGTTCCCGGGCGGGTTGGCTGTGTGAGCGCGAAGCGCGAGGAAGTCCCCTTGTGGGAAACCCGCCCCTACGCCGTTGTACCAACAATTCTAACTCCGCATTCACACGATTCGGTCAAACAGTTTATCCAGCTCATACTTGGTAAATGTCACAGACACGGGCCGCCCGTGGGGGCAATACTTCACTTCCCCGGCCAGGACCTTTTCCGTCAAAGCGGCCAGTTCTTCCGGCTCAGACCGTTTCCCGGCCTTGATGGCGGCCTTGCACGCCACAGTCTTTAAAATCTCCTGACGGGCCTGCTGGGCACTGAGCTTTCGGCCCGTGCGCAGTTTTTCGCAGGCCTCCTCCACGCAGGCCCGGGCCTCGCCGGCATCCATCCCCGCCGGGACGGCCCGGAGGAGCAATGTGTTGTCCCCGTAGGGTTCCATCTCATAGCCCAGGGCAGAGAAGGTTTCGCTTTGGTCCTGAGTCAGGTCAAAGTCCTCGGCGCTGAGACTTATGAGCTCCGGGGCCAGAAGGGACTGAGAGGGTGTGGGCACGGTTTGGGCACACAGGCGGTCAAAGTGCATCCGCTCATGGGCAGCGTGCTTATCAATGAGGGTCATTTTTTCCCCATGCTCTACGATGATGTAGGTGCTCAGCACCTCGCCGACCACCCGGAAGGGCTCCGCCCGGACGGGTTCCATGGGGAGCTGCTCCGGAGCAGGGGCCTGCACCGGATGAATTTCCTCTGGTGGGAGGGTCACCGGAAGCCTGGGAGGGACCGGGGTCCAGGCCGGCGGATTTTCTTCACTGTCCCGCAGGAAATTCGGCCCCATGGGCGGCGGGTCGTCATAGGTCACGGGCTTTGCCACCGGGTCGAATTTAGGCGGTGTACGGGGCTGCTCCGGCGGAAGGCTCGAAGGCCGGGGAAGGTCATAAACCGATTTTTCCCGCACCGGCATGGGGGCAGGTGTGCTTGCCAAGCGGTTTTCTCTGTCCAGTGCAGCCATACAGGCGTAATACACGCCGTCGAACACCTTTTTCTCTTGAGAAAATTTTACCTCCGCTTTGGTGGGATGCACGTTCACGTCCACCGCGCCGAAGGCTACGTCCACATACAGCACGCAGGTGGGATAGCGTCCGGTGAGCAGCCGGCTGCGGTAGGCCATTTCCAGGGCCGACTGCAACATTTGGGATTTGACGCTGCGGCCGTTGACGAAGAAATATTGATTGCTGCGGTTGCCCCGCCCGGCTTCCGGGGAGGAGATGAAGCCCCGGACCTGAATATCTCCCGGTTCGGAGACGCAGGAAAGCATGGACTGCATCACGTCCCGGCCCAGCAGATGATAGATGCAGGAATCCAGCTTTCCGTCGCCGGGGGAGAAGAATTCCTCTTTTCCGTCCTTGATGCACCGCACGGAGATATCCGGCCGGCCCAGGGCGCATTTCAGCGCTGCTTGGATGCAGGCCGTGCCCTCGGCCCGGTCGGTTTTCAGAAATTTCAACCGGGCGGGGGTATTGAAAAACAGGTCCCGGACGGTCATGGTGGTGCCCTCCGGACAGCCGGTCTCGTACATTTCCTGAATGTCCCCGGCGGTAAGGGTCATGCGCACACCGGAGGGAGCGCCTTTTTGCCGGGTGGTCAGATCAATGCGGCTCACTGCGGAAATGGCGGCCAGCGCCTCGCCCCGGAAACCGAAGGTGCCGATGGCCTCCAGCCCCCGCTCGTCACTGAGCTTGCTGGTGGCATGGCGCAGAAAGGCGATGCCCGCGTCCTCCGGGGCCATGCCCTTGCCGTCGTCTGTGACGCGGATATATGTAATGCCGCCGGAGCGGATCTCCACCGTGACGGTATGGGCCCCGGCGTCGAAGGCATTTTCCATGAGTTCCTTCACCACGGACGCCGGACGATCCACCACCTCGCCTGCGGCGATGAGGTCCGCTATATGGGGGGAGAGTATATTGATTTCAGACATATGCTGTCTCCTTTGGTTTGTTCTGTCGCCGGGGCTGTACTCCATGCAAAGTCCCGGTTCCTCCCGTAGAGGACGGGTCCAAACTGTCCCGCTTGTCCGTCCTGCGCCGCATTTCCCGGGCGGGCTTAGAACCCGCCCCTACGGGTCCTAACGAACTGCCGGTGATACGGCGGGGCGCCGAAGGCGGCGACCCCTATGGAGTCTTTTTTACAGTACCCGTCCAATCAACGCCCAAGTATTGCTGCCGGTGATCTCCACGTCTATGAACTGACCCACCAGGGTCTCGTTTCCTGTCAGATGCACCAGCCGTCCGCCGTCGGTACGGGCGGACAGATTGCCGTGTTTGCCGTCAGACAGGCCGTCTACCAGGACCCGGAGGGTCTTGCCCTCGTATTCCTGATGCTTCTCGGCGGAAATGCGGTTGGCAGCTTCCAGCAGACGGTCGAACCATACCTGCTTTTCCTGCCGGGTGTAGGGGTCCGGCATGGAAGCTGCGGGCGTGTCCTTTCGCGGGGAGAAGATAAAGGTGAACATGGAGTCGTACCGCACTGCCTCTACGAGGGACAGGGTGTCCTCAAACTCCTCTGGGGTCTCACCGGGAAAGCCCACGATGATGTCCGTGGTCAGCACCAGGTCCGGCATATACCGCCGGGCCAGGGCCACTTCTTCCAGATACTTTGCCCGGTCGTAGTGCCGGTTCATGGCTTTGAGTACCCGGTCATTGCCGGACTGCACCGGAAGGTGGAGCTGATGGGCGCATTTTTTGCACTCTGCCATGGTTTGGAACAGCTTTTCCGTGGCGTCTTTGGGATGGGAGGTCATAAAGCGGATGACGAACTCCCCGGGAATGTCGTTGATGGCCCGGATGAGATCGGCGAAGTCCATGGGCTGGTCCAGGTCCTTTCCGTAGGAATTCACGTTCTGCCCCAGCAGGGTGATCTCCTTGTACCCCTCGGCAATCAGCTGCTGGGCCTCGGCCAAAATTTCCTCCGGCCGGCGGGACCGCTCCCGACCTCGGACGTAAGGCACCACGCAGTAGGAGCAGAAATTGTTACAGCCGTACATGATGGAAAGCCAGGCTTTCACCTTGCTGTCCCGGGCGTGGGGGATGCCTTCGTAGACGGTGCCGGACGCATCGTCCACGGCAAACACTCGTTGTTTTTTCGTCATTTGGGTCAGTAAAAGCTCCGGAAACCGCCAAAGTTCATGGGGCCCGAATACCAAGTCCACAATGGGATAGGATTTTTTCAGCTTTTCCGCCATGTGCTCCTGCTGCACCATGCAGCCGCAGACGGCGATGATTTGATCGGGATTTTTCGCCTTGGTGTGAGTCAGCTGGCCCACGTTGCCCAGCACCCGCATCTCCGCATGCTCCCGGATGGCGCAGGTATTGATGACCACAATGTCGGCCTTGGTCTCGTCGCTTGTGAAGCCGCAGCCTATTTTGGAGAGATAGCCCCGGATGCGCTCGCTGTCCGCCTCGTTTTGCTGGCAGCCGTAGGTATCTACCATGGCCAGAGGCTGCCGCCCTCCGTGCATGGCTCTGATCCGTTCGCACAGCGCAAGCTGGCGGTCGATGTCCTCCGGGGACAGTTCCGTACGTTTGTATGCCATAATCGCTCCTATGTAAAATGAAATTCGATTTTAAGTCACAATATTATAACAAATAGCTGTAGATTTTACAAGAGAGATGCGGTATAATGCAAAATGTGTTGTTATAAGAAAAAGGGGAATCGACGGGAATGGATAACTTTTTCGGACTCTGGGAAATCTGGCGTCTTGTAAGCGTGCTTTTGCTTTGGGTAAGTGTACACGCCTTTCTGATCCCCGTCATCTGGCGCAAGAGGCTGGAGCCGGAGAACATCCCGAAGTTTCGGAAGGTGCTGCTGGCCAGCTGCGGGACCGTGATACTGGGGCATATCGGATTCCCTCTGGCGGCCCAGTTTATCGTCTATCCCGGCAGCGACAACGCCTTGGAGATTCGGCTCGCTGTCCAGCAAATGTTGATGTTGGGTATCATTTTGTATTTCACCCAGAGGCATTTGAAAAAGCTTCCCGTCAAACTGAACCAAGAGCAGACGGAAAGTCAGGAAGACGTATGATTGCACACATCAGCGGTATTGCCTCCATGCTCATCGCTTGGTACCTGGCGAACCCGGGGACCCCTATCCCCCTGACACAACAGAAAAAATACGTCCGCATCTGTGATGTGCTGGCGCTATTGTGTACTGTGTGTTATTACATCGGGAAGCTGATGGACAGCCTCCCGTATTATACGCAGCTTGACAGCTTTGCGTACAAAGCCGTATTCCTGGTTTCCTTTTCCGTAGGGACGCTCGTGCGGTGTTCGCCTGTGCTGGTAGCCTGGTTCATGACCCGGTACTGCTACCGCAAAGACGTGAAAAAAGCACGGGAAGAGCATCAGACTACGGAATAAAAAATTCATAGAAACGGAAGTACCATCATGGCTGAAAACACCCCCATGAAAAAACAATATAACGAGATCAAGGCCCGGCATCAGGACTGCCTGCTGTTTTTCCGGCTGGGGGATTTTTACGAGATGTTCGACGAGGACGCAAAGGTCGCCTCCCGGGAATTGGAACTGGCCCTCACCACCCGGGACCGGGGCGTGGAGAACCCCGAGGAGCGCACCCCCATGTGCGGAGTGCCCTACCACGCGGCGGAGGTGTATATTGCCAAGCTCATCGCCAAAGGCTACAAGGTGGCCATCTGCGAGCAGTTAGAGGACCCCGCCTTGGTGAAGGGCTTGGTGAAGCGGGACGTCATCCGCATCATTACGCCGGGGACCGTCACCGCCGGCTCCATGCTGGAAGAGGGGCGGAGCAATTATCTGGCGGCTGTGTATCTCAATGAGACGCAAAATCAGGGCGCTGTGGCCTTTTGCGATATGTCCACCGGGGAATTTTGCGCCGCCGCCTTTGAAAACAAAGCCGCGGAGCATATCATCAACGAGCTGGGGCGCTTTGCCCCCAAAGAGGCAGTGCTCAATGCCGACGCGGCGGGAAATTTGGATATCCGCACATTCCTTACAGATAAGCTGGGCAGTGTGGTGGCGATGCGGGATGAGTCCTTCTGCCTGAAGGAGAGCGAAGCGGCCCTGTGCCGGCAGTTTGATGTGGATACTGCCGCAGCCTTGGGCTTCGGGAGACTGCCCCACGGGGCGCAGGCCTCCGGCGCGCTGCTGTCTTATCTCATGGAGACCCAGAAGGCGGATTTGAGTTATTTGAAGGCCCCGGACCTGTTTTCTGCTGGGCGCTTTATGGAATTGGATTACCCCACCCGCCGGAATCTGGAGCTAACGGAGACCCTCCGGGCAGGAGAAAAGCGGGGGAGCCTTTTGTGGGTGCTGGACCGGACGAAAACCCCTATGGGCAGCCGTACCCTCCGGGCCTGGCTGGAGCGGCCCCTGCTGGACCCGGGGACCATCCGTTACCGTAATCAGGGCGTGGTGGAGCTGTTCTCCGATCATATCCTCCGGGAAGAGACGGTGGTGCAGCTCAGGACCGTGGGCGATATGCAGCGCATCATCGGCCGCATCGTCTACGGCACGGCCAATGCCCGGGACCTGGCGGCTCTGGCCGGACACTGCGAGGCGCTGCCGAAGCTGGCGGCACTGCTGAGTAAATGCCAAAGCCCGGCTTTGCAGAACATTGCCGGGATGGACATACTGGCGGACGTGTGCGCCGCTATCCGAGAGACCATCTGCGACGAACCGCCCCTCACCGTCCGGGAGGGCGGCATGATCCGGGCGGGGTACGACGTGGAGCTGGACCGCCTGCGGGATATCCGGGACCACGGCAAGGAGGCCATCCTCGCCCTGGAACAGCGGGAACGGGAGCGCACCGGCATCAGAAAGCTGAAAATCGGGTACAACAAGGTATTTGGTTATTATATCGATATCCCCCGCTCTGCCGGAGAGGGGGGCATTCCGGAGGAATACATCCGCAAGCAGACCCTGGTGAGCAATGAGCGGTATTTTTCCCAGGAACTCAAGGAACTGGAAAATACGCTGATGACCGCCAAGGACCGCATAGAGGACATGGAATTCCGTTTCTTTTCCTCAGTGCGGGAGCAGGTGGCGGCCCAGGTGGAGCGGGTGCAGTCCACGGCGGAGGCCGTGGGCGTACTGGATGTGCTGTGCGCCCTGGCGGATGTGGCTGTGCGCAACGGGTATGTCTGCCCGGAGGTGAACGGCGAGGGCACGATTTATATTGAGGAGGGCCGCCACCCGGTGGTGGAACAGGCCCAGCGGGACAGCCTGTTTGTTCCCAACTCCCTGTTTTTGAACGATTCCACCGATACTGCCATGATCATCACCGGCCCCAATATGGCCGGCAAGAGCACCTACATGCGCCAGACGGCCCTCATTGTGCTCATGGCCCAGATCGGGTCTTTCGTGCCGGCGAAAAAGGCCGTCATCGGCGTAGTGGACCGGGTGTTCACCCGCATCGGCGCGTCGGATGACCTGGCCGGCGGCCAGTCCACCTTCATGGTGGAGATGAGCGAAGTGGCGGGCATTTTGAAAAACGCCACAAAAAACAGCCTCATTCTATTGGACGAGATCGGCCGGGGCACATCTACCTACGACGGCATGGCCATCGCCCGGGCGGTACTGGAATACTGCGCGGACAAGCGCAGGCTGGGGGCCAAGACCCTGTTTGCCACTCATTATCACGAGCTCACCGCCATGGCGGAGGAACTGCCGGGGGTGAAAAACTACCACGTCACAGCGAAAAGCGACGACGGGAACCTGATTTTCCAGCGTACGGTAAAGCCCGGCAGCGCCGACCGCAGCTACGGCGTGGAGGTGGCGAAGCTGGCGGGTGTGCCGGAAAGCGTGGTGCGCCGGGCCAATGTATGCCTGCGGGAGCTGGAGCGCCAGAAGGACGCGTTGTTCCAAACGCCGGACCTGTTCCGGCAGGAGGCGCTGGCGGAGGCTGCCGTGGACTCCGCGGGCCGGGCGGTTTTGGAGGAACTGGCGGATTTGAATCCCGATGAGCTCACGCCCATGGCGGCGCTGAGCTGTCTGTATGAGCTGAAAAAGAAGGTGGAAGCCTATGAGGCCTGATTTCAGAACCGCCAGGGATTTTGTGCCGGACCTGACCCGGGGCGAGGCCATCGCCGGGTGGATCTATTTGCCCATCCATGCGCTTGTCTTGCCCGTCCTGATGAGCCTGCTGCCTTTGTTTTGGCCTTGGCCGATTCCGTCTCTCGCGGTGCTCAACGTATGGTATCTCGGCATCGGACTGGTATTTACGGCTGTGTTTTTCCGCAGGCTTCTCCGCCGGGAATTTGACCGGCTGTGCGACCATATCGGCGAGAGCCTGATGGCATTTATCATGGCGTATTTCGTGTGGTATATGCTGTCCGTGCTGGTGCAGCTGCTGCTTACGGCTTGGGGAATTTCCGTGCCGGAAAATCCCAATGACGCATCGATCATGGAGCTTGCCGGGGACCAGCGGGGAGCCACAATGGTGGTCGCTGTTTTTATGGCGCCGATTTTGGAAGAAGTGCTGTTCCGGGGCGTGGTGTTCCAATCCATCCGGAAAAAGAGCCGGGTGGCGGCCTATGCAGTGTCCATGACGCTGTTTGCACTGCTGCACATCTGGTCATACGCCCTGATCGCCTGGGACGCAACAGTGCTGCTCTATGCGCTGCAGTACGTCCCCATCACCCTGGCGCTGACCTGGTCCTATGAGCGGTCCGGCAGCTTATGGGTCCCGATCTTTTTCCACATGTTCAATAACCTGCTGCCGTTTCTTCTTCCCGCGGCGGCTTGAGAGCAAGAGGTTTTTCCTATGTCTGATATCCCAAAACTCATCGTCATTACCGGCCCCACCGCCACGGGCAAGACCGCCTTGGGCGTGCAGGTCGCCAAGCTGCTGGACGGGGAGGTCATCGGCGCAGATTCCATGCAGATCTACAAGGGCATGGCCATCGGCACCGCCGCCCCCGCACCGGAGGAGATGGAGGGTATCCCCCATCACATGATCGGCTTTGCGGACCCTCGGGACAGCTATTCCGTGTCCCGCTATGTGGAGGATGCTGTGAAGATCGCCGAGGACGTCATTGCCCGGGGCAAGGTCCCTGTCGTAGTGGGAGGCACGGGCCTGTATATCGATTCGCTGATCGACGGCCGGGAATTCGGCGGGGCTGAGGCGGACCCCAAAATGCGCGCCATGCTGGAAGGCCAGTATGATACCATCGGCGGCGACGCCATGCTGGCCATGCTCCACAGCTTTGATCCCGACCGGGCAAATAAGCTCCATCCGGCGGATAAGCGCCGCATCGTAAGGGCCATTGAGGTATACCTCCTGTCCGGCCAGACCATCACTGACCACGACAAAGAGACCCAGGCCCGGCCCAAACGGTTCCCGGCGCTGAAATACGCCCTGGATTTCCGGGACAGGGAGAATCTTTACCGGCGCATCGGACTGCGGGTGGACCGCATGGAGGTTCTGGGCTTGTTTGACGAGGTGCAGGCCCTGCTGGATGCCGGCGTGCCCATGGATTCTACGGCTATGCAGGCCATCGGCTACAAAGAACCGGCCCTGGCTCTGCAAGGGGCCATGACCCGGGAGGAAGCCCTGGACCGGGTGAAGCAGAGCTCCCGGCAATATGCCAAGCGCCAGCTCACCTGGCTGCGGCGGGACCCGGACATCCGGTGGATCATCTGGGAGCAGAGCCCGGATATCCCGGCGGCGGCAAGGCGCATCGCGGGCGACTGGGAACGGGCAGGGCAAAATTTCCCCTCCGTGACACAAAGCGACGGGATTTGACCATCCCTATGTACTAAGATAGACCCAGCGCAAAACCGACAGGCTTTGTGAAATCTATTTTGGTACGGAGTGGTACATAATGAACATACAAGACGCATTTTTGAATCGAGCCCGGCAGGACAGGGTGCCTGTTACCGTGTTCCTGACCAACGGCTTTCAGATGCGGGGAGAGATTCGCGGATTCGACGGTTATATCGTGATGGTGGAATCGGACGGCAAGCAGCAGATGATCTACAAGCATGCCATTTCCACCATTGCCCCGGCCCGGCCGGTGAATTGGAGCCAGGAAGCCGCGCAGTGATCCTCCCTTTCCGGAGAGAGAAAGGAGGCGGCGTCTTTGAAACGGACCAACAACCTCATCAACGCCGCTATTGCGGTGGTGTTCCTGGGGGTGCTGCTGTACATGGGGGTATATCTTATCCGCAGCCTGAACAGTGGATATGTGACCGCAGAAGCGGTTCACGTAGATCTGCAGGAGAGCGGACAAGCCCAAGGCATCATCATCCGGGAGGAGACGGTGCTGTTCAGCGGTTTGCCCTATGTGGATATTTTGGCGGAGGAAGGCAAAAACGTGGCCCGGGGCGAAGTGATTGCCAACGCCACGGAGTCTGCCGCTTCCTCCGGGGACACCGCCCGCATCCACCAGTTGGAAATGCAGATCAGCCGGGCGGAGGCGGCCGCGGGCACTGCCGGGAAGGCGGATCGTGATACGGCGGTGCAAGGCGCGATCTATGACCTGGCCGCCGCAGTAGCCCGGCAGGACCTGCCGAGAATTTACGATCCGGAAGTGACCATTGCTTCTTTATTGTTTCAAAATCAAGACTCCGCCCCGGATGCCGGTCAGCTTGCTGCCATGAAAACAGAGCTGTCCCAGCTCCAGACCCAGGCTGGCACGGACTATGTTGCCATTGCCTCTCCGGCTGCGGGGCTGTTCACCACGTCGGTGGACGGATATGAGGGCCTTACCTTCGCTATGTTGGAGGAGCTGACACCGGATTCCCTCCGGGCGCTGACGGAACGCCGGGAGGATACGGAGGGCTATTTGGGAAAGGTAGTCGTGGGGACCCGGTGGTATTTTGCGGCGCTGGTGAGCGAAAAGGACGCAGAGCGCCTGTCTCACTCCGGTGTGACCACGCTGGACCTGGGGAAGTATGCCTCCGGGAATGTGGAAGCGGTGGTCACCCATATCAGTCACCCGCAAAACGGTGTGTGCGCTGTGGTGTTCAAGTGCAGAACCGCCTTGGCAGAGACACTGACCCTGCGGGAAATGACTGCGGAGATCGTGTATGACCAGGTATCGGGCCTGCGGGTGCCGGCCAAGGCTGTGCATGTGGATGAGGAGGGCAGGACCTTTGTTTATGTGATCTCCTCGCTGCAGATTGAGAAGAAGCCCGTGGAGATTTTGACTGACGCGGGAGATTATTACATCGTGGAAGCCCAGTCCGATGTAAACGCGCTCCGAGCGGGAAATGAGATCGTGGTCAGCGGGAAAAATATCAAAGCCGGAATGTTGGATTGAGGCAGTGATGATGGACATTGAAAAGAATGTACAATTGATAAAGGAGCGCATTGCCCGGATTGCCGGCGGACGTCCGGTGACCCTGGTGGCTGCTACGAAAATGAACGACAAGGCGGCCATACAGTGCGCGATCGAAGCCGGTGTGGATGTGTGCGGCGAGAACCGGGTGCAGGAAATGCTGGAAAAGTTGGGGCAGGAGGCCTATATTGGTGCGCCGCTGCATTTTATCGGTTCCCTGCAGAAAAACAAGGTGAAGTTCGTGGTAGGCAAGTGTGACCTGATCCATTCGGTGAACAGTCCCGCATTGCTGGAAGCCATTTCCAAAAAGGCGGCATCGTTGGACCTTGTGCAGGATGTGCTGCTGGAGGTGAACATTGCGGCGGAGCCGACCAAGACCGGTTTCTTACCGGAGGATTTGCCCCAGCTCCTGGAAGCGGCGGGAAAATTTCCCAGCGTCCGGGTCCGCGGATTGATGGCCATTCCGCCGAAATCAGAAAAAACAGGGGAAAATCGCGGCTGTTTTGCACAAATGCGTGAGCTTTTTATTGACATTGGCGCAAAAAAATACGATAATGTCACTATGGACTTTTTGTCTATGGGCATGAGCGACGATTTTGAGGATGCCATATTGGAGGGATCCAATATGGTCCGTATCGGTACAGCTATTTTCGGCGCCCGTAATTACGGTGCGGCTGCTGCGTCAGGCCCAAGGATTAACGGAGGCATTTAATGGGCATTCTGGATACACTCAAAAATCTGACCCGTCCCTATGATGACGAGGATGACTTTTTTGATGACGACACGGAAATGGAGACCGATATCCGCCCCATCGGACAAGCTGCGTCCGGCGGGAACGAGAAAAAAGGGTCCTTCTTTTCCACCGGGACACCGGAATATGACAATCCCGGCCCCCGTCCTGCGTTTCTGCCCAGGAGAGAGCGCTCCGGAGAGTCCGGCAAGGTGATGAACCTGAACGCTAATTCCGGCAGCAAGGTGGTTTTCATCAAGCCGGAACGGTACGAAACATCCAAGGAGATCTGTGACCATATCCGGTCCAAGCGTATCGTGCTGCTGAATCTGGATGACACGAATAAAGAGATTGCCCGGCGTATCCTGGATTTCATCGCCGGTGCAACCTATTATTCCGACGGGAAAGTGACCCGCATCTCTGCCAGCACCTATATCATCACGCCCACCAGTGTGGACGTAGTCGGCGGAGACTTCATGGAGGAGCTGGAAAACAGCGGAATATTTTTCTGATTTCGTTTGAACGTATGTGTTCAAACGAGGAATTGCACTCGGAAATCGCGCCTTGCAGGCACGATTTCTGCGTGAGAAGTATTTTTTGCTCGGCGGAGCTAAGCAAAAAAGAGAATAGACAAGAGATAAAACAGTTCAGATAAAAGGTGGAAAAGATATGATCACAGCCCAGGATATCAGAGCAAAGACCTTTGAAAAGGCCGTGTTCGGCGGGTATGAAATGAGCAGCGTGGACGATTATCTGGAAGGCGTTGCCCAGGAACTGGAAGGCCAGGCCAAGGAGATCTCCGTGCTCAAGGGTAAGCTGAAGATCCTTGCCGATAAGGTGGAGGAATACCGCAATACGGAGGAAGCCATGCGTCAGGCCCTGGTCTCTGCCCAGCAGATGGCCTCTCAGATCGAGGAGGACGCCAAAACCAAGAGCGAGGCCATCATTACCGATGCCACCGCTCAGTCACTGGAGGCCTTGGCTGAGATCAAGCAGCAGATTTCCACGGAAGAGGGCCGTCTTGCCGCCGTGCAGGCTACCTTTGCCCATTTTCTCACCGATGTTCGTGCCCTGTGTGAGCGGCAGGTCCGGTATTTGGATGCCGTCCCCCAGACGGTGGGCGCCGCCGCGGGCAAAATCGATCGAATACCCGAAAGCGAGCAGGTACGAATTACCGAGCCCGCGCAGGGCACCGACGGTTTTGAAGCTACACAGCTGTTTTCCCTGTGACGGGACCGGCTGTGTCATGTGAATTTGAGATCGTAGGTGCGGAGCGATGGTCTATCGCTCCGCACCTTGTTCGATAGATGTATTGAAAGATAGGAGAAAGAGACATGGCAAAAGATTATAATGAAACAGTGAATCTGCCGAAAACAGACTTTCCCATGCGCGCCGGCCTGCCCAAGCGGGAGCCGGAAATGCTGAAGGCCTGGCAGGAAATGGGCCTCTACTTCAAAATGGTGGAGCGCAACATCGGAAAGCCCGATTTTATTCTGCACGACGGCCCTCCCTTCTCCAACGGTTCTATCCATATGGGCACCGCCATGAATAAGTGCATCAAGGATTTTATTGTGCGTTATAAAAATATGTCCGGCTGGCACGCGCCCTATACCCCCGGCTGGGACAACCACGGCATGCCCATTGAATCTGCCATCATCAAGGAGCAGAAGCTCAACCATAAGGCCATGAGCGTGTCCCAGTTCCGGGATGCCTGCCACGACTTCGCCCAGCACTATGTTGATGTGCAAAAAGAAGCGTTCATCCGTCTGGGCTGCCAGGGGGACTGGGATCATCCCTATCTCACCATGGCCCCCAAGTTTGAGGCGGAGGAAGTCAAGGTCTTTGGCAAGATGTTCGAAAAGGGATATATCTATAAGGGCAAAAAGCCGGTGTACTGGTGCCCCCACGATGAGACGGCCCTGGCGGAAGCGGAAATTGAGTATGCGGATGACCCTGTTACCACAATCTACGTGAAATTCCCGGTGGAGGATGACCAGGGCAAGCTTTCAAAATATGCGCCGCTGGATAATCTCTACTTCGTGATCTGGACCACCACCACCTGGACCCTCCCCGGCAATGTGGCCATCTGCCTGAACGCCAATGTGGATTACGCCGTGGTGAAGGCTTCCAACGGCGAGTGCTACGTAATGGCGGAGGAGCTGTGCGAGAGCGTACTGGCCAAAGGCGGGCTCACTGTGGCGGAAAAGCTGGCGGTGATGAAGGGCAGCGAGTTTGAGCTCATGACCGCCCGGCACCCCCTGCTGGGCCAGACCTCTCTGGTCATTTTGGGCGACCACGTCACCACCGATGCCGGCACCGGCTGTGTCCATACTGCCCCGGCCTACGGTGCGGATGACTTCATGATCTGCACCAAGTATCCCCAGCTCAACACCGGCTATGACATGGTGGTGAATGTGGATGATGACGGACGGTTCAATGCTGCTGCCGGAAAATATGAGGGGTTGGAAGTGCTCAAGGCCCATCCCCCCATCTATCAGGACCTGGTGGACGGCGGCTTCCTGCTGGCCAGCGAGGATATCGTACACTCCTACCCCCACTGCTGGCGCTGTAAGAGCCCCATCATCTTCCGGGCCACTGACCAGTGGTTCTGCTCCGTGGAGGCCTTCAAGGACGAGGCCTGCAAGGCGGTGGACAACGTGCAGTGGATTCCCGAGTGGGGCCATGACCGCATGATCTCCATGATCCGGGAGCGGGCAGACTGGTGCATTTCCCGCCAGCGCCGCTGGGGCCTGCCCATCCCCGTGTTTTACTGTGAGGACTGCGGCAAGCCTGTCTGCACAGAGGAGACCATTGAATCTGTTTCCAATATCTTCCGGGAAAAAGGCTCCAACGCCTGGTTTGACCTGGATGCGGTGGACCTGCTGCCAAAGGACTATGCCTGCCCCCACTGCGGCGGCAAGCATTTTACCAAAGACACCAACACCTTAGACGGCTGGTTCGATTCCGGCTCATCCCACATGGCGTCCATGGAACTGGACAGCCCCGGCTGCTGGCCCAGCACCATGTACTTTGAGGGCGGCGACCAGTTCCGCGGCTGGTTCCAGTCCGGACTGCTGACCGCCGTGGCGGTGCGGGGTCGGTCCCCCTATGAGATTTGCCTGTCCCATGGCTGGACCGTGGACGGCGAGGGCCGCGCCATGCACAAGTCTCTGGGCAACGGCATCGACCCTGCGGACATCATCGCCAAATACGGCGCGGACCTGGTGCGCCTGTGGGCCGCGTCCACGGACTACCATCAGGATGTGCGCTGTTCCGAGGTCATCTTCAAACAGTTGAGCGACAAGTACCTGAAGATCCGCAACACCGCCCGGTACATCCTGGGCAACTTGGCGGATTTTGAGCCGGATAAGCACTCTGTGAAGTTTGAGGAGCTGCTCCCTCTCGACCGCTGGGCCCTGGTGCGGCTCAATGAACTGGTACGCAAGTGCTGGGATGCCAACGAGGCCTATGATTTCTGGTTGACCACCAACGCCGTGCATATGTTCTGCGTGGTGGATATGTCTAACTTCTATTTGGATATTATCAAGGACCGGCTGTACTGCGACGGCGCCGATTCCCTGTCCCGCCGCTCCGCACAGACCGCCATTTATGAGATTTTGTCTGCCATCACCCGCCTGCTGGCCCCGGTTCTGGCATACACCACTTATGAAATTTGGGACGCCATGCCCCACAGCAGCAAGGAAAACGCAGAGCATGTCATGCTCAATGACTGGCCCGCGTATGACCCCGCCCGGACGTTTACCGAGGACGAAGCCGCCTATTGGGACAGCATCATCAAGCTGCGTGTGGATGTGAACAAAGCGCTGGAGCTGGCCCGGGCGGACAAAAAAGTGGGCAAGCCGCTGGATGCCAAGCTCACCTTCTTTTTGGATGAGAGCGCTAAGGATGCCTTTGCCCGCATCAAGGGGGCCAATTTTGAACAGATTTGCATCGTGTCGGAGGCCACCATTGACGAAGGTGAATGCGAAGGCTACCGGGGCGAGCAGTTCCCGGGGCTGACCGTGAAGGTCGAGCCCAGCGATGCGCCCAAATGCCCCCGGTGCTGGATGCACTCCAACACGGTGGGGACGGACCCCAAGGAGCCGGAGCTTTGCGCGCGGTGTGCCGCCGTCCTGGCAGAATAAAAATGAGAACCGGCACGGGTGGGAGCTTCCCGCCCGTGCCGTATGACGAAAGGAGCGGTGTTTGATGTTATATGCCATTGCCGCTGCCCTGGTGCTGGTATTGGACCAGGGGCTGAAATATTTTGTGACACTGAAAATCGCCCTGAATGAGGGTGTGATGAAGCTTATCCCCGGTGTGATGAGCCTGGTCAACGTACACAATACCGGCATGGCCTTCGGCTTTTTGTCCGGCGGTGCGTTCCGTTGGGGCTTTGTGGTCATTGCGCTGCTGTTTGCCGGGGGCGTGGCCTATGCCATCGCCACGGGAAAGATGAAAAACAAGCGCCTGTGCTGGCTGCTGGTGCTCATCGCAGCCGGCGGGCTGGGCAATGCCATTGACCGGGTGCTGTATGGCTATGTAGTGGATATGTTCCGCACGGAATTTATGAATTTCGCCGTGTTCAATGTGGCGGATATTTTTGTGACCGTTTGCGGCATTTTGCTGTGCGTGTGCCTGCTGTTGCCGGAGAAAAAAGCCACTCCGGCGGAGGATGGAACCGTCTCTGCCGGCGAGGAAGTGCCGCAGAAGGAAAAAACCGGGTTTGTCCTGCGGTCTAAAAAGCGGCCCGCGCCGGAGGTGCCGGAGGAGGTCAAGGAACGCCGACGTACCGGTAAGCTCTATGATGAGCCCGCCCCCATCAATGCCGAGGACCCCTTTGCCGAGTTTGACGGCCTGGAAGTCCCGGCGGAGCTGGAGCCTGCCCCCAAGGCACCGGAGAAAAAGCCCTCTGCCTCCGTGGAGGAGGAACTGGCGGGCCTCACTGTGGATGACATTTTGAAAGAGATTTTGTAATGGAGCTGCTCATCCTCACTGCCGGAGAGACGGGGTCCCGCATCGACGCATGGCTGACCCGGAGTGTCCCGGGACTGACCCGCAGCGCCGCCCAGCGGCTGCTGGAAAACGGACAGGTCACATTAAATGGCGCGCCGGTGAAGAAAAACCATAAGCTCACCGCTGGAGAAGCATTCACCGTGGTCATGAATGATGCGGTGGACATCCCCATCGTTCCCCAGGACATCCCCCTGGACGTGGTGTTCGAGGATGCGGACGTCATCGTGGTGAACAAGCCCCGGGGCATGGTGGTGCATCCCGCGCCGGGCCATCCCGCCGGGACCCTGGTGAACGCCCTGCTGTTCCACTGCGGGGACAGCCTGTCCGGCGTGGGGGGCGAAAAGCGCCCGGGCATTGTCCACCGTATTGACAAGGACACCTCTGGCCTCATCATCGCCGCAAAAAACGATGCGGCTCATCTGGCCCTGTCCGCCCAGTTGGCGGACCGCAGCCTGTCCCGGGTGTACGAGGCCGTGGCCGCGGGAAGCTTCCGGGAGGATTTCGGCACCGTGGACGCTCCCATCGGGCGGCACCCCAACGAGCGCAAAAAAATGGCGGTGACTCACGTCAATTCCCGTCCCGCTGTGACCCACTGGGAGGTCCTGGCTCGCTACCGGGGCTACACCCATCTGCGCTGCCGGTTGGAGACCGGGCGCACCCATCAGATCCGGGTCCATATGGCCCACATCGGCCACCCATTGCTGGGAGACGAGGTCTACGGCCATGCCAGGCTCCCGGAAAAGGGGCTCACCGGACAGTGCCTCCATGCCCGGGAACTGAAATTCCGCCACCCCCGCACTGGGGCGGCGGTCCACCTTACTTCGGACCTACCGGACTATTTTCAGGCTGTGTTGAACCGATTAGTGAGTGAAATCTGAGAAAACATCTTGCAGCTTTCTTCACGATATGATAAACTATTATCAAATTTGATTGGAGAGGTGGAGCTTTTATGTCTATGCAAGATGTGTACGAAATTCAAAAACTGATGTATGAGTACGGCTGGCGGATCGACTCCGGTGACTTTGACGGGGTTTGTGACCTGCTCAAGGATGCGCAGATATCCTATGACGGTAAGCTCAGCTATGACAGGAACCCCAAGGGCTACATGATGACCCTGAAACCCATCATCCGCTATGAGGACGGCACCCCCCGGACCTGCCACATGGTCATTGATCCCATCATTGACGTGGCGGAGGACGGGCTGACCGCCACCGGCCGGTCCTACACCGTGGTGGTCCAGGGCGTCACTGGGCAGTTTATGCCCCGTATCATTTGGGTGGATCGGAAGTTCGATACTTTTGTGAAAGAGAATGGGAAATGGCGGTTCGATACCCGGAACTTCATCACCCGCGCTGAGGGCGATACCTCTGGGCATCTGGATTTGAGCATGTATAAAAGATAAAAAGAACCCCCCGCAGTTTAATGACTGCGGGGGTATTTTTTAATGTTCCTTACAAAACTGCCGCACGGCTTCAATGAGCAGCTCCTTCTGTGCATCCTCAAAGATGCGGTCCAGCAAACTGTCCGGGGTGTCGTCCGGGAGGACGGGAACGGTTTTCTGGGCCAGGATCTGCCCGATATGCCCCTCGTCGTCCGCCAGATAGGCGGTTGCGCCGGTGATTTGGATCCTCCGGGCGATGGCGGCGGTGGAAACATCCTGTTCTGGAAGGTCCTCAAAGGCTGGGATCAGCGCCGGGAACACCCCCAGCACCTTGCCGGTGTAATACCGGGCGGCGGGGCCCAGATTAGGGGTGAAGCCCGCCAGAATGACAAAATCTGTGTCGATATCCTTAAGCTTGTTGAGCAGGGCCAGACCGTAAGACCCAGCGTTGGGGAACAGATGATCATCCACCACATAGGCGGGGACATTGGCGTTGCGGGCGCTTTGCAGGGCGTAAGCCTCCGGGCTGGAGGATACCACGCCGGCGAGCTCAAAGCCGTCTATCTCATTGAAAAACGCGCAGTCCAGCAGGCAACGCATACGCCTGCCGCCGCCGGACACCAGAATTGCCGCTCTCGCCATACACAAGGACCCTTTCCTGCACCGATGTGCATCCATACCCAAACCTGTATTCTTATTTTATCAGATATTGTGCAGATTTGCAAGAGGGAGCACGGGAGGTTTCATGGGATATTTTGCTGATTTGGGGAGGCCCGGGGGAAAGAAAAACACGGAAGCGATCGCTTCCGTGTTTTTTTATCGGTTCACTTTGGGATTTTCCGTGCGGCCTAAGAGGTAGTCCACGGAACAGTCCAGACAATCGGCCAGCTTAGCCAAAGCCTCGCCGCCGGGAATGCTTTTTCCGTTTTTCCAGTCGCTGATGTTGCCTGTTGAGATACCGGTTTTCTTTGAAACTTGGGACGCTGTCATGCCCAATACGGAAATTCGAACAAAAAGATTGCTTAAATTGACCATTTAGCACCCCTTTCTATGGTTATTTTAACGAAACTCGAAAAAACGAACTAACAATACTTGCATTTCTCGAAATTACGAGATATAATATCTCCATCAAAACAAAGGAGGTCATGATATGTTTACCGACTATATCGACCAACTGTATTATGGAGAATTGAACCCCTGCCGGGACAGTCTGCCGCCGGAGAGTAAGACCCTGTGCGACGACGCAATCGGGTACGCCCGCGGTATGAGCCTCGCAGCGTTCCGCTGTGGCTTCGCCCTGGGCGCCAAGCTCATGCGGGAGATCGACGAGACTTAGG
Organism: uncultured Clostridia bacterium; assembly: GCA_947644595.1. Lineage (GTDB taxonomy): Bacteria > Bacillota > Clostridia > Oscillospirales > Oscillospiraceae > HGM13010. Next base: position 62,000 of record CANSAE010000005.1, read on the forward strand.
CCAATGCCGCCGTGATGATGGACATCTGATAAACTTCCTCGGCGTCGCAGCCCCGGGACAGGTCGTTGATGGGGGCGTTCAGACCCTGCAGAATGGGGCCGTAGGCCGCGAAGCCGCCCAGCCGCTGGGCAATTTTATAGCCGATGTTGCCGGACTGGATCTCCGGGAAGATAAAGGTGTTGGCATAGCCGGCTACAGGAGAGCCGGGGAACTTCAGCTGACCTACGGTGGGGGACACAGCGGCGTCGAACTGCATCTCGCCGTCGATTTTCATCTCGGGATACTGCTGCTTTACCAGGGCGGTGGCGTCACGGACCATGTCCACGGAAGCGCCCTTGCCGGAACCGTGGGTGGAGTAGCTGAGCATGGCGACCTTCGGGTCCATGCCAAACACTTTGGCGGTCTTTTCGGTCTCCACGGCGACCTCGGCCAGCTGCTCGGCGGCGGTCTGGGTCACGTTGCCGTCCTTGTCCAGCTTGTCCTCGTAGGAAATGTTGATAGCGCAGTCGCCCATGGCCAGCATCTCATCGCCCCGGACCAGGATAAAGCAGGAGGACACCAGGGTGTTGCCCGGCTTGGTCTTGATGAGCTGCAGTGCGGGGCGCACGGTGTCGGCGGTGGAGTAGGTCGCGCCGCCCAGGAGGCAGTCGGCCACGCCCATTTTCACCAGCATGGTGCCGAAGTAATTGCCCTTCATGAGGTTTGCCCGGCAGTCCTCGGGGGACATTTTGCCCTTGCGCAGCTCCACCATCTTGGCCACCATGTCGTCCATGCCGGCGTAAGTAGCGGGGTCGAGGATCTCCAGACCGTCAATATCAAAACTGCCGGCTTTGGCCGCGGCCTTCACCTCGTCCATGTTGCCCACCAGGATGGGGGTCAGAAAGCCGGCCTTTTTCAGCCGGGCGGCGGCCTCCAGAATGCGGGCGTCCGCGCCCTCGGTGTATACGATCTTGCGGGGGTTCTTTTTCAGAACTTCTACCAGATTTTCAAACATTGTGATTCCTCCGTATTCAATTCCGGCCCAGCCGGTATTTCTTCCAAACACATATTTTACCACTTGGGGCTGTCCATTGCAAGGGGGCGCGTGGAAAATTTGGCAGGGATTTGCGTTTTCGAGTGGGGGGTGATAGAATAATGATATCAACGCGACGGAAGGAACCCACTATGCTCACACTTTTGGAACAACTGCAACGCTACACCGCGTCGGACGCGCTGCCCATGCACATGCCGGGGCATAAACGCAACACGGCGCTGTCGCCCTATCTGCAAACACTGGGCGCGGAGCTGGACGTGACGGAGATCCACGGCTTTTCTGACCTCCATGATCCATCCGGTGCGCTGGCGAAGCGCATGGAGGATGCGGCGGCCCTGTACGGTTCCCGCCGGGCCTGGTGGCTCGTCAATGGCAGTACATCGGGGATTCTGGCGGGCATTTTTGCCGCCACCCAGCCGGGGGATGAGGTCATCGTGGCCCGGAACTGCCATAAATCGGTATACAACGCCCTGCTCCTGCGGGGCCTGACGCCGCACTATCTTTATCCCACCGCATTTCCCGGGGAATCTTTCTCCGGCCCAGTGACGGCGGAGCAGACGGAAACGGCCTTCCAGACCCATCCGGGTACAAAGCTGCTGATTCTCACCAGCCCCACCTACGAGGGCGTGACCAGCGACGTCGTTGCCGTCAGCACCATCGCCCATGCCCACGGTGCGGCGGTGTTCGTGGACGAAGCCCACGGCGCGCATTTCGGGCTGTCGCCGGACTTTCCGCAAAGCGCCGTGACGCTGGGGGCGGACCTGGTGGTGCAAAGTCTGCACAAGACCCTGCCCAGCCTGACGCAGACGGGGTTGCTGCACCTGTGCTCGGACCGCATCGACCCGGCACAGGCGGGTTTTTGGCTGAGCGTATTTGAGACGTCCAGCCCGTCGTACCTGCTCATGGCCTCCATCGACGGCTGCGTAGCGCTGCTGACGAAACAAAAAGCGACGCTGTGCGGTCAGTGGCTGGATGTTTTGGCGGCGTTCCGGCCGGAGCTGAAGCACCTGCACTTGGTACACACGGCCGACCCATCCAAGCTGGTGATTTCCACCCGGAGGGCGGACATCACCGGCCCGGAGCTGATGGCCCGGCTGCGGGAGGGATTTCACATCGAATTGGAAATGGCCGCGGCGGACTACGCCATTGCCATGACGGGCATGGGGGATACGGCGAAAACGCTGGAACGCCTTGCCCGGGCGCTTTTGGACATTGACGGGACGCTTTCGCCATCCATGCCGTCCCCACCCTTTGCGCTGCCGGAAACAGAGCAGGTGCTGTCCATAGCGGCGGCTCTGTCAGCGGCGACGGAGCAATGCCCCTTTAGAGACGCGGTGGGACGTATTTCCGCTGACTTCCTCTGGGCGTATCCACCGGGCATCCCGCTGGTCACGCCGGGGGAGCGGGTGACGCGTGAATTGGCGGACTATGCTGCCCGGTTCTCCGCTGTGGGTATAACACTGTACAGCCCGAAAAACCTCCCCAGCGGAATGCTGAATCTGGTGAAAACCCCTTGACGATAGACCCAAGATGTTGTATACTATCTAAGAATTTTTTGGAAATGTGAGGGCATCCACATGAACAGAATCAAGACCATTGAGACCCGTGACTTGTCCAAGAGCGCCGTTTCCGGCGGCTGCGGCGAGTGCCAGACTTCCTGCCAGTCTGCCTGCAAGACCTCCTGCGGTGTTGCGAATCAGCAGTGCGAAAACAAGAAGAAGTAATCTGCCTTGCCGACAAAACCGCTTGTTCGCTTCGGACAGGCGGTTTTTGCTATTTCGCGGAGGGCTGAGAGATGCGGGAAACCAAACGGCAACAGGAAGAGCGGCGACGTATTGAAGTTTCGCAAACATGGTGTAAAAGATTAAAGGGATTTGTGGCATGGAGTTTCTTGCCGCTATTTGCAGTCGCGGTTCTGTTGATGCATGCTCTTGAATCAGCGCATAATTGGGTGTTTTTGCTAATATCGTTATGCCTTACCGCAATTTCCGGAACGGCAGTTGCACTGAATTACAAACTGCCGAAAGAATTCCGTATTCGAGCGATTGGAATACTTAGCAATAACCCTGCACTTTGGGGGCCTGTTGATACATTTATTGTAACTTTGTTTCTCGATGTAATTTCCATTCTTGCCTGTATACGCAATTAAAAGGAGAATCCCTATGATCCATCAATATAAATTTCGCAATCTGAATATCGTCATTGACGTGAATTCCGCCGCTATCCATGTGGTGGACAACGTGGCCTATGACATCATCGCCATGTATGAGACCCACACCGCCGGCGAGATCGTGGCCGCCATGGTGGAAAAATACGGCGACCTGCCGGATGTGGACGAGGGGGAGATTCGTGCCTGCATCCGGGATATCGAGGAATTGAAAGAACAGGGCAAGCTGTTTTCCCTGGACACGTTCTCCCATCTGGCGGGAAAAATGAAGCAAAGCCCCATTGTGAAGGCCCTGTGCCTCCACGTGGCCCACACTTGTAATCTGACCTGCTCTTACTGCTTTGCCGGGCAGGGGAAGTACCACGGGGAAAACGCGCTCATGTCATTTGTTGTGGGCAAGCAGGCGTTGGAATTTCTCATTGCCCACTCCGGGGACCGGAAGAACTTGGAAGTGGATTTCTTCGGTGGGGAACCCCTGGTGAACTGGGAGGTCGTCAAGCAGCTGGTGGCCTATGCCCGCAGCCGGGAGGAAGCGACCGGCAAGCATTTCCGCTTCACACTGACCACCAACGGTGTGCTACTGAACGACGAAGTGACGGAGTTCTGCAACAAGGAAATGAACAATGTGGTGCTGAGCCTGGATGGCCGGAAAGACGTTCATGACCGCTTCCGGGTGGATGCCGCAGGAAACGGAAGTTATGCGCGCATCGTGCCCAATTTCCAGCGCTTCGTAGAACAGCGCGGGGACAAGGAATATTATATGCGGGGGACCTATACCCATTACAACCCGGATTTCACCGAGGACTTGCAGCATATGCTGGATTTGGGCTTTACCCGGCTGAGCATGGAGCCCGTGGTGTGCGACCCGTCCGACCCCTGCGCCCTGACTGCCGAGGACCTGTCCATTTTGTTCCAGCAGTACGAAAAACTGGCGGACATGATGCTGACCCGGGAAAAGGAAGGCAAGCCCTTCACGTTCTACCATTACATGATTGACCTGTCCGCCGGGCCGTGCATCTACAAGCGGCTGTCCGGCTGCGGCTCCGGAACGGAGTACATGGCGGTCACCCCTTGGGGCGACCTGTATCCCTGCCACCAGTTCGTGGGGGAGGAAGCCTTCAAGCTGGGAGACATCTGGAACGGCGTGACAGCTCCGGAAACGCAAGAGCAGTTCCGGCAGTGCAACGTGTATTCCCACCCGGAGTGCAAAGACTGCTGGGCGCGGCTGTACTGCGCCGGAGGCTGCGCGGCCAACGCCTACCACGCCACGGGCAGCGTCAACGGCGTGTACCAATACGGTTGTGAGCTGTTCAAAAAGCGCATGGAATGCGCCATATGGCTGGAAGTCATGAAACGGATGTAAACTGTATAGATATAAACAAAGGGCGCGGCTTATCGCCGTGCCTTTCCTGTGACATTGGAGGGAAGAACGGTGGCCTTTGATCTCCTGTTTTTGCTCAACAGCATCTTCCTGGGCGTGGGGCTGGCAATGGATGCGTTTTCCGTATCCCTTGCCAACGGCCTGCGGGAACCCGGGATGCGAAAATCCCGCATGTGCGCCATCGCTGGTGTGTTCGCCGGATTCCAGGCGCTCATGCCTATGCTGGGCTGGGTGTGTGTGCATACCTTCGTGGAGCGGTTTGCCGCTTTTTCCCGGTTGGTTCCCTGGATCGCGCTGATGCTGCTGGTCTATATCGGCGGCGGGATGCTGCTGGAAAGCCTGCGGCATAAGGAGGGCGAAGATGGGGACCTTTCCGTGGGCCTCGGTTTGGGTGCGCTGCTGATGCAGGGCGTGGCCACGTCTATCGACGCGCTGTCTGTGGGCTTCACCATTGCGGATTATGAGCTGCCCATGGCCCTTTTGTGCGCCGCCATCATTGCCGCCGTGACCTTTGTCATCTGCTTTGCGGGCCTGCTCCTGGGCCGGAAATTTGGCACAAAGCTGGCGGGGAAGGCCGGCATCTTAGGCGGCGTGATTTTGATCGTCATCGGCCTGGAGATCTTCATCAAAGGCGTGGTGTGAAAAACCACCCCGGACCACGGTCCGGGGTGGTTTCTATTCAAATTCTTCAACGGCTGCCTGCTCCGCGCGGTGGCGCATCTCGTTTGGGAAGAGATTGTAAAACGTGGTCACGTCCGCATCCGACAGGGTGCGTCCCAACTGCTCCAAAACCTCCCCGCCGAACTCAAAGCCGTGCTGTGCCGTGGTCTCCGCCAAAAGGCGGGTGCCCCGCAGCTTCTCCGCCCGATACGCCGCCAGCCGCTCATGCAGCGTTTCCGGAATCTCCGTCTTTACCGCTTCATATGCTTCCGCTTCCGCGGCCATGGCCTTTTCACAGACCTTCGTCCGCCAGCCCGACAGGTGTTCCCGCCAGAACTCCTCCACCGAAAATCCCGGCACCAGCGCCGATTGCAGCGCCGCCGCCAGTCCCCCGGCCCACAGCCGGTCCAGCACCACGCTTTCCAGCTCACTTAAAGCCACCATCAGCGTGGAATAGGCGTGCATCTGCGCCTTATCCAGCAGCCCCCGGCGAAAGGCCAGCCGTTCCACGGCCTCCTCGTGCCCGGCGTAGCGCATGGACTGCGCATGCGCCTCGTCCCGGACGTCCTCGGTCACCGCGGCCATGCACTCTTCGTAATTGAAGGTCAGCGGAACCCGCCAGTAATGCTCCCGGTCTAATAACATCCCGTTTCCTCCCGTGTGTATCCTCCGCCGCCGGCCCGTAAGGCGCTGTAGGTTGGGGCCTTACCGGGGCCGGCTTTGGAGAAAAACAAGAAAACACCATGCAGGCATGAAATGTCTACACAGTGTTCGCTGAACACGCAAGGGAAATACACGGTTGCAGAACGGGGAAAGGTCGTGTATAATATCCACAGGTTTGGGATGGAATCCCATTGTGTAGGCGCTCTGATCGCCTGCGCAGGCCATGGGGAGTTGGCGCTCCCCATGGCTGCCGTTTATCTTGTTTTTCCCATAGTTGATTTGTAAGGCATCCTGTAAAGGGTGCCTTTTTACAATATCTAATGTTTACATTATACAACGTATAAGTCTATATGTAAAGAGTAAAAATAAAATAATATGTCATCAGAACAATAGTGAATGAGGACATGAGATATGTTAAGACTTAAAGTTGTTGAACTTTTGGAGCAACAGGGAAAGACCAAATATTGGTTATATAAGCAACTGGGTATGAGTTATCAGAATTTCAATAAAATGGTTAACAACGAAACCAAATCAATTCGTTATGAGAACATAGAAACCATTTGTTTGCTTCTTGAATGTACTCCAAACGATATTTTTGAATTTGTTGAAATGTAAGTCGATTAAAAAGCGTAGGGGCGGGTTCTAAACCCGCCTGTTCTTTTTAAGATTTTTGCATATCTCGGTGCGGCAATGCAAACCCATTTCTTTTCGCGTGAAAAGAAACGGGTTTCCGATCCCAAAGAAAAACGCCGGGGCGTTCCGTTTCGCCCCGGACCCCCCAACGGCACAAGGGGCTACCGCCCCTTGGATCCCCTGCAAATTCTCACTACGGACAATCTGAACAATTGCTGAATCGACTGACTGTAGTTTGACTTCCCAGGGATTCCAAAGGGCGGTAGCCCTTTGGCCGTTTCAAGGGGGTTCGGGGGGAAATCGGAATCCCCCCGAGACTTTTCTTTGCGGCTCCACCGCGTTTCTTTTGGTCACAAAAGAAATGGGGTGGATTTTCCTCCGCACTTCAATCCACTTGACAACCCAACACAATCGTGTATATATAGATAGAAAAGGCGCTGCCGATAAGCGGTTAGCCTTATGTGGTTTATTTAGAAACTAAAGAAACCGTCACGGCCGAGTGGCGGTTTTTGCTTTTTACACGATTTGGCAATCTTTGTCAATTTCAAGGAGTTCTTCTCAGGCATTTCCCCCATTGACACATGGTGTATAATAGACCCAAGAGAAGTACGGGGAGACGATGCCCATGACTTTAGCGGAACTGAAACCGGGACAGGACGCGTACATCACCGCCGTGGGCGGGGCGGAACTGTCCCTGAAAAAGCATATCCTCGACATGGGGCTGACCCCCGGCACGGAAGTCACTCTGGTGAAAACTGCGCCCATGGGCGACCCTTTGCAGCTCACCGTCCGGGGATATGAACTGACCCTGCGGAAGGCCGACGCCGCCCGCATCGAGGTTTCCAACCCCCACGACGCCCACGAAAAGCGCCGGGCCGCCCCCGCGCCGGATATTCCCCACCCCCACACGGGCGAGATGGGCGTGTACCACGTTCGCACCGGCGAGGCTCCCATTCCTGATGGAAAGGCCCTGCGCTTTGCCCTAGCGGGGAACCAGAACTGCGGTAAAACGACTTTGTTCAACCAGCTCACCGGCTCCAACCAGCATGTGGGCAACTTCCCCGGCGTGACCGTGGACCGGAAGGACGGCGTCATCAAGGGCCACCCGGAGGCGGTCATCACGGACCTGCCCGGCATCTACTCCCTGTCCCCCTACACCAGCGAGGAGGTCGTGACCCGGCAGTTTTTGCTGGACGACAAGCCCGACGGCATCATCAACATCGTGGACGCCACGAATATTGAGCGCAACCTTTATCTCACCATGCAGCTCATAGAGCTGGACATTCCCATGGTGCTGGCCCTGAACATGATGGACGAGGTTTTGAATAACGGCGGCACCATCCAGGTCAACCGCCTGGAAGAGCTGCTGGGCATCCCCGTGGTCCCCATTTCCGCGGCGAAGAACGAGGGCATCGGCGAGCTGGTGGCCCACGCTTTGCACGTGGCAAAATACCGGGAGCGCCCCGGTCGCCGGGACTTCTGCGAGCCCTACGGACCGGACAAAGGTGCGGTGCACCGCTGCATCCACGGCATCGAGCAGCTCATCTCCGACCACGCCGCGGCCGCTGGCATCCCCCTGCGCTTCGCTGCTACCAAGCTGGTGGAATCCGACCCGCTCATTTTGCGGGTCCTACGGCTGGATGCCAACGAGCAGGAGGCCATCGAGCACATTGTCACCCAACTGGAGGCGGAGTGCGGCAAGGAACGCCACGCCGCTCTGGCGGATATGCGCTTCACCTTCATTGAAAATGTCTGCGCACTCACGGTGGTGCGCCCCCACGAGAGCAGGGAGCACGCCCGCAGCGCGAAGATTGACGAGATACTTACCGGGCGCTTCACCGCCCTGCCCGCGTTCGTGGGCATCATGGCGCTGGTGTTCTGGCTGACCTTCGCCGTCATCGGTCAGCGGCTGTCCGACTGGCTGGCTCTGGGCATTGACCGGCTGATAGCTGTTGTGGATGCCGCCTTCACCGCTTACGGGCTCAATCCTGTGGTGCAGTCTCTGGTCATCGACGGCATATTCGCTGGGGTGGGCAGCGTGCTGAGCTTTCTGCCCATCATTGTGGTGCTGTTTTTCTTTTTATCTATTCTGGAGGACTCCGGTTACATGGCCCGGGTGGCCTTTGTGATGGATAAACTGCTGCGGAAAATCGGGCTGTCCGGGCGCAGCTTTGTGCCTATGCTCATCGGTTTCGGCTGTTCGGTGCCCGCCATCATGGCCACCCGTACGCTGCCGTCCGACCGGGACCGGAAAATGACCATCCTGCTCACGCCGTTTATGTCCTGCTCGGCGAAGCTGCCCATTTACGCCACGTTCTCCGCCTTTTTCTTCCCAGAGCACGCGGCCCTGGCGATGATTTTGCTGTACTTCATGGGCATCGTCGTGGCGGTGCTGTTCGCGCTGCTTCTTAAGACGGTCGCCTTTCAGGGTGAGCCGGTACCCTTCGTGATGGAGCTGCCGAATTACCGTCTGCCCGGCGCGAAAAACGTGGGCAAGCTCATGTACGACAAGGCAAAAGACTTCATCACCCGGGCGTTTACCGTGATTTTTGTGGCCTCTATCGTGATTTGGTTCCTGCAGACCTTCGACATCCGGCTGAACGTGGTGTCGGACTCTTCCCAGAGCCTGCTGGCTCTGCTGGGCGGCGGTATCGCTCCCATTTTCCGGCCTTTGGGCTTTGGGGACTGGCGGCTGTCCACGGCGCTCATCACAGGCTTCATGGCCAAGGAAAGCGTGGTCAGCACCCTGACGGTTTTGCTGGGCGGCACCGTGGCGGGACTGGGCACCTTGCTCACGCCGCTCACAGCGGCGACCTTCCTGGTTTTCTGCCTGCTGTATACACCTTGTGTGGCCGCCATCGCATCAGTAAAGCGGGAACTGGGCGGCAAGTGGGCCGTGGGCATCTGCGTGATGCAGTGTGTCGTCGCGTGGGTCGCTGCATGTGTGGTGCACCTTTTGGGTATGATGCTGTTGTGAGGTGACGTCATGCTGACTGCTGTTGTTCTCGTATTGCTCGCTCTGTGGCTCATCTACGCCATTCGGAAAATCCGCCGGCATGACACCAGCGGATGCGGCGGGGATTGCGAACACTGCCGGAAACGGTGCAAATAAAAAGGTCTGTCCCATCATGGGACAGACCTTTTTATTTTTTCTGCGCTGTGTTGATGGATGGATTTGGAACCCGCCCCTACGAATAAAATGCCCCCTCGGATAAGCCAGTCCAAATCTTTGTCTTGGTTTCTGGCGCTTATGCGGAGCGAGCGGGAGGGAGGGGGCATATAGGGGAACCGGTGGTTCTCCTATAAATCGTGCCCTGGCCTTTGGTCGGGATAGGTCACGCCCACAGGCGCGATCACGATTATTCCTCATCCAGCTTGAGCACTGCCAAAAACGCTTCCGTGGGAATCTGCACCGTGCCCAGCTGGCGCATTTTCTTTTTACCCTCTTTCTGCTTTTCCAGCAGCTTTTTCTTGCGGGTGATGTCGCCGCCGTAGCACTTGGCCAGCACGTCCTTCCGCATGGCCTTCACCGTCTCCCGGGCGATGATGCGCCCGCCGATGGCCGCCTGGATCGGCACCTCGAACAGCTGTCGGGGGATATTCTCCTTGAGTTTTTCGCACAGCCGCCGGGCCCGGGGATAGGCTTTGTCCTTGTGAGCGATGAGGCTCAGCGCGTCCACCTGGTCTCCGTTGAGCATCAGATCCACCTTCACCAGATCGCTGGCCCGGTAGTCTGCTAATTCGTAGTCCAAAGACGCATAGCCCTTGGTTTTGGCCTTTAGGGAATCGAAAAAATCATAGATGATCTCATTCAGGGGCATATCGTACCGCAGTTCTACCAAATTGGTGTCCAGATATTGCATATCTTTGTAAATGCCCCGCTTGTCCTGGCACATGGGCATGATGTTGCCCACATACTCCTGGGGTGTGATGATGGAAACGTGCATATACGGCTCCCGGGCTTCCTGAATGGACGCTGGATCCGGGTAATTGTGGGGGTTGTCCACATAGACCACCGTGCCGTCGGTTTTTTCGATTTCGTAAATGACAGATGGCAGAGTGGTTACCAAATCCAAGTCGAACTCCCGTTCCAGCCGCTCCTGAATGACCTCCATGTGGAGCATCCCCAGAAATCCGCAGCGGAACCCGAAGCCCAAGGCGGCGGAAGACTCCGGCTCGTAGGACAGGGAAGCGTCGTTCAGTTTCAGCTTGTCCAGCGCGTCCCGCAGGTCGGGATACTTGGAGCCGTCGGCGGTGTAGATGCCGCAATACACCATGGATCGCGCGGGCCGGTAGCCGGGCATGGGTTCCGGGGTCGGAGCCGCGGCCAGGGTCACGGTGTCGCCCACTTGGGTGTCTGCCACATTTTTGATGCTGGCGGTGAAATAGCCCACGTCCCCTGCCGCTAATTCCTGACAGGGCGCCAGCCCCAGGGGGTCCAGATGTCCCACCTCTATCACTTTGTACTTCGCCCCGGTGGACATGAGCAGCACCTCGTCGTCCCTGCGGATGCGCCCGTCCACGATGCGCATGAGCACGATGACGCCCCGGTAGCTGTCGTACTGGCTGTCGAAGATCAGTGCTTTCAGCGATGCGTCCGGGTCGCCCTTGGGGGGCGGGACGTTTTTCACGATATCCTCCACCACATCCTTGATGTTGATGCCGTTTTTTGCGGAAATCTCCGGCGCGTCCATGGCGGGGATACCGATGATATCCTCGATCTCATGCTTCACCCGAACAGGATCCGCGGCGGGCAGGTCGATTTTGTTCAGCACTGGGAGGATTTCCAGATTGTGGTCCAGGGCCAGATAGGTGTTGGACAGGGTCTGGGCCTCCACGCCCTGGCTGGAATCCACGATGAGAATGGCCCCTTCACAGGCAGCCAGAGAGCGGCTGACCTCGTAATTGAAGTCCACATGACCCGGCGTGTCGATGAGATTGAGGGTATAGGTCTCCCCGTCGTCGGCCTTGTAATTGAGGCCGATGGCCCGGGCTTTGATGGTGATGCCTCGTTCCCGCTCCAGGTCCATGTTATCTAAAATCTGGTCCTCCATGATGCGCTGCTCCACCGCGCCGCACAGCTCGATGATGCGGTCGGAGAGCGTAGATTTTCCGTGGTCGATATGCGCAATGATGGAAAAGTTCCGAATGTGTTTTTGGTCTATCATAAAAATACCCCTTAGTGTTCGGAAAGAGATGTCAGTTTATCTGCCAAATCCCGCAGATGGTCTGCCAGGGCGGATAATTCACTGCCTGCCAGAGCGTCCGGGCCGGTGCGGCCCAAAAGATAATCGGCGGTGACACCGTAATAATCACAGGCCCGGGTCAAAAAGTCCAGCCCCGGCTCCCGGGTGCCGTTTTCATAATGGCTCAGCAGCGCCTGGCTGATGCCCAGGTCTGCGGCCACCTGCCGCTGGCGTTTGCCACTGCGATACCGCAGGCCGGCAAGTATTTCATGGAATCGATGTTCCATAAGCCCTCCAAGGTTTGATGTCGTCGGATTCATCGTCTCCGGATGTCCGTGCCCAAAAAGTGCAGCCATTGATATTCCCCCAGCAACCGTGAGGCGATTTGGGGCGTGTACTGCTGTTCCAGCTCCCGTTCGGAGAGGTTGGTGCTGATGATGGTCTGCTTCCCGGCGGTGAGGCGGCTGTTGACTAAGGTATACAGCGCGCTTTGCGCGGCGGGTGTACTCATCTCTGTGCCCAGATCATCCAAAATCATCAAATCGCAGGACAGATATTGCCGCACTGTGGCCACTGCGGCGGATTTTTCCTCCGGGTCCCGGGAAAAACGCTCCTTTTCAAACGCCCCCAGGCAGGCCGATGCGCTGTCATAGGCTACGGACCAGCCGTTTTCGGACACCACCTTGGCGATGCAGGCGGACAAAAATGTCTTGCCCAGCCCCGGTCCGCCGGAAAATGCCAGATTTGGGCCCCGGCCATCGAACTGGCGGGCGTAAGCCTCGCAGAAGTCCCGAATGATGGCCATGCATTCCCGGGGATTATTCCCGTTTTCGTTTGGAAGGTCCGGATAAAGTCCTAAATCAAACTTGGAGAACCGTTCATCCCCCCGGAGCAGTGTGGACAGCTGCTGCGTTACCAGAGCGTTATAGATCCGACGCAGGCAACTGCACATCCTGCCGTCCGTATACCCGGTGTCCCGGCAATTTGGGCAATTGTACCGGTCGTCGGTATAATCTGCCGGATAGCCCGCGGCCGTGATTAAGGTCCGGCGTTCCTGCTGAAGCTGCAGATTTTCCGCCTCCAGCTTGGCCAGGTCCTCTGATACTGCTTTGCCGCCCCACAGGGTCAGGCCTGCCAGCTCCCGCATTTGCCCGCGCAGGGCCGTGTCAATCTGTTGTACCCGGGGCAGACGGGCATACACCTCCTGTCGGTGGGCGGCCTGGGCGTCCTCGTTATGGTGCCGGATGTCCTCCAGCTGTTTTCTGGCCAGCGCCAGCAGCTTCCCGTCCAATGCCATGGATGCCTCCTACCGTTCCTTTTGGATGCTTTCGTAAATTTTCATCAGCCGTTCCTTTTCCCCGCCGGGAATGTCGCGGGATTCCGAGGGCAGGGCGCCTTTTCGGACAGACCCGGTCCGTCGACCGTCGCCCTGGGCAATCTCCTCGGGGGTGTGCAGGCCCTTTTGGTGCCAGCTTGCTATGATCTTATTCATATACGGCCATTTCAGGCCACCGGTTTGGGTCACTGTGCGGTCATAGGCCAGGAGGATCGTCTCCTGGGAAAAGCCCAAGTCCACCCATTCTTCCAGATATTTCTTTTCCGTGGCGGACAGCTCCCGGTCCCGGATGCCCAGGGCCCGTTTCAGGGACAGGACCTTGTCTTTTTTCTCCTGGCGGCGGGTGAGATGGGTCTCCGCCTGCTCCAGGGTGAAAATTTCCAGCCGGGCCCAAACGTAAGCCTCTTTTTCCATCTGCCGCATGGTGGGGATACGGCCGGGACCGTATTTTTCTGCCCACTCCTCCTTGCAGGCGTTCATCATCATCACAATGACTTCTGCCGGCAGACCCAGATCGTCATAGATACCAAAGAGCTTTTGCAGCTCCGTGGTAGACAGCCTGCGGCCCAGAATTTGTCCCGCTTCCTGCACGAGGTCCCGGAAGCGGGGGTCCTCCCGGGTCCGGGCGGCGATGTATCCCGCATCGTACTGGGGCAGTTCCTCCGCCGGGGCGGACGGGGCCGTGCGGTCGCTTAAAAGCCCCATGCGCCGCAGCTGCCTTCCGGCCTCCTGCACGGATTTCAGGGGCAAGTGAAGGTCCTGAGAAATGCGCACGTCGTCTCTTGGCTTGTCCCAGCGTGTCAAGTACAAATACATGCGGATGCAGTCATCATTCCCGCATTGCAGCAGCATGTCCACATCCGATACCGGAATGGACACACAGGCCGGGCTGGATACGATATATTCTTCCTTTGCCATAGGCGGTGCGCCTCCTTTTCCGGGAAAATTTTTCGTATTTTGTAGTATAGCATGAATTTTGTCTTGTCGCAAGGGGGTGTTATATGCTATAATACATTGATTTAATATCTCTAATTGTGTCCATTTACAGTTATTTCACCTTTTTGGAGTGACTTTATGTTAGAATTGTTAGCGCCGGCGGGTTCGCCGGAAAGCGTGATCGCCGCCGTGCAGAGCGGGGCGGACGCGGTTTATATGGGATTCGGCGATTTCAATGCCCGGCGCGGCGCGGCGAATTTTTCTCAGGAAGAATTTACCAAGGCTGTGCGGTACTGCCGCATCCGGGGGTGCAAGGTTTACGTCACCCTGAATACCCTGGTGGGAGACCGGGAACTGGCCGACGCTGCCGGTATGGCCCGTCTGGCTTCCGATTTGGGGGCGGACGGCATCATCATCCAGGATTTGGGACTGATTCAGGTCATCCGGGAGGCGGTGCCGGATATTCCCCTGCATGCCAGCACCCAGATGAGCGTGCATAACCTGGCCGGTGTGGAGGCCTGCGCCCAGATGGGGCTCACCCGCGCCGTGCTGGCCCGGGAGCTGAGCTTTGAGCAGATTGCGTTCATCGCCAAGCACGCCCCCATTGAAACGGAAGTGTTCGTCCATGGGGCCCTGTGCTTCTGCCATTCCGGGCAATGCTATATGAGTAGCCTCATCGGCCGCAGGAGCGGCAACCGTGGCATGTGCGCCCAGCCCTGTCGGATGCAGTACAGCATGGGCGGCCGGATGGACGATTATCCCCTGTCCCTGAAGGACAACTGCCTGGTGGACAAGATGCAGCTGCTGGAGGATGCCGGCGTCACCTGCGCGAAGATTGAGGGCCGCATGAAGCGTCCGGAATATACCGCGGCAGTCACGGAAGTGTACGCCAAGGTCATCAAAGAGCGCCGCGCCCCCAGCGAGGTTGAATATGACCAGCTGGAGCGGGCCTTCTCCCGGGAGGGCTTTACCCAGGGATACTTCAACGGCGAACGGGGCCCGGAGATGTTTGGTACCCGTCAGGAACGGAACCGGGAGCAGGAAAAATTTTTCAATACCATCCGCAAGCAGTATGTGGATGCGGAGATCCGCCGGGTGCCGGTGGACTTTTACGTGGTGATCCAGGAGGGTAAGCCCATCCAGGCGGCTGTTTCGGACAAGGACAGCAACCGCGTGGTGGTCACGGGGAACCTGCCCGCCAGAGCGGAGCGCAAAGGCGTGACGGAGCAGCAGATCCGGGACCAGATGTATAAAACCGGCGGCACACCCTATTACGCGGAGAATGTGTTTTGCCAGATTGATCCCGGGCTCCATGTGACTGCGTCGGAGATCAATGAACTGCGGCGAAAGCTGATCTCAGAACTTACGGCGAAGCGGGCCCAGCGTCCGGAGCGCCGGGTACAGAAGTTCCCGCCGGTGCCCACGGACCGCTTCATCCGCAAGGACCCGCGGATGATTTTCCAGGTGCTCACCGCCGACCAGCTCACAGAGGAGCTGGCAGAGCTGCGTCCGGCATACCTGTATGTTCCGTTAGAGGTGCTGTACAAGGATCCGCACTGTGCGGACATGTTCATCGAAAAAGGCGCCACGGTGGCGGCGGTACTGCCCCGGATTATCACGGATGATCAGGTGCCGGAGGTGGCAAAGATGCTCCAGGAGGTGCGTCAGGCTGGCATCGACGAGGCGCTGGTGGGCAATTTGGGGCACATTTTCCTAGCCCGTCAGGCAGGATGCCGGGTGCGGGGGGATTTTGGGCTGAACGCCTTCAATTCCTACGCGCTGGACGTGCTGCGTACCGCCGGACTGGAATCCGCCACAGCCTCCTTTGAACTGCGGGCGGCCCAGATTCGGGATCTGAAAAAGCCTATTGACGCGGAAATGATCATCTACGGCCGCCTGCCTGCCATGGTCAGCGACCAGTGCATCATCAAAAACAGCGCCGGCCGCTGCTCCTGCCAGACTCCCGGGCAGTTGTCCGACCGCACGGGGAGCGTGTTCCCCGTGGTGCGGGAATTCGGCTGCCGGAACGTGATCTACAATGCCCATAAGCTCTTTCTGGCGGATAAGCGCCGGGACTATGAGACCGCCGGCCTTTGGGGCGTGCGGATGATGTTTACCACGGAATCGCCCAGAGAATGCGTGGAAGTGGCCAAGAGCTACCTCGGCTTGTCTGACTACCGGCCCAACGGGCTGACCCGTGGGCTGTATTACCGGGGGGTGGAGTGATGGCGGTGATCCTTGCCTCCGGTTCCCCCCGGAGAAAGCAGCTTTTGGAGATGCTGGGCCTTCAGTTTGAAGTCTGGCCCGCCCAGGGAGAGGAATTCCTGCCGGACGGCATTGGCCCGGAGGAGGCGGTGAAAAAACTGTCCCGGCAAAAGGCTGCGTCTGTGGCTAAGGACTGCGCCCCCGGAGATGTGGTCATCGGCGCAGATACCATCGTGTGGCATGACGGACGCATCCTGGGCAAGCCCCGGGATGAGCAGGACGCGGCCCGGATGCTCTCGTCCCTGTCCGGGAAGGTGCACACGGTATATACCGGTGTAACGGTCATCAGGGACGATGCGGTCCTGTCCGCCGCGGAGGAGACTAAGGTTTGCTTCCGCCGGCTGTCCGGCCCGGAAATCGACGCATACATCAAAACTGGCGAGCCCATGGACAAGGCCGGGGCCTACGGGGCCCAGGGATATGCGGCATTGTTTGTGGAAGGCATCGAGGGCGACTTTTTCAATGTGATGGGTCTGCCCGTCTGCTGCCTGGGAAAACTGTTGAAAGAAGTGGGTGTGACGTTGCTTTGAAAGCCTATTTGAAAAAATACGGGATCCGATTGCTCATCGTGGTATTTCTGGTCGTGGGGATTCTGGCCGTGGGCCGGAGCGTACGGGACGGAGGCGCGGGCCTGCTGTCCAATGTGTCCGGTGCGATCCGGACACCTTTCCAGAAGGTGGCCACCGCGGTGGTCAGCCGCATGGAAGAGCTGTATGGATATGTTTATAAATATGACAACCTGGTCCAGGAAAATGAGCGCCTGCGAGCACAGTTGGCGGACCTGGAAAATCAGATCCGGGCCAACGACCAGGCGATGGAGGAAAATGCCCGTTTGCGGGAACTGCTGAATCTCCAGCAAAAGCACACGGATTATACCTTTGAATCCGCCAAGGTGGTGTCCTGGAACGCATCCAACTGGGATTCCAGCTTTACCATCAGTAAGGGCAGCGATTCCGGTCTGGAAAAAGGGGACAGTGTTGTGACGGAATACGGCGTGCTGGTGGGCACCATCACCGAGGTGGGGACGAGCTGGTCCACGGTGGAAACCGTGGTGGACCTGGATACTAACATCGGCGTGCTGGTAGGCAATGAGCAGGTCTCCGGTATTTTGGAAGGGGATTATACCCTGATGCGGTCCCAGTACATGAAGCTCAGCTTCGTGGCGGAAACAGGGCAGATCATCACCGGGGACATCGTCATCACCTCCGGCGCCGGCGGAGCCTATCCCCAGGGATTGATCTTGGGCACAGTCTCCTCTGTGCATACGGAAGCGGCGGGCCAGGTGGAATATGCTGTGGTGGAGCCATTTACCAAGCTGGATGAGCTGACGCAGATCTTCGTCATCAAGGACTATCAGGTGGTGGAGTAAGGAGGCCCTATGTTCGCGGATGTAATTGATTTCAAAAAGCTGCGTCTGGCACTGGTATATATCCTGTGTCTGGCAGTGATGATGTTCTTCCAAGACACAGTGTTCGCCCGGCTGGGCCTGTTCGGGGTGAAAATGCTGTTCATCCCGGCGGCCTGCGTGGCGGTGAGCCTGTTTGAAGGAGGCTTTCGCGGCGGATTATTCGGCCTTTTGGCCGGGTTGCTGTGTGACCTGAGCTTTCCGGAGAGCACCTTCCTGTTTACGTTGCTGTTTCCGGCCATCGGATTCATATCTGGCCTGGCGGCGGAGTTCTGGATCAGCCACAGCTTCACGGCCTATATGGCCACCGCGGGGTTTGCTCTGCTGGTTACAGCGCTGTGCCAGATGGTGCGGGTAATCATCGTGGAGCCGGGTTCGGCGCTGACTTGCCTGCTCACGGCCTTGGTGCAGACGCTGTGGTCCCTGCCGATGGCCGCGGTGAGTTATACCGTTATAAAGCGAATTTCCCGGTGGGGAAACAAACGATAAAGGAACCTTTCTATGAAAAAACTGATCTCAACTGGCAGACTGGTGGGCGGCGGCATCATGCTGGCGCTGTTGCTGGTGCTATATTTCTCGGTGCTGTTTAAATTGCAGGTGATCGAAGGCGCAGCCTATGCGGCGGAAAGCGCGGATACCAACGTGACGATGGAGACTGTGGCCGCCTCCCGGGGCAATATTCTCGATCGCTACGGCCGCCTGCTGGTGTCCAGCCGCACCTGCTACAATATCGTTATCAATACCGATGAGCTGTTTGAGCAGGAAGACCCTAACGCGGTCATTCTGGAACTGATCGATATGGTGGAGGAATTTGGGCAGACGTATACCGATGACTTGCCCATTACGGCACAGTCGCCCTTTGAATTTAAGGAGGATATCACCGCTGTTCAGCAGACGATTTTGGAAGGGTATATCGAAAATGCCCGGACGAATAACGTCTATGCGTCTCTGGCGGAGGATACGGGCCTCAACGACGGAGAAGTGACCGCCGTGGAACTGATGGCCTTTTTCCGCTCCCGGTATAAAATCGACCACAGCTACGACAATGAGCAGACCCGGAAAATTGCCGGCCTGCGCTATGAACTTAACAGCCGGTACATCGTGGACACTTCGGACTATATCTTTGTGGAGGATGCGTCCCTGCCGCTCATCACAAAGCTTTTGGAACAGGATGTACCCGGCGTGGAGGTCAAGACCAGCTTTGTGCGGGAATACAACACCATGGGTGCGTCCCACATTTTGGGATACATTAACGCCATGGATGAAACAGATGCCAGGACCTACCTGTCCAAGGGTTATGCCTATGACTCCAAGGTGGGCAAAGCCGGCGCGGAGCTGGCCTTTGAGGAGTATCTTCACGGCGTGGACGGTACCGTGGACGTGACCAAGACGGCAAACGGCGCCATTGTCCGGCGAGAATATACCCAGGAGCCTCAGCCGGGGAACAATGTGTATCTGACCATTGACATCGTGTTCCAGGAGGCCGTGGAGCGCATTCTGGCCTCCAGCATCGAAAAGCTGCAAACGGAGCGGGATGCCGCCAATAAGGAGTTTGAAGAGCTCCATATGGATAAGGAGATTAAGCCGGATATCACCGGCGGGGCCATTGTAGCGGTGGACGTGAAAACCGGTGAGCCGCTGGCCATCGCCAGCTGGCCGGATTATGACCTGACAACCCTGCTGCAAAACTTTGCTGAGGTCAGCACCGATGAGGCCCAGCCTATGTTCAACCGTGCGCTGATGGGCACTTACGCCCCGGGCTCCACCTTCAAGCCCTGCACGGCCGTCACCTGTCTGAACGAGGGCATCATTACCACGGAATCCACCATTGAGGACGAGGGTAAATTCACCAAATACGCTGACGCGGGCTACGCTCCCGTTTGCTGGGCGTACAGCGCCGGCTTCAAGCACGGCGCGGTGAATGTGGCCCAGGCCATTCAGGTGTCCTGCAACTATTTCTTCTATACCATCAGTGACTTTGTGGGCAATGATGACTTGTCCGATTATGCCGCCCGCTTTGGTTTGGGTGTGGCCACCGGTATTGAGCTGCCGGAATCCTTGGGCGTCATTGGCACCCAGGCCTATAAGCTGGAAAATATCGGTGCGGACTGGTACCAGGGCGATACGGTGCAGACCGGCATCGGCCAGGGCTACAGTGTGTATACCCCCATCCAGATGGCGGAATACATCGCCGCCGTGGCTAACAGCGGCCAGCGACATACGGCGTCGGTGCTCAAAAAGGTCACCAGCTATGATTACGGTGAGACGGTCTATGAGCGGGAGCCGGCGGTGCTCAGCGCTGTAGAGACGGACGAGAAGAATTATGAAGCGGTGCGCTATGGCATGTACATGGTGGCCAACACCTTTGAAGGCAGCGCCTATGAGGCGTTCCGGGACTGCAACCTGTCTGTGTGCGCCAAAACCGGCACGGCCCAGACCGGCGGCGGCACCAACGCTATCTTCGTTTGCTTCGCGCCCTATGAGGACCCGGAAGTGGCGGTTGCCGTAGTGGTGGAAAAGGGTTCGTCCGGTTCTTCCATCGCGTTTATCGGCCGGGAAGTCATGGAAGCCTATTTCAGCATCAAGGATTCCACCAAGACGATGGAATCGGAAATGAGTTTTCTGCGGTAAAGGCCGCTGTTTTGTGAAATTTTCCTTGCTTTTTTTCACGACATTTTTATAATAACCGTAAGCAGAAAGGGTGAAGTCATTTGAATATCGCATTTATGGCCCACGATCGGAAAAAAGAGTTGATGGTGCAGTTCTGTATTGCGTATAAGGGCATTTTGGCGCAGCATCAATTGTGTGCCACCAACACTACAGGCAAGCTCATCGCAGAAGCCACCGGCCTGCCCATCACCATGTACCTCCATGCCAATCAGGGGGGAGCGCAGCAGATCGGGGCCCGCATCGCCTATAACGAGATTGACCTGGTCATCTTCTTGTGTGACCCGGGCAACAAGGCCAGCTTTCACGAGGTCAACCAGATCGAACGTCTGTGCGACCAGTATATGATCCCCTTCGCTACCAATATCGCCACGGCGGAAGTGCTGATCCAAGGTCTGGCGCGGGGCGATTTGGACTGGCGCGATATCGTCAACCCTAAGGCGGATTAAAGGAAAATCAACAGGAAAGGATGCGCTTGCCCATCTGTTATGGGCGGGGCATCCTTTCCTGCCACAGTTTGGAAAGGAATAACAGTCATGGAACGAGTGAAACCCCGGACGCTGTCCGGTTTTATGGAGCTTTTGCCCCAGCGGCAGGTACAGATGGAACGCATGATGGAAATCTTGCGGGAAAGCTACGGCCTGTACGGCTTTACCCCCTTGGATACGCCCATCATCGAATCTGCGGAGGTGCTGCTGGCCAAGGGCGGCGGAGAGACGGAAAAGCAGATTTACCGCTTTATGAAGGGAGACAGCGACCTGGCCCTGCGCTTTGACTTGACGGTGCCCCTGGCCAAGTATGTGGCCGCCAACTACAGCAATCTGGCGTTCCCTTTCAAGCGCTTCCAGATCGGCAAAGTCTACCGGGGGGAACGCAGTCAGCGGGGCCGATTTCGGGAGTTTTACCAGGCGGATATCGACGTCATCGGCGACAGCAGTCTCGATATCGTGAACGAGGCGGAAATTCCGTCCATCATCTACCGGACCTTCACACAATTCGGCCTGAAAAACTTCGTCATCCGGGTGAATAACCGGAAGATTTTAAATGGCTTTTATGACATGCTGGGCCTGTCGGACCGCTCCGGAGATATCATGCGCACCGTGGACAAGCTGGATAAGATCGGCGCGGAGAAGGTGGGGCTGCTCCTTCATGATGAGCTGGACCTGAGCCAAGACAATGTGGGAGATATCGTGGAATTCATCGCCATCAAGGGCGGCAACACGGAAGTGCTGGAGAAATTGGAGGAGTACCGGGGCAAAAACGCGCTGTTCGATATGGGACTGGACGAACTCACCACCGTGGCGAAATACCTGGAGGCCTTCGGCGTGCCGGAGGATCACTTCCAGATTGATTTGACCATCGCCCGGGGCCTGGATTACTATACAGGTACCGTATACGAAACCACCCTCACTGACCATCCCGAAATCGGCTCTGTGTGCTCTGGCGGGCGGTACGACAATCTGGCGGAGTATTATACGGACAAAAAACTCCCTGGCGTAGGCATTTCCATCGGCCTGACCCGGCTGTTTTACGTTTTGGGAGAACAGGGCCTTTTGAATGACGACATGGTCACGTCCCCGGCGGACGTGCTGGTGATCCCCATGGTGGAGGACTTGACTTACCCCATCGCCGCCGCGACCGCATTGCGGGAAGCCGGCGTGCGCACCCAGCTGTACACCGAGCCGAAAAAGGTGAAGCAGAAATTTACCTACGCGGATAAATTGGGCATCCCCTACGCCGTCATCATCGGCGAAGACGAAGCCGCGGCGGGCACGGTCTCGGTAAAGGATCTGCAAACCGGCGAACAGCAAGCCATGCCGCCAGACGTTGCGGCACGCAACATCGCCGCGGCGATTGAAGAACGGAAGCACATCCCCGTGATTCGGGAGAAATAAGCTTTTTGCGTTGCAAAAAGCCCCAAAACCACCTGCTTGTACCTCGACTTCCCGGGGGATTCACAAGAGGGTTCGGGGGAAAATGGAATCTCCACGAGACTGTTCCTTGCGGCTCCACCCCACAAATGACTGGGGCGAGTTGGCCGCGGAGGTCTATACTGCCGCTTCCGCAAACGGCGAATGGTCGGACCTGCTGGCTTCCATCCGGGTCTGCCGGATGCCCCTGAACTGGCTGGGCAATCTGCTCCCCGGCGTCGGCAGCCATGAGCTGACCGACGGCATGGCGGACTGGAGCCTCCACACCCATGACCAAAACGCGGAAGCCGGCATAGTGGGCCTGCAATCCTACGGCGAAGGCCAATTTTGCTACACCGCCCCAAAGCTGGACCGATATTTGTCCTGCTATGTCCCCCGTTCCGACGATCTCCAACGAAAAATCGACGCATTGATCGCCCAATACAGACTAAAAACTGATTGACCCCGTAGGGGCGCCCCTACGGTATGGATAGAACATTACCTAAATCAAACAGGAGCTGATACATCATGACACAATCACGGACACATACCTGCAACGACCTGCGCATGGAGCACGTGGGCAGGACCGTTACCCTGGTGGGCTGGCTGGAGACTATGCGGGAGGTGGGCAACAACTTTGCCTTCGTCGTTTTGCGGGACTTCTACGGCACCACCCAGCTGGTCATTGAAAATGAGGACCTGTTCAAGGCGTTCAAGGCCCTGAACAAGGAATCCACCATCTCCGTCACCGGAACGGTCCGGGAGCGGGACAGCAAGAATCCCAGGCAGGCCACCGGAGATATTGAGGTTGTCCCCCAGACCATGGAGGTGCTGGGCCGCTGTCGATACAACGAACTGCCCTTTGAGATCAACCGCTCCACGGAAGCAGACGAGTCCATCCGGCTGAAATACCGCTATCTGGACCTGCGCAATCCGGCGGTGAAGCAGAACATCATCCTGCGCTCCCAGGTCATCGCGGCCTTGCGCGCCGCCATGACGGACCACGGCTTCATGGAGATCACCACCCCCATTCTGACCGCGTCTTCCCCCGAGGGCGCCCGGGACTATCTGGTCCCCGCCCGCAAGCATCCCGGCAAGTTCTACGCCCTGCCCCAGGCCCCCCAGCAGTTCAAGCAGCTTTTGATGACGGCGGGCTTTGACCGCTATTTCCAGATCGCCCCCTGCTTCCGGGATGAGGACGCCCGGGGCGACCGCAGCCCCGGCGAGTTCTATCAGTTGGACATGGAGATGGCCTTTGCCGACCAAGAGGATGTTTTCGCTGTTCTGGAGGACGTGTTGCCGCCTATCTTCGCCAAATACGGCACTTACAATATCGCGTCCCAACCCCCGTTCAAGCGCATCGGCTTTGCGGAAGCCATGGAAGTGTACGGCTCCGACAAGCCGGACCTGCGCATCGACCTGACTGTGCAGGACGCCACGGAGCTGCTCTCCGGTATCGGCTTCGGCCCATTTGAAAGTAACACCGTGAAGGCCATTGTGGTCACGGACTTTGAGGGCACCCGCAAGCAGATTGACGGCATCTGCAATGAAGTAGAGGTCCAGTCCGGTGAGAAAGCGTACTGGTTCCGCTATGACGAGGCAGGCGAAATCGTGGGCGGCATCGCCAAGTTCGTGCAGCCTGTCAAGGAGCAGGTGGTGTCCGCTCTGGGCCTGACGAAAAACTGCTTTGTGGGCCTGACCGCGGGCAAAAAGCTCACTGCCCAAAAGACTGCCGGGGTGCTCAGAAACAAGTTGGGCAATTTCTGCCCCAACCATATGGACAAGGAGCGCTACGAATTCTGCTGGATCGTGGACTTCCCCATGTACGAGATCGGGGAGGAGTCCGGCAAGCTGGAATTCTGCCACAACCCGTTTTCCATGCCCAACGGCGGGCTGGACATCCTGCTGAAGGCCGAGCGGGGCGAAGCGGACCCCCTGACCATCAATGCCTTCCAGTATGACCTGGTTTGCAACGGCGTGGAGCTCAGCTCCGGCGCGGTACGGAACCACGACCCGGAGATCATGGTGAAGGCCTTTGAAATGGTGGGTCTGGGTGAGACGGACGTGAAAGCGAAATTCCCCGCTATGTTCAATGCGTTCTGCTACGGCGCGCCCCCTCACGCGGGCATCGCCCCCGGTGTGGACCGTATGGTGATGTTGCTGTCCGGCGTGGAGACGATTCGGGAGATCATCCCTTTCCCCATGAACAAGAATGCCCAGGACCTGATGATGGATGCGCCGGGGAGTGTGGAACAAAAGCAGTTGGATGAATTGCACATCGCCATTGTCAAAGTTGAGGAATGATATGGAAAATATTGTATTAGACAAGTTCAAAGCCGGTCAGCCCTGCATGGGGACCTTTTCCCACCTGCTGTCCGCGGCCTCCCTGCGGGTGCTAGGGCAGACCGGGCTGGATTACGTAATCTTGGATCTGGAGCACAGTCCCATCGGCGCCGAGCACGTCACAGAGCTCATCCCCGCCGCCCGGCAGGCGGGACTTTGCCCACTGGTGCGGGTGAACGGTATGGATCGTGGCCAGTTTTTGAAAATGCTGGACGCTGGTGCCGCCGGGCTCATCGTGCCTTTGGTGGAGACTGTGGAGCAGGTGCAAACGCTGGTGTCCTACGCTAAGTTCGCCCCATTGGGCGGCCGGGGCTACTGCCCCACGGTGGACGCGGGGTGGGGCTTCGGCCCGGAGTACGCAAACGGCATGGCGGGGTATATGAACACCGCTAACGAGCGGACCCTGCTCATCCCCCAGTGCGAGACTGCCGGCTGCCTGGAACATATTGAGGAGATCGTGGCCATCAACGGTGTGGACGGCATTTTCATCGGGCCTTTTGACCTATCCATTGCCCTGGGTATCCCCGGGCAATTCGACCACCCCGACCACATCGCCGCTGTGGAGCGGGTGCGCAAGGCCTGCGAAGCGGCGGGCAAGCTGTGCATCATGTTCTGCGGCGACGCAGATGCTGCGGCGGGGTACTTCCGCCAGGGCTTCCCCAATGTGACTGTAGGCATTGACGTGCTCACCCTGCTGTCCGGGATGAAGCAGACGGTGGAAACGGCGAAGCGCGGTCTATGAAACGGCAGACAAATCTGAACGTCATCAGTCAGGAGCGTTCCGGGGTCTTTGGACTGGCGATTTTATGGATCATGCTGTTCCACTCCTCCCTGCGCTTTGACTGGCCGCCCCTGCACCTCATCAAGGCCACGGGCTACTGCGGAGTGGATGTGTTTTTGTTCCTGTCCGGCATCGGACTGTACTACTCCATGGAAAACGACCCGTCCCCGGCGCATTTTTACAAAAAGCGCGCCTTGCGGGTGTTGTTGCCCTATGCCGTCGTGGCGGTATTCTATGAGGGCGGCCGCTGTCTGCTGGGACATATCACGCCGGCGGAAACCATGGCGAATGTGACCTTCGTCAGCTACTGGCGGGACGGAGTGCAGACCTATTGGTTCATCGCGGCCATTGTGGTGTTTTATGCGGTCTATCCCCTGCTGTACAAAGTCATCAAAGGCGGAAACTATTGGATTTGGGTCTTGATCCTGGCCCTGGGCTATGGCGCGGCCTTACTGCTGTATCAGGACCAGGCGGCCTTTTACCGCATCAACGGTTTTGTGTTCCGTATCCCGATTTTTCTCATCGGCTGCTTTCTGGCGCCGCAGGTGAAGCGGGGAAAGGAATATTCCCTCATTCCCACAGCGTTGCTGTGCACCGTCGGCGCGATGTTGATGTGGTACCTCTGGATTGATTGTGACCCTTGGTTTTTGCGGATGTACCTGTTCACGCCGCTGAGTTTGTGCCTGGTGTTCCTAGGGAGTATTGTGCTCTCGTTTCTGCGCAAGGACGGCGTCATCCAGCGGTTTTTGCTGTTTTTCGGCGGCATGACACTGGAGCTGTATCTGGTGCACGAAAAGCTGCTTGCCGCGTTGCGGCCGGTGTTTCCGAACCATAATGTGGCGGTGAACGGCCTGGCGGTGCTGCTGGCTATCGGCCTGGCCTGGTGCCTCAAGCGGCTGTGCGAACGGTTTTCCCCCTGAAGGCCTTTCTACCCATAGGGCGCAATGGGAGGAATTTTGCACGTTTGCGAGCAAGAAAATGATTTTTTACAGAAACACCCACCCGCTCATCCGGGTGTTTCATAGAAAGGGGCCCCTATGGTATCAAAAATCCGTTCTTTCGGCATCAAGGGCATCGGCGGATACGAAGTGTCCGTGGAGTGCTTTTTGTCCAACGGCCTGCCGGGGTTTGACATTGTGGGCCTGCCGGACGCCGCCGTGAAGGAGGCCCGGGAACGGGTCCGGGCGGCTATCAAAAACGCGGGGTATAAGTACCCTGTGAGCCGCATCACCGTGAATCTGGCCCCGGCGGATACGAAAAAAGCCGGCACGGTCTATGACCTGCCGGTGCTGCTGGGGATTTTGTCCGCGGCGGACGCCATCAAGCCTCCGGCGGCGGATTGTGGATTTTTCGGGGAGTTGTCTCTCACCGGAGAACTGCGGCCGGTCCTCGGTGCGCTGCCCATGGCCATCGCGGCCCGGCGGGCCGGGGTGCGGCACCTGTTCGTCCCGGCGGACAATGCCCAGGAGGCGGCCTACGCTGGGGACATCGCTGTGTACCCGGTGCACACAGTCACGGAGCTTCTGGAGCATCTCAAGGGGGAAGCGCCGTTTGCGCCCGCTCCCTGCCCGGAGGCGCCGTTGGCATCGGAAACAATTTTGGACTTTTCTGATGTGAAAGGCCAGGAGAACGTCCGCCGGGCACTGGAGGTGGCGGCCGCGGGCGGACACAATCTGCTCATGTCCGGCCCGCCGGGTGCGGGTAAATCCATGCTGGCCAAGCGTCTGCCCGGCATTTTGCCCGACATGTCCCGGGAAGAGATGATCGAGACCACGGAGATCCACTCCGTGGCGGGACTCACCGGGCGGAGCAACCCCATCATTTCCAGGCGGCCCTTCCGCTCGCCCCACCATACCGTATCTGCCACGGCCATGTCCGGCGGTGGGTCCAACCCCCGGCCAGGGGAGATTTCCCTGGCCCACAACGGCGTGTTGTTTCTGGACGAGTTCCCGGAATTCCCCAGCCAGGTGCTGGAGGTGCTGCGCCAGCCCTTGGAGGACGGGCAGGTGACGGTGTCCCGGGTGTCCGGCACGGTGAGCTTCCCCAGCCGCTTCATGCTGGTGGCGGCCATGAATCCCTGCAAATGCGGGTGGTACGGACACCCCTCCGGACGGTGCGCCTGCTCACAGACTGCGGTGATAAAGTACCGCAGCCGCATTTCCGGCCCGCTGATGGACCGCATGGACATTTTGCTGGAAGTCCCGGCATTGGAATACGAGGAGCTGCGGACCCGCGCGCCGTCGGAATCTTCGGCGGACATCAAGGCCCGGGTAGACAAGGCCCGGGAGATTCAGCGGGCCCGCTTCGCCGGCACGGGTATCACCTGCAACGCCCAGATGGGTCCCCGACAGGTGCGGGAATTCTGTGCGCTGGACGCTGCCGGCGAGGCGCTGATGAAAAAGGCCTTTGACAAAATGGGCCTGTCCGCCCGGAGCTACGACCGTATTTTGCGCGTTGCCCGGACCATCGCGGATCTGGACGGCAGCGCGGACATTCGGCCGCCCCATGTGGCGGAGGCGGTGCAGTACCGGACGTTTCGGTTTGAGGATTGAGTATCAAAGCGGCAGTGCTCCCAAGGACAGGCCATGGCCAAGACTTGGCAAAACAACATCTCGCATTCCAATTGACGGGAGTCGTCGAGATTGACCAGAAATTTTTGAAACAGCGTTCTGCTTTCATGGGAAAGGCACGTTAACAGCTGCTCCTTTGCTCTTGGGCGTATCTTGCGGAAAGTTCATAGGTTTCGGCAATATTCCTGTCTGTCAGCCAGCGGGTCAGGCCGCCGCTATTGACAGCATATTGGAACAAAGCTTCTGACAATCGATTCAGTACAGTTCCTCCAATTGACTTTACTGTCCAAAAATAGATAGTTTCTGGCTTTGTTATAACCGTCTATTTTTGGATTGCCAAGAGAAACGGGACGGTTTAGAACCGTTCCCTACGCTCGTATTCGCGCGACTCATTCCCTTTCCCCGTTGCCGGCGGGGCGCGTACATTCCGCGGCTCGTCCTCTCAAAAGCACACCCGCTGCGCTGGGCTTTGCTTTTGTAATCTGGTTTTCAGAGGTGTTTTAAATGAAACTTACTTTCTTAGGCGCTGCCCACGAGGTCACGGGCAGCTGCACACTGGTGGAGGTCGGCACCACGAAATTTGTGGTGGATTTCGGTATGGAGCAGGGCAAGGACCTGTACGAAAACGCAGATTTGCCCATCAAGGCGGGGGACATCGACTTCGCCCTGCTGACCCATGCCCACATCGACCACTCGGGTAACCTGCCGCTGCTGTACAAAAACGGCTTTGCCGGCCCGGTGTACGCCACCGGGGCCACCTGTATGCTGGTGGACATTATGCTGCGGGACAGCGCTAACATCCAGATGCAGGACGCGGAGTGGAAGTC
Organism: uncultured Clostridia bacterium; assembly: GCA_947644595.1. Lineage (GTDB taxonomy): Bacteria > Bacillota > Clostridia > Oscillospirales > Oscillospiraceae > HGM13010. The sequence goes on from CANSAE010000005.1 coordinate 90,763, forward strand.
CCGGAAAGAGCAGCGGGCGGGTCGCCCGCCAGTGGAACCGGCTTACACTCTGACGGATGTGGAAGGGCTGGTGAAAAACCTGCGGCCCTGTGGCTACGGGGAGCTTTTGCAGCTGAGCGAGAACGTCTCCGTGCGTTTCAACGATGCGGGGCATTTGCTGGGCTCGGCGAATATTGAGGTCTGGCTCACCGAGGGCGGCGAGACCCGGAAGGTGCTGTTTTCCGGGGACGTGGGAAACAAAAACCAGCCCATTCTGCGCAATCCCCAGCCCGTGGCCCAGGCGGATTATGTGGTGGTGGAATCTACCTACGGCGACCGGCTCCACGAGGAGGCAAAGGACGTTTTGCAGCCGCTGGCGGTCTATTTGCAGGAGACCTTTGACCGGGGCGGCAACGTGGTCATCCCTGCCTTTGCCGTGGGCCGTACCCAGGAAATGCTGTATTTCCTGCGGGAGATCAAGGAACGAAACATGGTCCACGGCCACCCGGATTTCCCGGTGTATGTGGACAGTCCCCTGGCGGAAAATTCCACCAGCGTGTTTTTGCAGTGCGATAAGGACTATCTGGACGAGGAATCCCAATATATCATGGAAACTGGCGTGAACCCGCTGATTTTCCCGGGACTTTCCATCGCCCAGACGGCAGAGGAATCCAAGGCCATCAACTTTGACCCCACGCCCAAGGTCATCCTTTCCGCCTCGGGAATGTGCGACGCCGGACGTGTCCGCCACCATTTGAAGCACAATCTCTGGCGGCCGGAAAGCACTGTGCTGTTCGTGGGCTATCAGGCGGAAGGCACCCTGGGCCGCCGGCTGATCGACGGCTGTGAGTCCGTGAAGATCCTGGGCGAGGAGATTGCCATCCACGCTCAAATCGGCACCCTGCCGGGCATGAGCGGCCACGCCGACCGGGACGGGCTTTTGGAATGGCTGGGCGGTCTGGAAACGCCGCCGAAAGCCATATTTGTCAACCACGGCGAGGATACGGTGTGCGATACTTTTGCCCAAACCATCCGGGAGCGATTCGGGTACGAAGCCCACGCTCCTTATTCTGGCGCCTGCTATGACCTGCGCCGGGGAAAATTTGAGCTGGTGGCGCAGGGCGTGCCCATCGTGAAGCCGACCCAGGCGTCTGTGAAGAAAAATCAAGTGTTTTCCGATCTGGTGGCGGCGGCCAAGGAACTGCTGGATCTGTCCCGGACTCTGGCTGGGCGGAGCAATCGGGAACTGAAAGGCTACACGGCGCAGATCCGCATGATCGTCGAGAACATGCGAGGATTTGGGAAATGACACCGGCCAGCGGGCATATCTTGCCGGCTGGCCTTTTTCCGCGGTTTTCATTGACAAGCAGCGTTCACACGGGTATAATGCCTTTTTAAATACCGAAAGGTGGGCATTTATGACCAAACACAAAACCTTACAATATAACTTGGAATACGCCGTGATGAACGGGCTGAACTGGATGGCATTTTGCGCTACCTTCACCTTTGCCGGGGTGTTTTTGCTGGGGAGGGGTTATTCCAGTACGGAGCTGGGGCTGATCCTGGCGGCGGGGAATCTGTTGGCACTGCCCATCCAAACGGTGCTGGCGGATATTGCTGACCGGTCCCGGAAAATAACGCTTCTGGGGCTCATATCGGGGATGCTGCTGGTACTGCTGATGCTGGCGGCAGCAGCGTTTTTCCTGCCGGGGAAACGTGCGGCGCTGACCGGTGTATACATCTTGTTATTGGCGGGGATGCAGAGCATTCAGCCCTTGGTGAATTCCTTCAGCTTTTATTTGTCCGGCTGGGGCGCACCCATCGATTTCGGGATGTGCCGCTCCATGGGCTCGGTATCCTATGCGGTGACATCTCTCCTGGTGGCCCGGGCCGCGGAACAGTTTGGTCCCCGTGCGGTTCCGGCAGCGGCACTGGCGCTGTTGGCACTGATGTTGCTATTGATGGCGGTGTTCTATTTCCAGCGGAAAACGGTGGCGGTGCAGGTGCGGGAGGCCTCCGGCGAGGTTGCTGGTAAAAGCGCCGGGCCGGCGGCATTTTTCCGGAAGTATCCCCGGTACGGTTTGTTTTTGGCTGGGGTGGCGCTCATCTTTGTGGGGCACAGTTTTATCAACAACTTTACGATTCAGCTGGTGGAGCACGCAGGCGGTGATACGGAGGAAATGGGCCGGCTGGGGGCCATGATGGCCGTGCTGGAGCTGCCCGGGATGCTGGGCTTCGGGTTTTTGCTGCGAAAGGTGCGGTGCAGCAGTGTCATCAAAACAGCCATGGCGCTGTTCACGGTGAAAGTAACACTCACGGGTCTGGCTGTGAGTGTCCCGGCGCTGTACGGTGCGACCATGCTTCAGGTGGCGACCTATGGATTGTTTATTCCCGCGTCGGTACAGTACGCGCTGGACGTGACCGAGCCCCAGGACGCGGTGAAGGGGCAGGCATTCGTTACGGGGATGCTGACGCTGGGAACGGTGATTTCCAGCCTCATCGGTGGTCGGCTGACGGATCTGTTCGGCGTTTCCGCGGCGATGATGGTGTTTTCCGGAATGAGTCTGGCGGGAAGCGTCCTTGGCATTGCCGGGGTACAGAAAACAGAGAAACAGGGATAAAAAATCCCCGGAGCATTGCTCCGGGGATTTTTAACTTACCGAGGGTTCTTAATGGCAGCCTGTGCTGCCGCCAACCGCGCGATGGGCACGCGGAAGGGGGAGCAGCTCACGTAGTCCAAGCCCACCTTGTGGAAGAACTCCACACTGGAGGGATCACCGCCGTGCTCGCCGCACACGCCCACGCTGAGGTCCGGGCGGGTCTGACGGCCCAGCTTCGTGGCCATTTCCACCAGCTTGCCCACGCCGGTCTGGTCCAGATGGGCGAAGGGGTCCAGCTCGTAAATCTTGCTGTCGTAGTAGTAATCCAGGAACTTGCCAGCGTCGTCACGGCTGAAGCCGAAGGTCATCTGGGTCAAGTCGTTGGTGCCGAAACTGAAGAAGTCCGCTTCCTTGGCCACCTCGTCGGCAGTGAGGGCCGCGCGGGGGATCTCGATCATGGTGCCGACCTCATACTTCATGTTGGTGCCGGACTTGGCAATGAGTTCGTCCGCGGTCTTAACGACGACGTCCTTGACATACTTCAACTCCTTGACCTCGCCCACCAGAGGAATCATGATGTGGGGCACGATGGAAAGTCCCTTGCGCTTGTTCACGTTCAGCGCCGCGTTGATGACGGCGGTGGTCTGCATGACTGCGATTTCCGGATAGGACACGCACAGGCGGCAGCCGCGGTGGCCCATCATGGGGTTGAACTCATGCAGGGACGCAATGACGTTGTGCAGCTTCTCCACACTCACGCCCAGTTCCTTGGCGATGCTCTGGATCTCGCCCTCGTCCTGAGGAAGGAACTCGTGCAGCGGGGGGTCCAGGTAACGGATGGTCACCGGGCGCTCACCCATGACCTCGTAAATGCCCTCGAAGTCGCTCTGCTGGAAGGGCAGGAGCTTGGCCAGGGCTTTTTCCCGGTCAGCAGTGTTGTCGGACACAATCATTTCGCGCATGGCGCGGATGCGGTCCTCACCGAAGAACATGTGCTCTGTGCGGCAAAGGCCGATGCCTTCGGCGCCGAAGTCGAAGCCCTGTTTGGCATCCCGGGGGTTGTCCGCGTTCTGGTATACCATGAGCTGGCGGTACTGGTCGGCCCAGCCCATGAAACGGTTCAAATTGGCGTTCTCCGTGGCGGCGACGGTGGCAATTTGCCCCTCATAGATGTTGCCGGTGGAGCCGTCGATGGAAATATATTCGCCTTCCTTGAAGGTCTTGCCGTTGATGACCAAGGTCTTGGCGTTGTAGTCGATGACCACGTCGTTGCTGTTGCCGCAGCCGCACACACAGCAGGTGCCCATACCCCGGGCCACGACGGCCGCGTGGCTGGTCATGCCGCCGCGCACGGTGAGGATGCCCTGAGACACTTCCATGCCGATGATGTCTTCCGGGCTGGTCTCCAGACGGACCAGAACGATCTTCTCGCCGCGCTCATGCCAAGCGGCGGCGTCCTCCGCGGAGAACACGACCTTGCCGTAGGCGGAACCGGGGCTGGCTGCCAGACCCTTGCCGATGACTTCCGCGGCCTCCAGGGCCTTGGAATCGAACTGGGGATGCAGCAGGGTATCCAATTGCTTAGGCTCCACGCGCAGCACGGCTTCCTTCTCGGTGATGACCTTCTCGTCCACCAAATCGCAGGCGATTTGCAGGGCTGCCTGGGCGGTGCGCTTGCCGTTGCGGGTCTGGAGCATGAACAGGTGGCCGTCCTCAATGGTGAACTCCATGTCCTGCATGTCGCGGTAATAGGCTTCCAGCCGGCCGGCCAGCTCCACGAACTGGTTGTATACTTCGGGCATTTGCTCCTGCAGGTGGCTGATGGGTTCGGGGGTGCGCACACCGGCCACCACGTCCTCGCCTTGGGCGTTGATGAGGTACTCGCCCATGAGCTTGCGCTCGCCGGTGGCGGGGTTGCGGGTGAAGGCCACGCCGGTGCCGCTGCGGTTGCCGGAGTTGCCGAAGGCCATGGCCTGCACGTTCACCGCAGTGCCCCACTCGTAGGGGATTTCGTTCATGCGGCGGTAGACATTGGCGCGCTCGTTGTCCCAGGAGCGGAACACGGCCTTGACCGCCTCAATGAGCTGTTCCTTGGGATCCTGGGGGAAGGGCTTGCCCTCGTTGTCCTCGTAAATTTTCTTGAATTTGACCACGAGTTGCTTCAGGTCGTCGGCGGTCAGGTCCACATCGTTTTTCACGCCCTTGGCTTCCTTCATCTCGTCGATGACTTCCTCGAACAAGGTCTTGGACACGCCCATGACCACGTCGGAGAACATCTGCACGAAACGGCGGTAGCAGTCGTAGGCAAAGCGGGGGTTGTCCGTCTTTTTCGCCAAGCCTTCCACGGACGCGTCGTTCAATCCCAGGTTCAAAATGGTGTCCATCATGCCGGGCATGGACTGCCGGGCGCCGGAGCGCACGGACACCAGCAGGGGGTTGTTCACGTCGCCGAATTTTTTGCCGGTGATCTCTTCCAGCTTTTCCATGTAGCGGAAAATGTCGGCCTGAATTTCCGGGTTGATTTCCCGGCCGTCGGCATAATACTGGGTGCAGACTTCCGTGGTGATGGTGAAGCCCTGGGGCACGGGCATTCCAGCGTTGGTCATTTCGGCCAGGCCGGAACCCTTACCGCCCAGAATATTTTTCATGGTGGTCTGGTCACCGCCGAAGGCCTCATGGCCTTCCTGGAACAAGTACAAGAAACGTTTGCTCAAATTGGTTCCCTCCATCTATTGTAAAAAATTATCATTTGAACAGGCAGCGCCGGAAGCGGCTTCCGGCGCACACAAATAATATTATAACATATAAAGGATATTTTCCATACTTTTTTGGGAAATTTTTCATTCCTGTGATGGTTGTCCAAAGCTTTCCGCTGTTTTTATGACGCATTGCCTATTTTTGCGGCAGTTTCCAAACGTGTATAAATCTCCTTTTGCTGTAAAAACTAACGGGGAAAGTTTCAAAAGAAGGAGTTTTTCAAATATCATGAAAGCAACCGGAATCGTTCGCAGGATCGATGATCTGGGCAGAGTGGTCATCCCCAAGGAGATCCGCCGTACCCTGCACATTAAGGAAAGTGACCCGCTGGAGATCTTCACCGATAAGGACGGCGCGGTAATCTTCAAAAAATATTCCCCCATGGGGGAACTGTCTGACTTTGCCGCACAAATCTGTGAGTCTCTCAACAAAACCACATCCGGCCTGGCGGCTGTGTGTGACCGGGACACCATCCTGACTGTATCCGGCTCAGGGAAGCGGGAATTGCAGGAAAAAACCATCAGCGCTGAACTGGAGCAAATTCTGGAGTCCCGCAAGCTGTATCAGCCGGAGGGGGGACAAAAAGGCGTTCCCGTATTGGCGGGGGATGACAAGTACCGTGTGGCCGTGGCCGCACCCATTTTGTCCGAAGGAGACGTGTTGGGCGGCGTATTGTTCCTGTCGGAAAAAGATAGCCCGGGCGTGGGAGAAGTCGAATTGAAATTGGCCCAAACGGTGTCTATGTTCCTTGGAAAGCAGATGGAAAACTAAAGTCGTACCGGCGCTTCATAAAAGCGCCGGTACGAAATTTTTTCTATAGTTCCGCTAAGATGATTTGACCCTCAGCCAGAGTTTTGGGGATGTCAATGATGCGCTGGTTTCTGGAACCTTTAAATTTCAGACGTACATCCTTTTGTCCCTCCACGAAACGTCCGTCCACCAGTACGTCAAGATATGTCAGCAGTTCGTCCGTCGCCTCGCACCGGGGGTGGCTGCCATCCGTCTGCAATTCGGCGTCCAGCAAAAAGCCGGTGTAGGCCCAGACAGTTTTTTTCGGATACCGGGCCTTGACCTGCCGCAGCAGCGGCAGCAGCGCCCGCTGATTGCAGGGCTCAAAAGGGTCGCCGCCCAGCAGGGTCAGCCCGGAGATGTACTCAGCACCTAGCAGCTCCAGAATGTGTGCCTGGGTCTCCCCGGTAAAGGGCTCGCCGTAGTCAAAATCCCAGGTCTCCGGCTGGAAGCAGCCGGGGCAGTGATTGGTGCAGCCGGACACGAACAGAGTGACTCGCATCCCCGGCCCATTGGCCACATCGCAGTTTCGCAGTAAGCAGTAGTTCATAAATCGGATTTCCTCATATAGAATCGTAGGGGCGGGTTCAAAACCCGCCCCTACAAATTGATTTTACACAGTTATCAGCATTCGCAGGCCACAGGCTGTTCATCCAGACACACGTGCAGCACACGGTCCCGAATTTCCTCGGTCCGGCCCTGGTTCCAGAACTGGGTACCGATATAGCCGCAGGTGCGCCGGGCGACATTCATCTTATTTTGGTCGGTATTGCCACATACCGGGCATTTCCAAATCAGTTTGCCGTCCAGTTCCTCGATCTGGATTTCTCCGTCAAAGCCGCAGACCTGACAGTAATCGCTCTTGCAGTTGAGCTCGGCATACATGATGTGGTAGTAGATATACCGGATGATGGCGATGACGCCCTCGATGTTCTGCTGCATGTCCGGTACTTCCACATAGCTGATGGCGCCGCCGGGAGACAGGGCCTGGAACTTGGCTTCGAACTCGAACTTGTCAAAGGCGCTGATCTCTTCTGTCACGTGAACATGATAGCTGTTGGTCACATAGCCCTTATCTGTGATGCCCTCGATGATGCCGAAGCGTCGCTGGAGATTCTGGGCGAATTTATAGGTGGTGGACTCCAGTGGGGTGCCGTACAGGGAGAAGTCAATGTTATGCTGGGTTTTCCAAGATTTGCACTTGTCGTTCATATACTGCATGACCTGAAGAGCAAAAGGCTCGCCTTCGGGGTCGGTATGGGACTTGCCGGTCATGTACTTGGTGCATTCATACAAGCCTGCGTAGCCCAGAGAGATGGTGGAATAGCCGCCGTAGAGCAGCTTATCGATGGTCTCACCCTTTTGTAGCCGGGCCAGTGCGCCGTACTGCCACAGGATGGGCGCGGCGTCGGACAGCGTGCCCTTGAGCCGGTTGTGGCGGCACATCAGTGCCCGGTGGCACAGCTCCAACCGCTCGTCGAAGATGTTCCAGAACTTGTTCATATCCCCGCCAGAGCTCAGCGCCGCGTCTACCAAGTTGATGGTGACTACGCCCTGATTGAACCGGCCGTAGTATTTGGGTTTATTCGTTGCCGGATCCACATAGGGGGTGAGGAAGCTGCGGCAGCCCATGCAGGTATAGCAATGGCCTTCGCCGTTTTTGTCGACCTTCAGCTCCAGCATCTTTTTCTCGGAGATGTAGTCCGGCACCATGCGTTTGGCAGTGCATTTTGCCGCCAGCTCGGTCAGGTAGTAGTACGGGGAATCGTCGTGGATGTTCTGCTCCTCCAGCACATAAATGAGCTTGGGGAACGCGGGGGTGATCCATACGCCGGATTCATTTTTTACGCCCTGGATCCGCTGTCGAAGAACTTCTTCGATGATTTTCGCCAGGTCTTTTTTCTCCCGCTCGTTTTTCGCTTCGCCCAGATACATGAACACCGTGACGAAGGGAGCTTGTCCGTTGGTGGTGAGCAGTGTGACGACCTGGTACTGGATCATCTGTACGCCACGGGTGATCTCATCGTCCACCCGCTTTTCCACCAAGTCCCGGATCTGATCTTCCGTGGCCTGCACGCCTGCATCGACAAACTCCTTGCGTACCTGTTTATCGAACTTCTCCCGGCTGACCTGCACGAACGGCGCCAGATGGGTCAGGGAGATACTCTGCCCGCCGTACTGGTTGGAGGCCACCTGGGCGATGATCTGGGTGGCGATGTTGCAGGCGGTGGAGAAGCTGTGGGGCCGCTCGATCATGGTGCCGGAAATGACGGTGCCGTTTTCCAGCATGTCCTCCAGATTCACCAAATCGCAGTTGTGCATCCGCTGGGCGTAATAATCCGCGTCGTGGAAGTGAATGATACCCGCGTCGTGGGCGTCTACCACCTCTTTGGGCAGGAGCATCCTGCGGGTCAGGTCTTTCGACACTTCGCCGGCCATGTAGTCCCGCATGACGGAGTTGATTTGCGGGTTCTTATTGGAATTTTCCTGATTGGCCAGCTCGTTGGTGCAGTCGATGAGGCTCAAAATGGTGTCGTCCGTGGTATTGGCCTGCCGCACCAGAGAGCGCTCGTAGCGATAGGTGATATAGGCCTTGGCCAGTGGATAGGCGCCGTGGCCCATGATCTGCAGCTCCACCAGGTCCTGAATTTCCTCCACACTGGGGGTATGGCCTAGTTTGCCGCACTTATAGGTGACGATATCCGTGATATCCTGAATATCTTCGGGGTTCAGGCGATGCTTTTCCTCTACAGCCAAGTTGGCCTTGGTGATGGCGGCGGTGATTTTTTCCGGGTCAAAGGAGACTTCGGAGCCGTTGCGCTTAATGACTTTCATGATGTGAACTCCTCTTTTGTGGCTTTTTAAAAACCGCAGGATGCGGTGTGGTCAATATAACAAAGTATTCCTATATCTTGTGTGTATCTTGGGGTGCGTGGATAACTATAACACAAGATTTAGTGCGATGCAAGCACTTTTTGTAATTTTCATCAAACTGTTTCCGTTTGTATTTATCCTGTCTCTTTTCCTGTTTCGTAACCATTTGGGGCAAAATAGGGGCAGATGCACCCATCTGCCCCAAAATAGTTAAAGCAGCACTGGCTGAAGTTGTTTCCCTTCCAGTGCTTTGATGACTGTTTGTTCCACTTTTGTAAGATCTGCCACCAAAGAAGTTTCTTTTTTGACCGGATCATCCTGACCGAAAGGAACGAAATAGTAACCTTTTCGTACCATCAATTCCCCTACATTCTTAAGGCTGGCAGACAGTCCGTCGTTGGTGCTCATGGCAATGACCACCGGGCGGCCGTTCCGCAGATGGGCCTTTGCCGCCATGGTGACGGTGGTGTCCGTGATGCCGGCGGCCAGCTTGCCCAGCGTGTTGCCAGTGCAGGGTATGATGACCAGCACATCAAAGAGCTTTCCGGGGCCGATGCGCTCGGCCTCGGAAATCGTTTGGATAATGGGTTTTCCAGTGATCTCCTCCAAGCGCTTCCTGTGGTCGGCCGCAGTGCCGAACCGTGTGTCCATGCTTCCGGCGTTCTGAGAGACCACTGCTGTCAGGTCATAACGTCCGGCCAGGTCCTCCAGCACTGCCATAGTTTTCTCAAAGGTACAAAACGAACCGCACAATGCGCATCCGATCCGCAATTTCTCACTCACAAAATCGCCTCAAATATTATGGTATATGGTGTCCGCAATGGCTTCTGCCGCACTTTTGGGGGCGGTCTTGCCGGGGAGGCCTCCGGCATTCACGACCCGTACGCCACACGTTTCCGCGGCAGACAGGTCCACGCCGCCGGGTTTGGACGCCAGCTCCAGGACCAGTGCGCCCTGGGGCAGCAGCGTCAACCGTTCGCCGGACAGCACCGGGGACGGCACCGTGTTGACTATGCAGGAAAATCGCGGCAAAATAAGCTCCAGCTCCCGGGTGTCTGCTGCGCCTAGACACAACGCCCGGCACCAGGCCAGGTCACTGTCCTTCCGGGCAGACACCGTCACATTGGCTCCCAGAGCCCGCAGCCGTGTTCCCAGCAATTTGCCGATGCGTCCGGCACCGATGATGAGGATCGGTTCTCCCATCAGGCAGTGATCTGTTTCCTGAATGAGGACCGAAACGGCACCCTCCGCCGTCAGCGCGGCGTTTTTCACGGCAAGCTCCTCCATGGTGAGAAGGTCCGTGATGACCAGGCCGTGTTCTTCTGCCAGGGCACGTTCTGCCGGCTTCACTGCCCCGGAAAATACCGGCACCCCCGCCGGCAGCAGGGGCCAAAGGTCCGCCAGAGGCAGCGCGCTGCTGCCGAAGGGAGCATTGAGCACGCCCGGCGCCGCTGCCAGAGGCACTGGCAAAATGACGCAGCCCGCCCGGGACAAAGCTGTTTCCAGCGTGGGGCAGGCTGTTTCCCGTACAGCCTCAGCGCGCTCCATTTGATATGTACGCACCTCATGCCCATCCCGCAGCAGCCGGTGTACCAGATGCACGCTGCGTTCATCGCCTCCAAGAACTGCAAAGATCATACAAAAACCTCCTCCCGTGTCATTCTATTCTGAGGCCCGCGGTTTGACACAACAGGGCGCCGGCATCAACGCTTTTTGCTTCCCTTTCTGTCCGATTCGTGATATACTATTATAATTAACGTTGATTCTGTCACGGAGGACGGGAATATGCTGTTCAATTCCATTGATTTCCTGCTGTTTTTCCCCATTGTGACAATTTTATATTTCCTGCTGCCCCACCGGGTCCGGTGGGTATGGCTGCTTTGCGCCAGTTACTACTTTTACATGTGCTGGAATGCCAAATACGCCCTGCTCATCGCATTGTCCACGGTCATTACCTATTTCAGCGGCCTGCTCATCGAAGGGCTTGCCCGGCAAAAAAAGCTGTGGGTGGCATTGAGCTTTTTGAGCAATCTGGCGATTTTATTTTTCTTTAAGTATTTTGACTTTTTCCTGAATAATCTCTCTGCCCTGTGCGGACTGCTGGGGGTGACGTTCAAGCAACCCTCGTTTGACATCGTTCTGCCGGTGGGGATTTCCTTTTACACCTTCCAGGCCTTGTCCTACACGATGGATGTCTACCGGGGCGAGGTGAAAGCGGAACGGAACTTGTTCAAGTACGCGCTGTTCGTCTCGTTTTTCCCCCAGCTGGTGGCGGGCCCCATCGAGCGCTCCAAAAACCTGCTGCACCAGGTGAATGAGCGCCACACATTTGACGCGGACCGGGCACGGGACGGACTGCTGCTCATGCTCTGGGGCATGGCGGAAAAAATCGTCATCGCGGACCGGGTGAGTTATCTGGTCACCTATGTTTATGACCATTATACCGCGCTGCCCGGCGCGGCGGTGGTGTTGGCCACCGTGTTGTTTGCGGTGCAGATTTACTGTGATTTTTCCGGATATTCCGACATTGCCATCGGCGCGGCCCAGGTCATGGGATTTTCCCTGATGGAAAACTTCCGCCGGCCATACCTGGCTATCTCTGTGCAGGATTTCTGGCGGCGGTGGCATATCTCCCTGTCCACCTGGTTCCGGGATTATCTGTACATCCCTCTGGGCGGGAACCGAAAAGGCACGGCGCGGAAATATTTCAATCTGATGGTGACCTTTCTTACCAGTGGATTGTGGCACGGAGCGAGCTGGAATTTTGTAGTCTGGGGAGGATTAAACGGCCTTTATCAGGTTATGGGAAGCATTCTGGCTCCGGCCCGGGAGCGGGCCTGCAATGCCCTGCACATTGACCGGGAAACGCTGTTCTGGCGGTGTGTGCGGGTGGTGTTTACGTTTTGCCTTGTGGATTTTGCCTGGCTGTTTTTCCGGGCGCCGTCCTTCCGCACGGCTTTGGATATGATTGGGCATACAGTCGGGAATTTTGATTTCTCCGCCATTACCGGCCCGGCGCTGTATGAGCTGGGGCTCAGCCAGCCGGATTTTACTGTGATGTTCATTGCCATCGGTGCGCTGGTGCTGTCAGACCTTCTTCGGGAGCGGTTCGGCTCTGTGCGGGACAGGCTCACAGCCCTGCCGCTGCCGGTCCGCTGGACCGTGTACCTTCTGGGGACCATTCTGGTGCTGGTGTTCGGCATTTACGGTCCCGGCTATGCGGAATCCCAATTCATCTATTTCGTATTTTAAGGTGGTGGCGGCATGAAAAAAACCGTACGATTTTTCCTCAGCGCCGTGATTTTTCTGGTGATTCTGTCGTTTCTGCTGGCGCCTTTGCAGCAGTTGTTTGCCCGCAAGTCTCTGAAGGGCGTATGGGACATGACCAATAAGGTCGGCGGGTTCTATAACGAGCCGGAACAGGAATTCGATGTGATGTTCTTCGGCTCCAGCCACGCCTATGCATCCGTTTCTCCTCTGCGTCTGTGGGAAAATACGGGGGTCAAAAGCTATGTGTTCGCCACCCAGCAGCAGCCGGTGTGGGCGACGTATACGTATTTGAAGGAAGCGCTGAAAACACAGTCTCCCTCTCTTGTGGTGGTGGAATGTCAAATGGTCCTGAGTGATGAGGATTACCACGAAGAGGGCGTGACGTATTCCTATATGGATGATTTGCAGTTTTCTTGGGATAAAGTACAGCTGGCCTGGCACTCCGCGCCGGACATGGCGGGGCGGGTGGAACTGCTGTGGAACTTTATCAAGTACCACGGCCGCTGGAGCGAATTGACAGAAGAGGATTATCATTTCAACCGTGAAAGTCTCCGGGACCCGTATAAGGGCTACGTGATGCTTTGGGATACGCCGGACCCGCAGCCCAGGCCGGATACGGACGGCATCACGGCACGGGCTCCGCTGACGGAGAAAAACGAGCGATGGCTGCGGGAGATCGTCGATTTATGTGAGGAAGCACATGTGGAGCTGTGGCTGATAAAAAGTCCCTCCAATCTGACCGAAGAAGAAAAGCCCCGGCTGAACACGGTGGAGGACATTGCGGCGGAACGAGGGGTCCGCTTCCATGATTTCAACGCCGATTATGATGCCATGGGCTTATCAGGAGCGCTGTTTTTTGATGAGCACCATCTGGATTGCACCGGAGCGGCTCGATTCACAGATTATTTCGGGAAATATCTCATGGAACATGCGGAGATCTCCGGCCAGCCAGAGGATGCGGACTGGCTGCTTGACGCAGCTGCATATGAAGAGCGGTTGCAGGAGCTGGGAGAATCGCAATAAAGATAAAGGGGGAATTCATATGACGACGATTTATCTGATTCGGCACGCTGAGGCAGAAGGAAATTATTACCGCCGCATTCAGGGACATTGGGACGGACATATTACCGGGCTGGGGATGCGCCAGATCACCGCGCTGGCCGAGCGGATGAAGGACATCCCGCTGGATGCCCTCTATTCCAGCGACCTGTCCCGCACTCAGACCACCGCCCAGGCGATTTTGAAGTATCACGACCTACCCCTGCGGTTGGACCCCCGGCTGCGAGAAGTCTGCATGGGTGTTTGGGAGGGCCGGAGTTGGGGCGATGTGCTCCACGATGACCCGGAGCAGTATGATAATTTCAGCAACGACCCCGCCAATTGGCATGTGGAGGGCGGCGAGGAATGGGGGCATCTCCAGGACCGCATTTACAACGCTGTCATTGACATTGCCGCCCGGCACGACGGACAGACCGTGGCCATCGTGTCCCACGGCACGGCCATCCGCGCGCTGATGTGCAGGCTCTACGGCGTGGGCAGCAAGGATATCCACACCGTGCAGCACGGGGACAACACCTGCGTGACCCTCTTACACGTGCAGGGGCCGGATATCCAGATTGAATATGCCTGCGACAATTCCCATTTGGGCGAGGACCTGAGTACCTTTTCCAAGCAGACTTGGTGGCGCACGGGCAGCGATCTGGGAAATCTCCGCTTTGTGCCCATGGACCTGATGGACGAAAAGCAGGCGGAGTTTTATCTCCAATGCTATGAAGATTCCTGGCGGGCGGCCCACGGGAATACGGAGGGCTATGTGCCGGCGCTGTATCTGGTGGCGGCTCGGCGGTGGCTGGAGGCTGACAAAAACGCCGTGGCCATGGCACTGGAAAATGATACGCCTGTGGGTGTTATCGCGGTGGATCCCCAGCGGGGCGCGGAGGAGCAAAAGGGCTGGATCGGCTTTTTATATCTGCGCCCGGAGCACCGGGGCAAGCGCTACGCGTCCCAGCTTTTGGGCTACGCCACCACACTGTTTACCAACATGGGCCGCACGTCAGTGTGTCTGCACGTGTCCGAGGACAATACCCACGCCCAGGGCTTTTATCAGCATACCGGCTTTGTGAAGGTGGGGGAATCCACCGGCATCGGCGCGCCGCTGCTGCTGATGGAAAAACCCCTGGGAGCGGGCGTGCTGGAGAATTAGGAATACGGGAACGTCCGTTAGAATCCGTAGGGGCGGGTTCCAAACCCGCCCGGGACATGCGGCGTGAGTCGAACAGGCGGGACGGTTTAGAACCGTCCCCTACGCAGGAATTGAGAGTTATCATGTAGGGGTCGCCGAAGGCGGCGACCTCTACGGGGTTGAAATCAGTGCCGGCGGAAAGTAAACACATTGCAGATACTACATTACATAAAGGATGAATTACATTGTATCCTGAAATTTTTTTGCCTGTTTCCAAACAAGATATGCAGGACCGGGGCTGGTGGTGGTACGATTTCCTGGTGGTCACCGGGGACGCGTATGTGGACCATCCGTCCTTCGGACCCACGGTCATTGCCCGGGTGCTGGAGGCCGAGGGCTTCCGGGTGGCGGTCCTGGCCCAGCCGGACTGGCACTCCTGTGATGATTTCCTCGCCATGGGCCGGCCTAAGCTGGGGGTCATGATCGGCGCAGGGAACCTGGACTCCATGGTGGCTCACTACACCGCTGCCAAAAAGCACCGCAGCGAGGATTTTTACTCTCCCGGCAAGCAGGCGGGGCTGCGCCCCGACCGGGCGACCATTGTGTACGCTAACCGGGCCCGGGAGGCCTTCGGGCCGGATATGCCCATCATCATCGGCGGGCTGGAAGCGTCTTTGCGGCGCTTTGCTCACTACGACTACTGGGACGACAAGGTGCGCCGCAGCATCCTCTTCGACGCGCCGGCGGACATCCTCACCTATGGCATGGGGGAGTCTGCTACCCGGGAAATTGCTCAGCGTCTGAAGAAAAAGGAAAAGCCTGCCATGATGACGGACATTAAAGGCACTGCCGTCATCGTGGACGACCCGGCAGTGTGCACGTACAAGAGCGTGGTATTGCCATCGTATGAAGATGTTGTAGCGGACAAGGCAGCTTACGCCGATGCCACCCGGGTGGAGTATCAGGAGCACGACGCGGTGCGCGGCCGGGCGCTCATTCAGCAGCACGGGGTGAAGTACCTGTTGGTGAATCCCCCGCAGATGCCGCTGTCTACGGAGGAACTGGACAAGGTGGCGGACCTGCCTTACACCCGGGAAGTCCACCCCATGTACGATGACATGGGCGGCGTGCCTGCCATTGAGGAAGTGCGCTTTTCCGTCATCCACAACCGGGGCTGCATCGGCGGGTGCAATTTCTGCGCCCTGGCGTTCCATCAGGGACGGATGGTGACTTCCCGCAGCCATGACAGCGTCATTAGAGAAGTCACCGCTATGACGAAGCATCTGTTGTGGAAAGGCTACGTCTCCGATGTGGGCGGACCCACGGCCAACTTCCGTCATCCGTCCTGCAAGGAGCAGTTGGAGCGGGGGATGTGCCCTAATAAGCAATGTCTTGCTCCCACGCCGTGTAAGAATCTGGATGCAGACGAATCGGATTATTTGCAGCTTTTACGGAAACTCCGGGGCATCCCCGGTGTGAAAAAGGTGTTCGTGCGTTCGGGCATTCGGTATGATTACATGCTGTGTGATAAAAACGGGGAATTTTTCTCGGAGCTGGTGCATTATCATGTATCAGGACAATTGAAAGTTGCTCCGGAGCACTGTGTCAATTCCGTGCTGGACTATATGGGAAAGCCCCACATTGAGGTCTATGAAAGGTTTATGGACAAATACCGTAAACTTAACGATCGGTATGATAAGGAACAGTACATCGTGCCGTATCTGATGAGCAGCCACCCTGGGTCCACGCTGGAAAATGCCGTGGAACTGGCGGAGTATCTCCATGCCCGTGGGCGGGTCCCGGAGCAGGTACAGGACTTCTATCCTACTCCGGGTACCATTTCGACCTGTATGTACTATACGGAAATCGACCCGCGCACCATGGAGCCGGTATACGTGGCGAAAACGCCCCATGACAAGGCGATGCAGCGTGCCTTGCTGCAATGGGCAAGGCCGGATAAGCGTAAGCTGGTCATCCAGGCACTCCGAGAAGCAGGGCGTACTGACCTAATCGGTTTTGGCCGGGAATGCCTGGTGCGTCCGGAACGTCCCCAGGGAAAAGGAAAGATGCCGGAGACCCGAAAACCCCAGGGGAAAAGACCGGGCAAGCCTCCGAAGCATGAAGAAAAACGGGGCCGGTCTGCGCGTGGAGAAAAGCAGAAGGACCGAAAGGACGGCCGCCGGAAATGAAATATTTGGTCGTTTATCTGTTGGCAGTAAATTTGCTGCTGTTCGGTCTCATGGGGGTGGATAAATACAAGGCGAAGCATGATCGGTGGCGGGTCCGGGAATCGACCTTGTTCGTGTGCGCCGTTATCGGCGGAAGTGTGGGCGGTATCTTGGGGATGCGGATGTTTCACCACAAGACTTTACATACTGCGTTTCGCCTGGGATTTCCTGCCGTTCTGGCGGTTCAGCTCCTGCTTGCGGGGATTATTTGGGCACATTGTTCATAATTTGGTCAAAATGTTCATAAACCCGTTATCTTTTCGTCAATCTGTCGAAAATAGCCAACCAAGAGGGGGAAAACCGATTTCTTTATTGACTTTTTTGTGAACGATAGAGTATAATTCTACCAAGTGTTGAGGAAGAACACTAATTTCAAGGAGGTATTTTCTGTGGAAACTACAAACAATAACGGCTACATGAAAGGATTTATTCCTTACGCCGTTGCAGCCGCTGTGATGAGCCTTTGCGGCGGTTTTACCGCTTCTGTGCCCACCGCCATTGCGACTGCTTGGAATGCTGACGCATCCCTGACGTTCATTACGTTGGCATATTCTTTGGCTGCTGCCGCTATGGCGCCCATCATGGGTAAGCTGGGTGGCGCTTTGGGTCGCCGTAAAGTTCTGCTGGCTTCTCTGGGTCTGTATACTATCGGTCAGTTGCTGATTGCGATTTGCCCTGCAAACATCCCCATGCTGCTGGTGTTCCGTTTTATGGTCGGTATTGGTGCTGCCGGTATCGCTCCCAGCATTATGGCGTACATCATGGTGGAGTTCCCTCCCGAGAAGATTGCTTTCGGTTTCACTCTGTATCTGGCTCTGGCCAGCGGCATGGTCGTGTTCGGACCGACTATTGGCAGCTTTATCATGTCTGCTGTCGGCACTCCTGACGCATGGCGTACCGTTATGTGGGTCTGTGTGGTTCTGTGCGTCATCTCTGTTATCTTGTGCTTTGTCATGGCCAAGGATAACCCCAACATCCCCAAGGGTTCCATGCAGGGCTTTGACTGGGGCGGCGCTTTGTTCGTTCTGCTGATGTTCGGTGCGATCGTCTGCATCCCCACCTTCGGCCAGCAGTCCGGTTGGGCCGCAGTTACCACTCTGGCGTCTATTGGCGTTGCTGTTGTCTCCCTGATTATTTTGGTTATGGTCGAAAAGAAGGCTGCCAGCCCCATTATGAGCGGCAAATTCATCGCTCGTAAGAACTTCATCCTGCCCGTGGTCGTGCTGTTCCTGACTCAGGGCTTGATGACTGCTTGCCTGACCGAAATTATCCGCTTCGGCTATGCTGTGAATAAGACTGCTATTGCCAGCTATGCGATGTCCATTGAGTACGTCGGCATGGCGGTCGGTACCATCGTTATGGGTCCCCAGGCTGATAAGAAGGAGCCCCGTGTGGTCGCTGCGATCGCTCTGGTGTTCGTTGCCATCGGCTCTGCCATCATGATGCTTATCAATGAGAACGCTGGCGTTCTGCAAATGGGCGGCGCTCTGTTCTTCGTTGGCATGGGCTTGGGCGGCAACATTGCCATCTTCACTAAAGTCGCTCTGGCTGGTGTGGCTCCTGAAGATTCTGCATCCGCTTCCGGTACTTTCAACGTGTTCAAAGATATGTGCGCTCCCTTTGGCGTTGCCATCTTTGTCCCGATGTTCGTTACCAAGATGGGTACCAACATCGCAGCCAATATGGCTACAGGCATGGAGCAAGGCGCTGCGACTCTGGCGGGTGCTACCAGCGCTCTGCACACTGTTGCCTTGGTACAATTGGTCTGTGTGGTCGTTGGTATCGTGGTCTGCTTCCTGATGCCCAAAGTGCACGAATCGAAGGAAGCCTAAGTGTTTCTGTAAACCTCAACAAATAAAAGGACCGGGTGAGCCTTGGCTCACCCGGTTTTTTGTTATCCTGCCTGTTCTTTTCGGTTTTTTGGAATACTGATAGTTAGGATTAATTCCTCTTCGGTTTCCCGGGTCTGCATGTCGGCATGAATGCCGCCTTGCTTCATGACATCTAAATTATGGGCGACGGAATTGAGGAACAACCGCACGTCCTTGAGCAAAAACGTTCGACACCTGTTTTTCGGAGTAGGCATTTGCTTTTCCAGCTGGGTATCAATGCGACGTTCCGTCTCCGCTACGGTGAGATGCTCTTTTAAAATCAAAGCCAGCATTTGCCGCTGAGCGAGCTCGTCGGGCAGCCGCAGCAGTGCCCGGGCGTGACGTTCGGAGTATCCGGAATCCCGAAGCTTGTCCAGTATATCATCGGGCAGCTTCAAAGTACGCAGCTTGTTAGCGATGGCGGGCTGCGATTTCCCTAAGCGCCGGGCGGTCTCTTCTTGACTGAGCCCAAACAGCTGCATCAATCGTTGGATTGCCCGTGCCTCTTCCAGGAAATCCAAATTTTCCCGCTGGATGTTTTCGACTAAGGCCAGCAGGGACGCGGTTTCAAGGTCCGCATTTAAAATGATGCAGGGGACCTCGTATAGCCCTGCCAGCTTGGCTGCCCGCAGTCGGCGCTCTCCTGCCACCAGCTCATAGGCGGTGCCTTTTCGCCGCAGGGTCAGCGGATTCAAAATCCCGCAGGCTGCGATGGAATCTGCTAATTCCCGCAGAGCAGCCTCATCGAACCGCTTTCGTGGCTGCACGGTGCTTTTTTCAATTTCTTCAATGGGGATGTACTCTACACTTCCGGTGAATTTGCGGTCTTTTCTTGACATGCCCGTCCCTCGCTTCCCAATTGTTGAATCAGACGTTATAAAAAGTGGCGGATCAGCCGTAAAGGTCGATCCGCCCAGAAACAGGGTTGTGGGATAAAGATATGAGCCGGGTCCCCGCGACCGGGGACCAATTGGATAAGCTGTGAGTATAAAATACACCATGTCTGCGAAAAAGTCTGTCGAACCCTGTTGGTACAAAAAAATTTTTTTGAGCGCATAAATGAATTGCCTGCTGGGGAAACTATTTCTCGAAACCATCAAAAGAGGGGATTGAAAAACCATGATGATTATGGACCGAATCGCCCTGGCGCTGGCTATCATCGGCGGGCTGAACTGGGGCTGTGTCGGACTGTTTCGATTCGACGTGGTCGCCTACCTGTTCGGCGGGCAGACCGCCACGGTCAGCCGCGTGATCTACACGCTGGTGGGCCTGGCCGCGATCTGGTGCGTGTCTTTGCTGTTCCGCAGCGAGCCGGATACCATCGAGGACTGACGGTAAAATAGAAAAACGGGGCAAGATGATGACGCTTGTCCCGTTTTTACATATATTTTCTGCCTTTTCAACAATTTTCCTTGCATTTACTTCCTGAATATGATATGTTTTTAACAAGTCCGTTGGATTACAACGGAAAATCAATTTGGAGGTAATACCATGTCAACAGTACACCACTCCCGCCGGGCGTTCCGGGTGATCGCCACGATTGCGATTCTGGCGCTGCTCATGGCTGCTATGGTCCTGACGGTCTCTGCCGTGGACGAGGAGGAAGAGATTTGCGTGCAAATGACCATCGGTCAGACCAACTATTCGATCAACGGCGTTCCCAAGCTCATGGACAGCGCCCCCTATGTGAACAGCGATGACCGCACCATGGTGCCTCTGCGTGTTTTGGGCGAGGCTCTGGGTGCGCATGTATTCTGGGAAGCGGAACAGGATACCGCCGGGGCCATTTATGACAGCCAGATGATTCGGTTCAAATTGTTTGAAAATACGATGCAGATGGGTGGCCGGACCATTACCATGGATACTGAGTCTACCATTCAAAACGGCCGCACCATGATTCCCCTGCGGGCCGCGGCGGAGGCCTTCGGCTACGAAGTATCTTATGAGGAAGGTACGGTGACACTTGTGCGCCCGGGCGCTGTGATCGTTTCCAATTTCAAGCAGCTTCAGCAGGCAATCGCTGACGGCGCGCGGTATATTAAAGCGGAGAACTTCAACACCGCCGGCGAGACCACCACAAAGGTGGTCATTGAACGGCCTTTGATTCTGGACGGCCAGGGCGCAAAGATTGATTTTGGTTTTGAAGTGCTGTCCAACGGCGTGACCATCAAAAATTTTGACATCACTACGTCCGATTTCGACAAGGTGGTCAGCGCCCCCGGTTCGAAAGGCGGCCCCGGCGACTGCATCGTGGTGGAAATTCACAACGACAACACCGGCGACCCTGTGGTCATTACTGGGCTGAACATCGTGCATGACATTTTCGGCAACAAGAATTCCGCCATCTATCTGGCGGACGGCAGCTATGTGGAGATCACCAACAACAACATCAAGGTGGAGAACAAGGAAAAGAATTCCTACGAGCGCGGCGGCATTTTCGTGGGCTCCGGCGTGTCCGGCAAAATCAGCGGCAACACCATCGACGCGGCACTGACCGGCTTCCCCATGTCTCCTATCGGGCTGGCCACTACGCTGGATAAGCTCACCGAGGACGTGAAAGTGGCCCCTGTGGTCATTACCGATAACAAGGTCACCAGCATCTACGTGACCAAGATGTACGCCAGCGGTACCCTGTTCGGTGAGGACGGCAATGTCCTGGCGGACGACAACGATTTCGGCGTACGTGAGGCGCTGAGCCAATTCTTGGTGGACCTGGAGAAGAACAACACCTTCACCCTGAAGGACGGTTATCCTGTGGAGAACGAGGCGGCCTATGTCCAGTGCCGTCTGGACAAGATCATGGCCGGCGCTCCCTACTATGAGAAGAATGTATTCTTCAATGTGACCGACGGCAAGCTGGTGGCGGTCCCCGCTCCGGCGGAGGAGTAAATCCCTGTATAAATAAAACGAATCCCCCCGCTATTGCGGGGGGATTTCTTATTGGGGAGGATCAATCAAAGGCCGGGTCATATTTGACGGTGCCTTGACAGGGTGGGGCATGGGGGTTCAACTTCAGAGCCATATAATGACCATCCGGGACATCAAAGGGCGGAACGATACCGAACCTGTCGGCGGGAGTATAGCCTGCTTTGGGATAATAGTCGGGGGAGCCCAGAACGACGGAATAACTGAATCCCAGCTCCCGGGCGATATCGTGCCCCGCTTGCATCAGAGCTTTGCCAATCCCCTGCTGCTGAAACCGGGGGAGGACGGACAGCGGTGCCAGAGCCAGGGCGGTGGTTCCGCCAATGTCTACTTTGGTATATAAAATGTGCCCGACGATTTTGCTGCCAACCACGGCTACCAGGGAGAGCTCCGGGAGAAACGCGGCACTGTTGCGCAGGGCGTTTACCAAGTTTTGTTCGTTGCCGTCGCTATGTTCTGCGGTGGCAAAGGCAGTTTTTACCACTTCGTACACTGCCTTGTGGTCGGCGGCAGTTTCTTGACGAATGAACATCATCACACCTCGTTGCAGGAGAACACAATGACCTGTCGGGTCTTTGCCACCATGGCCAGATAATCCATTACCCGGGCCCGGCGGTCAGCATCGATGTTGGCCAGGGTGTCGTCCAGGATGATGGGGCAGTCCTCTGGGGGCAGGACCAGCTCACAGATTGCCAGCCGTACTGCCAGATATAAAAGGTCCGACGCGCCGCTGCTCATGTAGCCTGACCGCCGGGAGACTGCGTCGCCGGCCAGGCGGGTCTGTGCGGAAAAATTTCGGTCCAGAACTACAGTGTCATATCGGCCGCCGGTGAAATACTGCATGATTTCCGAGGCCTTGGCACTCAGGCGGGGAGAAAAGATCTGCTGGATTTCTGCATCTGCTTCCTGCAAGGTGCGCTGGGCCAGCAGGATGGCACTGTACTGGGCGTCCAGTTCCCGCTTACGGGCTTGGAGCGCTTCCATCTGGGCCCGGCCGTCGGCTACGCCGGGATCGCTTTCCAAACGTCCGTCCAGCTTGGCCAAACGGGTGCGGTAGTCATTGACAGTCTCCTGCGCTTGCTTCAATCGCCTTCCGGCGCTGGCGGCTGCGGTCGTGCCGGTCTCAAAGTCCAGACTGCCGAGGATCTGCCCCTCCCGACCGCTGCGTTTGGCATACTCGGCATCCAACTCGGTCTTTGCGGTTTTCCGACGCGTGACGGCAGCTTCCCAGGTTTGATAATCCTGCTCATAGTCCCCCGCCAAGCGTTCGATTTCCGCGGCGGAGGATACGCCGTAATATTCCAATAATTTTTTCAGCTTTAACGCCGATTGCGCCGCATTTTTCTGCCCGGCGGCCCAAAGCGCTGCCGCCAGTATGCCGCAGACCAGGAATCCAAGCCAAGCGGCTTTCTGCCACAGGATACCGGCGATAAAACAAACCAGAGCCAGCAGACCAATCAGAATCAGGGGGAAAGACAGTTTTTTTCCAGTCTCTTTTTCCAACTGCCGGGCACTCTTTACATCTGTTTCTGCTCTGCGGCAGGCCTCTTCCAGCGTAACACCGGAAAATGGGCTGTCTGAAATACGGGCCAAGGCGCTTTCCTCCGCCTTGGCGGCGGTGTTGTATCGCTCTTGCAGGAAATCCAAATGAATTTTCTGCTGATTCATTTGCTGAAGGGCTTGCTGACGTTGCTGGCGGCGGAGCTCATCGCTTTCTGCCTGAAGGCGGGCCACTGCATCTTCAGCCTGTTTCAGGCGTGCGGCGGCCTGTTCCCGTTCCCGCAGGAGAAGCTCTCCGGCGGATTGCTGGGCCCGGAGCTGCTCCATTTTGGATTCCACATTCTCCAGTGCCCGACGGCGCTTGCGCAGCCAGGAGCGGAGTGTTTCATCCGCATCGGAATAAGAAGTGTCCTCGTCTCCGGAAAATACCAGGGCTGAAATACGCTTCTCCAGTTCCGGGGAACCGGTGACGGGGATATCTCCCTGACGAATATATGCACTGCGTTCAAATACTTCTTGGGGGACGCCGGTGAGAATCTGCCCTGCGTCCACACCGGGGAGCTCCGGGATTGGCAGCCCTGTGCCGGTATAGTGGGCCTCAAATGCGCGCATAGGGGCATTTTTGGCGGTGGTTTTTCGGGAAATCGTTATGCGTTTGCCGTTGTGCTCCAATTCCATGGTGCCTTCCATCGGTGCACCGGACCATGGGGCATATTTTACTTTTACGGGCAGTATGCCGCCCTTTTCCCGGGCGGAGGAATCCACCCCGAAAAGCATGGCGCCGATAAAAGCGCACCAAGTGCTCTTACCGGACTCATTTCCGGATTCGATGACGTTTAATCCGGACTGAAGCTCCAAAGAATCCCCTTGGAATTTGCCGAAAGAAGCAGTTAGTTTTCGGATGATCATAGGGGGACTACCTCCTCTGCGCCGTCCAGGGCGGCCACACCCCAACGGGCGGCATCCTCAATAGCGCTCTGTTCCTCCGGCGGTGCGGCATCCATCTTGTCCCGCATTCTGCGCAGAAAAGCGCCCCGAAGGGTCGTTTCTTCTACCCGGGCCCACAGGTCTTGCCAGAGCTTTGACCGGTTTTGCAGGTCCAAACTGTAAAATTTGCCTTCCAGTACACGATAGAGCGTGGATAAATCAATGGGTTCTTTGGTTTCCCCTGTGAGAATAATACGGTACAGTTCCCGGGAGGTGTTTCCGCGGATTGCCTGCAGCACGGCCGTCAAAGGATCCTCATCGGTGATGTCTACTTCCGTGACACAGTATTCCCGAGCGTTGAGCGGTGCGAAGTGCGCGGTAACCACGTCTGGTGCGATATCGGCGATGACGACGCCCTTTTTTCCGGTCTCGTCAAAGCCCCGGCCCATAGGTGTGCCGGGCCAGAGGTAATATGTATCTCCGGCCTTTTGCAGCCCGCCGCAGGTGTGGCTGTGGCCCATGGCCACATAATCCATACCGCTTTCGGCCAGCAATTCCGGAGGCATGGGGTTATAAACGCCGTCCTTGCCCACCGTGCCATGGATGCATAAGAGATCTATGGTGTCCGGTTGTTTTTCCGGAATAAAATCATGGATCAAACAGGGACAGACACTGTCCGTGAAAGCTGCGCCCCATACCCTCAGATGCAGTTCCGGCATGTCCACGCATTCGATGTGGTCATGGCGGAACAGGTGCACGTTTTCCGGCAAAAACATTTTATCATAGACGCACCCGGCCCGGTAAAAATCATGGTTCCCCGGTGCGATAAACACAGGGACCGTCAGGTCCTTCAAAAATTGCTCCAGTGCCTCAATGGTTTCCGGATAGTGCTTTCCTCCGTCAAAGAGATCTCCCGGCAGCAGGACAACTTGGACCTGCTGTTTTTTTGCCAACCGCAGTATGGCGGTCAATAGTTCCCGCTGCTCTTTCCGGCGTTCTGCGGCCTGGACATCCGGCAGACCGTCAAAAGCGGTATCCAAATGCAGATCGGCAGCGTGCAGTATACGAATCGTATCCATTACATCAGCCTCACACTTTCTGCATGGAGACACCGTCCAGTGTCGGCGTCGATCTCAAAAATGGCGCCTTCCAATTTTGCGGGGCCCGATGCGGGTTCGTACCGCCGCGGTGGGTCTCCGAGAAACTTTCCGATGCTTTGTTCCGGCGTAATACCGATGACAGAATGGATAGGACCGGTCATTCCGAGGTCCGTGATATAACCGGTTCCATTTGGGAGGACCTGGACATCTGAGGTCTGCACGTGGGTATGAGTTCCCCATACAGCGCTGGCCCGGCCGTCCAGATAATAGCCCATAGCGATTTTTTCGCTGGTAGCTTCTGCGTGGAAATCTACCAGTATGATATTTGCTTCCGGTGATTGAAGCAAATCATCCACTACGACGAAAGGATTGTCTGTATTGGTATCCAATCCATAGCGGCCGATTAAATTGATGATCCACACTTTGCCGAAATCGGTTTCGATTATGGTGTCTCCCTGTCCGGGGCATTGGGGAGCGAAATTAGCAGGCCGGATAACACGCGTGGATTCATCCAGATAAGGCTGCAGCTCCCAACGTGTCCAAGTGTGGTTGCCTAAAGTGATGACATCTGCCCCGGCCCGAAGCATGGAATCACACTGCTTAGGTGTGACCCCTACCACATTGGCATTTTCTCCGTTAACGACGCAAAAATCAATGGCGTTTTCTGCCTTGAAATTTTTCAACCGCTGGTGCAGGTGCTCCAGCCCAACCAAGCCGCATACATCCCCGATGGCGAGAATTTTGACTGTCATAAAATGACTCCTAACAGAACATGCAAGATTTTCAAGTTTTTCTAAGAATTATATTAGTCCATTATACCATATATTGTGCCGATTTGTACATAATAATTACGAACGAATTCAAAGGAGGAAGCAAACCATGAGCAAAATGAATTTTGTTAAGGGCATCAGCCTGGGTCTGATGGTAGGCGCTGGTGTGGGTATGATGATCGTGCCTCAGAAAAAAGGCGGCAAAAGCACCGTGAGCAAAGCCCTGCGGGCGATGGGTGACTTGCTGGAAGACGTGGAGACGGCGCTGGGTTGGTAACTTTGTGAGATGCTGTAATTTTTTCGCGGTTGTGTGAAAAAATGCTTGCATTTCCTATCTGGCTGTGCTAATATACTAAAGCACTCTTATGTGTATGCGCCGTTAGCTCAGCTGGATAGAGCGTCTGGCTACGGACCAGAAGGTCAGGAGTTCGAATCTCTTACGGCGTGCCAAAAACAGGCCTGAAACGTGAGTTTCAGGCCTGTTTTGCTGTTTTTGGGAACTTTTTCCGGGGTGTTGGTTTGGGCTGACCCATACCGTGACCCATACGGGAGTGGGGAGGGGAAAGGGTCAAAGAGTAGCGGAGAGGAAAGAACCTACTTTTTCGGCTGCATCCTGCTTCATTGCCGGGGTGATATGCCCGTAGGTGTCCAGGGTGAAGCCTGCAGAGTAATGTCCGAGGAGACCGGAAAGGGTTTTCACGTCCACACCGTTTTGCAGTGCCATCGTTGCGAACGTGTGACGCAGGGCGTGGAAGCGAACTTTCTCCAGTCCTGCTCGTTTGAGAACTCGGTGGAGCATTTTCAGGACACTGTCCGGCGAGATTGGCCCGCCGGTGGGTGAGGAGAATACATATTCGGAAAAGCTATTTTCTCGGTCTTTCTTTTCCTTGAGTATTTGAGAAACTTCCGGTGGCACAATGATCTGCCGATAAGCGTTCTTGGTTTTGAGGGGAGATTCCTTTACTTCTCCATCTGTGCGGGTAATCTGACGCTGGATGTAGATGCTGCTGGCATTGAAATCTATGTCTGTCCATTTTAGTCCAAGAAGTTCTCCACGGCGTAGACCTGTGGCGAGTTCGGTGAAGTACAACTCGAATACACCAGACTTTTTTGCTTCCTCGAAGAATTTTTGTAGGTCTGTCAGTGGGAGAATCTCAATTTCCTTTTGCTCTTTCTTAGGGAGTATGCATCTACTGGCGGGGTTTTCTGAGATGAGCTTCTCATCCACTGCCCGGTTCATTGCGTGAGAGATAAAACAGTGAATATTGCGTACGGTTTTCGCAGACAAGCCCTTGGACTTGTTCTGCGATTCTTTTCTCTGTACTCTCCCACTTTCGCTCATGCGGTTGTAGAATTGCTGGAGGTCATTTGTAGTCAGCTTTGTGAGTTTCACATTTGCAATAGGGTCATTTGTGATTTGGTTATTGAGGAATCCTGTGTAGTTTGTAAGGGAAGATGGACGGAGATATACCTTGCCATAGTTGTCAAGCCAATATCGGAGCCATTCCGAGAGGGTGAATTGGTCTGCTTTGCTAATATCTAAGCTTTTGCTTTTCTCGATGGCTATCTTGAGTCTCTCTTTGACTTCTGCCTGAGTTTTTCCAAGTACATTCTTGAATTTCTGTTTTCCGGTTTTTGGGTCATGTCCAACGGTGTAGCGACCTTCCCATCGTCCATCTACTCGTTTACGGATATTGCCTTCGCCATTCGCTCTGCGTTTTGCCATGCTTGTCCTCCTTAGCCCATGACGCCGACCTTGTTGCCATTCTCACGCATGATCTCATCGTATATTACGGTACCTTCGCCCTGGCTCTCGAACCAGCCAAATCCGGGAACGTAGACCATGTCTCCGGCTTGTACAGTTTGGCTGGTGGCTGGCTGTTGAATCACAGGTTCGGGAGTTGGCTCTGGTGTCGGTTCAATAATTTCAATAACGGGTTCTTCGCTTTCTAGTTCAGCAACTTCAATTTCGGGCGTTGGTGTTGCTGTTACTTCAACCTGTAGAGGTTCTGGTGTCGGCATAGCTTCCTCTGCCTTGTTCGGTTGCGTATGTAGTCCGAGGCATATAGCCGCGCAGAGAATTGCTGTAGGTATGATTGATTTCTTCATGTGGTTCCACTCCTTTGTTTTTGGTAACCACAACACATACCACACTCTCGCTGAAATAGCCAGGAGAACTTTGGAGAAGTGTTTAATCTTTTCAGTTCTTCTTGTTAATATATTCCTCCGCATTTGGTGAGGAGGGCTGGGTTCAGTTTTTCTTTGTTTATTGCGACCCAAATTTTTCATTTGGAACCCCGCTGGTTTCCTTGTAATACCGGGAGTTCGTGCGAACTACGACCCCCTTTTGCAATTATTTGCGAATTTGGAACCCCCTTGTAAGGGGGTGAAAAACGCCCGCACTGCGGGCGTTTGTGATCGAGCCAGGGCACTCGTGACCCCGGCTCTTTCTCCTGCTCCGTTTATTCTCCTGAAATCGCCGCTGGTTTGCCCGAATAGCTGCGGATGGGTACGGTGTTTCCTATGCTTCAAAAGCCGCACACGATGGCACACAGGCGGTCACGGCGTGAGAATCCGGCGGTTTTCTCTCTGCCGATCACTCCCCTTTAGGGGTCGGGGGTGCGGGGGATTGCCCCCGCTATTGTGCCCGGTGTATAGCCGGGCGCGATACTTGCCCTACTCATAGCGCAGTTCCTCCTATCGGACTGTAGAAACTCCCTTTACAAATTCTGGAAACTGGGGTATGATAAGTCTACAAATCCATATCGGGACAGGCCTTCGCCGCTTCGGGCGGCAGGGGGAATGGGGTGAAAAGCCCCGCGAGTCGGTCACTGTGAAGCCGTAATTGCGGATAAGTCAGAATACCTGAAGGCTGTCAACGTTTCTGCCGGAACCGGAAATCGTGGGGTAGAAGCCGGACTGACATTTTGTCGGTCGGGCTTTGCTTTGTTGTATCTGCGTGCCGGTTATCGGCAGGCAGATTTTTTGTTTTAGGAGGAAAGAACATGAAAAAACGGTTCCTGTCTCTGGTACTGAGCCTCGTATTGCTCCTGGGATTGCTCCCTGCGGGAGTGTTCGGCGCGGACGCCTTTGACGCGTATTTTGCCGATCTGGGACTTCCCGCGTCTGTGAGCAATTACTCCAACCGCTATTACCAGTGGAGCGTCACAGAACTGGACAACGAACAGGTCGTGAAGTCCAAGCCCATGAGCAGCACGTACAGCAGCAGCTACATCACGCTGACATTCACCGAGGACACCTATTTCACCTTTGAGTTCAAGGTGAGCACTGGCTCTAACTACAATTACTTCCAGGTGAAAGTCAACAACGTGGCGAAAACCAACTCCGGCGCGGACTACGGCAACAACGTAGACTGGACGATGTACGAACTGGACGTGAAGGCGGGCGATGCGGTCACTTTGGGGCATTACACAGGTTCAAGTTCTGTGTCGAACCCATTGGATAACGCCATTTATCTCCGCAATTTCTCCTGCGGGGAGGGAACTGTCGTGACATTTCACAACGGAGACGAGCTTGTTACCCAGAAGCTCTATGGTACAGGCGGCGCACTTGCCGCTAATCCCTTTACCAAAGACCACGCTATGTTCCTGGGCTGGGCGTTGATATCCGGCGGGGAAGTAGCCTACGAAGACGGTGCGTCCATTACGCTGGATGGCGATTTGGACCTGTATGCGGTGTGGGCGGATGCTTTTGTGGTGACTTTCGTGGATGACGGCAAGACCACCACCCAAAACGTGCGGGAAAACGAAGCGTTGGGCAACATCCCCACGGCCATCGGCAAGACTGGCTATGCCTTTGCCGGCTGGTTTGATGGGGAAACGGAACTCACCGTCGCGACTGTCGTCACCGAAGACGTGACCTATACCGCCTGTTATGCGCCCATCACATATACCATCCGCTTCAACGCCAACGGCGGTGCGGGCGAGATGTCGGACGTGACCGCTGTTTATGACGAAACTGCTACGCTCCCGGAAAACGTGTTCACACGGGAGGGATACCGTTTCCTCGGCTGGAATACTTATGCGGGTTCCTCTGCCACCTATCAGGACGGCGATTCCGTCAAAAACTTGAAGAACAAGCAGGGTGAGGTCCAGACGCTCTATGCCATCTGGTCAGGTCTGCCTGTGCCTGTTACCATCGACCAAAACGACGGGAGCGAGCCCACCGAACGCATCTGCGTGGTGGGTGAAAACTACAATTACGTTTATGACGAGGCCTCCGGCAAGAAATTCAGCACGCTCCCGGACCCAATACGGGAGGGCTACAACTTCAAGGGCTGGTTCACGGGCGCAATCGGCGGTGAGCAGGTCACCAATCAGTATAAATTCGCTTCTACCGAGCCGATGACCCTCTATGCCCACTGGGCGGAAGCTATCACCATCACCTTTGATGCTCAGGGCGGCTCCTGTTATACCAAGAGCAAGACCATTGACAAGGGTGCTGCCTATGGCACCCTCCCGTCCGCCAGCTTGTCCGGCAAAAAGTTCGTGGGATGGTTTACCGCTGCCGAAGGCGGCGAGCAAGTAGACAACACCACGGTCTTTTCGGAGGACACAATCCTGTATGCCCGGTTCCGGGACTATCAGTTGACTATCCGCTTTGACGCCAACGGCGGAGAAGGCGAGATGGAACCCTGCGTGGTCCCCTCCGGCGTTCCCACCGCTCTGCCGAAAAATACGTTTACCCGGACGGGCTACCGCTTTGTGCAATGGGCCAGCACACTGTCCTCGTGGAGCACGCCCAAGT
This sequence comes from uncultured Clostridia bacterium, assembly GCA_947644595.1. GTDB lineage: Bacteria > Bacillota > Clostridia > Oscillospirales > Oscillospiraceae > HGM13010. The sequence goes on from CANSAE010000005.1 coordinate 121,302, forward strand.
ATTATGAGGATGAGGGCGAATACACATGGAGCTCGACTTATAATGACTCCACCACGACCCTTTACGCCGTCTGGGAACGGACGGAAGAGCCGCTGCCCACGCCGACACCTACCCCAACTCCTACGCCGACCCCGACTCCCACGCCCACTCCTACACCGACTCCGATTCCGACGCCCACGCCTGTGCCTGTGGATATGAAGAAAGTCCTGCAAGAGAAGCTGGACGCGGGATTGGCGTCTCCGGGGCTGACCGATCAGGTGACCGGGGAACCCCTGGACACCGGGAACGTGGTCAATGATATTCAGTTCCCCACTACGAGGGATTTCAAGATCGACGGGAAGTACTATCCTGTCACCATCACCAGCAGCAATGAAGCTGTCATCGAGACCCCGGATGTGAACAATGCCGCACGGGTGTATGTCTACCGTCCCATGCTCGGAGAGGACCCGGTGGATGTGACGCTGACCGTCACCATCACGGAAAAGTCCAGCGGCATTTCCGTGTCCAAGGACATCCCTGTGACAGTCCAGCCTTTGACCCAAGGGGAAATTGATGCCGAGATTGCCCTGATGGAACAAGTCAAGGCCCATTACTTTGACGGCATCCGGGGCGCCAACGCTGCGGCTGATAATATCACCACGGACCTGGCCTATTTCTTTGAAGTCTACGCCGATGAAAGCGGTGAACTGGTCTGGGTGCGCAGAAACGCGGACCGGGCGAACCGCGGCATCGTGCCTGTTGCTATGAACGGCTGGGAAGCCACGGAACAGTGGCGGCTGTTCCGCTCCAGCGACCCCGATGTTATCACCCATGAAAACATGCTGGTCACCCGGCAGAGGGAACACAAGGCCGTGACCGTCACCAGCTATCTTTCCAGCGAGACTTTGGGCAAATACGCCGAGCGATACCCGGAAAACGCGGACCTCCAGAAGCTGTATTATCAGCCCGTGCAGGTGAATTTGGTAGTGACCGGAACAGCTCCTACCAGTACGGTTCCCATGCGGGAAACGCTTACGGCGACCTTCTCTCTCCAAGGCAACGGCAGCTTCGGTTTCACACAGACTTACAGCGATTTGTCAGAAGGCACCACGGTGTTTGAAGTATTCAACCGCGCGCTGGTCTCCCATGGCTATACCTACAGCGGGCACGGCACCTATGTGGAAGCCATCACCACGCCCTCCGGCGTGACATTGACGGAACTGGATGAGGGGGAAAATTCTGGCTGGATGTACCGCATCAATGGCGCGCTCCCTGACGCGTATATGGGAGCGCGTACCGTGAAAAACGGGGACGCCATCGCGGTGTTCTACACCGGAGATTTCACCAAGGAAGAAGGCTATGTAAGCGGTTGGAACAAAGCCAACGGCAACGCGGGAGACAGCGCGGCGTATTTGGCGTCCCAGTGCCCGTCTCCGGCGTTTGGGGATGAGTGGCTGGTCCTGGCGCTGGCCCGGAGCGGGCACACGGTTCCCAGCAGTTACTATCAAAGCGTCACACAAACCGTACAGGAAAAATCGGGAGTTCTTCATAAGAGCAAATACACGGAATATGCCCGTGTCATTCTTGCGCTCACTGCCACTGGGAAAGACCCTCGCAATGTGGCGGGATATGATTTGTTGAAACCATTGTCGGATTTTGAAACAGTCACCGGGCAGGGAACGAACGGCGTGATTTGGGCATTGATCGCCCTGGACTGCGGGGATTATCCGATGCCCGTTGATGTGAATGCTCCGGTATTGGCGACCCGCCAGATGTATGTGGACGAATTGCTGTCCAGACAGTCCGGGAGCGGAGGATGGAGCGTCAGCGGCCAGGGCAGTGCTGACGTGGATATGACCGCCATGGCATTGCAGGCTTTGGCACGCTACCAAGAACAGCCCGCGGTCAAAACGGCCATCGACCGGGCGGTCACATGGCTTGCCGGGCAGCAAAGCAGTGACGGCGGCTTTCCGAATGGCTGCGAAAGCGCCGCGCAAGTCCTGGTCGCTCTTTGTGCGTTGGGCGTTAGTCCGGATGACCAGCGGTTCGTGAAAAACGGTCATACGCTGATGGATACGCTGTTGTCGTACCGACAGGCCAACGATAGTTTTGTCCATAAGACCGGCGACAGTCAGAGCAACTTGGTCGCCACGGTGCAGGCGTGCTATGCGCTTACCACAGTCCAGCGGGCAAAGAATGGGCAAAACAGCCTGTATCGAATGGGAAATGTGCCGGGTAGCGGATTGCCGGGAAAATCCTCCGGGGTCAGCGCACGGCCTGTTGTGTCTCCGGGAAAAACCTTTTCGGATATTTCCGGGCATACTGACCAAGTTCCCATCGAGGCGCTTGCCAGCCGGGGTATCATCGACGGCAAGGGGAATGGCCGTTTTGATCCCGACGGACAAATGACCCGAGCGGAATTTGCGACCATCGTGGTACGAGCATTGGGACTGTCCGGCAAAACGGTGACCGTATTTTCGGATGTTTCTGCCGATAGCTGGTGCGCGCCTTATGTGGGTGCGGCGTACACGAACGGCATCGCTTCCGGGAAAAGCGCTACGCGCTTTGACCCCAACGGTACCATTACCCGTCAGGAGGCCGCCGCCATGCTGACACGGGCCGCCGGGCTTTGCGGTATGGATACGGAACTGAACAACGCGGCGGTCAACCGTATGCTGGAAAGATATACAGACAAAAACCAAATCGCGGCGTGGGCGGCACCCAGCGTGGCATTCTGCCGTCTGACGGACCTATCCTCTGTTTCTGACCGGCAGTTTTCGCCCTCCAAGGCGATCACAAGGTGTGAAGTGGCACGGATGCTGTATCGCCTGCTGCAAAATGCAAATCTCATGTAGAAATATGAAAAGACCGCTTTCAGAAGAAAGCGGTCTTTTCTCTCTGACCCATGTTTTGACCCATAACAGGAAACGAGCGGACGGACACAGTGGAGCAAAGATACCGGAAAAGCAACTCCATACGAGGGAAAAGCGCTGAAAATGTCCCAACAGAGTCCAATCCGCGCGATGATCGCAGCTACGGACCAGAAGGTCAGGAGTTCGAATCTCTTACGGCGTGCCAAAAACAGGCCTGAAACGTGAGTTTCAGGCCTGTTTTGCTGTTTTTGGGAACTTTTTCCGGGGTGTTGGCTTGCGCTGACCCATACCGTGACCCATACGGGAAAAACTACATCGCTTGGGAGAGAAAACTCCCTACTTTTTCGGCGGCATCCTGTTTCATTGCTGGAGTAATATGGCCGTAGGTGTCCAACGTAAATCCTGCGGAGTAATGACCCAGCAGTCCGGAGAGCGTCTTTACGTCTACGCCGTTTTGAAGTGCCATCGTTGCGAAGGTGTGCCGCAGGGCGTGGAAGCGGACTTTCTCCAGTCCTGCCCGTTTGAGTACTCGGTGCAGCATTTTGAGGACGCTGTCCGGTGAGATTGGACCGCCAGTGGGGGAAGAAAATACATATTCGGAGAAGCCGTTTTCTCGGTCTTTCTTTTCCTTGAGAATCTGAGATACTTCTGGTGGCACGATGATCTGCCGGTAAGCGTTCTTAGTTTTTAACGGTGATTCTTTTACTTCTCCGTCCGTGCGAGTGATCTGGCGTTGGATGTAGATGCTGTTGACAGTGAAATCTATGTCTGTCCACTTGAGACCAAGTAGTTCTCCACGGCGCAGGCCTGTGGCGAGTTCGGTGTAGTACAGTTCAAAAACACCAGACTTTTTTGCTTCTTCGAAGAACTTTTGTAAATCGGTCAGAGGGAGAATCTCGATTTCCTTTTGCTCTTTCTTAGGAAGGATGCATCTGCTTGCCGGATTCTCTGAGATGAGTTTCTCATCCACTGCTCGGTTCATGGCGTGGGAGATGAAGCAGTGAATATTGCGTATGGTTTTCGCAGACAAGCCCTTGGGCTTGTTCTGCGATTCTTTTCTCTGTACCCGACCGCTTTCACTCATGCGGTTGTAGAACTGCTGGAGGTCATTGGTAGTGAGTTTGGTCAACTTGATGCTTCCAATTTTGTCGTTGATAATCTGGTTGTCCAGAAATCCGGTATAGTTGGTGAGGGAAGAGGGTCTGAGATATACTTTGCCATAGTTGTCCAGCCAATATCTGAGCCACTCGGAGAGCGTGAATTGGTCTGCCTTGCTGATATCTAAAGTTTTACTTTTCTCGATAGCGGCTTTCAGTTTTTCCTTCACCTCGGCTTGGGTCTTACCGAGTACATTTTTGAATTTCTGTTTCCCGGTCACCGAATCATGTCCGACAGTGTATCGACCCTCCCATCGGCCGTCTGCCCGTTTGCGGATGCTGCCTTCGCCGTTCGCTCTGCGTTTTGCCATTCACATCGCTCCTTTGTTTTTGGTAACCACAACACATACCACACTCTCGTTGAAATAGCCAGGAGAACTTCGGAGAAGTGTTTAATCTTTTCAGTTCGTCTTGTTAATATATTCCTCCGCATTTTGTGCAGGGGGCTGGGTTCAATTTTTCTTTGTTTATAGCGGCACAAATCTTGCGTCTGGAACCCCGCTGTTTCCCTTGTAATACCGGGAGTTCGAGCGAACTACGACCCCCTTTTGCAATTATTTGCGAATTTGGAACCCCCTTCCAAGGGGGTGAAAAACGCCCGCACTGCGGGCGTTTGTGATCGAGCCAGGGCACTCGTGACCCCGGCTCTTTCTCCTGCTCCGTTTATTCTCCTGAAATCGCCGCTGGTTTGCCCGAATAGCTGCGGATGGGTACGGTGTTTCCTATGCTTCAAAAGCCGCACACAGCGGCACTCGGGCGGTTACGGTTGCCTTGTCGGACAGTTCCGGCAGGTCAAGAATATAGTAGTTGTTATTGCCCTGAAATGATCGTCCGCTACGGTTATACCGTGTTGTATGTACCTTGCGAATGAACCCACGTTCCACGAGTGTAGAGATACACTTTCGAACTGTGTTTTCTGTAATGTTGCAGTTCTTTGAGATAGTTTTTACACTCGGCCAGCACTTCTTTTCTTGCCCAGCACAAGAGACGAGGTAACAGTAGACTGTCAGCTCGTTAGGTGTTAGCCCGTAGCAAAAAATATCATTGCTCATTTGGAAAAAGTTCGTGGACATTCGATACCCCTTTTCGTTGGTTCTTGTCGATTTCAGTGTAGCAGATACCGGATGTCGAATCCTATCAAAAGGAAAAGGCCGGACAAACATGTCCAGCCTTTTTTCTTCGCTGATCTCTCTCCTTTAGGGGTTGGGGGTGCGGGGGCTTTGTCCCCGCTATCGTGCCCGGTGTATAGCCGGGCGCTATGCTTGCCCTACCCATTTGGGTAGGTTACTATCGATTCCGGTGTTACAGACCACAAAGTAAAACACGCTCAGACATTTGTCTGAGCGTGTTTCTCAATCAATTCAATTGCTGCGTCAGCTCGCGGAAGCTCTCCAAGGCGCTTTGCAGGTTTTCCATGATATCCGCCGCCAATTCCTCCGGGGCAGGCAGATTATCCAAATCGGCTAAAGACTTGTCCTTGAGCCAGAAGATATCCAAGCTGACTTTATCCCGGTTCAAAATGCCGTCTATATCGAACCTGCGCCAACGTCCGTCGGGGTTCTCTTCAGACCACGTTTCTGTCCGCAGGCGCCGGTTTTCCGGGTGATAGCAGGCAACAAAGTCTTCCAGATCCGCGTCGGTCAAGGGGTGCTGTTTCAAGGTGAAGTGGATATTGGTGCGAAGGTCGTATATCCACACTTCCTTCGTCTGCTGTTCCGGACCGGCAGGACGCTTGTCAAAGAAGATGACATTTGCCTTGACTCCCGGCTTGTAAAAAATACCCGTGGGCAAACGCAGAATGGTGTGCAGGTCGGTTGTCTCCAGCAGTTTTTTACGCACAGTCTCTCCGGCGCCGCCCTCAAAAAGCACATTATCCGGCACAACGACTGCCGCTTTGCCGTTCGCGTTCAGGATGGTGTTGATGTGCTGGACAAAGTTCAGCTGTTTGTTGGAGCTGGTGGTCCAGAAGTCCTGCCGGTTATAGACCAGGTCTTCGTCTTCCTGTTCGCCATCCTCATTGGTGAAGGTGATGGAGGATTTCTTGCCAAAAGGCGGGTTCGTCAGCACATAGTCCACCCGGTAACCGGGGTCTGTGAGCAGGGCGTCGCCCAATGTGACGGGGACATTTCCATAGATATCACCAATGTTGTGCAGATACAGATTCATCAGGCACAACTTGAAGGTAGCGGGGACCAGCTCATTGCCGCGGAAGGTCTGATTTTTTAAGAACTCCTTCTGCTCACGGTCGAGGGTATAATGGGCAGGGTCGGCAATGTATTCCTGCGCCGCGAGGAAAAATCCGCCGCTTCCGCAGCAGGGGTCGGCGATGGTTTTCATCGGCTCCGGACGGATACAGCGTACCATAGCCCGGATGAGGGGGCGGGGCGTGAAATACTGCCCGGCGCCGCTTTTTACGTCCTCCGCGTTTTTCTGAAGCAGGCCTTCATAAATTTCGCCCTTGACGTCCGAGGACATGGATACCCATTTTTCCTGGTCGATCATCTGCACGACCCGGTACAAAATGGCGGCACTGCTGATTTTGTTCACCGCGCCTTTGAAAATCTTCCCCAGAATACCGCCTTGTTCTCCCAGCGCTTCCAGGGTGGCTTTGTATTTCTCCTCCAGCTCGGCGCCTTTGAGCGTGTTCATGTCCGCCCAGGTGTACCCGGCGGGAATCCCGGTCTCCCGGTTGTAAGGCGGTTTGGAGTACTCGTCGGACATTTTCAGAAAAATTAAATATGTAAGCTGTTCCAGGTAGTCGCCGTAGGACACGCCGTTGTCCCGGAGGGGGTTGCACATGCCCCAGACTTTGGAGATGATGGTTGAGGTTTGGTCAGGCATTTTTTACTCCTTTTTAAGGGAATACGCTAATATCCCTTGATATGTTGGTACATCAACTTCGCATTCCTCAAGGATATCGTCATATTCTGCGTCCCTAAAATTAAAAATGATTCTCTGCTCATATGTATGCCCTAACAAATCATTGTACTGCAGTTCCAAAACAGCTTTTGATGGATAAACAAACTCGCTGTTTCCAACATCGCCATCGATGAAGAAAAACGATGTAATATAAGATGTATTAATTGGTACAGCATTTATGGGAAAACACTCTATTTCACGAATATCCTTTTCAGTACATCGCCAAGTATACACAATATTTGTGGCTGTTCCATTTCCAACATTTTTTAGACGGAAAAGGCTTGAATGATGACAAGATGTAGAGCTATCCTTTGTAAAAGGAAGTGAAAGCTCAATGTCACTGTCAACAAATTCATCTGGAATATGTTCCAAAACGAGAAATGGCATGGTTGCCAGTCTCTGAGTTTCTTCAAACTGCCGCTTTGATTCTTCAACCTGTTCTCGGGTGGCGTTAGCAGCTCTAATATTTGCTCGACATATTAGGATTGTGGCAATTACATAAACCGCTGTTATCAAAAATGTTAATGAGCCACTATGCGTATCCAGAAAGTTAATAATTTGAATCAAAATTTCCAACTATATCAATCTCCCTTCAAATGCTTTTTTCAAAATGCTCTGCCGCAGGGATTCTGCCTGCTGCAAAGCGATATCAACTGTTTGTTCAATATGGTCGCAGACTGATAATTGTTGATTGATTTGCATTACAGTAGCGGATGCTTTTCTATCATCTACAATAGGAACCGGGGTGTCTCGAATATCATCCAGGCCTAACCCCAGTTTGCCACCGCCACGCTTGTTTTTAAGTAAATCTTTCTGCCCAAAGTCACTTTTTAAGTACCATGCCATGAACTCTCCCTGCAGGGCATTTTCAAACCGAATCATCGCGATATGCTGGTTAATATATGCCTCTTCAATTTCGGCGTCAATCAATCCAATACTACCTAAATCCGCAGTGATTGAAACTAAAACATCGCCCTGTTTCAATCTGCTTCGTTTGCCCTCTGCTACATCAGGCAATTTCACACGCTGAATGTTATCATTTTTGAGCTGAATCTTGTCCCGGGTCAAATCAGTTATTCGGATAAAACGAGTACCTTCAGCAGCATAGTATTTTGCCCAACCGCGAGAGCCACTGGTTACGAATTCGGATATTTCCCTAATAGGAGCTTTTTTTGAAATCTCAGAAAACGCCTCTTTCAGCACCGCCTGACGATACACCTTCAGCCGCTCCTTTGCGGCTTTCAGATCGTTTATGCCAGCATCCAGTTGGGAGAACAGTTCCTCAATACGTGCAACGATGCGCTCTTGTTCTGGGAGGGGCGGAATTTTTACTTTGATTTTTGAATAGTGCTGAATCCAATACCGTTTATGGGTACTGGCATCAAAGTCAATAATCTGCATCCGATAGAAAATGAATTTGGGAAGAACCAGATCGGTATTAGCAGTTAGTATTTTCATTGCAGATGATTTTACCTTGAACTTGAAATTAACGTATTGGCTTGCTGTGGTAAAGTCATCAAAGATAATGACTGGCAGGGCATCATACACTCCGTGTTCTTCATTCGTGTATCCCAGGATAAAAGACTTTCCAGCGGTCAAAACAGGGGTTTTATGGTCATCGTTATAGTCTGTGGACTCGACGATATACGCGGTAGGTTGCTCATAAGACAATAATTGGCCTAAAGAATACTCGACCCAGTTATCCATTTCGTTGTCCTCTGGTGTCCTCTTTAACTGAATCTACCATAGCTTTATACAATTCTCTTTGCATAGGATTCCAATTCGGTGCATTGTCACCAAATTCCTTTAACACTTTAGCAGCCGCTTCCATTTCTGCATCTGACATCGTCAAGTTGCCACTTGCAACACGCGAAAAAAGCTTCGCAAAACTTATCATGTCAAAAAAGGTCATGTTGTTATCCTCCTTTATGCTACCAACTCCACATTCAATTCCAGCAAAATTTTCTCGTAATCCGCTCCGAACACTTCATAGAACCGGCCCAGTCCGCCCATGCGGTCAAAGGGGCTTAAGTCCAAATCCGCCGATTCTACACTCAAGGATGCGGCGATGTGGTCTTTGATGAGCCGCAGCCAGTCCATTTGCTCGTCCGTGAAGTGGACAGCGCCGGCATTGCGGCGGAATGCCCACTGCTGAAAATTATAGTTGACCCGCTCGGAAAAGGGAGTGAGGCTTTCTGTGGCACCCATCTCGAATCGTATGATGGAAATGAGGTCGGTCAACTGCACTATCGTACTCCGCTTTACCTTGTCCGGCTGCTTGATGGCATAGCAATCCCACAACCGGTCTACAGTGATATGTTTGGCGGTCAGCTTTTCATACAGTGCCTTTAACTGGGCAATCGCCATGGGGCGGTCCTTGTACTTCTGGTCGTAAATGATTCGGAGCGCAATAATTTCATCCTTATTCTCTTCGATGAACGCACGGAATGTATTGATGATACGGTCTGCCGTCTCTTCCTGGTTGGTATCGTACCCCGCGAATAGAACGGTATCGAGATTCACATTGTCAATGAGCTGCTCGTGGTTCCGGTGGACATTCTCGATATGATCCCGCACTTCAGGCTTATGAAACGGCGCAACAGCGGCGGTAATCAAATCTTTTTGCGCGGCATCCAGCAGGACTTTCTGCTCTGGAGCGGGTTCGCCGTCTTCCGGCAGCGTCACGCCCGCACGGGCCGCGATCACATCCTGGTCGAAGGCATCCAGCAAAGACTGCGCCATTTGTCCGGGAGAGATTCCGGCGATCTCCTGAAATTCTTTTTTCTCTGCGGAATTCATCTTAGCATTCAGGCGTACAATGCGGTTTGCTAAGGAGGTCAGTGTATTCTCGTCCCGTGCGCCCAATGCCACGTTGAGCATCAGTTCTTTTAGAGAAACAGAGGGGCTGCGCTCCAAAGCACGGGTATCGGATTTCTTGGATTTTGTCACACCCACCGCGTCCACAATGACAAAGTGGTCTTTGTTCTCTGTCGCTGATGGGGTGACTTTTTGCAGGTCGTCTTTGCTTAGAGTACGGGTACCTCGTCCTTTCATCTGCTCGAAATAGTTTTTGCTCCGCACATCCCGCATGAAAATCAAGCATTCAAGGGGCTTGACATCTACTCCGGTGGCGATCATGTCCACAGTCACGGCAATACGGGGATAGTAGTCGTTCCGAAATGAGGAGAGCAGCGCTTCGGGCTTGTCGGCGGAATATGTGATTTTTTTACAGAAGTCATTGCCTTCGCCGAATTCCTCTCGAACGATCTGGATAATGTCATCGGCGTGGCTGTCGGTCTTGGCGAAAATCAGTGTTTTGGGCACTTCGTTTCTGCGGGGGAACAGGGTGGAATACAAATTCTCTTTGAATGCCCGGATCACAGTCCGTATCTGGCTGGGGTTGACAATATCCCGGTCCAGTCGGGAGGGGATATAATCAACATCCTCGTCCATCTGCTTCCAGCGCTTTTTGCGGGACAGGCGGTTCCGGTATTCGATCTGCTGTTTTACGATGTATCCGCCGCGCTGTCCCACTTCTGTCTCGATGAGAAAGATATCCTCTCCGACATTGACGCCGTCAATGATTGCCTGTTCCCGGGAATACTCGCTGACAACATTTTCGTTGAAAAACGCAAATGTACGCTTGTCCGGCGTGGCGGTAAGACCGACGATGAATGCGTCGAAGTATTCCAGTACTTGGCTCCAGATATTGTAGATCGACCGATGACACTCGTCCACGATAATGCAGTCGAAGAATTCCGGAGGATATTTTTCGTTATAAACCACTTCTTTGGGCGCTTTGTTTTCAGTAACATATTCGTCTAAGGGCGCTTCTTCAGTGGCTTCGTCCAGGTCCTCGCCTTTCAGGATGGAATACATCCGTTGTATGGTGCTGATATAGACCTGCGTATTTGCGGGCATTCGGGAGGATTTCAGGCGGTACACACCGTAAATATCAGAAAACGGTCTGTGGTCATCGTTGGGGATATAGGCGAGAAACTCCCTTTCCGCCTGTTCTCCCAGATTTCGGGTATCCACGAGGAAAAGGATTCGGTTCATTCTGCCGTATTTCAGCAGACGGTAGGCGGCGGTAATAGCGGTAAAGGTTTTCCCAGCACCCGTAGCCATCTGCACCAACGCTTTTGGCCTGTTTTCAGAGAAAGAGCGGTCCAAATTAGAGATGGCGCGGATTTGGCAGTCACGAAATCCCGTTGTGTCAAACGGTGGGAATCGTTTCATGTTATTGCGGATCGTATCGGGTTGGTTCAGCAATGCCTGTAAGGTTTCCGGGCGGTGGAAGGAAAACACGGTCCGGGAACGATATTTGATATCCTGATAATCCGTGAAACGGGTCAGCTTATCCGTTGCTTCATAAGCAAAACGAATCTCATACTCCGCTTTTATCCATTTGAATTTGCTATGAGCGTAGCGCGCGGACTGCTCTTCCACTGAAGTAATATCTTCGCCCTTTTCTGTCCGCTTCGCTTCCACAACGCCGACAGGAATTCCGGCAATAAAGAGGGCATAGTCAACTGGACCCGTGCTGGTCGGAAATTCCCGCACAGCGACGCCCAGTGAAGCGGACAGGTTCAACTGTTTCATGTCCTGTATGACCCAGCCGGACTGTTCCAGTTTTTGGTCAATCACCAAGCGGGCTTTTTCTTCAGGCGTCATTAACGGATTCCCCCTTACTGTCAAAACTCGGGATATTTTCTATTCTAAGTATAACGCAAATTTCGACCGACTTCAAGAACCGTGTTTTAAGGCATGTATATAGAGATAGATAGAGCGAAGCAATTTCTTTGTTTATAGCGGCGCAAATTTTGCGTGGGCGGTTTAGCCTGACCCATGTTTTGACCCATAACAGGAAACGAGCGGGTGGACACAGTGGAGCAAAGAAGACTGAAAAGCAAATCCAGCCGAGCGAAAAGTGCTGAAAACGTCTTAATAGCGCTCAATCCACGCCATGATCGCAGCTACGGACCAGAAGGTCAGGAGTTCGAATCTCTTACGGCGTGCCAAAAACAGGCCTGAAACGTGAGTTTCAGGCCTGTTTTGCTGTTTTTGGGAACTTTTTCCGGGGTGTTGGTTTGGGCTGACCCATACCGTGACCCATACGGGAACGGGGAGGGGAAAGGGTCAGAGAGCAGCGGAGAGAAAGGAACCTACCTTTTCTATGCCTCAAAATTTTATATTTCGGTGTTGAGGTAATCGTGTGGGAACGGTTGATATGTACTGCATCCCATGGCACCAGGGGAGGTATGATTTTTCGGTTTTATCGTATTTGGAATACGGATTTAAATGCGATTGAGTATATATTCTCATCGTCAATCGGGCTAAGTAGTTTATAAATCCAAAACATAAATTTTCCGGAGTTCATTCAATATTGTTATTTGACTAACAATATTTTATTGAACATAATAAAGAAAACGGTGCCCAGATGAAACATGAAATGGGGGACGATTTATGGATATTGTTGCTCTGGAATCATTTGTAACGGTGTACAACTACAAAAACTTCACAAAAGCCGCAGACAAGCTCTATATCTCCCAGCCGGCGCTTAGCCGTCGTATGAAAGCATTGGAGGAAGAATTGGGAATCACCCTGTTCAAACGGCGGGGGACAAGTATCGAAGGGATCACCGAGGGAGGAAAATTCTTTTACAAAGAAGCTGTGAAGCTTCTAAATCAAGCGGATGAGATGCGATTGAAAGTCAACCGGTTCCGGGAAGGTGTCTCTGGAACGTTGCGGATTGCGGTATCACCGGATTATTCCCTTTCCGTGGTACTGAAAGCGATCCAAAAGATGAGTATAGAATGGCCCTATATCGAGATTATTCCCGAATGTTATACGGACACAAAAAATCTGGACTTACTGCGATTTCTGACCGAGCGATCGGTGGATATAGCGATTACATCCCGGGCCGAGGTGGAGGATGTCCCGGGAATCGGCTTTGAAGTCATCAAGGAGAATATCTCATCGGTTTTGATCTGCCGTGGGCATAAACTATATGGCAGGAACAGACTCACTCTGGCGGATCTGCATGAAGAACCGAATTGTTCACTGTATAACGCAAACTCATTGACAAAGGCGAAGATCATTCAGTGGATGAATTCCATGGACGTAAGGGTGGGACCCACCGTGTATTGCCGGTCGTATCAGGAAATCATGCTGTATCTCAGTACTGGGAAATACTACTGTCTGCCTGGAGTGCTGGCGAATGAATTACTGCAAAGCTATGGCGATGATTTTCATAATATTCCGCTGATCGAAGGACAGGTACCCATTGGCGATCAGGTATTGGCGTATGTTGAGAAAACAGAGACCGTTGAAAAATTCTTGAAATGCATCAAGGACAGCATCGACGTTTGAGATATAGCTGTCCTCTTATCAGAAAAGTTTTTTAAAACTGCCCGCGCTTCGTTGCGACGGGCAGTTTTATTTTTCGTCATGAATTATAACAGTGCCCAAAGTTAATGAGAATTCGGTATTTCACAGCAAAAAACAAAAGTGTTATCGTGTTAACAAGCAAGAATGCATTCGAAACCTGGGCGCGCAAACTTAAAAAGGAGACTGACGTATATGAATTTTAACATTCTTTCCAAGCCCGCAATCATTTTCGGTGAGGACACGATCTACACACTCCCCGATGAACTGAACAATCGGAACCTCAAAAGAGCGATGCTGGTGGTGACCCCCCACTTCGTGAACAACGGGCTTGCCGCCAATCTGCAGGGTAAGCTGAAGGAAGCGGGAATCGAGAGCGTCGTTTACAGTGACTTGATTCAGGACGCACCTGACTTTACTGTTAACAACGGTGCGCAGATCGCCCGTGATTTCAAGGCGGATACTATCGTTGCCATTGGCGGTGGCAAGGCTTTGGATACTGCCAAGGGCATCAACATCATCGTCAACAACCCCGGCAAAACCATTGCCGACTATCTGGACCCCAGCACGCTCCCGAGCCGGAACCCCGGCGCATTTCTCATCCTGTGTCCCACTACCACCGGCACGGGCAGCGAAATGACTTTCGCCAGCGTGATTCATTTCATGGATACAGATAGAAAGATTTCTGTGGGTGATGGAACTGCTTTTGCGAATCTCGCCATCGTGGATCCCGTGCTGACTGTTGAACTGCCCAAGGATGTGACAGCATACACCGGTCTTGATGCTCTCACGCATTGTGTGGGCTGCCTGACCAGCATTTACAATGTGAATCCTCTGAGCGAAGCCCTTGCTCGCGACGGCATCGGCATCATTTTGGAAAACCTTCCTAAGGTCGTTGCGAATCCCTCCGACCTGGAAGCTCGGAATATGATGTGCTACGCCAGCATGACCGCAGGTATGGCGTTCATCGACCAAATCTGCAACATCGACCATGCCCTGTCCGAGTCCATGGGTGCTGTGGCGGGTACGCCTCACGGCGTCGCCTGCGGTGCCGCGCTGGCGCCGTCCATCCGTTACCTGTGCGAAGCCGCTCCGGAAAAGGTGCGGAAGGTCGCCGATGCCATGGGCGTCGACGTCAGCAACCAGAATCCTGTGGAAGCCGGTGAGACCGTTGCCAATGCGTTGGCTGCGTTTGTCAAGTCTGTGGGATGCCCGTCGATGAAGGAACTGAACTACACGGAAGAGCAGTTAGAGTGCATTTCTGAAATGACGCCTCAGGCCGTTGGTTCCCTCCTTTCCCCGAGACCCGTGACAAAGGAAGAGGTTCTTGCACTGCTTCACGATGCTATGCAGCGGTAATCATCTTATTTCAGGAGAAATACTATGGACAACAAAATCAAACAACTTTTCACCCCGTTTCAAATCGGTAAGGAAACTATTAAAAACCGCTTTGTGGTGGCGCCCATGGGCGTGCCTGCCTATGTAGATGGCAATGGTGCGTTTACCGAGCGTGGGATGCAGTATTTCGTTGAACGCGCGAAAGGCGGATTCGGTCTTATTTTTACCGGCGTCATGCTGGTAGATAACCAGGTGGAGCCCATGGGTCCCAGCTTCTTAGACCATCCCGAAATCTTCTATCCTGCCGCAACGAGACTGAATGAGAGACTCAATACATACGGTACCAAGATGATCTGTGAAGTGGGACTGGGCGTTGGACGCAATTATCCCACGTTTAAGTCTCCGTCTCCTGCGGAGGTTTACGGTTATCCGGAGTTGACATCTGAAGCGCTGTCCGTGGATGAGATCCATAAAAAGCGGGACTGCATCATCAATGCGGCGGCTTTGGCAAAGCAATCCGGGTTTGCCGGAGTTGACATCCACACCCTGCACTGGGGCTACCTGCTGGATCAGTTTGTGATGTCCATCACCAACAAGCGGGAAGACGAATACGGGGGAACGCTGGAAAACCAGATGCGCCTGGTTAAGGAAATGATTGACGGTATCCAGGCGGTTTGCGGCAAGGACTTCCCGGTGACCATGGGTCTGGGCGTAAAGAGCTATATCAAGGCGCTGAACAAGGCATCCCTCCATGGTGATGAAGAGGCAGGCAGAACGGTCGAACAGGCGATCCAGATCGCAAAGATGCTGGAGGACTATGGTTTTGCCGCTATCATGACGGATACCGGCACTTATGATTCCTTCTACTACGCATGCCCTCCCTGCTATATGGAGAAAGGCCACGGCATCAATCTGTATGAGCAGATCAAGAAAAATGTCAACATCCCCATCATTGCACGTTCCAAGATGAATGACATTGAATTGTGCGCCGATGCTCTTGATAAGGGTCAGGCTGATGCGTTCATGTTCGGAAGACCCTCTCTGGCGGACCCGTATATTCCCCGCAAGCTGGAAGCCGACAAGCCCGAGAAGATCCGTCCCTGCATTGGCTGCAATATGGGCTGCATTGGCCGTCACCTGGATTTGGGCCTTGGCGAGTATACCACATGTGCGGTCAACCCCAGAGCTTTCAATGAGATCAATACGCTTCCGAAAAAAGCGGTCCATCCGAGACGCATTGCCGTTGTCGGTGGCGGCGCAGCGGGCATGGAAGCCGCCCGTGAGGCAGTGGAGTGCGGCCATACGGTCGAGATTTTCGAGAAGTCCAAGGTTCTGGGCGGCGAGCTGAACGCTGCCGGTGCGCATGCTTTTAAGGAAGAAATCCACCAGCTGCGTGACTGGTATATCGCCGAGTTGAAAGAGAAAAACGTTCCCATTCACATGGAAACAGAGTTTACGCCGGATATGGCGGACAGCGGCAAGTACGACACGGTCATTCTCGCGGTCGGCGCCACGCCTATTATGCCTGCGTCTATCGAAGGTGTTGAAAAGGCCATCTCTGCGGTGGAATTGCTGGAAAACCACAGCGATGTGGGTGAGACCGTCGTAGTGGTCGGCGGCGGTATGGTAGGCTGTGAAACCGCAGTTGATTTGTCCAAGGCAGGTAAGAAAGTCACACTTGTGGAAGCCCTTCCCGCTGTTTTGTCCAGCGAATACGTGACAACTGCTCACAAGATGATGCTCCAGGACATGATGGAAGATCAGAAGATCGAGATCATGGCCGCTCATAAAATTGTGGCTGTCACCGATGAAGGCGCGGTCGTGGAACCCACGGACGGTGGTGAAAGAATGACCATTCCGGCAGATAAGGTCGTGCTGTCCATCGGCTTGAAACCCAATCCGTCTATGGCGCTGGATTTGGTTGGCAGAGGCGTTGAAATCTATGAAATCGGCAGTGCCCGCCGCGCCGGCAATGTGATCACCGCTATCCATGATGCCTTCAATGTAGTCTACAACTTTGAATAAGTAAAGCACACCCGCTGAAACACCAGAGCAGTCTAAAGCACGGAACTCCAAACACACCTTTCAATACTTCCTTGAACCATGCGTAACTCTCCGAATCTCTCCATAATGCTTCCTGCTGTGCTTTAGACTGCGCGGCGTGTATCAGATTACCCTTGAATGGCACCGGGCAAATGACAGGCATCTTCCTTGCGTTGCCCGGTGTCTGCGAACAAGGCTTTACCAAATTATTAACAGGAGAATGAATATGAATCCTTTTCTGATTTCCACAAAATGCCCGATGCTGTTCGGTTGCGGAACCTCCATGACCGTCGCTTCTAAAATCCAGGAATTGGGCTGTAAAAAGGTAATGATCGTCTGCGATGACTGGCTGTCTCAGCAGGAGAATTTCAAGGCGTTTATGAACACTTTTTCTGAGGTGGAGACCTACGTCTGGAACCATGTCATCCCGGATCCCACGGATATCAGTGTGGAGGAAGGCGCAGTCATCGCCAGACAGGAAAACATTGACGGCATCATCGGCATTGGCGGCGGCAGCTCTTTGGATTCCGCCAAGGCGATCAACACCTTGATTCACAGTGATTTCCCCATCAATCAGTATTTTGCGGAACTGGGTCCCGACGCTAAAGTTCCGAATCCCGGCGTACCTATGATCCTGATTCCCACTACCTCCGGCACGGGCGCTGATTGCTCCCCGTCTACGGTCATCACCAACACACGGCTGAACAATGTGAAGAACAATCTGTTTGTGCCTACCGGTATTCCGGATCTTGCTGTTGTTGATCCGGACTGGGCCATGACAATGCCACCAAAGCTGACAGCATCTTGCGGGTTTGACGTGTTTTCCCACGCAATTGAGACGATCTCTTCCAGTTGCTGGAATCCCATGTCTGAGACGATTGCTCTCAAATGTATTGATATTGTGTGGACTTATCTTGAACGGGCATATCACAACGGTTCGGATGTCGAAGCACGGGAGTACATGCACTTTGCGTCATCAGCGGTTGCGGTTGCGTTCAGCGACTCCTTGATCAATCTGGGACATGAAATCGCCCACATGATTGGCGCACGGTATCACATCCCTCACGGCGATTGCTGCGCCATGGTCACACCCGCCTGCCTGAAATTCCTTGCCGGCAAGCTGCCCGTGGAAATGGGACGCATTGCCAAAACGCTTGGTGTCGATGACCGGGAAGATGGCCTGGGCGACAGACTCTACGATGCAGTGCTGGCGTTCCGTAAACGCTTGGGTATCATGAGCGCAAGTGAGCATGGACTTGATAAGGCTGAATTTATGTCCATGGCTGATGATCTTTCATCCCCGGTGTTCCTATCTTACACCATGACCGCTGACGATTACAGGAGCATTCTTGCTGATATCATTTCCGAATAATGCGACCTATGTGTAATATGATTGAGAGGTTATAAAATGAATCAAACAAAGAAAAACGCTGTCATGACAGCGATCGGTTGTGGATTGATCATGTTCGCAAACGGCGGCATGACAAATACGTTTGCACTGAATCTTCCAGAGTTTGTGGTAGCGTTCAATGAATCTGCGGCAACGATTGCAATTGCTGTCACTGTTGGCACCTTATTCAGCTTTGTGTTGAGTCTTGTCGGCGGTAAAATTATCCAGAAACTGACTCCGCGTGTCACCTTATTCATCGCATCCCTTTGTACTTTTGCATATGGCTTGATGCACTATCTGGCACCGAATGTTACATGGCTCTATATTGCAGGTATGCTTTCTGGTTTTGTTTTAGCCCTTGGTATGCATGCTTGTATCGCCGGCGTTTTGGTTGGTCATGCTGGATACTTCGGAAATAAGATTTCCAGCACACTGGCTCTGGTGTTTGCAGTCACTACCTTGGGAAGCGCGGTCTATCAGTTCCTGATGGGGCAACTCAATGTGATTGTGGGCTGGCGCATGTCTTTTCTTATTTTCGGTATTGTTTCTGCGGCGATTGGCATTATTGGAAACGTTTTGTTCCTGAAACCGCCGGTTTACGATGAAAGTGCTGGCACGGCGGAGGAAGAAGCAGCCGCTCCGGAGTTGGATGGAATGTCTGCCTCCGAGGTTCTCAAAACACCTTCTTTTTACCTTCTGTTTATCGGCATCGCCATGTCCGCTATGATGATGGCGGGTATGTCCACTTATGCTACGAGTTTCTGGCAGACCTACGGCCTTAGTGCAACGACTTCTGCTACGATTCTCAGCTTGCTGTCTTTGGCAACAATGCTCGGTTCTTATCTTTCTGGTCTTGTCATGCAGAAATGGGGCGGAAAGGTATATGTATGTTTCATTTTTATTGGCTTTGCGATTGGCATTGTTCTGGAATGCCTGTGGCCCAGTACTCAGATCACAGCCTTATTGTTCATTGCACTGTTCTTCCTGATGTGGGGTATTGCAGGCAGTGCCATCTCTTCTCAACTGGTGCCCTCTATTTTTGGCGCTAAGCACTATAATGTTATCAACCCGATTTTCATGGGGGCATTTTATCTGGGCTGCGCCCTAACCTCTGTGTTGGTGGGTACCATCGCTACTGCACATGGCTACATTGTTGCCTACTATGTTCTCGGCGGTTTTGCTATTGTCGGTCTCATTTGCTGTCTCTTGGCGTTGGCACTGTCCCCGTATAAGAAATTGGCAAACAAAGAATGAAGTAGCTTGTAATATAGGTAGCATGAAAGATATCTGAATTTCATATTGTTCTTAAAAAACAGGCCTGAAACTCACGTTTCAGGCCAGTTTTGCTGTTTTTGGGAACTTTTTCTGGGGTGTTGATTTGGGCTGACCCAAACGGGAAAACTACATCGCTTTGGAGAGAAAACTTCCTACTTTTTCGGCGGCGTCTTGCTTCATGGCCGGGGTAATGTGGCCGTAGGTGTCGAGGGTGAATCCTGCGGAGTAGTGACCCAGCAGGCCGGAGAGTGTTTTCACATCTACACCATTTTGCAGTGCCAGCATTGCGAAGGTGTGGCGGCGAGCATGGAAACGAACTTTTTCTAATCCTGCCCGTTTCAACACTCTATGCAGCATCTTGAGGACGCTGTCTGGTGAGATCGGGCCGCCTGTTGGCGAAGAGAATACATATTCGGAGAAACCATTTTCCCGGTCTTTCTTCTGTTTTAGGATTTCTGCCACTTCTGGCGGTACGATGATCTGCCGATAGGCACTTTTCGTTTTGAGAGGGGATTCCTTTACTTCTCCGTCTGTTCTGGTGATTTGCCGTTGGATGTAGATACTGTTTGCGTTGAAATCTATGTCTGTCCATTTTAGACCGAGTAGTTCTCCTCGCCGTAGGCCTGTTGCGAGTTCGGTAAAGTACAGCTCAAATACGCCTGACTTTTTAGCTTCCTCAAAAAACTTTTGTAAGTCAGTCAGAGGGAGAATCTCAATTTCCTTTTGCTCTTTCTTGGGGAGTATACAACGGCTTGTCGGGTTCTCAGAGATGAGTTTCTCATCGATGGCCCGGTTCATAGCGTGGGAAATGAAGCAGTGAATATTGCGTACAGATTTGGCAGACAAGCCTTTTGGCTTGTTCTGCGATTCTTTTCTTTGTACTCTGCGCTCTCGCTCATGCGGTTGTAGAACTGTTGCAAGTCGTTGGTGGTGAGCTTGTTCAGTTTGATTGTAGCGATAGGATCATTTTTGATTTGATTATCCAAAAATCCTGTGTAGTTTGTGAGGGAGGAGGGACGGAGATAAACCTTGCCGTAATTGTCCAGCCAGTATCTTAGCCATTCTGATAGGGTGAACTGGTCTGCTCGGCTGATATCTAAGTCACGAGTTTCCTCGATAGCAGCTTTCAGCTTCTCTTTCACCTCAGACTGTGACTTGCCGAGGACATTCTTGAACTTCTGCTTTCCGGTCTCTGGGTCATAGCCAACGGTGTATCGACCTTCCCATCTTCCGTCAGACCGTTTACGGATACTACCTTCACCATTTGCTCTGCGTTTTGCCATGGTTATCCCTCCTTAGCCCATGATGCCGACCTTGTTACCGTTCTCACGCATGGTCTCATCGTAGGTCACAGTGCCTTCGCCCTGACTCTCAAACCAGCCGAAACCGGGAACGTAGACCATGTCGCCGGCCTGTACGGATTGATTGGTGACAGGCTGTTGAATTGCAGGTTTGGGAGTTGACTCTGGGGTCGGTTCAATGATTTCAATAACGGGTTCTTCGATTTCCACTTCCGGTGTTGGGATAGGTGTTGCCATTACTTCCACCTGCGGTGGTTCTGGTGCCGGCATAGTTTCCTCTGCCTGACTCGGTTGCTTATGTAGCCCGATGCAGACTGCCGCGCAGAGAATCGCTGTGGGTATGATTGCTTTCTTCATGTGTGGTTCAGCTCCTTTGTTTTTGGTAACCACAACACATACCACACCTCAGTCGAAATAGCTACTGAAATATTTTTGTTTTTCTTTGTTTATTGCGACGCAAATTTTGAGGGTCACATCATCGCTGTAATATCATCTATCTTGTGTCCCATTGCCAGCTGCTTTCTCATGAGTTTCTTCCACCGCTTACGGTCAATACGGTGTGGAATTGTAGTAGCATCCCTTACGGGAGTACGGACTGGAATAGATTCCAGAGCTGCGCCGAGTTGTACCACAGCGCCCATAACGCCAACGAGACGGGCGGAACGAGTAACAGCCACGGACTGAGGTGTATCTGTGGCAGGTTGATTTTCGGCAGAGAAAAAGATTTCTCTGTCTTCTTCCCAGCCTGTTCCACCGCTCGCTGTAACGCCTTCACAGCGTTCGTCAGCTCGTCGATTTGGGTGCAGGTTGGGTAGTTCGTCGGCTTCTTGGAAATCTCCCACAGAAGGGCTATCATCTCGTTCCAGTCCTCCTGAGATGGACTCCATGCCGTAGCCGGACGATTCCGCTGCTTCAATTCCTCCATGGACAATTTCTGCTCGGTTACGGAGCTCAGCTTCCATCATCTCCTTTGTGTATTTGAGTTCGTGCAGTCGGTCATCCCGACACTTCATCCCATTGGGACAGGTGTAGGTGATACTCTTGCGGGTGTCTGTCCACTTGACATCGTAACCCTCAGATTTCATCAGTGACTTGAATTCTTCTTTGCTCCGGGCGTACCGCATGCAATCGTCGATGACTGCCATGAGCTGCCACTTCCAACTCTCACCCTTTGCTGCCGAGCGGTATTCCCGGCTGCTCATCCCTTGTGATTTCTTTTCCTGCTTTTCAGGCAGGATGGAGAGCCCATGCGCTGAGCAAATCTCATCGTTCGTTTGCCGATGCTTCATGAGGTCGGCAGTATTTTGATGCAGTTTTTTCCCCGTCTCAAAGCTGATGCTGTTCACCACGATATGGTTATGGATATGATCGGCGTCGATGTGCGTAGCCACCACTGCTTCATAACCGGGGAATTCTCGCTGTGCCAGTTCTACACCGATAGCGTTTACCTCTTGTGGAGTCACCTTTTCGTCCGGAGAAAAGGACTGCACGAAATGAAAGAATTGCTGACCATCGGTTTTCTTGAAATGCTGTTTGGTGGTCAGCATTTCTGTATAGGCAGATTGAGCGACACAGTTGCTGCCCGTCACCAACCACAGATCATCGATCCGGGTTTTCTCATCCTGCGTTATGTATCGAAGAACACCGGCAAGTGTTCCGGCGGTCTGTTTGGCGTTTCGTATTGCTGTGAACGTCGCCATCAGGTCACCTCGTCAGTGATGCGTTTCACTTGTTCACACAAGGTTGTATAAGCACTTATCATGTCGCTACTATTGAGGACTTCGATTCGACCCATATTTGCCAGCGTAGTAAGTTGATTAAGATTCCGACCATGGGCTTTTAGTTCTGATAGGACTTCTTCCAGGCCGGTGATCTCAACGATTTCTTTGCCCAGACCGCAAACGGTGAGATACTCCGTTACGGTCATCTTTGCCTTTTTCGCTCGCTTCTGGATCTCCTTTTTATCCGCCGGTGTCATTCGTGCCGTGATGATCGCGGTTTTCTTTTGCGCCATTCGTTCTTTTCTGCCCTTTCATTAGAATCGTTCGTGGACATTCGATACCCCTTTTCGTTGGTTTCTGTCGATTCCAGTGTAACAGATACTGGGTGTCGAATCCTATCAAAAGGAAAAGGCTGGACAATGATGTCCAGCCTTTTCCTTTCAAGCGCAAGAGCGCCGAGGGCATAAACCCCGGCGCTCTTGCCCGCGTTGTATTACATTGTCGGTCCGATCTGCTGTTCATTGGAAATATTCACGATATCTTCATCCTCTTGAGTCGCAGCAATCAGCTTATCAAAATCACTTTGGTATAAGCGATCTTGAATGATCCTGTACTGCTCAAACTCGCTTTCCGCAAATGCCTTTGCGATCGCTGCGGTCACTTTCCCTTTGTCCTGCAAAATCTCAGCGTCATTAAACTGTAAGAAAGCATCCAGCTTTGACGCCCAATCCGCCATCGTCATTGGGATATGACGCCGCGCCTGCCGTGTTGCATAGTCAAGATACATCGTCACGATCTCATTCAGTTCCTGCATCTCATCCACGGACAAATAATTCTTGGCGATGGAGACATCGGCTTTCACGATTTTCCCATCCGGGGCGTTGTGCCATGATGTCAGCCCCATATGTTCCTTCGTATGATCCGCTCGTGCCACGATCACTTCAGCTGCGGTACTGCCGTGAACGGCATAGTGCATCTTGTTTTGCACAGTCGCAAAAAAGTCCTTTGTGATTTGGCTATCCAAGGAGTAGTCAACCGCTGTGGCGTATATATCCGTAATCTTTTGATAAAACCGGCGCTCACTGGCGCGAATCTCCTGAATCTCAGAAATCAGGTGGTCAAAGTAATCCTCACCAAAGACCTGTCCATTGATAAGCCGCTCTTTATCCAGCACATACCCCTGCTTGGCAAAGGTGTCCAGCACCTTCGTTGCCCACTGGCGAAACTGTGTGGCCCGTTGAGAATTGACCCGATAGCCCACCGCGATGATGGCAGGCAGGGAGTAAAACTTATATTGATAGGTCTTTCCGTTGTCCGCAACTTGTGCAAAAAATGCACAAGTTGAATTTTCGTCCAACTCGCCACTTTCAAATATCTTCTTCAGATGCTTCGTGACAACACTGCGTTCCACATCAAAAAGCTCGCTGATGGCCTTTTGCGTCAGCCAGACATTGTTGTCCTGTACGCGTACTTCGATCCCCTCTTCGTGAGCGTCCTTTGTAAAGACGAGGAAATCGACTGTGCTGTTGCGAATCTGGAGTTTGTTTTCCGGCATCATATTCTCACCTCTTACTCGTTATAGTATAGCATATCTGTTCTCGAATTGAAATGCCGAACTTCTATCGGGTGTCGAATCCTATCAAAAGGAAAAGACCGGACATGTTTGTCCGGCCTTTTTGCTGTTCAAATCAATCTTCGAGTACAATACAATTCACGATTCCACTACGGACTGTGCAGGCATCTAAAGCGATGATCCCTGTGCCGTAATATGGACTGAAATCGGCGTCCGGTCCAAACTCAGAACCGTGCCCGTCTAATTTGCTGTGGCCAAATGAGGTGTTCCAGTGACCGCATAGAATCGTTTTGTTTTCTTCCATAACGCCCTGAGCCGCCGCGACCATTCCATTGTACCATCTTGCCCGTACCCACTCTTGAGCAGAGGCATCCCTCCATTGAGCGATGTAACTGAAGCTGCCGTCACGTTCACGGACACATGGGATCCAACCATGTACAAAAATATACTTTTCAGTTTCAAAGTAATCTACCATGGAAGGGATGATCGTTTGGTAGAGTGGAGTCTCTTTGATTGCGTCAACAAATTCCAGGGGTTGGCGTCTGACCAACTTTGGAAAATAATCTGTGAGCCAAAGGGCTGTATCGTATGTACCGTTGGACACATGGTGCTGATATGCAATCCCCATATCGGTGGTGGCGAATTCCACAAACAAGTCTTCGTGATTGCCTTTTATGAGAATGACCTCATCTCGGCTCATCAAATCAAGTATAAAATTTTGCAGTTCTTTTGGCTCTTTTCCACGGTCAAACAAATCACCCAGAATAACCAGTTTATGGGGTTCCTGGTCTTCGAAGTACCTGGCTTCAGTGAGAGCTTTTATCAATGGTGTATAGAAGCCGTGGATATCGGAGGTCACATAGTATTTCATGGTGTTCACCTCTTGGAGTGGTAGGCTTATTTTACCATATTTGAGGTGATATAGGAAGTGGACCTGAGCTTATCTTTCTGCCATTCTCCCCTTCAGGGGCTGGGGGTGCGGGGGCTTTTCCCCCGCTACTGCGTCCGGTGTATAGCCGGGCGCTATGCTTGCCCTACCTAAATCGGTAGGTTTGTTGTCCCGCACAGGAGACGAGATAGCAGTACACGGTGAACTCATTTGGCGTTAGACCGTAGCGGAAGATCTCGTTGCTCATTTGAAAAAGTTCGTGGACATTCGATATCTCTTTTCGTTGCTTCCTGTCGATTTCAGTGTAACAGATACCAGATGTCGAATCCTACCAAAAGGAAAAGATTTGAAAATGAAGTTGTTATCGTGACCGGCGACTTCCGTTTAAATAAAAAGTGCTGTCTCAAATGCACTGCCATAGAAAAACGGACAATAGGAAAAACACCCCCTGATGTAGGAAAATAGATTACATCAGGGGGTGTTTTTGCTCTGCCCGCTCTATCCGGAGTGATGCAGATGGGACGGCGGTGATTTTGATTATCTTGTATAGATCAGATGATATGTACCATGGCGGATCAGGGAGCTGAACAGCTTTTTGAATTCAGCTTCCTCCATTGTGACCTTACCGCTGTTCCACAAGATAAGGAGATTAAACATACTATGGATCGTATGATAAAAAATGATCTCGGCCTGTTCTCCGGATATATAGCTTTTTCGAATCCATTCAGGCAGCGCTTTTTCACGTAATAACTCGTACAGAATGTCTGTGGCCCGGTTTGGCTTGTCAATGCTACCGAGGGAAAAGAGGATATACGCATCGTCCGGATATTCTTTTACGCAACGAAATAGACCCTCGCGGCAAACATCACTGTTTGCATCAAATCTGTATTCATCAACAATGGCAGACGCAAAGCGCTCGGCAGCCTCCCGCTCCAACGCTTTGCCTAATTCGATGATGTCGCAGTAGTATTTGTAGAACGTTCCCCGATTGATATTGGCATCATCGCAAATGTCTTTCACCGTGATCTTGTGGAGCGGCTTAGTGCGTGACAATTTATTGATATTCGCTTCGGCGTTGAGATCAAAGACCTGTCTGAACTTGCAGGCGTTGATGAAATCGTCGTTGCGACCGGCTCTCTTAAAGCACGCAAGCTGAATCTTCCCGGCAGCGAGCGCTTTATCACGGCTTCCGACTTCCTGCATGACGGTCAGCTGGCAGGAGACAAAGTCGTGGTGATCGGCGGCGGTATTACCGGCTGTGAAATCGCCTATGAGATGGCGCTCAAAGGCAAGCAGGTCCAGATTGTCGAGGCTATGGACGACATCCTGATCGCTCCCGGTACCAGTAATGCGAATACCAGTTTCCTGCGTGATGCGTTCGAGTATTACAAGGTGCCTGTCTATACCTCCGCTAAGGTAGTAAGCGCCGATGAGAACAGCGTAACGATTCTCACGGAAGAAGGCAAGGAAGTCAAGCTGGAAGCTGACACCGTTGTGCAGGCTGTTGGCTTTGTACAGGGCATTCCCTTCGACATTGCCGGAACCGAGAATGTCCATATCATCGGCGATGCCAGCAAGATTTCCAATTTGCTCAATGCCGTACATAACGCTTACGATTTGGCCATGAGCCTGTAACATAACACAAGGCCGTTTCCCGCGGGACAGCGGGAAACGGCCCCGACGCTAACCCTCCATCAAATTGGAAATGTGGTCATAACTATGAAAAAAAGCGATCGGTCGAATCTGCTCAAAACCATTGTGCTGGCTGCTGTCAGCACCGCGGTTTTTTTGATTCCAACAAATGACAGTTTTACGGTGGACATTCGGGCATATATCGCCATCACAGTGTTTTGTGTCGGGCCTTGCGCTCTGTCCATATTCGACTCCCCGCTGATCCCATCATTGTGTATGGTCTTTGGCTACCGGTCGGTCTGTGATTTTACTACGATTATGGCCGGCTGGACTACCGACTCTCCGTGGATTGTGATTTGCGTCTTTGTCATTTTACAGGTGGCAGAACGTACTGGGTTACTCAATCGTGTTGCTTACTATATTCTGTCAAAGACCGGGGGAACTTACGCTGGTATTTGCATGGGACTGTATGTGATTGGCTTCCTGCTGTCGTTTTTGGGCAGTTCCGTTGTCGTGGCGGTGTTGGCCATTGCAGCGGGGATCGTGAGGGCTCTGTGTCTGGAACACACCCGTCCAGGAATAGGGATCATGATCTGTGCGTTTGCTTCCGTGGTAGATGCGACGCCTTTTATCTTTGATTCGGCGAGAGCATGGTTTTATTCCCTGGCAAAAGCTGGCAGCGACTTGGTGAATACAAGTATCACATATGGCATTTGGTTCCGAAACGGCGCGATCTTCATCGTGGGATATTTGCTGCTTCTTGCGGGGATCATCTTTATTTGCAAACCGCCCAGTGGCAGGATCGATGGGAGCCATTTCATTCGGGAACAGCTGGCACAAACCGGCAGCATTAAACCGGAAGAAAAAAGGTTGCGGTGATCCTGGTTTTGATGTTTGCCTATCTGTTTACCGCCGGGATTCACAAGATGCCGATGATTTACGGTTTTGTAGTGGCGGTGATCGTACTGTTTCTGCCGGGGATTGATGTGGGAAGTGCGGCTGATATCAAACGGGTGAACTTCGCCTACCCTGTTTTTATTGTGGCATGCCTGTCTATTGGAAATGTTTCTGCAAAACTGGGCGTTGGCGAACTGATTGCCGGAATTTTGTCCGGTGGAATCGAAAACAGCAGTTTGATCATTTATTTTATCTTTGTTTTCCTCCTGTGCTTTACGCTGAACTTCTTCATGACCCCGCTGTCAATTTTTGCCGGGCTCATGCCGCCGTTGGCGGCCATCACGATGAGCTTGCCTTTGGTGCATGATGTGTCTCCGCTTTTGCTGACGGTCCACGTCGCAACGATCAATGTTTTGCTGCCCTATGAGACAGCCAACAATCTTGTTTTGTTCTCTTTCGAGACAATGACGATGAAAGATCATGTGAAAGCCTTGGGATCAAGGGCTGTTTTGAGCTTTGGCACATTTCTGTTAGCTCTGGCATATTGGCAGTTCCTTGGCCTGCTGGGATAATTTCAGTTCTTCCAAACACAAAAATTGAGCTAGGAGATATCGTAATGGAAAACTTTGTCAATCAAAAGAAACTGATCGTGCAGTGGATCGCAGCCATTGTGATCCCTCTGCTGATTTGGCTTATTCCCGTCAATGATTCGTTTACGCCTCAGATCCGTATGTATCTGGTCGCAACGGTCTGTGCCATTGTGGTAATGGTATTCAATCTGCTGCCGAATATGCTGGTGGCAATCCTTTTGCCTGCCGTGTATGCAGCAACGAATCTTGCACCCATAGCAACAGCATTCAACGCCTATTCCGGTTCATTTTTCTGGATGGTCATCGGCGCACTGTTCCTGGGCAGCGTCATGAATGAAACCGGTATTCTGACCCGTATTTCATATATCATTATCCGTCGCTTAGGCGGCAGCTTCAGCGGCGCGGTCTGGGCGGTATTTGCGTCTACTCTGATCGTCTCCATTGTCACCTTCGGCATGGGCTGGATCGTTGCGATCCCGGTGGTTTTGGGCGTTATCAAAGCGCTGCATCTCGAAAAAGGCCGGGAGGCCGGGCTGATCTGCTTTGCGGGTATTCTGGGGGCCATCGACTGCGGCGTGTGCTTGTACAGCCCTACTACCTGCGGTATCATTGATTCTATTGTTCAAGCCTATGTTCCTGAGTACACAACAACTATTTTCACTTCCATCCTGTATTGCTTCCCCGCACCGCTGTTTTGCATTCTTGCAATCTTTTTGATTCTCAGAAAGTATAAAAAGGATCAGAAAAAGAATCCGGAGCTGAGCAGTACGAATATGGTCACGAAAGAATATTTTACAGAGCAGTTAGAGGCAATGGGGCCCATCTCTGTCGATGAAATCAAGAGTTTGATCATTTTCGTTATCATTCTTGCCATGTATATCATCAGCGCATTCACGGGATGGAGCACTACATATTACTTTATCCTGTTGCCCTACCTGGCGTTCCTGCCCGTTGTTGGTTGCCAGGAAAAGGCAATGACGGCGTTGAAGAATCTAAACCTGAACGGCGTATTCTTCGCAAGCTCCTGTGTGGGCATCGGAGCGGTCGGTACCGCTGTCGGCTTCAGCAGCTGGCTTGCCGGTTTGACGATTCCGCTGACCAGCGGAAAGAGCGCCCTGATTACCTGCATTCTCTTTATGATCATCATTATCGTGGGCAACTTTGCGATGACACCTACTGCACTCTTGACGGCGTTCGGCTCGTCTTTTTCTGAAATCGCGCTGTTGGTTGGGACGAGCCCCATTGCTGCGGTTTTCTGCCTGCGTTATATTACGGACGTCATCTTCCTGCCGCATGAAATCTCCGGTTATCTTCTGTTGTTCGGCCTTGGATACTGGCCGATGAAGGATTTTGTGAAAGATGTCGGCTTCAAGTCTGTATTGCTGTTTATCGGCTTCATTGTTGTGATCTATCCCATGTGGAGTCTGCTGGGCCTGCTGTAAAGGCAAATTAAAATAGTTTATTCCCTATTGTAGCGGTCTGAGGAGACGGAAAGGCTCTCTCCTTTCAAACTCCATGACAAATACTCTCCTTAAACTTCCTTTTACAATACCTCCTGACCTTTCTGTTCCTCAGACTGCTGCCAATGTATAAGTAGCCAAGAAGCTGGACAACTTGTCCAGCTTCTTGCATTTTATTGATATTTGATTGATCTTTTTTCTTGTTGTGCGGGGATAAGCCCTTAAATTCTCAAAAAGCGCACAAAAAAGCGCACAAATGAAAAATGCAGAGCCGCAAGCCCTTGATGTGCCTACGGTGAAAGGGTGTTATCAAATGGCAAATATCCGGGAAAACGTGAAAGCTGGAAAGATTGTATCGTATGGTTTCGCAGTCTGCGTGGGTCGTGACAGACAGGGAAAACAAATCCGCAAATTCACCACATGGACACCGCCATCGGGGCTATCTCCAACAAAAGAGCGCAGAGCCGCAGAACCGGCAGTGGAAGAGTGGTTGTGGATGTGCTGCGTGTTCATGTAGGTGACTACAACGCACTGATGTCCCTGAAAATATTCAGCGAATTGCAAACCGATCTCGTGTGCCACATTGATGTATTGTTCATCCTTCGACCGCATTACGCAGATAGGTCAGACTGGATTCCTCATCCAACAGCAATTTACCGTCTGACCTGCCCAACCGATCGAAGCAGTTGTTCAGTAACTCAATACATTGAGGAGAGACGATGTACCGTCCGCCGGCTGCTCCGATACCGTAGGCGGTGCTGCTTGTGAGGAACAGTGAAGCATTGTCTGCCGAATAGGGAAGGCAGGGATTACGGTCGCGCAGGATGCGGAACCGGAGGTTCTTCCGTTGCTTTGCTGCATGCAGGATACCCTGAATGTGACAAGCAACCAGTTCCGGCGGCAAAGTGACCGGGAACGACGAGAAATGCAGCTTCCCGGTGTTGAGATAGTTGGCGATGGCCGATTCAAAGATGATGACGTCCTTCTTCCGGGAAAACTCTTTTTCATAGGAAACGTGCAGCTCCTGCCGGGAGACGCTCTGATCGGAAAGGTCGATCCGGTCCAGCGCAGCATCCAGAAGCTCCGGTTCCATGAAGATCGAAAACATATCAGATAATAAGTAACGCTTGTTTTTGTAAATGAGGCTCTTCGAGTGCTCTTGACCCCGGGGGCTGTTGTGATGCTCTGTGATGACGGTGTTCAAAGCCAGGTATTGTTTCGCAGAGCGGTAATATGCGCTGACGATCTGCGGA
Source organism: uncultured Clostridia bacterium (assembly GCA_947644595.1). Taxonomy (GTDB): domain Bacteria; phylum Bacillota; class Clostridia; order Oscillospirales; family Oscillospiraceae; genus HGM13010. The sequence goes on from CANSAE010000005.1 coordinate 151,979, forward strand.
TCGTCGATCAGTACGGGATAATAGCTTTGCCCGGAGAACGCGTCCATCAAAGATATGCAAATGCCCCACCCATCTGCAACCAGAAGCCGTTTCGGAAGCGGCGAGTGAAAGGGTGTATCGCATTGCACGATTCGGATCCCGCCGGACAACTGCGCGCCCAGCAGCCGGATTAGATCCTGTGCGCATAAAACGGCAGTATCAGCGAATTGCCGCGGATCGATCAGAACATCCAGATGAAACTGCAGCCCCCGGCTTTCCGCTTCGCGCATATCGTCCAGGACCCTGCGGCCGAAAGGATCCCCCGGAACAAAAGATAACATACAATCCGAACGGCCGACGGGAAGTTGGTGAAAGCGAAGCGTATCTGCGTTGGCAAACTTCTTCTCAAACCGGCTGTTTTGGGTCTCCCAATAGCTCTCTTTCAAAAGCATGGCGACCTTGGTCTCCAGCCGCTTTGGGGTAATCCTGCTGCCGTCATTTTGCACAAGTCCGCAGCTTGCTGCCAATTTTATCTGCGCGTCTGCCGAACTCTGTTTGACAAGTACAGCGGCGATTTGTTCAGCCAGCGAATCAATGTTTTTGGCTGGGGGAAGCTTTACATTGTTGATCCATTTGCTCAAATAGGTTTTATCGTATCCAAGCGTCTGCGCCAAAACGTACATTTTGACTTCGCACAGATTCAAAAATTGCCGCAACAAATCTCCGAACACGTTACTCCCCTCCAAACCGATTGGCAGAAACCAGTATACCATGAAGTACGCAAATTGGTCAAGGTATGTGAAGGGAAATGCGATTGCAATTCAATAATATATTAAGTGCATCTTGTTAAAAATAGTCAACTTTTTGCGAAACGGTCATCTCACTTCAACTACAGTCAATTTACTTGCAAACCTCTGAATGATAAAATTACGTCAAATAGAGGAAGTAAAAAATACGTTTTGGAGAAAGGAAGATTTTTATGACAGTTATAAACAATGTTCTGCACCAAAAATTCACCGAGCATCCTGACTTTGGTATTTTGCGCGGGATGAAAGTATTTGTGACCGGCACAAACATTGCCGGACCGTTTGGTGCTTGCCTGATGGCGGAAATGGGGGCGCAGGTGGTTCAGGCGGAGGCTCCCAAGATTCCCTGCCAGACTCGAGGGACTTATAGTTGGGCGCAAAATCACCGTAACTGCTATGCAATCACCATCAATACGGCGACCAAACGGGGCAAGGAGATATTCCTCAAGGCTATTGAGTGGGCAGACGTGTGGATCGAAGCGGGTCGTCCTGGTTCTTATGATAAGCGTGGCCTGACTGACGAGGTCTGCTGGGAACACAATCCGAAGCTCGCCATCGTTCATGTTTCCGGCTACGGACAGTTCGGCCCCTACCGGGATAAACCCTCTTATGACGCGATTGGTCAGGCTATGGGAGGTTATATGTACATGAACGGCGAATCTCCCAAATCCCCAGCATTGAAGGTAAATCCGTACCTGTCCGATTACGTTACGGCCTACAATACCTGCATCTGTGCTTTGGCGGGACATCTGTATGCGGTGAAGTACGGAGAGGGAGATTCCTGCGACATCGCTCAGTATGATACCATGTACCGTATGCTGGACGAGTACCCGGCGAAGTGGTTTAACACAGGATTCCCCGCCCCTGGTGAGGCGGTTCCCGACCGTGCGGGCAACAAGGGCGTAGCCTGCTGCATGGCATTTTACACTACCAAGGACGGCGGATCCATTTATGTCACGATGACCGGCGTGGGCCCCGTACAGCGTGGTTATCCTATCATTGGGATGCTCAGAGAAGATTATCCCGATACCTGCACCGGCTTCCCAATCGACACGCCCATGGGCCAAAAGGCGGAGGCGCTCATTACCAAGTGGTGCGCGGAGCACACCATTGAAGAGGTGGAACGTATTTTCAACGAAAACGCCATTCCCTGCCAACGAGCATACGGCCCTGCCGAGATTTTGGCTGATGAGCAGTACGACGCCCGGGAAAATATTGTGGAGTGGGAAGATGCCGTGTATGGTCCTATGAAGGGCATCGGTGTAACCAACCGTTTTAAGAAGAATCCGTCCAAGATTTTCGCTTCCGCGCCTACATTGGGCGAGCACAATCGGGAGATTTTCACCGCTTGGGGTTTGACCAATGATGAGATCGACGATATGTATGACACGGGCGAGATCAGCACTTGGGACGCGGCTACCACGGCCAAACGTAAGTTTTTGAAAGAGTGGGGTTATTTCTGGGACCCCGAGCGTCAGTGCAAGCGCTTGGGGATCGAATAAAAAACCAGTGAACGGAAAGGCGCGTTTCTCATGGGAATCATGGATTATGAAGGGCAGCGTGATTGCGCTGACCAAGTCGCTGGGGCGTGAGTTGGGGTGCTGGGTGGTTCGTGTCAACTGTGTAGCACCTGGCTCTATCAAAACAGATATGACTGCGGGCCTGCGAGACGCGGTATTGAAGGCTGTGAATGACACCATTGCCCTGCGCCGCATGGGAGAGCCGGAAGCGGTAGGTAATGTCATCATGTTCCTGGCCTCCGATATGGCCAGTTACTGCAGCGGTGCCTGTTTCTCCGTAGATGGCTATGCGACCTGATGCTTTTCCAACCCATTGCAAATACATACTTCCTTACAAAGAGCGGCAGCCGCTCAAAACGAAAATCCATCGTCCTTTGGTCGATGGATTTTCGTTTACTGTTGTGAGAATCTTTAGCTGACCTCTCTACCGATTCCACCCCTTTAAGGGCTGGGGGTGTGGGGGCATTGCCCCCACTACTGCACCCGGTGTATAGCCGAGCGCTATGCTCGCCCGGCTCGCAAAAACGATTCAACTTATGGGAGTTCAGCATCATTTTCATGGCCTTAGTTTATCATATTTAAATCAGCACAGCGTTTTTTCATTTTCGGCAAACAGTTTATCGTTTACTTCATATAGACTGAATCCGTGCAGCAGACCAAAACTGATGATCGTATCCCGGCGGGATTTGGGATACAATTGCGCATATCTGGCGCATTTGAGCAGATGCTGGCTGTCTTCCAGAGAAAGCTTCATGCCGATACAAAGGCACAGCAGCCGGTCCCGGGACGGCTTGCGCCGCCCGGAAAATACTTGATGGAGGTACACTTCGCTCATCTCCGACTGCCGGGCCAATTCAGCTTTGGTGAGCGGGTAGTTCTCGTAAAGTTTTGTAAGCAGTTCCGCCACATTTTGATTGGAAAATTGCTCCTGATTATTCTTGATATAGGCATCCAACTTGGAGGTGCTCATTAATTCCTGATAAAGATCATCAGTTGATTTTTGTGGCATCATCCCGGTATCTCCCTTTACTTTCCTTGGAAAATCGAATATACTTAGCATACAAGATATTGCATTGCAATGCAATATGCTGATGGCATATTTACGGAGTGATACCGATGTACGATTGGCTGAAACAGGCGCTTAAAACAGAATATACGCCTGTTCGGTTGCTCAAAGAGAGTGACCGGGGAAGTGTCCGGGTCGTTCGGCACAATGTGACCGGTCGGCGGTTTGTTCTGCGCTGTTTTACCGGGAACGGGGAGGTCTATCAAAAATTGCTGGGCTATGCCTGTCCGAATCTGCCGGTGGTGTACGAGGCGGTGGCAAAAGGGGAGGAGAACCTGGTACTGGAAGAGTTGATTCAGGGGGATACTTTGAATTTTCTGCTGCAAGGCGCATTGTTCACACCGGCGGAAACCCGGAATATCGTGATACAGCTTTGCCGGGGACTTTGGGCACTTCACAGTCTGGGGGCAGTACACCGGGATATCAAGCCGGAAAATATCATCCTCCGGGGCGCGGACGCCGTGCTTATCGATTTTGACGCGGCCCGGTTCCACAAACCGGAATTGGAGACGGATACCCGTATCCTCGGTACCACAGGCTTTGCGGCGCCGGAACAATACGGTCTGTCTCAATCCGACTGCCGGGCGGATATTTACTCTGTGGGGATTTTGATGAATGTCATGCTGACCGGGGAGCACCCGTCTAAAAAACTGGTAGCGGGCAAGCTGGGGCGTGTGGTCCAGCGGTGTACGCAGGTCAATCCCAAAAAGCGCTATCAAAATGTATTGCGTTTGATGGAGGCGTTGTGATATGAAACGATGTCCGTATTGCGGTGCGGCGTTGCCGGAGGAAGCATCCTTTTGTCCCTATTGCGCGAAAAGCGTCAATGTCCGTACAGCAGTTCCAACACTCCGGCGGATCCCACGGCGCGTACGGCTGGGCGTGGGGGTGTTGGCGGTGCTTGTCCTGCTGGCCCTGTTTGGCTGGCGGAACGCTCGCCCTCAGGTCTACGACAACGGAACTGCGGAAGCGGTCTATACCAATGAAAACGGCACATATCAAATCTGCATCGCTTGGGCCAATACGCCGTTTACGCCGTGCAATGACCGGTACAACATGGCGGAATTGAATTTTAACTATCGGTATCCGGCGTTGCTGTATGTCAACCACGTGGAAACCGACACCCATGCGGGGCAGGTGTTCCTGCAAACCGTGGAGCGCGTCACGGCAGAATTCGTTGATCCGCCGGAAGCACTGGGCATTTCCTGTACGCAACCACAGCCGGATGCGGACTATGTCCCTGACGCGGCGTGTATCTCCTATGTGGACTACAGCATCAGTGAGCAGGGGACGTGTACGGCACAGCTGGTATTTACGCTGCACATGAAAAACGGCGACATCATCCGCGTCCGGCAAAATCAGCATTTTGAAACGATCCCCACATACGATTACACACCGGAGGATGTGCCGATGGAGACATTGGAAGCGCTTCAGTCATTCATCGACGGCATCGAACGGACGATTCAGGGCGATGCGATTATTAACATCCACCTTCCTCCGGTGACCTATGACGGTGGATTGACTCTGGCGAATCGGTCGGTGAATCTCATCGGCAGCACAGACGGAGAGGGAAACCGCACCACCTTCACGGGCACCATGCAGGTGACGGAGCAGAACGGGCGCATCTTTTATTTCGATGGCATTGACTTTGTGGGTGACGGAACCGGTGTAGGATTGTCCGCGTCCGCCCGGCTGCATCTGACAGGCTGCCGGGTCGCCGGCTGGAAGACCGGGGCGCTGGCCTATGGCCATTCCTGGGTGAATGCGGATGAGTGCGTATTTGAGGACAACATCGTGGGATTGCAGTTCAACAGCATTGGCAGCAACGTTTCCGATACGCGCTATGAGGAAAATGTATTTCAAAACAACGGCACTGCCGTGTTGCTGGAAAGCGTGCCAACGGACGTTTCTATGAAGTTCCCCGGCTGTACGTTCGCGGGAAACGACAAGGACTTTGACAACCAATGCGGCCAGACGCTGGAATTGGCGGAAGCGACATTTCAATGAGAAACGCCCTGCACCACAGTGCAGGGCGCTTGTTTATTGCCAGGTGATGCCGATGGGCTGGTATTTTTTATCCAGCAGCAGGAAAAACATGGTGCGGTCCCGACTGTAGTCGTGAGACAAGCGGTCAGACAAATTTTGGATATCCCGGGCGAAATCCTCCACATCGTCGGAAGTGACCTGCTGCCACAAGTGATACGCCTGGACATCATCGTCCTCCAGCTGTTGACTGTCGCAGGTGTAGTAGCCCTGCAAATAATACGCGGCGCCCAGAGCCTCGAAATCGGAGTCCGGGGAAATATACGTTTCATATAGGAAATTGTGATTGGCGTCAAAGTCCGCACGCTCCTGCTCGTACAAGGGCGTCAGGTCGTAATTGCACATGGTCATGTCGATGCGGATGGTGTCCTCATCGTACTGCTCGGGCAGGCCGATGAAGTAGCCGGTGAGGAAACAGCGATTGTCACTGTATTCAAACGCCAGTACACATACGGTTCCCGGGATGTCGCCGTTGCCCTGGGGATACAAGGTGCCGTCACCGGAGATGCTGTAGGTTCCCACAAGCCAGGCGAAGGAGAAGCTGTTCTTCAAATAAGTCAGCACATCATCCCCCAGGGCCTTCCCCATCCAAGCGCAGGTGGTGCTGGCATCAGGGAGGTAGGGTGCGAACTGATCGGGGGTCAGAGGGTAATAACCCTGGTCGTCTTTTGTGATATACACCGCGGTAATGTCCCCGGTCTCGCCCAAATCGGCATTGACGGGCTTGGGGGTCGGCGTAGGCTTGGGGGTGGGTTTGGGTGTGGAAGTCGGCACCACAGTGGTTTCCGGGGTGGGATCGGCCGCAACGGGCTGATTCCCTTTCATCAGCTTTGGCACAAAAATGACCCCGGCAATGACCGCTATGACCAGTACGGCGGCAGCGACGGCAAGAACCTTGCCCTTTCCCGTCTTTTCTGTCGGAGTTCCGATTTCAGAAGCGGCGCGGGCTTCCTGCGCAGCCAGTTTCTGTTCCGCTTTCCGCTGGGCTTCCGCCCGCTTCTGGGCGAGTTTTTCCTCTGCAGCCGCTTTCACGGCGGCTGCTTTTTCCGCCGCCTCTTGCTTGGCCTGACGGCGTTGGGCTTCCCGGAGGGCCGCCGCGTCCAGCCGGGCTTGTTCCTGCGCCTGGGCCTGGGCGCGGTTCCATACGGCGCCGTTTTTGAGCACGACCTCTTCCACAGTCACCTGAAAGTCCGTAGTACCCTCAGGCAGGACGATGGCGGTGTATTGACCGAACGCCTGCCCCGGCGCGGCGGACAGTGCTTTATAGTGAAACAGCAGGTCAGTATCCGCGCGGCCCTGACAATGGAGGGTGACGGTCAATGCCGTGACGGTGCTTCGTGTGCCGCTGAATTTCAACTGTGCCACCAGCCGAGGCTGCTTGGTATCTTCCAGCAGCGCGCCGGCGGCGAGTTTTACGGGGCAGTTCAATGGGAACTGTTGGGGGCCGAGTGCGACCCGCCGGATGTAACGTTCACTCATGACTTACAACTCCGGTAATTCGTCAGGGTTATTGACAACAGGCGCCGCCGCAGCCACCGCGGGCGCGGCGTTGCCGCCCCAGGTGGGACCGGTCTGCATGGCGGGCGCGTTCGGCGCAAGTTCACCGTTTTCCAATAGGGCAAGGGTGTTGATTTTATCCTGGATCAAAATCGAAGGCAGGATGACATTGTAGAAACTGAACACCTGCAAAATGGTGCACAGCAGGGTCAGATTCGACTGCGCACCCTGTTCCCGGGCAGTAATATCCAACCGCTGGGCGCACTTATAGGTCCAATAGACCATATAAAACGGCACGAACATAGATGCCACGACTTGATGCCAGGGCGTCATGGCCGGTTCGGTATTGATGCGGGCATTGAGGTATTTTGTCACCTTGCAGATCCAGATGAGTTGATAAATACCCAAGGTGAAGATGCACAGGAGAAGATGGGGGATCATGCTCTTGTAGCCGTTGCCGTGGAACTTGGTGTTGACCTCCAGTCCTTCCGGAAAGGCCAGCCATAGCATAACTATGCACAGGATCCCCACGCGCAGCCCGAAGAGGATGATTCCGGTAGAGCCGCTGAGGAACAGCACGGGAGGCTGATGCACCAGCAGCCAAGACAGCAGACCCAAGGGCAGCTCCCCCGCGGCCAATGCCCCGGGCAGAAACCACAGCTTTTTTGCCTGCTCATGATTTTTTTCGTCATCTGTATTCAACAAGTAGTGGGCGAACACCAGCAGCAGGGCATAGCCCGCGGCTTCCAACAGATAGGGCAGAAAAATCCAAAGGCTGAAGGCATCTCTGAACTGGCTCGTATATGTGTGAGACGCTGGATCGAAGCCGAGAATCAGCTGAAGCAGAACCGCGCCCGTCAAAACGGCGATCCCCAAAACAACGGGTTTGTCCCGCTTTTGCTTCATCAGGTTCAGCCCCAGCCAGATTTCCCCGCCGATTATGGCCAGATTGGTCAGCAGCCAAAGCGGGGTCGTGCCGCTTGCGCCGACGAAGAAGATCACTCTGAATTGCCTAAAGATGACCGGCAGTTGGAGCACCGCCGCCACAAACAGCAAAATTGCCGAAATGGTGGCATATTGCGGTATGTTTGATTTGTTTTCCATAAACTCTCTCGCTCCTTTTTTAACATTTTGCGGGGAAATTATAGCACAATTAAAAAGTAAAAACAATTTGCATGGTGCATACCTGCACACGGAAATGGTGTAGGAGCAATGATCTGCCCCATTTTTTTGACCCATAACAGGAGATCAGCGGACGGAGACAATGAAGCAAAAGTTCCTGAAAAGCAAACTTCTCCGAGTGACGAGTGAAAAGGGTCAAAGATCAGCGGAGAGGAAGGAACCCACTTTGTCGGCTGCGTCTTTCTTCATTGCCGGAGTGATGTGACCGTAGGTGTGGAGGCCGCCACATTTTACAATCGCATCCTCAACATCTGCCTTTTCGCGGAGAGGGAGGTCCTTGGGGATCTGAATAAAACAATCCCCCGGACCGATGGCCCGGGGGATCTTGTGCTGTACCTTAGTTCTTTGCGGCCAGTTTTTCCTGTTTTTTACGCTCCCAGTTGGAAACGACGATGGCGCAGGATGCGTCGCCCACGATGTTCAGGGTGGTGCGGCCCATGTCAAACAGCTTGTCGACGCCCACGATCAGCGCGATGCCCTCCACGGGGATGCCCACGCTCTGCAGCACCATGGCCAGCATGATCATGCCCGCGCCGGACACGCCTGCCGTGCCGATGGAGGCCAGCGTGGCCGTCAGGACGATGGAGAGCATGTTGCCCAGGGTCAGGTCGATTCCGTAGCACGTGGCGATGAACAGGCTGGTCACGCCCATGTAAATCGCCGTGCCGTCCATGTTGATGGTCGCGCCCAAAGGCAGCACGAAGGACGCCACGTCCTTGTCAGCGCCAAGCTTCTCGCTGCACTCCTTGTTCAGCGGCAGGGTAGCCACGGAGGATGTGGAGGTGAACGCGAAGATCATGGCGGGGATCATGCCAATGAAGAACTGCAGGGGGCTCAGGCCGCCCATGGTCTTCACCGCCACGGAGTACACCACCAGCAGGTGGAGGATGTAGCCCAGGTACGCCACGGCCAGCACGATAAGCAGCGAACCGACGATCTGCGGACCGTTCACGGCCACGGTGTCAGCCATCAGGCAGAATACGCCGATGGGGGTCAGCTTGATGATGAACATCATTACCGCCATGACGACTTCATTCAGGCTCTCCATCAGGCTCTTGGCGTGGGAGGCTTTGTCGCCCGCCACCAGGATGCCCGCGCCGAACAGCAGGGCGATGACAATGACCTGCAGCATGTTTGCGCTGACAAAGGCGCTCCACATATTGGACGGGAAAATGTTCACGATGGTGTCCATGAAGTTGGAGGACTTGGCCTCATACTCCAGGCCCGAGGTCTCCAAAATGGGGAACGCGCCCTTGAACAGGTTTGCTACAACCAGGCCGATGGTGATGGCAATCAGGGTGGTCACCATGTAATACACCACGGTCTTCCAGCCGACGCTGCCGACCTTTTTCACGTCGTCCATGGAGATCATGCCGCACACGATGGAAATGAGCACCACCGGCACGACGATGAACTTCAGCAGGTTCACGAAGATGGTGCCCCAGGGCTTGATGTACGCCGTCACAAAGGCGGCCATGCCCACCTTCCACATCAGGTAGCCGAACACGATGCCTGCCAGCATGGCCACGAAGATCCATAATGCCAGACGGTCCTTTTTCTTAGTTTGTTCCATTTTCTCTCAACTCACCTTTCCTTGATTGCCGGGGCTCCCCGGCACACATAATGAAGCATTATACCACCTGTATCCTTATTTCTGCAATGGGCATTCTCCATAGTTTCATTCTGGTATTTCTGTCGAATCCCACGGCAAAACGCAGGAAAGCCTGCAAATTTTCAGTTTAAATGCGGCATAACGAAAAATATGCAGGATGGACGGGCAAAAATGATTCGGAGGATCGTGATTTTTTGTTTTGCATTCGGCGGAGATATGACGGATCTCCGCTGCAGCGGAGCGGCCTTATGCATGAAAACGGCAAACGGCCTGCATGCTTCTCCGGCGGCGAAAATATGCGTTGTACGATTCTCACAAGGAGAAAGAAAAAAATAAAAAATTTTTATAAAATAACCACAAAAAACTATTGACAATTTCCTGGCGATATGCTATCATACAATCAGACAGAGGGAACCCGAAAACAAAGGCGGACATCGGACGCGATGAACGCCGGAAGTCAGATGCCGGACGCGGTAAAAAGAACTTCCCTTTCTTCGGCGGAACTCTTTTACATACAGGAAATTGGAGGTACAGTCCGATGAAATGAGTTGTGCCGGACATACTGAACCGTATGCCGGAGCGGATTCAGAACTGTATGTAAGCAAATACTCCCGATCATAGAGAATTGCAGGAAACCGGGGTCAATTATGAAATAAGATGGAATGTACAGTTCGATCAGAGACCCGACAGAGGAAACAGAACGCACATGACCGGGCAGCACAATTGAATATGGAAGGAGGAGGATTCCAATGAACGATCCCATCCAGAAGAATTGACCCGATATCTGTCAGAGAGATATCGGGTCAATTCATTTTATGCGTTGTGACGGGGAATGTTCGTCAAAGGAGGGTTACGTGCCTTGCCAATGAGCCAATTTCGGCAGAGCCTTGGCATAATAAGCCCGGGCGGCTGCTTCGGGCCACTGCTCAGAGGAAAAATGGGTGCTGAGATAGTCAATCAGCGATTCCATGGTGGGGTAAGTGAAGGCGCCGTCGGTGTAGCACCACTGGCAGTACTCTTCGTTGATGGCGCCGTCCGGCTCCCGGCTAAGGATGGAATCTTCTTCCATAGGCATCCCGCAGCACTGGCAGGTCAGCTTTCTGGGGCTGCCCAAAATCGTGTTGATGGAAACGTCAAATTGTTTGGACAGGAGCTTGAGCGTGTCCACATTGGGCACAGTCTCGCCGGTCTCCCAGCGGGAGACCGCCTGGCGGGTCACCATCAGGCGCTCGGCCAATGCTTCCTGGGTCATCCCGGCCCGTTCCCGCAGGTCTTTTATCATGATCGTAGTTGGATTTGTTGTCATTTGAATCACCTCAAGTACAGTATACCGCAAATATCTTCGGGCGCAAGCAACTTGCTGTTGCGCTGAGAATACCCCTGCCGGGAGACAGGGGTATTTTTTACGGATAGGAAATGATAAGACTGTCCACAGTCTTCCAATCGGTGTCGTTGATGGCCCAGTAGCCGTATTCGTGCCAGTAGACCTGCACCACCACCGTTTCCGGCGCGGCGGGGGATTCGGGCGCGGGGTCGTTCAAATGCGCCCGGCACAAAGCCACCTGGGCGGCGATGCACTCCGCTCGGCACTGGGCGTAATAGCGGTTATAGGTGTAAATAGCCGGGTTGGCCCAGTCCGTGGTGTCCAGATTCAGCCAGTAGTATTTCTGCCGGATGGGAGCAAACAGTTCTTCCCGCAGATCCGCATCCTCCGCCGTCCGGCAAAACAGGTCCAGCGGCGTGATCTGCACCTTCACTGCCTGGGTCTCCTCGTCCAGCTGGGCCGCGGGCCCCACGGCGTACTCTGCTTTTGCGTAGAGGTCCCGGTACAGCGCGATGATATCCTGAAACACGTCGTCCTCCAGCGCCTCGTCGCTGTAGCCGAAATAAGTCAGGAAGTACCGGGCTTCCTGTTCCAGATTGTTTTCAAAGGCAGCGGCGCAGTCCTCCGGACTCTGGCCCGTGAGGGTCTGATAGGCGTTGTCCGCTGTGCCGGTGTACACCGCATCCAGATTGCCCTGCACCAAGGTGATAACCGGCTCCGGGCCCTCGTCCTTGCAGGCGGAGAGGGGGAGCAGCAGGACGAAGGTCAAAAGCAACAGAGGAATTTTTTTCATGGCATTCTCTCATTTCTTGTCAATAGATATCCAAAGTATACCATCTTTTCGCTGCTGCCGCAATAGAAATCCCGCCGCCGATTTCGGCAAATAAAATTGTTGACAGCTCAACAAAAACGTGATATGGTAGTGCAAATCTTCCGCGGAGGGGGGACCGGCTATGGAGAAAAGCCGCTTTATCCTGTTTACAGGGCTCATCAACAGCGTGACGAAGTCCATCCAGGCCATGAAGATGATGAAAATGGAGCGCTACGGTCTGTCCGCGGCCCATACCAACTGCCTGTGCCGTCTGGCGGAAGCGCCGGAGGGACTGACCCAGGGAGAGTTGGCGGAGCTGGAGACCATGGACAAAGCTCAGATATCCCGGGTACTGCGGGAACTGGAAGAAAAGGGCTATGCCGCCCGATCCGGGGAAGGTGCATATAAGCGGCGCTGGCGGCTCACACCCTTGGGCGTGGAGACCACAGAAGAAATGGAGCGCATCCTGCTGGGGCTGAACGAGTTTGTCAGCCGGGAAATTCCCGAGGAAGATCTGGAGGTCTTTTACCGCACCATGCGCACCATTGCGGAAAATATCACCGGAGCGGAGGCTCTGATGGAAGCGGGAAAGGAATCATTGTTGTATGAGTAAAAGCAAAAAAATCCTCAAGGTTGTCGCCTGTGTTCTGGCGGCGGCGCTGATCTTGGCCCTGCTGGGGGCATGGCTGATGTTCCGAAAGGAGCTTGTGACATTGAATTCCATTGAAAAGCTGGATGATGCGCCGTTTTATGTGATGGACTATCAGGCGGACTACGGTCTGGACGAATTTCTGGAGCAGGGCGCGTCCAGTGACCGGGAGCTGAGCGCTTTTGTCATCCAAAAGCTGATGAAGGGCCTGCCGGTGACCATCACCCTGCCGGATCTGAGCTGCTCCACCTTCAATGCCCGGCTGGCCGACGGCGACGCGGTGTTCGGCCGGAATTTCGACAACCCCTACAAGCCATGCATGCTGGTCCACACGGACCCGGAAAACGGATACGAGTCCATTTCCATGGTGAACCTAGGCTATGTGGGTTACGGGGACGATTACGTGCCCGAGGGCTTCAAAAACAGCATTTTGAGTCTGGCGGCGCCCTATATCCCTCTGGACGGCGTGAATGAAAAAGGCCTTTCCATCGGCGTTTTGCAGCTGGATGTGGCGCCCACCCATCAGGACAACGGAAAGACCGACATCACCACGTCTTCCGCCATCCGCATGGTGCTGGACAAAGCTGCCACCGTGGATGAGGCGGTAGCCCTGCTGGAGCAGTACGATATGCACGCCTCCGCCAATAGCTGCTTCCACTTTCAAATTGCCGACGCCAATGGAGACAGTGTCATCGTAGAATATGTGGACAACGTGTTTTCCCTGGTGGAGCCCACGAAGGACTTCCAGTGGTGCACCAATTTCTTTCTGACGCCGGGGGAATGGTACAACACCGGCAAGGGGCAGGACCGCTATGAAATTTTGGAGCGGCGCCTGACGGAAGCGGACGGCGTGCTGGCGGATGAGGCCGCGGCCATGGACTGCCTGGAAGCGGCGGCCCAGGAGTCCACCTTCTGGTCCGCAGTATACAACAACACCACCGCCGCCGTGGAGCTGAGTCTGCATGGAAATTTTGACCGGACTTACCGCTTTACGCTGAAGGATTGGTGAGAACCCCATTTTCTTTTGCACGGATTTGTGCTACACTGGTACAAATCGGAGTGAAGGGGAGTATACCATGGCAAAATTGGATTTTTTACAGGGCATGAAGGTCATCGACTTGTCCACTTTTGTGGCGGGGCCCACCTGCGCGAAAATTTTGGGGGAATACGGTGCCGACGTCATCCGCATCGAGCCCCATATCGGCGATTCCGTGCGGTACGTGGCTCGGCAGTTGATGGGCGTGATGACCGGGGATAACCCGTTTTATGACACCGTCAACGGCAACAAGCGGCAGATCTGTGTGGAGACCCGCACGGCCGAGGGGCTGGAAATTCTCCACAGCCTGCTGGCGGATGCGGATGTGTTCGTGTGCAATATGCGCAAGTCCCAGGCGGAAAAGTCCGGTCTGGATTGGGAGAGCATCCACGCCAGATATCCACGCATCATCTATGCCAACGTGACCGGGTACGGCACCAAGGGGCCCTTTGAGACCCGGGCCGGCTTTGACAATACGGCCTTTCATTCCCGTACGGGGCTGAACTGCGCCACTCTCCCGCCGGAGCAGCCGCCCACGGAGGCCTACACCGGCATCGGCGACATCCCCACGGGCACCTATCTGGCCATGGGCGTCATCGCTGCCTATGTGAAAGCCCGACGCACCGGGGTGGGTGAGTTCGTCACCGCCAGCCTGTACGGCGCGGGGCTGTGGTCCGAGGTGTTCCCCGTGACCTTTGCCCAGGAGCCTTACAACGATATTTACCCCAAGCCCCGGAACGCCCGTCTGCTGCTGACCCAGAATTATCAGGACTGTAGCGGTCGCTGGTTCACTCTGAACACCGGCAACTGGGAAAAGGACTGGCCCAAACTGGCCCGGGGACTGGGCTTTGACGAGGAATTGGTGCGCAAAACCGACCGGCTCAACAATGCCCTGCCGGTGCACGGGGAGCTGTACGAGATGGTGCGCCAGGCCTTTTTGCAAAAGCCCTACGCAGAGTGGGACCCGTTTTTGATTGGCCTGGACATCTCCCACGACCTGTGCCAGACCTTCCGGGAGGTCATCACCGACGAGGTGGCCATCGGCGCAGACTTATTGCAACCGGTGCACTATGAAGAAAGCGGCACGGAGGTGCGTCTGGTGCGCAGCCCCGTGCAGTTCGGCATGGGTCCCGCGGAGACTGTGCCCGCCCGGCCCGTGGGGGCGGATACCCTGGCGGTGCTGCGGGAATGCGGCTATACGGAAGAAAAAATTGCCTGGCTGAAGGGGCAGAAAGTCATCGGCATGGCTGGGGACCCGGACGTCCACCACCGAAGCTGGGACAGTAAATTCGGAAAAGGAACGTAATAGATATGGCGATTCAATTTGTAATCGACTCCGCATCGGATTTTGACCGTCAGGAGGCGGAGACGCTGGGACTTTGCTTTCTGCCTCTGACCATTGAGTGGGAGGGCAAGATCTACCGGGACCAGCTGGATATTTCCAGCCAGGAATTTTACGAAAAGCTGGTGGAAACCGACACGTTGCCCACCACGGCGCAGCTGTCACCCAATGATTACGGCGAGGCCTTTGCCCGGCTCACGGCCAATGGGGACACAGTGGTGGTCATTGCCCTGTCATCGAAGCTGTCCGGTACCTGCCAGAGCGCAGTCATCGCCGCGGCGGACTACCCCGGCAAGGTACTGGTGGTGGACAGCCGGAATGTGACCATGGGGGAGCAGCTTCTCATTCGCTACGCCCTGCACCTGCGGGGGCAGGGACTGGACGCGCCAGCCTTGGTGGGTGAGCTGGAGCGGGCCCGGGAGCGCATCCGGGTTATCGCGGCAGTGGATACTTTGGAATATCTCAAGCGGGGCGGCCGGGTGTCATCGGTCACGGCCTTTGCCGGCATGCTGCTAGGTATCAAGCCCGTGGTGGCGGTCATCGACGGAGAAGTGGAGGTCATCGGCAAGGCCCGGGGATCCAAAAAGGCCAACAATCTGCTGTGTGAGCTCATCGAGCAGCACGGCGGCGTGGATTTCTCCATGCCCTATGTATTGGGCTTTACCGGCATGAGCGACGCTATGCTGCAAAAATACATTGCGGACAGCGCCCACCTCTGGCAGGGCCAGACGGACAGCCTCCCTGTTACCGCCATCGGAAGCGTCATCGGTACCCACGTGGGCCCCGGCGCGGTCGGCGTGGCGTTTTTCTCCAAGGAGTAAGGGCGCGGTATCGATTATGATGCCCAAGGGGCATCATTTCCGGGACGAGGGGATCGTCTGCCATGGGGATGGGCAGAAATTATATGCGGTGAAAGTCCTTGCTGGCCGGCCATACAGGAGGAATGTGTTCAGATGATCGATTCACAGGACTGGAATCGGCTGTGCGACGACGTTTTGCGCCTGATCCAAATCCGCAGAAGATGATGAATAAAAAACACTCCCGACCGTAGGTCGGGAGTGTTTTTTATTCCAAATTTGCCAGCAACTCAATGGTCCGGCGGTAAATTTCCTGGGCCTGGAGCAGGTCGTCCAGAAGGATGTACTCATCCTTCTCATGCTCCGTGCACTCCCGGCCGGGCCGCATGGGACCGAAGGCCACAATGCCCGGCATGGCCCGGGCATAGGTCCCGCCGCCGATGACCTTGGGCTGGGAATCGTCCCCTGTGACGGTGCGGTAGACCGCCATCATGGCCTGAATGACCTTGCCGTTTTTGTCCAGATACACGGGGGCCATGTCCTTGGTGCAGGCCACTGCGATGCCGTAGGACGCGCAGGCGGCCTCCAGCGCGGACTGCACCTGCTCTCGAGTGAAGGTGACCGGGTTGCGGATGTCCAGCGACAGCACGATGCGGTCTGCCTCCGTGCGGATAAGACCCACGTTCAGGGTGAGCGGTCCGCTCTCCGCGTCGGAAAACGCGCACCCCAAACGCTCTCCGTGGAGGTCAAAACCGATGTGGGTCTGGTAAAAGTCCACCAGTGAGCTTTGTATGCCCCGGTGTGCCAGAGCCTCCATCATGGCGCTGATGGCGTTTTTCCCCTTTTCCGGGGTGCTGGCATGGGCGGACGCGCCTGTGGTCGTGAAGGCCGTGGGGCCTTCGCTTTCGGGGAATGCAGCGGTACATGCTGCCGGCACCATGTTCATGGCCTCGCCGCCCGCAATGGACAACAACCCGCTTTGTTCCATGGGGATGGACAGCTCGAAGTTCAGGATGCCCTTTTCCCCGTACAATGCGGGGAAATCCGCATCCGGGGTGAAACCGAACACCGGCAGCTGTTCGTGGGCTTTGTACCACTCCATGTCGTCCCAGCGGCTGGTCTCCTCACTCTGGCCGAAAATGAGCCGCACCCGGCGCTTCAGAGGTACGCCGGCATCCTGCACGTCCTTCATGGCGAACAGGGCCGCCAGGGTGGGGCCCTTGTCGTCAATGGCGCCCCGGCCGTAGAGGCGCTCCCCGCAGATTTCGCCCTTGGGATCGTGGGTCCAGCCATCGCCCACGGGCACTACGTCCAGATGCCCCAGAATGCCCACGAGTTCGTCGCCCTGTCCGATTTCCGCCCAGGCCACCTTGCCGTCCCGGTTCACGGTGCGGATGCCCAGATCCTGGCACAGGTCCAAAACATAGGCAAGGGCCTTGGCCGGGCCGGTGCCGTAGGGCATTTCCGGCGTGGGGTCCGTCATGGCCACGCTTTCAATAGCCATCAGGCCGCACAGAGCCTCCAAAAATTGCTGTTTTTCCATAAGAACCTCCGTAAATATCACAGATGCCAGCCGTTCGGCTGGCATCTGAAAATATGAAAAAAGCTTCGCAGAATTCGCCATTGCGATGGCGAACAAAATAAAACGATTTTTTGCCCGGGTTCGCCGGGGAAAAAATACTTCTCACGCAGCGAACGAGCACTCAGGGTGCGCAGAGCGGAGTGCAAGCCAGTTCGAAAAAGCCCACGGGCTTTTTCGAATTATTTGCGGCGTTTGGAGCGGTGGTCCGCGTACATCTTATTATCCGCGATGCGGCTGTCCGACTGTTTCATAAATTCCTTGAGCTTATCCTCAAAGCTGGAATCGCCGGTGGGGCCGGATACCTGACCGCGGGGCGCCTCCCGTTTGGGCGGCGCAGTGCGGTGTTGGGGCGGACGCTCTCCGCCTTCGGCGCTCCGGGGCCTGAATTGCCGGGGTGGTGCCGGCTGTGTTTGCTTGATGGAAAGGTTCACCTTTCCTCCCTCGCCGATGCCGATGACTTTGACCTTGACGGTCTCGCCCTCTTTCACGAATTCACTGACTTCATTAACATAAGTATTTGCGATTTCCGAAATATGCACCAGGCCATTTCTTCCGTCCGGCATGGCGACAAAGGCGCCGAATTTTGTGATGCCGGTCACTTTTCCTTCAAAAATTTCCCCAACTTCCAACTGCATGAAACCTTTTGCTCCCCCTGCTCTCGTTTGTATTGTTTCTTTCTCTCAATGACTGATGTCATAAAAAATCTTTTCACCGGGTTTGACCAGCCCAAGCTTTGCCCGGGCAATCTGCTCAATGGTCTCGGGATCGTCTTTGTGTTCGATCTCGTAATCCAACTGGGCGTTTGCCTGCGTTGCGTCCTCCACTTGCTGGGTCAGGGTGTTGAGATTCTGCTGCGCCTCGGCGATGTTTGCCCGCACGTCGATGATGTTGTACACCGCGTACACGATCATGACCAGAATCAGCAGTTTCGTAAGAAACCCGGCTTTCTTGAATTTCACGGGCCGTCGCCCCCTTCCCATCGGCATTTGGCGTCTGTCCCTGGGGCAAACTACCACGCTTTCTATTTATTGTAAACCAATGTTTCCGATTTGGGAAGAACTTTTTTTGTGTTTTTGCAAATTTTTTCCCACGCAGCCAGGCAATTTTCAGGGGCTTGACCAGAAAATGCCAGAATTTGGACAGAATCTCCAAGACTTTGCAGAACAGCGGCAGGATCGATGGGCTGAACATCAGCCGGTAGCTGATGCTGCCCAGTAGGGCACAGCAGGCCATGAAGATTCGGATTTGGCCGCCGCCGAACCGCATCCCCAGAAAAAACAGGGTGCCGCAGACAAACAGCCAGAACAGGGCATCAGCCAAGTGGCTGATGCCCCGGGCACGCCTTTGCCGGCAGGCCCGCAAAAGGTCGTATACCAAGGCAATCAAAGTTCCTGCACCGAAGGAGACTGCTGCCTGGTACAATTGAAACGTCAGCGGCAGACCCATATCAGCCAAACAGCCGGGACCAGAGGCTGCCGCCGCCGGACACTTCCTCATAACACAGCTCTGTAACCATACCGTCGATGGAAACTTCCCCGGAATCCAGGGTCAGCTTGCCGATGTGCAGACCGCTGCCCCGAACGATGAGATTGCCCTGGCTGGTGCGCATGGTGATCTCATCTTCATCAAAGCTGGACACATCCTCCACTCCGGTGATGGACAGCTTGCTGCGTTCCTCCATGATGACATGATGGGCCTTGGCGGGTGCCCGCAGTTTTTCTTCGTATGCCATTGTGATTCCCCCCTTGTGCGGCATTGATTCTTTACACTGTATGCGCCGGGATGTGAGGGTATGTCCCGGAACTCGTGTCTTGTTTTGGGAACCTTTGTCGAAGGTCTTGACCGGGGCCCCGCCGGGGTCGTATCATCAGGACAAGACCGAACGATGCAAAGGAGGAAGGGCTATGAAACGGGGACTGTTGTGTATTTTGTCCGCACTGCTGCTGATGGGAATGCTGTTTCGGGTGGGCTATCAAGTGGAGATCCGGGGAGAAGTCCTGCCGGGAGTCTATGCGCCGGCGGATGTCCGGCAGAGTGCCGCCGATGCCCGCCGGGCCGCGGAGGAGATCTGCCGGGAGACGGAGGAAGCGCCTTTCCGATTGCTTCCGGTGCTGTGCGCCCGCCACACGCCGATGGACCGCGCCGCACTGACCCGCACGCTCCTGGGGGCCTATGAAGGCGTGGAGGCGATGTACGCAGTTTATGCCGGCGAGACCTGTATTGGGCTTACGGCGGACCCGGGACTGCCCGGGACCATCTATGACGAGCGCCTGGCCGCCCAGGCCATGACCGGGGTCCGGCCCTCCCGCTCTGTGACGATGAAGCGGGTGTTTACCTATCCGGAGGCAGCCACCGGCGTGATGGAGCTGAGCCGCGCCATGGGCGAGGCGGCGCTGTATTGATTGCTTCGTCGCTTCGCAGAATTCGGCGCAAATCGAGTGTGCCCGCGGGGGGTGCGCGAGCGAAGTGCAAAGACAGCAGCAAGCGGAAGCGCTTGCTGCTATAAAAATAAAATAAAGGCTGTCATTGACAGCCTTTATTTTAAGATATTCCCGCACTGCCGTGGGGCCCAATTATAACCTGCACGACTCGGCAGGTGGATCGCCTCTCCATGGCTTCTCTGCTTCCAACGTCCAACCGGGCCCGAAGCCCGGCCGGGAGGCCTGCAATTCACCACAGAATATGGCATTCCTTATTAGAAATGTGGGTTTAAGAGGGCCAAAGTCCACGAACAGCGCAGGAAAAAGTCGAAAAAAATGATTATCCCAATTCGTTTTTGTGTTTCCAGTGTATAAAATACCATTGTCAACTAGACTTCCCTTTTCGCTACAAGGTAGAACGAACTGGCAAGAACAGACCCAATGACTAAAGATATGACGCTTTTTAGAAAAATCATGTGGCGTATGCTTTCTTTAAAATAGGTCACCGCATCAGCAGCCAGTTTGATCCTCAACCCAGGAACTAAATAACAAAGGCCTACGTATGAAACGATAAAAACCACTATGAATATTGCAACAGATACCATAATTCTTTTCATGCTAGGCCCTCCTTAAAGCTGGATTTGTCATATTGAATAATTATTCATCCGAACACACAAAGCCGAATTGGGACAAATGATTTGATTTTGTCTTGCTGCTGACGCGGCAAAATTCTGCGAAGCTTATTCTTCCGTGTCCTCATCTTCCATCAAAGACATAAACAGTTCGTAGACTTCCTGAAGCTCATCGTCGTCCTCAATAGACAGGAATACCTCGTCCTCCCCTTCAATGATGGCTTCCAGAATGATATAGCCGTAATCCGGATCGTTGACGTCCATCTGGTCAATATTGGCCGGGACGAACAGATAATAGGTCTTGCCGTTATAGTCCATATTGCCGAGGATCTCCAGCTCGTGGGTGCTGCCGTCCTCATCGGTGATGGTGATCAGTTCGCTTTCGTATTCTTCCATGAAGGTTCTCCTTGCATCTTGTTCTGCCTGTATTGTATACCATGGGCGCGGAGAAATCAACTGGGGAATTTCCGCCAAAATACGGGCCGGAATTTCTACGTCAGGAACCAAAATCTTCCAAAAGCTCCAGCAGCGCCTGCCGGTCCGCGGCGGTGATGCCTGTTTGCAGCAAAGCCTTGTCCGCGGCGCGCAGACGGTCCACGGGAATATCGGTGGTCTCCACCAGCGCCTGGTCCCGGGCGGAAAATACTGCCACATATCCCCGGGATTCCTTTAAAATATACTCTGCGCCGGCATAATCTGTATATTGTCCGGCCACCGCCGGAGGCTGTACACCCGGAAGTTGGCTCTGCGCCAGCGCAAAGGACCGGATGGCCGCGACAGATGTGAGCAAAGCGCACAGGGCCAGAACGGATAATATGGACAATTTTAATTTCAACTGCATGCTGATCCCTCCTGGATGCAGTATTCCTCGGAGGGCGGCAGATTAGACGGGATTTGTAAAATTTTTGCGGGGGCTTAACATTTCAGGAAATATGTGGTACAATAACTGCGATGATCCAAAGTACAACAGAAAGGGCAAGGCTATGGCGAACAAAAGGGCCAAAAAAATAGCGGGCGGAACGGCCAATGCCGTGGGGCTGTCCATCGGTGGCGTGATGAAGTTCCTGCTTACGATGTTTCTCATCATCCTCCTGACGGGGCTGATGTTCATGTGTATTTTTGCCTACTATGTGAAATCTACCCTCATGGAGGAAGTGGACCTGACGCTCACGGACTTTACCGTGGAGCTGAGTACCACCATTTTATATGAAGATGAGGACGATCCGGAGGAGTCCTGGAAAGAGCTGTGCATGATCCAGGGGACGAAGTTCCGGGTCTGGAAGGACCTGGAGGAGATCCCGGAGAATATGCAGCACGCCATTGTGGCCATTGAGGACCAGCGGTTCTACACCCACAAGGGAGTGGACTGGTACCGCACCGTGGGCGCCTTCGCCAATATGTTTTTGCGGATGCGCAATGACTTCGGCGGCTCCACCATCACCCAGCAGCTCATCAAGAACCTGACCCAGGAAGACGATATCACTGTGCAGCGCAAGCTCATGGAGATCTTCCGGGCTCTGGAACTGGAGAAAAAATACGATAAGGACGAGCTGATCGAATATTACCTCAACGCCGTATTCTTCGGGCGCAACTGTTATGGCGTAGAGGCCGCGGCCCAGACTTATTTCGGCAAGAGCATCAGCGAATGCTCCTTGGCGGAATGCGCCAGCATCGCCGGCATCACGAATAACCCCAGCCGGTACGATCCCTTTGTCAGCGTGGCGAACAACACCAAGCGTCAGCGGACCATTTTGTGGGAAATGTACGACCAGGGCTATATCACCCACGACGAGTACGTGGAGGCCATGAACGAGCAATTGAAGTTTGTCCGCTCTGAAAGCAGCGAGACGGAGCAGCGCATCTACAGCTATTACGAGGAGACCGTGATCGACGACGTGCTCCAGGACCTGATGGAACAAAAGGGTGTGAACCGGGATACCGCCTGGGACATGCTCACCGAGGGCGGCTACCGGATCTATTCCTGCTATGACCCCAAGATCCAGTCTGCGGTGGATGCCGTGTATACCAATGTGGACAATCTGCCCAAGGCGTCCCGCCAGCCGTCGGCCAATGCGGACGGGACCATTCCCCAGCTCCAGTCCGCCATCGTGGTCATGGATCCCTATACCGGGGAGATCGTGGCCCTGTCCGGCGGCACCGGGGAGAAAGACGCCAACTTTATCCTCAACCGCGCTACTGGTGCTCTGCGCACTCCGGGGTCTGCGTTCAAGCCCCTGGCGTCCTATGGTCCCGCCATGGAATATGGGCTGATCACGCCGTCTACGGAGATCAATGATTCCCCGGACATCAAGCTCAACGGTACGACCTGGTACCCACGCAACGCCAATAACACCTATCAAGGCTGGATTACGGTCCAGCGGGCCTTAGCACTGTCCCTCAATACCTGCGCTGCCCAGATCATCGATAAGCTCACTCCCCAGACTGCTTACGAGTTTTTGACCAACCGGCTGGGTTTTGTAAGCCTGGTCCCGGAGGATGCGGACTACGCGGCCATGTCCCTTGGGGATATGAACTACGGCGTGACCGTCCGGGAGATGGCCCAAGCCTACTGCTCGTTTTTGAATGAAGGGACCTTCACCTATGGCCGGACCTACACCAAAGTCACCGACGCCAACGGGAATATCATTCTGGACAACAGCCCGGAGACCATCCAGGCCTTCTCCACCACCACGGCGAACAACATGGTGGCCATGCTGCAAAACAACGTGACCAACGGCATCGCCTCCTCCGCCCGGCTGAACAACATGCCCTCCGCCGGCAAGACGGGTACAGCCTCCAACAATAAAAACCGCTATTTCGCGGGCTTCACACCCTACTATACCGCCGCGGTGTGGACAGGCTATGACGAGAACCAGACCATGTCCTTCTACGGCAACCCCGCCCTGGATATCTGGAAGGCCGTCATGAACGGCATCACTGCCAATAAAGGGCTGACATATAAAGACTTGCCCACGGGCACGTATCAGCGGCCCACCGGCATCTTCGGCAGCAAGGAGGATGAGGTGAAGCCCACACCTACCCCCACCCCCACCCCCACTGCCATGCCTGCTCCGACTCCGACGGAAACGCCCGCCCCGCCGCCGGAGAACACGGCGGAACCCACGACTCCGGTGACGGACCCTTGGGCGGAACCGATCGAATAGTAAATTCTGGAAAATTAACAGTTTGTAAATATTTAACAGCACCCGTGCAAACCCTGCGCTGGTGCTGTTTTTCTGCGAAAAAGCAGGGATTGTCCAGAAAATTCCAGGGAAAAGGTGTGGAAATTTTGAAAAACGTTGGATATTTCTCCAAAAACAAGGTTGACAGAATCAAACAATAGTGTTACAATTTGGTGACAAAGCAAGTGGAGGTACATAACATGGCAACAAAAGAGAACAGCCTGGAATATAAAGGTCATCCCCTGCGGAGAAAAGATAATCTGATCTACTTCGGGGACATGTCCGATGAATATATCGTGCAGCTCCAGATCATGGACACAAAAAAGGTGGGGGATATGGATGTAGCCACCAAAGTGTCTGTGCAGCTCCAGCTCACGGACCCGGATGTAAAGAGCCGGGACCGCGTGGTGAAAAAAAGCGAGAAGGACAGCCTGTACGCGGCCATGGACCTGGCGTCCATCTGGCTGGAGCGGGCACTGTCGTCAAAATAAAGGCTGCAAGCCTTTATTTTGAGAGATCTCTCGTGCCGGTGGCACGATGAGCATCTCGCGCTCCTGACACACTTGGAGTGCAAAAATAAATTCAACTTAAGCGGAGAACTTATGAAAAATCGATTCCTCAGCATTTGTTTAACAGGTATTTTGGTTGCCGCCACGGTCGCCGCTCCGGCGGAAGCTTTGAATCTGGGCGGCGCTACGCTGAACACCGGCCTGCGCCTGAGAAGCGGCCCGGGCACGGACTCGGAGATCATCACCACGGGCCTCCAGAACGAGCCGGTCATTGTAACATCCGATACCGGCACCGGCTGGTATGAGGTCATCTATAACGGCATCAAGGGCTATATGTCCAGCCAGTATCTGAAATTCAGTGAGAGCTTGTCCGCTGCGTTCGGAAAGGGCACTGTTCAGGGCAGCAGTGTGCGCCTGCGGTCGGCGCCCAGCACCGGCGCCGCTGTTCTGGGGTCGTTCAATACCGGCGCTTCCATGGACATTACCGGCGTCAGCGGCAACTGGTATCAGGTGAGCTACGGCGGCCAGACGGGTTACATCAGCGCCGATTACATGACCGTCGCCGGCGGCGGCGCAGCATATGCCCGGTCCCTTGCAGCGGACAACGGTGCCTCTGCCGTCATTGATACCGCCGAGAGCCTGCTGGGGACCCGATATATCTACGGCGGGACCACCACCAACGGCTTCGACTGCTCCGGCTATATCCAGTACATCTTTGCCCAGCATGACGTTACTCTGGATCGCACTGCGGCCCAGCAGTATACATACAACGGCACCAGCGTGGCGAAAAGCGATCTCCAGCCCGGAGATCTGGTGTTCTTCTCCAGCTCCAGCCAGACCGTGGGCCACGTGGGCATGTACGTGGGTGACGGACAATTTATCCACTCCTCCTCCGGTGCTGGGAAGGTCATTATCACCAGCCTGAACTCCTCTTATTACGTCAGCCACTATGTGGGCGCCAAGCGGGTCTTATAAGATTTCAACTCCCCTTCATAATATATCCTGTTTCCAGAACAGCCCCGGGCAATTGCCCGGGGTTGTTCTGTTTCGGGGATTACACTTCATAAAATCGCTGGTTTGCCGCCAGCCGTTCATCCCCCGGCGCTGACCGGAGAGCCTCCCGGCCGTATTCCGCGGCGCTTTCCCGGTCACCCAGCCAATAGCAGGCCCGGGCGGCCAAATCGTAAGGCAGCGGGCCCCAACTGTCGGACTCGCTGATATAGGATATCGGCCGGGCGGTGATGGACAGAGCCTGCCGGCAGGCGTACAGCACGCCGGCCCAGTCGCCCCGGCCCTCGCAGAACCGGGCCAGCGCCAGCCAGGGCTCCCGCAGCCAGGGAGCCTCTCCGCAGGCCCGGAGGAGAAACCGGTGGGCCTCCTGAATATGGCCAAGCCGTTCCTCTGCCTGGGCGATGTACCGCATGGAGGCGGCCCGCTCGTCGGCCCACTGGGCATTGGGCAGGGACAAATGCCGCTTCAGCGTAGTCACGCAGTCCGCCCACCGGCCGTAGTACAGGTATTCCCGGCCCAGATAGTGCATATTCCGGTCGTTGCTCGGGTCTTCCTCTACGGCCAGCTCCAGCAGGGGCAGATATTGCGCCCGGGATTTGCTGACATCCGCGTGGTGGTCCAGCTGCACCCCTTGGACGAATATCACCTTGGGCCGCCCGGGACCGAGGTAGGAGAGCACCTCATGGACCGGATTGACCCAGGTGAAGCCGTGGCGGGCGTGGATCTTTTCCCGCCAGAACACAAAGCCCTCGCTGCCGTCGGGGTTGAAATTCCAAGTGTAGCGGAAATTGGCCTGCTGCACACCTGGGGTCCAGGCCTGTTCCAGCGCTGCCCGCCAGCCGGGGCGGAATACCTCGTCAATATCCGTGGAGACGCAGATGTCCACGTCTGCTGGCACCATTTCCAG
Organism: uncultured Clostridia bacterium; assembly: GCA_947644595.1. Taxonomy (GTDB): domain Bacteria; phylum Bacillota; class Clostridia; order Oscillospirales; family Oscillospiraceae; genus HGM13010. Next base: position 177,886 of record CANSAE010000005.1, read on the forward strand.
GGCCAGATTTCGGGCGGTGTCGAAACGCCAGGGCCGGATCTGCGCTGTTCCCACGGTCACGCCCCGGGTCCGGAAGCGCTCCACGGTATCGTCCTCGGACCCGGTGTCCAGCACGTAAATGCTGTCAGCCTCGGACATGGAATCCACCCAGGCATCCACAAATTTTGACTCGTTTTTACTAATGGCATAGACTGCGATATTCAATGGATTTTCCTCCCCGTGTTATGTACAGCCCGGCGGACCGGGCTGTCTGCATTAGGTGGCGATGACGCCGGCGGCCCGCAGAGAGGCCAGCAGCTCGTTGATTTTGTCAACAAGTTCTGGAGTACCGGCACCGGTCGGGACATCTGCGACCGCCGTGCCCGGGGTCAACGCACCAGCAGGTCCGGTGGGACCCGTGGGGCCAACAGCCCCGGCCGCACCGGTGGCGCCTGTGGCACCTGCCGCACCTTCAGGCCCGGCAGGCCCGGTAGGTCCGGTGGGACCCGTAGGCCCGGCAGGGCCGACTGCACCCGCCGCACCGGCAGCGCCTGTGGCACCCACAGGTCCGGTGGGACCCGT
>CANSAE010000006.1 GCA_947644595.1 uncultured Clostridia bacterium
GCTGGAAAAGCGCAAGCCGGACTGTTTCGCGGTCAAGCAGTACAAAAAGTACAAGTTGGCCAGCGGTGATTTATGCTCTAAGAGACTTGTTAATTCACTGATTTTTCGGTGATAGGCAAGGACAGCTTAGAGCATATTTTCATTCAAGGAGGTCTGTGCTATGGCAAAAACCAAGATTGCGCTACTCTATGAACGCCTCAGCCGCGACGACGAATTAAATGGGGAGAGTTTTTCAATCCAAAATCAAAAAATCATGCTGGAGGACTTCGCCCGCCGGAATGGGTATCCCCGTTTCAAGCACTTCACGGATGACGGCGTTTCCGGCACCCGCTTTGACCGGCCCGGTTTTATTGCGATGATGGAGGAAGTCGAGGACGGCAATGTGGAGGTAATCATCATCAAGGACCTTTCCCGTTTCGCCCGGAATTATAGCGATGCTGGAAGTCTGATTGATAACCTTTTTGTGCAGATGGGCGTCCGCTTTATCAGCTTGGCCGAGGGCGTGGATAGCTACCTAAACCCGGACAGCGTGAACAGCATCATCGTTCCGATAACAAACGTGATGAATGACCAGTATTGTTATCAGACCTCAAAGAAAATCCGGCAGGTTTTTGATTATAAGCGGCGCAACGGCCAGTACATAGGCTCTTTTGCTCCCTACGGCTACATAAAAGACCCCAAAGACAAGCACCAGCTAATCGTTGACCCGGAGGCCGCTGAAACCGTCAAAAAGATATACGAGATGTGCCTGCAAGGTACGGCCAAACTTCAAATTGTGATGTATCTGAACGACCACGGCATACCCAGCCCCACGGCATACAGAAAGCTAAAGGGCCTGCCCTACTCCCCGGCTATATCGGACGCTCCCATGTGGGGGAACAAGATTATAACGGATATTCTCAGAAATCCTATTTACACTGGGGATTTGGTGCAGGGCCGCCGCCGGGTGAAAAGCTACAAGGTACACCAGATTGAGGCTGTGCCGGAGGAAGAATGGGTGCGCGTCCCCGATACCCACGAGGCAATCATCACCCACGAAACCTTTGACCGGGTGCAGGAACTTCTGAAACGTGACACCCGGACGGCCCCTAAAAAGCGGGAGCTCCATTTATTCAGCGGCTTTCTGAGGTGCGCTGACTGCGGCAAGGCCGTGACCCGGAGCCAGAGCGGGAAGAATGTTTATTATTCCTGCTCCACTTACAAGAAACGCTCCCGTACAGCCTGCACCATGCACTCTATCAAGCATAATCGTCTGGAGGCCGCCGTTCTGTTTGCCATCCAGTATCAAGTAAGCACCGCCGTTTCCTATTCGGAAATAGTAACCCGTATCAATGCGGCCCCGCTGAAAAAAAGTCAATCCCACCGCCTTAACGACCAGATAGCCGCAAAGGAAAAGGAATTGACGAAAATCACCCGCTACAAGCAGTCACTGTATCAAGACTGGAAAGACGGGGAAATCACCCAGCAGGAATACCGGGATATGAAAGCCGATTATGAACGGCAGGCCGCCGAGCTTGCGGATGTGCTGGCCCGGCTGAACGCGGAACGTGCGGAGCTGGCAAACGGCGTTGACAAGGAACACCCCGCGCTGGTAGCCTTTGCAAAGTATCAAAGCATCGAAACGCTGACCCGTGAAATCCTCACGGACTTGGTAGACCATATCAAGGTTTACGAAAACGGCAATATCAGCGTTCATTTCAAGTTTGCGGACGAGTTCCGCCGGATTGCCGAGTACATTGAAATCAACACCACTGACACCGCCGAGGCGGGCTGACCCCCGCCAAAGCATAAAATCCTTTTGACAGTGTGTTTTCCTAATAAAACGCAATCTTAGGGAGTGTGGCCACACTCCCGAAATACGGTCAAATCCGGCCCCTGCCGGGCCGTGGCCGTTTTGCTTGTTGGGATAGTCCCAAACCCTTATGCAGAACAAGAGCGGCGCTCATAGAGGCATAGCAGATGTAGCGATGTATTTTTATCAGGCTACCCGAAAAGTCTGCACCAAAACGCAAAAACAGCGGGTTGGAAAACTCATGGGTCAGGTGTAGAAAAAGCAACTCCCGGAGGTATTGAAAACACAGGCTTTTTTCGTGGGTGTCGGAGAGTGGCAAGGTGTTTATATCTGTTCTCCCGAAAATGGAGGCAACTCTTTCTACATAGCCCCTTTATCCGGCACTTCAGCTGATAACCCCCAATTAGCCCATCAGCCTACGCATTTAGGGCCTATTCAGTGCCCTATTTTCAAGGGTTCCAAGCGGCGGCCGTATAAGGGGTAGTACGATTTGACCTGCACCCTCAAAAATGGGCTTCTAACTGCGTAGAAATGGACGGGGAACCCCTGCTGCCAGGATAGAGCTAATATGTAACGCTTTAGAGGCGAAACAGCCCCGCTATTCCAAGACTTTCCGGCTACGGTCGATAGAGGGCAGTACGATTTGACTTGTGCCTGCCAAAACGGGCCTCTAACGGCGTACAGATGGACGTAAAAAAGCCAGGGCAGGAGGCCGACACTCCGGTTGCTCCTGTCCTGGCCTATGCTGAACTGTGAAACTGTACTGTCACACAAGAGGGCCTACGGCCCTCTTGTGGCACCCGCAAAAACCGTACACCCGCTTCGCGTCTGTACGGTTTCTGCGGGTTAGATAAGGGCCTCAATAAACCCTGCTACTATTTGACCTTTCTGCTTTTCGCTTCCGTTCCATTCCCTTCCGGCGGCTTTGCCGCCCGTTCCCCAAGGAAGGGGCGGGAGAAAGGATAGGAAAGGAATGGGAAATTGATAAATTTTTAATTGATTTTTCTGTATTTACTTTATATCTTTATTTTATTGCGTCGGATTTACCTACATAGGATTTTCCGACAACGGTTTTCCCGACGCAGGTTATTCCAACGCCGGTAAAGCTGACGGTGCTTGCGGCTGTTCGTAGATGGTGTACTCCGCTCCCCGCAGCCGTCCCCGGCTGTCCCGTTCTCTCGTCCGCACGATATATCCAGCCCGCTCCAACTCGTGGACGACCTGACGGATGGCGTCGATCTGCTCCCGGTTGATATAGGCCAACCCTTGCAGGGTGTAGTCCCATTCTTCCGGAAGTGACAACATTTGCGATAGGAGGCCCTTGGCTTTCAGGGACAGGGATTTGTCCCGCAGATGGTAGTTTGCCATGACGGTGTAATCTGTGGTTTTCTTGACATGAAATACTGGCATAGTATTCATATCCCCTTTCTTTATAATTCACAATATGGATTGACAGAAGTTTCACTTTCTGCTATACTATCAGTACGACAGGAGGTGAGCAATTTGAGCGATATAGGCAAAAGAATGAGAACGCTCCGGGAGGGCATCGGGTTATCCCAAGCCAAGTTCGGAAAAATCGCTGGCATCCCCCAGGCTACCATCAATCGATACGAAACAGGCTACTCCGCCGCTCCCATCAAAGTGCTGATCTGGTATGCGGATTACTTCGATGTGTCGATGGATTATATCTGCTGCCGCACTGAAAAGCCCCAGGGCAAGCTGTACGAATACAAGCCCAAAATTCTGGAGGAAGATAGGGACATGAGGCGGTTTGTGGAGATGTGCTTTGACCCAGCCTCGCCTATGAATGACCGCTTGAAAAAAGCCATCGTTGGAATGCTGGAGGGGGTGAAAGAGTGAATATCGTCATTTACGCCCGATATTCCAGCCACAGCCAGACGGAGCAATCCATTGAGGGCCAGCTTCAGACCTGCTACGAGTTCGCTAAGAACAACGGACATATTGTGATTGGAGAATACATCGACCGGGCGCAGAGCGGCACGACGGACAGCCGGGCCGAGTTTCAGCGCATGATTGCCGACAGCGACAAACACATCTTCGAGGGCGTGCTTGTCTACCAGCTTGACCGCTTCGCCCGGAACCACTATGACAGCGCCATCAACAAGGCCAAGCTGAAAAAGAACGGCGTCCGGGTGATCTCCGCCAGGGAAAATATCAGTGACGATGCCAGCGGCATTTTGGTGGAGGGCGTGTTGGAAAGCATGGCTGAATATTATTCGGCGGAGCTGTCCCAAAAGATACGACGGGGCATGGATATTAACGCCGAAAAGTGTTTGAGCAACGGGAGCAATCCGGGCCTTGGCTACTATGTGGACGAGGAACGCCGTTTTCACGTTGATCCGGATGGGGCCGCTGTTGTTCGGGAGATTTTCGAGATGTACGCCAGCGGAAAGACGGTCGCTGAAATTACAAAATACCTTAACGCGAAACAGGTCAAGACCTCCCAGGGCAAGGAGTTCAATAAGAACAGCCTGCACCGCCTTTTGCGGAACAAACGATACATCGGCTATTACATCTACAAGGACACGGAAACGCCGGGAGGTATGCCCCGTATCATCGAGGACGAGCTTTTTCAGCGGGTACAGCATATCCTTGACCGAAACAAAAAAGCTCCCGCTCGTTCCAGGGGGCGGGAGGAGTATCTGCTGACGACAAAGCTGTTCTGCGGCTACTGCCGGGAGATGATGACCGGCTACGGCGGTACAGGAAAATCCGGGACGGCCTACCGCTATTACGCCTGCAAGAGTGCCAAGAAAAAGACTTGTCGGAAGAAAGTTGTCAACAAGCAGAAAATCGAGGACAGGGTTGTTTTGGAGTGCCGCAAGCTGCTGACAGACAGCAACATTGAGAAAATCGCCCTTGCGGTTGCCGCCGCTTGCGAGGCCGACTATGATAGCTCCGCCATCAAGCGCATCAAGGCGGCAATTCAAGAGGTGGACGCCGCCATAGAAAACCTCTGGAAAGCCTTGGAGCGTGGGCAGGCGGTGGATATGATCGCCGAGCGCATCGAGAAGCGCAAGCAGGAAAAGGACGAGTTGCAGGGCCAACTTGCCATTGAGATGGGAAAGCAAGTCACATTCACCGCTCCGCAGATTAAAGCGTTTCTCTATTCGCTGAAACGAGGGAATGTCAATGACGAGAACAACCGCCGTGGAATGGTGAATATCTTTCTCAGGGCCGTCTACCTCTACGACGATAGAATGACGCTGATCCTCAACGGAGGCGACAGGCCAATTACTATTGATGATATTCTGCTGGACGAGATAGAGGAACATTTTGAGGACGCGGTTTCAAGTCATGCGGGGTGTTCACCGTTGGTTGCGGCCGCTCCACCATGTTACGAAAAATCCCACAGCCGCAATGGCTGTGGGATTTTTCTATTCAACACCTTATGTCTCAAGGCTCCCCGTTTTTTCACCTTCTCTGTTTAGCAAAATGATTTGTCTCACAGAAAAAGTGTCCTTCCCTTCTGAAAAATACAAAACGTCAATAAAACCCCTTTGGATTTGCAACATCAAGAAAGTGGAACTGCAAATCCAAACGGATGTCCATTTAAATCCCTGTTGTGATAACGGCAGATACGAAAGACCAAAGGCATCGGAATCTACACAATCTGCACAAAATGTATAAAAATGACGTTCTTTTTCTTTACAATACCCGCCATTCGTATTATTATATACGTATCATTTTTATGCAGGATTATGAAAATGTTCCGTCAAATTTGTCGATTTAGGCTCCATGCCAATCGACCTGAGAAGAACGGAAAGGAGATATGGAAATTTGGACTATTTACTGGAAGCCCGGGACTGCCAGATGTTTTTCAAAGGTCTGCAAGCCGTAAAGAGCTTCAGCGCCAGTCTGGAACCGGGCAAGATATACGGTCTGATCGGCACCAACGGCGCAGGCAAAACGACCGTGATCAATATGCTCTCCGGTGTCTTGTCGCCGACTGCCGGCAAAATTCTTTTCCAGGGAGAAGATATCACCGGCCAGCAGCCGGATAAAATCGCAAAAAAAGGAATTGTCCGCACCTATCAGAATCTACGGCTGTTTAATAAGATGACCGTACTGGAAAACGTCATTATCGGTGCGCAGATGCAAAAACACTATGGCATGCTAGACAGCATTATCCATACGCCGAAATACAGTCGAGAAGAAAAGCACCTGCGGGAAAAGGCCATGCAGATGATTGAGGTCATGGGCATCAGTGAGTACGCCAATGCGATCGCCAGTTCCCTGCCTTATGGCCTTCAGCGCCGACTGGAGATCGCCCGTATTTTGGCAGCCGATCCCAAACTGTTGCTGCTGGATGAGCCCGCAGCCGGCATGAATCCCCAGGAAAGTATGGAACTTACGGAAATGATCCGGGGCATCCGCAAGGATTTTGACTTGACTATCCTCTTGATTGAACATGACATGAAAGTGGTCATGAGCCTTTGCGAGTATATCTATGTAATGGCTACCGGCGAGGTGATCGCCGAAGGCCTGCCCGCCGAGATCCGCAGCAACCCGGAAGTCATCCGCGCGTATTTGGGGAGGGCTGTCTGATGCTGCAAATTCAGAATCTGATCGTCCGTTACGGCGGCATCACCGCGGTAGACGATATCACTATGAACATCAAAGAGCATGAGACCGTAGCGCTCATCGGCGCCAACGGTGCCGGAAAGACCACTACTCTTCATGCGGTGTCCGGCTTGCTGAAAGCTGCAGGCGGCTCCATCACCTTTGACGGAACAGATATCACCAAGAAGCCCGCAGAGCAAATCGTGGAGCACGGTGTGATCCAAGTACCGGAAGGTCGGCAGGTATTCGCGAAGCTGACCATTGAAGAAAACCTCCGCCTGGGGGCTTACCTGCAAAAGGATAAAGCAAAAATCAAAGAAAACTACGACAAAGCCATGGCCCTGTTCCCGATTTTAAAGGAACGGCGCAAGCAGGCAGCGGGCACACTGTCCGGCGGCGAACAGCAGATGCTGGCCATCGGACGGGCGCTGATGGGAAATCCCCGGCTGCTGCTGCTGGATGAACCGTCTATGGGCCTGTCTCCGTTGATGACCCAACAGGTGTTCGACGTTCTGGCAGAGCTGAAAGCCGGCGGTATGACCATTTTGCTGGTAGAGCAAAATGCTTACGAGGCACTAACGATTTCTGATCGGGCTTATATTATGGAAAGCGGCAATATCACTTTGGAAGGAAGGAGCAGTGAGCTGATCGATGACCCCCGGGTCAAAGACGCTTACCTGGGTGGAGACTTATGAGTGCCAGTTATTTTATTTCCCAATTGGTCAACGGTCTGCGTCTGGGGAGTGTATATGCTATCGTGGCAGTGGGTTATTCCATTGTATACGGCATTTTGCGGCTCATCAACTTCGCCCACGGTGATATCATGACCATCGGCGTGTACGTGATGCTGATGCTCATGACCACTATCGGGATGCCCCTTTGGGCCGTGGTCATTGTTTCTGTGGTGGTAAGCGTATTCGCAGGCGTCCTGATCGAGCGTCTGGCCTATCGGCCTTTGCGCAGCGCCAATGAAGAAGCCACGCTGATTTCTTCTCTGGCCGTATCAACTCTGCTGCAAAACCTGCTGCAAATGATTTTTTCGCCCCAAAAGCGAGCCTTCCACCTGCCGGAGTTCTTCAGTGTGCGCCATGATATTTTCGGTATTCAATTGTCTACCATGAATATTATGACCTTCGTGGCAGTAGCCGTCATCGTAATCGCGCTGACCTTCGTAGTGCAAAAAACCAAAATCGGCACCGCCATGCGGGCATGCTCTGAGAATCTGGATGCTGCCCGGCTCATGGGGATTAACCCCAACAAGGTCATCGTGTTCGCCTTCGCCGTGGGCTCCGGTCTGGCTGCTTTGGCCGGTCTGATGCTGGCGGGCGAATATAAGACCATCGATCCACTGATGGGCTTTGTCCCCGGCTTGAAGGCATTTTGTGCCGCGGTCGTGGGCGGCATCGGCAGTTTGTACGGCGCAGTACTGGGCGGCCTCGTTATCGGTGTGGCAGAAATGCTCTTTGCCGGCTTGATGCCCACCAGCGTCACCGCTTATCGTGACGCATTCGTATTTGTTGTTTTGATCCTGGTCCTCCTGGTGCGGCCCAACGGCCTGCTGGGCCAGTCGGAAGGGGGGCGCAGCTGATGGAATCCAAACGTCTGCGGGATTGTTCCCTGTTCCGGCTCGCAGTATTTGTGGTACTGCCGGTACTGATTGTTGTTGCCATGTGCGGCCGGGGCAATTATTACTCTGCCATGGTATGCACCTTTGCCATCAATGTTCTGCTGGCCGCCAGCTTGAACTTAGTCAACGGTTTTTCCGGCATGTTCTCCATGGGGCATGCGGCATTTATGGCAGTGGGCGCCTATATCTCCGCGTTTTTGACCCTGAGCCCTACGCAAAAGGCTTCCATGCTGCCGGGGCTCCCCCAGTGGCTGACGAATATCCAGATACCCTTACTGCCGGCCCTGCTGGTCGCCGGAATTGCCGCCGCTTTCGTGGCAGTGCTCATCGGTATCCCGGTGCTGCGGTTCAAGGGCCATTACCTGTCCGTGGCTACACTGGGCCTGATTGTCATCGTCCGGGCCGTGCTGGATAATTCCGATTCCGTCACCAACGGCCCCCGGGGCATTACGGGCCTGCCGAATCTGGCAACGCCCACGCTGATTTTCGCAGTGCTGATGGTCTCATTGTTCATCATGTACCGGCTCATTCGCTCGTCTTACGGCCGTGGACTCATCGCCATGCGGGACGACGATGTGGCAGCGCAGAGTCTGGGCATCAACCTGACTAGCAAGAAAATTTCCATTTTCTGTATCAGCGCCTTTTTCGCCGGCGTTGCCGGCGCCATGTGGGGCCATAATCAGACTGTTATTTCCGGCCAGTTCTTCTATTTTAATATGAGCTTCAAGGTGGTGCAGATCTCCATCATCGGCGGCATGGCCTCCCTGTCCGGTGCCGCGGTGGGTGCCCTGTTCATGACCTTCGTGCCGGAGCTGCTGGCCCCGCTGGAAAGCGGCTTCAACCTGTTCGGCATGGCCATACCCAGCCTGTACGGAATCTCCAATATCATCATGGCGGTGTTCCTGATTTTGGTCATTATTTTCCGCCGCCAGGGACTGCTGGGCAGCAGCGAACTTCTGCTGGAAAGCTGGTTCAGCGGCAGCACCTATACCAGCCTGTTTAAGAAATCTGAATATCAGGAACTGGCAGCTGCTATCCGAGGCAAATTCAATCGGAAGCAAACCTAACTGAGCACTTCATCAGGCAACTGGTGTTTGCTATATACATCCAAAATTTTAGGAGGAGCAATATGAAAAACGTGAAAAGACTACTCGCGCTCGTTCTGGCTCTGGCCATGGTACTGACGCTGTGCGCCTGCGGCCCCAAGGAAGACAAAGGCAATGACAAGCAGGAAGAGAACAACACCACCGGCGATACCATCAAGGTCGGCGCCATGTTCAACATCACCGGCGGCCAGGCTTCTCTGGATGAGCCCAGCTACCGCGGCTTCAAGCTGTACTTCGACGAAGTGAACAAGGCCGGCGGCATCAACGGCCGTCAGATCGAGGTCGTGTCCTACGACGGCAAGACCGATCAGACTGTCTGCGCCAACAATACCAGCAAGCTTATCGACGTGGACAAAGTCGTAGCCATCAGCGGCCTGTCCGACTCCAACTACGCCTTTGCCGCCGGCAACGTGGCGCAGCAGAGCGGCGTACCCTTCGTATTCTCCGGCGCTACCACCCCCACCCTGAACGACATCGGCGACCAAGTGTTCCTGACCGCTTTCGGCGATGATATCTGCGCCTATGCCGCAGCGGACTACCTGACCGAAGAACTGAATATCACTAAGGTTTACATGCTCGTTGATCAGTCCATGGACTTCACTACCACTCTGGCCCGCTGCTTCCAGGAGCGTCTGGAGAAAAACGGCGGCGAAGTCGTACTGACTGACAACTACATGAACAAGGACCCCGACTTCTCTGCCCAGATCGACCGCTACCTGGCTGACAACAAGGGCGCAGAAGCCATCTTCCTGTCCAGCGTTCCCGATGATGTGGGCGTCATCACCAAGCAGTTCCGCGACCGCGGCGTCACCGATCTGATGATTTCCGGCGACGGCGCTGACACCCCCCTGCTGTATGAAGTCGCCGGCGAGGCCGCTACAGGTTTCCTGGTCTCTACCCACTGCTCCTTTGAAAATGAGGACCCCGCAGTGCAGGATTTCGTGAAACTATACACCGAGACCCAGGGCACCGCTCCCGAGAACGCTTTCGCCGCTCTGGGTTATGACGCTGCCCACATCATCGCCACCGCCATTGAGATGTGCGGCGACGATGTGACCCCCGCCAACGTGCGCGACAATCTGGAAGCCATCCAGAACCTGCGTCTGGTCACTGGCACTGTGTCCTACTCCGCTGGCAACCACATCCCCCAGAAGAGCGCCACCATCATCACCGTTGCTGATGACGGCTCCTTCAAGTTCGTTAAGGAGATCGGCTGATCGAATCCATACGCAAGATGAGGCAGATCACCTGCCTCATCTTGTTCGTCTCAAATGAATCTATACGGAGGTAATTACCATGGCAAATCATGAATTGATGAAGCTTACGTCCCATCAGGTCAAGGAAGGCGGCTACGACAAAGCCATCCTGGCCATCGGCTCCTGCGAAGCCCATGGGCCCCACTTGGCGTCCGGCACAGATACCCTAGTGTCCCACATGCTGTCCTGCCAAATCGCGGACCGGGTCAAGGGCCTGCTGGTCCTGCCCCCCATCACCGTAGGATACAGCGCCCATTACGACACCTTCCCCTTCACCCTGACCCTGGGTTATGAGACCGTGACCCAGGTCATCTACGAGTACATTGAGTCCTGCATCCGCAACGGCATCACCCACATTTTCCTGCTCAACGGCCACGACGGCAACATCGCTCCTATTGAGATTGCCTCCCGCCGCATCAAGGAAAATTACCCGGAAGCCCGCATCGCGGCGCTGCCCGCCTGGTGGGTCACCGCCGGCGACCTGCTGCCCAAGGACACCTTCGAGGTCTGGGACGGCCTGGGTCACGCAGGCGAAGGCGAAAGCTCCATTGCTTACTATCTGTACCCCCAGTGGTGTGAACCGGAGCTGGCCAAGGGCTATGTCCCCGACAATCTGCCCGCCAATATCGACATCAAGTGGGACTTCTCCGAGCTGACCAATACCGCCGCCACTGGCGACCCCACCAAAGCCACTGCCGAAAAGGGCGAAAAAATGGCTAAGGCCCTGGTAGACTGCATTGTGGAGGCGTTGGAAACATTGGATAAAATGGGTTGGGATTATCGCACCAGCGCCATTAAATAAATACGAAAAAGCACCGCTAACGCAGCGGTGCTTTTTTCATAAAGACATCCCAATCACAGTTTTACGCCGGAATGCCGCAAAAGCGCCTCCATTTCCAGTACGCCCTGCTTCTGGGAACGGATGATTTCCTTTAACATCGGCAAAAGCTCCGGACAATTCTCATATTGCAGTGCTGTCTCTGCCATATGAATGGCCCCCTCATGATGGGGAATCATTTCCCGCATAAAGTCCACATCAATGTGATTTGTGTCCGGCGCGGTTCCCATTTCCCGGAACATGATTGACATAACATTCCCAGTTCTGCGCTGATACAGTCCCACGTCCCGGGCGCAATTTATACATACGCCACAGCAATTCAGCATCCCTTCCATTTCTGCAATGCCCCTGGTCTGCTCCGAAATAATCCCCCGCGCGATTTTCCGCAGAGCCGGGCTTGGGTCATACCACAATAAGTTTTTGGACATTTCGATTGCCGCCCGGTGATGCGGAATCATCTGCGCGATAAAGTTGTGGGAAATACTCATCCCCAATTTTGCACTGCACATGCCCCAGACCATTTCATCAAAAATTTGATAGAATCGCGACAAGTACTCCCTTGCATTTTCTGTTAATAACCGCTCCAACTAAATGCCTCCAATCTGAGCCATCTTATGCCGACCCGAAAAGAGACGTTCTCCATATAAAGAAAAAGCCCTCTGAAATCAGTTGATTTCAGAGGGCTTGGTCCGAGTGGGGAGACTTGAGCTCCCATCATCTAGCTCCCAAAGAAACCGACATTACTTTTTCCGGTGGTTTTCCGTGGGTTTTAGCCCGTTTCGCTCCGATTCCGTTACTTTTCAGGCATCTTTGACGGTGTATTCTCCATGTGCTCCAACCGACGCTGTGGCAAGATATGTGGTCAAAGCTGAAACTGGGCTCTTTTATTTCTTTTTGGTTTCACCAAAATGCCGTTGGTAACACTCATTTATCGCTTCAGCATACAACGACCTTGAGTGTTTGTTAGAATCCGTATTCAGATTCTTCTTGTCCAAGTAAACGCCTAAAACTTCATCCCAGAGGTCCTTTTTTCTAAGGATCTCTGCTTTTCTTTCGAGATCTCGATATGGCTGTTTTTGAAACTCCCAAGTATAAGTATTGGGTCGTTTGTTATATCGAATATATTGCTGTCCCTCCTCACAATCATAAACTATTGCGAAATCGCAGCTATGTAAAACGCGTGATTGCCGACGATTCTTATACTTAATTGTTAATACTCGAGTCGAGTCTTCACAAGGTGAATATCCATAGCTTGGCGCAACGTGGTCAAATGCTTCTCGTAAAATGTCTCTGATTTCTTTCGGCGTGTAGTCTTCATCATCGTCATTGACTTCGATATTAACATCAAAGTCAAATCCCTTGTTAGTCTTGGGATCATAGGTGATCATGTTACGCTTCGAACTGCCTATGAAGGTATACTTAAAAGTGAACTTATCTCTTACCTCATCTTGAACCATGTTGATGATTTCAATGAGTTCGCTTCTATACGGCGCAGCTTCTTTTCGGGACACATACTGAAAATGATACATGTTCTATTCCTCCAAACTTATTTTCCCCACGCCTCCCATCTAGTCCTACCGAACTAAATCGTTGTATTATAGCAGAGAAAACAGGTTTGTCAATACTTTTGGAGAAATATGTCCCAGCTCCGCTCCCCCATCCGCTTATCAAATCCTGCGGCGCTATAAACAAAGAAAAAGGCGCTTCCCGTTTCATATGTCATTAAGTTATGGACATAATGTGGCGTAAGGAGGTCGTCTTTCTAAAATGATTCTGAAAACTCAGAGAGCGAATCAAGTTTTCCCTGGACTTCCGACCTTTTTTGTGGTATACGTGTGTGCTGCAAGGAGGCGAACTCATGGAAAACAAATTACTGAAGGAACTGTATGATTGTTTCTACACCCTACCGAAACATTTAGCAGAGCAGCAGGAAGTGGAGGAATGCCATCAGGCACTCATCAAAGTGCTGGAAAAGCCGGAGCGTCGTTTGGTTCTTCAAATCATTGATGCCCAAAACCAAATCGCCGAAGTTATCTCCAGGGATAGCTTTGTCTCCGGATTTCGGTTGGCATGGAAGCTGTCTGCTGAATTGAATCGCTATGAAAATGAGCACCCAATCACTTGCCAAACAAGCAACGTGATGAGTGCTCATTTTATATCTGAGAAAGAATATGAAACATAATGATCTCACCATAGAATCCGTATATCAAAAGTCTCTATCCCCCTCCAATTTCTACGCCGCTATAAACAAAGAAAAAGGCTCCCCCGCTCTGCCAGTTCTCTGAGAAAATCCTCCCGTATAAGCATAAATCGTGTGGATATATCATTTTCTTGATTCCTTTGCCAAAATATGCTATCATTATAAACAACGCTGTCAGTGTTGTGATAGGCTTGGCAGTACACGTACATAGAACAAAATGCCCTGCCGACTAGCAGGGCATTTATCATATTGAAAGGACGGAAACAGGATCCGTTAACAAAGATGTACACCTGCCCGACATCCCATCATGATAGTTTCATTTCAAGGAATCTCTGGTGGTCTGTACTACTACTTGACCACAGCTTGATGTTTTTTGAAAAAACAGAGAATTACAATATTAAGCATATATAAAACTATTATCCAATACAGATTATTTTGTAGAAAGTAGGCGTGTATCATGACAATCATTGAAGCGTTAAAAATAGTTATGGGAGCATCTGAGCATGGACTGACCAGCAAAGAAGCCTACGAAGAAATCATCAAAAAAGACCTGTATCGTTTCCCTGCCAAAAAGCCAGATGCGGTAGTAAACAGCACGATAAGACGTCATTGCTTTGGCCTTGACTTTCCAACTGCAAGTCCAATTAAGCACTTCAAAATAGTGGATTATAAAGGGAAAAAGCCGTGTTACGCATTAATTGATTCAAGTTCTGGAGGAACTACATTAGATTTTCCTAAAGAGCCAAATCAATCAGATCTATTACCGGAAGAAAAAATACAGTTTTTTCAAAAAATTCATATCTCAAATATTGAAGCGGAACTTAAGCAGCAGATTATGAACAATCATCCAAGCTTTTTTGAAAAGCTAATCGTTGATCTTCTACTTAAAATGGGCTACGGCTATGACAAAGCATCTGGAATTGTCGTTGGTGGGCCACATGATGGTGGAATCGATGGAATAATAAGTGAGGACAAGCTTGGCTTAGATCTTATATACCTACAGGCAAAACGCTATAAAGAAGGTAATACCGTAGGTCGTCATGATTTGCAAGCCTTTGTCGGTGCTATGCAAAATGTGCAAAAAGGTGTATTTATCACAACATCTTCATTCACCAAAGAAGCGAAACAATATGCAGAGCAGCAACAGCAGAAAAACCTTAAACTAATTGACGGAGAAATGTTGAGTGCCTTGATGATAAAATACGAAGTGGGTGTTACTGTGGAAAATAGCATCAAAATCTATCGATTAGATACAGCCTATTTTGAATGATTAGGGGGAAACCAAAATGGCTTGTAATTTTTTACCTGAACTCAGCAAACTAAGGAAACTTTCCATGGAATCCGTAGAGAACACCGCGTCATTTGATGCCTTCAAAGAGTATCTTCACGTTCTTCGTCCAGTTGAAACTGATCTACGAAAGCTATTAGAAAAAGTCAACTCTAAGAATAAAAAAACGTTAGTTCTACTTTGTGGCAGCGCAGGTGACGGAAAGTCCCATTTGATTTCCTACTTGCGCAACACAGATTCCGAGCATCTTTTAGACACATTTGAACTTTACAATGATGCCACCGAGAGTAGTGCTCCGAAGTTGACGGCCATTGATACATTAGCGGAGAAATTAGCTCCATTCAATGATGACAATTACATGAATGATGATGGTTTCAAGATGATCTTGGCAATTAATCTGGGAACTCTAAATAACTTTATTGAATCAGAAAAGGGTCAGTCATTCTCTGCTTTGAAAAAATACGTTGATTCGAACGACATCTTCTCAACATATATTCGCCCAAATACGTATCAGGATAATAGCGTCTTTCAGCATGTTAACTTCTCAGATTACCAAATATTCACCCTCAAAGAAGATGGGGTAGGCACAAAATATCTAGAGGAACTCATTGGAAAGGTGTTTCGGCCCGATGAGACAAATCCGTTTTATGTGGCATATACAAAAAATGCAAGCTGCACTCTATGTCAGACCTGTCCGGTGCGCCATAACTTTGAGTTTATGACTTCCCCGGTACATCAAAAAGCAATTATCCGAAAAATTGTTGAAGTCGTAATTAAGGACAAAGCTATTGTTTCAACCAGAGACATTCTAAACCTCCTTTATGATATCCTTGTCCACCCTGACTTTGACTATACCACAATGTGTAAAGTTGGAACCTCTGACACAACATACTTGACCAAGTACATCCAATATACAACGCCTATGTTGATGTATGAGTTTGACGACATCTCACCACTAATCAATGAAATTCGCAAGCATGATCTATTGAAGATTCGTCAATATGATATGGATGTTGATATGACGAGGTTTCACTCTCTTGAGAATATTTATGAGGCATTCACAGCTGCAACCATTAATACACCATATGAAAGGTTAAAAGATGCAACGAAAATCGCTGTTCTTGGCGGAATTAAAGCTGAACTTAAAAAACTGACTTATCGGTTTATTGTCAGGACAAAAGAGCTCAAAGAGGAATATCCGGCGAATGAACAGCAGAGATTATTTGATGAGTATCTTCAGTATTTATACTATCAGAATAGCGGCAGTGAGAAAAAACTTCTAAAACTGTATGATGCAACAAAAAAAGCCGTCATGAATTGGGATGGGCAATTTGACAGCGATACAATTTGTATCGACGACTCAAATGAGAAGTTTTGGGTATTAGAGCAATTACTCATCAGGCCAGCCCCTTATAATACCCAGACTCCTACCCCTGGCGAAGTAGATAGATTCTCAACTACGTTAAAGCTGAGGTTTCGTAAGGAAGGTAGCTCAGATGAAACTGCCGAAATCAGTATGGATTATGCACTATTTGAGATGATTTGCGCTATGAAAAATGGTTATCGTCCCAATATGCACGACAAAAACCAGCACACGGACTTTGTAAGCTTCGTTCAACAGGTTATTGAGTTTGGAAATAAGGCTTCGCGAATTGTTTTGATCCCAAAAGATCATGAACACGACTATAAAGTCGTATTCGAAAAAACTGATTTTGGATATGAATTCAAGGTGGTCTAAGCATGATTTATACGTCAAGTGTAGATTCTTTTAATAACACTTTTGCAGTAAGGGAAAATGGAACAAAACTTACCCACTTTAGTGGAAAGAGGTTTAAGCTATTTCCTTTTATCGCAAATAACAACAGTGAGCCTGTTAGAGATTTAAACGAGCTAGTTGGTCGCTATTTAAGTCAAATCGATGGGAAAGAGCCTATTCCAATTTCGGCTGAAGAATTGATCAATAAGCTAAAACAAGATAATGATACAGAAATTGAACTCGGGAGAGAAAACATCTTTGAACAAGTTGTTCGGCACATGTTTTTTGATAAAGAAGGCAAGATCCGTCCAATCAATTTGAGGATGCTCGCTCAAACCCCCTGCGTGGAATCAAGTGAATGTAAACTGGCGGATTATTTGGTCGATGTGCTGGGTGACGCCGGTATTCTAAAGCAATATATAACCAATGCGTCTGAAAAAGTTGATGCGCAGAGTAATGCGCTTGAGCGATTTGCAGCGTCAAAATTGGAGACGAAGCCTTCAAGCAGGAAACCAGGAAATGAATATCAGCGTATCACAACCGCCGTGCAAAGGAAATTCGAAGCAGATTTCGAATATATACTTGGTGCGCGGAACCGTACTCGCGACTATCTGATCCCGCTCCTTGAATTCTACTACTTTACATATACAGCACAGACTATACTGCAGCTAAATCGTTTCTTAGAGGGTGACCGGGGCTCCTGCATTCCTCTCTATTTCTGCCTGGAATGGGAAAAAACAAGTCAAAACCGGCGTTGTTTTAGTGAGGGATGGAATGCACTCCAAGATGCACTAAAATGCATTTTTGCACATGCAATCACTCTGGAAATTTTAAATCAGACAGAAGATGGCACTGAACCTATTGATTATATAAAGCTGCAGGAACTGGTTAATACTTCCCCCGGAGAAGATCACAGAATTGCAGGGCAAATAAAAATCTTGACAGATTGCTACCGTAAAGCAATTTCTGACTGTCCAGAGATGGCTGAGCTTATAAGAAAGGATTCTCCTGAAACTGAAACATCTGCAGAAGTTAGGTTTTTATTTGAAAGCGTCAAACTGCAATTTGAGAATACCGACCGAAATCGCCCCTATTCTTCGTACGCAGAAAAATTTCAGGAATACAGTAGAAAGTATCTTAAACGTCGTGGTCGCAGCGGCATGATGCTCAATCTCACCGAAGAATCGCTGATTTTCCTCACAAAAATTTGCATTAAGGACCAGGAGAAAATGCGGCTAAACGATGTCTTTTCTGAATTTGAATCTCGTGGTGTCTTTTTGGATAATCATTCCAAAGTTGAAGTAATGCACTACTACGAGAAGCTCAATTTGATCGAAAAAAAGAGCGATAGTGGAGATGCGCAATATGTTAAACGAATTTTATAAATATATCGCTAATAACACAGTGAGTTTTTTCCAGAGTCGTCAAACCACAATACGACCTGGGGAGAGGTATTGTCTGCAATTAGATACCGAAGAAATGGTTTCCGGCGTGGATCAAGCACTTCGTGAAAAAACATCAATAGACGGCATCCAAGGTAGCTACCAGTATGGAGAAGTGTATGATACCTTCACAATCAAGTTATCGGCTTCTACAGAAGTTGTTGTCGCTTCCAGAATTAACGGAATGACAGACGATTTTTTGGCAACACTGAGAAACGCAGAATTGACAAAAAAACACTTCCCCATCTTAATGATTACTCATTCACCAATTGACACAATCACCAGTGGCACTGGTGATTTATCTGCGAATGGTATGCCATTCCACGCGGCATCTATCATATCAAAAATAAAGGATGACATTTGCTCGGCAGAATTATCTACAGCAGATCGAATCCTTCTCGAGTTGGAGCTGGATCGTAAACAAGGAGATCGCTTCAGCGACAAGTCGTCCCTTTTTGAGTATAGCAATTTGTTGACGGTTCTTGGACGAGGATATGTTGAAAAGAGTGACTTTGTTTCGTTCTCGCTACTATATGATGACGGTCTGATGGCAATTCCAGAGAGCAAAATCAAAAGCCGATTACAGGATAATCATAGCCTTTTCGAGCGTATTGATCGTATAGTAAGGCATGGGAATATCGCTGATACTCTAGATAAAGAATTCGATACCAACTTTATTCAACATTTAGAAGCAGCAAAAAAGAAGGGTGACCCATGGCATGAAGGCTATACATATGCAATGGTGAAATCTTCCCAGGATCGACTCAAAAAGAAACAAGATAATCCCCTTTATATTGAAGAGGCGGGAATCGAAATTTTCTCCGGTTCTGCGATTGAGTATAGTTTTCCAGTCAATACGTTAGCCTTTATTCGAAACGACGGGGAAACAAGAGTCAAGCAACGCCACAAGAATATTTTGATTTATAACCCAAATCAAAAACCGGTCGTTACAGTTTCCTTAACAAGCAATCTTTCTATCAAGGCTTCTTGGGTTGAGTGCATTGGCGCAGAGTATTCATTATCTTCTAAGGAAATGTGTATTAATATCAAGTCTTCTGGCTGCACATTTTCAAGAACAACTATCAAAGACCCCAACAACAATGTTACATATTTTATCAAGATCTGTGTTTTGAACATTCCACCAAAATACCTTGAAGACATTCAAACTAATTATATCCTGGATATACCTAAAAACACTAAACGATCGACCATTCAAGCGATTGGATTGAATAAAAAGCTACTCATCAACCCTGGATGTGACGTGAAAACGGATCTTCCTATGAGTCCAGGCAAAGAATATGTATGCAACTATAATCAGACACTATGTTTGTCTCTTAATGAAGAGGACATGAATACAGATACAGGCTCTATTGATCTGAAGCTGAAATGCGGAACAATCGATATTCCACTTCAAATTAGAGATGAAGGAATTAAGCCTACAGAATTAACTGGAATCAGTGCATTCAAGTTAAAACACAAAGAGAAACGAGGGCTTGAATATCGAGATGGAAAAATCATATCTGGCACCACAGAATTCTTCGCAAAATCTCCGTTCAAAGATAATCTTGCCATGGAACATGATCTAATCAATAACGGCTGGTTGGCTGCGATTGATTCGATTTCTGGCCTTAGCGAATACAAGCTGGATGTTTCTCCCACTATTAAGAATACATATAGAAAGTTAGTCGAGGAGTTTAAACGACTGAGACAACTTCCAAGTCTTGCTTATTACTCTGGCAATTTGCGTACCTATGCGGAGGCCTATGTAGCAGCTATTGAAGCTGAAATGCATAAAATTCCCCCTGGTCAAACACTGACAAATTCTCAGAATGATCTACTTATGATTGGCTGTATTGTCAAGGACTTTGATGAACGAACAATTTCAATGAGTCCATTACATCCTTTAAACGTACTCTATCAATTAACTCTACTTGATGAGAAAAATATAGGAGATGTCCGTGACAACTTGATCGAGAAGCTTTCAGCCTTATATTTGCTACCTTATATTAAGGACTCGAATAAGACCTTGTATCACGCAGTTGAACAGCGCCATTCTCCGGAATGGAGAATATATGCTCAGCTATCAAATAAGCGATACCAAGGAGCAAGAAACTTCGTCCAGAAATTAGTATGCGACAAAATCACACAATACATTAATCATTTTGCGTTCTTATTTGATGATCTCGGTAACGACATATTCTGTATCAACTTGATCAATATGGGTGATTGCCGCGAAGTTCTACAGGGATTACTCCTTTTTTATTCAAAAGCGCTCAAAGAAGACACTGCACCTGAAAATCTCAAACGCTTTACAATCAACATTTATAGTGAAGTAGGTACTTACAACGAATTTTCTGTCCTGTCAGACCAAAAGAAACTTCGTGAGTATATTGTAGCAAACGCTAAGGATATTGAAGATGTCAGTGAAATGGCATTCATCTTAAGCAAAAATATACGTTGCTACTATCGAAGTCTGAAAGAGGACGAATACTGTTATGCTCACTTGACGTTCTATGAAATGGAATCATCTGAGGATAGTGGTGATAGCCGAATGGATTCCATCACAACAGGCGTTGCGCTTGGTGGATTGACCTCTGGGACACCATCAGTATCTAATTCCAAATGGTATAAAACCGGTTTTGGAACAAAGCATATCGCTGAAAGCAGAATGCTGAAGCTAGCTAAGACCTACAATGCTATGTTCCGTGTCGCCTTTTCCGGTAGTTCCTATGAGCCGGAATCTGCAATTTTCACTGAAATCCCCATGGGTGAGGAAGGACAACTACGCAAAATCTACTCTTCTTCAAACTGGGTAGTTTTTGTGAATCCAAAAGTTGATCTGTCATTCTTTAAACCTAGTGATGACGATAGTCAGGAATTAATGATTATTCATTACAGTGATCAATACACCTCTGCCAGCGGTTATGACGATATTACCGTTACACAAAAATCACAACAATACGAGGAAATCATTCAAGAACAGCTGAAGCGCAAAGGTGTTTTAGCGCAAAAACAAGATATCCATAACATCATCAGCTTGTTTAACTCAATTAATGGTGCTTGGATGCTTCGTTTGATCTCCGCGAAGAAACTTAGCGGTGCTGTAGATAGTAATTTTAGCCGTGAGAAAATGAGCATTCTCTCTGCAGTTAAATTATGCTTAGCATACTATAGCCACAAGGATATTGTGTGGATTCCGATCTCTCTTGAGGAAATGTTACGTGTTTCTGGCGGTGCCGGCTATTCGCAAAAAGATGGATTATTATCAGCTAAGAATCTTGGTTTTGAAAAAGGTGTCACAAGCGATGATCTATTAATGATCGGTATTGAGGGACCAGCGGATAACATTAAGGTTTATTTACACCCTGTCGAAGTGAAAATTGGTGCGAATCCACCTGACGTGATTAACAAAGCACGAGAGCAAGTCCTATCAACGTATACGGGTTTGTGGAATGCACTTTGGCCAGAAGTTGGATATGATAACCTCGAATGCAAACTATCCAGAAATTTCTTGATGCAACTTGCCATCGTATGCTGTGAAAAAATCCGTCTCTATAATATCTATCCCAATGAACAGTGGGATTGGGTCTTAGAGGGCTATCGTGAGGCACTTATGAATGAGCACTATCACTTTTCTACCGCAATGGATTCCTTGTTAGGAAAAGGTACTGTTATTTCTTTCAAAGCAGACGCTCAAAATGAGTGCGGTACAATCGAGAATGACGTATGCTTTCTGGAGTTCCCAGAAAGAATGGGCGCTGAGTACATGATCAAATCTGCCTGTGAGATTGAAAAAGAACTCGATGGTGGCACCGGAGATCTTCCTAATAGACTAAAAGATATATACACCCATTTGGAAGACTCAATACCTCTTCCCAACGTGATCGAAGAAGCAGATGAAAATCAGGACAGAGTACTGCTTCCTCTTCCTGTGCTACAAGAAACCGAGTCCTTGTCAGACGAACCGGCCATTACAGATACGGCCGTGCTTGTTGAAGGTGTTGAGGAAGTAATTGATGATCGAAAAACCATGGAAGTCCTATTTGGAACGGACACTGTGACAGGACAAAATCTCCTTTGGTGGCCTAATGATACTAATCAGGTATTCCATACTAATACAGGTATTATTGGAACAATGGGCACAGGTAAGACACAGTTTACTAAATCTATAATTGCTCAGTTATATCAAGATCAAATTCACAATTTCGATGGCTCTCCGTTAGGTATTCTGATTTTTGATTACAAAGGCGATTATAACGAAAGTAAAGAAGATTTTATCAGAGCAACAGACTCAAAAGTTTTTAAGCCCTACCATTTGCCGTTCAATCCGCTTGCTTTAACAAAATCCCGTGTTTTCAAGCCCCTACTCCCGATTCATACAGCAAATGCGTTCAAAGATACTTTAGCAAAAGTTTATGGTCTGGGTGCAAAACAGCAAAACACATTATTCTCCTGCATCACCACAGCCTATGCCATAAATGGAATCCATGCCAACGATCCTTCTACATGGGAGAATACCGCACCAACTTTTGACATGGTATATAACATCTATGCCAATGATGACGAAATCAAAAAAAATGATTCCTTAGCCGCAGCAATGGATAAGCTACATCAATTCCAAGTATTCGAAGATGATCCGGCAAAAACGCAATCTTTGTTTGATATCTTAAACGGTGTCGTTGTCATTGACCTCTCCGGATACGACTCAGACATTCAAAGCCTGATTGTTGCGATCACACTGGATTTGTTCTACGCGCAGATGCAAGCTGCCGGTTCTAGCAAAATGGATCAACATTATCGTCAACTTACCAAGTTGATTTTGGTGGATGAAGCAGACAACTTCATGAGTGAAGGCTTCCCATCGCTCAAGAAGATTCTGAAAGAGGGTCGAGAATTCGGTGTTGGAACCATATTGTCTACCCAATTCCTGAAGCACTTTGGTTCAACGGATGATGACTACGCTAAGTATATTCTCACTTGGGTTGTTCATAATGTCGCTGATCTGAAACCTTCAGATGTTGAATTTGTATTCAAAACCGAATCAAGAAGCGCCGAAACTCAAACACTATTTAACGATATCAAGGGATTACAGAAACACCACAGCATCGTGAAAATTGGTACATGTAAACCGAGATATATTGAGGATAAAGCATTTTGGGAGCTCTATAAAGAATTAAATCCCGATTGACGTCGCAGCGAAGAGATGGTATACTTAAGTAGACTACTTGAGTATACCATCTCTTGTTATTTTGAGGTGCATTTTTATGGATTTTGTTTACCGGTTTCCAGTTGTAAGGGGTATTCAGGCCACTAGGGAATACTACATCGCGATGATCCCCCTCAAAATGATTCCCAAACTATTTCCTCAAGATGATGAATATGTTTTGCCGGAACATCGTGCACAACGAAAACTGAATACAGCAAGAATACCAGCGATCAGTAAATACATTCTCAATAATAGAGAAAGCTATGTATTTTCTGCATTAGCAGCATCAATTGACGGACAGTTCAAATTCTGTCCGATTGAGCATCCAGATGTTGGAATATTGGAAATATCTATGGATGCAAAACTACTGATTAATGATGGTCAACATCGAAAAGCGGCAATTTTGGAAGCGATCTCCGAAGATGAGAGCCTTTCAACAGAAACAATTTCTGTGGTATTTTTTGAAGATCAGGGTTTGGCTCGAAGTCAGCAAATGTTTACCGATCTAAATAAACACGCAGTGAAGACATCTAATTCTATTGCAGAACTTTATGATTCTCGTGATCAACTTGCAGTTGTTACCAGAGCTGTTATTTCTAAAATCAAGTTTCTCAACACATATACAGATAAAGAAAAAGACATCCTTGGTAAGTATTCCTCTAACCTGTTTACACTAAGCACATTTTATAATGCAAACAAACGTATTATTCGATCAGCTCCCATCACAAAAGAGGTCGAAGCATTTCTGTTTCAGTATTGGAACTCCGTGTGCCAAAACATTCTTCCATGGAAAGAACTTTACAATCATGAGATTAGTAAAGTCGATTTACGTGAGAACTATATCGTTACACAAGCCGTTATTATTCAGGTGTTAGGTCGTCTCGGTAACTATTTCTTTACGAACAAGGAACATGATCTCGAGAACTATCTCCATAATCTGCAACATATCAACTGGAAAAGAGACTGTGACGATTGGAAACTAAGAATAATTCGAGTAAATGGAAGAATGATCAATAACGAAGAAGCGATTGTACTAACCTGTAATATTTTGAAAACTCGACTCGGTCTTCCGTTAGATGAATTTGAAAAGAAAAAAGAACGCTCATTTATGGATAGGAAGTAACACATATGTTTGAAGAATTTACAACTATCAAGAAAGAAATGGAACTCGTCTATCTCCATGACCAGCGTCCCTGGATGATCGGGTATAGTGGTGGAAAAGACTCTACCTTACTCTGTCAACTTGTTTTTGAAATGTTGGAGTCATTGCCGGAAGACAAACGTCAAAAACCGGTATATATTGTGACCTCTGATACAATGGTGGAAAACCCAATTGTAAAAGCCTATATGCATAAAATGAACGAAGCAATCAATAAAGCAAGTTCAGAAAAAAAATTAAATATACAGGCACACATCATTTATCCTGAAATTCGCCAGACTTTTTGGAGTTTAGTAATTGGTCTTGGCTACCCAACTCCAGAACCTCCAGGATTCAGATGGTGTACAGAACGTTTAAAAATCAATCCTTCCAATGCCTTTACATATAACACTATCAAGAAAGACGGAGAAATCGTAATTCTTCTTGGTGTTCGTAAGGCTGAGAGTGCTGCAAGGTCTCGCAGCATTTCATCGCGCGAGATCGAAGGGAAAATCCTAACCCCTCATTCTCAGATCCCAAAGGCATATGTGTATAGTCCGCTTTCGGAAATTCGGAATGATAATGTATGGGAATACCTTTTGCAAGGCGATGCGAAGAGTGCTTGGAATACTGATAACAAGTACCTTTACAGCCTTTATCAAGGTGAGAATCTCTCTGAAGAAGATAGTGTGATTGGTCAAGTAAACAAAGACAACATGAAAGTAACTGGTAATTCCAGATTTGGCTGTTGGATTTGTACTATGGTCAAGGAAGATAAATCGCTTAAGAATTTTATTGATCATGGGTCCACTGAGTTGATCCCCCTTAGAGACTTTAGAAATTGGCTCGTAGAATTACGAGCTAATCCTAAAGCGAGAGATGGTAGAAGAAGAAATGGTTCTGTATATTTGACATCTACCGGAGAGTATGGTCGTGGTCCTTTCACTATGGAGACACGCAAAGAAATACTACGACGACTACTCCAGCTTGAAGTCAACACAGGGTTTGAACTCATCACCCTTGAAGAACTCAAAACAATAGACAAGCTCTGGGAAGACGAAGGAGACTTAACCCGTCGATCCTTAGTCGAAATCTATGCAGAGGTAAAAGGGGAAAAGCTTCCTTGGGATACCTACAAAAAAGCAAAGTATGATAGGGACACTGTTACGCTTTTGCATACCCTGTGCGAAAAACATGATGTCCCATTTGATCTTGTTTCAAAACTGATGATTTCCGTAGATAATTCAAAATTCTATACCAGATCATCTATTACAGCAAAAAACGTTGATAAGATTTTGAATGAAGGATGGCTTCACTTCGAGGCAATTAGAGAGGGCTTAAATCATGAAGATTAAGAATATAGAACTTCATAATTTTGGTTCTTATAGTGGTCATAATTGTTTTAATTTTGAATCAAGCAAACCCGAAGAGCGCGTAGTCGTGATTGGTGGGAAAAATGGGGCTGGTAAAACAACGCTCTTTACCGCAATACAAGTGTGCTTTTACGGCAACTATGCATTTGGCTTTAAAACGGCAAGCAAACGGTATCTACGCGAGATTTATAAGCTCATCAATAATCAGGTGCGAATAGATGAAAATGAGTCTGCGTACATTGAAATTGGTTTTCAGCAGGTAGATAATGCTGATCTGTTTGATTACGTAATACGTCGTACCTGGTGTTGGCCTCAAAATGAAATTCATGAGACGTTAGCCGTTTGGAAAAACGGTCATAAGCTCGAAGAGGATGAGCTCTTAGCCTTTCAAAACTACTTGATCCACTTGATCCCCCCGGATATGTTGAAACTGTACTTTTTTGATGGAGAAAAAATTGCAGATTACTTTTTTGACAATAAAGAAGTAAATATCCGTGACGCGCTTATGATACTTAGCGGAAATGACACATTTGACATCTTACACGATCAAGTAAAACGTGTGCTTAAAAATTCAGAAAATTCTCAAATTAGCGTTGCACACGAGTACCTGGTTTCAAAAGCCGAAAACGAGGAATACGGCCAGCAAGTTTTGAATCTTCAGCAAGAAATCGAGACAATTCAAGACACTATCGATGAATTAGCAACTGAAATTGAACATCGAAAAAAAGAATACTCCGCTCATGGAGATGTTACTGTCGAAGAATGGACCGAACTCCATAATCAACTCAAAGACGAAGAAGATAAACGTGAGAGATTAAACTGGCAGCGCAAAGCATTTGCCACAGACTTCCTTCCATTCAGCATGATTCCAGAACTAGTAGGCCAAGTCTTACCCCAGATACAGGCTGAAAAAGAGCATCAAACATATCGAACATTGAAGAATAGTCTTGAGAAAGACGAGTTTGGAATTGTCCTAGAAAATGCTGTTCGTTCAATGGGAAGCCGTCATATCAAGAGAGACTCCCACGACTTACTTTTGGTGATCAGTGACTATCTACTTGATGAAAAATGGGAAAACTTTGAATCGTTATTCGGACTTTCACATGATGAAGAAGGACAGATTCAGTCTGTAATTAGCAGAATTAATGCATTCGATTCGAATGTTTTTTCTCGTCTTCAAAATAGGATTAACACTTCACTTGAAAAAAGCAAGAAAATCCGCGCCCAACTCCAGTTCACAAGTATTGACAATGCAGAAAGCTTTAGGAACACTCTATCTATTCTTGAGGATGAGCTTAGAATTGCTGTCTTAAAAAAAGAACACGCACAAGAAATGCTGGAATTCAAGCAGACTGATTTAGAACATAAAGAAAGCAATTTGCGTAGTCTGAAAAAGCTCTTTGAAGGGCAGTTAAAAGCACACTCCGTATCAGCTGTCTCTGGAAAAGTGTTATTACTTTTAGAAGAACTCCAAGATACTCTATATTCAAACCTAATTCAGCAAGTGGAAAGTGATTTAAACAAAAAGTTCACGCAACTTATTCGAAAGGAAAACTTCTTCTCCCAAATCTATATAGATAATAGTTTTTCGGTCCACATTCTCAGAAACGAAAATATTAATATAACAGATTTGATCTCATTGTTTAAAACAGGAAGCTCATCAATTGCATCAAGCATACTGGGAGAAGCGGCACTATCAGCTTTGCAGGAACGCTATAAAGCATACTCTATTGTTGAATTGCAAAAATCCCTTTCCACCGAAACCGCAGAGCAACTTCTTCTTCCCATCGAGATCAACAAAGATCAGCTCTCTAGTGGCGAAAAGCAAATTTTCGTCATGGCGCTGTATTGGGCAATGATGAAGCAAAGCAAAAATGATCTTCCATTTATCATTGATACACCATTTGCAAGAATTGATACCGAACATAGATCTAACATTACAGAATACTTTTTTAAGAGTCTGACAGGTCAATTACTGATCCTATCCACTGATGAAGAGCTATCCAACAATCACTTGGAAGCTATGAGCGGCCAGATTTCTCACGTATATATGCTAGAGTATGGGCAGGACAAATGCACTCATATTCATGATAATCAGTATTTCGAGGTGTAGTTATGGCATTTAAACTGAAAACATCAAAAAAAGCTGCCGAGATATTTGATCGTATTGAGGCTAGTGAAAGTCTGCCATACTATACTTTGGTAAAACTTGCAATTGCACTTTCTTTAAGGTCAAAAGATCCACTGAAGGAAAGTGATTTTCATACAAATACGCTGGGACGAGAACTAAATCGACAAACCATAACTGGAAATGCAGATGCACTTTATAAATGCCTTATCGAATTGCATACGAAGAAGCACTTGAGCGATGAAGAGTTTTTCCCTGGCTATGTCAAGGCGCATATTGATCGAGGTGCCATTTTTCTGGATCAAGAACACAGATATAGCGGAGACTTTTTGGTACACTTAACAGAATTGGAAAAGAGCCTTTAATTATTGTTGAATGATGATTTTAATTTTATCAGCAGATGTGATTCAATTTCTACACCGCTATAAACAAAGAAAACTCCGGGAGCAAATTGCTCCCGGAGTTTCTGATTGTATGACTATCCTTTTCCGTATTTTTCCCGCAGGCTCTGGTGTCCCTTCTGGTCTTGCCGACGAAGCTCATCTCCGGTTAGGGTTTCCCATTCGTTTTTCTCGCCGGGAGTCAGGTCGAGAAACATCATTGTTCCCGGGTAGAATACCTCCGGGTCAAAGTCCCAATGACCCGCCACACGCCGCTGCCAGACTGTTTCTATTTCCAGCAACTCCGCCTTGCCTGCCTCGTAACTTTTCAGTTCATGAGTAATATCGATCTTTCTCAAAAACGCTTCAGCGCTGAGCTCGCCCCGCAGGTACTCCATCCGAGCGAGACGAGCGTTCTCAGTCCAGACATCATACTGCTCAAAGCTCATGGGGATGAGCCTATCTCTTTCGCTGGGATGGGCATCCTCCCACCGCAGCAGACGGGCGTACATTCGATCCCGCAGCTTTTTACAAATCAACAAAGCCTCATCCTGCGCGACAGCTTCCAGACGAGCGAGATTCGCTCCCCGCTGCTTACAGCTCTGCCCATCGGTCACCCGGTCACAGTACCGGGTGACCTTTTTTGTTTTCGGAATGAAATACCGCCAGCAGTAATCACACCGGGCAATACGCTGTTTGTCTTGCCGGAAGTACAGAGCCAATTCCAGAAGATAAAGCCCAAAGAGATTGTGAATCCCAAAGACACGCTGACCCTCCGGCAGACTGTCCAACGACGCAGGGTCACAGATTTGAGCCACATCGGGATGAGTTCGCTTCAGCTTCTCAAACCGCTCCTGCTGGCTGGCCCGCTCCATACCGTCAAAGGTCACCTCCAAGACATTTCGCAGGAAGGTCTGAACACGAAACGGTTCCTGCAAGACCCGGAGGATCTGATATCCGGCCGTCAGCAGGAAGGATGCAGAACCGTCGTCCTGCATTTGTAAACACTGATAAAGCAGCTCCCCTAACAAGAAAAAGCTCACCGGATCCCGTTCTTGAAGCATAGACGGGAGAAGAAGCGCCTCTGCAACGAAATCCTCCAAATCGGCAACAGGGATATCCAGCTTCGGCTCAAACAGAGGATGTTCATCCCCCAACCGTTGGACCTCCCGGCGGTAATCCGTGTAGTCGATCTCCGAAGCGGCGATCAAGAGCTCGGCAGGCGTGGCGGCGGACAAACGCTCCACTGCTCCGTTTCCGTAATGGAGCACGACAGAGAAATGACCGCTGTCCGCCTCTGTCAGAAACAGTTGAGAACCGCCATAAGCCATATGCGACACTCCCTCCAAAAAAGATCACTTCCTGATGTAAGTTCCCGTAAAGACATTCTATCATAAAACTATCGTCGACGATAGATGAAAATGAGAACCTTGAAAACTGAATACCCACCATCGGAGAGGATACTCCTCTGGGGAAAGTGCGCCGGGACTTCGCAGTACGAAAGAGCGCACCGACAGAGGGAAGACGTTGCGGTGCAAACCCGGGACAGGAAGCAGTACGGTGAGTGGCAATAATCTTTTGAAAGAAGGAATCAAATGAAAGTATCTGAATTCAAATCTTACGACGAGCTGCCGTTGTTCCTCAACGCGGAGACCGTCGCCAAAGCCCTGGGCGTGTCACCGTCCACCGGGTACGAACTCATGCGGGTGCCGGACTTCCCTGCCCTGCACATCGGCAACCGCATCGTGGTGCCGAAAGAAAAATTCATTCAGTGGGTAGAGACGAACAGCAACGGAGGTGCGAAATGAGTAACAGGTGGACAGATACATACAAGGCAAATTATTTTTCCCTGCCGAACGACATCTATCTGCTCGGTCTGAAGCCCCGGGAGCTCGCCGTGTACTCCTTCCTGCTCCGATGCGAAGACCGGAAAACCTACCAGTGCCATCCCAGTTACAAGACCATCGGGAACGCCACCGGCATGAGCGAAACCACCGTGCAAAAAAGTGTCCGGGGCTTGGAAGACAAGTGTCTCATCTACACCGAGCGGACCACCATCACCACAAAAGACGGTGAGAAACGCAACGGCACCCTGCTCTACACCATCCGACCGTTTCGTGAGGCGCTGGACTACTACTACTACTACTACGAGGTGACAGCGCAGATGCACCTGTGAACGCCTGTGTGCCGCTGTGTACGGTCTTTAAAGCAAGGGAAACACCGTACCCATCCGCAACCATTCGGGCAAACCGACGGCAAGTTTTAAGAGAATAAACGGAGCAGGAGAAAGGGCTGACGCTATTGTTGCGTCAGCCCACCCACTTCTGCCCGCAGTGCGGGCAGTTCACACCTTTGAAAATGACGCTGTTTTCGAAGGTGTAAAAGGCGCTTGACGCTATTATTTTTGATATTTAAGAAAAAGCCCATGAATCGGGCATTTTTCGTGACGCTATTTTAACTATGGAGGGAATTATGACGACTGAAAAATCCAGACACACGGTTTGGTTGAGGAATGATGCATGGGAAGACGTCGTAAGTCATTACCGTGACGATAACTGTGCGACACAAAACGAATACATAGAAAAAGCGATTCGGTTTTATACCGGATACCTGAACGCAGAGAATGCGGGCGCATACCTGCCCCGTGTCCTGGCGACGATGGTGGAAGGCAAGCTGGATATGCTGGGGTCGCGCATCGGAAGGCTGCTGTTCAAGCTGGCGGTGGAGTGCAATATCTCCAATCACATCCTGGCGGCAGATACAGACATGGATGTGCCCACCTACGAAAGGCTGCGTGGCCGGAGCGTCCGAGAGGTAAAAGAAACCAATGGCAAGATTTCATTCAAGGACGACCTCATCTTCCAAAGGAGCGTGTGATGCCCACCCAAAATCTGCGACGCTATAAACAAAGAAAAAATCCCCTGGCTATTTCCCGCGAACTGTGGTATGTGTTGTGGCTACCAAAAAACGAAGGAGTTGAATCACACATGAAGAAAGGAATCCTACCCGCGGCAATCCTCTGCACAGCAGTCTGCATCGGACTGCATACACCGTCCAATCAGGCAGAGGATGTTATCCCGACACCGGAACCGGCGCAAATTGAAATCATCGCAACACCGACGCCCGTCCCTGAAATTGAAATCGAAGAACCCGTCGTGGAAGTTATCGCGCCTGAACCGGAACCGACGCCGGAACCTGCGGTCCAACCTCCGGCCGCTAACCAAACCGTGCAGGCCGGAGACATGGTCTACGTTCCCGGCTTCGGTTGGCTGGAAAGCCAGGGCGAAGGAACCGTGACCTACGACGAGAACATGCGTGAGAACGGCAACAAGGTCGGCATCATGGGCTAAGGAGGAAAACACAATGGCAAAACGCAGACCTGCCGGTGACGGCATGGTACGCAAGCGCGATGACGGCCGATGGGAAGGCCGCATCGTGATTGGACACAAGTCAGACGGCAGTCCCATCTTCCGCTACCTCTACGGCGTGACTCAAAAGGAACTGTTGGACAAGCTCCATCAGGACATCGAACGCTACCGGGATGTGGAACTCACAGAGGACAGCCGCATGACCTTGGGCGAATGGCTGGACCTCTGGCTGGAAGAATACGCCGCCGCTACCGTGCGTCCCACCACCCTCACCGGCTATCGCCGGTACACGAACCACTACATCAAACCGTACCTCGGCGATAAGCGGATATCGCAAATCACCGCCAACGACATCCAGAAACTATATCTCAAACTGAAAGACGAAGGCCGCATCCACGAACACCCGGAGCGCGGACACCGGCTTGCCGGCGGCACCATCTGCCGCATCCACGCCATGCTCCACCGGGCGATGAAAGACGCTGTGCAGGCCAATGTCATTCCAAGCAATCCAACCGAGGGCACTGTCGTCCCGAAGCCGGACTACAAGCCCAAGCAAATACTGAACGACGAGCAACTGGAGCGATTCATGGACGCCATCCGGAAAGACACAGTCTGGTACGATTTTTTCTACACAGAGCTCACCACCGGACTGCGCCGGGGTGAGATATGCGGTCTGCAATGGCAGGACTTCGACTCGGAAAACGGTACGCTGAAAATCTCCCGCACCCTGCGCTGTCCCACCGTGAACGAATACATCACCGGGGAAACGAAAACCGGGAAAGGCATGCGCACCATCGTCCTGCCGAAAAGCACCGCAGACATTCTGCGCGCACGGCAGGAAACCGCGCTCACGGAATGGATATTCCCCAACCCCGTCCGCCCGGAGCTCCCCATCGCGCCCCAGACGGCATACGGGCATCTGAAGACCATTCTCAAAAGAGCCGGACTTCCCAACATTCGCTTCCACGACCTGCGGCACACCTTCGCCACCCACACCCTCACCAGCGGCGTGGACGCGAAGACCCTGTCCGGCATCCTGGGACACACCAACGCGTCCTTCACCCTGGACACCTACACCCACGTCACCACCGATATGCAAAAACAGGCGTCGGACATCGTGGGCAATTTCATGGAGGACATCTTCGGAAAGGAGTTGAGACCGTGGCAAAAAAGCGAAAAAGCGGCGACGGGACCGTCCGACTGAGAAAAGACGGCCGCTGGGAAGGGCGTATCGTCATTGGCTACGATGACAGGGGCTACCCCAAAACCAAAAATGTCCTGGCAAAAACAAAGAAAGAGTGCCTTGAAAAACTCAAGGCACTCAAAGAGCAGTGCAGTCAGGCAAAGCCTGATAAAATCAAACCCGATATGCGGTTCGGCGACTGGATGGACTTCTGGTATCAGAACTATTCCAAGCCGAAACTGCGCCCTACCACCCAGACCGGATATGAGACTAAAATCTACCATCACATCATCCCGGAGCTGGGTGACATCCCGCTGAACAAGCTGACCCAAAATGACCTCCAGCAGTTCTACGCGCGACTAAAAACCAATGGCCGGGTGCGCTGGCGGGAACACTACGGGCCTGGCCTGTCCGACCAGATGGTTCGGGGCTGTCACGCCGTCTGCCGTACCGCGCTGGAAAAAGCGGTACAGGACGGACTGATTCGTGTTAATCCCGCCATCGGCTGTAAGCTGCCGCCGAAAAAGGCGCGGGAAATGCAGGTGCTCACCCGCGAGGAGATGCAGCGGTTCCTCATCCAAGCGAAAGAGGAAGGCTACTACGAGTTGTTCCTGCTGGAGTTGGCCACCGGCATGCGCCGCGGTGAACTGCTGGCATTGCAGTGGGATGATTTGAACTTCGACACCGGAGAACTGCGCATCAACAAGCAGGTATACCGTACAAAGGACGGTCTGCTCATCTCGCAGCCCAAAACCAAGGCGTCCAACCGAACGCTTCTGCTCCCCGCTTCCCTGCTGTCCGTGCTGCAGGAATACAAGCAGACCGTTCATTCCCGGTGGATGTTCCCTTCCCCGGTCAAGCCGGATTCTCCCCTGGACCCGGCCTCCGTCCGCAGCCGCCTGCATATCATCTTGGAACACGCCCAGTGCAAGCAGGTGCGCTTCCATGACCTGCGGCATACCTTCGCCACCACAGCCCTGGAAAACGGCATGGACGTCAAGACCCTCTCTGCCATCATCGGCCATGTGTCCGCCGCGACCACGCTGGATATCTACACCCACATCACCGACGATATGCGCCACTCCGCAGCCGCACGTATCGACCGAGGTATCGGAAAGGTGGAGTCACAGGAGGATGCCCCTCCCGAATCGCCAAAGCCAGCCATGACGGATTTCCAGCCCTACAAGGGCAACCGCCGCCGGGCCGGCACCGGCTGTATCACCCAGATCAGCGACCACCTTTGGGAAGGCCGCTACTCCCCCGTCTGGCCCGACGGCAAGAAGCACTCGCGGAATGTGTATGCACATACGAGAGAAGAGTGCGAGGAGAAGTTGAAGGTGCTGATTGAGGATATGAAGCGGGAGATCGCGGAGGTGAAGGCATCGAAAAATAACTGACCACCAACATTCTGTCAAAAACTTGTTATCAATATCGGCGACTATATTTGGTGGTACCGCGTTGTCGGTTAAACGCGGTTACTTCCCACTTTCGCTTTGAGATTGTTGTGCAGTTCTTTCTCAATATGAGGGAGCAGCATGGGTGCGTACTTTTTATACTCATTCTTTAGCGGAAAAGCAAGGGCACAAACCTTGTCTTTCAACTTTTCCCTTTTTGGATGTGAGAGTGACAGACCTTTTGTTCTCCCATTCTCTATTAGTGGACCAAAATGTTGTCCCATGCGACTATACAGAGAGTTCTTAATGCAACTTCCTAAGTACAGGCAATCTCCAATTCTCAGCGACTTCGCCCCTACAGTTGTGAAAGAGGCACCACCAGATACACTATTCCACGCTTTCACATCCTCAAAAGAAAGGTCAATATCATATGTCATAAAGAATAGGTATATTCCAAGCCGCGCACGGAGCGATTCTCTCTCATTCACATGATTGATAGGTTTTGGTAAATCGAATAAAGATGAACAAAATGAATCAGCGGGCTTTGTTATAGCCGCCTCAATTAGCGATGCCTCAGAACAAATAAGATTTACGAATTCATCTAATAAGTCAGATACAGAAGTCATTATGAGTTCACCTCTTTTTTCCGTAGTGCTTTGGAAAAACGTTTCTTCCAAGTTGCCAAAGATATTTATCGATTTCTTTCAGATTGTACTTTTCCAAGCCGTAAAAGGAACGGAAGTCCAGAAGTATGTTATAAAACTTCTGATAGTCCTTGAGATCCCCTCGATGGAAGTCGGCAAAGCAATCCTGCTTCATGAAACGGTAGAGTACCTCATCCACATAGCTGTCGTAGATAGGAAAAGCCGATGGATTGTGGTGACTGCAGTATTTGGTGGCGAAGGAGTAGAAGTTACGCTCAACATCTTTTATGGTGACTTTTTGAATCGCTTGAACCAATGAGAGGTCACCCGCTTGGAGCCTATTATCAATGTCCAGTGTGAGGATGTGTTTTGCCATGGGATAGGTCGAAAAAATGTGCGTAGAGTAAAAGTCATTCAGGGTAGAAACCTTGAGGAGAATGTCCTCGATGCAGGTGTTCTTTGGGCACAACTGGAAAAATAGCTTGTCCAGAGCTTCCTCCTGTAGGCTATAGTCCTCAAGCCCACTCCACATTGAAAGATAGCTTTCCACCTGACTAATACTGGGACGTGGAAGCTGAGTCTTAGTGCTTCGTTGTGACTGTTTTCGTTTTTCGACCTGTTGCCGCTCGTGGTTTTGCTTTACAAAAGAGTATTGTTCTTCACCCGTCGTGGAAAAGGCAAAGCTTCGGAAACGGCGCAGATGCGACATATAGGCACTAATCTGGGTATCTGGATTGACCGAAGAATGCTTTGTTAGAGTAGCATGGAGGGCAGCCCGAGCATCAACCTCAAAATTTTGAGAGAGCACAGCCTGCCAAAAGGCATCGTGTCCCTCATACCGAAACAGATAGAAGGTGTCGCACTTAACCGTTGTGACTGTCCGCTTGGAAAGTCCCTGAGCATTAAGGTAGTAGTTATACTGTTGTCGAAGTTCTCCTATATCCATGCTCCGGAGTCGAGCAAATATAATTTCATCGCCTTCCATACCGAAGTCCCTTTCTGGAAAATAGTTCTTTTGCTAGTTGGCTTCATTGTACTCTATTCGGCCCTAGTTAACGATTCTTCCAATGGAACTTCAATCTCGTTTACAACTTTGATAAAGTAATCTCTTTTCTGTTCCCAAATAATATCAGCTTTTTTTGTTAAACCAAACTCTTCAACAATATATGTATACAACTGATTGAGTTTATCTTTTACCTCCATCTCATCATTGTCAAGCTTTATAGCAACAGTATCACTATTCACTACACCAGTCATTTCATCAAATGTGAAACCTGGGAGCAGCAGGGATCTATACTCGCTTTTTAATGCCCATGCAGCTCCCATCTCATTGAGGCTTACAGCACTCTGATAATAGTTCCTTGAATGGATAAACAATATATGCAGATCAAACGAAAAAAACTGCTCTCGGAGATAATCAAATATGTTCGTGCCAACCGGAATATCATATCCAGGCAACGAGCTACAAAATACTTGCGTTTGGTCCAGTCCCATATCATCCAGAAGAGCAACAATTTGCGCAACATAACTCCTGTCCTTTGTTGAGTGACTTATAAATATTTTGGGTCTTTTACTACTTTGCCGTTTAACAATCGTATCTGTTACATAATACTTATCAAGATTCTGCCGCATTGCTAATAATTTCGCCTTAAGAGTATTGAATTTAGATTTATCTTGCCATCCGTCAAATTTCTCTTTTGCTGCCTCTAATGCGCCTTCAACGAATTTATCGCCCGTTTGATCCACAATCTCTTGTAGTTCAAGTTGCACGTTTTGAATCCAAACCTGAAATGCTGGAATATCATATATTTCCTCTTCGTAAGGCATAGTAAAACCAGGACTCGGAGGAGAATAGTGAAAATTTGCTTCAATTTCATCGATTTGATTTATCAGTGCCTCAATCGCTCTCATATTTGTCACCTTTCTTTGCTACTATAAGCATTTCATCCAAATATAATCTTTGTTTTCAGTATAACATCGCAACTATTCAGGAGTAAGTAACTCAAATTAGTCTCTATTCTTGCTCATCGCAATTCTCGATGTTCTCACGTAACTCCGGCAGCCGTTCCTTGAGATAACTGGACAACCAAAGCCATTTTTGACAAATGTTTATGTTCTCATGGTAACGTACAAGGTTTTTTTCTACTATTTGAAAAAGTCCAAGTACAAAGAATTCCAGATGCTTCAGACAACGGTTCAAGTATTCAACATAAAATAACCCGTCTTTATCCTGGCGGAGCCATGTTGTACAGTGAGAATCAGGTTGCAATGCAAGCTTCAGTTCCCCAACCAAAGTAGCATCAATGACAACGCGAGGGTAAACGGCTACCGTGCTTTCAAGTTTATAGGCATTTACTAAGGCAGTGCCCCACACCATTACCTCATCAGAAAAGAAGCTACCGGAAGAAATACCACCTCTGGTTAACCAACCCTTTTTGAGGAACTCTACTTGAATAATTGCACTCATCATTGCAACTGCAAAAAAAGCACTTCGTTTAAAGCGTTCCTTAATGTATGGGACAGCAACAACGATATTGTCAGAGAAAATCTTTACTGACGGTTGAACGTAATGCCTGCCAAACAAATTCTGAAACATATCTAATGAATTCTGATATGCGCTATGTACGATGTTCAGAGAACCTACTGCGTCTGTTTTTATCGCCTCAGAAGAACCTAAAATGTCAATGAATCCTATGATATGATTTTGGGTCTTGTATTCTGGTTTACTCATAAAAAACACCTTAAAACTGAATCTAATAC
Source organism: uncultured Clostridia bacterium (assembly GCA_947644595.1). Lineage (GTDB taxonomy): Bacteria > Bacillota > Clostridia > Oscillospirales > Oscillospiraceae > HGM13010. The sequence continues at coordinate 37,464 of CANSAE010000006.1, forward strand.
TTTTTGCCATACTATCTTAATGAGATTATAGTTACATCGCGGAGTTTAGTCAATCGTATTAACGGACAAGCAATCGAAGTATTCTACAAAAAGTAATACAATTCGTCTAAACTATCTAAACTCGTCCTCTTTAACATAGTGATGCCTAAGTTCACATCTTACAGAACTCTCATTTAATGCTTTCAAATTCTGCACCGCAATAAACAAAGAAAAAGCCCTCTGAAGTCAACTGATTTCAGAGGGCTTTGGTCCGAGTGGGGAGACTCGAACTCCCAGCATCCAGCTCCCAAAGCTGGCGCGCTGCCAATTGCGCTACACCCGGTTATCTCGTTTTTCACTCCCCCGGTTCGTTCCGGGGATTTTTCGTGTCTGTGGGCAATCCTGTGGTCACCAGCAGATTTTCAACCAAATTCGCCGCGCGCCAAAGCCACGCATTCGCCCGTGTGTCAGCACGTTCCGGGCTTTCGCAAACAAGGCAATGGATGACGCTGTCTATCGTCCCAAATCAAGCGCCCTACCAACTGGGCCACACCCGGTTATCTCGTTTTTCACTCCCCCGGCTCGTTCCGGGGATTTTTCGTGTCTGTGGGCATTCCTGTGGTCAACCGTAAATTTCCAGCCAAATTTGTCGCGCGCCAAAACCACCCGTTCGCCCGTGTGTCAAGGCGTTCCGGGCTTCCGTGACCAACGCCATGGATGCCGCTGTCGATTGTCCCAAACCACCCGCGCTACCAACTGCGCTATACCCGGTTATCTCGTTTTCACTTCCCCGGCTCGGTCCGGGGATTTTTCCTGTCTGTGGGCAATCCTGTGGTCACCGGCAGATTTTCAACCAAATCCGCAGCGCGCCAAAGCGACCCGTTCGCCCGTGTGTCAAGGCGTTCCGGGCTTTCGCAACCAACGCAATGGATACTGCTGTCGATTGTCCCAAACCACCCGCGCTACCAACTGCGCTATACCCGGTTAACATGCTACAGCTCGGCACAAGCTACATTTTATCACACCAGATTCCGTTATGCAATGCTTTTTTCGTTGCGGTTTGCTCCGGTTTATGCTAAACTTGTCTCATATTTGATATTTCATCATTGAATCGGATTCTGAAAGGAATTACTAAAATATGAGAATGCGTAAAAAACCAAACCTTCAGCCGCGAATGGAAAAATGCGCGGCAGTATTGCTGACGGAACCGGAACTGCTGAAAAGCCATTGGAAAAATCAATTTCCCCAATTTTCCAGGCTCCATGTGGAGCTCGGCTGCGGAAAAGGCCGTTTCACCGCCGAGACTGCACATGTCGCTCCCGAAGTGTTGCTGGTCGCCATCGAGAAAGTCCCGGATGCTATGGTCGTGGCAATGGAGCGCGTATGCGCGCTCAGTCTCAATAACGTCCGGTTCATGGACCGGGATGTTGCAACTCTGCCGGAAATCTTTGAAAAAGGTGAGGTCGACCGTATTTATATCAACTTCTGCGACCCATGGCCCAAAAGCCGGGATGCCAAGTATCGCCTCACCGCGCCGGATTTTCTGCGCAAATATGCCGACGTACTGCCCATAGGCGGCCAGATCCATTTTAAGACCGACAACACGCCTCTGTTCACTTGGTCCGTGGAGCAATTCACTAACGAAGGCTGGGACTTGTCCGAAGTGACCAACGACCTGCATGTAGCTGGTCCCGTTGGGATCATGACCGATTACGAGGCTAAGTTTTATACTGAAGGCCTCCCCATCAATCGTTTGGTGGCCACCAGAACCGTTCAAACCAAAAATACCTCCGCCGGCAGTGCCGGTCGGCTACGCAATGCCTGGCTGTCTGATGCAAAAGGCCATCAGGAGGGACAAGCATGAAATTCATTTCCTGGAATGTCAACGGTCTACGGGCCATTGTGAAAAAAGGCTTTGTAGATATTTTTTATGCGCTGGACGCAGATTTTTTCTGCCTTCAGGAAACAAAACTCCAAGAAGGTCAAATTGATCTGGACCTGCCCGGCTACCATCAATATTGGTGCTACGCCGAGCGTAAGGGCTACTCCGGCACTGCCATTTTCGCCAAGCATGAACCTCTGTCTGTCACATATAATCTGGGCATCCCGGAACACGACACCGAAGGCCGGTGCATCACACTGGAATATCCCGATTTCTACCTGGTGTGTGTCTACACCCCCAACGCCCAGGATGGCCTGCGTCGTATCGATTACCGTATGAGCTGGGACGATGCCTTCCGGGAGCACCTGGAAGGACTGGACCTGCAAAAGCCCGTCATCATCTGCGGAGACCTGAATGTGGCCCATCAGGAAATCGATCTGAAAAATCCAAAAGCCAACGTGGGCAACCCAGGCTTTTCCGACGAGGAACGGGGGAAATTCACCCAACTGCTGGAAGTCGGATTCACGGATACCTTCCGCTACCTCTACCCCGAACTGGAAGGCGCGTACTCCTGGTGGAGCTACCGGGGCAACGCCCGGGCCAACAATACAGGATGGCGCATCGACTATTTTCTTTGCTCCGATCGGATACGGGAGAATATCGACTATGCCTATATCTGTCCGGAGATCATCGGCAGCGACCACTGCCCGGTGGGACTCCATATCCACTTTTGACCTATGAAGATCGGAACCATAAGCATTCCCGGCAAGCTGGCTCTTGGGCCCATGGCCGGGGTAACGGATGCCGCTTTTCGGGAAATTTGCCGTGACCAGGGTGCCGCCCTCACCTGCACGGAAATGGTCAGTGCCAAAGCCTTGACTTACAACGACAAAAAAACAAAGGACCTGCTGTACATCTCCCCTGCCGAACACCCAGTAGCGGCGCAGATTTTCGGCCATGAGCCGGACGTGATGGCCCAGGCCGCCCGCATTGCTCTGAAACAAAGCAGCGCGGATATCATTGATATCAATATGGGCTGTCCCGTGGGAAAGATCGTCAAGGCCGGAGACGGCAGCGCACTCATGAAATCCCCCGCTCTGGCGGGGGAGATCATCTCCGCCGTAGTCTCAGCCGTTTCTGTCCCGGTCACCGTAAAGTTCCGCAAAGGCTGGGACAACGGCAGTGTAAACGCCGTGGAATTCGCCAAGGTGTGTGAATCCGCCGGCGCAGCCGCCATCGCCGTCCATGGCCGCACAAAGGTACAGATGTACGCCGGGAAAGCCGACTGGGACATCATCCGGGATGTAAAACAGGCCGTTTCCATCCCCGTCATCGCCAACGGAGACGTGTTTACCGGCGAGGATGCTTCCCATATCCTGCGGTATACCGGTGCAGATATGGCTATGATTGGCCGGGGCAGTTTTGGTGACCCTTGGCTCTTTGCCCGGTGCAAGGCCGCCATAGACGGACTGCCGGAACCGGCACTCCCCCCCTTGCCGGAGCGTATGGAAACCGCACTCCACCAAGTCCGGCGCGCCGCCGTGCTCCGGGGTGAGCGGCTGGCCTGCATCGAATCCCGCAAACATCTGGCCTGGTATCTCAAGGGCGTGCCCCACGCAGCTTATTATAAACAGCGGATGGTATCTGTAGAGACCATCCATGACCTGGAACTGGTCATCCGGGAGATCAAGCTGGAATTGAGGTGATGGAATGCTGACCCAGGAAGAGGAACACCACATCATTGACGATATCCGATCCGGTAACGTCAATGCCTTTGAACAGTTGGTGGAAGACCAAAGCAAAATCGTGTATAACCTGTGTTTACGCATGGTAGGCAATGAGCAGGACGCCTGCGACCTGTCCCAAGAGGCATTTCTGAAAGCCTATACCAACCTCTCCGCATTTCGGGGAGACAGTAAATTTTCTTCCTGGCTGTACAGGATGACCACCAATCTTTGTCTGGACTTCCTGCGCAGGCGCAGCCGGCAAAAAACCGTACTCCTCACCTATGACACGGATGACGGTGGAGAGAATTTTCTTCAGATCCCCGACAACGCCCCTTCTCCAGAAGCAGAAGCCGAGCGCCGGGAATTGCGGGACGCAGTCCGTCAGGGGCTTTCCGAACTCCCGGAAAGCCAACGGGAAATTTTACTTCTCCGGGAGATTGGACAACTCAGCTATGAAGAAATCGCCAGGCAGTTGGCTCTGGAGCCGGGAACGGTAAAATCCCGTATTTTCCGGGCGCGAAAAAGACTTTGTGAGATTCTTATAAAAGACGGGAACCTTTCTGATGCTTTACCGTCTAAACAACAGAAGAAAGGGGGTGCGGCCATATGAATTGTAATGAGATACAAACACTGCTCAGCATGATGCTGGACGAAGAGCTGCCCGATAAAGACCGTGCCTCAGTCATGGACCATATCGCCTCCTGTCCCGATTGCCGGAAGGTATACGACGCCTTTTCCGTCCTGTCGGATTCCTTGAAAGATTTGGAAGACGTGCCGGAATGCTTTACCGAAAGCGTCATGCAAAAACTCCCAGTCCGAAAGCGGAATTCCGGGCGCAGGCGTTGGCTGTCCGGCATGGCCGCCATGGCCGCCTGCTTGGCGCTCATCCTCTTTGCCGGGCGCAGTCTGATCCTCCCGGCCGCAAAAGGCGATAACAGCAACGACGCCGCCCCCATGATGGCAGACACCAACAGCAGCAACACCCGCAACGGCACAAATAACAGCGAAACCTATCTCATGAGCTTTGACAACGCCACCATTTATCAAAACAACCTCTCATCCCCCGAGGCCGTCGGCTTCGGAGCCGTGGAAGAATACACCGACGGTGCCATGTCCGAAGCTCAGGAAGCCCTCGATCCGGACCTCCCGTCGGCCACGTACAAATCCACCCAATCTGCTGTGTCCAACACCGTGTCCCCCACCTCACTGGACACTATCCTCACCGTCTCCGCGCCGGCCGATTACGGCAGCCACGAGGATATCGCGGATTATACGGTGGTTTTTTCCAATGATGAAAATACCTATATCCTGAATATTTGGGTGGAAGGCGACCGCCTTTATTGTCAGGATGATGTGACCAGCAATGCCTACTACGCCGCGGGCAACTACGCCCAGCTTCTGGCCCTCATCGATGAATAAACAGAAAACTCCCCCGGCTTGAAACCGGGGGAGTTTTTTTATTCCACAGCACTGGGGATTTTGCCGCGCTCCTTCATTTTTCGGGCGATATACACCGCCGGCGTATCCAGAAGGCTTGTGAAGATATACACCACATAGCCCGCAGCGATAATACTCACCAAAGTGGCCGTATCATAAGTTCCCCAGAAAGCGATCAGGTTGAACAAAATAGTGTTCACCAGCTGAGAAACCAATGTGGACCCATTGTTCCGCAGCCACAGGAATCTCCTGCTGTCCCCGCTTTTTTGCTCCGTGAGCTTCCACCAGGCGTGGTACAGCCACACATCGAAAATCTGGGACACTGCATACACGGACAAGCTGGCAAAGAGCATCCTGGGCGTGTTGGAAAACAGAGTCTGAAACGCGGGCATCGCCCAATCGGAATCCGCCACATGGTACAGCAGCCACGACTGGGAAATGAGCAAAAACAGCACCGACGCCAAAATGCCCACAAACACCGCGTTCCGTGCGGCTTTTTTCCCTTCGTTTTCCGATAGAATGTCCGTAATGAGGAAGGTCACCGCAAACAGGACATTCCCCAAGGTCTGCTCCATTCCGAAGGCGTTGATCACAATGAGCACCTCAATATTGGCCACCACCGTGGCCAATGCGTTCACCGCATACAACCCATGGGTCCCGAACAAACGGTAAGCCAATAGGGCCCCGCCATAAATCACCACAAACGACAACAGCAACAGCAATTCATTTTCCATATTCAATTACTCCTTAGTTTTGTTTAGAGACAGGATAGTTTCGAACTGTCTGAAATTGCGCGCGTTTCTATGGAAACACGTGAATTTTTCTTACAAATGTTAACACATTTCCCCGTAGTTTGCAAGGATAGAATTTCACCGCTCGCTCATGGGCACATAGGGCATATTCTTCAGCGCCGCACGGTAAGCCGGACGCATGATGCGGTTGCACGTCAGCACTTCCTCCATGCGGTTGGCACACCATCCGGCAATACGGGCGATGGCGAACAGCGGCGTGTACAGTGCTACGGGAATCCCCAGCATGTCGTAAATCAGTCCCGAGTACATATCCACATTGGCGCACAGGGGCAGTTTATTTTTCCGTCTGTCCAAAATCTGTTCCTTGCCGATTTCCTCAATCCGCTCCATCAATTCCAAATCTTCCAGCCGTCCTTTGCTCTCCGCCAGGCTTCGTGCATTTTCCTTGATCATTTCCGCCCGGGGATCGGACACGGTATACACCGCATGACCCAGGCCGTAAATTTTCCCGGACCCGTCCCCGGCGACACCGTCCAGCAGCTTCGTCAGATAATCCCGCAGTTCCCCATCATTGTCCAAATGCCGCACATGCTCCTTGATATCCGCAAACTGATGCATGACCTTGGTATTCGCCCCGCCGTGGAGCGGCCCTTTCAGGGAAGCCACCGCCGCGGCAATCGCAGAATAGGTATCCGTTCCGGTGGATGACACCGCCCTGCAGGCAAAGGTGGAGTTGTTGCCGCCGCCGTGTTCCGCATGGAGAATCAGCATCAGATCCAGCAGCCGTGCCTCTTCGGGCGTGTAGCTCTTATCCTTACGCACCATCCGTAAAAAGTTTTCCGCCACAGACAGGCTGGCCTTGGGATTATGGATATACAAGGACTTATTGGACAGAAAATGCCGGTTCACGGCGTAAGCATTGGCCACAATGAGGGGGAAGCGTGCCACCAGTTCAATGGATTGGCGCAGGAGATTTTCCGGCCCCAAGTCATCAGGCGTAGGGTCGTAAGCATACAATGCCAGCACACACCGAGCCAACTGGTTCATCACGTTCCCGCTGGGGGCCTTAAAAATCACATTCTCATTGAATCCTTCCGGCAGGCTGCATGCATCCGCCAGAATGGATTGGAACATCTGGAATTCCGTATTTGTAGGGAGCTTCCCCAACAGCAGCAAATAGGCCACTTCCTCAAACCCGAACGTCCCGGCGCGATAATGAGACGCGGCGATTTCCGTAGCGTCGATGCCCCGATAAGTCAGCTTGCCGGGCATAGGCACCCGCTCGCCATCCTCCATCACATAGCCCTGCACACTGCCGATGCCCGTGGTACCGATGAGCACGCCGGTCCCGTCCGCGTTCCGCAGCCCGTATTTCACCACCAGGTTGTTGCCCAGGTCTACCGGATAGGCCACATCAATCTGATGACGAAAGCCGCTCAAATATCCCATGACAACAGGATCGATCCCCATTTTCCCCACACTCCAATCGCATAAAAAATATAATTTATGATACTCCATTCCGGAGTCAAATTGCAAGCCCTGTTTCTTTTTCGTGCAGTTATCACGGATTCGCCTCCGGTTTTCGGCATTTTATCAGCAAAATGATGCAAGGGGATTTCATTTTCTTGCACTTTTCCCTCTTTCGTCCGCTTCTCGACTGTGCTATAATCAAACTGACATTGAAACAAAGGTCGTGACGTTCATGATTAGTTTACATAATACTCCCGTTCTTTGGCAAAACGGAAAGCCCATCCCCGCATCCGCGGACCGTGCAGCAAGCCGGGAAAAGACCATAGCCTACCGGATCCTTCGGGCCCATGATAAGAGCCGGGACCCCGGCCAAATGCAAATCACCTTTGACAGCCTTATCTCTCATGACATCACCTATGTGGGAATCTTGCAGACCGCCATTGCCTCCGGGTTGGAGCGGTTCCCGGTACCCTATATCATGACCAACTGCCACAACAGCCTGTGTGCCGTGGGCGGCACCATCAACGAGGATGACCACATTTTCGGCCTGTCCGCCGCGAAAAAATTCGGCGGCATATATGTCCCGGCTAACCAGGCAGTCATCCACCAGTACGCCCGAGAGGAAATGTCCGGCTGCGGCCGCATGATTCTCGGTTCCGACAGTCACACCCGATACGGTGCTTTGGGCACCATGGGCATCGGCGAGGGCGGCCCGGAAATCGTCAAGCAGCTTCTGGAAGGCACCTACGACATCAAGTCCCCGGAGGTGGTACTGGTCTATCTCACGGGAACACCTCAAAAGGGTGTCGGCCCTCACGATGTGGCCATCGCCTTGTGCGGCGCGGTGTATAAAAACGGCTTTGTCCAAAACAAGGTCCTGGAATTCGCCGGACCGGGCATCGCGAATCTGCCCATGGACTACCGCATCGGCATCGATGTAATGACCACAGAGACCGCCTGCCTGTCCTCCATCTGGGAAATAGACGAACAGGTGGAAGAGTATCTGACGCTCCACGGCCGGCCGAAAACCTACCGGAAGCTTTCCCCCGAAGAAGGCGCCTATTACGATTCCATGATCGAAATCGACCTGTCCGCTATTGAGCCCATGATCGCTCTGCCTTTCCATCCTTCGGAGGCTTATACCATCCGCAGGCTTCAGGAAAACGCCGGAGATATTCTCCGGAGCTGCGAGCTGCGGGCCCAGGAACAGTTTGGCGGAAAAGTCTCCCTTAATCTGACCCGCAAGCTGAAAGACGGAAAACTCACGGTGGACCAAGGTATCATCGCCGGCTGTGCCGGAGGCATGTATGACAACATCGCTGAGGCCGCCGCAATTCTGACCGGCCACGACATCGGCGATGGGTACTTTTCCCTGTCCATCTATCCGCCCTCCACTCCGGTGGATTTGGAGCTGACACAAAACGGTATCCGGCAGTCCCTCCTGGAAGCCGGCGCACTGTTCAAGCCCTGCTTCTGCGGACCTTGCTTCGGTGCCGGGGACGTGCCGGGCAACAGCGCGCTGTCCATCCGCCATACCACCCGGAACTTCCCCAACCGGGAGGGCTCCAAGCCTTCCGACGGGCAGCTTTCCGGCGTGGCCCTCATGGATGCCCGCTCCATCGCCGCCACAGCGCGGAACCACGGCGTTTTGACTGCCGCCACGGAAGTGGACTACACCAGCCCATCCAAAGCCCGTAGGACCTTTTCCCGGGAGATTTATGCCCGACGTGTCTACTTCGGCTTTGGAAACCCCGTCACGGAAACAGAGCTTCGCTTCGGGCCAAACATCACCCCCTGGCCGGACATCCCGGCTTTGCCGCAGCACCTGCTGTTGCGGCTCGATGCCGTCATTCATGACCCCGTCACCACCACCGACGAGCTCATCCCCTCCGGGGAAACCTCCTCTTATCGCTCCAACCCCATGAAGCTGGCCTCCTTCACATTGTCCCGCCGTGTCCCCGACTATGTGGGCCGCACAGCGGAAACGCGGGACCTGGAGGCCTCCCGTAAACAGGGTGCACCCGCCCCGGAATTGCATAATGTACTGCAAAAAATCGGCGCCGGTCCGGAGATTTTTTCACAACTCAGCCTTGCGTCTGCGATTTTTGCACGAAAGCCCGGCGACGGCAGCGCCCGGGAACAGGCGGCGTCCTGCCAGCGCGTTCTGGGCGGCGGAGCAAACATTTGCTACGAATATGCCACCAAGCGGTACCGTTCCAACTGTATCAACTGGGGCATGATGCCCTTCACCATCGACGATGGCACGGCCTTTGACTACGAAGCCGGGGATTATCTCTGGGTGCCGAATATCAAGGCCGCCGTTGAAGCCGGCGCGGACATCGTTCCCGCCCAAGTCATCACCCAAAGCGGCATGTCCCCCATCACCCTGCATCTGCCCCCCCTGACCCGGGATGAACGTGAAATTTTGCTGGCAGGCTGCCTGATGAACTGGTACGCCGCGCAAAAGAAATGAGGGGCATGATGGATAAAATCAAAATGACGAACCCCATCGTGGAGATGGACGGAGACGAGATGACCCGCGTACTGTGGCAATGGATCAAGGACGAGCTGCTGTTGCCCTTTGTCGATTTAAAAACGGAATATTACGATCTGGGCCTGCCTAACCGTGACGCCACAAACGACCAAGTGACCGTGGACGCGGCAAACGCTATCCGGCGGCACCATGTGGGCGTGAAATGCGCGACCATCACGCCAAACGCCAAACGCATGGAGGAATACAATCTCCACCAAATGTGGAAAAGTCCCAACGGGACCATTCGGGCAATCCTGGACGGCACCGTGTTCCGTGCGCCGATTTTGACCCCCAGTATCCAACCCTTTGTGCGGACCTGGAAAAAGCCCATTACCATCGCCCGGCACGCTTTCGGAGACCTGTACAAGGCCACGGAGTTCCAGGTCCCCGGCAAGGGCAAGGCAGAGCTATGCTTCACCGATGACAACGGCACGGAATTGTTCCGAAACCCGGTATATGAGTTCGGCGGCCCCGGCGTTTTGCAGGGAATGTTCAATACCGACACTTCCATCACCTCCTTTGCCAGGGCCTGTTTTCAATATGCCCTGGACATGAAGCAGGACCTGTGGTTCGCCGCCAAGGACACCATCTCCAAGCAGTATGACGGACGGTTTCGGGACATTTTTCAGCAAGTCTATGAAACGGAATACAAGTCCCGGTTTGAAGCTTTGGGGCTGCAATATCTTTACACCCTCATTGATGATGCGGTGGCCCGGGTCATCCGCAGCGAAGGCGGATTTGTCTGGGCCTGCAAGAATTACGACGGGGACGTGATGAGCGATATGGTGTCTACCGCCTTCGGCTCTCTTGCCATGATGACCAGCGTGCTGGTCTCCCCGGATGGCAATTACGAATACGAAGCCGCCCATGGCACCATCACAAGGCATTATTACCGCTATCAACAAGGCGAGGAGGTCTCCTCCAATCCCATTGCCACGATTTATGCCTGGACCGGCGCCCTGTGCAAGCGGGGCGAACTGGACGAAAACGCCGCCCTGGTCTCCTTTGCCGGCGCATTGGAAGCCGCCTGCTTGGATACCATTGAGAGCGGCACCATGACCGGAGACCTGGCCGCGGTGTGCGGAACGGATATCCCCGCCGCATACAGCCGCAGCTTTCTGCGCGCCATCCGCACCCGGCTGGAAACAATCCTTGCATAAATCGGTCCAAGGCTATATAATGTATAAGATATCCTCTCAACAAGGGGTGGTCTTATCAAATATAAAAAACGAAGGTTCCCGTCCCGGGTCGCCGCTGTGGCAAATGTCCTGCAGGGTACCGCCGAGATCCACATGACCTCCTTCGCGGCATCCTCTGCTTTCTTTTTATTTTTATCCCTGGTACCCATCATCCTGCTGGTGTGCTCCCTGGTCCCCTATACCGGGCTGACCCAGGACGCCGCGATGGACATCGTGTCCGATAATCTGGGGCAGATCGTGCCGGAAAATGTCACGGAGCTGCTGGAAGGCATTGTGGATGAAATCTATTCCGGCGGCCTGCTGACCCTGTCTGTGTCCGCGATCGCCACCGTCTGGTCCGCGGGGAAGGCCTTTCTGGCCATCATGCGGGGCTTGGACGTCATCCACGGCGACGGGCTGCAAAACTACTTCGTGGCCCGGTTCAAGGCCTGTTTGTACACCATCGTGATGATGGCCGCCATTTTGTTTTTGCTCCTGGTGGTGGTGTTTGGCGGAAAAATCGTGGACATCATCACGTTTTACGTACCGGAGCTGTCACCCATCCTCCATTGGGTGCTGAACCAACGTTTTGTCTTTTCCATCTGCATCCTGACTGTCACATTCACAGCCGTCTATACCTGGGTGCCGCAAAAAAAGCTGCAGCTCCTGCAGCAAATTCCCGGCGCGTTGTTCACGTCCTTGGGCTGGATGGCCGTCTCATGGCTGTTTTCCACGTATATCTCCATGTTCGACGGCTTCAGCGCCTACGGCAGTCTGGCCACTATTGTCATCGCCATGCTGTGGATGTATTACTGCATGTTCCTTTTATTGCTAGGCGCCTATCTCAACGCCAAGCACACATCTCAATGAGGTGATTTCCATGCCAAACCCTTTTGAAAATCTGGATCTTTCCGCAGGACTGCTTCGGGCCGGCAAAACCGCGCTGCTGTTTATCGCCTGCCTGGCGGTAATGGCCATCCTGCTGAAGCTTTCCAAACGCCTGTTTGAAAAGACCAAACTGGACCCCGGTGTGCAGGGTTTCCTGCGCTCAGCACTCAAGGTGGGATTGTGGGTCCTGACCACGCTCATCGTGGCGGATAGTCTCGGCATTCCCGTAAACTCTCTCATCGCCGTCTTGTCCGTAGCCACCCTGGCCTTGTCTCTGGCTCTGCAAAACATCCTTACCAACGTTTTTTCCGGCATCACCCTGCTCATTTCCCGGCCTTTCGTGGCCGGCGACTTCGTAGAAATCGGAGGCGTGTCCGGCACGGTGAAGGAACTGACCATTATGCGGACAAGTCTGGACACTCCGGATAACCGGCTCATCCTCATCCCAAATGCCGACGTATCCGCCGCCAAAATCGTGAATTACTCCACTGAGCCCCTGCGGCGGGTGGATCTCACCGTCACGGCGTCTTATGACGCACCCACGGCGCTGGTCAAGCAGGCACTTTTGGAAGTGATGCACTCAGACCCCCGCGTGAAAGCCGACCCAATTCCTTTCGCAGCCCTGTCTGGTTACAACGCAAACGACATTGAATATACCCTGCGCTGCTGGGTGGACAACGCCGATTACTGGCCTGCCCACTTCGCCCTGAATGAAGCGGTGCGGGAGGCATTTGCAAAATACAGCATCGAATTCAGCTACCCCCACACGGTAGTACATATAAACAAAGGAGAATAAATCTATGTCAGACTACAAAGCACTTTATGAATCCAAGCGCACCAGCGCCGAAGAGGTCGCCAAGCAGATACAGTCCGGCTGGCTGCTGGGTATGGACGCCGGTCCTACGCAGGCTGACGCGCTCATGGCCGCGATTTCCGAAAAAATCGCCCAGACCGATACCAAAGACGTGAAAGTCCAGCTCATGTTGGATACCTATGCCCATCCCTTCCTGGAGGAAGGCTGGAAAGGCAAGATGACCGGCATGTCCTGGTTCTCCTCCAACGGCCTGCGCAAGGCCGTCAACGGCGGCTGGGCCGACGTGCTCCCCGCCTACTACCGGGACATCCCCGGCCACATTCTCCGGGAGTATGAATATGATGCGTACTGCGTGTCCGTGTCCCCCATGGACAGCCACGGCTACTTCAGCCTGGCCACTTCCGCGTCCTACTCCGAGGCCATGATGCAAAAATCCAAGCGCATTTTCGTGGAGGTCAACAAGCACCAGCCCCGCGCCCTGTGCGCACCGCAGATCCATGTGTCCGAGGTAGCGGCCATCGTGGAAAACGACCACCTGCTCCCCACGCTGGCGGAGACTGTGCTGGATGAAAAGAGCATCGCCATCGGCAACCTCATCGCCGAGCAGATTCCAGACGGCGCCTGCATCCAGCTGGGCATCGGTGCCATTCCCGACGCCGTAGGCGCCGCCCTGAAGGTGAAGCATGACCTGGGTATCCACACGGAAATGTTCACCTCTTCCATGGTAGACCTCATCGAATGCGGTGCCGTCAACAACAGCAAAAAGCAGACCCACCGGGGTAAAACCGTCACCACCTTTGCCTATGGCTCCCAGAAGATTTATGACTTTATCAACGATAACCCCGCCATTGAGATCCTTCCCGTGGATTACGTCAATGACCCCAACGTCATCTGCCTGAACGACAATGTAATTTCTATCAACGCAGCGCTGGAGGTGGACCTGTTCGGCCAAGTCTGCGCCGAGAGCGTGGGCACCAAGCACATGTCCGGCTCCGGCGGCCAGGTGGACTACGTCCGCGGTGCCTGCCAGTCCAAGGGCGGCAAGAGCTTCATTGCCTTCACCTCCACCGCCAAGGATGACACTATCAGCAAAATTAAGAATATCCTCACCCCCGGTGCCATTGTGACCACCTCCAAGAACGACGTGGATTACATCGTCACCGAATACGGCATTGCCCATCTCCGGGGCCGCAGCCTGGCAGAGCGTGCCAAGCAGCTCATCGCCATCGCCCACCCCAATTTCCGGGATGAACTGACCTTCGATGCCCGCAAACGCGGCATTATGGTGTAAAAAAATGAGACCGCGTTTGCGGTCTCATTTTTCATATTTTTTTTTCGTGGCCATACCGCCGCGGATGTGGCGTTCCGCTTTGTTCAGGTCCAGCACCTGCCGCACCTGGTCATACAACGCCGGGTTGACCCGGGCCAGACGTTCGGTCAGGTCCTTATGTACCGTAGATTTGGAAATCCCAAATCGTTTTGCCGCCGCACGCACGGTCACCTTGTTATCGATGATGTAAGCCGCGATATCGCAGGCACGCTGTTCAATATCGTCCCGCACAGCATCACTCCCTTTTTCCGTTCCTGTAACACATCTATATGCACCATTCCCGGGAGAGATGCAACAAAAAAACGCCGGAGGAAATTCCTCCGGCGATGCGCTTATTCACCCGGCTTTTTCTCCGGTGCGCGGCCATACATGGCCGTCAATCTCAAAAGTTTTTTGGCCAGCTTTTTGTCCAATTGTCCCGGCAAAAGCCTCCATTGCCAATTACCTCCCAGCACGCCGGGCGTGTTCATCCGCGCTTCTTTTCCAAATCCCAAACAATCCTGCATCTGCATAACGAACAAGTCCGAAACACTGCCCATACCGGCACGTAGGAGTGCCCAATTCCAGGCATCCTCCTTTCCCAGTCCCAGATAGCTCCGGGCGAATTTCAGTTCCTCCTTGTCCACCTCGTCCTTCCATGCCATGACCGGAGCATTGTCATGCGTCCCCACATAGCACACGGAATTTCTCACATGGCTGTGGGGCAGATAAGCATTGTCTGGGTCTCCGTCAAAGGCAAATTCCAACACCTTCATCCCCGGCAGTCCGGAAGCATCCAACAGCTCATGGACCGCCGGTGTCAAAATTCCCAGGTCCTCCGCGATAAACTTCATGTCATGGAACCAGCCTGTGATGCGCACCACAAAATCCAGTCCCGGTCCCTTGATCCACTGCCCATTCTTAGCAGTCTGTGCCCCGTAAGGTACTGCCCAGTAGCTCTCCAGCCCCCGGAAATGGTCGATGCGCACCACATCATACAGCTTTTGCGCCCCGGCGATTCGCCGGATCCACCAGCCATACCCGTCTCTTTCCATTTCGGCCCAATCATACAGCGGATTGCCCCAAAGTTGTCCCTCGGCGCTGAAATAATCCGGGGGCACCCCCGCCACCGCGGCGGGCCGATTGTTCTCATCCAGCTGGAACCATTCCGGCTCCGCCCATACATCAGCAGAATCCAGAGAGACGTAAATGGGCAGATCTCCGATGAGCCCAACGCCCTTTTCTTTGGCGTAGGTCCGCAATGCGTCCCACTGGCGGTAAAACAGAAACTGGATGTAGGTGAACAAACGCACATCCGGGACCAACCGCTCCCGGTAGCTGGCAACCGCGTCAGGCCTGTGCAGGCGGATGTCCGCGTCAGGCCAATCGGTCCAGGCTTTCATGTCAAAATGCCGCTTCACCGCCATATACAGCGCGTAGTCCGATACCCACGGGTTTTCCTCCGCGAACAGCTCTACCTCCGCCGCATCCCGCTCCCAGCCCCGCTCACAAACACGCTCCAGCAGCTTGAATCGAGCATTGTACTGCTTCTCATAGTCCACACAGCCGAGGGCCGCGCCCCAATCCTCCGCCTTGATTTCACGGGCCGTAAGCAGCCCATCCTTCCGGAGCAGTTCCAGGTCAATGAAATAGGGGTTACCTGCATAAGTGGAAAAGCTTTGATAAGGAGAATCTCCGTAGCCGGTAGGCCCCACCGGTAAAAGCTGCCACCAGGACTGCCCCGCCGCTTCCAGGAAATCCACAAAATCATACGCCGCCTTGCCCAAAGTCCCGATCCCGTAAGGGGACGGCAGAGAAAAGACCGGCAATAAAATACCACTGCTTCGCTTCATAAAAAACACTCCCATTGTCTCAAGAAAAGGGCGGGACCCAGTCCCGCCCTTTCTTATTCTTCCAACTCAAAGCGGTAGTTCTGCACAGCCTCTGGGTATTTTTCCCGGTCTACCGGCCCGGCAAACATCTCATAAGGCCGTACAAACAAGGCAAACTCCCCGTACTGCGCCTGATATACTACCATCTTCTCCCGGGTCTCCGAGTGAGTGGCTATGCCTGTGACCAGATACCGCTTTCCTTTGAAATGACGGTAATACCGTCCGGTCAGGATCTCCCGCTGTGCCATCAGACCTTGACCGTTTCCTTCCGTTTGCGGATGGGGCGGTCGTCCTTATCCCGGATGGTAATACCGGTATAACCGAAGATAATGGCAAAAATGAAGCTGGTATAGCACAGCACCGCCCAAGGCAGGTATTCCAGCGTGGGAACACCCAAGGTGTTTGCCATGTAAGTACCGGCCACGGCCCAGGGCACCAGGGGCACCACGCAGGTGCCGGCATCCTCCAGGGTACGGGACAGGTTCTTGCCGTGGAGATTAAACTGGTCAAACGCGCCCTTGAACAGCTCGCCGGGCACCAGGATGGCCAGATAAGAGCTGCCAGTGACAATGCTCATGAAGATAGTGGCCACCACAGTGGAGGTGATGAGCCCACCCACAGACTTGATGGCGGAGAGCATCTTGTTCAAAATCACATTGATGCACCCAGTCTTGCTGTAAATGCCGCCGAAGCCGATGGCGCAGAAGATCAGCAGAATGGTGCTCATCATGCCCATCAGACCGCCGCGGTTGAGCAGCGTATTGATAGTAGAGGGTACCGCTTCCAGATCCACACCGGGGACCATGCTCACGTTGAAGCCGCTGTAGAACGCCGTGGCCGCGTTGGAGACGGTGAAGCCCTGCATGGCAACGCCCAGAATCAGCGCCACCAGAGAGGCCAGCAGCATGCAGGGGACGGTGGGCTTTTTCAAAAACGCGCCGCCCAGAACGATGACCGCCGGCAACAGCAGCAGAATATTGAAGTGATACATGCCCTCCAGAGACGTCAGCATCGCCTCCACGGTCTCCGCCGTGGCCATACTGTTCACGTCGAGGCTGAAACCCGCCACGGCATAGACGATGAGCGCCACGATGCTGGCGCAGCCGGTGGTGAAGAACATGTGCTTGATGTGATCATACAAGTCGCAGCCGCCGGCGATGGGAGCCAGGATGGTGGTATCGGAAAACGGGGACAGCTTGTCGCCGAAGACCGCACCGGAAATCACCGCGCCCGCGGCAATGGGCAGGGGCGCGCCCACCGCGATGGCAACGCCCATGACGGCGATGCCCGCCGTGCCGGCGGAGCCGAAGGACGTGCCCGTCACCGTGGAGATGATGGCACACACGATGAAGCCCGTGACGAACAGCCATCGGGGGTCAATGATTTTAATACCGTAGTAGATCATCATGGGGATGGTACCGGAAATCATCCAGCTGGAGATCATGGCGCCCACGCAGATCATGACGAAAATACTGGGCAGGGAGGCGGAGATCTTCTCCCGCACGCCCTCGAACATCTCATCCCAGGAAAGGCCGCAGGCATACGCCACGATAGCCGCCACAGCGGCGGCAGCCAGCATGCACACCTGGGTGGGGAACCGGAATTTGCCGTACCCGATGCCCAAAAACAGCACCAGCCCCAGCAGTGGGATCAAGGACAGCCCCAGCGAGGGCGTCTTGACCGTTCTTTGCTTTTTGGTTGACATAATATTCTCTCCTTCTCTTTTTTGCTTCACTCTATGCTCAGGCGGGACAGGAAACCTGTCCCCTACAAAATTTGAATAGCTTCCGTCAGGAAGTCTGACCAACAGCGATTATTTTTTCCTTGTGATGGTCATGGCGCAAGGCTGCCCCTCTCCGTCAGCGACGGTGGTGGGGAAATCGATCTCCACATTGGGGAACGGCGCACAAATAGCATAGTCGCAGTGCCCCAGCATATCCCGGCAGAACATCTTAATGACCTCCGGGCTCTCCCCCAGCTCCGCCAGTGCCTCGGCGTGGGGACAGGCGTGGAACAGCTTCACGGCTTTGTCCTCGCCCAGCTCCGTGATCTCCTGCTCAAAGGTCATCACGCCGCCCTTGGAGGTCTGGCCGATGATGGCTTCCGTGGGGCCGATATTCTCCGGGCCGTACTTTTCGGCAATTTTCTTGCCCTGCCACAGGCCGAAGTCGTAAGACCCCTCCCGGATCACCCGGTTGGCGTCCACCTCGGGGTACAGCTCCTTGAGTTTTTTCCAGATGAAATAAATCTGCGTTGAGCGGTCTTTATAAGCGCTCTTCACCGCCTGGTGGAATTCCTCCGGAGACACCGGGTCCTCCAGATGCAGGCTGTCTATGTACGCGTTGATGGTTTCCTGGCTCATAAGCACTCTCCTTCCATACGTCACTATCATATACTATGCAGACGTTACATGCAAGTATCGTTTTCTTTTTCTATTGACATCTGCCGCAAAAAGTGGTATCTTATCTCCAATAGCTTAACAGCACATTAGCATGTTAAAGTTTACGGGGTGTTTCAAATGCACAATATTTTTGAACAGGAAAATCCAAATCTGCTGATAAAGGCCCTGCTGACCCTGCAAACAGAAGCCGAGTGCCGGGCCTTTTTGGAGGACATCATGACCACCAAGGAGATTTTGGATATCTCTCAGCGTATGGCAGTGGCCCTGCAGTTGGACGAGGGTGTAAGCACCATCAAAATCGCAGAGCGCACCGGTGCCAGCCCCACCACTATCAGCCGGGTGAACCGCTGCTATCAATACGGTGCCGGGGGCTACCCCACGGTCATTGAGCGGCTGAAGGAGGAATAAACCATGTACCTCAGCAAAGATGAGCAGGTCCTTTATGACCTGCGGGACCTATACCGCAGGTACGGTTATCGTCAATACAAAGTGACGAAATTTGAGGAATACGAACTCTACGCCCGGAATAAAAGTTTCCTCGTCAGTGACAAAATGCTCACTTTCACAGACACCAACGGCAAACTCATGGCCCTGAAGCCGGACATTACTCTGTCCATCGTGAAAAATATGCAGCCCGGCCCCGGGCAGGTCGATAAAATTTACTACTGCGAAAATGTCTACCGGGCAGGAACGGACCGCAACGGCTTCCAAGAGATCACTCAAACCGGACTGGAGTGCCTGGGCGCCATTGACCGCTATACTGTGTGTGAAGTGATGATGCTGGCCTGCCGGAGCCTGGCGGCTGTATCGGACCGGTATTTACTTCAGGTATCCCATCTGGGATTTTTGGATGATCTTCTGTCCCACATGGACCCTGCCCTGCGGAGCGAACTTCAAACCCTGCTCTGCCACAAAAACCTGCATGGGACAAACGCTTTTTGTCGGCGGGAACAGTTGGATGCATCCCTACAGGCAAAAATCTCCCTGATGTGCGATACCTACGGGACCCTTCATTCCATCCTGCCTCTGTTGGCCCCTATGGCGGACAGCCCTCGCACCCGGGCCGCCTGGGAGGAGCTGGAAAGCCTTGACCGTGCCATGACGGAATACGGACTCGGAGACAAGGTATACTTGGATTTTTCCATCGTCAATGATTTGAATTATTACAACGGCATCGTATTCCAGGGCTACGTAGACGGTCTGCCCACCCATGTGCTCTCCGGCGGACAGTACGACAAGCTGGCAAAAAAACTGGGAAAATCCGCCGGAGGCATCGGCTTCGGCGTATATGTGAGCCTGCTGGAACGCTTCTGGGAAAAAGAGTCTGACGGTTCAGAGACCTCCCTTTCCTATGACGGAGCGGACCTCATCGGAACTATTCGCGCCGTAGAGCGGCTTACCGGTGCGGGCAAACGGGTCCGGGCTGTACAGAACGGAGGGAACACATGATCCATATCGCGCTGCCAAAGGGCCGCCTGGGTGAAAAGGCCTATGCCCTGTTCGAACAGGCAGGCTACGTCTGCCCCTCCATCCGGGAGGAGAACCGGAAGCTCATTTTTGAAAATCAGGAGACCCAGGTGCGGTACTTCTGGGCCAAGCCCACGGACGTGCCCGTTTACGTGGAGCGGGGCGCGGCAGACATCGGCATCGCCGGAAAGGACATTTTGCTGGAATATGCTCCGGACGTGTACGAATTGGGGGACCTGGGCATGGGACGGTGCCGCATGTGCGTAGCCGGCCCATCGGCATTCCGGGACAGTCAGGACTCCACCCTGCGGGTCGCCACGAAATTCCCCAACATCACAAAAAACTATTACGCCGCCAAAAGCCGCCAGATCGATGTCATTGAACTGCACGGCTCCATTGAGTTGGCCCCCATCGTGGGGCTGTCCGATGTCATCGTGGACATTGTGGAAACCGGGTCCACCCTCCGAGAAAACGACCTGTCGGTGCTGGAAACCATTGTCCCCATCAGTGCCCGGTTCATCGCCAACAGGGCAGCGTATAAATTCAAATACAATGAGATCCGCAAAATGAGCGAAGCGATTTTTGCCTTATGTAAGGGAGATGCCACATGATACGTATTTTCAATTACGGAGAAGTGCCCAACTCGGAGCTGTTTCTCCGGTCCCGGCGCATTTTGGATGTAGCCCCCGTGGTGGAGGACATTATCCGGGACGTGCAGGCCCACGGCGATGAAGCCCTGTTTCGCCTGACGGAAAAATTCGATGGCGCGAAGCTCCAAACCCTGACCGTAACAGATGCCGAGATTGACGAAGCCATGGACCGGGTGGGAGAAGATTACCTCGCCATACTGCGTCTGGCCGCGAAAAATATTGAAGAATACCACCGGCACCAGATCCGCTCCGGCTTTGTCATGACCCGGGAAAACGGTGCGGTGCTGGGCCAGATCGTCACCCCCATTGAGCGGGTAGGGCTCTATGTTCCCAATGGCACGGCGGCCTATCCCTCTTCCCTGCTGATGAACTGCGTCCCGGCCAAGCTGGCCGGCTGCGCCATGCTGGTCATCGTCACACCGCCGGGAAAAGACGGCAAAGTGGACCCCGCCATTTTAGCAGCGGCCCGCATCGCCGGAGTAGACCGCATCTATAAGGTGGGCGGCGCCCAGGCCGTGGCCGCTCTGGCCTACGGCACGGAAAGCATCCCGTCAGTCGACAAAATTGTCGGCCCCGGGAACGCCTACGTGGCGGAAGCGAAAAAGCAGGTGTTCGGCAAGGTAGCCATCGACACCATCGCCGGCCCCAGCGAGGTGCTTATCGTCGCAGACGATACCAATGAC
This sequence comes from uncultured Clostridia bacterium, assembly GCA_947644595.1. Classification (GTDB taxonomy): domain Bacteria; phylum Bacillota; class Clostridia; order Oscillospirales; family Oscillospiraceae; genus HGM13010. The sequence continues at coordinate 58,526 of CANSAE010000006.1, forward strand.
CCCAAGATCGTCGCGGCGGACATGCTGGCCCAGGCGGAGCATGACGTAATGGCCACCGCCGTACTGGTCACAGACAGCAAAGCCTTCGCCCAAACGGTCTCGGCCGAATTAGAGCGCCAGATCCCCCTTCTCCCCCGCGCCAACATTGCCCGGGAATCCATTGACAACAACGGAAAAATCGTCATCGCCGCGGACCTGATGGACGCCATGTCCTGCGCCAATGAGATCGCGCCGGAGCATCTGGAGATTGCGGTGGACGACCCCTTCCGGTATCTGCCTTTTGTCAGAAACGCCGGCTCCATCTTCCTGGGCAAGCACACCCCGGAAGCTCTGGGCGACTACCTGGCAGGCCCGAACCATACCCTGCCCACCACGGGCACGGCCAAGTTCGGCAGTCCCCTGTCCGTGGATGATTTCGTGAAAAAGTCTCAGTACACCTATTACACCAAAAGCGCCCTGGCAGACGTCAAGGACGGCCTGATGCTCTTCGCGGAAAAAGAAGGCTTCCACGGCCACGCAAAAAGCGTAGGCATCCGATTTGAGGAGGATATAAAATGAGCCGGTTCATCAGCCCAAAACATGCCGCACTGACGCCCTATGTCCCCGGCGAACAGCCCCCGGGACGCTCCTTCATCAAGCTCAACACCAATGAATCCCCCTTCCCGCCGCCCCGCCGCATCGCAGATGCCGTCCAGGCGGAGGCCGGAGCTCTGAATCTGTATTCCGATCCGGAATCCACGGCGCTGACCCAAACCATAGCCAACTTTTACGGCGTGCGGCCCGGCCAGGTCCTCATGACCAACGGTTCCGACGAGATTTTAAATTTCGCCTTCCTGGCTTTCGGCGACGAGACCCATCCCTTCGTCTTTCCCGACGTAACTTACAGCTTCTACGAAGTGTTCTGTACCCTGAACCAAGTCCCCTACGAAACCATCCCCCTCCGGGAGGATTTCACCATTGATTATAAAGACTACTGCGGCAGCAGAAAACACATTGTCATTGCCAATCCCAACGCCCCCAGCGGCTTGATACTGCCGCTGTCCGAAATCGAGGAAATTGTCCGCACGAATCCGGATAATGTGGTCATCATCGATGAAGCCTATATCGACTTCGGCGGAGAGAGCGCCCTTTCCCTTCTGCCCAAATATGAAAACCTGCTGGTGACCCGCACCTTTTCCAAATCCCGTTCCCTGGCCGGCGCGCGCCTGGGCTTCGGCATCGCCGGCGAGGGGCTCATCGGCGATTTAAAAACCATGAAGGATTCCACAAATCCCTATAATGTCAACCGCATGACCACAGCGGCGGGCATCGCCGCCATAGAAGAGAACGAATTTTTCATGGACAAGGTCCGCACCATCTGCGCCGTCCGGGATGACACCGCGGCAAAACTGCGGAGCATGGGCTGCTTAGTCACGGACTCCCACACCAATTTTCTGTTCGTAGAAGTCCCAGGCCTGGCCGGTGCAAGGTTGTACGAGCTGCTCCGGGAAAAAGGCATTCTGGTGCGCCACTGGAACCGCCCACGCATTGAGAACCGGTGCCGCGTCACCGTAGGCACAAAAGACGAAATGACCGCCTTCCTCAAGGCGCTGGAGGAGATCAAATGAGCAACACGACCATTCCCGTTTATGCAGGCACCAGGCCCCGCGCATACTCTGTTTCCCGCAAAACCGCTGAAACCGACATCACCCTGACCCTGAGTCTGGACGGTGCCGGACAAAGCGCCGTAGATACCGGCATCGGTTTTTTGGACCACATGCTGACTCTCTTTGCCAAGCACGCCCGTTTCGACCTGGAGCTGACCTGCAAAGGAGACGTGCAGGTAGATGACCACCACAGCACAGAGGACATCGGCATCTGCCTGGGCCGGGCGTTCGCTGCCGCCCTAGGTAATAAACAGGGCGTCACCCGCTACGGTCACGCCCTGTTGCCCATGGACGAAACGCTGGTTCTCGTGGCCGTAGACCTGTCCGGCCGGAACACCCTGCGCTGCGGTCTGGATATCCCCACGGAAAAAGTCGGCAGCTTTGACACGGAGCTGGTGGAAGAATTTCTGCTGGCATTCGTACGCAACGCCGGCATCACCCTCCACCTGCGTCAATTGGACGGCACTAACAGCCATCACATCATTGAAGCCGCGTTCAAGGGATTGGGCCGGGCCCTGCGTATGGCCGTAGCCGTTGACCCCACGCAAGCGGATGAGATTCCATCCACGAAAGGAGTTTTGTAATGGTTGCCATCGTGGACTACGGCGTAGGAAATCTATTTTCCCTGAAAAGTTCCTTTGCCCAAGTCGGTGCTGAAGTGACGGTCACCGGAGACCCGGCCATTTTGCATACGGCCGACCGCATCGTGCTCCCCGGTGTTGGTGCCTTCGGCGACGCGGCGGCAAAACTGTGGGCCACGGACTTGAATAGGGTCCTCATCGACGAAGCCCGGCAGGGAAAGCCCCTGCTGGGCATCTGCCTTGGGATGCAGCTTTTATTTGAGAAAAGCTATGAATACGGCGAACATCCTGGTCTGGGTCTGGTCCCCGGCGCCGTGCGCCCCATCCGGGAGGTCGTCCCGGAGGACTTAAAAATCCCCCACATCGGCTGGAACGGCCTGCACTTCCCCGCCAACCGGGAAAAAAGCCCGATTTTTCGGGATATCCGGGAAAATGACTGCGTCTATTTTGTCCACAGCTACTACGGCGCAGACTGCGGGGACTGCCTCACCGCTACCGCCGAATACGGCGCGGAGCTGACCGCAGCCGTGCAGAACGGAAACATCTACGGCACGCAGTTCCACCCGGAAAAATCCGGCTCCGTGGGACTTTCCATCCTGAAAGCGTTTTGTGAGGTGACCCCATCATGAACATCTTTCCCGCCATTGACCTGATTGACGGTCAGGCCGTGCGCCTCCAAAAGGGAGACTATGCAAAAAAAACGGTATACAGCACCTCCCCCACCGATGTTGCCCTGGGCTTCAAAGACGTGGGAGCGGAATACCTCCACCTGGTAGACCTGAACGGCGCGAAAAACGGCGAAACACCCAATTTCGACACCGTGCGGGATATCGTGCGCCTTTCCGGCCTGAACGCTGAGATCGGCGGCGGCATCCGCAGCGAAGAAACCATTCTGCGCTATCTGGACGCAGGGGTCATGCGCGTTATTTTAGGCACTGCGGCCGTGCAGGACCCGGAATTTCTGCATGATATGGTCTCCAAATACGGCGCCGCCATCGCCGTTGGCGTGGATATGAAAGACGGCTTTGTGGCCATAAAGGGCTGGACAGAGCTTTCCCAAAAGACCTGTGACGGCTTTTGCCGGGAGCTGGAAACCATCGGCGTGAGGACCGTTATCTGCACAGACGTATCCCGGGACGGGATGCTGGGCGGCACGAACGTGGAGCTGTATCGTTCCCTGTCGGGAAGCTTCTCCATGGATTTCATCGCCTCCGGCGGCGTTTCCACGCCGGCAGATATCACTGCCCTGCGGAACATGGGGCTCTCCGGCGCTATCATCGGCAAGGCATACTACGAAGGCGCCATTGACTTGGCCGCCGCTATCCGGGAGGCGAAGGGATGATTACAAAACGCATCATCCCCTGTCTGGATGTCAAAAACGGCAGAGTGGTCAAGGGCGTAAATTTTCAGGACCTGAGCGACGTCAATTCCCCCGTGGAACTGGCAAAATACTACAGTGAAAACGGTGCCGACGAGCTGGTGTTTTATGACATCACCGCTTCCGCTGAGGGTCGCAGACTGTTCACGGACATTCTCACCCAAGTAGCGGGGACCGTATTCATCCCCCTCACCGTGGGCGGCGGCATCAACACCCTGGATGACTTTGCCCGGGTGCTTTCCTGCGGTGCCGATAAGGTCAGCGTGAACTCCGGGGCCATCCGGAACCCGGACCTGGTACACACCGCCGCGAAGCGCTACGGCAACCAGTGTGTGGTACTGTCTGTGGATATAAAACGGGTAGACGGCATGTTCCGCGTGTTTGCCAAAGGCGGCCGGGAGGATACAGGCATGGAAGCCATCGGCTGGATCCGAAGCTGTGTCTCCATGGGTGTCGGCGAGGTCGTGGTAAACTCCATCGACACTGACGGAGTAAAGGACGGATTTGACCTGGAACTGCTGGACGCGGTATGCAACGCCGTGTCCGTCCCCGTCATCGCCTCCGGCGGCGCAGGAAGCATCGCAGATTTCGTGGAGCTGTTCCACACTCTGCCCAAAGTGGATGCGGGGCTGGCCGCCTCCATCTTCCACTTCGGGGAAGTCACCATTCCGGATTTAAAAAACGAGCTGGACAAAAACGGCATTGTAGTGAGGAAATGACAATGATAAATATCAACGAACTGAACTTTGACAGCAATGGCCTCATCCCTGCAGTGGTGGTGGATGTGTTCACCCGGGAAGTGCTCACCGTGGCATATATGAACCGGGAGAGCCTGTCCATCACCATGACCGAGGGCCGCACCTGCTTTTGGTCCCGCTCCCGGCAGGAATTGTGGCGCAAAGGCGAAACCAGCGGGAACATCCAGCGTGTTGTCTCCATCACCGCCGACTGCGACAAGGACGCATTGGTAGTCGTTGTGGAAAAAGACGGCCCCGCCTGCCATACCGGAGCGGAAAGCTGCTTTCACAATCTCCTCTGGGCAAGCGAGACCTTCCAGGATTTCACCACGAACAGGCTCATGAACCTGCTGAAAGGCCGCAAAGCAAATCCGCCGGAGGGCTCCTATACCTCCTACCTCTTTGAAAAGGGCATGGACAAGATTTTGAAAAAAATCGGCGAGGAATGCACCGAGGTCATCATCGCCGCCAAAGGCGACGATAAACGGGAAACGGTCTACGAAATTGCAGACCTGATGTATCATGTGATGGTGCTGATGGTGGAAATGGGCATTTCCACGGAAGATATTCTCCGGGAACTGGCCTCCCGGCATGTCATCGACAAAAAAGTGAAGCAGGAGAAAATGGTGTAATGATCCGTTCCACCTTTCACAACCACACCACCTTCTGCGACGGGAAGAGTTCCGCGGAAGAGATGGTTCAGGCCGCTCTGGCCGCCGGATGCCCGTCCCTGGGATTTTCCGGGCACAGCTACACTTGGTTCGATGAGAGCTATTGTATGTCCAAAGCAGGCACGGACGCCTACCGGGCAGAGACTGCCCGGCTGAAAGCCGCCTATGCCGAACGCATTCGCATCCTGTGCGGCGTGGAACAGGACTACTGGTCCGACGCGCCCACAGACGGCTATGATTTCGTCATCGGCTCCGTGCATTATGTGCGGAAAAACGGGCACTATCTCCCCGTGGACAGCAGCAAAGACACCCTGCTCCAAGGGGTGAACGCCCAGTACGGCGGAGATATTCTGGCCTTTTGCGAGGACTATTACCGGCAAATTGCGAACGTGCAAAATAAAACGGGCTGCACCTTTGTGGGACATTTCGATTTGGTGACCAAGTTTAACGAGGACAGCGCTCTGTTTGACCAGGACGACCCCCGGTATCGCGCAGCGGCCCTCGCCGCAGTGGATACCCTTTGCGAACAGGGGGCAGTGTTTGAGCTGAACACCGGCGCCATGGCAAAGGGCTACCGCACAGCCCCCTACCCTGCCCGTTTCCTGCTGGAACGCATCCGGGACCATGGCGGCAAGGTGCTGCTCAATGCCGACTGCCATGATGCCGAAAAACTTCTGTTCGGTCTGGACCAGACAGAGCAGTTGGCATTGGACCTATGCATCACTATCATACGGGAGATTTAAAGAGGCACGATGTGCCTCTTTTTTCCATGGGAAATTTACAGCTTATTCATTGAAATAAACACAGCGGTATGGTATATTTTAAAAATCTATTAAGCTGAGGAGTTATCGTCCATGCCGGAATTCAGTGTGAAAAAACCACTCACGATTTTCTGCTGCGCCATTGCCATTTTGGTGCTGGGAATCGTGGCGTATACCCGGATGACCCCGGACCTGTTTCCCAGCATGGACTTTCCCTATGTCATCATCATGACCGCAGACCCCGGGGCCAGTCCCGAGACCGTGGAAGAAACGATTACCAAGCCCATGGAACGCTCCATGGCCACTCTGGACCATATCAAGTCCGTCTCCTCCTCCTCCGCCGACAATTATTCCATGGTCATGCTGGAGTTTGAAGACGATGTGAACCTGGATTCCATCGGCGTGGACATCCAGCAGCAGATCAGCACCCTTCAAGCCGGCTGGAGCGAAACCGTAGGCACCCCCTATGTGCTGAAGATCAATCCCTCCATGATCCCGGTGATGGTAGCGGCCGTCTCCATGGAGGGCATGGATGTCACCCAGCTCTCCGAGTTTGTGGACGAAACGCTGATGCCTCAGTTGGAGGGCACCACCGGTGTCGCCCGTGTGACCGCCAGCGGTTCCATTGAACAGGAACTGCACATCGTCATCAGCCAGGAGAAAATCGACGCCCTGAACGAGGTCATCGCCCAGGGCATCAATGACCAGATGGACGCCGCAGTGGCTCAGTTAAATGCCGCCAAAGCCCAGCTCACCGGAGCGCTCCAGGGCATGCAGCGCCCCGCCGCGCCCGAGCCGGAACCGCCGGCAGAATCCGCCCAGGAGGCCGAGGAGCGCATCAACGGCCAAATGGCCCGGCTGGAAGAAAACCGGGAGACCATTGAAAATACCATCAGCAGCTTGGAAACCATCCGGGCCGCATTGAACGACCCCTCCCCCGCCCCATCGTATACGCCGGAGGAGCAGGCCCGGCGCGCCGAGCTGGAACAGCAGATCACAGACCTGGACGCCCAGCTCACACCTTATGAGACCCGCATCCAAAACATTCAGGACAGCGATGCCGAACAGACAGAAAAACTCCGTCAGATCGGGGAGATCACCCAGGACGAGACCTATCGGCAATTGGTATCCGACCGGGTGGCAGCCCAGATAGAGCTGACTACCCTGGGCGTGGACCTGGATACCGCCACCCAGGAAACCTTTGCTCAGATGCTGCCCGAGGGCCTCACCATCGACCAATTGGATACTGCCATCGCCCAGTTGGTGGATACCCTCACCATGGTCCGGGACAGCATGGACGAATTATCCGCCCTCCAAAGCCAACTGGGACAAAACAGCATCGACCTGGCCCAGGTCAACCAGATGTACCAGCAAATCACCGCCGGGTCCGGGGACCTTAATGCCTCACTCAACCAGTTGATCGAGGGCGTGATGGGCATGTCCATGGCCATGATACAGATCGAAAGCGGGCTGAACTCCATTGAAGGCTCCCGGGACAGCGCCCTCGCCCAGGCGGACCTGAACAACCTGCTCACCCTGCAGATGGTCTCCCAAATCCTGGCCGCCCAGAACTTCTCCATGCCCGCGGGCTACGTGGAGCAGGACGGCATCAGCTACATGGTCTCCGTGGGCGACGAATTCACCACCCGGGAGCAGCTGGAAAACCTCCTGCTGTTCGACCTGGGCCTGGAGGACGTAGAGCCCATTTACGTCAAGGACGTCGCCAATGTATTCATCACGGACAACTCCGATTCCACCTACGCTCGCCTGGGCAATGCCGACGGCCTGATGCTCAGCTTCGAAAAGCAGTCCAATTATGCCACCGCCGATGTTTCCGGGAAGCTCACAGAACGCTTCCAGACTCTGGAAGCAGAGCACGACGGCCTGTCTTTCGTGGCCCTGATGGACCAGGGCGATTATATCTACATGATCGTGGATTCCATTCTGGAAAGCCTTCTGTACGGAATGCTCTTTTCCGTCCTGGTGCTGTTCCTGTTTCTGCGAGACCTGCGCCCCACCTTCATCACCCTCACTGCCATGCCCCTTTCCGTGCTGTTTGCCATTGTACTCATGTACTTTTCCGGCATCAGCCTGAACATGATTTCCCTGTCCGGCCTGTCCATCGCAGTGGGGATGCTGGTGGACAATTCCGTGGTAGTCATCGAGAACATTTACCGTCTCCGGGCCAAGGGCGCCAATATCATCCAGGCGGCCGTCTCCGGCGCCAAGCAGGTTTCCGGCGCCATCGTGGCGTCCACGCTCACCACCATCTGCGTATTTTTGCCCATCGTGTTTGTAGACGGTCTCACCCGTCAGCTTTTCACAGACCTGGCCCTGACCATGAGCTACGCCCTCATCGCCAGCCTCATCGTGGCGCTGACCCTGGTGCCTGCCATGGCCTCCGGAATGATGAAAAACAAGGGACTGCCGAAAAAGGATATCATGGAAAAGGTCTACGGCAAATACCGCTTCGCCGGAGAATGGGCACTGAACCACAAGTCCGTGGTGTTTGCCGTGTCCGTGCTGATGCTGCTGCTTTCCGCGGCTCTGTGTCTGAGCCGGGGCTTTTCCTTCATGCCAGACATTGATTCCAACACCATTTCCGGCACCATCACTTTTGAAGAAACCGCGGAACTGTCCGACATCATGGAGACCTCCGACCAAGTGCTGGCCCGCATCACGGAAATCGACGAAGTGGAGACCGCAGGGGCCATGCTGGGCGGGTCCTCCCTGATGGGCGGCTCCTCCGGAGGCAGCAGTGTCAGCCTGTATATCACCCTGCCGGAGGGCACCTCCGGCAAATCAGTAGGGCAGGAGATCCTGGACCTCTGCGGCGACCTTCCCTGTGAGATCAGTATATCCTCCTCTATGATGGATACCAGCATGCTCACCGACAGCGGTACCTCCGTGGTGCTGTCCGGCAATGATATGGAAGACCTCCAAACCGCAGCCAAACAAGTGACCGGCCTGATGGAAGGCATCGAGGGCACAGAAGAAGTGTCCGACGGTCTGGAGGACGCCGCCAAAGCCCTGCATGTGAACATCGACCGCAACAAGGCTATGGAGCACGGTCTCACCGTGGCCCAGGTCTATATGCAGCTCGCCGGGGACATGACCCAAAGCGCCACCGCCACCACGTTCTATCTGGACGGTGCCGCCATTGATGTCATTGTAGAAACGCCGGAGGAAACTCACGTTACGGCGGAAAATCTGGCGGGGCAGATTTTTACCCAGGAAAATCCTCTTACCGGCGAAACTACGGAATTCCCCCTGTCTGATATCGCCGTCATTGAAGAAACTGTCAGTCTCAATACCATCCGCCGGGAAAATCAGCAGCGATATCTGCAAGTCACCGCCGGCACGGCAGAAGGCTATAACGTTACCAAGCTCGCCTCCGCCATCGAAAGCGGAATGCAGAGCCTGGACCTGCCGGAAGGGGTCCGCTGGTCCATGTCCGGCGAATCGGAGACCATCATGGAAGCCATGACCCAGTTGGTGTTGATGCTTCTGCTGGGCCTTATGCTGGTGTACTTTGTCATGGTGGCCCAGTTCCAGTCCCTGAAATCCCCCTTCATCGTCATGTTCACCATCCCCCTGGCCTTCACCGGCGGCTTCATCGGCCTGCTGCTGACGGGCATGGAAGTCAGCATCGTGTCCATGATCGGTTTCGTAATGCTCATGGGTATCATCGTGAATAACGGCATTGTGCTGGTGGACTATATCAATCAATTGCGCTTAGAGGGCTGGGAGCGCCGGGAAGCCATCATCGAGGCAGGCTGCACCCGCATCCGTCCCGTCCTCATGACGTCCCTGACCACCGTTCTGGGCCTGGCCGTCATGGCCATGGGCAAAGATGCCGGCACGGCGCTGATGCAGCCCATGGCGGTGGTGTGCATCGGCGGCCTGCTGTACGCCACGCTGATGACCCTGTTTGTGGTCCCCTGCATCTATGATTTGATGAACAAGAAAGAGTTGCGCAAGGTGGACGAAGCCGACCTGGTCATCCTGACCGATTGACAAACCCTGAGATATTTGCTATACTGTCGCAAAACAAAGAAAGGCGTGAAAGCATGTACAACAATTCCTGCAAATAAGTGAACCCGCGATGATGCCGTTTCAAGGGATCATTGCGCCCGTTGCAGGAAAGTTGTATGTCGGTCTCGCGCTGTGATATGGACTGTATCCACTGATGTTCAGTGGTCCATTGTGCCGTGCAAAAGCCGCAGGAATTCGCTTTCCTGCGGCTTTTGCCATTTGGTATGATGAAGGAGGAACAGCATATGTCCATGATCAAAGCAGACCACCTGAGCTTCGCCTATCCGGGAAGCTGCGACCTGATATTTAACGATGTGAGCTTTCAGCTCGACACAAACTGGAAACTGGGCTTCATCGGCCGAAACGGCCGTGGAAAGACCACCTTCCTGAACCTGCTGCTGGGAAACTATGAATACACCGGGACCATCACCCACTCCATGGAATTTGACTACTTCCCCTACCCCGTGGCGGACAAATCCCGGCAGACGGGAGATATCTTACGGGAAATCAGCCCCGACGCGGAAGACTGGGAATTCTCCCGGGAATTATCCTGCCTAAACGTGGATGAGGAGGTGCTCCAACGCCCCTTTGAGACCTTATCCAACGGAGAACGGACCAAGGTCCTGCTGGCGGCGCTGTTTTTGAATGAGGGGCACTTTCTTCTCATCGACGAGCCCACCAACCACCTGGACTTACAGGGACGGGCCCTGGTCTCCGCCTACCTGGCCCGGAAAAAAGGATTCATTCTCATCTCTCACGACCGGGACTTCCTGGACGGCTGTGTGGACCATATCTTATCCCTGAACCGGGCGGACATTCAGGTCCGGGCCGGAAACTTCTCCTCCTGGATGGAAAATTTCCAGCGGCAGCAGAGCTTTGAAGAAGCCCAGAACCAGCGGCTGAAAAAGGATGTGAAACGCCTGAAGCAGGCCGCCCGCCGCACACAGCAGTGGTCAAACAAGATAGAAGCTTCCAAGCAGGGAGCCTATGACAAAGGCTTTGTGGGGCACAAGTCCGCCAAAATGATGAAGCGTTCCAAGTCCATAGAGGCCCGGCAGACCGCCGCCATCGAAGAGGCGGAAAGCCTTTTGCAAAACGCCGAGACCGCAGACCGCCTGAAGCTCTCTCCCCTGCAATACCACGCAGAAACGCTGGTGCGGTACCGGGACGCAACCGCCTGTTATGACGGCCGCCCGGTCTGCCCGCCGGCAACTTTTGAGATTCGACGGGGAGACCGCATCGCCCTGGACGGCCCCAACGGCAGCGGAAAAAGCAGCCTGATGAAACTGCTTCTGGACACGTCCCCGGACCACACGGGCACCGTCACCGTCGGTTCCGGTCTGGTGGTGTCCTATGTCCCCCAGAATACCGGCCATCTCCAAGGCAGTCTCACTGAATTTGTCCGGGCGCACAAACTGGAGGAGGCCCTGTTCAAAGCCATCCTGCGAAAAATGGATTTTGCCCGGGCGCAGTTTGAAAAGGACCTGTCGGACTATTCCGCCGGGCAAAAGAAAAAGGTCCTCCTGGCCAAAAGCCTGTGCGAGCAGGCGCACCTGTATATCTGGGACGAACCGCTCAATTACATTGACGTGTACTCCCGGATGCAGATTGAAACCCTGATTCAGGAATTTGCCCCCACCATGCTCTTTGTAGAGCATGACAAAGCCTTCCGGGAAGCCGTGGCAACGAAGGTGGTTTCTCTTTGAAATCGCTTCGCAGAACTGTTGTCCGCAGATACGAATCCATGTGAATCAATTTTTTGAGCGGCTTTGCTGTTCAAAAAATACTTCTCGTGAAGAGAGTGTTCCCGCAGGGCGCGCGAACGCAGCGAAGTTATTCAATAAGAAGAACCTCCCCCTTGCGGGGGAGGTTCTTCTTATTGATGATTCTTTACATATTCCATGCCCGCATGAAGCGCCTTCACGTTGCCGTCCAGGAACTTCATCTTTCTGGGGCCGAGCTCTTCCTTCATCGCTTCAATGAGGGTCTCCACCTTCACGACCTCCGGCCGCAGCGCCATGTAGGCGCCCAGGATGACCACGTTGGCGCCTTTGGGGTTGCCCACCTGCTCGGCGATCTCCGTAGCGGGGACATATGCGACCTTCACATCGTCCCGGCTGGACTTCGCGTCCGTCAAGGAACTGTTGATGATCAGCACGCCGCCAGGCTGTACCGTATGCTCAAACTTCAGCAGAGAGGGCAGGTTCATGGCGATGACTGCAGAGGGATTGGAAATGACCGGAGCCGCGATGGGCTTATCAGACACCACCACGGAGCAGTTCGCCGTACCGCCGCGCATCTCAGGGCCGTAAGAGGGCAGCCAGGTGACTTCTTTCCCCTCCATCAGACCTGCGCAGGCCAGGAATTTACCGATCAGCAAGGTGCCCTGACCGCCGAATCCCGCAAAAATGCACTGTTCCAACATATTATTCAGCCCCCTTATCTTTGAATACGCCCAACGGGTAGTACGGAATCATGTTCTCCTTAAGCCAGTCCATAGACTCCACGGGGCTCATACTCCAGTTGGTGGGACAGGTGGACAGCACTTCCACCAAGCAGTAGCCCTTGCCCTCCATCTGATACTGGAACGCCTTTTTGATAGCCTTCTTGGCCTGATTGATGTGGCCCGGGCTGTCCAGCGCCACGCGCTCCACGTAATAGGTGCCTTCCAGGGTGGACAGCATCTCACAGATACGGATGGGGCTGCCGCACCAGTCCGCATCACGGCCGTTTGGAGATGTGGTGGTTTTCTGTCCCACCAGGGTGGTGGGGGCCATCTGACCGCCGGTCATACCGTAAATGGCGTTGTTGACGAACACCGTGCTGATCTTCTCCCCGCGCATGGCGGCATGGACCACCTCGGCAGCGCCAATGGAAGCCAAATCGCCGTCGCCCTGATAGGTGAACACCAGGGAATCGGGCTTGGCCCGCTTGATGCCGGTACCCACCGCGGGAGCGCGACCGTGCAGGGCATTGACCATATCAAAATTAAAGTAGTTGTTGGCGAACACGGAGCAGCCCACGGGGCTGATGCCCACTACATCGCCGTGTACATCCAGCTCTTCAATGGCCTCGGCCACCAGACGGTGAATGATGCCATGGCCACAGCCAGGGCAGTAATGCCGGGGCTTCTCGGTGAGAAGCTGGGTCGCTTTATATTCCACTGCCATATTACATACCCTCCTTCATCGCAAGGATCTTGGCTTTGATCTCCTCCACCGTAGGCAGATGGCTGCCGCAGTGGCCGAGGAATTCGATTTTCTGGGCGCCGTTGATGGCGATCTTCACATCATCCAGCATCTGACCGGCGTTCATTTCCACATCCAGAACGGCCTTCACGCCGGGCTGGGTGGCAGCCTTATGTACCGCCTCATAGGGGAACGGCCACAGAGTGATGGGGCGCAGCATACCCACATGGATGCCCTGGCCCTCCAGCTCATCGATCACGGACTTGGCGATACGGGCCACAGTGCCGAAGGCAGTGACCACGATCTCGGCCTTCTCCATGTTATAGGCCTCGTACTGCACCTCATTGGCCTCAATGACCTTGTAGGTCCCCTGGAGCCGCTCATGGAGCACGTCCAGCTCCTCGGTCTCCACATACAAAGAGGTAACGTCCGCCCGCTGGCCCACGGGGTTCTTGCAGTCGTAACCGGTGGCCGCCCAGGGCTTTTTCGCCGGGTCGACCTTGTAATCCCGTATCTCCGGCAGCTCCACGGGCTCCATCATCTGGGCGATGATGCCGTCGGCGCAAATCATGGCAGGCGTACGGTACTTGTCGGCCAAATCAAAGGCCTTGCCCATGCAGTCAATGGCTTCCTGCACAGAACTGGGGGCAAACACGATCAGATGGTAATCGCCGTGACCGCCGCCTTTGACCGCCTGATAGTAATCGCCCTGACCGGCCTGAATAGAGCCAATGCCGGGGCCGCCGCGCATAACGTTCACGATCACACAGGGCAGTTCCGCAGCGCACAGGGAGGAAATGCCTTCCTGCTTCAGGGAAATTCCGGGGCTGGAAGAAGAGGTCATGGCTCGCACACCAGTGGTAGCCGCGCCGTAAACCATATTGATGGCGGACACTTCGCTTTCCGCCTGGAGGAAGCAGCCGTTCACATCCTCCTCAAACATCCGCTCGGAGAAGTATTCGGGAATCTCCGTCTGGGGGGTGATGGGGTAACCGAAGAAGAAGCGGCACCCGTTTCTAATGGCAGCTTCCGCGATGGCTTCGCTGCCCTTCATGAGTTTTTTCGCCATTTTTCTACCTCCTCATTCCTTTACGATGCTGATGACCGTATCCGGGCAGGTGCTGAAGCAGGAACCGCAGGCGACGCAAGCACTTTCATCGGTGATCATCACAGGGTGATAGCCCTTTTCGTTCAGCTTATCCGGAGATAGCTGCAGAAGCTTCTTCGGGCAGGCTCTGACGCAGAGCTCACAGCCTTTGCAAAGCTCCTCTTTGATCGAGAATTTGACCATGTTTCTACCTCTTTTCAAATAACTTTCTCAAGAAGATTTATGTAAATGACGCATTCCGCCATTAAACACCTTTTTTCGTTAAACTGTCCCAATCCCGGTGCATATAGGTCTCCAGGTAAAACGGCTCGCCTACAAACCGCGCCTCGTGTTCCCTGCCCAGAAAGACATCCAGTACCTCCCGCTTCCCCGCAGTATACAACACCGGCACCCCGGACCGCTCCGAGGCTTCCTTCACGATCCCATATCCGGCTTCCAGGTCCTCCACCGTGGTCTCATAAGACATATTTGTGTTGTGGATGAAGCCCGTCACCTTCCAGCGGGCCTTGCGTTCCATGCTCTCCATCAAACGCAGCAGCTTTTCCGGCGTACCGGCCATGGGGCGGTTGGTATTCACTACATTATATAAAACGATCTCCGCACCATTCTTCTGCGCCAGTTCCAGCTTGTTGTGATACTGCCCCAAAGCGGAAGCGCCCGCGTCGCCCCCCAGATCAATGATGACCGTATCCCAGTCCATATCAAAGGCCTTAGCGATCTCCGCCGGAACGGTGAGCATTTCCACGCCGGAATTGGCAAAATGGGGCGCGATCATTTCCACCCCGGTCCCTTCAAACAGGTCCCGCCGGTCACTGAGGCGGAAATAGGTGTTGATCATGTCCAAGTCGATGAGCAGGGTTTTCCCCGTTTTCGACGCATTCAAAGCAAAATTCATGGCAATTTCCGTTTTCCCGCTGCCATAATTGCCGACCAATATGATAAATCGTTTCATTTTGAATCATCCTTACCTGTATACCCGCAAAAACCTGCCGATATTTCTGTTACATTTTATAATTATATGTCAGCCTTGTCAACTGATTTTCCAAGTTTTGGCCCCTATTTTGCACGGAAAACCGTCCGATTTTTTCGGTTTTCTCCTAAAATTGCACGAAAAGTCATTTTCATTGCTTTTTTGTGATTTCGCCCGGTTCCTGTGCAGGATTTTCTTTAAAAATGAAAGTTTCTTCCGCAAATGATTCAAAACCGATGCATTCCCTCAAATTTTGCGTATGTTAAATTTTTAATTACTAGGCATAAAATCGAAAAATTTTTTCTATTTCCCGAAACACTTGCAATTTTTTAGGAAAATATAAAAAAGACCCCATCAAGCGGGGCCTTTTCCCGTCCGGCATTAAAATTGTTCCAGCAAAGCCGAGCATCCAGCCAACACGTCCTGCCAGGTCGCCTCAAAATCCCGAGTGTACCACGGGTCATCCACATCCCCGGGACGGGCGGTAAAATCCAGCAGCAGATGCAGCTTCCCTTCCGGGTCCCCGCCGCAGATGCACCGCATATTCCGCAGATTGGTACTGTCCATACCGATGAGCAGGTCATACACCTCATAGTCCGCCCGGACGAGCTGCCGGGCACTATGGCCGTCACATACAATACCATGCTCCGCCAGCTTCCGCCGGGCAGGCGGATAGACGGGACTGCCGATCTCCTCTGTACTGGTGGCCGCGGAAGCGATGCAAAATTCTCCGGCGCGTCCCGCCTTCTCCGCCAAGTCCTTCATCACAAACTCCGCCATGGGACTGCGGCAAATGTTGCCGTGGCAAATAAATAGTACTTTAATCATCTTTTTATATCTCCATTTAAGTCCAGTATTTCTTCTCAAACGCTTGATATTTCAGGGTTTTCCGACTTTTGAGTTTTCCTTTATTTTCAAGGTATCTTCTCAAATCTTCTCGTATTTTCTTATGTTTTTCCCTGCAATCTTGGTAAATCCGTTGGTAAAGCAAGCGTCCTTACCAACGGGCTTTTTTAACTATTCGCTATCCGATATACTTCTTCCTTTGCATCATCAAAATTCACATGGGTGTAAGTGTTCAAGGTTACACTGATGTCTGCGTGACCCATGATATACTGCAAGGTTTTCGGATTCATCCCGGATTTTGCCATATTAGAGCAAAAGGTGTGCCTGCATACATGAGGGGTAACTTTCGGCATCTGGATACGGTAAATCCTGTTGTATTTCTGAATGATATGCTCCAGATACTTTTCCCAGTGAAGGGCAACCATCGGCATATCGTTTTTATCCAGAAACAAAAATCCTGCATATCCTTCCACCATCGGTTCAACTTTTGGTGTCTTGCGGTTGGCAATGATTCTGCGAAAACACGCTGCGACAGCTTCCGTCATCGGCACATAGCGGATGCCTTTGTCAGTTTTTGGTTCTTCAATTACATACTGCATCTGTGCAGTACGCTGTAACTGATGGTCTACCTTGATACGCATTTCTCCAAACTCGATTTCTGAAACCGTCAGTCCACAGAACTCTGAGATACGAAGCCCTGTGTGAAAAAGAATATAGATTGCATCATAGTATCTGCTAAAATGTTTATCTTCCTGAATAAACTTCAGCAAATCTCTCTGCTGCTTTCGGGTAATCGCTTCTCTGGTAACAGAATCATTGACAATGACGGATGCAAGCTCAAATTCAAATGGATTTTTACGAAGCAAATCATCGTCTACCGCCATCTGAAATGCTGGTCTGAGGACTCCCCGGATAGAATGAATAGAACTGTATCCCCGTCCATCAATCTGTTGGAGCTTAATCAACCATGCCTTTGCGTCTGACAAACGCACCTTATCAATTCGCAGATTCCCAAAACTCTCTTTTTTCAGCATATTGATGACCGTTTTATATCCGGCAACCGTATTGTGACGAACTCCTGTTTTCAATGAAACATACTTTTCTACCAGTTCCAAAACAGTATAGTTGCCACCGTTTGTTACGATACGGTCAAACAAATTCGCTTCAATCTGTTTTTCTTTCTCACGAAGGGAAGGCTCCCGCTTCTTCCCCTTTGGCATTGGGTCATTCTTGTCTAAACGCCAACTGTATACATTTTTCTCTTTTCCGTCCTCATCAATATAGCGGAACCGATACCTCCCATCTTTACGCTGGTACTCGCCCTCTCGCAAAATCCGATTACGGTTATCTCGTCTTTTCTCACTCATCGTGAACTCTCCTTTCAAAAAAAGAGAGCCAGACTTGCACTCTTATCATAGCACAAATCCAGCTCTCCGCATAGTTATATCATGTGAAATCGGTAAATCTGTCAGCTCTGTTTACACAGCAGTAGCCTGATCCAGATACCTCTCAAATTTCTCACGCTTAATGAGGGCACGATTGCCGTTCATCACATAAAAATCCTCATTGGGATGTGTGTCAATAAGCGTTCTCAATTTTCCTTCGCCGATATGATAATATCTGGCTGCTTCCTCAATGGTAAGCGTATATCTACGCCACACCGGAATATCCGAGTAATTTTTTCCTTCAATATTCATCTTATTATTCGCCATAGGCAGTTATCCTCCATAACTATCGTTGTCGCAGCATTCGCCAAATGGATACGCAAGCGTATCCGCTTGGCTCATCGCCTGCGCACATGAAAATAGCCAGACAGAGGGTGTCGGCAACGAAGTCCGGCAACGGGCTTCAAAAGACCTTGCAAACAATCTCAATCTGGCGATGGTTACTATTTATACTTTTCTTTTATTTTTCTGTTGTTTTGGTTGTTATAAGGGAGAAAAGCCCGGAAATAAGGGGTTTTCCCCGGCAACCGGCTCGGCAACGGGATAGCAACAGGGGGTGCAACGGGCTGTCATTTTCAGAATGGAAGCTCCATCTGTTCTGTGACCTCCACAAAACCGTCCATCGTTTTTTCAGACGGGTTGCCGGAGTCCGTTGCCGGGTTTTCACGCTCCCAGCCCTTTTGTCTGCCGTATTCGGAAAACATTCTTGGATTCGGGAAGTACCGCCAGCCGGAAATGCACTGGTTCATTATCTCGTTGATTTCCCGGATTTCCCATTGCTTCGGTTCGTCAAAGGCATGGTTCAAGGCTTCCTTGTAGAGCTGCTTGGAACAGACCATGCTCCCGGTGTACTTATCAAGATACGCCTGTATCATCCCGGCTTTGGTGTCCTCCGGCATAAAATCCCGCTGGTGTTCTTTGAGATACCGCTGCATGGCGGGGCTGAAAGCCAGCTTGAACCTGCCGCTTCGGTAAATCTCCATCGCTTCCGCCCACATCTGCTCGATATAGGCTCTGGAAGCAGCTTCGTCCTCCAAAATGTGAACCTCGGCTTGCTCCGGGTACACCATGACGGGGATAAAGCGGCGGTTGCCGGAACGGTCAAGGGGCAGGAAGTCAAGGGCATTGGAAGTGCCGCCAAACACGCACTGACGGGGGCGGTCTGCCGGATGGGTTTCATAGGGTATCTTGTAAACCTCTTTCTGTCGGCTTAAAAATGACTTGATTTCCTCAATGCTCTTGGCATTGGCGGTTGCCATCATTTCCGACATTTCGATAATCCAGTGACCTTGCAGCTTGCGGTACACATTGTCATCGTCCAGCTTCCGCAAATCATCGGAGAACCACTCGTCCCGGACTGCCAGCAGACGGAAGAAAGTGGACTTGCCAGCCCCCTGACCGCCTACCAGACAGAGCATGATTTCAAATTTGCACCCCGGCTGAAAGGCTCGTGAGATTGCACCCAGCAGGAACAGCTTCAACGCTTCATAGGTGTAATCGTCTGCGTCAGCCCCCAGAAAGTGTCGTAGGCAGAAACGGATTCGTTCTGTCCCGTCCCACACAAGGGTATTGAGATAGTCCCGGATGGGATGGTACTTGTTTTCATTCGCCACAATCCCGATGGCATTATCAATCTTTTTCTCATTGGTAAGCCCATAGGTTTCTTCCAGATAAAGAAGCAGATACTTCATGTCCGTATCGTTCAGGGCGGTGCTTTCTCTGTGAAAACCGATGGGCTTTATGATGTCCTTGCGGTCGGTCAGGATGTTGTATGCGATAGCCCCGGAAAGCAGAGGGTCACGCTGGAATACGGTCAGGCAGTTCCGTATGCTCTGACGGACACCGCCTTTCTCGGTGGTTTCCAGCCCCGCCTTGATTTCCTCAATGCTCTGGGACGGCTGCATGGCGTTCATGGTGTTTTTTAGTTCTTGCTGCGTCTGCGGCTGCAAGCTCTGCCATTCGCTGTTCAAGCTGTATCACATCCTTTCCGTAGTCCGTAATCAAAGCCGCTTTTTCCTCTGTCTCCCCGAACAGCAATATATCCAGCAGATATTCCACTTGGTCTTGCTTCTGTAAGGCTTCCACAAACCGGGGATGAAAGGCTTCCTCCGGGGAGTGCGGGGCGTAGTCCGTTCTCCATGCCATAAGCAAGTGAAGATAATCGGCAAGGATACGGAAACATCGGTTCTTTGCCTCCTGAAACTGTTCCTCCGGGGATTTCTGCCGGGGCTTGGGCTTTTTTGCCTTTCCCGGCGGCTTCCAGTCCTCATAGGAAAGCCCAAAGTCCTGTGCCAGTTGTACGGCGGCTTCTTTCTTTCCCAGCCCATACAGGGCGGCGGTAAAATCAATCACATCCCCATCTGCACCGCAGCCGAAGCAGTGGTAACGCTGATCCAGCTTCATACTTGGGGTTTTATCGTGATGGAACGGGCAGCAAGCCATCCCGTTCCGACCTACATGGATTCCATAATGCTCCGCAGCCTGTCTTGTTGTGACGGACTGCTTCACAGCTTCAAATACATTCAAATCTATCCCTCCTTGAAAATAAGAAAAGCACCTGACATTCTCTGATTGAAAATGGCAAGTGCCTGTTAAAGTTCCATATCCTGTTGTTTGTGTTTCTTCTGTGCCGGGGCGGTTCTTTGTGCTTTTTTCTCGTCCGCCTTATCCTGCAAGACTTCTTTGATGGGCTGCTTCTTGGGCGGCTCTTTGCTTTCCTCTGTGCCGGGTGTGGCTTTCCGTACCCAGTAGCGGATGTCTCGCAGCTTTTTCAAATCAGCCTGCACCTCGGTCGGCGGTACTTCCTGCTCTGCGATTTCTTCCAGAAGCGTTTCCTGCTCCTGTTGCAGTTCCTTTTGGGTGCTGTCCTTATCATCCGGGTACTTGGCAAGGTAGGTGGCGGCTTTCTCATACCGGGCAACCTCCGGGTGTTCCTGTTTGAATTTCTCCTTTGTTTTCTTAAAAAACATCTTCCGGTACTTCTCATAAACAGGCTTACATTCCTTGCAGTCTGTCCGGCTGGAAAGAATCCCGTCAATCACTTTGCTTCGGGCTTCCTTTGGCTTCATCTGATTGCGGTAATCTGCGGCTGATTTCCCGGAAGATTCCAGAAATGCTTCTAAGTCCTCCACAGTGGAAAGCCCCTTTTGCCGGAGATAGGACAGGGCTTCGCTGACTGCCTTTAAGTCCTGTGAAGTCCCCCGGTTCTGTCCAGCCCTTGTCCAGTCCTTCCGTTCTTCCTTGCGTATCTCCATATACTTCATCAGCAGATTGGGAAGAAGTGTCGCTTCCTCCGCCGCTTTTTGTGCAAGCAGCTCTTTCCGTTTTTCGCCCAGCTCGGTAATCCAGCCTTTGAGGTTTTGGATAAGCTGCCGGATGGACTTCATCAGACTGTTGGCGGCTCTGATTTCCCGGTTCAGGTTGCCGATATTCGTCTGGATACCACGCTTTTCCATCTGCCGGACAGCAGCCCCCTCATGGACAGTAGGGACAACATCAAGCCCCTGTCTGGCATAGGAACGCAAGTCCACACGCTCCGGGCGGTCATTGGCTTCCAGATAGCGGTTCTGGATGACCTCCCATTCATGCCGCCAGATTTCACAATACTTCTGGTCGTTCCAGTCAACCGTATCTTCTTTATGGCTTTTCCACCTGCCGGACGGCAGCTTTATCCGTTCCCCGTTTTCATCAAGGTCATAAACCTTGCGGCTCTTGGGAAGCCATTTTCCATGTTCGTCCATTGCCCTCATAGTGAGCAGGACATGGGCGTGGGGATTATGTCCCGGCGGATGGGGGTCATGGATAGCAAAATCAGCAATCATGCCTTTGGAAACAAACTGCTTCTGGCAAAACTCCCGGACAAGGACAGCGTACTGGTCTGGCGGTATTTCTCTGGGGATGGTAAGCACCCACCGCCTTGCAAGCTGGGAGTTCCATTGCTTCTCCACCGCTTCGGCGGCGTTCCATAAGGTATTGCGGTCTGCATATTCCTGTGGGGCATTTGCCGGGAGCAGGATTTCATTGTGGACGATACCACGCTTTTCTGGGTAGTGCTTCACTTGCTGGTCGTATTCACAGAACAGCTTTTCGCCACTCTGGTAAGCAGCGGCGGCAACCGCAGACTGTCGCTGGCTGCGCTGAACAATCGTGATTTCGTTGTGTGGACAGGGCATTTCGTGTCCCTCCTTTCGGTAATTGGTGGATGGGGTGGCGTTTTACCACCTCATTTGGGGCAGAGGGCAGAAAAAAAGCAGGAGACCTTTTCAGATTTCCTGCTCGGTGTGCCGCTGTGTGGGCGGCGGGTATTTAGTTGTAAAAGTTCGGGGCAAGTTGACCCGATGTATAAGAAATAATAAACCAGAAGTTTACAAGCTAAATTTGTTACAACAAAAATGTAAATACTCTTTAACCGATATTTCTTTGCTATTCAAAATTCCAATAGCAACAAATATAACTTCTGCAACTGTAAGATAGCAGTCTTTCAAATCAAAAATAAAAAGGGTAGGTATCTGCAAAAAATCTAAACTTCCACCCCAAAACAGCTTATCAATCAAGCTACATAAACATCCCGATATGCCACAAATCATTATTATTTTTACCCAAAAACTTATATGTGCTCTTTTTGCCTGATATAGCATATATCCTGAAAAAAAGAGGAACAAAACAAACACATTCAATAAAATGGTAACAAACGGACTTGATAATAATTCGAAGAAATTTCCAGCATAAGATAAACGAGTATTTAGTTCTGGATTAAATCTTAAAACTTTGGCTATTATATCAAATTCGCATTTCATAAATACTTTTGAAATTACTATTTTAACCGTCTGGTCAATTAAAACCAATAATGCCACAGGTATAATAAACGGCTTAAACTTTTCCATCAGTAACACTTCCTCTCAAATTATTATTTTATTATTTCTTCTTTTTCGATTTAGGGGTAGGCAATTCCTCATACATAGCATTAAACAATCCTGTCAAAAACTCTTTATTATCAACTTCATCTACCAACAACATTTCTTTTGCTCCCTCGTAAGGTAACTCATACGAAATCGTTGGCATATAACTTATTGCTGATTTTACTGGTTTAACAAGTAATCTATCATCATAGATACCGCCTACAATCTTACCACGATAATAAATGACAAATTCGCCCATCATAGCTCGATAGGTAATTTCATTCAAGCCAGATAACTGACCTAAAATAAATTCTAAATATTCTTTGCTGGATGCCATAACTTTACCTCAATTTCTAAATTTATTACTGACTTCATTATACTTTATTGCTTATCGAAAAGATAGCATATTTTATGAAACTTGTCGGCTGGGAACAGCTTGCATTGCAAGGTGTCCCCAGATGGCAAGTCCACAAAAGGGTAGCTGGCGGCAGCCAGCGCAGGGGAAGCGTAGCGTCCCCTGTTTGATTTGGAGCAGACCTTGACTGCGGAAAATCACAGCCCTCCGGCGAGGAGCCTTCGGAGAACGCAATGCACCAACCTCTGGGTGGTGTATAATTGCGCCCTTAGTAAACTAAGGGGTTTACGGCTTCTCTCGTTCCAGAAGTTTTTTCAATAGTTCCTGCGTGTCCTGCCTGTGAAAAATGAGTTTCAACAACAGCATGACATCATCATCGGTCAGGCGTTCCGGCTCTTGCAGATAACTTTCCAGCATGCCGCCACGAGTACAGAGCCGGTGTGTCCGTTCCTTTCGGGTAAGCTGCTTTAACTGGTGCTGCAATGCCTTTTCATCATTGATGGCTTTCCGCAGTTTCTTTTCGCTTTTTTCCAGCTCCCGGTTGAGCTTTTCCAGCTTTGAGGTATCAGGCAAGGGCAGCGTCCTCCTTTCCCGGTATCAGCACATAAATCCGGTTTGGTTCTCCCACGCCCTGACGCACCCGCATGATAAGTCCGGCGGTTTCCAGTTCATTCAGAGAACGCTTGACCGTCATGGGGCTGCGGGACAGGACAGTGGCAATGGCTGTGACAGGGAAGCAGACAAACAGGATTCCGTTCTCGTCCTCCTGACCTTTAGAGAGCATAGCATCCAGCATCCGGCAGTACATGACCTTTGCGGTGCTGCTGACTGGAAATCCTGTCAACGCTCTTGGAAATGGCATACAGGGTGGCAATGGTGTGTCTATCGTCATAAATTCAAAATTCATTCGGTGTGTTCCTCCTTTTTCTTTGCTCGTTTGGATAAATAACGGGGGCAGTCAATCACAACCGCCCGGAAGCTCTGCTTGCACCCATGCTGGCATTTCCGGCATAATTCGTTGTAAGTGACACGCCCCCGGTCATTGAGGTAAAAGGAAAGCTCATGCTTCCTCTTTTTGCTCATTCTCGGCATATTGCGCTTCCTCCCGTTTTCGTGTATAGTTTCGGGGCGATTTTCGGCAAAATTACGGTCATAGAGCCGCCTAAAATCTCCCGAAGTATCAGCGATAGGGTAGACTATCCCCCTATCAGATTGTCGTGTTTCGGTATCATTTCGGTGTCAGTCCGCCAGTTCTCCCCGGTGTCGTTCCTCCCCTGAATCTCACAGCGGCGTATCGCTCCCTTTGGTACGCTCGTTTCGGTCAGGGTTCCTCCACATCCCTGCCAAAAGTCATGGCGCTACATCGCCGGGGAAGCATATCCCACACAGGCTGGTCATTCGATTGGAATAATCCATCGATGAACTACCTGTATCATAGAACATTTTTGTGCCCTGTGCCGTATGTCCACAAAGTAGGAATTAGGGGTAAAAAGCGGAAATTTCCACGATTGCGGAAAGTGTGATATAATCCAGATAAGCGGCAGCAATCAAACCGCCGGAAAGGAGCGTGCGCCCATGAAAGGAGCAACAAGCATACAGGAACGCCTTTGGGAACTCCGCAAGGACAAAGGCTTAAATCTGGAAGAATTATCAAAGCTGACGGGCATTTCCAAATCAGCTCTTGGAAATTATGAAAAAGAAGATTATAAGGAAATCAATCATGGCAACCTTATCACGCTGGCAGACTTCTATGGGGTTTCCGTTGATTATCTACTGTGCCGGACAGAGAACCGGGAGCAGATCAACACGCCACTAACGGAGCTGCATTTGAATGATGAAATGGTGGCACTTCTGAAAAGCGGTCGGATTAACAACCGCCTGCTCTGCGAACTTGCCACCCATAAGGACTTTATCAAGTTTCTTGCGGACATTGAGATTTATGTGGATGGGATTGCCACCATGCAGATTCAAAATCTCAACGCTCTTGTCGATACCGTCCGGCATGAAATCATTGAACGGTATCGCCCTGGCGAAGATGACCCGCATTTGAAAGTGCTGCAAGCCGCCCATATCAGCGATGATGAATATTTCAGTCACATGGTTCTGGATGACCTCAACCTCATTATCCGGGATATTCGGGAAGCTCACAAAAAAGACAGCGAAAGTGCTCCCCAGACCACCGTTGCCGATGAACTGAAAGAAAATCTGGAAGCGGTCGAAAATTTCAAGGGCAGCCGGGATGAAAAGCTGGTTGTTCTTTACTGCAAGCAGCTCGGTATCAACTATAAAAATCTGTCAGACGAAGAATTTCGCTGGCTGATTCGGATTCTCAAAAAATCAAAGAAAATGGGAACGCCTATCAGCCAGAGGAAAAAACGGTAAAGAAAAAACCGCTGTTGCATGGTTTGTTGGCTCCCATGTAGCAGCGGTTTATGCTGTGGTTATTCAATTAAAATTTCAAAGGATAACAAGTTAATAGTTATTTATCTCTATCTTTCTATCATTAACAAGTTTTTCCTTTATTTGATCGATAAATGGTCTCATTCTGCGATATGCTTTTCGACTTAACTCTAACTCATAACTAATACCTTTTCTCCTTTCCGCAATAATATGAATACCATTTCGATATGAATAAATCTCAATTATTTCAGAAGCTAAATCCACTTCCTCACCGTCTGTATTAACAAACTTGTGAATCAATCCCAATCGTTCTGCTGTTCTACATTTATCATCAAATCTAATTTGTGGTTTTTCTTTTTTCTTTCTTGCATAATAAAAAGGAACAATTACTTTTCCATCGTGTAATAATGTATCTTGCAATATCTTTTGCTTATCTTGAGGAATTGATATTTTTGTTGGAATTGTATGATGAATTAAGCAATCGAATTCATCAGTGTCGGAATAGTATGTATTTAACACATTTTCTATTACAGCTTCGTATATTGATGCATAGGCAAGTATTTGGTTACGCACTTCAAATACTAAATTTTCATTGCTTGCTTCAATTCCCTCATAAAGTTTATATGCAAACCTAATCGCTTTAAACTCTGCAATAATTCGATTTTTCAACTCTATATCCTGAATAAAAGAAAATTCATTTTCATACCATGAATCTGGGGGTAAATGATTGGTACAATATAGTTGTATTTCATTTTTAAGTTTTTCTGAAAAAGCCATTTAATCTCCTCTCCGTTACGATTTTATATTTGCAATGACCATTCTACCATACCATTATGAATAAATCATCTCATGCAAAATAATTTCTTCTGCTCGGTTGTGAATGCTATTGCAACGCTGCACCCATTCCATTTGACGGGTACGCTTCAATTCCGCGGTCACACCCTCGGCAGCTTTCATCTGTTCCATAATGGTGTCTAACCGTTCCTGTGCCTGTTTGTTCAGATCTGAAAGATATGTCCACAATTCTCCGTTTAGTATCAATGTGTTCAATCTGGCTGGGTGGACTTCTCTTAAATATTCCCGGTGCATCCGTCCGTACTTTCCAATGAGCCAGTGTTCCTCCGACAGTTTCAAGTCCGGGATATAGTAATCGCCAATCAAAGTAAAATGCAGACCATTCTCTTCATCATAAATATGTTTCTTTAATTCGCTCATATTTTTAATCTCCTCATTCTGGTTTGTTGTTTCTGCAAGTCTGGCTCTCCAGAAATATTGGTAAATCATTGGTAAAATTGAAAATGGAACACAAGAACTGCTATTTATAGAAGTATTTAAGACGATTTGAGACTTTTTATTCTGAACAGTAAATCCTGCCGTGGCAGATGAATAGGATTTTAGTCATTCTATTTCTCCTTCTTCCAGTCTTATCCTACCATATTCCGAACATTTTGGGAAGCCATCAGCAAATTTCTGTTGCATTTCCCTGAAAAAGCGTTTATACTGGTCCCGACAATCAAACAGCGGGGAGCTTGTGAAACAGGCTGAGAGGAAGGTTCGACCTTCGACCCATGAAACCTGATTTGGATAATGCCAACGTAGGGACGTCTGACATGATAAGAAGCGAGAAGCAGCCAAATCGGCGGCTTCTCTTTTTGTTTCCCAAACGCACCCCGCGATGGGAGGAATATACCATGAATTGCAGCGCATCAGACCTGCTCCTGTACGCAGTCACGGACCGTGCCTGGCTCCGGGGCCAGACCCTGCACCAACAGGTGGAGCAGGCACTTCTGGGAGGAGCGACCTTTATCCAGCTGCGGGAAAAACAATTGGACGACGAAAGCTTCCTGCGGGAAGCCGTGGACATTCAGGCTCTGTGCAGGCAGTACCATGTCCCCTTCGTCATCAATGACAACGTGGACATCGCCCTGCGAATGAATGCCGACGGCGTCCATGTGGGCCAAAGCGACATGGAGGCCGGAGACGTGCGGGCGCTTTTGGGTCCGGACAAGATTCTGGGCGTCTCCGCCAAGACCGTAGAGCAGGCGCTTCTGGCCCAGCAGCGGGGCGCGGATTACCTAGGGGTAGGGGCCATGTTCCCCACGGATTCCAAGTCGGATGCCTCCGTCATCCCCATGGAGGTCCTGCGGGACATCTGCCAGGCCGTTACCATTCCCGTGGTGGCCATCGGCGGCATCAACGCCCGCAATATCGGTCAACTGGCAGGCAGCGGCATCGCCGGCGTGGCCGTCATCAGCGCTATTTTCGCCGCCGATGACATTCAGGCCGCGACCAGGGACCTGAAGGCCCGGATCGCCCATATCACCGGCACATAACAAATTCTTATTCCCAGCGGCAGACCGGGGGCACCACTTTCTGTCGCTCAACAAAAATAATGCTACCAAAGGAGACTTGACATGAAAACAGCATTATCAATCGCGGGGACAGACCCCAGCGGAGGCGCCGGCATTCAGGCCGATCTGAAAACGATGACCATGAACGGAGTTTTTGCCATGAGCGCCATTACGGCGCTGGTGGCCCAGAACACCACCGGCGTAAAATCGATTGTAGAAATGACACCCGAATTCCTCAAACAGCAGATTGACGTGGTATTTGAAGATATCCCGCCCGACGCGGTAAAGATCGGCATGGTCTCCTCCACCGCCCTGATCGAAGTCATCGCGGAGCGTCTGCGCTTTTATCAGGGGAGGAATATCGTCGTTGACCCGGTGATGGTCGCCACCAGCGGGGACCGTCTCATCAGTGAAGAAGCGATAGACACGCTGAAACGCGTCCTGCTGCCCCTAGCTACAGTGATCACACCCAATATCCCGGAAGCGGAGATCCTCTCAGGCATGACGATTCAAAATGAAGCAGATATGATGGCCGCAGCCGGGCGGATTTATCAGGACTGTGCCTGCGCAGTGCTGCTCAAGGGCGGGCATCATGTGAACGACGCCAACGATCTGCTTTTCCTCAACGGCACCGGGAAATGGTTCTACGGCAAACGCGTCAACAACCCCAACACCCACGGCACCGGCTGCACCCTATCCAGCGCCATCGCCGCCAACCTGGCAAAAGGCTTCGACCTGGAAACAGCGGTCGCACGGGCAAAAGCATATATTTCCGGCGCTCTGGCAGCCATGCTGGACCTGGGCAGGGGCCGCGGCCCCATGCAGCATAACTTCAATCTCACCGGGACATTTGCAGAGGAGGCGCGGTGATGGAAACAAAACATACCTCCGTTTTTGAAAACGGTCTCATTTGGTTCGGCGCCGGAGTCTCCCTGGCGGAAATCCTCACCGGCACCGCCCTGTCCTCTCTTGGCTTCGGCAAGGGCCTGGCCGCCATCGTGCTGGGTCATATCATCGGCTGCGCCTTGCTGTTCGCCGCCGGACTCATCGGGGCACGCACCCGGAAAAGCGCCATGGAAACCGTAAAAATAAGCTTCGGGCAAACGGGGGCGCTGCTGTTCGCGGCACTGAATGTGCTGCAATTGGTGGGCTGGACGGCCATCATGATCTACGACGGCGCGCTGGCCGCCGGCGGCATGTGGGATATCGGCCATTGGGTCTGGTGCCTGGTGATCGGCGGGCTGATCGTGCTGTGGCTCATCATCGGCATCCAAAACCTGGGCAAGGTGAATACTGCCGCCATGGCGGCGCTGTTCCTCCTGACCGTTGCGCTGAGCTTTGTGATCTTCAAAAATTGGGACCCCGTATTGGGCAATCTATCCATCATCGGCGGTTATCCGATGTCTTTCGGCGCAGCAGTGGAACTGTCTGTCGCCATGCCCCTGTCCTGGCTGCCTCTCATCAGCGACTACACCCGGGACGCGGAAAAGCCCGTGAAGGCCGCCGCAGTCAGCGCGGTCGTGTATGGCCTGGTGAGCTGCTGGATGTACGTCATCGGCATGCAGGCAGCCAAGCTCACGGGGGAATCGGACATCGCGTCCATTATGCTCAGGGCCGGCCTTGGCATTACCGGCCTGCTCATCATCGTGTTTTCCACCGTAACCACGACCTTCCTTGACGCCTATTCCGCCGGCATCTCAAGCGAGACGCTTTCCTCCCGTCTCAACGGCAAATACGCCGCCATTGCGGTCGCCCTCATCGGCACTGTGGGCGCTATTTTGTTCCCCATGGACGACATCACGGATTTCCTCTACCTCATCGGTTCCGTATTCGCCCCGATGATTGCGGTTCAAATCGCGGACAGCTTTATTTTAAAACAGGACCACAGTGACCACACGGTCCACGTGCCGGACCTCATCATCTGGGCCATCGGCTTTCTCCTGTACCGCCTGCTCATGCGGGCAGACATCCCCATAGGCAGCACCCTGCCGGACATGGTCATCACCATCCTGCTGTGCGTACTTGCCGATCGTATCACCAAGTCAAGATCCGGCAAAACATAAAAAAACATCCGAAAACCAAGCCGGTTTCCGGATGAACAAACCGCCGTAAAGCGAAACAAGAAACAGAGCATCACCAAAAAGGTGATGCTCTGTTTTTCCTCCGTGCAATCCACGGCAGCATGGCGCAGAAAGAGGGCTTTGAATTGCGGGGAACATCTCCCTGCTGTTCCCTCGTTATACCTTGATTGCCTGAACAGTACATCCTTTGATGATTTATTATATCAATGTGTTGATGAATATCAAGCCGTAATTCCCATAAGGGAAAATTTTTGGATGCCGTGCGGCGGGAATCACATTTTGCTCCAAAAACAATACATTGTCTTTTGCATCAACATATGCAGATTCATTCAGTGGTTCTTTAAAAAATCGGTTCTTCTCCGACATTCAGTCTCAGCGTTGCTATGGCATGATGCAGGTGGATATACATTGCCTGCTTTGCACCACCTGCATCGCGTTTTTTCAAAAATTCCATCAGCAGAGCGTGATCCCTCAAGGTATTTTCTGCCAGTGTCTCAGTTTCTGAACCAAATAGGATCGCCTCGCCAACTGCGCGGTTAATAATCGGAATCAGCCGCTGTAAAAATGCGTTATGAGATGCCATTACAATCGCGTTATGAAACTCCTGATCAATTTTTGTGCGGTCTTCTCCGACCTGTACGATGTGTTCAACCTGCTCTCCCAAAGTCAGAATTCGATTGATCTCATCATTTGTAGCCCGCCGGCAAGCGATTGCGGATACTTCCGGTTCAAAAATCAGTCGGGTTTCATAGAGATCCTTCAACTGCACACGAATGTTCTCCATCTGATTGAGACCATAGTCACCTAATACTTTCAAATCCGGTGAGATAAATGTTCCTTTTCCACGATAGACCTCTAAAATGCCTTGAGAGGCCAAAATACGGATGGCTTCCCGAAGAGTACTGCGGCTGATTCCCAACTCCTTAGACAAGATGTTCTCCCCGGGCAACTGGTCACCCGGCATGAACTCCGAACCCTCCTGAATCATGGTATAAATGCGGTCTGCAGCTTGTTGTGACAGAGTTTTTCGGGTCATATCAAGCACACTCCTTTGTTTTATTTAAACTGTTTTCAAACCAAATCTGCACCGCGTTCATGCGCTGTTCCGCAGTAGCTATTGGGATCGTTCACATCACCGCCAATATACTCAGAGAACAACGGATATGGGTACACCGGCCGCTGGAAACGTACTCCGGTTCCCTCACCGCTGATGGGATGTACACTGTCATAGCCCGTAGCAATCAAAGATTCCGGTACGCGGCCATTTTCCACCCATTCCATCATCGCCGTTAACACATTGTGTTCCGTGTCCTGCGGCACTTCCTTTGACGACACACACTGTCCCACATCCTGCAGGCCCGGACCGCCGAGCAAGTGTGCCATACCGGGGATTATGAAAAACCTCGCAAATTTCTGGGCAGCTTCCAACCCGCTTGCCCGCTCCACCACTTCTTCGTAGTAGCTAATGTTATCATACATGGAAACCGCCGAATCTGCGGTTCCCTGAAGTATTATCAGTTTTCCGTTATTTTCCCGAAAAGCAGACTGGTCAGCGCTGACGGCGTTGACGGCGGACGCGAGCTTTCTATCTACAAAGTCCATGTCTTTGTCAAAATCGAAAGTCTTGTAATCAAAATCGGGTCCAAATGCCCATTTGAACACATAGGTTTGATTTGCCACCCATTCCGGATCCTGCTGCCGCATTAAAAGCACATCGCCCTCAGTTCCCGGCATCAGGCCATGGAAAATACGTTCTCCCGTGCGTGGATTCACCGGGCCGGAATAAACCTTCAGCATTGCTTCGATCTGTGTTTGAGACAGTCCGGCCTCCGCCAGTACCTCCGGGCCAACCTTGCATCTTCTTGGGTCTGTCAGGAACATATCCCCGGCGCGCCGCCGCACTGTACCCGGTACTTCTCGATCACCGTCCGGGCAATTCGCGCGGTATCTTCTTCCGTAAACATCGGTGTTCCATCTCCGGTTTCCATTGCGCGCAGATTCCAAAGGAACTCTGCGCTGATATGGGTACGGTCGCCCGCAGGCGCAACAGCAATCACACCGTTAAAACCATCCGGGTACCGCTGAACTTCCACCAATGCCTGCTGTCCGCCGGTAGACCCACCGAGAAAATAAGAATAACGCGCCGGACGGCCATAGTACTGTTCAATAATGCTTTTGGACACCTCAGCCATCACATGCATCCCGCGATTTCCGAAATCGTCCCACTTCTCCGGTGATTCAATCACGCTGATATCATTTGCACTCGGCAGCGTTCCCAAATCAATATTGGCAGTTGCAAACCCTCTTTGAATGCCTAATTGGAGCATATAGTAATAAATCACGCCCCCGGGGCCGCCGTTCCCCGTGGCTAAAAAGCGCCCATTCCACACATCCGGAGCAGGCAGCCAAAGCTCCATGTTCAGATTGGACTTAGGCGTGGGCTTCAAATTCAATACCATTCTGGAGAATGGAGGTAATCCCGTCATTTCTTCGCCCAGACACAAGCGGTTCGCCTGCGGTGTAAAACTGCCGCTATCAATGAATTCGCACGAAGTGATCGTACCATTTTCAACTTTGATGTGGCTGCCATCTGTCCGTAAATTTTTCATAGTGCCTTTCTCCTTTATTGTCAATTTCTAATACTCTGTCCAGTAAATCGACGAATCTCTATACTTTTATTATCCGTTAAATCTCTGACACCCACAAGTTACAAAAAGAGGATCGTGTAACGAAACATTACACGATCCTCTTTTGTAACTTTTCAGGCAGGCAGTATCGGCGTATGATAAATAATTTTCGCTTCAAAGACCGATGTACCCTTCAATGTACCTCTGTCTTTGCAAGATGAGAGCGGATCAGGGCACCCATTTCACGGCAGCCAGTTGTTTCCTCGCCGGCGCCGGCAATATCCGCCGTGCGGTAGCCTTCGTCCAGCACTGCGGAAATGGCCCGCTCAATGCAGTCTGCCTCTTCCGACATATCGAAACTGAAGCGCAGCATCATGGCGGCAGCGAGGATCGTGCCAATGGGATTGGCCCGGTTTTGGCCGGTCATCCGGGGCGCGGAACCGTGGATCGGTTCGTAAAGTCCCCGTGTACCGTCTCCCAGACTGGATGACGGAATCATGCCAATGGAGCCGGTAATCATGGAAGCCTCATCGGAGAGAATGTCTCCGAACATGTTTTCAATGACGATCACATCGAACTGAGAGGGATTCTTGACGATCTGCATGGCGCAGTTATCCACCAGCATATCCGTCAGTTCAACATCGGGGTACTCCTTGGCCAGATCGTGCATCACCGCTTTCCACAGCCGGGAGCAGTCCAGCACATTGCTCTTCTCCACAGAACACAGCTTCTTGCGGCGCTTCCGGGCGGTCTCAAATCCGATGCGGCCGATCCTGCGAATCTCGCTTTCGGTATAGGACATGATGTCTTCAGCTCTTTTCTCACCGTTTTCCTCCATCGTCCGGTGCGCGCCGAAGTAGATGCCGCCAATCAGTTCCCGAACGATGATAAAATCGATGCCTTTGTCCACGATCTCCGGTTTCAGTGGTGAGGATGCCGCAAGCTGCGGCCAAATTCTGGCAGGACGGTTATTGCTGTATACTCCCATGCCGGAGCGCAGGCGAAGAAGCCCTTTCTCCGGGCGCTTATCGCTGGGGATGGTGTCCCACTTGGGGCCGCCTACCGCGCCCAGCAGCACACTATCACTGTTCAGGCACTTATCCAGCATTTCCCGGGGCAGCGGGTCTCCCCACTTGTCGTAGGCGACGCCGCCCATATCCACCTCTTCATAGACAAACTTGTGGCCGTAGATCGCTGCCACCGCATCCAGCACGGCGACTGCTTCGCTGATAATTTCCGGACCGATTCCGTCCCCCGGGATCACTGCAATTTTTTTCTCCATGATTATCCCTCCAAAGATGCCAGCAGCCCGCCCTTGGCAATGATGTTCTGAATAAACGGCGGGAACGGCTGGGCTGTAAATGTCTGTCCGCTGGTCAGATCCGTAATCACACCGGCGTCAAAATCAATGGATACCTCATCCCCGGCAGAGATGGCATCCGCAGCGGCTTCGCATTCCAGGATCGGCATGCCGATATTGATGGCGTTACGGTAGAAGATGCGGGCAAAGCTCTTGGCGATCACACAGCCGGCGCCGCAGGTCTTGATTGCCAGAGGCGCGTGTTCCCGGGATGACCCGCAGCCAAAGTTCCAGCCGGCGACTATGATATCCCCAGGCTGCACGGTGCTCGCAAAGTTCTGATCGATATCTTCCATACAATGCTTTGCCAAATCCTGTGCATTTGCGGTGTTGAGATACCGGGCAGGAATGATCACGTCAGTATCCACATTGTCGCTGTATTTGAAAACATGTCCTTTGACTTGCATCGTTCAAACCTCCTCAGTAATATAGCCGGTCAGGGCGCTGGCGGCAGCGGTAGCGGGGCTGGCCAGGTATACCTTGCTGTCCACATGCCCCATGCGGCCCACGAAATTACGGTTGGTGGTGGAAATACAACACTCTCCAGCGGCCAGGATGCCCATATATCCACCCAGGCAGGGACCGCAGGTCGGCGTGGAAACGATCGCTCCGGCATCGATAAACGCGGTGTAATAGCCCCGCGCCACGCAATCCCGGAGAATGTCCATCGTCGCGGGAATGATGATGCAGCGGACGCCCGGCGCCACCGTCTTCCCGTGCAGCACCCGGTACGCCGCTTCCATATCCTCCATGCGGCCGTTGGTGCAGCTGCCAATGACGACCTGATCGATCTTAACATCGTGGAGTGCGCTGGCAGGTTTGGTATTGCTGGGCAGATGGGGGCAGGCCACAGTCGGGACGATCTTTGCCAGGTCGATTTCAATTGTCTGCTCATACTCCGCATCAGCATCAGCTTCGTAGATCACCGGCGTGCGCTCACAGCGGCCGTTCATATAGGCCTTTGTGGTTTCGTCCACGGGGAAAATGCCGTTTTTCGCGCCGGCCTCGATCGCCATATTACAGATACACAAGCGGTCATCCATGGATAAGCCGGCCACGCCGGAACCCGTGAACTCAAGACTCTTATACAGCGCGCCGTCTACTCCGATTTGACCGATGAGGGTCAAAATAACATCCTTGCCGCTGCAATTTCGGGGCAGAACGCCTGTGAGATGGATGCGAATGGCAGAGGGTACTTTGAACCAAGCCATACCCGTCGCCATGCCGGCCGCCATATCCGTACTGCCCACGCCGGTGGAAAACGCGCCCAGCGCGCCGTAGGTACAGGTGTGACTGTCGGCGCCGATGATGCAGTCGCCGGCAGTAACGACCCCCTGTTCGGGAAGAAGCGCGTGTTCGATCCCCATCCTTCCCACGTCATAAAAGTGGCTAATACAGTGGCTGCACGCGAAGTCACGGCACTGCTTGGACTGTTCGGCGGCCTTGATGTCCTTGTTGGGGACAAAATGGTCCAGAACAATGGCAATCCTGTTTGGATCAAAGACCTTGCCGAATGCGGCTTTGTTGAATTCGTTGACCGCAACGGGGGTGGTAATATCATTGCCAAGAACCATGTCCAGTTTGGCGCTGATAAGTTGGCCGGGCTGAACCGTATCCAAACCGGCATGGGCGGCCAGAATTTTCTGGGTCATTGTCATTCCCATGAGAGTCACTCCTTTTCGATTGATTTTTCCGAGTTTGCAGCTTGTTCTATGGCCATATTATTGTACGCGCTGAGCAACGCGTAGGCACTGGCGCGGATAATGTCGGTATGGATGCCAACACCCCAATACATTTCCCCGCTTTCCGATTCCAAGCCGATATACGCGGCAGCCGTACTGCCGGAGTTCTCGTTTTGGATGCTGTGTTCCGTATAGACCCGGAGACGGTAATCCGCGCCGGTGCAGGCTTGCAGCGCGTTGCTGATAGCATTCAGCGCGCCGTTCCCCTCCGCATGGAATACGGTATCTGTCCCATGCAGGGAAAACACGATCTCCGCCTTGGTTCCGGCCGGGCTGTGGTTGAAGTGCATATCTGTAATGGAAACCGGTTCGTCATGGTTGAAGTAATGCGCGTGGAAGACCTCCAGTACGTCTTCAACCTTCAGTTCCCGATGCTCACGGTCGGAAACGCTCTTGCAGAGATAACTGAGATGCTCCCGCATTTTGGCGGGAAGGTTATACCCGTAAGCCTGTTCCAAAAGATAGCCGATGCCGCCTTTCCCGGACTGGGAATTGACGCGGATCACATCGCCGTCATATGTACGGTTGATATCCTCCGGGTCAATGGGAATGTATGGGACGGTCCATTGCCGGGGCTGCCGCTCTTTGCGCCAGTCCATGCCTTTTGCGATCGCATCCTGATGGCTGCCGGAAAACGCGGCAAACACCAGCGCTCCGGCATAAGGGCTTCGTTCATGGACGTGCATTCGGGTACATTTCTCATAAGTCCTGACGATAGCAGGCATATCAGACAGATCCAGCTTGGGATCTACGCCATGAGAATACAGATTCGTCGCCAGTGTGATGATATCCATATTGCCGGTCCGTTCCCCGTTGCCGAAAAGCGTCCCTTCGACCCGCTCTGCGCCGGCTAAGAGGGCCAGTTCGGCGTCCGCCACGCCGGTACCACGGTCATTGTGCGGATGGACAGAGAGGGTCACATGCTCCCGATATTTCAGGTTCTCGCTCATGTACTCGATCTGGCTGGCATAAACATGCGGCATGCTCATCTGTACCGTGGCCGGAAGGTTGATGATCACATTGTTCTCCGGGCCGGGCTCCAGTGCGTCCAGCACCGCGTTGCAGACCTCCAGCGCATACTCCGGTTCCGTGCCTGTGAAGCTCTCCGGGGAATACTCAAACCGGAAATTCCCCTCGTATTCTTTGGCCAGTTCCTTGATCAGCTTCGCGCCCTCGACGGCGATTTGCAGAATTTCCTCCTTGGACTTGCGGAACACCTGCTCCCGCTGGGCCACGCTGACGGAGTTGTAGAAATGGATGATGGTATTGGGCGCGCCCGCACAGGCCTCGAACGTCTTACGGATAATGTGCTCCCGGCATTGTGTCAAAACCTGGATCGTAACATCGTCGGGAATCATCTCCCGCTCGATCAGTGTCCGAAGAAACTGATACTCAGTTTCGGAAGCAGCGGGAAACCCCACCTCGATCTCCTTAAATCCCATTTTCAGGAGGAACTGATAGAACTCTAATTTTTCCTCCAGGCTCATCGGTACCACCAGGCTTTGGTTCCCGTCACGCAAATCCACACTGCACCATATCGGAGCCTTTTCAATATGATCCTTTTCCACCCACTTACAGTATCTGCCCGGTGCCGGGTAGTATCCCACATTGTACTTGCCTGCATCCATCATAATCGCAAATCCTCCCCCAAAAATCATCTGGTAAGCACCTTCAGAAAAACAAAAAATCCTGTCTCTTTGTTAAAGAGACAGGATCATGTCTGATCTTGCGGTACCACTCTTTTTGCTGTTTGCACAGCCGCTCATCGTGACTTGTCATCACTTCCCGCTGTAACGGTCGGGTTCCGTCCGCCCTACTGAGTATCACTCTGTTCAGGCCAGCCGCTCCGGGGCCAGTACACGGAATATCCCTCCGCCGGCTCACACCATCCGCCGGCTCTCTGAAGCAGGATTAAGACCGCTTTATCCCCATCCTTGCGTTTGCAAGTGTTGATTCAATTGATTTTTTCAGATTATATATAATACGGCCCCGCTTGTCAAGAAAAAAATGTTCTAACACAGCGCTGAACGACATCCATCGCAAGCCATACGGTCTCGTTGCTCAAACTCCCACGCCGGAATCATCCCGGTAAGACCGCCGCACAATATCGGTAAATTCCCGCATCTCCGGGGACAGGGATTCCCGTTTTTCCTCCTCCGTAAACATCGGCAGCATACGGCCTTCCTTATCGTCCTGCACCAAACTTGTCAACGCGCGAATGGCCCGCCATTCGGGGTATTTGTACAGATCCACGTCCCGGATGCGGGGCATCATGGGTTCAAAGATTGCCGGGAACAGTTCGAAGTTTTCCTCGATCTCCGTGTGCGTCCAGATACTTGTTCCATTCATTGGCCACCATGTAGCAATTGGAGATCTGGCACACCAGGTTGTAATCACAGTATTCCGCAGGGGGCGGAGGCGTCGTGGGCATCTGATGCTCCGGATGCCAGTCGAACAAATGCAGCGCCTGAAAGCCGGGCAGGCACCGGAGTTCCTTCAGTTTTTCCTTAGTGAAGTAGTCCTTTGGCTCCATTTTGCCGGGCTTGGCCTTCAGTTTGATGGTCAGCACCGCTTTTTCGCCCCGGTAATCCGCATACTCGGCCCAATCGGAAGTCTTGCAAACCGGGTTCCAAAAGGTCTCGTAGAATTCCCGACTCAGCGCCGTGGATATCTTCATGCGCCATGTCCGGGCGTCTTTCAAATGCCATCGAATACAGTAGTCCCGGTCTACCACCTCGTACAGGCACAGTACGGGAAAATTTGTGTCCGCATTTCTCGGCTGATATCTGGACAGTTCAAAGCGCTGTACCGCCAGACAGGCCCGGTTCATCAGTTCATCACCGATGTGCTCCCATGTATACCAGAGGTTCAGTTCTTCATAGCGTTCATCCGTTGCAGGTTTTCCGTAGACCATCATTAAGTTCTCCATAATATTTCTCCCTTTTTGATTTCTGTTAATATCGTAACAACTTTCAATGAGGGCTTCAAGTTACATACCATTCCGTCTGTTCTATGCCAGTACACTTTCAATACGATGTAACGGCATTTGCACAGGCTGACACCTTCGCCGAGTAAATTGTCAAGGGTACAGATTCTTCACCTATGCAAGCGTACGCAGGTGCGCTATACTGAACGCATATTTAGACGAAAAAAGCCACAGGAGAAGTGCGCCCAGTCCCGAATCTGGGCAGTAAACAAGCTGATGTCCAAGTAATCCAAAGGCCAAATAGGAATAGAATATCTGAACACGAACCTGGAAACGAAGAAATTTGTTTTCAGGCTTTTTCTGTCCAAAAACAAGCCACCGGCGTGAGCAACGGTTTGGAACTTGTCACTCCAACCGCCAAGGGGTATAACAAAGGAGAACTTATCATGTGGAAAACCTCGGGATCTGCATAAGCCTTGCAACTCAATTAGACAAGCTGGCCCACATCAGCTGCAAGCATTTAATGTCCTACATCCTGAAACGCCAGGCAGACGGCAAATCCGCCAGCACCATCAAGACCGACCTTGCGGCAATCCGCTTCCTCCACGACAAGATCGCCAGTCCGAAATACCGCTTGCCTGCCACTAGGGAAAAACTTGCCAAAACGCAAAGAAAAAGCCTTGAATCCCTTACGGTTCAAGGCTTTTTCACTGGCGCAGAAGGAGGGATTTGAACCCTCGCGCGGCTCAACACCGCCTACTCCCTTAGCAGGGGAGCCCCTTCGGCCTCTTGGGTACTTCTGCAAGCCGAAAGCAAATCTTTATTGCCTTGGTATGATACCATAGGCAATAAAGATTGTCAAGGGAAACTTATACAAGCCTCCCTCACTGCGGCAAATGGTATTTTTCCTGAAAGGCCGTATAAGTTTCCCGGAAAAACCGGTCGTCCGACGCCTTGAGCCGGTCCAGATAAATGTGGGCGTCGTAGGTATTTTTCCCCGACTGAATGATGCAGATGGCAATATTGGAGCAGTGGTCCGCGATGCGTTCAAAGGACGTGATGAGGTCCGTGAGCACAAAACCCAGCAGGGTGGTGCACTCGCCCCGCTGCAAACGCTCGATGTGCCGGGCCTTGATCTGCACGTTCAGATTGTCAATGACCTCCTCCAAAGGCTCCACTCGCTTGGCGATGGCAGGGTCGTTTTTCAAAAACGCGTCGGTGGTCAGGGTGATGATCTCCGCTACCGCGGTGCCCATCACGGTCAGCTCCTCCTGGGCGCTGCCGGAAAATTCCAGTTCCTTTTCCTGCATCTCCACGGCGGTCTCCATAATATTCACCGCATGGTCGGAGATGCGCTCATAGTCTCCGATGCAGTGGAGCAGCCGGGACAGCTCGCTCCGGTCCGCCAGATTCATTTCATGACCGGAGAGCTCCGCCATATAAGTGCCCAGCCGGTCCTCGTACAGATCCACCTTGTTTTCCAGGGTCTCCACCGTCTCCACATGCGCCCGGGAAAAATCCCCCAGGTTCCGCAGCGCGAGAATGGCGTTGTCCCGTGCCATGACCGCCATTTCCATGGTCAGGTCCCTGCTGGTCTGCACGGCGATGGTGGGCGTGGAAATGAAGCGGGTATCCAGCATGGCAAACTTTTCTTCCTCGGGACTGTCGGGATAGATCCGCTTGGAGATCCCCACCAGTACCCGGTCAAAGGGCAGCAGCAGCAAAGCGATGACGGTCTTATAGCCCGTATGGGTCAAGGCAATGGACACATAGCCCATGGTCTGCGCCCCCAGCGTCAGTCCCAGCTTGCTTGCGATGATAAACGCCGCCAGCACCGCCACAGCGCCGATGACATTGTACAGCAGTGCGATGATGGCCGCCCGCCTGCCGTTGGTAGGGCCGCCCACGCCGGAAAACACCACAATGATGGTCGCGCCGATGTTGATGCCGATGATGATAGGCAGCGCCGTGGCAAAATTCACCACTCCGGTGGCGGACAGCGCCTGCAAAATGCCCACAGACGCGGAGGACGACTGAATGGTCACCGCCAGCACAAAGCCGATGATCACGCCGATGATGGGATTGGAAAACAGGGTAAGCACCTGGATGATGACCGGAGATTCCTTAATGGGGTCCAGAGCGCCGGACATAAAGTCCATGCCGTACATGAGTACGGAAAAGCCCAGAAAGATCATGGCCAGATCCTTCCACTTATCCCGCTTACAGAACAGGAGCATAAAAGCCCCCACCCCTGCCAGAATGGGCACAAAGCTGTCAGGGTTCAGCAGCCGCAGGAAAAAAGAATCCCCATTGATGGTGTTCAGACATAAGATCCACGCCGTGGCCGTGGTGCCGATATTGGCGCCCATAATGACCGGAATGGAATTGAGCAGGGACATGATGCCCGTGTTCACAAAACCGATGACCATCACGCTGGTAGCCGCCGACGATTGGATGATCGCCGTCACGGCGGTGCCCAGCAGCAGCCCCTTCAGCCGGCTGGAGGTCAGCCCTTCCAGCACGGTTTTCAGCCGGCCGCCTGCCTGCCGCCCGATGGCGTCGCCCATAATGTGCATACCGAACAAAAACAATCCGATGCCGCCGAACAACTGGAACAGGGAAAAAATATCCATAGACGCTCCTTAAGGTGTAAAATTCGGAATGATACGACTTTATTATAACAGGAACTGTACAAGCCATTCAAGTAGCAATGGCAAACTTTGGTCAAGTTAATAAAATATCAATACGACCCACTTGCCAAGGAGGAAAGATTCATGTATAATAAAAGCCTCGTTTGGAGAGATACCCAAGTGGTTGAAGGGTCCGGTCTTGAAAACCGGTAGGCGGGTCATTCCCGTGCGTGGGTTCGAATCCCACTCTCTCCGCCAGCACAGAAGTTCCCATCAGGGTTCCGTTTCCGCCGTTGGGTGAAAACAAAAACCTGATGGGAATTTTTTCTCTTCTCGCAGCGTCCTAAAAAGAGCACCGCTTGCCGCGGTGCTCTTCTGCTTTTTGGAGAACATATTTTTTATTCAACAAAATCACGGTGCGATTTTTGTGATACCTATTTGAACATATACTCTTGTATACCGGGGGATTGCGTAGTATTATATAAGTGGCTTGTTGGCGAATTTTGGAGTTCCCGCAATTTCCTCTTTGGACGCCAAATTCTGCCGCTGTGGGATATGAGCTTTCACCGGGAAAGGAAGGGACAACGCATTTTTACAGGTGATATCCTTCGGCCGCATGGTCTGTTCCCTGTGCCAACGGACTTTGCAGGACATTTACAGCCATCCGCAAACGGCACAGTTGGGGCAAACCATGGGAAACCGTGGGACGCAAAGCTATGGGGTCTAAGACCGCGGTCACAGACGGGCAAAGCACCACATTCAGGGCAAAGGTGCTTTGTGCGGAACGCGGAGATGACAGCCCGGCCGCTAATTTTGGCAAACCACGGGAAACCGTGGGACGCAAAGCTATGGGAACTAAACGTTTATTGACCCCTAGGGGTCAATCAGCGAAACATGGTTTCGCTGCAAAAAACGCAGGTCAGCCCGGCCGCAAAATTAGCAAACCAAAGGAAACTTTGGGACGCAAAGCTACGGGGGCTAAGGTATCTGGGTTCCTGCGTATCGCAGGGCAATGACGCTATGCCAGCCCAGCCGCACCGCAAACCGCCGGAAACGGCGGGACGCAAAGCTATGGGGCTAAATCGCCGGCTTTCAAACGAGTTGCTGAAAGCCCGCTCGTTCGATGGCAGGCGACACGCTCGCCAAGCCGCCGGATCCTTTGCATCCGAAAATTAAGCAAAGAAAGGAAAGAAAATAAGATGAGTCATTATAAAACTCTGAGTAAGCGCGGATTGGCCCTGGTCCTCGCTTTGGTGATGCTGTTCACCCTTCTGCCGGTCTCCGCACTGGCGGAAGAAAGCGAGAACGGCATCAATCCCCAAGTCGAAACATCGCAGGATGCCGGAATCAACAGCTTTGATGCTTTGGCGACAGCTGTTAAAGGTGCCAGTGATGTACAGCAAACGGTCATCACATTGAGTGATTCGTTTGAGGCCTCTGATTCTATTATCATCGGCTATAAGAACATCGTTCTTGATCTGAACGGACAAACGATCACTACCACAAGCAGCAAAAGCTTATTTATCATCAATAATCCCGCTGGTTTGCTGACCATCAAAGACAGCGTTGGCGGCGGCACTGTCGTCTGCAATAAGAGCTCCGCTAATCTGATTGATGTTTTTGCCGGAACATTTGTTTTGGAAAGCGGTGAACTGAAGGCACACGCGGACAATACTATAGCTGTTTACATCGCCAGTTCCTCGGATAGCAACGCCATTATCACCGGTGGTAGAATCACCGCCGATAATGGTGACGCCGCTATTTTAAACGGCAACTCCTGCACCATTGAGGGTGGCGACATTAGTGGTAAGATTAACCTTGTTGATGGCTTCAGCACCACCACCATCACCGGAGGTACGTTTACGGACAAAGAGACCGTGAACAACATTCTCGAGGGAAGCGGTTACGTTCTGGATGAGACCGGAAGCCTCACAGTTGACGAAGCTAATAACAACTTCGCCGCCAAGGTCGGCAACAAGGGTTATGACACCCTGCAGGCCGCAGTTGATGCGGGCGGTGAGGTGAAGCTGCTGAAGGACGTGACTGAGAACATCATCGTCAACGGCACCGTCGTTCTGGATTTGAAC
This sequence comes from uncultured Clostridia bacterium, assembly GCA_947644595.1. Lineage (GTDB taxonomy): Bacteria > Bacillota > Clostridia > Oscillospirales > Oscillospiraceae > HGM13010. The sequence continues at coordinate 101,349 of CANSAE010000006.1, forward strand.
GGCAAAGTGCTCAACGGTGATATGACGGCAACACCGAAAGTGGGCAGTGTTGTGACCAATAACGGAACACTTACCGTTAAGGACAGCGTCGGCGGCGGTGAAATCACCCGCGACGAGACCGGAGCTGGCAACCACAGCGGTCATGACTACATGATCTTTAACCACGGTGAATTGACCATTGAAGGCGGTCATGTCTATTCCCAGTGCACAAGGGACAATGCCCCCTCTGTCATCTGCAACCAAGGCACCGGCGGCAAAACCGCCACTATGCTTTTGAACGATGGTCTGATTTCCAATTCCTGGGGCATCGTGGTAAAGAACGACGACTACAGCGCTCTGGAAATGACCGGCGGCAAAATTCAGGTGACCTCCGATACCCATGACACGCCGCCAAAGGCTTGGGCTGGCATCCAAAACTGGACCACTGCCACCATCACCGGCGGTGAAATTGAAGGCATCCTGCCCATCGTAGCGTATTCCTACACATACGGAGGCACAAACTACGATTCCCACACCATTATCGACGGGAACGTTATCGTGACCGGGCAGATTCAGGCAATCAAGTATTCTCCCAGTGACACCAGTAAATCCAAGATCGAAATCAAGGGCGGCACGTTCTGCAATATCGTGGCCGGCTCTGAGTACGATCAATTGAGCCTGGGTTCCACGGAAGGACTTGAAGGTGAAATCGAAGTCACCGGGGGTACATTCAGCAGCGATGTGAGCGCTTACATTGCAGACGGCTATGAGCAGGTTGACGGTGTCGTAAGCACAGACGTGACCCTGAGTGAGGACGATGTTGCGATGGTCAACGGCCAGTACTTCGCCGTTTTTCAAAATGCCATCAATGCCGCCAACGCCGGCGATACTGTGACATTGGTGAATGACGCAGTCGAAAGCGTCATTATCAACAACACGATAACGCTGGACCTGAACGGGCATAAACTTGTCAATGCCGAGCAGGCACAGAATTCAAGCGTTGCCAGCTCGGATCGCAAGCACACCATTACTGTTACTGGTAACGGTACGCTGACCGTTCAGGGCACCGGTACGGTGGACAACGTAAGTCACGGCCAGGCCGCCATCTATAACGAAATCAATGGCACTATCATTCTGAACGGCGGTACGTTCACCCGCAGCGCCGAGGAAGGCACCAGTATTCTCGGTGAGGACGGGAAATGGACCAACAGTGCCAATGGGAACTCCTGGTATACCATTACAAACCTTGGCTCAATGACAATCAATGACGGTGTTACAATCTCCCAAGGTTACCAAAAAGAGGACGGCAGCTGGACCGGAAGTTTCTCCAGTCTGTTCGACAGTGGCTGGGTCAAACCTGCAGATAACACAGAAAACGCCGCAGCTACTGTCACCATCAATGGTGGCACATTCCTTCGCGGTAAGGCTTCTTTGAAAAACGATTCGTTCAGCACAATGACCGTAAACGGCGGCAGCTTCCTCGACGCCAGCAATTGGTCTGTGAACAACTATGGCAATTTGATCATTCACAACGGCGTGTTTGAGAGCGTCCGCAGCGGCCTGTACAACGGCAGTGGTTCCTTGACCGTAAGCGGCGGCAGCTTTAAGTACGATTCAGGCCTTTCTGGCATTTTCAATGCTGAAGGTTGTGAACTGAATGTTATCGGCGGCCAATATGCTAACGAAGATGTAAAGCCCTACCTTGCAAAAGGCTATACGACCAAAGAAACCGCTGATGGAGCCGGCATGTGGGAAATCGTTATAGATGAATCTTCTGACGTGTTCGTTGCCCGCATCGGCAATGTGGGGTATGAGACTTTGCAGACAGCTATTGATTCTGCTTTGGCCGGCAATACCGTGGTAATTCTGAAGGATGTGGAAGAGAGTGTCGTAATTGCAGCAGAGCAGGACATCACTCTGGACCTGAATGGCAAAACGCTGTCTGGCAGCAATAACCATACCGTTATCAACAAGGGTACATTGACGATCACTGACAGTGCTTTTTCTGCCGCAAACGGAGATGAAAGCCAGATGGGCAAGATCGTTGGCGTGAACTATGTTTATAACAACGGTAAAAACAGCAGCGGAAAAATCGCCGTGGTAAATGAGGAAACCGCTACATGCTATATTGAGAGCGGCTTGATTACCAGACAGCCTTATCTTGCAGCGGATGAAGCGGGTCAAGTCCAGAATCACTGGAGCAACAGCAACTACACCGTGCAGAACATGGGAACCATGTACATTACGGGCGGTTTGATCGTCAATAACTCCACTTACAGCAATCTGGTAGTAAATTTCACCAAGAAAAACAACTCCTATATTGATGGTTACAACGCTGTGATGAATATTTCCGGAGGGATGCTGCGTCAGGATACCATGAGCGCGCTGAAAAATGATCCCGGAGCGGAAATGAACATTAGTGGCGACGCGGCAGTGGTATGGAGAGTTGCAAGTCCCACCAACTATGCCACAAACTTCTACGGTACTGTGAACATGACAGGCGGTACCATCAGGACCAACGGCATTATCCCCATGTTCACGTGGAAAGAGGGCAATGTGGAGTTCCCCGGCGTGTTCAATATCAGCGGCAATGCCAAGCTGGAGTGCAACATTCTGGAAGCCAATAATGGTGTTACCGGCGATGCATATGTCACAACCAGTCAGCCCACCATCAACATCTCCGGCGATCCCATGATTACAGTCAATAAGCTGCAAACAGTATGCTTTATTGACAATAAGATGACTGTAGTGGAAAACAGAACCAACGCAGCCATCAATGTCGCAGGCGGCACGTTCAGTTCGCCAGTGCTCAGTCAGTACTGCGCCGACGGCTATCTCCCTGTAAGCAAGGGCAAAGCTTATGGTGTCGCGGAAGGTCCTCTGGAACTGAGCGCTGAATACTTAGCGCTTTTGGTTGGTGAAACTGCTGCATTGACAGTAAAAGCGCCTGACAATGTAATGGGTATAAACTGGGAATTCGATCCTAATATAATCGGATTCAATCCAGAAGATGGTACCGTAACCGCTCGCGGACGCGGCAATGCAACGATCACGGCAGTTGTTGGCAATCAAAAAGCAACCTGTACTGTAGTCGTGACCCAGCCTGTCAACAGCGTGACATTGGATCAGGAAACCGCTGATATGATGGTCGGTGGTGAAACAGTGACGTTGACCGCAACCATCAACCCCGTATACGCCAACGATCAGACCATCGTCTGGACTTCCAGCAATCCGTCCATTGCAACTGTTGATCAGACCGGCGTCATCACCGCGGTCGGTGCAGGCACTGCCGTTATTACAGCTACAGTCGGCGGTCAGCGCGCAACCTGCACGGTGACTGTCGCGCCTGCGCCTGTGCCTCCCGGACCTTCCGGTCCAGTGGGTGGCACTACCATTGAAGATCCGGATGTGCCTCTGGCCTCCGTGCTGCCCTTCGATGACGTGACCGAGGGTCAATGGTTCTATGACGCGGCAGCCTATGCCTATGAGAACAAATTGATGGCCGGTATCACCGACAATCTCTTTGATCCCCAGGGCGACACCACCCGCGGCATGATCGTGACCATTCTGTACCGTCTGGAAGGCGAGCCCGCCGTGAGCGGTACATCCGCGTTTGACGACGTGGCTGCTGACCAGTGGTACACCAATGCCGTCATCTGGGGCACTGCCAACAAGGTTGTCGCCGGATACGGAGATAGCACCTACCGTCCCACACAGAACATCACCCGTGAGGAACTGGCTGCGATCCTGTATCGCTACGCCGAACTCAAAGGCTATGATGTCACCGTGACCGAAGGTGCGGCTCTGAACTTCCCCGATGGGGATGAAGTTTCCGAGTATGCTCGGCCCGCCATGCTGTGGGCTGTGGAAAAGGGCCTCATCAACGGCATGGACAACGGCACCGTCAGCGCCCGTTCCGGCGCGACCCGTGCCCAAGTTGCCACCATTCTGAAAGGCTTTTGCGAAAAATTCGTGGATGCCGAATGATTGGTGACCACCGAAATCCCTAAATAGGGGCAGCCCCATGGCATTGCCATGGGGCTGTTTTTCTTTGTGCTTTTTATGCGCTTACATCCAGCATAGTCCCGAGAAATACCGGGACCATTGCCTGCGTGTCTACGATCATATACACGAACGGCCGGTCCAGCGTCACCCGCTTGGGTTCTTCCATGGGTGCTCCTTCCGCATTCATCTCCACCGCCGTGACCGCGCCGGCCTTTGTGCCCCGCTCATCTACTTTGATGTAGGTCTTATGGATCACATCATTGATGAACAGCGGGCCGTTGTCTGACGTGCCCATGGCCGTAAAATCAGCGGTCTCCGAATCGAACGCATCTGTCACGCCCATGGCCTGCAAGGTCTCCGCCAGGCTCATGGCCGATTCCGTCTCAAACTTCGGCAGGGATACGATGACCTTTTCCCCGGTAGCAGCGGTCAGCGTGTCATGGAGCGTTTTTCCTGTCATTTGGCTGAGATACTCCTGAATATCCATTCCCTCATTCGGCAGCAGAGCGGCGAAAGCGTATTTCCCATCGGCATAGGATTTCAGAAAACCTGTGGCACTGCCGTCATTCAAATAGCGGTACTCCTCGGAGTGCAGGAAGTCCGTTTCCCGGGCCGTTCCGTCCGCAGCCACAAACACAGCTTTCCACACCTGGTTTTCCTCGTAAATATTCTGCCACTCCGCTTCAAATGCCAGGGCGTTGACAAGATAGAGTACCGCTTCGGCAGGAATTTTATCAAGTACACCATCGATCATGCCGTCTGTATGATGTTTGACCCAATCATTGATTTCCCGCACTGTGGATGTATCAAAAGGCGCTTTCAAGGCTCCCGCGCCGTACCAATCTGCGTTTGCCTGGAGAAAATCCGGTTCCACACGCAACCGCTCATCGTCCCGCAGCCAAATGGAATTGGCCAAGCTCAGCGTATATCGCTCCCCCTGGGGCAGACCTTTGGCGTAAGCATACAGGTAACGGTTCAATGTGGCTAGGTCCATGCCGAACAGTGCCTCCATTTGACGCAGTGTCTCCCCTTTCGCGCCGTTGGCTGTCATGCCCAAGGCGCACAGGACCGACAGCGGCGAAAGCAAGGTGTTTTCCTCCGCCGCAGTCTGCTGCAACAGCTTCACGGCAAAGTCCGTTACGACCGTCGCTTCCGGACCGGTCACATCAATGCTGGTTTTCATATCTCCGGCCTGCACACCGGTCATCAAATCTGCCGCTCTGACTGATGCACAGCCCGTCAGCGCACCCATAAGCAGCGCACCGCATAACAACAAGGCAGTCAGACGTCGTTTCATGTTGCATCATCCTTTCTGTTTGTTAGACGTGCCGCATAGAAAAAGGTTCCCATATTGACAAAAAACAAATAATTGCCGCTTTCCATTGACAAAATAAAATAGTATGCTATAGTATCCTTTACAGGTGTCTTGACATTTATAAAGGATACTTCTTGTTTGGAGGTTCGTATGAAGGAATTTTTGGAGAGAAAAAATATTGAGATTTCCCTGAAGCGCTACGGCATCGACGCGCTGGGCGCTATGGCACAGGGTCTGTTCTGCTCCCTGCTCATCGGCACCATCATCAAAACTCTGGGGCAGCAGCTGGGCATCGCATATTTAGTGGACATCGGTACTTATGCCATGGCGGTGTCCGGACCTGCTATGGCAGTGGCCATCGGCTACGCGCTGAAGGCCGACCCCATGGTGCTGTTCTCCCTGGTGGCAGTGGGCTGGGCGGCCAACGCCGAGGGCGGCGCAGGCGGTCCGTTGGCCGTGCTCATCATCGCCATCATTGCTGCGGAATTCGGTAAGGCGGTCTCAAAAGAGACAAAAGTAGATATTCTGGTCACACCTTTTGTGACGATTTTCATCGGTGTGGCGCTGGCAAAGCTCATTGCGCCGCCTATCGGAAGTCTGGCAAACGCCTTCGGCACCCTGATTGTGAAAACAACGGAATTACAGCCGTTCTGGATGGGCATTGCCGTATCTGTGCTGGTGGGCATTGCGCTGACGCTGCCCATCTCTTCCGCTGCCATTTGTGCATCCTTCGGACTGGTCGGGCTGGCTGGCGGCGCCGCCGTGGCCGGCTGCTGCGCTCAAATGGTGGGCTTCGCGGTGATGAGCTTCCGGGAAAACCGCTGGGGCGGTCTGGTGAGCCAGGGACTGGGCACCTCCATGCTGCAAATGGGCAATATCGTACGCAACCCCCGCATCTGGATCCCGCCCACGCTGGCCTCCGCCGTCACCGGTCCCATCGCCACCTGCGTATTTAAGCTGCAGATGAACGGCGCGGCCATCAACTCCGGTATGGGGACGTGCGGCCTTTGCGGGCCCATCGGCGTATGGACCGGTTGGCTGGCGCCCAGTGAGAAAGCCGTGGAAATGGGCGCTTCCGTCATCAGTCCCACAGGCTTTGACTGGATAGGAATGGCGCTGGTATGTTTCATCCTTCCCGCAGTACTGACCTGGGCGTTCGGTCTTTTCTTCCGTAAGATCGGATGGATCCGGGAAGGCGATCTGACGCTGGAAAATTGAATAAAAAATGCCCCTGCACAAATGTGCAGGGGCATTTTTTATTCCTCTGTCTGGGTCCAGCTCAGCAGCAGCCAGCTGCGGTCACCCAAGGCGGTGTAGGCCACGGGAACAAAACGGTCAGCAGTTTTTACATCATTCTGCATATAGCTCAGCGCACGTTCCAGATCGGAATCAATACTGGCCCGCTCGCTGGCACAATACACCCGGTCGTATACCCGGAGCATCAGGTCCATATCCTGCCCATTGCCGCCCACGCCATTGCGCAGGGCATCCGCCGAGCAGCGAAGGGAAAGCTTGATGCTGTCCCCCACAGTCTTTTCCATATAGGTACTGAAGCTGGATACGGCAGAAACCGCATCCGGCGGCGTGGTCATAGTCTGGCTGTAGACCAGGTCCGTGGCTTCCGGATGGGCGGCATAGGTGAGCATCACCTCGTCAAAGCCCATAGCGGACAGTTCCAGGCACAAATCGGAAATGTACGTCCGCAGCTCCGGGCTGTAGGGGTCCAGCCATGCGCCGGCCTCCGAGCGGTAGACCTCGCCGCTCTGGGTCTTCAGCGCCAGGTTCGTGTTCCGCGAGGCCAACAGGTCGTCTACGCAGCAGGCCAGGTCCGCCACCAGGTACACCCCCCGCTCCTTCAGTGCCGACACCTGCCCGGCCAGGTCGAAGTCTCCGTTCAGGCCATAGGCACGGGCCATTTCCACGCCGGAGGCATAGCTGAGCTGCCCGCTCTGGGGTTTGAGCTCCAGCACCAGGCCGTTGGCATTGTTGATTTCCAGCCTGTTCACATAGCTCGTCAGGCCGGTCTCTGTGATTTCTCCGGCAGGGACATAGATGGCTTTCAGCGCCGTAATCCCCTGCCCCGCATCCGTTCGCACGGCGGAGAAATCGTAGCCGTCCAGCACCAAAGATGCATCCACAGAGGGCCGGTAGGTATCGATGGTCTCGTTGTTTACCAGCGCTTCCTCTTCCATAAACGGCAGGACTACCCGCAGGCTGCCCTGACCGTACACAATATATTTTTGCAGAGATGTAAATAACAGCAAAAAGCCGCCGATCAGCAGCACCAGCACAACCACCGGTATAATGATCCAGTTTCGTTTTCGTTTTACGGGATAGACATCCCTCTTGCCGTACTTCATTCGTTCCCGCTTTCTATCTCGCCCAGCAGCGCTACGCGCCTGGCATGGCGGCCGCCTTCAAATTCGTTTTCCAAAAAGGTATCCACGATCTTCAGCGCCAGACCGGGGCCCACCACCCGGGCACCCAGGGCCAGGACATTGGCGTTGTTATGCTTCCGGGTCATCTCCGCGGAGAAGCAGTCTCCGCACAGGGCGGCACGCACACCCTTGACCTTATTGGCCGCGATGGAAATGCCGATGCCGGTGCCGCACACGACGATGCCCAGCGCGCATTCCTCGGAGGCCACCGCCCGGCCCACAGCCTCACCATAGACAGGATAGTCACAGCTCTCCTCCGTATAGGTCCCATAGTCTTTATAGGCAAGCTGTTTTTCGTCCAGATGCTTCATGATCTCCTGTTTCAGTGCGAAACCGCCGTGGTCACACCCCAATGCTATCATGACAACCGCTCCTTTTTCATCATTGTTCCTATTATATAACCGTTTTTCTCTTCCGTCAATCAAATTGGCCAGGATGGGAGCCATTTCAGGTATGTGGTCATTCCCGTCTCCGTCCCGGTAAGTACCGGAGAGAAGGCCGCAAAGAGCATCACCGATATCAGTGCTACCGCGTACATGGCGTACCGCCCCTGCTTTCCCGCGCGGCGCAGAACGTCCAGCACATAACACACCGCCAAAGTCAAAAACACTGTGCAGGCGAAGTAATGGTACTCGAAGGTGATGCGCCTCACAAACATCCAAGGTACGATTTGAGCCAGATAACCGATGAGAATGAAGGCCGCCCGTTTATCCCGCCGCCAAAAGGTGAGATAGCCCATGCCCACCATGGCAAACAGGCCGCCCCAGCACAAAAGCGGACTGACAAAACAGGCAATGGCGGATTTCGTCCTCTCTCCGTAATGAAGATAGTACAAAATCGGTCGGGCGTCAAATATCCATTGATACCAGCGAGAGGAATAGGGGTGCGTGGCATCTACCCCCACATGGTAGGTAAACATGGACACCTGATTGTCCCATACCAGCTTGATATACTTCGGGTCCAGATACATACCCGGGCCGGATAAACCGACGGCTTTGCCGTAGGGATAATAGCTGGCGTAATAAATCACGCCGGGAATGGCCACAAAAAAGAGCAGGCAAAACAGGATATTTTCCGCCAGAACGCGGAAGTCCTGCTCCTTTTTCAACCGGAATATCCAGTGCAGCAGCCAGATCACCGCCAGGCCCGCACCGGCATAGATGCAGGTCCATTTGCTGGCCGCTCCCAGACCGAAAGCAATGCCCGATAAAGCCAGGCAGGAGAGCTTCCGTTCTGTAACGAAGCGGTACATGAAGTAGTACATGAGCAGGATGAACAGCACTGCGTAGCTGTCAATGGTGGCCAGCCGGGTCTGGACAAAGTGCATAAAATCAAACCCGAAAATCACCGTGCCACATCCGGATAAAGCCGTATTGCCGAACAGCCGCTTCAAAAACGCGTACAGCACCGGAAGCATCAGCACCCCAGCCAGGGTCCCCATACTCCGCCAGCCGAAGGGCGTCATGCCAAACAGTCGAATACCCGCGGATAATATCAGTTTCCCCAGGGGCGGATGGGAGGTCTCGTAGGGGTACACACCCTGGATGTGCTCGTAGGCCGTGCGGGCGTGATAGATCTCATCAAAATATGTGCTGTTGAGATAGGACGGCTCCGCCGGAACAACCTCCGGTTCATCAACGAGTGCCGCGCCGTTTTCGTCCTCCGCGGTTAGGGGCAGGGCCGTCCCAACGCCGTCCCGCAGTACAAAGGCGCCCATATACAGCTCCCGGTCCGCGGTCAGACGCACATAGCGGGCGGTGAACGGCTCAATTTCTGCCCGCTGCCAGGCAAACAGGGCGGAATATTTCTGTTCAATAGACGCAAGCTCAGTGAATTCCTCACCGTCCTGAGAAACGGAGAGCGTGTAATACCCTGTATGCAAGCCGGTATAAAACAACACCTCATCCACCTGAGACGACTGCTCCAACTCCAGCGTCACACTGTCTCCGCCCTGTGCAAAATGGGCAAAGGTCTGGGGCGCGGCAGTATCTCCCAAGCCCCAAAAGGCCCGGATGGCATAGGCCAGCGTGATGACAGCCAGCACCAGTACGTCCCGCCGGGTCAGATGTCGCTCCTCCCCTGCTGGAGCCAGTCCGCCTACTGCCAGCGCCGCCGTAAAGCGGTAGCCCAGCAGCACAATGAAAAGAATCAGCAAAATCATACATGTGTATGTTATGTAAATCATATTGCGTTCGCTCCTATGTTTGGTATCATACACTATTTTTCCAGGAATGTCCACCTTAGAGCCGTCCATTCACTTTTCTATTGTAAAATGACGAAAAAATGTATATAATGTTCCTACCAACAGGAAGGTGAAAAAGATGGAAGAAACCACCAGTAATTTTATCGAAGCATTCATTGATGAAGATACCGCTCCCGGCGGGCAGTACGCGGGGATGCAGGTCCATACCCGGTTCCCCCCGGAGCCCAACGGCTATCTGCACATCGGCCATGCCAAGGCCATTTTCGTGGACTTCGGCACGGCGGAAAAATATCAGGGCCTGTGCAACCTGCGGATGGACGATACGAACCCCTCCAAAGAGGATGTGGAGTACGTGGAGGCCATCCAAGAGGATATCCGCTGGCTGGGCTATGACTGGGGCGACCGCTTCTACTACGCCTCGGATTATTTTGAAAAGATGTACGAGTGTGCCGTGGAACTCATCCAAAAAGGGCTGGCCTATGTGTGTGAGCTGACACCGGAGGAATTCCGGGAGTACCGGGGCGATGTAAATACCCCCGCCCGCTCTCCCTGGCGGGACAGGCCTGTGGAGGAAAGTCTCGATTTGTTCGCCCGGATGCGTGCGGGGGAATTTCCCAGCGGAAAGTATACCCTCCGGGCCAGAATCGACTTGGCCAGCGGCAACTTCAATATGCGCGACCCGGTCATTTACCGCATCAACCATGCCCACCATCATCGGCAGGGGGACAAGTGGTGCATCTATCCCATGTACGACTTCGCCCACCCCATTGAAGACGCCATGGAAGGCATCACCCATTCCCTGTGCTCCCTTGAATTTGAGGACCACCGGCCCCTGTACGACTGGGTGGTGGAGCACGTGTCCATCCCGTACCACAAGCCCCGGCAAATTGAGTTTGCCCGCTTGGGCATCAACTACACGGTGATGAGCAAGCGCAAGCTCCGCCAGTTAGTGGAGGAAGGCCGGGTCTCCGGCTGGGACGACCCCCGGATGCCCACCCTGTGCGGCCTGCGCCGGAGAGGCTACACGCCTTTGTCCATCCGGAATTTCTCCGCGCGAAACGGCGTGTCCAAGGTCACGTCCACGGTAGAATTCGGCTTTTTGGAACACTGTTTGCGGGAGGACCTGAACGACCATGCCCAGCGGGTCATGGCTGTGCTACGGCCCATCAAGATCACCATCACCAACTATCCCGAGGGGCAAAGCGAGACCCTGACGGTGGAGAATAACCCCTTGGACGAATCCGCCGGTACCCGGGACATCACTTTCTCCCGACACTTGTATATCGAGGCCGACGATTTTCTGGAGATCCCCGTCCCCAAATATAAGCGCCTCACCCCCGGCGGTCCGGAGTGTCGGCTGAAGGGAGCCTATCTCATCACCTGCACCGGCTGTGTGAAGGACGATGCCGGAAATGTGGTGGAAGTGCTGGCTGAGTACGACCCGGAAAGTCGGGGCGGTAATCCCGCCGACGGCCGGAAGGTCAAAGGCGCGACCATCCACTGGGTAGACGAGGCCACCGCCGTGGACGCGGAGGTGCGGCTGTACGATAATCTCTTCTCCGACCCAGACCCCGACGGCGGGGAGAAAAATTTCCTGGACCATCTGAACCCAGACAGTCTGGAAATCCTCACCGGCTGCAAGGTGGAGGCCGGTTTAGCTGGCGTCCCTATGCCTCAGCCTGGCAAGACCGCTGAAGGCTACCAGTTCCTGCGGCAGGGGTATTTCTGTCTGGATAACCGGGATGCAAAGCCGGGACATCTGGTATTTAACCGCTCCGTAGCGCTGAAAGACGGCTTCAAGCCTTGAAAATCGTAAAAGGAGGCAACAACGAACTGTTGTTGCCTCCTTTTTTCTTGTGTGGTAGAAAATTTGTTTTTTTGCCAATTATTTTTGTAAAAAATATATATATTTTCTGCAAAGTTTAATTGACAAAAAACTATCAATAGGTGTATCATAAGGTTGGATTTCCAAAAAATAGCGTTTTGAGAACGCATAAAGGAGAGATTGTATCATGAAACACACAAAATTGACCCGCCTGTTGGCCATCGTCATGATGCTCATTATGCTGTTTGCCCTTCAGGCACCCGCTCTGGCGTGCTCCAGCATGGAGCTGACCAGCAAGGAAGGAAACCACTACTGGTTCCGCACCTGCGATATGGATGACGCGTTTAACGTATTCGGCGAAAACGGTTCGATGATCGACCCGTCTTATCTGGTGAGCTATCCCGCCGGCCAGCCCATCCACTTCACCACTGGTGACATCACGGCTGAGCATACCATTATCGGCATGTCTTTCGGTGATTCCCTAGCTTTGCTGGACGGTATGAACGACGCCGGTCTGACTGCCGGTCTGCAGGATTACCGGGAGGGCACCTCTTACCCCGGCGATGAGGCCCCTGAAGGCATGCGCCTGGTTTCCGGTATGGAAGCACTGACTTGGTTCCTGGCTCAGTGTGAAGATGTGGACGACGTCATTGAGATGGTCAAGACCACCCGGGTCAAAGCCATCCATGTGGAGGGTATCCCCTACTCTGAGCTGTCCGCCACCATGCATCTGGTGTTCGTAGACGCGGCCGGCAAGACCGTCGTTCTGGAAAACGGTGACCCGGAAAATCCCGGCGTGTATACCGTGTATGAATCCATCGGCGTCATGACCAACTCTCCCAGCTATCCTGACCAGATCGCAAATCTGGAAGATTACATCGGCAAATCCCCCGAGCTGCGGGCCCAGAACATCAAATCCATCACCATGAAGGGCGTGACTGTCACCGGGAAAGCCAGCACAGAAGACCGCGCCTTCCCCGCGGCCAATACCTCCATGAACCGCTTTATCCGCTGCGCCATGCTGCGCTACGCCGCGGACGGCGGCAGTCAGATCCCCAGCAAGGATATGCTGGCCCGCGGCTACAAGCTGTTTGCCAACGCCGCCAACGTGACGAAAGAGGATATCAACGGCCTGTACAAGTACAGCAGCATCCAGGACGGTAAGGCCGTCGGTCAGGCCCCCGGCTACACCCAGTACACTGTGTTTTATGACATCACCAACCGCAGCGTGTCCATCCTGCCTTATGACAGTGTTGTTTGGACGGAGCTGACCATGACGGACGCCAATAAGACTGCCCGCACCACTTATAACATTCTGCGCGGCGGTGCCGGCGCTACTGCCGCTGCCACCACCGGTTCCACCGCTCCCGCAGTGGAAGTTCCTGTTGTCTCCGGAAATCAGGGCAATTACACTGTGCAGGCTGGTGATTATCTGGGCAAGATCGCTTTGAATCTGTATGGAGATGCCAGTAAGTGGAGCAATATCTACGAGGCGAACCGCAGCATTCTGAAAAATCCCAATGATCTGCAGCCTGGCCAGGTACTGGTCATCCCCGCTGCATAAATCCCCGCTGAAAACAGCCCCGACGGAAATTCCGCCGGGGCTGTTTCTATATCAATTTTATCCCCAGAAGCTGGGCCACATCCACAGCCTGTCCATAGGACAACTTTATGTCCTTCAGCTCCTGAAATGTATCAGACACCATCAATCCCGGGATGTCACAATCTGACAGGTCCATCCCTTTCAGAGGCGTGTGGAAAAAGTCCGCCCGGGTCAGGTCCAGGCGCCGAAACCGGGTCTTTTTCAGCCGGACCTCCGGAAACGCCGTTTCCCGAAACAAGCTGTTTTCCAGCAAGCAGCCGTCCAGAACGGTTTTCGCAAATCCGGCAAAGCAAAAGGAGCCATCCGCAATCCGCGTCTCCCGAAAATGCGCACCGCTGAAATTTGCCCGGTCCCCTTTGCAGCCGGTCAACGTGCAGTTTTTCCAATAGCTGTCCGCCAGATTGCACCCAGAAACATCGCAAGCCGTAAGGGTGCAGTGATAAAAGCCGGTATTTGCCAAATTACAGCCCGAGAACACACAATCCATGAATTCCACGGACTTGAACTCCGCACCGTACAACCGCCGTCCCTCAACATGGGCTCCCGTCAGGCGGATGCCCTCAAGACAGCCATCTTCCGCTTCCAAGGCCTGAAGAAAGGCCTCACCAGTCATGGCTGTTTCTCCGGCCCGTAGCTTTTTCGATGGATATTGATCACCGGGAAGCGGTCCTCTTCTCCAAACCGTTCCATTAGAGCCTCTATACCATGTTCCAGTTTAAAGCATACTTCCTCCGGATACAGCGGAAGCATCTGGTAGAAATTCACCCGCTCGCCGCTGGGAAGCCGGAAGTCCAGCGGTTCCCGGTCGAGTCCAAGGGCGTTTAGGAGCAGGAATCCCGTAAAACCGGCATTTTCCGCTACCGCATCATCCTCAGCGCTGGTGGATACCGTATGCCCCAACCCCAGCCATGTCTCGGCTTCCAGAGGATACCGCGCCAGAATCTTCATCCAGCGGATGGGCCAGTAATCCCACTCCTTGTCGGAATACACCTGCCAGTCCGCCGGCAGATAAGTCACCAACTCTGCCCGCTCCAGCTCATATTCCCTTAGTTCCCCGGGCACCTGCATCCGGTATGCGCCCATCCCCATAGTAATGAGCTTATAAAACGGATGCTCCTTAGTGGGGTGAATAACGATGACATCCAGATGGATATCCGGAGAAACGATTTCATGAAATATTCTGTCAAATTTACCATAGCGGGAACTGAGGAAATCCTCATACGCCCGCAGCTCCTCCTCCGAGTATACGTACATTGTCCCTGTTTCCGGCTGTTCGGGCGCAGCCGGTGTTTTCTTTTTAAACCGATCAAAGAGGCCCATAATCTCCCTCACTTCCTTTTCAGTATGTACAGATCCTCCCGGCGAGCTGGTATCAATGGGAGCTGCATCCGGGTCTGCTCCACCTCTGACAGCGCCAACTCCGCCGTAAGCACTTCCTCCCCGGCGTCCGCCCTGCAGAGCACCTTGCCCCAGGGATCCACAGCAAGGCTGTTTCCGTAAGATACATAGGGCCCGTTTTCATCCCGGGCCGGAGCGCAGCCGACGGTAAACAGCTGATTATCAACCGCTCTGCTACGGAACATCACTTCCCAGTGCAGCGGTCCGGTGGTCATATTAAAGGCAGCTGGAACAAAGACAGCCTTCGCCCCCTCCAGAGCCATGATGCGCGCCAGTTCCGGGAACCGCATATCAAAGCAGACACACAGACCCAGCCGTCCGAATTCTGTGTCGAATACGGTGATATCCTTTCCCGGGGTAAAGGTATCCGACTCTTTGAAATGCTGACCGCCCTGTACATCCACATCGAACAGATGGGTCTTGCGGTGCCGGGCAATCTGTCGGCCCTCACGGTCAAACACAAAACAGGTATTGTACAGCCGGTCCCCTTCCCGTTCCGGGAACGTGCCGCCGATGAGGTACACACCGTTGTCCCGGGCCATATCCGACAGCGCCTGCCAGATCATGCCGCCTGCTTCCTCGGCATTTTCCAGAAATGCAGCGTTTTCATAAAAGCACGGAAACATTTCCGGAAGGACTACTATATCCGCACCGTTTTTCGCGGCTTGTTCCGTCAACGCCCAGGCATGGGCGATATTTTTTACTTTTTCCTCGACCACTTGCATTTGCACAATGGATACCCGCATGGATTTCCCTCCTTTTACGGTAGCTGCACCGTACCGGACGCGGTGATGCTTTCGATCTCCACGCCGCTGTAAGTGCCTTTGTAATTCCACACTACAGTAACAGGCACAGTGCCGGACGAAACCTCCGCCGTCTGTGACACCAACGGCGTAACGGCCAGATCATCCCCTTCATAACTGACCTTGGGACTGTTCAGCGCATAGGTCGTGCCATCCACAGTGATGGCGATGCTGTTATGCAGTGCGTCGGTATAAAAACTGTACGATTCCGCGCTCACATCCACAGCCAGACGGTATCCGCCGCCGGCCGCTGGATAGGCGTTCCACTCCACCAAAACATTCAGCTTCGTGCCGGAATCAGACCGAAAGCTGCCAGACACTGCCGCAGGCTCCGGCGTCGGCGTCGGGGCTGGTGTGGGTGTGGGTGTCGGTGTCGGGGTGGGGGACGGCGTCGGCGTCGGAATCGGCGTTGGCGTAGGCATCGGCGTCGGGGTGACAGGGGCCGTCTGTTCCGGCGTTACGGTGGGTTCCATCGGGGGCGGCGTTTCCGCCGGGTCATCGCTCAGGATACCTCTGATACATAAAATAGACCCTGTAATCAAAACGATCAGTGCGACCGCAATCAATGTGTTTCTTTTCATAACTGCTCCTTTGCCCATATCAAGGCGGCATCAGCCGCGTTATGGTTATTATACCGCGAATTTTCCAGAACTGCAAGTGCTTGACAATCTCCCGCTTTGGCACTATTCTAAATACATCTTATTTAAAGTCGAGGCTACGTACATGAAAGATGGTTTCATCAAAGTCGCCGCCGCCGCTGTTTCCGTCACGGTGGCGGATGTAAAGAGCAATACGGAGGCAATCAAAACCCGTATGGAACAAACGGACAAGCTGGGAACCAATCTAGTGGTATTCCCGGAACTATGCGTGACGGGCTATTCCTGCGGGGACCTGTTTTACAGTGACGTGCTCCTGAACGCCGCCGTAAAGGCGCTGGAAGCGCTCGCCGGATATTCCGCCGGGAAATATCCGGTTTATGTAATCGGACTTCCGGTGCGGTACAGGGGGAAACTGTACAACTGTGCTGCCGTGCTTTATGATGGGGCTTGTCTTGGCATTGTACCCAAGGTACACCTGCCCAATGGTGGTGAATTTTACGAAAAACGCCAGTTCAGCAGCGCTATGGAGCTGCCTTCCGATGCCGCCGTCACTGTGGGCAAGGACGTGGTGCCCATGGGTGCCGATCTGATGTTTGCCCATGACACGCTGGAACATTTTACCTTCGGGGTAGAGATCTGCGAAGATATGTGGGCCCCCGAGCCACCCTGTGGCCGACTTTGCCGGAACGGCGCGCTCATTATTGCCAATCTTTCCGCCTCTGACGAAGTCATCGGGAAAGCAGAATACCGCCGCACCCTCATTTCCGCCACCACCGGACGCTTCGCCTGCGGTTATATCTATTGTGCCGCCGGGCCGGAAGAATCTACCCAAGATATGGTCTTTTCCCGGCATAATCTCATTGCCGAAAACGGCACGATTCTGGCGGAAAACCGGCCTTTTGAGTCCAGAGAGCTCACCATAACGGAAATTGATGTAAATAAGCTGGCCAATGAACGGCATATGAATACCACCATCCCCGCCAATGGAGAGGACTGCTGTGTGATCTCCTTTGCCCAGCCCCTTCGGGAGACGGTGCTGACCCGATATGCAGCAAAAAATCCCTTCGTTCCGGCGGATGACGAAGAGCTATCCGCCCGGGCCGAGGCCATTTTGCAAATCCAGTCCTATGGCCTTGCCAAGCGGCTCAAGCATGCCCATGCCAAGACCGCCGTCATCGGGATCTCCGGCGGGCTGGATTCCACCCTGGCCGTCCTCGTCGCGGTACGGGCCATGAAGTTGCTGGACCGGCCGCTGACGGATGTGCTGGCCGTGACGATGCCCTGCTTCGGCACCACGGCCCGGACCAAATCCAACGCAGTGAAGCTGTGTGAGCTGCTGGGTGTCTCCCTGCGGGAGGTGAACATCAGCAAATCCGTGCTGCAGCACTTCGACGACATTGGGCAAAGCCCCGACTGTTTGGACGTGACCTATGAGAACGCCCAAGCCAGAGAACGCACCCAAGTACTCATGGACATTGCAAACATGACCTCAGGCATTGTTGTCGGCACTGGGGACCTGAGCGAATTAGCCCTAGGCTGGGCCACCTACAACGGCGACCATATGTCCATGTACGGGGTAAACGCCTCCGTACCGAAAACCTTGGTACGGTACATCGTCCGTTATGAGGCGCAGAAGGCAGAACCCGCCATGGCCGCGGTGCTGGGTGATATTCTGGATACTCCCGTGTCCCCGGAGCTCCTCCCTGCGGACAAAAACGGTGAGATGACGCAGAAAACAGAGGATTTAGTGGGTCCCTACGAGCTCCATGATTTCTTTTTGTATCACATGCTCCGGACCGGGGCCGGGCCCAAGAAAATTTTCCGTCTGGCGCACTACGCCTTCGGCGGGGAATACGACGACAAAACCATTGTACACTGGCTGCGGACCTTCATGCGGCGGTTCTTTGTCCAGCAGTTCAAGCGCTCCTGCCTGCCGGACGGTCCCAAGGTGGGCACCGTGACCCTCTCCCCCCGTGGCGACTGGCGGATGCCCAGCGATGCGTCCTCCCGACTGTGGCTGGACGAGGTGGAAGAGCTGGAGAACACATAAAAACAAGGGGCGGGTTTAGAACCCGCCCCTACGGAGATAACGGCACATATACTTCGTTTTATTGTTTACATAATATTATTATCGTCAACCGACCAAAACAGACCCAATACGCACCACAGCAGGGGCATCACGATGCACAGGCCTAGGCCGAACAGAGCCTGTCCCCACCAGGCCAACAGGGGCAAGGCCAGCACACATGTTATCCGGCTGTCTCGGTGCTTCCAAAAGCGCCATAGTGTGGCGGACATCAATCCCAAGTACGGCAGCAGGGACACAAAGCCGCCGTTTACCAGCAGGTTCAGATATTCGTTGTGGGCATTGTCTACATGAGTACGGAGCATACGGCCGCTCTCCTCCACAAAACGGGAGAATTCCAAGTCTGTGCGCAGCTCCAATGTCCCAGGTCCTCCGCCCAGCAAGGGGCGTTCCCGAACCAGTTCCCACACATTTTGCCAAATCTCCACTCTGCTGGAGCCGAAAGAGGGCAACAGTTCCCCGTGGAGCACACGGGATATCTCGTACAGCGTCCCCTCTTCCGGCGGGCAGAGGTAGACCAGTGCCAAGGCTGACGCAAGGCATAAGACTTCCAAAAACGCGAGGATCCGGGGAAGTTTGCGGAATACCAAGTTTGACTTCCGGAAAAATTGCCCCGCAGCCGCGAAAAGCCCCGCGGTTAACAGGAGCACTGCCGTCGGTTTGCACAATACAAACCGCGCTCCCGTGGCTGAAAACCGGAGCGACATGGATATCCCCGTTATGGTTGCCATCAAGGCCAGCAGAAGCAGTCCGCGGGAAAGGCGTTCCCGGTCCGTGATGAGCATCGGCGCCGATAAGGCGCACAACAGCAGTCCTGCAAGTCCGCCAGACACGCCGGATTTCAGCAAAACAAACAGGCACAGCCCGCCGGGCAGCAAGAATGCCGTGCCTCTGCCTCCGCCAAAGACAAGGAACATTCCAAAACATACGGGAATGACCAGGCAGAAAAAAGCAGCCAGCAGGTCCGTGTTGCCGATAAGGCCCAGAAATTCGCCCGTGTAATACACGCCGGAATCATAGAAAGTCCGGGCGTTGGGAAACAGCCACAGGCAATTGCATCCCAACAGCTGGATTACGGCGATGACCCCATTGACCGTACCGCTCAGGGCCAGCACCCAAGCATAGGACTGCCGCAATCTGCCATAGGCGGAAACGCCCAAAAAGATACCACCGTACAACAGCCAGGTGAAGAGGCCGTCATACCGGCTGGGGCCGATTATGGCCTCCGCTCTATACGGAGAACACAAGGCAGACAGGCACAGTCCGGCCATAAGGGCCAGCACACACCATCTCCCCGCATGTCTATGCGCAGGGCGGAGTGCTTCCCAACCTGTCAATACGACCAGTCCAACCAGCCACAAAGCGGTAACCGCCGCAAAGAAGGCATATTTCTGCATCGTGAGATTCCCATAGCCTTCCCAGCCCAGCCACAGGGGGAACACCCCCAGCATGGTGAGGAGATACCAGTGGGTCCAGTTTTGTTTCATGCTATCTCTATCAGTTCGCCGCGGAACACAACAGCACGGACGGACAAATCCTTTTTGTCCAACAGGACTGCGCTGGCATCCATCCCCGCCGATAAAGTCCCGATGCGGTGCTGCATATGCATCGCCTGGGCCGGGTTGAAGGTAGCCGCCCGAACGGCATCCTTCAACGGAATGCCAAAGGATACGGCAGTACGGAGACCCTCCATCAAATTGGTCACGGCGCCGGCAATGGTACCGTCCGCCAGCGTGGCCAGTTTGCCCCGGACCGTCACATCCAGGCCGCCCAGGGTATACTGACCGTCGGGCATCCCGGCGGCACGCATGGTATCGGAAATCAAAATCACCCGCTCCGGGCCGTACAGACGGAATACGGACCGGACCACGCTCTCATGAATATGAACTCCGTCGCAGATGAGCTCCACCCGGACCTCCGGATGGTCAAAGGCCGCTCCCACTACACCGGGCGCACGGTGGCTGAAGGGTGCCATGGCATTAAACAGGTGTGTGACCTGTCTCGCGCCGGCAAAAAATGCCTGCTGCGCCGCAGCATAGTCTGCCGCGGTGTGCCCAACAGAAACTGTGATTCCGCTTTGCGCGGCTTTTCGTATGAATTCGACGGCACCGGGCAGCTCCGGGGCCACAGTCACCAATTTTACCAGTTCTCCGGCCGCAGTACGCAGGCGGTCCAGCAATTTTAAATCCGGTTCCCGGAGGTACGCGCCGTTTTGCGCGCCTTTTTTCTCCGCGCTCAGAAACGGGCCTTCCAAATTCACACCCACCAGCTCCGCTCCTGTGACCGCAGTCCGCTGATAATACGCCGCATTTTCACATATCCGGAGAAGCTGCGCTTCCGGCAAAGTCATTCCCGCCGGGCAGAGATATGTTACGCCCTGGCTGAGTTCATATTCCGCCATTTTTGCCAATCCCTCAGGGGTGGCATCACTGAAATCCTCGCCCTTGCATCCGTGAAAATGCAGGTCGATCAGGCCTGGGATCACATAGCACCCGGACGCATCCAGCACCCGGGCGTCCCCGCTTTGTTCCGCGATCACTGCCCCATTGGTGCAAAGGTCCCGGAAGAGAAAGCCCCGGTCCACCTCAAACACTGCACCATTGCTTATCCGCATATGTGTTTCCCCTTTTCCGTGAATAGTTTCAAGGCCGCGCAATCTGCCACAACGGCCACATCCCTGTGAAGCTGCAAAACAGACGCCGGACATCGGGGTGTGACAGAGCCGCAGACTGTCCGATACAGCGCCTCCGCTTTTTCTTCCCCACTGACCAGAAGCAGCACCCGACGGGCGGCCATAATGCCCCCGATTCCCATGGTGATCGCTTGACGGGGCACATCCTCTGAACGGGCAAAAAAACGGGCGTTGGCCTCAATGGTACTTTGGGTCAGGTCCACTACATGAGTATCCCGTAGGAAGCTCTCCCCCGGCTCATTAAAACCAATGTGTCCGTTCCGTCCCAATCCCAGCACCTGCAGGTCGGCATAGCCCAGCGATGCCAGCAGGGCATCATACCGGACACATTCAGCGTCAGCATCCGGGGCCAGGCCATTGGGAAGATATGTATTGGCCGGGTCAACGTCGATTTGGGAAAACAGGTGCTCTTCCATGAAATGCCGGTAGCTCTTGGGATGGGTGGGCTCCAGGCCCTTATACTCATCCAGATTCACTGTGCGTACCTTCTGAAAGCTGAATGCCCCCTGTCGGTACCGGGCCGTCAATTCTTCGTAGGCACCGATGGGTGTGGCCCCCGTGGCAAGGCCCAAGACACAATCCGGCTTACAGATGATCTCCCCGGCAATCATGTCAGCGGCACGGCGGCTTATGGCACTGTAGTCCGCTTCCTGATAGATTTTCATGGCCCCCCTCCTTTACTGCTTCCATCATATTGGTTATACAGCCTCCCGTCAAGTCATCCGGAAAAAATATTTTCCGCCCTTGACAAACAGAAAAAAGCTGATAGCCTAATGATATAAGGAGGGATGTTCCATGAAGCATCTTGGTATCGACGTAAGCATTCAGCATCTCCCGCCACTGGACCCGGCGTTTTTGCCACTGGGCAAGTTCAATAAAGCATTTTTGGAGGATGCAAAAGAGCCGTTCCACATCGCTGTAGAACGCTCCGGAGGACAAACGGCGGTGTGCCGCACCTTTGTCCACGGCACGGCCGACCGACTTGATGCGGATGTGTATTACATCGACCGACTCATCAAGACCCTGCTGTGGCTCAAGGGCGGGTTTCGGGTGTATCTGATGGGGAATGCCGCCGTGTGCGCCGTCATGGAGGAACGCTATGCCCAGAATGGCGCCCGGGCCTTTGATGTTGACTTCATGAGCCGCATCTATGAGCAGCCCTTCGCAGTACTGCGAGTGGACGAAGTCCCGGAGACCCAGGACAGTTCCATGCCTGTGGGCTGCCATCTGGAGGGCTGCCGCATCGGGTTCGACGCCGGGGCATCTGACCGGAAGGTTTCCGCCATCATCGACGGGGAAAGCGTGTTCAGTGAGGAGGTCGTGTGGTTCCCGAAGGTCAATACCGACCCGGACTACCACTATAACGGCATCGTGTCCGCCTTCCGGTCAGCGGCGGCCCATCTGCCCCGGGTGGACGCCGTAGGCATTTCCTCAGCGGGCATCTATATTGACGGCCGCACCATGAGCGCGTCCCTGTTTCTGCAGGTGCCGGAGGACCTGTTCGACACCAAGGTGAAGGACATCTACATCCGGGCCGTGCGGGATACCTTCGGTGACGTGCCCTATGCCGTGGTGAACGACGGGGATGTATCTGCCCTAGCTGGGGCCATGAGCCTGGAGGACAACAACGTGCTGGGCATCGCCATGGGCACCAGTGAGGCCGCAGGCTATGTGGACGCCGCCGGAAACATCACTGGCTGGCTCAATGAGCTGGCCTTTGTCCCTGTAGACGCCGCGCCCGGCGCCATGGTGGACGAATGGAGCGGCGACATCGGCTGCGGGGTGAAGTATTTTTCCCAGGATGCGGTCATCAAGCTGGCCCCCGCCGCGGGCATCGAGATGGAGGAGGACCTCTCCCCTGCCGAAAAGCTGAAGGTCGTACAGGGCCTGATGGAACAAAATGACCCCCGGGCCGCGAAGATTTATGAGAGCATAGGGGTATATCTGGCCCACACGCTGGCACTGTATCACCACTGGTACGGTTTCCGCCATGTACTGCTGCTGGGCCGCGTCATGAGCGGCAGGGGCGGAGATCTGTTGCTGGACATCTGCAAACAGGTGCTGGCAGAAGAGTACCCAGACCTCAGCTCCGCGGTGAACATCGCTCTGCCCGATGAGAAGTTCCGCCGGGTGGGACAGTCCGCCGCCGCGGCCAGTCTGCCGGAGATTTGAATAGTAAAAAAGACGAACACCGCCGTGTTCGTCTTTTTTCGTTAATCCGCTGAGAGTTTTTCAAAGCCCTCCGTCCATTGCAGCGTCTCATCATACAAGGGCTGGGTGTCCAACAGCTTGGTGAGCTCGATCATACGGTCATCGGCGTCCAGTTCTTTGGAGTCCCAGACCTGCCGCAGGCGCACCGCCAAATCCCAGCCGCACAGTTCCGTCAAAAACGCCGGGAATTTTGCCAGATAAATATCATCCGGGAATTCTTCCAGATACCAATCTTCATCGGGCTTCATATAGTCATGGGATTCTCCTTTTTCAGCATCGTAGTAAGATAGATAGAGCGCATCACTGTCCATGATGGCAAAGGAAAGCACCGGCGTTTGGAACAGCAAAGACAGCTTTTTCAGTTCCTTCGCGCGGGTGATGCGCCCGTCGCACAGGTCCGTGCCGAAATACGGCAGCCAGGGGACCTCCGGCCGGTAGGCGATGACATGATATTTCGGAATATTGAAAAGCCCCTCCACCATCCGCGCTGCCTGTTCCATCGTGCCGCCAGGGAATTGAATGACATTCCCATCCGTTTGGGGCGGTTTTCCCAGGAGCCGCACAAATTGCAGTTTCATCCGTTCCCGCTCTTCCTGCATCCGCGCCGCTTCTTCGGCGCTTGCCGGCTTTCTGCCGCACTGCCGCAGCTTGTCCCGCAGGACCTCCGGACTGTCTCCCCGGTTCTTCAAAAAGACAAATGACCGTGTCGTTCCCATAAAATCACCCCTTTTGGTTAGTATAGCACATTCTTTCTCCCCTCACAACCGTTGCGGGATGGGAAAAAATCTGCTATACTGGCAGTAACTCAAACTGGAAGGGCGTTATGTGTTTTGACACTTATGCCCATTATGACGGCTACAATTTAACGTCGACCCGGGCACCCCCGCGGTCGGAGATACGAGAATAAGAGAAAAACTCGATGAACATTTATGAAGTACAAGCAAGAACGCCTCTGCTGGTGCAAAAACTTTTGCAGATCTGAGAAAGCTCCGTTCGTGCCACACACCTGTTTCTTTCCGACGCGGAAATCCTGAAAATCCGGGAGTTTGTTCCGCAGGCAATCAGCGGCGTTGCCCATCTGGTGGTTGCCGAAACGGGGCAACAGGTACCGGTTGCTTTTATGGGTGTTGATCAGGGGCGGTTGGAAATGCTGGTCCTCTCCCCAACGGAACAGAGAAAGGGCCTTGGAAAACAGCTTCTTCGCTCCGGGATCCAAAATTATGGGGTCCGGACCCTGACCGTCAATGAGCAGAACCCGCAGGCAGTTGGATTTTATGAGCATCTCGGATTTGAGATATATCAGCGTACGGAGCATGACGAGGAAGGAAATCCTTATCCGCTCTTATATATGCGGTTGAAATGACTATTTATCAGAAAGGGAAACAATCTATGTTTTTCGATACCCATGCCCATTATGACAGCTACAAATTCAATGCCGACCGGGACACCGTACTGTCCAGTTTACCCGCTTTGGGGGTGGACCTGGTGGTGGACCCGGGCTGCGATGAGGCATCATCCCGGGAAGCCATTGTTTTGTCGGAGCGGTACGACTATCTTTACGCCGCCGTGGGCTGGCAGCCTCAGGAACTGAAAGAATCTTACTACGACGGAGCTTTGGATGTCATTCAGGAATTGGCGCGACACCCCAAGGTCGTGGCCATCGGGGAGATCGGGCTGGATTACTACTGGGACACTTCTTATAACGCATTGCAGCACGAGGTGCTGCGGGCACAGCTGCGAATGGCGCTGGAATTGGACCTGCCCGTCATTTTCCATGACCGGGAGGCCCACGGGGACAGTCTGGCCATCGTGCGGGAATTTCCCGGGGTGCGGGGGGTGTTCCACTGCTTTTCCGGCAGCGCAGAAATGGCGAAAGAACTCATCAAGCTGGGCTGGTACCTGGGATTTGACGGGCCGGTGACCTATAAAAACAACCGCAAGCACAAGGAAGTCCTGGAGGTCTGCCCCATGGAACGCATCCTCATCGAGACCGACAGTCCCTATCTCTCTCCGGAGCCCAACCGGGGTACCCGGAACCATTCCGGGAACCTGCGCTATATCGCGGAAAAAATCGGAGAGATCAAGGGGCTTTCCATGGAGGATACCGCCCACGTGACCGCGGAGAACGGAAGGAGGCTGTTTCGAATATGAAAGAACGGATTTTACAGGGCGCCCCCAATTTCCGGGACCTGGGCGGCATGGAAACTGCCGACAGGCGGCGCGTCAAGCCCCACCGCCTGCTGCGGTGCGGGCATCTGCATGACCTCACGGCAGCAGACCGGGAACGGCTGGTGGCAGAATATGGTCTCAGGACCGTCATCGACCTGCGGACCTCCGGGGAGATGGCCCGAAAACCGGACGTAGTATTACCGGGGGTGACGTACATCCACCTGCCCATCTTTGAAAATCAGGCTGAAGGTGTGACCCGGGAGACCGTGACGGAGGATGACCCCGTAGGGCGTATGATCGCCATGGCCGAAAAGATGGAGGGACAGGCTTTCCAGCGGATGCGGGAGCTTTACAAAATCTTTTTGGACGACCACGGCATCGCCATGTACCGCAGGTTTTTTGAACAATTGCTGGCGCAGGAAAAGGGTGCAGTACTCTGGCACTGTACCATGGGCAAGGATCGCTGCGGCACAGCGGCAGCGCTGTTGGAAACCGCGCTGGGGGTGCCCTATGAGACCGTACTGGCGGATTATCTGCTGACCAATGACTTCGTGCTGCCGGAGACGGAAAAGACCATTCAAAAGGCCCGGGAACGTATTGACGACGAGTCTCTGTTTGAACAGATGCGGATACTGGACAGCGTATATGAAGAATTTTTGGATACGGTGCTGGGCATCGCAAAGGAACACTCCGGTAGTTTGGAAGCATTCATCCATCAAGGACTCGGGATGACACCAAAGAAAACAGAACGGCTGAAAGAATTGTATCTGGAATAAAACAATCCCCCGGGAAGTTTCCCGGGGGATTGTTTTATCTTATACAATGCCCATAAAATATTCCACTGTAATCGCAACAATGACCACCAGTGCGGAGATGATAAAGCCATGGATCATGGGCCGAATACCGGATTTGGCCATGTCCTTGAAGCTGGTGTTCAAGCCGATGGCCGCCAGGGCTGCAACCATGAGGAACTTACTGACGGTTTTTAATCCACCGGAAAGCTCAGGGGAGATCAGTCCCACGCTGTTGACTGCCGCCAATACAATAAAGCCCAGGATGAACCAGGGGAACAGATTCCAAAAGCTGATATTGGCCTTTGTGTCCGAAGACTCACTTCCGGCGAGAGCCTCTTTTTTCTTGAGACGCACCTCGATCAGGGCAAAGACGATTACTGTGGGAATGATGGTCAGGGTACGGGTCAGTTTTACCATGGTGGCAAAATCTCCCGCACCTTCAGAAAAGGCATATCCCGCCGCGACCACGCTGGAGGTATCGTTCACCGCCGTGCCTGCCCACAGGCCGTAAGCTTCGTCGCTCAATCCCATGGCGCGCCCCATGATGGGAAACAGCACAATCATGGCCATGTCAAACAGGAAGGTAGCAGACATGGCATAGGCAATGTCGCTGTCCTCCGCGTCGATAACCGGCGCGATGGCCGCGATGGCAGAACCGCCGCAGATGCCCGTGCCCGCAGAAATCAGGTTGGAGAGCTTCCAGTTCAGCCCAAGCGCCTTTCCAATGAAATATCCGCCGCCGAAGCAGGTGAGCAAAGTGAATACCATGACCTCAATGGACCGGCCGCCTACTTTCAAAATCGTGGATACGCTCATGGACGCCCCCAGCAGAATGATGGCAAATTTCAAAATCTTCTTAGAGGTAAACTTTATGCCGGGCGCAAAGGTCTCCGTCGGCTTCCAGAAATGATTGATGAGCAGCCCTATGAACAGGGCAATGACCGACGCACCGATATACGAGTCCACCTGATTAGCCCCCACCGGGATACTGCCGATAAGTTTAGCTACCACCGCAATACAAATCGCCAACGCGAAACCGGGCAGTAATTGCACAATTTTCTTCATTTATGTTTTTCCTCTCTTCCTTTTCCCTTGCAGGGCAGCACCCCTGTATGAAACATCCGGTCAAATGCCATTACGGTCATCTCCCCGGCAGACAGTTCAAGGAACAACACCGTACCACATGGGAGCAGAAAAGTCAAGGGAGCGCACAATGCCCTCCCCTACTTCTTATTCACGAAAAAGTGGTTGAACGCAAATGCCATCAGTCCGCTGAAATACCGGCAGCCTACGTTGAACGTCAGCCACAGTATCGGCTTGCGGTAAAACAAGCGCTGCAATACGGTCATCATTTTGAACCGAATCCCCAGGGTCCGGATGTACCGCCGGTAACGCCCGGGATTTCCCGTCCGGATGGACTGTGCGCATTTCTCTCCGCTTTTCAAGCTATACCGAAGCCCGGATAATGTCAGAGGATCACAGGCACCTACGGCATCGCCGACAAAAAACACATTCTGATCCATTACCGGTAAGCCCGTCCCTATCGGCGTGAACGCTGCGCGGAGTTCACGTAAGTCACAGGAAAGCTCCAGACGGTCCAGAAAATTCGCGAAAACGGCCCGGTAATCCCTGCCGGGAGTATAGACGTCTGTGAGCCCTACATTTGTAATTCCCTGATAAGAGCTTACCCAGGCATAGCCTTTTGGGGTAATCCCGAAATGGATCCCAATGGCATCCCTCCGGTCTGCAGGAAAGGTCACCTGCATCGCAATGTTTCGCCGTTTTTCCGGCTGATAGCGGCTGCCAAAGCCCGTAGTACCGTCAGCAAAAACCAAATACTCATAAGTAACGGTCCTCTCCTGATTCAAAAGTACTTGGTTTTTGTCCGGTTCATGGCATTCAATATATGTATCCTCCCACACCGCAATGCCCCGCATCTTCGCCAGCAGAAAAAATGAATGATCCAGCTCCACACGGTCAATCTTGCGGTTGGTATACAGGAATCGATTCGGAATCGTCTGCACACCTCGGAGTTGATAGAAGATATTAAAATCTTTGATGAGTGTATAGTGGCACGCACCGATGTCCAGTCCAAATTGCTCATAAGCGGTCTTGGTTTTGTTGGTAATATACCCTGCGCAGCATTTATATCGAGGAAAGGTCTTTTTTTCAAGGACCAAAATGTCATCCACACCCTGCTGGCGCAGGTTCAGTGCCGTAGCCAATCCGGACGGCCCCGCTCCCACGACAATGACCTGATAATGCGTTTTCAAGTCCCCACCTCGTTTCTTTCATAAAAAGTACAGCCCTGCAAGCGCTTTACTTGCAGGGCTGTGGAGCTGCTGGGCAGACTCGAACTGCCGACCTCGTCATTACCAATGACGTGCTCTACCACCTGAGCTACAGCAGCATATTTTTTCCCGCAGACAAACGTCTGCGGGAATTGGCGACCGAGAAGGGACTTGAACCCTCGACCTCCAGCGTGACAGGCTGGCGTTCTAACCGACTGAACTACTCGGCCAAGCACTGAGTGCTTGATTACTATATCAGATACATTTCCCGATGTCAACACTTTTTTCTAAATTTTTTCACTTTTCCAGGTAGCTTTTCTTTTCCGAAAAAATACATTTTCCTACTTCTTATTTTCTCCGATCTGTGTTAAAATATGAATAGATATTTTGGGAGGTGATGCGCTTGAATCGAAGGCTCTTAGCACTGCTGTTACTGCTGGTGCTGCTGCTCGCCATGTTTCCCTTCCCGGCCAATGCCGTTTCCGATGTATGCTTCGTTGCCATCAACGATACCCTGCCGGAATCCGTCCCGTTAGCTTATGTGCGCAATTCCATCGCCTACGTGCCATGCTCCGCGCTGAGCAGCTTCCGCATTTATAATTTATATGATTCCAGCATCTCTGTGGTACTGGTCTATACCTCCTCCCAGCAGATCACGATCGATATGAATACCGGTATTGCCACGGATAAAGACGGTATCACCTATGCCGCCACAGCCATTTACCGGAACGGTCAGGTATATGTTCCTGCCGTTTTTATCTGTTCCATGTTTGGCCTGCGGGCCTCCTATATTGAGGGCAGCGGCCAGGGTGACATCTGCCGAATTACTGACGGCAGTGAGGTCCTTGGGGACGATTTATTTCTCTCCGCCGCCACCAATCTGATGCGTTCCCGGTACAACGCCTATCAACAGGCAAATCCCCCAGCGCCCACGCCATCACCGACCCCAAGCGTTCAGGGCCCCCATGGTACTATCACCGTTTATCTCACTTTCCTGGATCTGCCTTCCAACTATTTGCTGAATCTTTTGAAAAATTACGGATTTTCTGCCACGTTTTTTCTGACCGGCGCCGATATTGCCGCCGCGCCGGATACGGTCCGCCGCATCGTGGGAGACGGGCACAATATCGGTATCTACTGCCAAACCGCCACATTGGATGAAGTCGAATACGCCTCGGAACTGTTGTTTGAGGCCGCACATACAAAAACCGTACTGGTCACTGCCGGAAACGGCACGACCCAGGATTTTGCCCAGCAATGTCAGGAAAACGGACTTGTCCCTTGCATGTACAACATCAACGGCATCACCGGCCAAAACGGACAGCCCATCAGCAATACAGCTGTCATCAACCGTCTGAACGGCGCGCGTGGCAGCAATGTTCTCATGCTCGGACTGACGGAAAACAACGACGGTACCGTCCGCTCAATTATCACACATTTATATACCAATGCTGACATCTTTGAGGTCACAACAATCCGGGAAGTCGGCTACACAGGAGGCAACAAATATGTCAGATAAACCGTTAAAGGCCATTGTCCTGGCCGCCGGGAAAGGGACCCGGATGCGTACCGACGGCTGCGATCTGCCCAAAGTCATGCGTCTGGCCTGCGGAAAGCCGCTGCTGCATTACGTACTTCAGTCTTTGGACTTCATTCCGCCGGAAGATACAATTGTTGTAGTCGGTTATCAAAAGGAACGGGTCATGGAGGCGTTCCCCGCTTATTGCTTCGCAGAACAGAAAGAGCAATTGGGCACCGGGCACGCCGTTCTGTCCGCATTCGAGGCCCTGGAGGGCTTTGAGGGAGATGTGCTCGTTTGCTGCGGAGATATGCCGTTGATTCGGAGGGAAACTTATTTTGCGCTGACTGAGACGCACAGACGCTCCGGTGCTCTGTGCACCATGCTCACAGGCACCTCTGATTTGGAGCTTCCCTACGGCAGGGTAGAGCGGGACGCAGCCGGAAATTTCCTTCGCATCGTGGAACAAAAGGACTGCTCCCCCGCACAGTTGAGCATCCGGGAGCTGAATGCCGGTGTCTATGTGTTTGACGCGACAGCTTTGCAGGGCGCTCTGTCCATGTTGAAGAACAACAACGCCAGCGGAGAATATTACCTTACCGACGTTCCCGACCTTCTTCGGCTGGATGGGCATGAGCCGGAGGTGTGCATGCTGGAACTGGGCAGCGAGATAATCGGTGTAAACACACCCGAGCAGTTGAAAGAAGTAGAATCTGTATTGTCAGGCAGAAAATAAATCGAGAAAAAAGTAAAATTTTTGAATTTCCCTCTTGCAATTCCACAAATGCTGTGGTAGTATATTCAGGCACGATATCCGGGTGTAGCGCAGTTGGTAGCGCGCTTGAATGGGGTTCAAGAGGCCGCTGGTTCGACTCCAGTCACTCGGACCAACAAATGAGCATCGAAACTGTATGGTTTCGGTGCTTTTTTGCGTAATACGAAAGCCGCACAAAATCGTGCGGCTTTCGTATTTTTTGCTGTTACATCCGTTCTCTCAATTCTCTCTTTTTATAATGTCTGCCGGTTCCTTCATAGGTTGTGCCGGGGGCTTCTTGTTCTTCCGCTGTCATAATTTGGCTGCGCAGTTCATCGACAAGCTGTAAAACTTCCATGTCCTTCATTTGTATCAGCAACATGGCAAAGGTCGCTGTGGATGGGCAATATTTTCCTTTTTCCAAATTGCGATATGCCCGTTCACTGATTCTGAGTCGTTCTGCTGCACACGCTTGGGTCAGCTTTTTGCTACTCGCCTTTAATGCTTTTGATATAATGGGCTGTATGTGTTTGGTGTACGGATGCATAAATAAATCTTCCTTTACAAATACTCCGGATAATGGCTCTCTCCTACCATTGACCCACCCGGGTGATGAAAGACCATCCCTGTACCATAGCCTTGTGAGTCAATGTTGCTTTCCGGAACAGTCATTTCGCTTTTTATAACGGAAAAATTTTCCAATTTGTGACAAATTTCAAAAATGAAGATAAAAAAGAACCACCATCGAATTTCTTCGATGGTGGTTCTTTTGCTTATTTGCAGGTTGCGGAATGTCCAACTGTGGGGTAGGTCGTGCCATTGATCGTCACATCTGCGTTCAATCTGTAGGTACCGGTAGTAGAAACAGTATAAGTATCGCTGAAGAAAATATATCCGCTTCCAGACTCTGTCCATGTCTTTAACACAGTAGTGCCCCTGCACAGCGTGATTGTAGCCGAGATCGTGTCGGACATATTGTCTCCTACAACTTCCAAATAGCAATTAGCCGTTTTTCCATTAAACGATAATCCTGGACTAATACTCTTCGACCTTGCGTCTACTGCAAATACGCTTACAGACAACAACATAACTACCACTAAAACAAGTGCAATCGCTCTTTTTTTCATAGTTTCACCTCCTTTTCGAGTTTTACCTTATAACGTTCAAAAAACATTCTTTGTGACATCTTATGGCAAATTATTTAATTTTCTTGATATTTTCTGCCATTTTAATTAAATTTTCCTTGTTTTCTTGTGCAGTAATAACAAATAAAATATTCTCATTGTCTTTTAAAATAATATCATTACCAACAGCATCATTTTTATATAAGTGTATCTCTGCTAATATTCCATCAATTTCAACTTGCTCAATTCTACATTCTTCATCAATCAAATACGTTTCAATATTCACTGGTTCCATATCATAAGTAAATCTAAGCAACTGCCTATCAATTCTTGTATATACAATAGTTGTCCGCCCCTCAAATTCATTTTTCGTTACAAACTCATATCCATCTGGCAGCCAGCCCAACTCATATTCCGCTTCTGAAACGGGACCGTTGCCGTCCCCCTCATAAAAATAATGAAAGAACGTCTCGTACTGCTCCCGTACCCAGCCGACAATGGATGCTCGGGCTTCCGACCCGATGCCGTACCAGATGCCGCCCAACAACGCAATCGTCACCGCGACGGATGCAGCTCTTTGCAGCCATTTGCGCCGGGGCCGTTCCCGCAGTTCCCGCACCAATTCCTCTATCTTCTTTTCAAATTCGGGTGAGAATTCGTGTACCGGTTCTTCGTATGCCTCCGGAAAATCCGCCGCCATCGCGGCGCTTACCGCCTTGATCGCTTCTTCTATCTGTTGTTCAGATAACATCGTACCCCTCCGACTTTTTTCGCTCCGCTTCATCATATAACTCTTTCAGACGTTTTGTCCCCCGCTCCAGACGCTTTCGGATGGTATCATCTCGTTCACCTAAAATCTCAGCAATTTCTTTGCTCCTGTACCCTTGATCCACACTGAGCAGCAGGGGTGTACGGTATTTCTCCGGCAATTTCACAAAGTGTTCCATCACATCGGCCAGCGGACTGCTTTTATCGTGCTCATCCAGGGAATAGGTCACGATGTCATCCAAGGGAACGGTATAATGGTTCTTGTTCTTCCGGTAGATATCAACCGCCTTGTGTGTAATAACAATAACGATGAATCTTCTGGTTTTGTGACACTCCGGTTCAGAAACTTTCTTAATATTTTTCGCAATACTGATAAATGCTTCCTGCACCGCATCTTCCGCATCCTGTACGTTATGCAAAATGGAATTTGCTTTATTGAACATTGAATTCCTGTAGAGTTCGTAGATCTGTATAAATTTTTCATCATCCCGCGGGTCGTCAATCAGCGATAAGTAATAAATCAGCACTCCAAATTCTCTCCTCTCTTTATTGGGACAGATTGGAGTATATAAGAAATATGTTTCTTCTACAAGATTATATTATGCCGCATTATAAAGCCCAATTGAACCACAATATACAGTCCTATCAGCCCTTCCATATTTTCAAATGAACGGTAAAATATAGTTGAAAAGGGCGTGAAATTTTGGATGTTGTAAGTCGAATCAAGGAACTCGCCGACCATCGCGGTTGGACTCGATATGCACTTGCTAAAAAAGCAGACGTATCAGAAAGTACTCTGAAAAATATATACGTGCGCGGAAGCATCCCTTCTATTCCTACTCTCAACATGCTTTGCGCCGCGTTTGGGATGTCCCTCAGTCAATTTTTCGCTGAGGATGAACGATATATCAGCTTAACACCAGAGCAGCCAAATGTCAAGACTAAATTACAAAAAAGTTCAATAAATTTTCCCGACTTGTGAAAAGCGGGGGTTCCGGCGCGTTTGGAACCCCCGCTTTTGTGCAAAAAGGCAACAGGAAACCAAACCGGGCGTTTTTTCGCTTCCGGCTCCGCTCCCTTTCTGTTCAATTTTTCGGGGGCTATGTTATGTACCGCTCGAAAAGCATTTGCGGCGTTGCCCAGCCCAATATCCGCCGGGGATAGTTCGCCAGCCACTCTTCAACTTCTGCAACCTCCGCCGCGGTCACTTCATCAAAGCTTGTTCCCTTTGGAAAGAACCGCCGGATAATGCGGTTCATGTTTTCATTGCTCCCCCTTTCGTATGCAGAATACGGGTGGCAATAATAAATCTTTGTGCGGGGCTTCCGCGCCCGCTTTGACCTCTCCATTCCGGCGCAATCCTGAAATTCGCTTCCGTTGTCAACCGTTATTGACCTGAACACTTGCCGGAACCCTGCGCCCATCCTCCGCTCTATACGGTCAAGCCCCCGCACAACGCTTTCCATCGTGTGATCGGGAACGCGAAAAATCACAGGGTAACGGGTCAACCGCTCTGTCAGCACCACCAGCGCGGCCTTGCTTCCCTTACAACCTATAATGCTATCCATTTCCCAATTTCCGAAAGTTTCGCGGTCTGCCACTTCCCG
This sequence comes from uncultured Clostridia bacterium, assembly GCA_947644595.1. Classification (GTDB taxonomy): domain Bacteria; phylum Bacillota; class Clostridia; order Oscillospirales; family Oscillospiraceae; genus HGM13010. Next base: position 135,532 of record CANSAE010000006.1, read on the forward strand.
CGGGCGTTCCTCTATGGTGTCCCCCTTTGCGGGCCGCGCCCGTTTCTGCCTGTCCCTGTCCTCTGGCTTTCTGTGGTCCCCTTTATACAAAAGGTGTTCCGCCGTAACATTCAAGAAAATGTCGCCCCGATAAATCCAGTTATAAAGGGTTGTTTCGCAAATATGGGTGTCGAACTCCATTCCGTCAATCGCAATTTGCGCCAAAGCCGCGCCGGGGGACCTCTTCTTTTCAATAATCTGTTCTTCGATATACTCCGCAAAGGCAAAGTCTTTCCCCAGCTTTATGTCCGGTCCCTTTGCCCGCAAATGCTCTTGATACTTCCGTTCTGCAACGTCCGCACAATACCGCAATACGGGTTCCAGTTCGCTTGTAAGCTGTTCGCACATTCCCCGCGCAATTTCATTGTATACAGTTTTCAGGCAAACGCCTAAAGCTTCCGCAATTTTCGGTTTCGGCGTTTTTATTTTTAGCATACGTTCAATGGAAAGCCGATCTTCCCACTTCAAATGTTGATTCCCTTTATAGTTCATATTCTTTATTTCCTCCATAAGCAAAGGCGGCGGGCGTAATGCCCGCCGCCTTTTTACGTTTCAATCGCCTTGCCCGTTGAACTGGGTGTATATATCCGCTATATCCTTCATCGAATCCACACGGGAAAAATCCTGCCCGGCGCAAGTAGCTTTGTAAATGGACCAATAAAGCGCGGTTCGCGTCCTCAATGGTTGTGTTTCAATAATTCTTCGTACCCGCTCGAATGTATTGTTTTCCATGACTGTTTGAAGGCGCGTCCGCTCTTCGTCTAATTTTGCCACGTCCTTAACTGCTTCCGCAAAAGCGGGGTGAAAGAACACTTTGCATTCATTCATGATCTTTTCCCCCAATTCCCGCCGCCGCGTCAAGCGTTGTTTCTATCCATTCATTCAGCGACTTTCCAGTAGCCTTTGCCGCGGCAATGTAAAGTTCCTTTTTCCCTTTTTTGACCGCCGGATAAAGTCGATCATAGGTTTTTTCATAATATCTTCGCTTCGCGTCTGTTGCGGCTTTTCCGCGCGGTGTTTCGTATTTTCCGGGCATTTGCTCCACCTCCGTTTTTGTTTTCCATTATACCACGCTTTCTATACTAACGCAAGTATAAATATTGTACATACTAACGTTAGTATATTTGTGCAAAATTCCATCTTGCTATTATACTAACGTTAGTATATAATAAAAGACAGAAAGAGGGAAACATAAGCCGCCCACCTGCCGGGGCGTTAAGAATATGGCGGGGGCCAACCTTACGGGCCGACACGAAAAGGGGGCCGACACGGTAAAAAAGTAACTAAAACATTTCGTTTCATATATGGAGGTAATCAAAATGAAAAAATTTGAAATCGGTAAGGAATACTTTGACACAAGCGCGTGTGACCATAACTGCATATTCACAATTAAAATTGTGAAGCGCACTGAAAAAACCGTTACATTCGAGCGGGACGGCGAAACCCGCCGTACAAAGCTTTTCAGCGACGAACGCGGCGAATATGTTATTCCTGATCGTTATTCTATGGCCCCCGTTTTCCGCGCTGAATATGAAGTTCAGCAGAAAGAGGAACCCGCCGCCCCCGCGCCCGTTGCAGGGGACGCGGCCCCCTCTAAAATCGTGACGATCTCCCAGCCCGCCGACGACGGCACAGTTATTGTCATGCTGGGTCAGCGCGTCGAATGCGTGTGCGGGGCTTGCTATCCCGTTCAGGGCGGAACGGTCGTCGGATTCTGCGACGAACCCGCCGGACGCTTCACCCGCGGCGGCGTTTTCGCCTTGATTCGCTGGGACGAACGCCCCGGCAAGCCCGAACGGGTCCGCCTTTCCGATATTCACCGCCGGGGCTGGCGTTCTGCGGGCGGCTCCCCCCTGGGCGTGTTCGTCTGCTGATACTTAACACAAAAGCCCGCCGGGTTCCATTCCCGGCGGGCTTTTAATCTTCCTGTTCTGTCAGCCATTCCATAGACACGCCCAGCACCTTTGCAAGCACAGTCAATTCGTAGTCGGTAACAAAGCGGGTCCCGATCTCAATTCGGCTTACGCTGTCCCGCTCCATTGTTACCCCTGCAATCTGCAAGCGGGCGGCAAGCTCGGCTTGCGTTATGTCCCTGCGGGCGCGGGCTTCTTTTACCCGCCGCCCGCAAAGGTTCTTTCGGCCTTTGTATTCGTAAATCTTCAATGCGGCTTCCCTCCTGTGTGTTAAAGTTCCGCTTTATTCTTTACTTTAACACGCGGCAAGTGTATAATTGTGTTAAAGGTCAGAACGACGTTGAAACAGACGGTTCCACCTTTGAAAAAATAAGCAAGCCGCCTAACCTTTCGGGCGGCGGAATGGAGGATTCCAAAATGAAAAGGGTTCTTTCTCTTATCCTTGCGGCGGGGCTTGCGCTGTCCCTCTCCGCGTGCGGCGACGTGCTGGTTGATCTCGACACGCCGAAATCAAGCGAACTTTCCGCGCAATATGATTTCTACCCGGATTCGATGAACACAATTCGGGCAGATATGCAGATCACGCCGGAACAGGCCGACGACGTTTTCATTGCCCTTGTGTCCTGCGGCCTTGACGGGAAGATCAGCACGGTTTCCGAAACCGACGGCGTTTACAAGGTTCGCTGGGGGACAAATACCCTTGAAGTTATGATGAACGACGACGGCACGATTTCCGAAATCAGCGACGGCAAAGACGTTCTTTATCCTGAATACAAACAGTATAACTTCTTGCTTGACTGTGACGTGAAAACTTCCGATGTGAAAAGCGGTTCCGGCGACGCGATCGGGCAACGGGCTTTTGTCAGCGTCCTAAAGTCCCAACTTGCAGAACTTACGGCGGAAAATTTCGCCGAATTTGCCGAAACCGTCGTAAAAGATAGCGGGTACAACTATTTCACGATTAAGTGTGACGACGGAACAGGGATTGTCTTTGACGGCTCCGACGTAACGATTCCCGTTTATGGAACCCTCGACGACGACGGGCGCGTTACTGATACCGCCGGATTTATCACGCGCGGCGTGGACGGCTCTTACACATACGAACAGGCCGACTAAATACCGCCAGCCAACACAAAAAAGCCCGCCGGGGCAAAATCCCGGCGGGCTTTCATGTTGTCCGAACCTGTCCGAATCGGACGGTTATTTTTCGTTCATGGGAACTATCGTCCCCGGCTCTGCTTTCAATTCTGTGGCGATTGCTTCCACTTCCGGCGGGGAAGCAGTAACGACAATTTCGGTCGTCGGTTCAATATACGCCGCTATGTTCTCATTGTTGCCCCACGCCTTTTTCGTTTCCTCCAGCGCGGTTTCGATCATGCTTTCAATGTCCTTTTCGCTGAAAAGCAGTTTTAGAATGGCGGGGATCCGCTGGTAAATCCAGTCGGACACGGCGGCAAGCTTCAACTTTCCTGTTCCGCCACCGAACTGCTTTTCTGCCTGTGTAACAAGGCTAAAAAGAACCTTGTTCAGCACCTTTGTTTCGCCGCGCTTGACAAGTACGACGATTAGGGCAAGGAACGCAAGGATAACCAGCACGCTGTCCCAATTTGCGAACAGAAATTGAATAATATTCATTGTTGTTTCCCCTTTCTTTAGCCGACGACGGAACAGGCGGATTCAGGAACCCAGCCCAGCCCGTCAATGTGTACGCCGCATTTGCGGCCCGGATAATGATATTTAACTGTGTATGTGCCGTTTACGGCCTTTCCCTGCCCGTTCCCGTTGCTATCCCGGTATAAGGGGCCGGAATACTTCACCCGCGCACCGACGCGCATTTTCGGGGCCGGGGCGGTCCCTGCGGACGTTGCACCCTGAATGTCTGCAAGGTCAACCCAGCCGTAAACCGTGGACCCGCCGCCGCTTTGCGCGATAAGGTGAACCGGGTGTTTTGCCCCCAGCGCAAGCTGTGTGACCTTTGCCGTTCCCGGCTTACACGCGGGGCCGCTGTTTGCGTTTGCACTTGCATAATGCGCCGCGCCCGTAAAATGCACCACGTCGCCCACAACGGGCATTCCCGCGCCCTGCGTATCATTTGACCCCGTAGACGTTGCGGGCGGCTCTGTGGGCCGCGTGGCGGTTCCTGCGGGGGCTTTGACCGTAACCGCCGAAAAATCAGGCAATCCGAACCCGCGAATATACCGCCCATTGACGGCAAGGCTTCTATACCCCACCGCGTTGCTCATGTTGCCCTCAATCACTTTGATTGTGGACCCTGTGACAGATACCACGATTCCGACGTGATCGGGCGCGGCTGTATTGTCGGTTGCCGCATAGTTCGGGCCGTCGTTCCAGTCGTAAAAAACCACGTCGCCGGGGGCCGGAACGTATGCGTCGTTTTCCTGCCAGCGTCCCAGCTTTTGGTATAGTTCAATCATTTTTCCGCAACCGACTTCCTTTGGCATGACCGCCAATGCGCCGCCCCGAATGCTTACAACGGACACAAAGCACGCGCACCACGCGTCGGTGTACTTCATGGGGTAGCCGCGGGCCAGCGGCTTGTCCGCATTGTAAATGTCGATTATCTTCTTGTGGCTCCCGTCGCTCTCTTTGCACCCGAAAAAGCTTTCAGCGATTGCAACAATGTTCGCCCGGTTCTGCTTCTCTTTTGCTGTCATAGTTCCTTGCCCTTTCTCCGCTCCCGCGGCGTACTTGTTATAGTAGGTCTGTCCGTACCCAGCGCGGCGTTCCTGCGCCGCTGTGCTTTGATCTGCGGGCCGCTCGAATTTCAACAAAACCGCGTCGGACGCGGCCCGAACCGAACCCGTCGTTTTCAGGACGGACAGAACCGCCGCATAACCCGCGTTCAGTTCATGAAGCAAAAATTCAAGCTGTGTTTCAAGGTCGCCCACCGACGCGCCCCGCGCTTTGACGAACTCCAAAAGGGCCTTTTTCCGGCTCCAATAGGTCCATTGTGCAAGGCCGTACCCGGCGGAATCGTTCACGAAATTTCCGTATGCGCCGGAATCTACCGCCGCCGTGTACGTTTCGTCTGTGAATCCCAGCTTCTTTTCATAGCTGTTTTGAATGTTCGTCGGCTTCAAGCCGCTTTCGGCGTACAGATTCCCCATAAGGCCCGCGGCCCCTGCTGGGGTCATGCCCTTTCCGATCAGGAAATTATAAATCTGTTCTTCCGCCGTTTTTCCTCTCAATGCCATTTGTGAAACCTCCATTTAAGGCTGAATGTTGTTCAGGTCAACGGGCAACCCCTCTGTTTCGGACGGGTTCGCCTTTTTGATCTTCACGACGTTTTCCGCCTTTGCTTTCCACGAATAGAAACCGATAACCGTTGCCGTAGGGGTTCCCACGTATGCAAGAAAAACCCCTAATTGCGAAAGGTCAACCAGCACCGCCCAAAAGCCCAGCCCGAATCCCGCAAAATAAGTCAAAAGAACCGCCGAAAGAACAAGCTTTGAAAACTCAATCTTTCGGGCGGTTCCTTTTTCCTCTTTGACGGTCTGTGTGGCTCTGCTTCGCGCGTGTCGGCGTTTCCTATACTGCCGCCGCTCAATCAGCGCAAGGGCGGCAATGCCGCCGATCAGTCCAGCGGCAACGGCGAATACATATCCCATGCCGCACCGCCCTTCACAAAAAATCGTGTTTTATCAACCGTTCATCGTACACGCGCTTAATGTGTGCAACGGCGTGTGTCGCGCGGTTGTTTTCATAGTCCGGGTGGGTATCGCAATACTTTTCGTAAAAGTCGATTTCCGCCAGAATTTCTATGAAATCTTCCCTTGTGTGCGGAATATCCCGCAATAACTCATTGTTGAATTGCAGGATTCTTGATCTGTGTAAATCCGCATTTCGCGCGTCGTCCGTTTTGATGTGTTCATCAAGTGTTTTCCGCGTTTCGTCCAACTTTGAAAGTACGTCTTTATTGATTGCGCGTCCTATCGCCCGTGCAATAGCCGTCCACGGGTTAATTTTGATGGGGGCAATCTGAATCAGCGTAACAAGAACAAGGAAAACCCCGCCGCCGCTGGTCAATAGCTGTGCAAGTGTCACGTTCTCTACCTCCCGAAAATGAAATCTTTGTAAACGCTTTTCAGCGAATACGGGGCAATGTCGGGCGGTTTCTCTGTTTTACCGTACACGGCGCATTCATAGGCCCATATAAGCCACCGCGCCGTGTCCTCCGCCCAAATCGCAAGGGGCATAATCAGGAACCACAAAAGGCCGAACGCCGGGCAAATCTGCCCCAGCACGTTGCCGGGCAGATTGCTATAATCCCAAATGCCCAGCCCCAGCCAAAGGTTCAGCACGCACCCGCTTACAAACTCGACGGCAAGGACGATCAACGCCCCGATCATTGCTTGCACGATGACCGGGGCGCGGTAAAAACCGGGCCGCTGATTGATTGCCCCAACAAGGACCCCGCAAAGCCCGCCGACAATCAGCATTGCAGGGTGGGACCGCCCCCGAAAGAGGATTTCAAGGGCAACATACACGGCCCCCAGCGCGGCCCAAATCGTCAAAACGCGTTTCATGCCGCACCCCCGCCCGCGGCGGCGATAATTGCCGCCATGCTTGCCGCAAGGTCTTTCGGAAGTTCCGCCCCGTAGACAATCGCGGGCAGTTCTTCCAGATCGGCCCGCGCAATCCACGCGTTCATGTGATTGCAGTATGTCCGATGGTAGAACACGTGGGCCGTTGCCGCCTGTGCAAGCGCGGTAAACTCTTCCGCCGGGTACATACGGCAAAGTTCCCCGTCTGCGTGATAGGGAACCGCCGCCGCGCCCTCTTTGACCGTCTGCGCCTGTGCCATCAATTCTGTTTGGTCGTGTTCGGTCAGGCTATACCGTGACCCGTCAACTTCAATCCCCGCATAGATCGCGGCGGAACAGGCCGCTCCGATCTCTTGCTTTTTCACCGCGCGAACCTGTGCAACGTCGTTCCAGTCGGCGGGGGGCTGAATCCCCATCCGCTCCAGCCGCATATTGCGAATACTGTCTTGCTTGTGTTGTACGCTCATTCAAAATTCCCCCCTGCCGAAACAATGTAGCAATCGCCCGTTGCCCCGTTTCTCTTGACCTTGATTCGGAGATTGAACCCCCATTTCGCCGCCGTCTTTGTGGTATTGCTCAAAAAGAACTTGTTTCCACTTGTGACGGCCTGTGTCACGTCCTCCCACGTGGGCGACGCGTCAAAGGCATTGTTGCAGACTTCGACGGTAAAGGTTGCCCCCGTCGGAATCTGCCGCGTAACGCTCATGATTGCCTTTGTAACTGCGTCGTCGGAAGAAAGCGGGGTTGCCAGCGTCATTTCGATTTCGGTTTCGTTCTTTGTGAACGTAAAGGTTCGGGTGGCTGTTCCGCCGACGTTATCCGCGGCGGCGATTGTCAGGGTATGGGACCCGTTGGCAAGCTTCACCCATTCCGCCGCCGTGACGCTGAACGAATAGTTCTGCCCGCTGGTCGCGGTATAGGTCCGCTTCACCGTGTTGTCGATCTTTTCCGTGACGGTCAGGGTTTGCCCGCTGTCCGGGTCTGTGACTGTGTAAGCCTGATTGAACGCCCCGGTTTTCGTGCCAAGATCGCCGTTGTTCCCGCTGATTGTGGGCGGCGTGTTGTTTATGACGGTTCGGGTCGGGCTGGTGCTGTATGCTGATTCTGCGCCCGCGCTGTCGTAGGCTTTAACCCTGTATGCGACGCTTTCCCAGCCCTGCGTGATCGTGTCGGTATAGGTTTTATTGATACCTTTGTAAAGCTGTTTCCACGCGCCGCCGTTGTTCTGCCGCTCCAAAATGTACCCGGACAAATTGCCGTCCGCGTCCGTGGAAGTCCCCCACGTTACGGTCAGGGTTTGCCCGCCGCGAACCGTCGTCGGAACCGTCAGGCTGGGCGGCGTGCTGGGGGCGCGATTCCAAATGATTGTATATGCGCCGTCGGAATCCGGGGAATCAGATACCAAGATTGAAGATAACAAATTACAAAGCGGGCGAACGCCCCAGTCGCCGGCGCACGCGAGGGCCCAGATCATCGCGCCGGAGGAATGGACGTTGCGGACGTAGGACGAGTTGGACGCGTAAGCGTCGCAAAGCCAGTAGTACCAAAACGAATTTGTGTTGAAACTGCTGTTTGTGTACTCACTTTTCGACACACATTCCGCCGTGGGTTTCGCCCGTCTGGAAGCGTCGTCCGTGAACAGGGCCAGCTTGCTCCCGCATACAACGTCGCCCGTCAAGCCGACTTCCGTTGACGACGCAAAAAAGATTTTGTCGGTGCAAGTTTCAGTTCCGCCGCCGTCCACCGACGCTTTGCCGACGGTATGCGTTGTAGTAAGCAAGGCGGCGACAAAGCTTGCCGAGAACCCCGCAAGAAATCCCGCTTCCCCGTCGTATTCGTTGTAGTTGCTCCATACGTTAGCGTTTGACGGGGGCGCGTCTGCGCTGTGCTGTGCGGCGTACCATTTGCCCGCCGCCGCTTGACTGTTCAGCCACCGCCGGATATTCGAGTAAATCCAGCGGTTATTGCCGTAAGATCGGCGGTTGCTGTCGCTGTTGCCCGATTCGATAGCGTCAAAGCATTTCAGCGAAATAATGCGTTCTGTAATCAGCGTCACGGAATTTGCAGGATAACCCGCGTGGCCCTTGTCGGCAATCTTCCAGACAATGGGCTTGCCATTGTAAAGCGTTCCCGTGTCCTTTACCAATGTACCGACGGCAAGAGAACTTAAAGCTTTTGCCATTATGTGACACACTCCTTTTCTGAAAGTTTTTCTTCAAATAGGGTTTTATACAGTTGGTCCATTTCGCGGATAAGGTGATAGCAATTCCCCTTTTCCGCGTGGCTCCGCCAGCTTCCGTAGGATTGTTTAATCTCCCGCATGGTGATTTTTCCGCGGTCCAGCAAAGCCCGCTGTTTCTTTAGCTTCCGTTGTTCATTGCTCTTGCTTGCCCTCCTTACTTTCCGAATCACTTTGCCGCTGTCGGTCAGGTATGAATGAAACCCTAAAAAGTCAATACCGTTCCGCAAAGGAAAGATGTTCGTTTTGTTGTTCAAGGTCAGCCCCAGCCGGGCAACATACCGTTCTATTTCGCGGCGGCAATACTGCAAGTACGTCTTGTCCTCATGTATCAAGTAAAAGTCGTCCATATACCGCCCATAATAGCGAATACCCAGCTTTTCCTTGATGAAATGATCTAACCCCGAAAGGTACATGACCGCGAACCATTGTGAAGTTTGATTTCCAATCGGAACGCCCGGATTCTCCGTACTGTCAATAATCATATCGACAAGCCATAGAACGCCGGGGCTTTTGACGTACTGCCGTACCATCTGTTTTAACGGTTCATGCTGAATCGAATAGAAATACTTCGATATGTCGCATTTGAGAACCCAGCCGTCGGCGTAATCGGCGGCTTGCGGGGCGGGCCGCGACAACCCCTCCTCCCGGCCCTCCCGCTCCGCCTTTGCCTTGTGTGAAAAATAATAGGACCGCATGAACTCTTCCAGCCTGTATAGGCCGTCATGCGTCCCGCGCCCGCGCTGTGAAGCGTAGTTGTCCCGGATAAAGGCGCGGGAAAATGCTGGTTCAAGTATGTTATCGCATAGGGAATGCTGAACGACTTTATCTTTGAACGCGTTTGTCATAACGACGCGCTCTTTCGGTTCGTACACCCGAAAAACGAAATAGTCAGACGGTTTATACGTCCTGTTTTTCAGCATTTCCGAAAGTAGGCAAATTGCTTCCAGCAAATTCGCTTCAAACTTTGCGACGCTGGCTTTGCCCCTTTTACCTCTGCGGGCTTTCAGGAACCCCGCATACAGGTTTCCGAAATCATATACCCGCGTAAAATCTGCGTCTGTCATTATAAAAACTCCTTGCCGTGTATAGAATCCGCCTTGCAGGGCGTTTCCCACCCCGTCAATGCTTTATCATCGGACCCCGCCACGCGCCCGCGGCGGGGCGGAAGCTGGTTCCCGTGGGCCTTGCTTCACCAATCTTGTATTTACCGCCGCCCTCTCACTGCGGCGGAGGGATACACCTTCCTTTGATAGTGGGCCTCTGTTTTCGGCTTTTGGCTTACTCAATCGCGGAAATCCACCAAAGCGGGCGAACGCCCCTGTTGCCGTTGTACGCGTTGTTCCAGTTCATCGCGCCGGAGGAATTGACGTTGCGGACGTTGTACGAGTTGGACGCTACAAGGCATACCCCAAAGAAAACCCGGCGGGCTTTATCGCCGCGCCGGGGTCCCTCTCTGCATAGTTGCCGCCCTCTGCTGATCTTGCTTGCGCCACTTCGCCGTCATGTACTTAACGTCCAAAACGGCTTTTGTCCATGCGGCGCATTGATCGTTTGAAATAAGTTCCAGTTCAAGGGAAAGTTCAATCAGAAAAAGGACTGTCTTGCATTTTGTCAAAGCCTTTTTCTGTTCGTATCTTCGTTCCCGGAACTCTTGCAGGTCGGCAAGGTCAAGTTCGTTTGCTTCCTGTATATGCTGGAAAATATCAATCGTCAGGTCGTGTAATCGGTTCACAATAGTAAAGCGATACTTTTTCGGAAAACGCCTGTCATTCGTCATTCGGAATGTATGCTTTACAAGGTCTTTCGCCTTTGTGATTATGGTAAATTCGCTTTGTTCAGCTTGTTTCGGCGGCGGGTTCATTTCAAACACCGCCTTTCCCTGATTCGCGCAACCTCCGCCGGGTTCCCGTCAAACGTGAACCCGTGTTCTGTGACAGTAAGAACCGCCCGCGCCCCGGTGTAGGTTGTCCCGCTGATCGTCAGCACGTCAGCGGCCCCGCACCGTTCGCAAGGCGGTTCAATTTCTGTAAACAGGTTCCCAATTATGCAGGACAGTTCCCGGCGTGTGCAAGCATATTCCGTCAACATTCGATTCTCTGCCGTTCCGCGTTCCAAATACCCTTAGTCAGAATGATTCCGTCAAGGGAATCAAAAGACACAAGAAACGGGTTCCCGGTAATGTTATTGAAAAGTCCATCTTCCACACGGGCAATGCGGCTTTCAAGGCCCGCGGCAAGATTCAGGGCTTGCGCCGCGTCCTCTGCCGCCTTTGCCGCTGTTTCAACCGCCGCGCTCCATGCGGCCTTTTCTTCCGCCGAAACGTGAATGTCTGCGTCCTCTGTATGCTCGATCAGGCCGGAAATAGCCGTGTCATAGTTTCCCATTGTGGTGGGGTTCACGTGAATATCGCTGTTGTTTACATGGGCGTTCAGGTCGGTAACGTCCGCTTTCTGCTCGAACTTTGCTTCATGGGCCGTCTGCGCGGCGTTGTGTTCCTGAATGTCCTTTTTCGTCGCGGTCAGGGCGTAGGGGTCAACGATGAACGTAATAATTCCCGTGTTTGAAAACTCGATGTGCATTGTCACTTCAACTTCGCCCGCCGCGCCGCTGGTAATTATGACTTTTTCCGTGTCCGGCGTGTTGCAAATGGCAATCGTGTATTCGCCGTCGTCCAGAACCGCCATTTCGCGGATAGTGAACCCGCCCACGTCGGAGGGGATAACCGCTATAACGTCAATCATGTTCGGGGAATCAGGGTTGACGGTCACGCTGGACACGTCCCCGCGCCAAGTTTCATTTTTTAGGCCCTGCATATCTGCCGACGGCACGTAATAGGCCCCGCCGCCGTCGCCGACGGCAAGGGTTGTCAGGTTGATTTTTTTACCCTCCAACACCGCTTCGCGGGTTCGCATGGTCCCCACGTCGGTTACGATAGTTCCGAATTTTTTTGTCGTTTCCTCTGGCATTGTCTATCCCTCATTTCTCAAAGGTTGAATTTGAAGCTTTCGCGTCTGCTGTGTGTAGCCGCCGAAAAGCATTGACCCGCTGGACGTGATGAAGTTTGTAAGCGACGGATTGATTTCAAGCCGCGTCGCAAACGTCGCAACGGCCCCGACAAACACGGTTGCTTCCTCTGTGAAGTTGTCCGCCAAATACGGCCACACTTCAAGGCGGGTTCCGATTGCGTGATACCCGGCGACGTGAATTGTCGTCGCTTGCTCCATCTGGTAACTGATCGTTTCCAAATGGGAACGCAAATTTTTATAGAACCGCACCCGCTCCAATACTGCCGCTTGCTGTTCGGCTGTCACGCCCTCCGCCGCACCGATAATCACTTTGAAGCGGAACGGGTCGCCGCCGTACTCGAACCACTCTTGAACCTTTGTGCCAGGGAATACGGCTCCCAGCGCGGTTTCAACGGCGTACTTTGTCCCCAGCCGCCTGTGTACCCTTACGCTGTCTTTAATAGTCCGCCGTTTTACCTCTATCGGGTAAGAATAGTCGTACCAATCGACGTGGAGATCATAGGCCAAAATATCAAGGGTCTGTTCGTCCAGTTCGTCAATGCGGGCATAGATTATGTTTTGCTTGATCTGCCGTGCCGTGACCTGTAATTGCTCCGCTATGGTCTGTGCAAGCGCAAGCATATTCGGGTCGTTTTTCAGGGCGGGCGGAAGCGAACGTGTAAAGTCGATTGAATACAGGTCATTCACTCTCTGCACCCCCGTTCACCGCCGACGCGCTCCCGCTCAAAAGCGCAACCGCATTGTCAGGAACGACGGCAAAGGCCGGGGAACGGATTTCAACGCGCTTTGCGCCCGCTTGCATAAGCAGGGCGGTTAAATAGGACGGGTTCACGTCCCGTCACCTCCACCAATGAAAAAGCCTTGAACCGCAACGGTTTCAAGGCTTTTTCCATATCTTTTCCCGGGCGTTTACCCCTAAAAATACCCCTATCAGATTTTTTATGCCCGTTTTGCAAGACCGTCATAGTAGTTTTGTACCCGGCTGGCGGTATCTTTCATCATCTGCTCCGTGGTATGTGCATAGACATTCAGTGTGAAACTGGCGGTTGCATGGCCCAGCATATCTTGAACACTCTTAATATCGGCACCGCTGGCAATGGCTACGGTTGCCGCGGTGTGCCGGAGATCATGCACCCGTGCGTCTGGTCTGCCGATGCTGGCGGCGATTTTTTTGAATCGGCTGTAAAATGTCTGTCTACAATAGTGTTTCCCGGTTTCGTCCGTAAACACAAGATCATCGGGATTGCTCCATGCCCGCCCCGCTCTCATTCTGTTTTCTAATTGCCTGACCCGCTCCGCCCGGAGATATTCAAACGCAATGGGCGGCGGTTCGATGGTACGGGGCTTCCCACTCTTTGTACTCCTGGAAATGTAATAGCCCCCGCCCTTAACTCTTTCCTTTTGTAGCTGTTGCGAAATGGCTATCCGTCCCCGCCGGAAATCCACCTGACCCCATGACAAGCCCAGGCATTCTCCTTCACGCAGACCAGCAAACAGGCACAGGGCATAAGCGTTCCGCATAGGCGAATCATCAATAGCCGCCAGGAAGCGGGGGATTTCTTCATCCGTGAGCGGGGTTATCTCGTGATGCTCCGCCTTTGGCAGTTCCGCCCCGTCGCAGGGGTTGGAGAGAATCAAGCCTTGTTTCAGCGCAACACCGAGCGCCTTATGAAGAATTGCAGACATATTTTTAACCGTCTTGCCGCTCAATCCCGCATCCAGCATTTTGTTGTAAATCCCCTGCACATGGCTTCCCCGGACAGATTGTAGCGGCATAGCCCCAATAACAGGATTGATATACAAACGGATAGATGATTGATAGCTATGATAGGTTGAGGGTTTTACCTTATTGGCACAAAAGACGTTCAGCCATTCGTCCATCCATTCGGCCACGGTGATTCTATTCGGTGCCTGGTATGTCCCGTTGTCCAATTCCCGCAGAACCGTTGTCATCTTCTGCCGGACTTCCTTTTGTGTGTTTCCGTACAAGCTCCGGCGGACGGGTTTTCCTGTTCCGGGATTGGTGCCGACGGTAACACGGGCTTCCCACCGTCCGTCTGGGCGCTGCCTGATACTCCCTGCTGCTGATTTCTTTGCCATAAAATAAAACTCCCTTCTTGCATCGGGCCGCGCCTTGTGATACAATAAGGGCGCGGGAATCCTTGTTTGTCGACTGTTGGTTTTTCGCATTTGAACCGTTCGGAGGTTGCCCCCTCCGGGCGGTTTTTATTATTTTCCTGAATCATTTTGCACTGCTGCGGGCGTGATCCACGCCGCCGGTGAATACGGACTGTTGAGAAATGTTGAGATTATAAAAAAACAAATCTTAGGTTTTATCAGGTTTTCCCGGCCTGATAAATATACTGCTTTGGATCCACTCAGCGACAAATCATCGTTGAGCTTGTGGGGGTGAGGATTTTGTTCACCCCTAAAGTGTCGTTTCGACGGGTTAGGCCCGTTCCTCGATGTGAGGAATGAGGGGGTCTCTATTTTGGCGACGCCTTCACGATGGCAGGTTTCCAAAATGGGAATCTGAATCACGGTGAACGGTCTGTTCAGCGTCGGAAGCTCAATAACAATCCGTTATTGACCTGACCCGCCAGTTTGGCGGGGGTGTCACGGTTCGTTACTCCCTTACGCTTCCATTTCATGCATAAATGCGACAGCAAGGCCGATGACCCGGACGCTTTCTAATTCGCTGCCTGACAGCGTGAGAGGCGCTACATCGGGATTTTCCGCCAAAAGCGTGACTGTATTCCCGGAATGATAAAACCGCTTGAGCGTCGCTTCATCGCCCACCAGCACGGCGGCAATCTGCCCGTTGCAGACTTCCGGCTGCTGGCGTATGAACACAATGTCCCCGCTGCGGATGTTCGCGCCGATCATGCTGTCACCCCGGCACATCAAGGCGAAGTCTGCCCGGATATGTCCCGGCGCGTCGATATAGTCCGTGATATTTTCCTCTGCCAGTATGGGAGTGCCGCAGGCGATTGTCCCAATGAGCGGGATCTTCTTCATGTGCAGGTCGGCTATCGGAATGAGATTTGAAGCGGGAGCGGGAGGGCTGCTTACATCGTCAAAGCCCATGAGATACGACGGTGTAGTGTCTAATACTTCCGCAAGTTTTTCAATCGTTGAGCGTTTAAGATTAACCACAAGACCGTTTTCGTACTTGTAAATTGCCGGGGTCTTTACTCCGACTTTTTCCCCAAGTTCTTCTTGTGTCATGCCTTTTTGTGTGCGAAGCGCCTTAATCCGTTCGCCTGTTGTCATGATACATCCCCCGTTCAATCGCTTTTGTTTATGTCTTAATTATACCATTGTTTTTGATAAATGCAAGAAAAAATATCTTGACAAGACATAGATAAAGGGGTAAATTGGTTATGTCTTAAAAAGACAATTTGAAAGGTGGTGGAAAAATGATAGATAAGGCACGGTTTGCATCTGTGATGGCATTGAATAAAGATACTCAAAAAACGCTTGCAAATGCACTTGGAATCAGTCTTTCACGATTGAATGCTAAAATCAACGAAACAGGCGGCGCAGAATTCAAGCAGAATGAAATCGCGTTAATTAAGGCCCGTTACTCTTTGTCCCCAAGTGAAACGGACTTAATTTTTTTTGCGCCGAAAGTGTCTTAAAAAGACAGAAAGGAGCGTAACATGAACGAAGAGCGAACGGAATTACAGGACCCGCGCAAAGGGGCAATGCCTGAGAGAATGGCACTATCACCGCAGGAAGCGGCTGAGGTGCTGGGCGTGAGCCGTCCAACGGTCTATGAGCTGATGCACCGGGCAGACTTTCCATCTTTCGCGGTGGGTTCCCGGCGGCTGATTCCCACGGAGGGGCTGCGGGAGTGGGTGAGAAACCAGACAAAGGGGGAAAGCGCATGAGCGGAATAAAAAAGCCCCGCGCCGGGGATGGGAACCCGGACACGGGGAAAGGCACGGTATCTGCTGTACAGTCTACACCGGAGCGGGTGCCGCGTCAAGGGTGTATTGCTGACCTGCTGAGCGCGGGGGAGGAAAACGCGGTGCCGCTGTCGCATTTGGTCATGCTGACGGGATGGGACGACCGGGTGATCCGGCGCCAGATCGAGCGAGAGCGGCGGCAGGGTATCCCCATTCTGTCAAAGCGTGGGTACTATCTCCCAGCGGATGACTGGGAGCGGGCAGCGTTTGTCGCTTCCATGCGTGGCCGGGCGCGGGAGATATTGCAGACTGCAAAGGCTGTGGAGCGGGAGGGCCGGGGATAATGGCAAAAGAGAAACGGGCTACATGGTGGAAGATGTTATACCACCAGCGGGCTGCGATTGACTCCGTCAGTGATGAAGATGCCGGCGCAGGATTAAAAGCGGCCTTCCGCTACTTTGACGGCGAGGACATTCCGCCGGAGAGCCTGAGCCTTCCTGCATTCACGGTGTTTTGTGTAATTCGTCCGTACATAGACGATGCTTGGCGGGACTATGAGAAGTCAGTTGAGAGCGGAAAAGAAGGTGCAAGACGGAGATATAATAGCCCCCCTATAGAATCCCTTAGCCCCCCTATGGGGGTGTTTAGAGAAGAAGAAGTAGAAGTAGAAGAAGAAGTAGAAGCAGAAGAAGAGAGAGGGGCGGACAAGCCGCCCACCCGCACCCGGTTTGTGCCGCCCACGGTTGAGGAAG
>CANSAE010000007.1 GCA_947644595.1 uncultured Clostridia bacterium
GACCAATAGGGCTGGCCCCCCACGTTGCCGAGCTGGGAGAGGGCCACCACCACGATCTCCCCGTCACCCACGCCGATACCGTATAGGGCGCTGCTCCACATACTGCGGTTTTCTTCAGCCAGTAATTCCGCAAGCTGCGCCCGCTGGCCAGCGGTGAAATTGTAAGCGTCCGCCATTTCATCGGCGGTCTTGTGGGTCACGGTGATATAGAGGGTCGTTGTCGTTACCTCGATTTCTTTCTCAATGATATTGCCCGCTCCGTCGTCCGTTTCAACGGTTTGGGTGGTGGTGGCGGTTTCTGTTCGGTGGCTTATCTCGTTCATGGCCCAAAATATCTCTTTCAACAGCTCTTTTTTGCTGTCGTCCATCGTGGCGACTTCCTGGGGGTTGTCCGGGTCGGTGGTGGTCTTAACGGCGTATATCGCCAGCACCTCCGGCCAGACGGCGCGGGAGCCGGACATTTCAAGGGCGTCATGGGCGGTGTTGTTCTTGATCTCGTCCAGCTTTCCCTCGTACTCCTGATTGATCTCCCTGACAACGGCGGGCATGGTCTGTCCCGTGCCGCTGTCCTCCCCGGAGAAGAAGATACCAAAACAGGAGCCGACGATCAGGCCAATCAAGCAGATAATCACGATGGCAAGGATGGCAACCCATCCCCCAGCGGCGATAGCGGCCACAAGCGCCTTGACGGACGCGATCATGGCCTTTACCGTGGCGGAAACGCCCTTTGCGGCGGCTTTGGCGGTGGCGGCGGCGGTCTTGGCCGTGGCACGGGCGGCGTGGGCGGTCATTTTCGCCGCCTTTGCGGTGGCCTGGGCCGTTTTCTGCGCTGCCTTTGCCGTATGGTCTGCGGTCTTGATGGCGGTTTTAGACGTGTGTTGGGCGGTTTTCACGGTGCCCTTTGCGGTGCGCTGTGCCGTCTTTACCGTCCACTGGGCGCTCTTAACGGTGCCTTTTGCACCCCTGCCGGTGGCCTTTGCGGTCTGTCCCATAGCCTGGGCGGGCCGTTTTGACGCTTTTACGGGTGTTTCCACGGCATTGACCGCCGTTTCCACCTGCCGGGGCGCTTTAACTGCGTCCTGGGGCTTTATCTGCGGTGGCCGGTCGGACAGGACAGTACGGTTTTTCACCTGCCGTTTCCGCTCGGCCCACTTTGCGGCTTGCTTCTTGGCAAAGGCCCGCCCACGTTCTACAAAGGAATTTACAGTATCAGCGGGGCGCTCAACGTCAGCATGGGCCGGGGGCCGCTCCGCTGTGCGCTCATACCGTGGGAGGGGCTGACGCTCCGGGGCCGTCCCGGTTCGCTGGCGTGGGAGCCGTCTGTCCTGGGTAGGGCCGGTGCCCTGCCGGGGGTGCTGTCCATCCCTGGGCGGGTCGGTTCGCTGGCGCGGGAGCCGTCCCTCCGGGGGTGTCCCGCTGTGCCGCTGCGGGGTCTGGCCTTCCGGGGCCGCAGCCTGGGGCGGTTCGGGGGTGGGTGCCTGTTCGGTGGGGGCGGTGTTCTCCCGGCGTTTCTCCGCCGCCCACTTCTCCCGCTGATTCTGGAACAGCTTCCGCCCCTGGCGTACTGCCGTTTTTGCCCCGGACACGGCCACATTCGCCGTATCATGGGCCAGATCGTCGGCGGCAAACTCCACCTTGTCCTCGGCGTACTCGCTGGGGGTGGCCTGCCGGTCGTCCATCAGCACCGCCGCATTTCGCTTGGAACGGATAAAGGCGCTTTTCATGCGCTGGCCCACAACAGCGGACTTGTCCAGCACTTTAATGTCCTTGCCCCTTTCACGGGTCTTGATCTTGCTCATGGCCGCTCACCCGCCCGTCTTTTCATCCAGCGGTGTTTCAGCTCGGCGGGGGCCACATAGTAGTCCCTGCGGCGCTGGCCCGTCCACTCCCGGCCCCCGGCCTCGCCGTCAAAGGTAAAGCCAGCGGCCCGCAGGGACGCTCCGCTCTCCGATGCCAGCGTATAGGTGATGACGCGCTCATAGCCCATATCAAAACCGATGCGGCAACAGGCCCCATAGAGCTTGGAACAGGCGTTGCCCGTCCCATCCGTACAACAGCGCAGAATTTCAAGGGTCAGCCCATCGTCCAGATACCGGGCGACGGGACGGCCACAAATGGCAACGCCGCACAGATCGTCCTCGTCATAGCAGGCCACGGCGAACTTGCCGCCAACGGGCGGGATGCTGTGCCGGTGATACCGGCCTACATAGTCTCTCGCGGCCCGCAGGTGGCAGGGCTTGATTTTCAGTGGCATTTTCACACCTCCATCCATAAAAAGAGGGGGACAGGCATTAAGCCCGTCCCCCGGAAAAGCGGCCCTCACCGGGCCGGGTGGTCATCAAGCGGTACAGCTCCGTATTGGAGGGGAAACGGTTGACAAAGGGCACCAGGGCGGAGCCGTACTTGATAAGCCCGCACCCGGCGGGGGCGTTGGTGATGTGGCCCATCTGTTCCTCGGAGATATTCAGCAGACGGGCCAGCTTTTCCCGGTCGCTTGCCGCCTGATTGAGCATGACAATGAACTCGGAGTTGGACAACATGGTACTGGCCTGAACGGAGTCCAGAAGATACTCCACGTTCTGCGTGATGGCGGTGGGGTAGGCGTTTCGCTTTCTGAACTGCCGCCACGCAGAGTTGAAAAAGGCGGCGGAAAACTCGTTCTCAAACATGACGTGGAACTCGTCAATAAAGACGTGGGTGCGCTTGCCCTTTTTCCAGTTCAGGGTGACGCGGTTGAGCATGGTGTCGGTAATGACAAGGTGGCCTATGGGCTTCAACTGTTCGCCCAGGCCGTGAATGTCGAACACCACCACCCGCTTGTCCAGGTCAACGGTGCTTTCATGGCCGAAAATGTCAAGGGAGCCGGTGGTGAACAGCTCCAGGGCCAGGGCGATCCCTCTCGCCTCGCTCTCCGGCTGTTCCAGCAGCATCTCCCGGAGGGCTGTCAGTGTGGGAGCAGGGCCACCATGCTTGGCGTTCTCATACAAATCCCCCGTACAGCGGTCAATGATGGAGTTGTGCTGGGGGCCTACGCCCTTGGGGTCGATGCGCTCCACCAGGGACATGATAAACTGCGACTTCACCACAATGGGGTTGTTCTCACCGTAGCCGTCCACCATATACATGGCGTTCAAGCGGTCTTTCCCGCCAGCGGCCACCCGGATCACGGAGCCGATATTGCCCATCGCTTCAATGAGGGGCGCGTACTCCCCCTCCGGGTCTGCGATAAGAATATCATCGTCCGTATTGAGAATGAGGAACGCGATTTCCTCCTTGACACTGAACGACTTGCCGGAGCCGGGAACACCCAGCCGAAACGACGACTGATTGAGCAGGTTCGCCTTGTTGCACATGATAAGGTTGTGGGAAATGGCGTTTTCCCCAAAGTAGATGCCGCCCCTGTCCATGATCTCCTGCACCTTAAAGGGCATGAACACGGCAAGGCTCTCGGTGGTCAGGGTGCGGAAAGCGTTGATCTTCCGGGTGCCGATGGGCAGGACGGTGTTCAGACCGTCGATCTGCTGGTATTTCAAAACGGCCAACTGGCACCGCCCGGACAGGGAGCGTATCTTCTCCGTGTCGCTGTCAAGCTGCTGCTTGGTGTCGGCGGTGATGACCAGCGTGAGGACGGCCTGCATCATCCGCTGGTCGCGGGTGGTGAGGTCGGCCAGAAATTCCTTGCTCTCCTTGCGCTGCAACTCCATGTCGTAGGGGACGATGGCGGAGAAATTGTTGTTCTGATTCTGGCGGCGCTGCCAGTTTGTTATATTGGTTTCCACGCCCAGCAGACGGTTCTCCACCTCCCGCACGGCTTCATCCGTGGGCACAGAGAGAATGTCAATGGACAACATCATATTGCGGTTCAGGTCGGTCAGATTCGCCACGATCTCGTCCTGGATATAGTTGGCGTAGTCCTTCAGGAACAGCACGCGGCAATAGCGGTCGCCCAGCTTCAGGTAGTCGCTGTGCTTCTCGATCCCGTCCGGGCAGATATAGTCCCGGAAGTCGTGGCCCTTTCGGGCCATGTCCGCCATGTCAAAGTGAAAACTGCCCTCGTCCCCGGCCCGATAGAAGTCGTGGAGAATACGCAGCCGGTCAGCGGCGTCCAGCTCCACGCACTTGGAGCCAAGGGCGGCGAAGCGGGCGGTCAGGTCGGCCCCGATCCGGGTGAAGTAGGCGCGGGCATCCTCAATGTCCCGCTTGTAGACGGTCACGGTGACAAGTTTCTCCTGGATGATGCCGTTGGCCCCGGTTGCCTTGTCTATGAGCATTTGGTTGTACTCCTGACGGTACTTGTCCAGGCCATCCCCGCGCATGGACATAAGGACAGACTGCTCAAAGTCCGCTTGGCTCTGACGGCGGTTGCAAATGGTCAGCTTGGTGGTGGCGGCGCTGTCCAGGCCGTTCAGCAGCTCCGAGTAGGCCAGGAACATGGTTTCCTTATCCTCCCGGCTTGCCACCTTGTAATTGATGTCGGTGAAACGGTAGGTCTTGGAGAACTTGATACCCACCTTAAAAATGCCGTCCGGCCAGACGCATTGAATGGGTATCACGTCCTGCACCCTGCGGGGGATGCGGTACGGCTCCCGATCCTGCCGCATGATGGTCTTGATGCTCTTAATCATGGCGCTTGTATTCCTCCTTTTCCCGCTTCTCCATGCTGGACTTCAAAAGGTCGTAGTACAGCGTGGACGATTCAAAGCGCAGCTCCCTGGGTTCCAGCACCTCCGAGCGCAGCCAAGCCCAAATAAACTGCTCCGCCGTCATGCCGTGGTAACTGAAAAAGCCCAGGGCGGCAAAGGGGGCCGCGCCCACAATGCACATCCAGGACACGGTTTCCGTGCCGACATAGGGTTTCAGCAGAAAGTACAGCCCCACGGCCACGCACACCGCCAGGGCAGAAAAAACGAGCTGCCGCAGGGACAGCCCAAAAAACATACTCTCCGTGTAGTTACGGATTTCACGGTTGATTTTGACTTCCATTGATACTCCTTTCCCGACGCGGGCACTTATCTCTCCCGGTCATCGTGCTTTTTCGGTTTCAATTCCAGCGATTCCAACGCCTCAATTTCTCGCCGCAATCGCTGGGCTTCATAGTATTCATGCAGTACATCATGGCTGGAAAAGGGCTGGCCGTCCGGGAACTCTCCCGCCTCAATCCCTCTGTCAATGATTTCTGCCACATCGGTGGATATGCCGGGACACCCCTGGGCCGTACCATGTTCACGATAGTATTCGTTTACAGACTTCATGTGCTTTTCATTAAGTTCGCACAGCGCAAGGAGAATTTTCAGATTTTCAAGCCTTTTTGTGCTTGTATTCCTGTGAAAAAACATTTTCATTTAACCTCCTACAAGCCCATCATTTCACGCACAACATGGTCGGACATTTTGACGCTGCCCACCAAAATGAGCATATTAAACACCAATTCTCCGATATAGCTCCATACCATTGAGGCCACCGCCGCGTCCGGGTCAACGGTGGGCGGGGAGCTGGCGAACACGGAGAAGATGATGCAGGCCAGCACAATAACGGCCCCCTCCAGGCAGACGGCGGCATAGCTTTTCAAGAAGCTCTTGCCCACGTTCTGGCTGGGTTCCCCGGCAAAGCTGGACAGGGGGATGGGGGCCAGCGCAGCGTACATAAACATCTTAAAAAAGCGCCCGTAGACGCTCAAAATCATGACAAAGGACAGCACCCAAATAAACAGCCCGCCGATCAGCGTCACCGCCCATAGGGGGATGCTCTCAAAAAAGCCGCAGTCCTCAATGGCCGTCACGATCTCGTCAGGCAGGACGGTGGAGTTGGGAGCGCCGAAGCCCGCCGAGTTCATGATGGTGGACACTACGCCCTGGATGATGCTCAAAAGGGCCAGCATCAACTCCATACCGTAGGTGATAAGGGCCTTTGCCAGCGCAAAGCGGACGAACATCTTCACCGCCAGTTCCGGCCTCTTGAGTTCGGAAAAGCTCGAACAGGTTTTCACCACGCCCACCACAAAGAACAGCACCAGCAGGGCGTAGCCGATGGCTTGGAGCGCCCCGTGGATGTCCGATACCACGTTCCAGATCGCGCCGCCCTTGAAGTCCTGGGGGGACTGCGTGATAAGCTGCCATATCTCGCTCAACTTGCCGTTCCAGACTTCCAGCGCGTTCTCTAAATTCTGGACTACCCAATTATCCGACACGCAAAGCACCTCCTTTTTAGGGGCAGGCTAATATGGGTTCCCGCAAAATCGAAGATTTTGTGGGAGAGGAGGCGCAAGGGAGCAGGCCCCGCTTTCGCCACAAGGCGGAAACGGGGCCATGCGGACTTTGCGCCGACGAGAGCCTGCTCCTGTGTCAGTGGATAGTGGGGGCTTACGCGCCGGTGATAAGGGTCAAAATCTCCTTTGCAAAGGTAATGATAACGCCGCCCGCCAGGGTCAGGAAGCCGTTGGAACGCTGGGACGGGTCGTGGCTCTGGAGGGAGAGGCCCACCTGGACGATGCCCCAGCCCAGCAGAATGAGGCCCACGGCCCGGATCAGGCCGAAGATGAACGTGGACAGGTTGTTGATAACCGTGAGGGGGTCATCGGCGGCAAAGGCCGTCATGGTGCAGCAGCCCATCAGGGCCACGGTCGCCACCAGAGAGCAGTAGTAGCGGAAGCCCCGCTTCACCTTGTCGGGCGTAGGCAGACGGTTCCCGGTGTTCTTCTCGTTCTTCTTGAAAATGTTCATTGTGTGTTACCTCCATGACTGTTGATATATTCCTCCAATTCTTCCTCGGTGAGAAGAATGAAGTGGTGTTCTCCGGCAGCATCCAGTTCCGCCGCCTGCTTCAGCAGCTCCGGGTCGATCTGGATGGATGCGATGCTGTGGGTGTCCTCCCCGTGCCGGTACGGTTCGGCCCCGCCGTCCGTGGTCAGCTTCACGTTGGGGTGTTTCAGAATGTCGTACTTGAAGTCCTGAATGGGCCGTTCCCCGCGAATAAAAAGAAGTGCGTACTGGTTGTCCAGCATACGCACTTCATCCGGCATAAGCAATTCGCGGCCCGCTAACTGCCAGTTGGTGGAGTAGCTGCCGCTCCGCCCCCTGGATTGTCCGTAGGTGTTCGTGTCGATTGTCTCTTTCCCCAGCAGTTTGGAAACGTACTCGTGGGTCGCCTGCTCGTTCCCCCCGAGATAGATAAATTCATCGCAGTTGCCCACGATGCTCTCCCACTGTTTTTCAAAGAGGGCCTTTAGCTGGGCGAGGTTCTGGATGATGATGCTCACGGAGATCTCCCGGCTCCGCATGGTAGCCAGCAGCTTGTCAAACTCGTCTGGGAGAGCGACATTGGCAAACTCGTCCATTACAAAATGCACATGGACGGGTAATCTGCCGCCGTGTACCACGTCCGCCTGATAGTAAAGCTGCTGAAATAGCTGGGTGTAGAGCATACCCACGATGAAGTTAAAACTGGAGTCATTGTCGGGGATAACGGCAAAGATGGCCGTCTTTCTCTCGCCCAAACTCCATAGCTCCATCTCGTCCGTCTGCGTCATACCGGCCAGCGATTCCAGGTTGAATTTTTCCAGCCGGGACACCAGCGTGATCTGGATGGATTTCAGGGTCTTGCCGCTGCCGGAGCGGTAATTGCGGTAGTATTTCAGGGCGATATGCTCCGGGTTCCGCATTTCCAGGCGGTCAAAGAGTTCATCCAGCGGCGATTGAAATTCGTCGTTGTCCTCCCGGACTTCCCCGGCCCGTATCATCTCCATGACCATCGGAAAGTTCTGTTCATCAGGCGGAGCCTCATAATGGAGATAAAACACCAGCGCCAGCAGGAGCATTTGCGCCGCCTGATCCCAAAACGGGTCTTGGGACTGTGAGCCTTTTGGGGTGGTGTTCTTGAACAGGTTCGTCACCAGCCGCTGGATGTCGTTGTCGCTGCGGAGATACACAAAAGGGTTGTAGCAATAGCTTTTCTCCATGTTGATAAGGTCGATCACCTTAATGTCGTACCCCTTGGCTTTCAACAGGTTCCCGGTGTCCCGCAGCAGCTCCCCCTTGGGATCGAGGCACACAAAGCTGGTATTGGCGTTCATAATGTTGGGTTTAGCGAAAAATCTCGTCTTGCCCGCGCCGGAGCCGCCGCACACCAAAATATTGAGGTTGCGGCGGTGTTTGCGTCCGTCCAGCCCGATAGCCACATTCTGCGTCAGTATCTTGTTCTCGGTCACTTTCCTGTCGGCGTACTTCTTCCTGACGGCCTGGGCGCTGCCCCACTTGGCGGAGCCGTGTTCCTCCCGCCTGCGGTAGTTGCGGTCGGTGGAGAGGTAAATACCAATACCCAGCCCGTAGCACAGCAGAAAAATGAGGACAGTTTTCAGGCTGTCCCCACACAGTACGATGTGGAACGGGTCGTTCAGCGCCGCCCCGCCGTACTGCACCAGCCCCAGCAGACCGCCGCCCACATAGGGGGCCAGCAGCAGGGCCAGCCAGACCACGGGGATGATGCCGCAGGCGTAAAGAGTCAGGTGGGTCTTGGAGAACTTATCTTGCCTCACGGTCAGCCCTCCTTTTCTGACGCTTGGTGGGGGCGTCAATGACCTTGAGAATGAGGTCGTCCACGTCCTCGGTGGGTTTGCCGTCCCGGAGGGCGTCGTTGCGGAAGTCGGTCAGGCCCCGCACCATAAGCCGCTGCTCGAAGCCGTTCAGCGTGACCACACGTTTTTCATCACGCATAGAGCGCCCTCCTTACCTCGCGCCGCCGTCCCGGTTTTTCTGCGC
The DNA here is from genome assembly GCA_947644595.1 of uncultured Clostridia bacterium. Lineage (GTDB taxonomy): Bacteria > Bacillota > Clostridia > Oscillospirales > Oscillospiraceae > HGM13010. The sequence continues at coordinate 8,754 of CANSAE010000007.1, forward strand.
CTTCTCCTGGGCCTGGAACAGCCGGTTCATGTCGGCGGTGATGCTGCCAGCCACATCCCGCATGACGCCCGCCTCGGCCCGGAGCGCCTTGGCGTCCATCATGGCGTAGCTCTCCGGCAGGCGGTCAAAGGAAAAGCCCTCCACCGACACGCCGTTGCGCTTGCACAGCATATAGGCCACGCTGTACGCCGTGAAGTCGGGGCTTTCACAGGCGATGCCGCCCCTATCCATGTGGGCGCGGGCCAGCTCCTGGGCCAGCCCCCGGAAGATGGTGGGGGCGTCCAGCCCTTGCCGCACATAGATCACGCTGCTCTCGGCGTGATAGGCCACGTTGACGCCCTCCGGCAGTTCATTGGAGATGGCGAAACGGCAGGGGGCGTTGTTCATCAGGGCTTTCAGCAGAAGCCGCTCATCACGGGCCACGGCGGGGGCGGGGCGCTGTTCGGCCCTGGTCTGAGAAATGTCAAAGACCTTTTTCACATTGTAGGACACGCCCACGCTGCCATCGTCCTTTTTGTACTCCTTGCCCGGTTCCAGGATGGTGATGGCGTCTTGGCCCCGTTTGACGTACACGCCGTCGGCCTTCCAGGTGTCAAAGTCGGCCAGCTTGGTGGCCTCCGGGCATTGGGCGGCAATCAGGATGGCGTTGCTCACGGAGTAGAGGTCAAACCGGGCCTGCACGTCCAGATAGCCTTGGAACACGCCGCCGTCCACACTCATGTCGTGAACGTGGTCGTCGATCATGGCGTAGACGCTCTCGCGCTCCGCCTGCTTTTTCGCCGCCCATGCGTCCTTGTTAAATTCCTCCTGCTGGGCGGGCTGCTCGGTAAACAGATCATCATAGTTCGGCATAGTTATCGCTCCTTTAACCTTTTAGGTTTATATTTTCGCGGGGCCTTGTGTTTCGGCCCCTTGGTGGGCTTGGACTGCTCCCTGCCCTTCTCCGCCTTTTCTTTCTGTTCCGCTTTAATGTCGTTCAACGCCTGCCGGACGGAGGGGCGGGGACGCTCCTGCGGATCAGAAGTACCCGGTGCGGTTGGCTCTTTGGGCTTTGAGGTAGGCCCGGACTGACGGGATTTCTCGTTCCGGGCTTCGGTGGGGTTTTCGGTCTGTCCTTTCTCCCTGGTGGGAGGGCCACCCAACACCGCCTCCAAAAACTCGTCCTTGTCCTGTTCGGGGGCGGTGCGCTCCGGGGCGGGCAGTTCGCCCTCCTGTTCCGGGGGCGGGGAGAGCATGGCGTCCAGCAGCTCGTCCACCTCCTGCTCGGTCATCGGCTCCGCCGCCGCTGGCGCTTCCGGGGCGTCGCTCTGCTGCTCCTGTCGGCTGCGCTCGATCTCCTGCCTGACCTCGGCCATATCCACCGCAGCCAAGTTAAACCGTTCAAAGATGCGGTTGATCTTGCTGGCGTCCTCGGCCCGCACCATGATGTCGGTCAGACCGTCCGTGGCGTCCCGGTCTTTCAGGACGCAATAGAGGACGCCGTACTTCTTGGCCTCCCGGCAAAAGAGCTGGAGGTCGCTGTCCTTTACGGCAAACACCTTCAACTCCTTACCGCTGCGGAGCATATTGGTCAGCCGGGTCTTGCCCTTGGTTTTCTTCTGCTCCCGCAAGATGGCGTACAAGAGAATGGCAAGCTGCTTGGCACCCTCACCGGCCAGCTTGACCGCTACCTCACCTGTTTCCAGGGACAGCCTCACGACCTGCTCCGCCGCGTCGCCTGAATAGCTCATGCTGTGTCAACTCCTTTCGTTCGATTTCCTTTTGCTTCACCAGCCGTTCCAGGTTTTCCCTGACCTGCCCGGAACGCTGGGCGATGCCGTCACATAAGACCACCTCCTTTCGTGCCGTCCTGATCCGGCTGGACAGGGCGCTGATTTTGCCCTTTACCTCGTCAACAGCTATGAAGTCGCCCTGCCGGTTGAGCCGCCGCAGCTCCTTTCGGAGTTCCTGACGCTGGGCGGTCAGGCTGTCCACCTCCGCCGACGCCGTTTCCCGGTGGGCGGTCAGCTCCCCGATGGTGCTGATGTGCTGTTTCCCCAGGAAACGGGTTTCCGCGTCCAGCCTGTCCAGCTTGGCGATGTCCTCCCGTAACAAAAAAGACACCCGCTTGACGGATGCCGGTCGCTTGACGATGATGTGCAATTCATAGCAGTAACGGAAGTACAACGCCCGCAGGCCGGTGACTTTCTTCCGGGGCTTTCCACGCACGCGGTAGCGCCGGGGCGGACGATGCACCACCTCCGGGAATGGCACTTGCTTTTGGAGGTTGTGCAGAATACGCTCTTTGATCTCGTCCAGCGTGTAGCCCTCGCCCAGCTTGTGGAAACGGAAGTACCCGCCAGCGTCAGGCGGTTTCAGGGCCGGATATTTCAGGGGCTTGCCGCCCTTGCCCCTTATTTTGAGCTGGTAGCCCATCTCGCCCATTACCCGGAGGAAGTCGCGCTCGGTGGTGGAGGCAAGGATGGCCCGGTTAATGTCGGCCCGGATGGTGCCCCGGTGGGTGGGCTTGCCGCTGCGCTCCGCCTGCCATTCTGCGTAATTTTTGGCCCGCCCGCCGGGATTTTCAATGACGGAGATGGCGTACTCCCGGCAAAGCCGGTCTGACACCTCCCGCATACGGGCGTAGTCGGCGGGGGAATTGTAAAACTTGTACCCGTCCGCCCAGGACACGGAGTTGATGACAAAGTGATTGTGATAATGGCCGGTGTTACAGTGGGTCGCCACCACCACCTCAAAGCGGTCGCCCCATAGCTCCTGCGCCAGCTTGACGCCGATCTCATGGGCGGTTTCCGCCGTTACCTCGTCCGCCTTGAACGATTGATAGCCGTGATAGCACACCCGGCCCCCCAGCTTGCCCCATAACCGCTTTGTTTCCATGAATTGAGCGGCGGCGGTGTCCTCCCGGCAGTTTAGGCAGGACACATAGGAGCGGCGCTCGGTTTTCATATCATCGGCGGCGTACTCCACCACATTGTCGATGGCGTGGAGGGACGCCTGTTCCTCATAGCTGCCCTCGGTGGTTTTCTCCGGGTTCCGGGCGTAGTTTATCACCCTGTCCACACGCCCTTTGATGGGCCAGATGGAGGTCACGGCCATGTCAGTCGGCGGGGGTGGTGTAGGTGTCTACAATCATCTTCTCCACGGCCCGGTTGTCCTCCAGGGCCTTGCGGAGTTGGGGCACGTCCAGCAGGCCGATGGAGTTGGCCCGCGTCAAGAGCTGGTCGATGTTATAGCCCACACGCCGCACCTCCCGGATCAGCAGCGGCAGCTCGGCGGGCGGGTTCTCTTTCACCTCTGCGCCGTTGAGAATCCGGCGGCAGTAGCCCTCGCGGGACAGACCCGCCTTACGGACTTTTTTCGTCAGAGCTTCCAGTTCCGTCTTGGTGAAGTAAATCTCCACCCTGCAATTACGTTTTCTCATGTTTCCTCCTTAATCATTTTTCAGTGGTTGGAAAATCGTCTTTTCTTTTTTCTGGCTGCGTGTTATACTGTAAAAAGAGGTGGTTGATATGACAGCAGCACAAATCAGCCGGAGAATTGCGGCAGTAAAAACGGCTGACGCCATCAATGCCATTGAAGGTGTGCCGGTTTCCCGGTATGCCCAGGTGCTTTCCCGCAGTTGGGCAAGAGGGGAGATCACAGGCGAACAGATGAAACAGGCGCTCTTGGCTTCTCATGCAAAGCTGGCCGCACAGGTACAAAAGCATGGCTGATCCGTATCTCTATGATGATGTTTCTGTCCTGCGGAATGCGCTTTCCATCAAAGATGAAAAGACGCTGGACTTAATCGAAGCGGAGCAGTCCCGCGCTAACATGATGCTTCTCTATGAACAGGGCTTCCACGACTTTTCGCCGGAGGGCTTGCAGAGCATCCACCGTTTTCTGTTTGGCGACCTCTACGATTGGGCGGGCAAGTTTCGCATTATCAACATTGAGAAGCGGGAACGGCTTCTTGCGGGCCGCAGCGTGTGGTACAGCAACGATGAAGCGATCACGGATGATTTAATGTCTGTGTTTCAGGATATTCAAGCACAGGATTGGAGCGCATTTTCAAGAGAAGCCTTTGTGTCAGCCGTGTCCCGGTGCTTTGCGAAAATTTGGCAGATACACCCTTTTCGTGAGGGGAATACCCGGACGGTCGTTATGATGCTGACCTTCTTTGTTGAGCATTACGGCTACTTCATGGATCAGGAGCTTTTAGCCGAGAGCGCCGGGTATGTGCGGGATTCCTTTGTAATGGCGTCTTTAGATCAGTTTTCCGAGTATGAGTATCTTGAGCGGATACTGATGGACGCCGTTTGTGATGATCCCATCGAATACGAGTTGACGCCGGATACGGAGTTTGAACGACAGCGTTCTGAAAAGTATCAGAAGTACCAAAAGGAACATTACACGCCGGAGCCACATTACCGGCGTGAAGATTGAGGGATAACGTGCGGTGATGACCGCCAACTGACATTGGTCGGTTGGCGGTCATTTTGCGGGGTCATAGGGGCGGCAAGCCCCTGTCAAGCTGAATTTGCCCCAGCAAATTCGTTGCTTGTTAAGACAATACCACCCTCTGCGCCTGCGGCGCGGGAGAACGTGCGGGGTAGGTTCAGGCCCGGTCGGATTCCCCCTTGGCGGGGCGGGCCGCAAGCCAGAACTCCCGCTTGGCCTGCATATATTCGTCGTAGGCAAGCTGGCGGTTTACCCGGTTGAGCCACGCCCACTCCGCTGGGGAAACACGGCGGGCGGGCCTGGGAGGGGGCTTGCTGTGGGGCACATTCACCGGCATGGGGTAACACCTCCTTTTTTCAGCGGGTGACGGCAAAACGCCGTCATGGTCGGTTGAGGCCATAAAGAATGACGGCAAAATGCCGTCACGAAAAGCTATCCAGGAAGTCCATGATGGTATCGTCCATCCCGTCGTCGCCCTCCGGCTCCGCCCGCACAGGCTGAACAGGGACTTGGCGAAGGGCGGCGGCGAGTTCTTCCCGGACAATACTGCGGAACTCGTCTTTTAGCTGGTTGATACGCTCCGCCTGATTGATGATAGCCAGCACGGTTCTATTTACAGATACCGGGTTCAGCCTTTGCAGGTACTCCCATGCCTGCCTGTCCTCCGGGTGGTCAAGGTCAAAGCGGAGGGTCATCTTTTTACGTTGCATGGACACCGCCGCCCTTACGGAGCGCCATTTCGCACAGGTATTCGTAGCCCTTGGCTGTGGCGCAAATGTCCTCGTAGATGGTCACGCGGTCGGCGTCGTACTCCCCAAAGTTGCGGATCAGGCAGCTCCCGCCGCCCAGCACATGGAGCCGCATGAGGGCCGGGTTGTACTCGCGCTCCCGCAGGATGCGGAAAATCTCACGCACATACCCCGCGGCGGTTTCCCGGATGGTGTTCAGGTAGTCCTCCTGAATATCCGCCGTGCCAAACCGCAGTACCCGGTTGATGATGGAGTCGTCCACCGTGGCGTGGTGGGTTCGCATGACGTTCTCCCGGACGGCCAGCATACATTGATGGGTGCCGTACTTTTCCGTAAACATTCGGTCTGCGGCGGGCCTGCGGTCGTTGATGAACATAATATTCATGGTTCCGTTACCAATGTCGCACAGCATATTCACGCCCTGAAAATCTCTGATCTGGCTGGCTACCGCCGCAAAGCCCTGGGGGAATACATCGGCCCCGGCGATCTCCACCCGATAGACCTTTCCCCGGAACGTAAAGCGTACCTCCCGGCTCCGCATAAGGTAGGCTTTGAAGTCCTCCCGCTGCTGGCTCACCCAGGTGAGGGGCAGGCCCACGGCGAGGCGCACCGTGGCATCGGTCAGCCCATGCACATTCAGCTCACGGGCGATAGCCGCCAGGGTGAGGATATAATAGTCGTCGTCCCCGGTCTTGTCGGCGGTAAACTCCTTGTGGCCCGTCCCGATCAGGTAGTACCGCCCGCCGTACACCAGCAGCTCATCCTTAAATACCGGCTCGGCGTCATGGGCGGTCAACCCTGCCGGGAAACAGCAGTTGGCGGTCTTGATGTTGCCATAGCCGTTGTCGATGCCGATGATCTTCATGCCCTGATACTCTTTCACCGGCTCCAGTCCTCCTTTCTTTGCGTCAGCCCCAGCTTCCGCTGAAGCAGGTCGTTCACGTCCTTGCCGTAGGGCGGCGGTCTGTCCAGCACCGTGTACTTGTCCCCCAGGCCCTCCATGATGCCCGCCGCCGCGTCCCGGCCCACCTCGTCGTTGTCCAGGTGGAGATAGAGCGTGTTGGTGCCGGGGTGGTCTTGGAGGTACTGGCTGAGAGCGAGAGGGATGACAAACTCCTGTTTCCGCTTGAACACCCCGCCCAGGGAGAGAAGCGCGTCTTGCCGCCAGTCCCGGCCTTTCATTTTCAGCAGGGTGGCGTAGCTCAACAGGTCGATGGCCGATTCAAACAGATGGACGCTGTTGGCGCTGGGATTTTCTGCGATACAAAACGAATACCGTTTGTCGCTGCCGGGAGCCTCCCCCTTGAAGTCCCCCACGGTGCCGCGCAGGGCGGCGTACCGGGGCTGGCCTTTCAGGTCGCGGCCCACGAACACGACGTTGTGGTATTTCTGGCTTTCGTACACACGCCCGGTCTGGATGCAGTAGTCGATCAGGTTATAGTCAATGCCCCGCCCGTGGAGATAGCTGACGGCGTGGGTGGCGCACCGGCTGGGCTGGGGCAGGGACAGCACCCTGGGTTCCTGTTTTTTCGGCTGGGCCTGGGGTACATGGGGCAGGGGAGAAAAGTTCTGCCCCGCAAGGGCTTCCACCGCCTGGGTAAACGAAAAGCCCTGGACTTTGATAAGATAGTCCAGGGCCGTCTTGCCGCCGATCCCACGGGAAAACCAATTCCATTTGCCGTTGCTGATTTTCAGGCTGTCATGCTCACGGGTGCAGTAGGTGTTCCCGCCGACGTGTACCAGCTCATGGGGGGCGTACCGTTGGAGGTAGGTCAGCAGGTCAAGCTCCTTGGCCTGGGTGATCTGTTCCGGCGTGACATAGCCCATCTACCGTCCCTCCCGCTGGCCCTTTTCCTTTTCAGCCTGTATTACAGCGTCGGCGCAGGCTTCGATCATGTCCCGCAAGTCCTCCATGTGATGGGTTTCCGTCTTGTTCCATTCCTTGTAAACATCCGCCAGCGGGGTCTTGGATTTCAGCAGCGCCCTGGTCTGGGCCTCCGGCAGTTCCAGCGCCGACATTTCCATCACGATGTCCTCCCGGACGGTGTACTCGGCGGCGTGGTTCAGAATGTCGGCAGGGGGCTGGCCCAGCAGCCAGTTCCGATACTGTTCCTGTTCGGCGGTCATGCGCTGGTACAGCTTGGTTTGCAGTTCCTCGCCTGTCATGGTTCATCAACTCCTTTTGAAAATAGTAATAGCCGGGGGGATTTTTGAAAATCTCCCCGGCTATGTACGGTTCCTGTTGTATCAGAACGAAAAAAATGGTATAATGCGGCAAACGCAAAACTTTGTATGGAGGTGCCGCATGGCAGATCGTGAACATATCCCCGCCGCGAAAAAGACGGTGTACCTGGACAAGCAGATGTTCGCCACCATTATGTGCATGATCCCCGCAGGGAAGCTCACCACCGAGGAGGCCATTTGCGAGATGTGGGCCAGACGGAAGGGGGCGGACACCTGTGAGATTAAAGATGGCGGCATTATGCCCTTTGACAAGCAGATGTTTTGGACGCCCGCCGATGTTCAGCGTGTGGACTTTATCTCTGATTTCAAGTCATATCGAAAAGTTGAGCATAATTTGGAAGATTTAATCCCTTACTGGCGTATGATCTCGCTCAAAGGCACCCTGATAGACTTTGGCCGCTATTTTGACAAGGAAACGCAGAAAGAGTTATTGGAACAGGAGGGTCATGTCATTGTCCAGCCCAACCCAAACAGACGAATTTACCGAGTAGAAAACTACAAAACGGCGCTCTTTGACCTGAATAAGCTGATAATCAAAGAATGAAAGTTTAATTTCAGCTATATGAAACCGGCAAGGCCGCAGGTGCAGTCTTGCCGTAAATTTATGCCTATGTGCTTATCGGGCGTCCCGGTCTGGCTTCTTCCGGGGGCGCTCATCACTTATATCTGCCGTCCTATAAACATCATAACCCTCGTAATGATAGCTGGCGTCCACGCCCTTCATATAAACCTCCCGGTCGTTGATTTTGTCGGTCAGGGCCGCTTTCAAAAGGGTTTTGATCTCCAAATCTTTGACAGGGCTGCGCTCCATCGCCAGCAGATAGTCCTCCTTGTCTACCCGGCTCCAGTCAATGACCTGACGGAGTTCCTTTTTCAGAATAGCGTCCAGCCAGAGCCGGGTGCTTCTGCCGTTGCCCTCCCGGAACGGGTGTGCCACATTCATCTCCACATACTTCTCAATGATCTCGTCAAAGGTGGATTGCGGCATTTGCCCGATATGCTCCAGCGCCGCTTGCAGGTAAAGGACGGGGGCAAAACGGAAATTTCCCTTTGCGATATTCACGGTGCGGACTTGTCCCGCAAAGCCATATATCTCATCAAACAGATATTTGTGGATTTGTGCAAGCCCCTGAAATGTCCCTACCTCAAATTGATTTAACAGGCCCTTTTCAAACAGTTCCAGCGCCTTCGCCTTGCTGATCCGTTCCTCCATTCTGGCAAGCTCCGCCGAGTCGGTGATGCCCAGCTTGTTTTCCAATGCCATCTGCGTATCCTCCTGAAAGTGTTTCCTGTTGCTGATATTATACCGAAATAACGGCGTTTCGTCAATCGTCTGGGGCTGCGTCAAATACGCTCAATTCTATAAATTCAGCGGATGGATCGCCTGTCAGCCTTTTCAAGTAGTCCTTGCCGCCGTCCACGGCCACCCCCCGGCATTTGCACCATTTCAGGTCGTGGTTGTGTTCAGACACGATGATGCCGCCGCACCGCTTACACTGGATTTGATTGACGGAAATTTTCATCTTTTTTGCTCTTTCTCCTATGAATTTTTTGTTCCCGATTATGTAGGGGGCGGCGCTGGCTGACTGCCAACGCCGCCCTTCGTCACAGGACACACGCTTTTTTGAGATAGCCCACTCCGTCATAACAGCCCCGGAGGTAGAGCGTCTGTATCTCTATCTCCACAAGCTGGCTTTGCAGGCCCATGACCTGAATGAGTGCCGCGCACTCCTGTTCGGTCAGCGCCGATGCCTGTTCCGTGTCGAACACCTTCATCACATGGGGATATTGCTGAAAGATGCTCTCCATCTTGTCCCGGATGGCCCGGTACTCCTTGTCCGTCTTGGGCAGCTTCGCGGTGATAGAACTCACATACTCCTGAAACGCTGTGCCCTGGGCGTCCACAAAGGTTTCAAATTTTATCTTGTCAGCCACCGCTTTTACCTCCGCCTGTTTTCTGCGGCCATTATACCGCATAGCCACCGACTCGGCAAATGTGCGATGCTCACCGATCCCGGTCAGGATCATCACGGGCCGGTTCGCCAGCTTCGTCCCCCACATCCCCGTCCACGATCTCATTCTCCTGTTTGTCCATATTTAGCAGAATGTTCAGTTCATCCAGACGGGCCGACTTTGTTTTCAGCTCGTCCTCCTGGGGAAACGGCTTCTCAACCTCCACCTTTGCGCTGGCAAGCTGGGTTTCGTAGGTGGTCATGTCGTCTTGGGCAGATTTTAGGTGATTCTCAAAGTTACTGAGCAGATTGTCAAGCCGCTGGATATTGCCGTAAACATCTTGGCCCAGGGCTACGCTATCGGCGTTGACGCCTGCCAGCCTCACCGTGTACTCCTTATAAAACGGACTAAAGAAAAGTTCCATCTGAAAGCCCCGGTACTCGCCCAGGGGGATGACGGCGTTATCGTCCGTCAGGGTTTTGCGGGCGGCGAGGATGGCGCTGCCCGCCGCCTTTTTTTCAGTATAGGTTACGCCCCTCACCACCATGGGGGAAAAGCCGTCCTTGTTGGGGTGGGTATTTGCGTCCCGGATGGCGATATTCTCCTGTGCGCTTTTGATCTCCGCCTTGGCGATGGCGATTCGCTGGGGGAAATACTTGATAATGCTGTCCTCCAGGGAATACTTCTGGCTCAAATGGTTGGCTTTCAGCAGTTTCAGCCGCTGAACATCAATGTCCAAATCCATCTTCTCCTTGATTCGCTCATCACCGGCGCAGAGGGCCTTGATCTCGGCGTAGGACAGGGCGGTTTCGTCAATGTCCTCGACGGAGCGGGCCGGGGATTTGCTGGTCATGATCTGGCCGATGAATTTCTGCTTGCTCTCCACCAACTGGTAGAGGTAGCTGTCAAAAGTGTCCTCGGTGACGTAGGTGTAAATGTCCACCTCGTCGTTCTCGTTCTTTTGGCGGATGATGCGCCCCTCCCGCTGTTGGAGGTCGCTGGGCCTCCACGGGCAATCCAAATGGTGGAGTGCGATTAACTTGTGCTGGACGTTGGTGCCCGCCCCCATCTTCTGTGTGGAGCCGATCAGCACCCGTATCTGGCCGGAACGGACTTTGCCGAACAGTTCTTTTTTCTTGGCCTCTGTGTTAGCCGAATGGACGTAGGCTATTTCTTCAGCCGGTATGCCCTTGGCGATCAGCTTGTCGCACAGGTCATCGTACAAGTTTTGAAACGACGCCATTTCAAAAGCGCCCGGTTCAGTTTCCACCATTTCAATGGGCCGTTCCTTTCCGGGGGTAGACAGGTCGCAGAATATCATTTGCGCAGAACGCTGGTCGGCTGTGCGCTGCCATATCTCAAAGACATTTTCGGCGCAGGCGTTTACTTTGCTGGTTTCGCTGTCGGGGAGCAGGGGGTTGGTAAGCCGCTGGTCAAGGGCCAGCTTGCGTCCATCGTTGGTGATAAGCAGCATATTGTCCTGGTCGCTCCTTACCTCCCTGTTGCGTACCTTTTCAGCCCGTTCCGCCAGCGCCGCCACCATCTGCCTTTGCAATTCAGAGGGTTTCAGGGAGATCGTGTGATAAACGGCCTTGGGAACAGGAAGATTCAGCATATCCGCCGTCTGGATGTCCGCCACTTCCTTGAACATAGCCATCAGCTCCGGGAGGTTGTGGAACCTGGCAAACCGGGTCTTGGCCCGGTAGCCGGTGCCCTCTGGGGCCAGCTCTATGGCGGTGACGGTTTCCCCAAACGTGGACGCCCATGCGTCAAAGTGTAAAAGACCGTTGCGGCGTAGCGTTTCATACTGCAAATACTTCTGCATGGTGTAAAGCTCTACCATTGTGTTGCTGATAGGCGTACCTGTGGCGAAAATAACGCCCCGGCCCTCGGTCAGCTCGTCCAGATAGCGGCACTTCATATAGAGGTCGCTGGACTTTTGCGCCTCCGTCTGACTGATGCCGCCCACGTTCCGCATTTTGGAAAAGGAGGCGAGGTTTTTATAATAATGGGCCTCGTCAATGAAAATGCGATCAACGCCCAATTCCTCAAACGTGACCACATCATCTTTCCGGCTTTGGTCGTTCAGTCTTGCCAGCTTTTCCCGAATGTCTTTCCGGGTTTTCGCCAACTGCTTAACGGAGAAATTCTCCCCCTTCTGCTCTTTCAATTCTGCGATGCCCAGGGCGATTTCGTCCAACTGCTGTTCCAGCGTAAACCGCTGGCGCTCTATGCTCATGGGTATCTTCTCAAACTGGCTGTGCCCGATGATGATGGCGTCATAGTCCCCGGTGGCAATTCGGCCACAAAACCGTTTTCGGTTCTTGGTTTCAAAGTCCTTTTTAGTCGCCACAAGGATATTCGCGGAGGGATAGAGCTGCAAATACTCCGCCGCCCACTGCTCCGTCAGGTGGTTGGGCACCACGAACAGGCTCTTTTGACACAGGCCCAGCCGCTTGCTTTCCTGCGCCGCCGCTGCCATCTCCCACGTTTTCCCGGCCCCCACCACATGGCCTAATAGGGTGTTGCCGCCGTAGAGGATGCGGGCGATGGCGTCCCGCTGGTGCTTGCGTAGCGTGATCTCCGGGTTCATGCCCACAAAACTGATGTGGCTTCCATCGTACTCGCGGGGCCGCAAGCTATTGAATTGCACATTATAGAGCGTTGTCAGCCGTTCTCTCCGGGCCGGGTCTTTCCATATCCAGTCCTGGAACGCCTGCTTGATAAGCTCCTGCTTGCCCTGGGCGATGGCGGTTTCTTTCTTGTTCAGCACAGCGGTTTTCTTTCCGTCCCTGTCCTGAACATAGTCAAAAATCCGCACATCCCGCAGGTTCAGGGTGTCCTCGATGATCTTGTAGGCATTGATGCGGGTGGTGCCGTAGGTGCTGTTGGCCTTGACGTTCACCCGGTCAACACTTTTCCCCTCCACGTTCCAGGCCCCCGTATACCGGGAGAAATGGACGTGAATTTTTTCCTGACAATTATCGGACGTGTCCAGCAGTTCAAAAACAAACTGCTCTACCACGTCCGGGGGGAGCCAGGTGGAGCCGAGCCGCACGGAAATCTCGCTGGCGTTTAGATCTGTCGGCTGTACCTGTTCCAGCGCCTCCACGTTGACTTGAAATGCCGGGTCGGTTTCTGCCGCCCGTTTTGCGTCGGCCAACTTCTCCCGCACGTTGCCGGAGAGGTATTCGTCAGCGGTCTGCCAGCCCTTGTACCAATCCACCGCCTCGCCGTCAATGTCAAAGGAGCCGGTGTTGGGGTCTTTGAAAATGACGCCCTTCAAGTCCTCCACGACCTGGGGTATCTTATCCCCACCACCCATCAGGGAGGCCATAAAGCCTAAATCCACACACGCCCTTTCAGCCAGTGACACAGCCAGGGCCTCGGAGGACGTGTCCACGCTGGTGATAACAGTTTTCTGCTTGATGGTGCGCTTGGTGAACATATCCGCCTTACGGACAAAGTTGCGCTCGTCGTCCAGCACTTCCAGGGAGGCCAGCAGGAAATAGGCGCTGTCCATCCTGAACGCAATGCTGTTGCCGCGGGAGTTGATGCGCCCATACTTCTCCACATAGGCGTCATAGAGGTCGTTCAGCTTCTTTTGTTCGGCCTGAATATCCTCGGCGGGCCAGTCCTCGGTCTGATAGTCAATGAGCGTCCGCACACAGTCCCGGATTTCAATCAGGCCCTTGATGCGGTTTGCCGCTGTGACGGACACCTCCACCGGGTTCATCCGGCTGTTTTCCCGGTAGTAGATTTCGCCGTCCACTACGGTATAGCTGAAATTCCGTACATTCGGGTCGGCGGGGATGGATTTGTCCTCGCTCTCCGCCTCCGGGTCGTCCAGCACATACTCGGTGATGGTGCCCTGGATATTCTGGATAGCGGCGGTGAGCTGCTCCCCCAGGTCTTGCCCCTCACGGGGCAGGCAGGCGGTTTCCGGCCCGTGGGGGCCGCTGACCTCCCGCATTTCGCCCATCACCATTTCCGGGTGGTCAATGAAATACTGATTCATTTTCAGCCCGTTTTCATCGGTGTTCAGGTGTACCCAATCCGGCTCCCCGCTGGCAAGGGCCTCCCGCTTCTGCAAAAACAGGATGTCGCTGGTCACTTCCGTACCGGCAGCGGCCTTAAAGGTATTGTTGGGCAGGCGGATTGCCCCCAGCAGATCGGCCCGCTGTGCGATATACTTTCGGACGTTGGGGTTCTCCTTGTCCATGGTGCCCTTACTGGTGACAAAGGCGATGATCCCACCGGGGCGCACCTTATCCAACGTTCGGGCAAAGAAATAGTCGTGAATGAGAAAATTGTGCTTTTCGTACCGCTTGTCAGATACCTTGAACGCCCCAAAGGGCACGTTGCCGATGGCGGCGTCAAAAAAGCTGTCCGGGAGGTCTGTTGCCTCAAACCCCTGGACAGCGACGGAAGATTTTTGATAGAGCTGCTGTGCGATGCGTCCGCTGATACCGTCCAGCTCTATGCCGTAGATTTTGGAGTCGGCCAGATCATCCGGGCGCATACCAATAAAGTTGCCGATGCCGCAGGACGGCTCCAGCAGATTGCCGGTCTTGAAGCCCATGTTCTCCAATGCCTGATAAATGGAGCGGATGACCACGGGCGGGGTGTAAAAAGCAGTGAGGGTGGATTCTCTGGCGGCGGCGTATTCGTCCTCGTCCAGCAGGGCTTTTAGCTCGGCGTACTTGCTGTGTCGTTCATCAAAGCAATCGGCCAGCCCACCCCAGCCCACATACTGCGCCAATACCGCCTGTTCCTCCGGGGTGGCAAACCGTTCCTCCCGTTCCAGCTTTTTCAGCAGGCGGATGGCCCGGACATTGTTGTTAAAACGTGTCCCCGGCGTTCCCACGCCGATGGCGTCATCGGTGATATGGTATTCATGCCGGTCTGCGTTGGGGACTTCGGGATGGAGGATAAAGGGAGATACTTTGGCTCTGCGCCGGGGCTCGGGTGGGGGCGGGGTTGGCCTATCATTGCCAGGGCCGTGCCCATCCGCTAAACTTTCCGTGCCCTTTTCAACCGTTTCCTTTTCAGCCGGTTCCGGCGTCCCCTGCTTGGCCCGTTCCACCGCCAGCCATTCAGCGGCCTCCTTGTCCGCCACGGCTTTCCTGACCTGCTTCAGATAATCCTCGGCCTGCCATTCGCTGGTAAATTCCTCCTGAACGCCCTCATCATCTACATATATCCCGCCCTGAACATCGTCCCATACGGCGTAGCCTTTCTCCGTTTCGATGATGGAAAACCGTTCATCAGGCGGGAGCGTGCTGGCGGCGATCTGTTTCACATCGGCCATGACCTGCTGAATAAAGGGGTCTGCGTCCAGCTTGTCCGGGTCAACGATGTGGCCGTCCACAATACCGTTTTCCGCAAGGGCAGCACGAATAGCAGCGGGGTCAATGTCAGAGAAATCGTCCGTTCCCGGTTTGGCCTTCTCGCTGGGCTGTGCGGGAAACGAGGAAATTACACGCTGGTTATTTTTCAGCGCCGCCACAATTACATCAAAGCCCTTACTGTTCAGCTTCTTTACATAGTCCTTCAGTTTGTGGGCAGGAAAACCGCACATGGAAACACGGCCATATTCGGGGATGTTGCGCTTGGTCAGGGTCAGGTCAAGGGCCGTCGCCGCGCTTTTTGCGTCCTCGCCTTCAAGCCCTCCGTACAGTTCAAAGAAGTCGCCCACCTGATACAGCACCAGACTGTCGGGGTTATGCTCCTTGATGGAGTTGTAGGCGTCCCAAAACCTGCCGCTGTCAGGCCCCGGCTGTGGAGCGGGGCCGCGCTGCGCCGTTTCCGCCTCCTTGCGGACAGCCTCTTGCAGAACGGGGACGATCTCACGGTATGCGTCGTATTGGCTGAGAAAATCCAGCACACCGCCGTCGCCGTCCCCAATATCCTGACGCTCGGTGAATGTCCGTCCATCTGGCATGACAAGGGTAAATTTCACCTTGTCATAGCCCAAAAATGCGTTATATTCCGGGTCGTTGGCGTCATACCATTTCTGCCACGTCCCATATTTCGCCATAGCAGCCGTTTTCCCTGCGACATATTCATCGTCTGCCTGTTTCATCAGCCGGTCAAACTCATGGAGGGTGTAGGCCGTTTTATCCTGAAATACGCCGCTCTCGCTCCACTCGCAGAAAATATAGGGAAGCTCATGGGGCGGGTAAGTCGGCTCACCGGCCTCGGCGGGGGTCACGGCAGGCTCCCGCACCAGCGGCGGGGTGGAGAACACGGGGGCGTCCTGGGTGGCGGAGATGGTCATGGTAGATGTGGCGGCAAATTCCTCGATCTGTGCCCGTACATTCTCCGGCAAACCGTCCTCATAATAAGTCACGGTTCTATCGGGTGCGATATGGGCTACGGTCTTATAGTCGCCGTCCCTCAGTTCCAGCCGGTTCCAGACCGTCACGCCGTTGCCCAGGTGCCCAAAGCCCAGGTCATAGCCGGGGGTGTCAGGCTCCGCAGGTTCGGCGGTGGGCGCTTCCTCCACCACCTGAAGCAGACCGTCGTTCAGCGGGTTTTCCGCAAGCAGACGGTCAAATTCCTCACGGGGCAGTTCCTTGTTGATGATGGGAAACGCCGGGTCAAAGAGCCGGACTGCCTGATCGTCAAAGGCCAGCAGTTCATACTCCTGCATCCCCAGGTACACCGTGGCCCCCATGGTCAGCCGGTACTCTTTCGGCGGGGCCGGGGACGGGTTCATCTCGTCATAGGTGGGTTCCAGCGGCGCGGCCAGGGGGCCGGAGAGTTGGGCAAGTACGGCCTCGCACCGCTCCGTCAGGTGGGTGTTCTCCCCGATAATAGTCTGCATGGCCTCCCGCATCATGGGCAGAATGAAGTCGCCCTCGCTGGTACGGGCGTTCATCTTCTTTTCGCCCGCGCTGAACGCATCAGCGCAAGATGACAAATACCACCTGTCTACCGTTTTGTCCTGCGCTCCGAGTTGGGTCACATAGTCCTTGTAGTCGTTTATGATGGAGTAAAATTCCCCGCTGATTTTGCTCCGGGCGATCCGGGCGTCCTCCTGACGGCGGTACTCCGGGTATTTCGCCTTTTCAGCCGGTGACAGATAGCGGTCTGCGGCAAGCAGTTCACCGATCCGCTTCGCCGCCTTTTTCCAGGTCAGGACAGTCACAACTTCCGGCGCGGCGGTGATTTTGATACCTTTGCCTTCATGCCAAATATCCAGCTTTTTGCTCCCATAGACAGAAAATCCGCCGATACCATACTCTTTTTTGAGGAAAGCCGCGTTTTCATCGTCCCCCTCTTTTTTCAAAAACTGCTCATAAATGCTGAACTTTCCCTCTGTTCCGTACCTTATCAGAACAGCATCAATATTCTCCTGGGAGATAGCAAAAGCGGAGGACTGTTCATCCTCCGCCGCTTGAATTGCCGCTTTTTGTTCTTCCTCCGTGGGGAGGGGGTCGGTCAGTTGGCGTACACGATCTCCGCCAGCGCTGCTTCCTCCGCCGCTGCCTTGATATTGTTCATCAGGCCCACCCATTTCATCTGATCGGACGCTTTCAGGCACTCGGTCACGCCCTGTTCCCGCGCCATTTGCTCCGTCAGCCGCTCCACCATCTCGGTGGCCTGCCGGTCGATCTCCGCCAGATGGCTGTTCAGTTCCCCGGTCAGCAGCATCCCCGTGTAAATCCCGTGCCGGTGATTGGCGAGGAAACTGCGCCGCAGCATCCCATATTTTCCGACCTGCGGGGCCTCCGGCACGTCCAGGTTGGGCAGTTGATAGTCGCCCTCGGTTCTGTATGTCAGCTCCATGTTCAACGCTCCTTTCACGTTTCGTTCTGCCGTCATTATACTGCCTGTCAGGATTCCCGGCAAATGTGCGATTTTGCTTTTCTTCCTCCCAATATAAGGGCAGCACGGTGCTGGCGATTTCCCGCAGGGGCATCTCGGCTATATCGCTGGCTGCGGCCCCCAGGATAGCAAGGGTTTTCAGGGTATTAAAATCGTAGATGCGGGCAAAGTCCTCGCCGCTGAAATACTCCTGGGGGTCGATGCCGCACCGGGTCAGCATGATATAGGCCACGCTGTTCTCCAACAGGCTCTTAAACCACACTTCGGTGTTGAGATCGTCCAGTTCTTCCAGCAGACTGCCCTCTTTGACGCGGCAAAGGTCGGCGCAGTAGTCGCCAAAATTGTCCTCTACGATGATTTTTGCCGTTTCCAGCAGGCAGGCGGCAAAGTCGGCTTTGTCGGAAAACTCACCGTAGCTGTTTTCCAGCGCCTCCACCACCGCTCCCTCGTACTGCGGCCTCATCTGCCAGACGGGGACGGTGCGCCCCGCACGGCTGTTGGTGTCGGACATATCAAAGACGTGCCGCAGCTTGTAGCCCTTGTCGGTGTCCACCAGCAGAGCGATCCCCGTGGTGCCCTTGTTCACCCACCGGCCATGCCTGTTCCAGAAGTCGGTTTGGGCGCAGGCGGTGGCGTCCGGCTTTTGGGCGTAAATCAAAAGCTGGTCACGGAAGCTGTACTTGAAGTTGTGGGCGGCGGTGGTCAGGAACGCCATATAATTCCCGCTGTTGGCAAAAATCTGGCGGGCCGTCTGCGCCGCAAGCCGGACAATGGGTTCAGGTTTCTTTGCCACGATCTATCCCTCCTTTTCCTCATAAGATTTCAGCAGCCCCTTTGTGGCGGCGGCGATTTTGGAGATACGCCCGGTGAGCTGGGCGACGGTGGCCTGTATCTCCGACTGCCGTGCCGCATAAAAGTAGCCGGTGGCGTCGCTGCAAATGGGCCAGCCGTCACAGCGCAGACGGTTGACAGCCCGACGCAGCTCCGTCCCCTTGACATGGAACGCGGCCTCCAGCTCCTTGCTGGAGGCCGCGCTCTCTTGCCCACGGCGGTATTTCTTCAGGTACTCGCACAGGGCCTTGTCGATGGGTGCGCCTTTCACCGGGTATCACCCTCGCCGCCCTCTTTCAGCTCCGCGCTGTACTCCTTTTCCACCTCGTAAGCCCCGATGCAGGCGTAGAGAAGCTGCCAGATCATCTCGGAGGCTTCGCTCTCATACATCCGCATACTGACATAGGGCTTATCCCCCACACCGCGGCAGCGCCGGGAAAACCGCATACGCTTATCCATCAAGTCCTGGGCGCTGTTGCGGGTGGGCACATCCTCGGCGGCGGCGTTGCGCTCCAGAACGGCCATCATCAGGTCAAACATGGAGGGGTGTACGTTCAATTTGACATTCGGTAACTGTGCCATGATGCTCCTACCTTTCCACGGACACAGCCTGCCGCCCACGCTGGGGGAAGTCCCAGCCGTAGACCTTGCCGATCTCGTCCCCCAGCCTGCGGGTGATCCGGGTAATATCGGCGCGGGTCGCTGTGCCGTAATACAATTTTTCTTTCAGCAGGTCAATTTGCGATTCCCGCACCCCAGGCTTGTAGGTGCGGTAGAGATAATGATTGGTGCCATCATGGTGGATGGCGTCACAGCGCAGGTCGCCCAGCTTGTCAACATACCATGTGGTATAGTCAGCGTCAGCGTAAAGGCAGTCCCGGATGTTGCCGCTGGCGATCTCCTTGTAGCCCATGTGCCGTCCCGTCCAGAGGCCGAGGTCGGCAATAATGAGAATGGGCTGGTCAAGCTGGATGTTCAGGTTTACCCGTTCATCATCCAAATGGTCACCGTTGATTTCGTACATGAGCGACATTCGCTCGTCCTCGGTCAGCTCCGGGTACTCATCCTCTAAAAACTCCCGCCAATCCTCATAGTCCAGGTCATAGTCGCTCCAAATAAGGTGCTTCTGCTCGGTCATCGGGCATCACCCCTGTCCGGGCGGCGGGATTTGATAGGCTGGCCCTGTTCGTCATAGTTTTTCGGGTCGGCGGCGGGGGTGGCCCAGCCCTGCGTGGCCCCGGCCAGCATCGCCGCCGCCTGTGCCTTGCTCACACCCATCCCGCTGTTCAGCTCGTCCACCAGCTTCTGGCTGGTGCGTCCCTTTGTCACAAAGTGGGCGGAACGCCAGTTGTCAGAGCCTCGCACAAACATAACGATGACCTTTTTTTCGGGCACTTTGCCGTAGCACACCAGCGGCAGCGAATTTCTGAGGGGGATCACAGAGTTGCCGTTGCGCTCCATCATCTCGGCAAACTGGCAGATGTGGAAAAGGTTATCCCAGCCCTTGCCGATTTCCACATGGCAGTCGTCGATATAGCGGCATACATGGTCAAGCTCCCGCCCGTCCCAGCATTTGATCCGCACCATGTCGCCATCTGCGATCCTGAATTTTTCCTCATAGTGCGGAGTGATGAAGCGGATACCCTTTTCAGCCTGTTTCATGTGGCGGTCAAGCGAGTTCCGGCGGTAGCAGCAGATAGACAGGTTCTTTTCGTCAGAATAGGGGTTTAGCCGGATCAGGTAGGAATACTGCGCCGTGTCTGCCCGGAAACCAAAATCAAAGCCCTCGTTGAAGCCGCTCTCCGGGTGTTCCTGGCAGAAGTCCCGCATGGCGTCACGGCTTTTCAAAAAGCCGCCGTACTGCCCGTCGCCCACCAGAGCGTTGAGGACGCTTTCAAGCTCCCGGTGAAATTCCTCGGTGTCCATATCCCCTCGGTGGCACCGCCACGTCTGAAAAAAGCCCTTGCCGTCAGCGCCCATGTCGGCCCGCAGGTGGCCGATGTACCCGGTCTGACCTGCAATCTGCGTACTTTGGCCCTCGGTATAAAGCCGCTCCGCAGGGGTAGCGGCCTGAAACGTCAATTCCATCAATGTCACACTCCTTTTTCATGCTCAAAAAAAGACCACCATTCATCCTCCCGCACCTGAAAAGCGTCGCCTAATTGGATGGTGTCGGGGAAGTTTGTTTGGGTGGTCTTGATAGCGTATTTGTCGATCTCGGTGGCGTAGTAGCGGAGAATGGTGGCCCCCAGCTTATCCAGGGCCAGGTGGCCGCAGCTCATGCCATCATACATGGACAGCACTTCCAGCGGTTCTACGGTGATACCGGGGCAATAGGAGAGGATGTGGGCGATCACGTCCACCGTCCAGCCGTTGCCCAGCATTTTATACGCCTGGGTATCGCTGACCGGGAACATAAAGCCCTCCGGCACGGTCTGGAGCCGCATACACTCCCGCACCGTCAGCTTGCGGATGATATAGTAGCCATCCATCAGCTTGATGGGGTACTGCTGGCCCTTTATTGTGATCTGGCCGCCCCGGACTTCGTAGATGGGCCTGTCCAGCGTCCCGCAATACTGATAATACTGGCAGGAGGTGGTCAGGCAGTTCGCCTTTTCCCGCATGGCACGGCCCCTGCGGGTCTTGCTGTTGGGCATGGTCAAGTCAACGCACTCGCCGGGGAGGATGTCGGTGTACCCTTTGGCGGTGGCCTCCGCCACCCGCAGGGCGGGGCAGTCGGTGGGGGTGGTATAAAGCCCGGTTTTCGCCCCGGCCCCACCGCCGTTCCCGCACAGGGTCTTGCTCTTGCCGTCCGCCGAATATACCCGGTGCCCTTGGCCCTCGGAGCCGGTGCCGCTCTCTATGGTGCCCACACGGATGGGGAACATGGGGATATGCCCGCCGCCCATTCCCGCCGATGCTGTCAGGCAGGGGACTTTCCCGCCCACATCGAACACGCCCCAGCGGGTATGCTGGCCGTAAAGACCGCCCAGCCGGTTGACACTGACCGCTTCGGCCACACAGGTCTTACGGTCTATGGTGTTGCCCACCATATTGCGGATGCCGTCTTTATAGTAGGTGGCCCGCAGGCATTGGGCTTTCCCGTCGGCGGTGACGTTCA
Organism: uncultured Clostridia bacterium; assembly: GCA_947644595.1. Classification (GTDB taxonomy): domain Bacteria; phylum Bacillota; class Clostridia; order Oscillospirales; family Oscillospiraceae; genus HGM13010. The sequence continues at coordinate 29,925 of CANSAE010000007.1, forward strand.
CCGGCTCTATCGCCATAGGTGCGGGAAAGTGCCCGCCGTTCAGGGCGTTCACGGCGCTGGCCCTGCTGTAATTCGCTTTCAGCGTGTAGCCCTTTTCATGGAGAGGCAGGCCGCTTTCCAGAATGTCCAACAGGATAAGGCCCCGATCCTCCGGCAGCTCCACGCCGGGGATGTTCGTCCAGTAGAGCCGCTGACGGCTTTGGGCGGACACAAGGGCGGAGTTTATTAAAATGGGTTCCACGCCCAGCTCCGCCGTGATCTGCGCCCGTATCGCCGGGGCCATGCTCTTGTTGTTCTCGTATAAATAGAAGTCAGGCCCGTACCGCTCTCTGGCAATCAGGTAGTTGCGAAACAGTTCCCAGCCCAGGCCCTCCGGCTGTGTTTCCCGGTTCCGGGTCTGCGCTATGCTCCAATGGGTGCAGGGGGAGCCGCCCAGCAGAAGTTTCATCTATTATCACGCTCCCTCAAATGAAAAACGGCCTCCAGTTCATTCACTGGAAGCCGTCTTTGCCGGTTTTATTTCAAATGCTCTTTTACCGGGCGTCGCCCCGGTCATGGTGCTTGGGCTTGATGGGCTGGCCCTGCTCATCATAGTTTTTGGGGTCGGCGGCGGGAACTTCCCAGCCAAACATGGAGCCAGCCAGCATCGCCGCCGCTTGTGACTTTGTCACATTGATTTGTTCATTGTACTCGTCCACGATGGCCTGGGCATGGGCACGGTCATGGCCGTATTTGCCGGTATGGAAATAGCTGTCCTCGCCGTGCTTGATGGTAATGATCTCGTCACCGCTGGGCAGCACAGCATAACACTTTTCCGGCAGGCCCGGACGCAGGGGGATCACCTTGCTGCTTCTCTCTTTCATCCATTCCGCAAACTCCCGGATATGGTAAAAGCTGCCGTCAATTTCAACGTGGCAATCGTCGATATACCGGGTCATGCAGTCAAGGCTTGCGCCCTCGCTGGTGATGATCCGCACCATATCGCCGTCGGCCACCCTGAATTTCTCCTTGCCGTCCGGGGTAATAAAGCGGATGCCCTTTTCAGCCTGTTTCATGTGCCGGTCAAGCAAATCCCGGCGATAAGGGTAAATATAAACGTGATTATCATCCCCGGTCGGGATACAGCGGATCAGGTAGGAATAGCCCTGGGTGTCGGCCCGGAACGCATATTCAAAGCCGTTGCGGAAACTCCCCTCTGCGTGGTCAAGGCAGTAGACGGTCATCGTGGCACGGTTTTTCAGCACATGGCCGTACCGCTCGTCAAAGCGGAGCATATCAAGTACCGTGTTGAACTCAGCCTTAAACTCCGGCGTGTTTTGGGAGCGCACAAAGGTTTGCCAGCTCTTGAGGAAGATAGAGCCGCTGTTGTCCAACTCCCCCCATAAATAACCCGGATTTCCGCACCGTTCGCTGATCTGAGCGCGCTGTTCATAGGCAAAAAGCCGCTCCGCTGGGGTCGCGGGCCGCATGGTCAGTTCCACAATGCTACACTCCTTTCATCGGGCGTCCCCATGATTCCGCTGCTTGAATTTGACGGGTTCGCCCTGCTCGTTGTAATACTTCGGGTCTGCGCCGGGTTTGTCCCAGCCGTATGTGGAGCCGAACAGCATAGCGGCCTCCTGCGCCTTTGTCACGCCCATAGCCTCGTTTGCGGCGGTGGCCCCTTCACGGGCGGTCATGCCCTCGGCACGGGCACCAGCGGGACGCCGGAACATCTCGCCCTTGGTTATAATGATGATCTCATCAGCGGCGGATGTGATGCTGAAACATTTATCCGGCAAAGAGGAACGCAGGGGAATCACCCTGCTGCCGGTGCGTTCCGCCTTTTCCGCAAAGTCGTGGAGAAGATATAGGGTGCTGTTATAGTCGGTGAACAGCTCAACATGGTACTCGTCCACAAATCGGGCAACGCGGTCGCGGATTTCGCCGCTGCCGGTGATGATGCGGATGGGGTCGCCGTCCGGGATCGTAAACAGCTCCTTGAAGTTTGGGGTGATAAAGCGGATGCCCTTTTCAGCCTGTTCCATGTGGAGGTCAAACAAATCCCGGCGATAGGGGAACAACTCAAAGTCAAACTCCAAACTCCCTGGACATAACCGCAGGAAATAAGTGTACTGCTCCGTGTCCAGCCGAAAAGCGTATTCCTGGTCACATCGGCCCATATCGCTCTCCGGGTGTTCTCCGCAGTAGGCTGTCAAGGTATCACGGTCTTTGAGTACGCCGCCGTACCGCTCATCAAGGCGCAGGGCGTCCAGCACCTTTTCACGATCTGCCAAAAACCCGGTTGTCCACAAGTGACCGCAGCAGTTCTCCCAGGTGGTGTGGAACGCCTGACCATCTTCGCCCATATCGCCCCGCAGACAGCCAACAGCCCCGCAGTGCGATCCGATGTCCGCACTCTGCTTGTATGCGTAAAGCCGCTCCGCTGGGGCCACGGGCCGCAAAGTCATATCCATTACCGCTCACACTCCTTATCCGGCTCCCTGGGCTGTCTTTCAGCGGCCCTCGCTTTCCGCTCCATTTGATATTCCAATTCCTCGTTGGCGCGGATTAGCAAATCTTTTTTCGCCTCCAGCGGGTCGGAAAAGTAGTGCCCCCAAAAGTAGTTGTTCCTGCCCTTGCAGGCCCAGGTCACATACATGGGGATTTTGCCATGTTCCAGTTCACCGAACACATACTCTGTATCCCCGATCTGGATGGAGTCGGTGATAGCGTAGCCCTCGTTGATCCTGTCAGCCATATCAGCGTCCCTCCCTGTCCCTGGATTTCTTTTCAGCCTGTCGCTCCTGCTGAATACATTCCAGGTAGTGCTTCGCCCACTTGGGCAGATTCTCCGGCGCGATAACGCCGAGAATATCACTCCGCTCAAAGCGGGAGGTTTTGCCGGAGTATAGCTCCGTGCAGGAACAGGCGGAGCCTCGGCTGTTGGGGGACGCACCAAAACCGCCGTTGCACAGGTGGAGTTGGCAGGTGGCACGGCGGTATTCCGGGCGCAGCACCTCCGGCTTAATAACGACGATCTTCCCCCGGAGGTCGTGCTGGTGGCCGATAACCTCACAGCCCTCGGCGGTGATGGGGGCGTTGGGGATACCCTGGATTTTCGGGCCGTTCAGGGCGATGCGGGTTTTCTCTGCCTGCTCCGCCACGCGCTCCCCGAATAGCTTTGCAAGTTCCGGGAAGTCGTCGCTGACCATGACCTCCGTGTAATTGGCTCTCAAATCGTTGCTTACGCAGAACGCACACATATAACGCTCGTCGCCAACAACTGCCGGATTTTCCCCCAGCACGATCTCCCGGTCGCCAATGTGAAACGCATGGATGATAACATAATCACCAGCCATGCGTTTCTCCTGATCTACGCTCATTTGATTCCCTCCTTATTCAAAATTTACACCGCCCTGCGTTCCGTAGGCAGAGGGCGATGTATGTAAGTAATATAGAAAAACCCATTTTATTTTCAGCAAGCCATCAGCTTTGTCAGAAGCTCATTCACCGGGGAGGCGTCCCGGCCCTGGGTGGTCAGCTTGTTCCGCCAGTCCAGCAGATACTTCCGCATAAGCCGGTATTCTTCGTCAGTCAGTTGGAGATAAACTTTTTTCTCCCGGTTGAATATCCATTTGAACATTTGAAACAGCTCCTTTCACCACCATAGTACAGAAAAAAACAAGCGGTTTCAAATGTGCGAATGGGTATGTAAGTGGCCCGCTGTGCGGGCCACGGGGATGGTGCTTAATAACCTGTGGTGGGCAGGCGCTTGGGGGGAGCGTAGACCTTCGTCACCCAGCGGGTGGTCGCCATGATCCACTGTCCGTTGTAGACGCCGCCCACGTCCGCCTGATTGACAAACTGGCTGCCGCCCTTGGCCCAGGACACAACGGTGCAGTCAATTTTGGGCGCTTCCACCTGCCGGAAGTTGGCCGGGACAACGCCGAACACGAACATCACTTCTGTGACATACTCGTTGGACGCCAGCCGCAGGGCCACGGGGGACGCCTCCAGCACATAGTTCTGCTGGGTGTTCAGGCTGTCCGCCAGCACACGGTAGTCGGCCCCGGAGAGATTGGTCTTGTAGACGATCTTGTAGCTACCGGCGGCGTTGTAGGTGCCGGTGGTGATCTTCGCCAGCCGTACCGCCTCCACGGGCAGGGTGTCCCTCCAATAAAAAGAGGTGAGCGCCGTGGTGGAGTTGTTGCCGATATTAGAGAACGTGTAGCGGATATTCTGACCGGGCATGACCTCGGCATAGCCGGTTTTCTGGATTGCCACATTGGTGTAAAGGCTCTTGTTGGTCATGGCCGCTTTGACGATCTGCCCAGCGTGTTCGATCTCCACGTCGATGGGGGTCTTGTCCAGGGCGTAGAAGTCTGCCGCCTTGGATTCCACCACCTTGTAGCGGCCCAGGGGCAAGGGCTTGGACACGGCCACGCCGTTCTTATCGGTGCGGATGGTGTCAACAAGGTTCCCTGTGCGGTAGTGGTAGACCTCAAACACGGTGCCGGGGATGGGGGTGCCAGCGGGCCAGCCGTTCATGCTGTTGTAGTCGGCGCTGGTCTTGGTGATCTGGAGCTGCCCGGTGACGGCGGTATTCTTCCAGGTGATGGTGGTACAGCCGCCGTATTCCACATAGATGGTCTTGGGCTGGGTGTCCAGGATATAGCCGTCCGCGCACTCGATCTCCCGGATGGTATACTTGCCGTCTGCCAGTCCACCGTCCACATAGACATATCCCTCATTATCGCTCTCATAGGTGCCCACGGGGTTGCCCTTGGCATCGGAAAGCAGGAACTTCACGCCGTAAATCCCCTTGCCGGTCACGCTGTCGATCTTGTGGATGATGGCGCTGCCGGTCTGCCGGTTGGTGATCTCCAGGGTGGCGGTGCCGCCGTCCTTCACTTCGATCTGATAGGGCTGGCTGTCCAACTGATAGCCCTTTGCCGCTTTCAGCTCCGTCACCTGATACCAGCCCTTTTCCGCTTCGGGCAGGGAAATGACGCCGGAGCGGTCGGTGGTGTAGGTGCCGATGATCTCCCCGTTGAGTTTGCGGATTTCAAACTGGACGCCGCTGATCCGCTCCCCGGTTTCCTCGTCCGTCTTGATGATGGTGAGGCCCCCGATTTTGGTGTTATACACCGTAATCGTCTGCGTGTCACTGGCGTTGACGCGGACGGTCTGTGTTTTGGTTCCCTCGTCCATGACGTAACCGGGCAAAGGCTTGGTTTCCGTGATAATAAGGGTGCCTACCACGCCGGAAATGCGGATTTCGCCGTTGGCGTCCGTCTTGTAAAGTCCCTTGCTGGACAGGTGGCCGTAGTCGTCGTCCAGGTAGGAGCCGTCCGCATAGGTGATTTGGAACTCTACCCCGGCCAGGGGTTTGCCGGTCTGCTTGTCCAGCTTCTTCACCACGATGGTGCCCTGCTTGGCGTTGTAAAAACGGAGGGTCTGGACTTCGCCGGACTTGATAAGGATGGACTTGGGCTGGCCGTCCAGGACATAGCCCTCCAACGCCTTGACCTCTCGTGCGGTGACGGTGGTGCCGGGGGTGAGGTCGTTCAGCACGATGCGCCCATTCTCGTCAGTGATGAACTCGCCGTTAGAATTGCCTACCACCGCGCCGCTGCTGTCCGTCACAAGGAACGTGACACCTTTCAGCGGCGTGGTGGTGCCCTCAATATACTTCTCGATCACAAGGGTGGTGCTGGGGGTGTTGGTGAAATGGAGGGTCTGCGTGTCGTTGGGGTTCACCACCACCGTCTGCGTCCGGGTGGCCTCGTCGATGGTGTAGCCGGGAATGGTGGCCGTTTCCGTCACCACCAGCGTCCCCACCACGCCATTGATGGTGATCTTGCCGTCCTTGTCAGTAAAATACAAACCGTTGCTGCTGATCTGTCCGTTTTCAGCGGGTACAAACTCCCCCGTGGAGGTGGTCACTTTGAACGTGACGCCCTTTAAGGGCTTGCCGGTGAGGGCGTCCCGTTTGTCGATGACCAGCGTCCCGGCCTTGGAGTTCTTTACAATGACGGTCTGCGTGTCGCCGCCCTGCCCAATGACCACGTTGGTGCTGGCGCTGTCCATCACATAGCCTGTCGGGGCCTTGATCTCATTCAGTACATAAGCGCCGGGGGCAAGGTTGGTGATCTTGATTTCCCCTTGGGCGTCGGTGGTAAAAATCCCGTTCTGCGTCAGGGTGCTGGTGCCGATCACGCCGTCCAGCCCCACTTCACACCCTGCCGCCGTGGTCACTCTAAACTCCGCGCCGGGGAGGGGCTGGCCGGTGGCGCTGTCCCGCTTCTGGATAATAATGGCCCCTTTCGGCTGGTTCTTGAAAGTCAGGCTGACGGTGCGGCCCTCCTTGATCTGCACCGTTTGAGATTGGGTGTCCAGAATAAAGCCAGCGGGGGCGCGGGTTTCCGTTACCACCACGCTCTTGCCGGGGGTCAGGCCGGTGATGCGGATTTCCCCGTTCTCGTCCGTCCTGAAAATGCCGTTGCTGTCGCCCACAACGGTGCCGTCCGCATACAGCACCTTAAACTCGGCGTTCTGCAAGGTGACGGAGGGGTTCACCGAACAGACTTTGCGGATCAACAAAATACCGTCCGGGGCATTGGTGAAACGGACGGTAACAACACTCTGTTCGCCGCTGTCGGCCAGCATGATCGTTTCGGAGGACTGGATGATGTTGTACCCGTCCGCAGCGTCCACTTCCTCCAGCACATACGCGCCGGGGTTGAGGCCCGTCCACATGGCGGTGCCGTTCTTGCCGGTAACTTTGGTGCCGATGACGGTGCCGCCTGTGCCGCTGGTGCCGCCCAGGTAGCGCAGTTGGAACGTGCATCCGGGCAAAACCGCGCCGGTGACGCTATCATATTTTTCGACTATGATGGCGTTCTTGGGCACATTCTCAAAGGTGATGACCTTGCTCTCGCCGCCCTTGATATAAAATTCCTGGGTGGCGGGTTCCTTGATGGTGTAGCCTGCGGCGGGGGCCAGCTCCGTCACCTTGTACCAGCCGTCCCGCAGCAGGTCAACAAAGAACTGGCCGTTCTCGTCGGAGAAGAACGTCCCCAGGCTGTTCAATTCGCCCGTGGTGGTGCTGTTGCTCCCATACCAAACCTCAAACTTGGCCCCCTTGATGGGACTGCCGGTGATGCTGTCCACCTTGTTCACCGTGAGGGTGGGCTTCCTGTGATTCTCAAAATAGATGGTGTGGTCGCGGTTGGGATAGAGGGTCACAAGCTGGCTGGGGGCGTCCATGAGCCAAGGGGCCGGGACGGACTTCTCGGAGATTTCATACACGCCGGGGAGCAGGTTATCCAGCGTGGCCCTGCCGTTGGCGTCCGTCTTGATCTCGTCTACACTGTGGCCATCCGCCGCCCGGACGGTGAAAACCGTATCGGGGATGGGCTTGCCGGTGTCTGCGTCCTTTTTGTAGACAATGAGGTTGGGCCGTTTCTGATTCTCAATGGTGATGGTGCTGGTCTGGCCCGGAAACAGCTCCACATGGTACTCCTGAAGGTCGAGGATGTGGTCGGCAACGGTGGCCGTTTCCTTGATGGAGTACACGCCGGGTTCCAGCTTGGGAATGTTGATCTCGCCGTCCTGGTCGGTGATACGGTCAAGGTAGTGGGTGCCGTCCTCAATGCGGGCGATGCGGAAATGGACGCCGCCCAGCCGGGTGCCGTCCGAGCTGGTCTTGATAAGGCGCAGGGCGGGTTTGGGGGTGTTGGTAAACACAAAATTGGCGTTCTCGTCCGGGTTCACCTGCACCACGCGCACAGCGTCGTCCACCAGGTAGCCTTCCGGGGCCTCCAGCTCCCGGACTTCATACGCACCGGGGGTCAGCTTGGAAAGGTCAATCTCACCGTTAATATCGGTGGTAAACTCCTGCCGGTAAGAGCCGCCCACCAGCTTGAACTCAAAGCGGACGTTGGGCAGGGATTTCATGGTGATGCTGTCTACCTTGATAAGATGGATGCCCGGTTTCAGGGAATTGAAAAAGACCAGCTCCCGCGTCTGCGTTTCACCGGCCTTTAACTCGATCTGCTGGGGGGTGCCGTTCACCACATGGGCGTCGTCCGTGGCTACCTCTTTCACAAGGTAGGTGCCCGGTTCCAGGTCGTAGAGGAAAATCTCGCCGCTGGCGTTGGTGGTGTACTCCCCGAACAGGTCGCCGTCATGCCAGACCTCAAAGGTCACATCAGGCATGGGGGAATTGCTGGTCAGGTCGTACTTGAGGATACGCAGGGCGGGCCGCGCCCGGTTGGTGACGGTCAGCACGGGGTCGTCCTCGGTGGCCGGGTCGTAGGGGTCAATGTGGATGCCGTGGGGCGTCTTGTCCAGCACATACCCAGCGGGGGCGGCGGTTTCCACGATCTCAATATAGGCTTCTTTCTTGATGCCCGTCACACGGGCCTCGCCGTTGTCATTGGTGGTGACGGAGGTAATGAGCTTGCCGTCCGCGAACACATCAAAGGTGGCGTTAGGCAGGGAAACGCCGGTCTGCTCGTCCACCTTGATGATGGTCAGGCTGATGTCCCGCACGTTTTCCCAAACGATGGTCACGTCCTTGGTGCCGTCCCATTCCACCGTTTCCACGCGGGAGGATTTCACATAGCCGTCCGGGGGCGTCTGCTCCGTAACGCGGTAGGAGCCGTAGGGCAGCTCGTCGCCCTCAAAGGAGATGGTGCCGTCAAAGCCGGTGATGCCGGTGGTCATATAGGAGCCGTCGATCTGCTCAAAGCGGAACACCGCCCCCTGCAAGCTGCCCTTGTTCTGTGCGTCCACCTTTTTAATGGTAAAGCCCTTTTCGGTATCGTCCGTCACCGTCAGATACTCGGTGCGGCCAGGGGTCAGGGTGACATTCATGGGGGCCACGATCTGATAGCCCTCCGGGGCGGCGGTTTCTGTCAGCGTATATTTCTCATCGGCGGGCAGGTCACGCCACACGATCTGCCCGTTGCGGTCGGTGGTGCCGGTGACGGTGGTGCCGCCATCGCCGGTCAGGGTGAACTCGGCCCCCTCCAGGGGAGCGCCGCCCGCACCGGCCTTGATAACTTGCAGACTGGCGGTTTCGGTTTCCTCCGTACCGCTCCACTTAAAGGGGATTTGAGCGTCCAGGGTGGTATAGCCGGGGTCGGAGATGATATAGGACTGCTCCGACGCGGCGGGGTTGTAGGCCAGGAACAAGTTATACTGCGCCACGCCGCCCGTGGCCTTGATGGTAAAGCTGCCCTCATCGGGCACATTGTCCACGGGGAGGCAGACCTTGAATGTGCCGTAGTATTCCGATCCGTTAGAGTTGAGATTGGTGTTGCGCTGTCTGCTGGTATCCACCAGATAGCAGGTGGCCCCATTTTCCTGCGTAGCCTCTAACGGCGAATTGTTCTCCGCCACAAAGATGGTGCCCTGGGGGGCGTCGGTGGAGTATACCTTGGTCTTGCGCCCGTCGATCCAGGTGGAGGTGGCGGAGGCCAGATACACCACACGGGTATAATACTCTTTCCCGTTGATGGTTTCTTTCTTGATGCCGTCCTCGTTGTCCTCGGCAGCGCCCTCCAGACCGTACTCGTTGAGGACTTCTATCCCCCGGATGTCTTTATCTTCCTCGGCCCGGAGGGACAGGCCGGTGTGGAGGCTTTTCGTCCAATGCTGGGACAAACTCAGGATGGCCTTCACGCTGTCGAAGATACGGATTTTCTGTGCGTCTGCGGTGGGTGCGGCGAGGGTGTCACGGCCAGCCGTAAAGGAGGTGCCGGGGATGGCAAGCTGGCCGCAGGAGGCCCAGATCGCCAACTGCGTGGCGTACTTGTATTCGTCCTCGGTCAGCGCGTTCACGCCCCGCACGTCGTCCTGGTGCAGTTCCTTAAACTGTTCCAGCGTTCGGTTGGGGTATCCGCTTGCGAACACGCCCATCGTCTGCGGGTTGCGGTTGTAGGGCTGGACGGTCAGGGCCTTGGAGGGGGATACCCCTTTCAGCCCGTGGTTGACGCAGTAGGCGGTGCCGGTCAGACCGTCGTTGCTGGTGTACTTCCAATAGCCGCCGCCGATGGAGCTGCCCTTGGTGGTGCCCAGGTACTTGCCGTACCCGGCCTGCTGGATGGTGACGGTGCCGCTGCCGCTCAAACTGTTGGCGGCGCTGGCGGGGACGGCGAGGATGCCGAACAGCGTAGCCACCACCAGCAGCATGGACAGCAGGCGTTTGAAATGCTTGTGTTTCATGGGTTCTCCTTTCTTTCCGGGCATAAGAAAAGGCAGGCTGCTTTCACAGTCTGCCTATCCGATGCGCTTGTTCAGTTGGCTTACTTTGTACTTCCGGGGACGAACAGCTCTTTCAGAAAAGCCGTCTGCTCCGGCGCTCGGTCTGGATGGTTGGGGTAGGTTTCCCGAAGCAGCATGGAATGGCTGCTCGTCAGGTCGTTCAGGGACACGTCCACATGGAGCCACTGGCCGTCCGCGTAGACCATGTTCCAGGTGTGGTTGTCGGTGCTGATGGTAAAACAGGGGATGTCAGCCGCCCCGCACAGGAACTTGAACGCTCTGGCGTAGGAGCCACAGGCCGCTTGAAGCTCCCCGCTGTGCTGGGCAAAGGTGCGGGTCACACCCGCCGTCTTGCCCTTCTTGTAGGCCAGCAGGGTACACAGGTAGTCGTTCAGGTACTCCACTTTCTCGCTGTCTGTGTCCATCTGTTCAACCTCCGCGATGACAGGCTGGATGAAATCAAGGGGCGCTTGGTAGTTCTCCGGCATGGCGGCGGACACGGCGAAGTAGTCCAGGTATTGCCAGTAGTCCACGAAATTTTCCGGGACATGATGCTCATACCGTACAACGCCCTCCATCCGCCCCAGCAGGTTCTTCACGGCGCTGTATTCGCTGTCGTCCACCATCGTGTAGGCGGGGGCGGTATCGCTGGTGCCGTCCACCAGCGTCTGACGGATGGCGTTGTAGAGCGCCCGGTCATAGGTGGCGGTGAACACGTCCGGGTTGGCCTCCTGGGAGAAGTCCTCCCGGCTCCATTGGGCGGCGCTGATGGTGTAGGGTTCCGGCTGGGCTTCTGCGGCGTGGGCCGGAACGCTCAAACCGGCGATAAGGGCGGCGCAGGCGATCCCGGCAAACAAGCGGTTCAGACTGTTTTTCATTATGAATGACCTCCTAAGTGATATGTTGGGGGGCTTTGCTGTCCCAACAGTACCACAAAGGGGAAAAACAGTCTAAGGTGCGAATTTCTTTTCAGCAGGTCAGACCTCCACAGCCCGGACAGCCCAGCGGTAGGCCCGCTGGTTGCGGACACAGGTAAACAGGGTGACGCAGTTCTCGGCGGTGGGGGCCAGCAGGGAGTTGTCCGTATCGCTGATCTTGTTCACGCTGGTGACGGCGTAGGTGCGGGTGCCCAGCCGGGTGGTCAGGGTGATGGTGTCGCCCACGTTCAGGTTGTGGATTTCCCCAAAATAGCAGTTGGCCCCACGGTTGTGACCGGCGATGGCGCAGTTTCCGTCCCAAATGCTGGTGTCCTCAAAATGGCCCGCGCCTTTTGCGAGGGTCTTATCATCGGTGCCCTGGTAGACCTTCACATTTACGTTCAGGCTGGGGATTTTTAGGACAGCCAGATAGCCGCCGCTGTAATAGAGATCGGAAGTGACCTCGGTATAGCCGGTGGAGGGGGTGGGGGTCGCTGTACCCCCGGTGGAGGTGCCGCCGGACACGATGCCGCTGGGGATGGTGTTGAAGTCGGGCGGGGCGACGGTGATGCCGGTATTGCCGTTGATGATGGCACCCTCGCCCAGCATATAACCGGGGGCCAGATTGGGGGTCAGGGGGGTGCCGGTGTTCAGGGTGTAGGCGCTGGGAGAGCCAAAACCGGGCGGGATCAGGGCTGCGTTCTTGCTCACGTCCACGTTGGGCAGCTCGCCCCGGTCAGCCGTCACCACCGGCTCGATGGAGGTGGACTTGCCGTACTCCGGGTCACCGGGGCCGTCGATGTTGTAGTCCAGGGCGCTGGCGGGCACCGTCAGGGCCAGGGTCAGGCACAGAACAGAAAACAGAGTGGTCAGTTTCTTCATGGCACGTTACCTCCTGCGTTTGATGAAGTAGAACGCTCCGCCGCCCAGCAGCACCACCACGACAACGGCCACCACGGGCAGGACGCTGTTCTTCTCGCCGGTGGGGGCGTCAGTGGGGTCGGTGGGGTCAACGGGAGCGGTGGGGTCGGCGGGGTCGGTCAGGCTGGGGTCAGTAGTGTCGCCGGGTTCCTCCGTGGGGGTGGGTTCCAGGGCCGTGCCCTCGAAGATCGCCACATAGCGGATTTTGTTCAGGTTGATACGGCTCACGGTGCCCGCATAATCGGCGGTGACGGTGTAGCCTTTCACATAGGAGCTGGTGGCGGAGCCGGAGTAGGAAGCCACGGCGGTAAAATGGCCGTCGCCCTCGGTCTGCCAGTTGACGGTCTGGAGGGTCAGGGAGTGGCCGTTGTCGCTGATGGACTTGGGAATATACTGTGTGTCCTGGTCTGCAAGACCGGGATAGGTGCGGGTGGCGGTGATGCTCTTGGTGGCGCTGCCATACCCGGCCACCTCTACTTTCACGGTGTCCAGCTTCAGGGCCAGCGTCCCGGCAAGGCCGTCCTCGGTGACAAACTCCTTTGTCTGCGGCAGGAGGGCAAGCACAGCGCCCATGTCCTTACTCTGGCTGGGCACGGACACGGTTTCCGTGTGCTGACGGCTCTCGTTGGCGGGAAGCTCCTGTTTCAGCAGGTCGGTGAGGGTGTAGTGATAGCCCTCCTGCTCGAAGTCGGAACGGGGGATGCCAGCGGGGTCATCCTCCGGCCCCAGGTCGTACATCTTCCTGATCTCGCCGCCGTCCTCGCTCCGGGTGACGGCGGTGGGATAGCAGGGGGACGGCTGGGCGGGTTCAGGCGGGTCGGCGGCAAAGGCGGCGGTGGTCATGGTCATGGCAAGGGCCAGGACACACAACAACCGAGCCGCGTGGGTGATGGTTTTCCGCTTCATAGATAGATTACCTCCATATTTTTGATTTTGGGCGTAAAAAAAGCCCGTGGCACTCCACGGGGTCAAACGCTGCCCGGTGTTTGATGGTTCGTGCGCTGGTGCGTTTCCTTTCAAGGTTTTTACCGGCTGAAAAAAGGATAGGCAGGTCTTTCTTTTCAGCAGGTACAGCAGGTTTGGAGGGGGAGAGTGTGAGAGGGGGAGGGCGTGGAAAGTGCCAGGGCCGCAAAAGGGCATACTGCCCCCCAGGTGTAACGTTCATCGTTCCATCGCCCTTTCCCGCCTGCGGTACATCTCCAAAGCCTTCACGATGGTGTCCTCGATCTTCTGTGCGGGCGTCCCCGCAGGGAAAAACTTGTCGATGCGGTTCCGGGGTATCTTGAATTGCTCCACCTGATTGGGCTTTTCCTCCTGCATGATGGACATAATGGCTTTGTAAGTCAGCGTACCCTTTTCCGATAAGTCCCGTATTCTGATAGCCTGATCGTGAGAGGGGGTACAGTCCTCACTTTCCATAATCTCCAACAAGGTAGTCTGCTCGTCCTTTGACAGATAAGACAGCTCCACGGCGGGGCGTAGGGCCATTTGCAGCTTATCTTTTTCTTTCAGCACAGAATTATCCACCATATCCAGCAGTTCAGGTGTGAGGTTGGTCAGGCGAATATAGCGTTGGATTTGGGTGTTGCTGTCAGGAGAATTGTCCGCCAGTAACTCTCTTGAGGTCTTTCCTAACTTCTGTCCCGGTGGGACAGAAGTTAAATCTGTGCGCTCTCCTTGCTGCCGTCGCATGGCATCCAGTTTCATTTTATAAGCAAATGCCTTTTCTGACGGTAAGACCTGCTCCCGCTGGAGGTTGCTGTCCACCATGATAATGATGGCTTCATCATCGGTCAGTTCCCGGACGATACATGGCACCGTGGGCAGTTCCGCCAGCTCCGCCGCCCGCTTGCGTCGGTGGCCGGACACCATTTGATAACTGCCGTCCGGCATGGGGCGTACCAGCACGGGAGAGAGGACACCCCGCTCTTTTACGCTCTCTACCAACTGTTCCATTTCCTCGTCCATCCGCACCTTAAACGGATGGTCGGGAAAGTCGCTGATTTCGGCGGCGGGCAGGTCGATCACATAGCTGCGCTGGGCGTTGTCCCGTTCTGCCTGGGTAGAGAACAGGTCGTTATAAGCCTCGTTCAGCCCCAGGTCGATTGCGGTTCCTTTGCTCAAGGGCACTCACCTCCTCCACCAGCGCGGTATATGCCGCCGCTACTTTCCCCTTGCCGTCGTGGGCAAAGATGCTCTTGCCCTCCACGCTGCACTCCGCCGCCCGGACAGAAAAAGGTATCTCCGTGTTCAACACCCGGAGATTGCTCCCGGTCTGCCGCAGGGCGGCGATAATGCTTTTTGCGTTGTTGGTACGGTTGTCCACCATCGTCAGCAGGATGCCGTCGATCTTCAGCTCCGGGTTGATTTGCCGCCGCACTTTGGCGACTGATCCCATCAGCAGCTTCAAGCCCTTGGTGGACAGGTAATTGGCCTGACAGGGAATAAGAACGCTGTCCGCCGCTGCCAGGGCGTTGATGGTCAGCATACCCAGCGAGGGCATACAGTCAATGAGAACGTAGTCGTAATTCCGCTTGACCGCCCCCAGGTAGCTCCGCAGCACAAATTCCCGGCTCATGGTGTTCACAAGGCTCACCTCAAAGCTGGACAGACCGATGTTGGACGGCACAAGGTCAACACCCTCAATATCCTTCAAGATGCCCTTGTCCAGCGGCGAGAGGTTGCCGTTGTCCACAACGACTTGCATCAGGTCGGAGATGGTCGTGTCCAACTCGTCCGGGTTCTTCACACCCAGGCTCACCGTAAGACTTCCCTGGGGGTCTGTGTCCACCAGCAGCACCTTTTTCCCTTGCTGTGCCAGCCCCACGCCCAAATTGACCGCAGTAGTGGTCTTGCCGACGCCGCCTTTCTGGTTGGTGACGGCAATCACTTTGCACTTGTTCATGGGTTTCCGCCTCCTTTCTTTGGATATAGTCATAGCCGCCTGTGGCAAAACAGACGGCTATGTAAAGTGGGCCAGCGGCCCACTTGGGGGGCCTACTGCCCCTCGTCCATGAGAAGCGACAGCACATCCTCCATGCCAGCGTCAAAGATGAAGTCCTCGCTCTCCGCCAGAAACTCCTCCATGAACATCTGCGCCAGGGCGGGGTACTGCTGGCAGTCGGTGAAGTTCTCCGACGGCGCGATCTCCACCAGGGCGTAGACGCCCTCCAGCACCTTCATGGCCCCGGTGCAGTCGCCGTGGCTCACCAGGAGCCGCAGGGCCTTCTCCGTGGCCCGCACCATGTCCAGCTCACCCACCTCCAGGAAGGCGCTCCACAGAGCCTCCATACTCTGCTGGGCGGTGCTGCGAACCTCGTCGGCCAGCTTCTCAATGCGGGCCTCACTGTCCTGCGCCTCGTTCTTCTTCCACTTCATGACTTGTCCTCCTACTGTAAAATTCACAGCCGTCAGCGGGATTTAGACGGCTATGTAGGGTCGGGGCAGGGGGGTAATTACGTCTGCCAACCGGGACAAAAAAAGAGCGCCGTTTCATTCAGGGAATGATTCGGCGCTCTATGTATGGCTGAAATATAAACAGTATTCAGTTATGACAAAGCAAGTCAAATTAGGAGAAAAATACAGATTGATTTTTCGGCATCGGGGGCCTTTAGAGAGGGTGATAGCCGCCCATGACGGCCTGCCCTAAGACCAGGCCCAAATCGACTTCTTTCGCTCTGTCAGTTAGCCCATTTTTTAACCCAAAAGGGCCGGTTAGCCCATATTTAACCCCAAAAAACAGGGTCAAATCGGGTCAAATCAGGCCAAATTTGGGCAAAGGCTATCAAAGGTTTTCAAAAGAAAAAACCCCGGAAAATCGAATTTTCCGGGGTTTTTGAGCGTTTTCGGATATAAAATCAACGCTTGGAGAACTGAGGCGCGCGGCGGGCGGCCTTGAGGCCGTACTTCTTACGCTCTTTCATTCTCGGGTCGCGGGTCAGGTAGCCGGCGGCCTTCAGGGCAGGGCGGTAGGACTCATCCACCTGCAGCAATGCACGGGCGATGCCGTGGCGCACAGCGCCGGCCTGGCCGGACACACCGCCGCCGGAGACAGTGCATTCCACATCGAATCTGCCGTCGATACCCAGCAGGGTCAAAGGCTGGCGGACGATGACCTTCAAGGTCTCCAAGCCGAAATAGTCGTTGATATCGCGGCCGTTGATGGTGATCTTGCCTTCACCGTTGGCAAAGAGATGGACTCTGGCCACGGAGGATTTTCTCCGGCCGGTGCCGTAGGTATACGGCTTCTTGCTCTGATAAATTGTTGCCATGCTCTTTTACCTCCTTAAAACTCCACCACGACGGGCTTCTGCGCCGCGTGGGGATGCTCGGTGCCTCGGAAAACTCTCAGACGGGTCAGCTGGCTGTAGCTCAGCTTGTTCTTCTGGAGCATGCCCTTGACAGCCACGGTCATAGCCAACTCAGGCCTTTCCTTCATCAGGGTCTTGTACTGGGTCTCATGAAGACCGCCGACCCAACCGGAGTGGCGGCGATAGTACTTCTGCTCCAGCTTCTTGCCGGTGAGAACTGCCTTTTCCGCGTTGATAATGATGACGTAGTCACCGCAGTCAACATTGGGGGTGTAGGTCACTTTGTTTTTGCCCCGCAGAATGTCTGCGGCAGCAACAGCGGTTTTGCCCAGGGGCTTGTCCGCTGCGTCCAGGACGTACCATTTCCGTTCAACGGTCGCCTTGGTTGCCAGAGTTGTGGACATAACGATGCCTCCATATAAATAATAAAAATTTTGACAAAAAACAGCGCTGCGCCTATAATAAGGAATCATTCAGCGCCCTACATTTATATCATAAGGGATGCGAACTGTCAATTGATTTTTTGCGGAATGATACAAAAACTTTTGAAATCTTTGTTTTTCTTAAAAATGCTCGTAAAATCTAAAATTCAATTTTAATTTTTTGAAAGGACCGTTCATGAACGACCTCAACAGTTTTTCCGGTCTGCTGCGCCGGTGTATTGATGATTACCAGATGATTCAGGAGAATGACGGCATTGCCGTGGGGGTTTCCGGCGGGAAGGACTCCCTGCTGCTGCTCCGGGGCCTGCGGCATTTGCAGACCTATTATCCTGTGCCGTTTCGTTTGGAAGCGGTCACCATCGACCTTGGATTTCCAAACATGGATTATTCTCCGGTGGAGGCGCTGTGCCGGGAAATCGGTGTTCCTTATACACTGGTGAAAACCGATATCCGGGAAATTGTATTTGATGTACGCAAAGAAGAAAACCCTTGCTCCCTGTGTGCGAAGATGCGTCGGGGCGCGCTCAATGATGTGCTCAATGCCAGAACACTGAATAAGTTGGCCCTGGGACACCATTTTGACGATGCCATTGAGACGTTTCTGATGTCTTTGCTGTTTGAAGGGCGTTTGAGCTGTTTTAAGCCTGTGACGCATATGACGCGAGCGAATGTCTGGCAGATCCGCCCCATGCTGTACGCGGGGGAGGGGACCATTGCAAATCTGGCGCAAAAGCTGGAGCTACCCGTGGTGGAAAACACCTGTCCCATGGACAAGGAGAGCAAGCGCCACGAAATCAAGACGCTCATTCAGTTTCTCAGCCGGGATTATCCGGATTTGAAAAGTAAAGTATTCGGCGCCATACAGCGGCTGCCCTTGGACGGTTGGGGCGTTGAGAAAGGAAGGGAAACAAAATGAACGAAGTATTACACTTTATGGATATCCGCTCCACGGATCCGACTTATAATCTGGCTCTGGAGGAGTATCTGCTCATGCATCATATGGAGGAGGAAATCTTGCTCCTGTGGCAAAATGCGAATACCATCGTGATCGGACGAAACCAGAATACGGAGGAAGAAATCAACCGTTCCTTTGTGGAAGCCCATGGTGTGACCGTTGTCCGCCGTACAACTGGCGGCGGCGCAGTGTATCATGATATGGGAAACCTGAATTATTCCTTTATTCAAGATGTGGACGACCCGGAAAAAATGTCCATCGCGGCACTGGCAGTACCGGTGGTGGAGGCGCTTGGGACGATGGGAGTGCAGGCGGAGGTTTCCGGTCGGAACGATATCCTGGTGGATGGAAAGAAAATTTCCGGCGTAGCCCAGCGGATGTACAAGAACCGCATTTTGCACCATGGCACACTGCTGTATGCGTCCAACCCGGATATGGTAGCTGGGGCTTTGCAGGTGCGGCAGGATAAATTCATTTCCAAAAGTGCCAAATCCGTACGGGCCCGCATTGGCAACATCCAGGATTATGTGCAGGACAAGTCCATGAATTTGGAGACATTCCGCACCCGCCTGATCGAAGCGCTCACGGAAAGTCGGGATGTCCGGCCCATTGTTCTGTCGCCGGAGGAGGAAGCGGAGGTCATCAAGCTTCAAACAGAAAAATACCGGAATTGGGACTGGACCTACGGAAAATCTCCGGCTTATGCGCTGCACACAGCGGCCCGGTTCCCCGGCGGGCGGCTGGAAGTGAAAGCGGATGTACAAAACGGCATGATCCAGGATATTCGGTTTATTGGAGACTTTTTGGCGCTGATGGAGATCGACCCGGCACAGGATGCACTGAAAGGTGTGCGCTTTGAGCGGGAAAACGTGCGAAAAGCGCTGGAACCGCTCCCCATCGAACAGATTTTCGGTGCTGTTACATTGGAGGATATTCTTACGCTGTTATTTGAAGTATGAAAAATGAGCCAGTATAAACTGGCTCATTTTTTCTCTATAGCACTTCTTCCTGCAGGGGCCGGGTCAGTATCCGCACATCCGGGACATTTTTCAAACGGTTGG
Source organism: uncultured Clostridia bacterium (assembly GCA_947644595.1). GTDB lineage: Bacteria > Bacillota > Clostridia > Oscillospirales > Oscillospiraceae > HGM13010. The sequence continues at coordinate 48,786 of CANSAE010000007.1, forward strand.
CCATTTTGTAAGTGGCAGCGAGATAGCCTTCGGTGTCGTCGCCAGGATAGGGGAGGTGGAAGATCACCAAATGTTTGGGCCGCAGGATGTTGTCTACAAACAGTCGGTTTTTGGGCAAGGTGATCCATGGAAAATTCAAAATGGCGGTATCCGTTTCCCGACTGTCCATCATGCGTTCCACACCGGCATGGTCCAGACAGTCTCCCGGCAGGAGCACCCTGCGTCTGCCTGCGTCGATCGTAATACCGTACAAAGCCTTGGAACGATATTTCAGCCCGTCATGGCGCAACCGGTAAAAATTCATGGAAATCGCTTCTGTATGAATATGGCAGGCCGGCCCGGTGAGAAGCACCTGGCTGTCGGTCAGCGGTTCCGGTGCGAAGAGTGTTGCGCCGGGTGCGCAGCTCAGAGCCTGCCGCACTTCTCTCAGTGTACAGTGGTCCGGATGGCAGTGGGATACGATGATTGCCTGCAGTTCGTCCAATTGGTGCGTTTCCTGAAGCTGCTTTGACAGTGAGCCGGGAACGGGACTGAATGGCGGTGTGCGTTTGCAGTGAAACGCGTCTATTGCGGTATAAAATCCCGGTAAGCGCAGCAAAACACCGGCGTTTGCGGTGAAGTGCAGTTGAATTTCTTCCATGTGGAGGTCCTCCGTTCAAAACGATTATAATTCCGGAAATCAAGAAAATCAACTGATAGTTAGCTTGTACTTTAAAACAGGCAAAATATACAAAAAAGCCGGAAAATGCACTTTGAAAAGATAAAAAAATAACAATGTGGCAAAAGCTGCTCTTTTACAGTCTGGGCTTTGTCAAATTGCCATAAAATAAATGGTTAATTTTGTGCAATAGTGCTTGCCTTTTTCTGGGAATATGATTTGAAAATGGCAATCATCAGTGGTATAATTCCAAAGCATAGATATGTCCACGCAACAGGGATATCCCTGTTTTTGCCTGCGCTTGCAGGCAAAAGGGAGCTTGGAGTCTTGCGATGCGTGTTTGGAGCACGCGAAATAGAAAGAGGAATGGAGGAAACACTTTGAAGACTTTTCAAAAAGTCATGGATGGCGTCACCTTTGTGGAAAAGGTTATTACGACACTGCTGTTGGCTGTCATTTCCGTTGTCACACTGGGCAGCGTCATCTCCCGCTTCACGCCGACCGTTACGTGGTCGTTTACGGAAGAACTGGTCATCAACCTGTTCGTTCCCCTGTCCCTGCTGGGCGCGGCGATTTGCGCCAGAGAAGAGGGCGGTCTGATTAGCATGTCGCTGTTTACCGGCTTCCTGCCCCGGAAGGGCCAGCGCTGGATGAATGTGCTGATGTGCGTATTCGGCCTGTTTTTCTGTGCAATGATGATCAAGTACGGCTGGGCCAAGGGGATAACGGACCTGACCATGAATAAGCTGACTTATGTGCTGCGTATGAAAATCGGCTGGTTCACCACGACCATCCCCATCTGCTTTGCTATGATGGCACTGCATCTATTAGAGTTCGCCATCGTGAACATCTACTATGCCATTAAGGGCGAACCGGAAGAGGAGGTGGAAGCATAATGGCCAATTTGATTTTGTTTGGGTCTTTCTTCGTGATGCTTCTGCTGAACATTCCCATCGCGTTCTGCCTGGGCCTGTCGGCAATTTTCTCTCTGCTGTCCAAGGGCATGGCATTGAGCATCATTGCGACCAATACATATTCCGGCATTGCAAAATTCCTGTTGCTGTCCATCCCGTTTTTTGTGCTGTCCGGTAACATTATGGCGAAGGCCGGTATCTCCAAGAGATTGATCGACTTTGCTGACGCGTGTATCGGTCACAGAAGAGGCGGCATCGCTATGGTGTCGGTCATTGTGGCCTGTTTCTTCGGCGCGGTTTCCGGATCTGGTCCGGCCACCGTGGCGGCCTTGGGCATGATTCTGATCCCCGCCATGATGGACCGTGACGGTTTTGAGGCACCCTTTGCCTCCGCGTTGATTGCCACGGCGTCTTCCATCGCCATCGTCATCCCGCCGTCCATCGCGTTTATCGTGTACTCATCCATCTGCGGCGCGTCCGTGGGCGATTTGTTTATGGCTGGTGTCATTCCTGGCATTCTCATGGGCGGTGCACTGATTGTCATTGTTATGATTGAGGTGCGGAAGAAAGGCATTACCTCCAGCCGGGAAAAAGCAAGCTGGGGCGAGCGCGGTAAATCTTTCTTGAAGGCTTTCTGGGCATTTTTGATGCCCGTCATCATTCTGGGCGGCATCTACTCCGGTAAGTTTACCCCCACGGAAGCGGCCTGTGTTTCCGTGTTCTACGGCCTGCTGGTGGGACTGGTGCTGTATCGTGAGCTGAAGATCAAGGACCTGTTCTCTATCTTCGTGGATTCCGCCAAGACATCCGGCGGCATCCTGCTGATCATCGCGGCGGCCTCCCTGTTCTCTTACTGCTGCACCACCCAGGGCATCGCTAAGGCGGCGTCCGACCTGCTGCTGAATGTGTCCGGCAACAAGTATGTGTTCCTGATTATCGTGAACATTATCTTCCTGATTGCCGGCTGCTTTGTGGACGCGAACTCTGCGTTCTATATCTTTATCCCCATCATGTACCCCGTGGCAGAGCAGCTTGGCATTAACTTGGTGCACTTCGGCATCATCGCCACCGTGAACCTGGCCATCGGTCAGGTGACCCCGCCTGTGGGCGTCAACCTGTTCGTGGCCTGCGGCGTCAAGGTCAGAGATGATGTCAAGGTCACCATCCCGCAAATCTCCAAGGCCGTGTGGCCCATGATCGTGGCCTGCATCGTGGTGTTGCTGTGTGTGACCTATATTGAGCCGCTGTCCATGATTTTGCTGACCATCGGCAAGTAAACTCTGTGTAATTTCCCGCTCAAGCGGTTAATTAAAAATTCTATTGGAGGAAAAACAATGAAGAACATGAAAAGAATCATCGCACTTCTGCTGAGCGTTGTCATGTTGCTGACCTTGGTGGCCTGTGGTCCCAAGGAAGACAACAAGGGCAATGAAGGCAACAACGATGAGAACCAGGGCGAGGCCGGGTTCCCCACTATGACCTGGAAGCTGGGCGCTTCCGGCGGCGAGACTTCCACCTGGATCATCGCTGGCAAGTACTTTGCTGACCTCATCAGCGAAAAGACCGGCGGCGCTGTTACCGTTGAGTGCTACGGCATGGACCAACTGTACGGCGGCAACCAGGTCGACGGCATCCAGGGCGTTATTGACGGCACCACTGATGTTGACATGCACTCCAACCTGATCTACGCTTCTTTCAACGACAAGTTCAGCGTAGTCTCTCTTCCGTTCCTGTTCGCCAACACCGATGAAGTCGATGCCGTTCTGGACGGCGAAGGCGGCAAGGCCTTGGCTGACATTCTGGAGAACGAGTATGGTCTGCACTTCATGGGCATGGGCGAGAACGGCTTCCGTCATGTCTCCAACAACAAAAACCCCATCGTTGTTCCCTCTGACATGAACAACCTGAAGATCCGCGTTGCCGGCTCCAAGGTCCTCATGGAGGCTTACAAGGCCTGGGGCGCTGACTACACCACTGCCAACTGGTCCGAAGTGTACACCGGCCTGCAGACCGGCACCTATGACGGTCAGGAGAACCCCGTTCCCACCATGGATTCTTCTGCCATCCAGGAAGTGCAGAAGTACGTTACCTACTGGACTGGCTCCTATGACTGCCTGATGTTCACCATGAACGGCGCTCTGTGGAACAGCCTGAGCCCCGAACTGCAGGCCATCGTTACCGAGTGCGCTCAGAACACCATGGAGTATCAGCGCAAGATCAACCGCGAGGCTGACGAAGGCATGCTGGCCAAGTGGGAGACCGAGAACGGTGTGGAGATCCACCACCTGACCGAGGACGAGATGGTAGCTTTCAAGGAATTGTCCGATCCTGTCTATGATTTCTATGCCAATATGCTGGTCACCGACTGCGGCATGACTGCTGAGGAAGCCACCGCATTCTTGGCTGCTTTCGGCGTTGAAGTCACTCTGTAATTTAACGGTTTACCGCGTTTTTCGCTGAAACCGAAACGCGAAACACGCAGGGAACGGTTAACGGGAACTGCGTGTTTTGCGCCTGTGTTGAGCAATGTATGAAGGATTCCAGTGAATCAAAAATTTTTATTCAAAGAAGGGACAATCTATTATGGCAACTGCTAAAAAGACCGTGGCGCCCAAGCAGATGGGCCCGCAGAGCAATGAACCGTTGCTGCCCCATATCGGCCCGGCAGTAGACGTGGGCGTGCCGTATCCCGGCGTAGCGCCCGTACAGATTACCAATCCGGCAAACACTGCCCCCCTGACAGACAAGAAGCTGGCGGCAAAGATGTATGAGACCATGTGCACCATTCGTGCATTTGAAGAGTCCGTGAAAAAGGACTTCCTGAACGGCGAGATTCCCGGCTTTACTCATCTGTATATCGGTGAGGAAGCCATCGCCACCGGTATTTGCGCTGCTTTGAAAGATACTGACCTAATCGAATCCACCCACCGCGGCCACGGCCACTGCATCGCCAAGGGTGCGGACGTGAATTCCATGATGGCGGAGATTTTCGGCAAGAAAGACGGCCTGTGCAAAGGCAAGGGCGGCTCCATGCATATCGCTGACTTCAGCGTTGGTATGCTGGGCGCCAACGGCGTTGTGGGCGGAGGCTATAACCTGGCCACCGGCGCTGCGCTGGCGCAAAAGCTGGTACTGAAAAATGACCATGTTTCCGTCGTCTTCTTTGGCGACGGCGCTTCCAACCGCGGCACGTTCCATGAAGCTGCCAACGTGGCGGGTGCGTGGAAGCTGCCTGTCATCTTCGTCAACGAGATGAACAGCTGGGCATCTACCACGCCGTACCGTACTACCACCGCAGTGGAGGATATTTCCGATCGTGCATTCGGCTACAACATGCCCCGCGAGATCGTCAACGGCAACGATGTGTTTGAGGTCTATGCCGCGGCTGTCCGCGCTGTAGAGCGTGCCCGTAAGGGCGAAGGCCCCACCTTCATCGAGGCCAAGACCTACCGCATTGAAGGTCACTTCGTCGGTGACCCCGAGATGTACCGTAAAAAAGAAGAGACCAAGAAGATTCTTGAAGATAACGACCCCATCACCCGCTTTGAAGAGCGCGTGGTCAAGGCGAAGCTCATGACCCAGAAGGAGTGCGACAAGATTCGCACCGCTGCCATTGAGAAGGTCGCCAAGGCGAAGGAATACGCTATGTCCTGTGAGTACCCGGATCCCTCCGAGTTCTACAAGGACGTCTATGTAGACTAAGGAGGTGCTGAACATGCGTAAAATTAGTTTTGCCGAGGCTACTCTGGAAGCCATGGAAGAAGAAATGGAGAAATACCCCGAAGTATTCGTCATGGGTGAGGACCTTGCCCGCCAGGGCGGTATTTTCGGCCAGTTCAAGGGCTTGGGCCATAAGTTCCCCGGCCGTGTGATGGATACCCCGATTTCCGAGACCTTTATCGTCGGCGGCGGCGTCGGCGCGGCTTTGGCCGGTGCCCGTCCCGTTGTGGATATGCACTTTGCGGACTTCATCGGCGTGTGCATGGATGAAGTGTTCAACCAGATGGCGAAGGCCCGTTATATGTTCGGCGGTCAAGCGAAGATCCCTCTGGTCCTTCGCGCACCCGACGGCATGGCCGGGGGCGGCGCTGCCCAGCATTCCCAGTCTGTGGAGTCCTGGTTCCTGCACATCCCCGGCATCAAAGTTGTGGCGCCCTCCAACCCCTATGACGCCAAAATGGTGCTGAAGGCTGCCATTGAAAGCGATGACCCTGTCATCTATTTTGAAAACAAGGTCATCTATAAGGAATCTGCCATGGTCCCCGAGAAAGAGGACGAGGTCCCCTATGAGATCGGTAAGGCCCGCGTGGTGCGCGAAGGCACTGACGTAACCATCGTGTCCTACTCCGTGGGTATGAAGAACGCCAACGGCGCGGCAGACCTGCTGGCCAAGGACGGCATCAATGCCGAGGTCATTGACCTGATTACACTGTCCCCTTGGGATAAGGAGACTGTCATCAATTCCGTGAAGAAGACCCATCGCCTGTGCCTGGTGGCCGAGTCCGTCAAGCAGGGCGGCGCTATGGCGGAAGTGGCCGCGACTGTGGCTGAGGAAGCGCTGGAGTATCTGGATGCACCTATCCTGCGTTACGGCGCCCCCTTCGTTCCCATCCCCTTCGCCCCCACCCTGGAGAAGCTGTACAGAATCTTCCCGGAGGATCTCTACAACGGCATTAAAAAAGTACTTTGATTTTGTGGTAAAGGAGATAGATTATGGCGATTGAAGTATTGATGCCTAAGCTTGGCCTTACCATGGAAGAAGGTACCATTGAAGAATGGAAAGTCAAAGTCGGCGATACGGTGAAAAAAGGCGATATTATTTTTTCCGTGTCCACCGATAAGATGACCAACGAAATCGAGGCGGAGGACGACGGTGTTGTGATCGGCATTGTGATCGCGGAGGGCGACAGCGCCCCCTGCAAATCCGTCATTGCCTGGCTGGGCGCTGCCGGTGAGCAGCCCCCCGCCGGCGGTGTTGCCGCGGCTCCCGCAGTTGCCGCACCTGCTGCGGCCCCTGTAGCCGTTGCGCCTGTGGCTGCTGCCGCGCCTGTGGCAAGACCCGCCGGAGCCTATGTCTTGGCGACCCCCTATGCCAAGAAACTGGCGAAGGATAAGGGCTACGCACTGGCGGCCATTGCGGCTACCGGCTATGACGGTGTTGTTGTTGCCAAGGACGTGGATGCCCATGTGGCCGGTCCCCATGTGAAGACCAGCCCCGTGGCCGCCAAGATGGCGGCAGAACTGGGCGTGGACGTGAACACTATCGGCGCGGACGGACAGCGGGTCATGAAGGCCGATGTCCTGGCTGCGACTGCCGCTCCCGCGGCTGCTGTGGCCCCGGCGGATGAGGATGAAGTGATCAAGGTCACGCCCATGCGCCGCGCCATCGCCAAGAACATGGAGAACAGCTGGCACACCAGCCCCCGCGTTACCTTCACCCGTCCGTTCGACGCGACCGGCATGAAGGACCTGCGCAAAGCGATCAACAAGGCACTGGAGCCCAAAGGCATCAAGGTGTCCTACAATCACATCATGATGAAGGTGGTCTCCCTGTGCCTGCGGGATTACCCGGATATCAACGGCAGCTTTAAGGATAACCTGCTGACCCATCACAAGCACATCAACATGGGCCTGGCGGTGGCGCAGCCTTCCGGCGGCCTGGTGGTCCCTAATGTGAAGGATTGCGATAAGAAGTCCCTGGCGGAGATTGCTGTGGAGGCCGACCAGCTGGCGAAAGACGGCAAGGCCGGCAAGCTGGGCATGGATGCCATGACCGGCGGCACTTTCACCATCACGAACCTGGGCAATTACGGCCTGACCAACTTCTCTCCCATCATCAACCAGCCGGAGCTGGCGATTTTGGGTGTGTGCGCCATGGTGGACACCCCTGTGGTGCGCGACGGACAGATCGTGGTCCGTCCCATGATGAATCTGTGCCTGACTGCCGATCACCGCGTAATCGACGGTGTGCAGGCCTCGGAGTTCCTCCAGAAAGTCTGTGAGATGCTGGAGAACCCGGTTCTCATGCTTGCGTAAGTCTCAGTCACGCGGCGATACGTCGCCGCGTGACTTTTTGAAAAGAGTTTCCATGAAAGAAGGAAAAATGAAATGGCGATTGAAGTCCATATGCCCAAGCTGGGCCTGACCATGGAGGAGGGCACCATCGAGGAATGGAAGGTCAAAGAGGGCGACGCGGTGAAGAAAGGCGATATCATCTTCTCCGTTGCCACTGATAAAATGACCAACGATATTGAAGCAGAGGCCGACGGTGTGCTCATTAAAATCGTTGTCCCCGAGGGTGAGACAGCTCCCTGCAAGTCTGTTGTAGCGTATCTGGGTGCTGCCGGTGAGGCCGCTCCCGCTGCTGTAGCTCCTGTTGCGGCCCCCGCCGTTGTTCCGGCACCTGCCGCTCCTGTTGCTGCGGCCCCCGCAGGTCCTGCGGCCAAGGAGGTCCATATGCCGAAACTGGGTCTGACCATGGAGGAAGGCACCGTTGAGGAATGGAAAGTCAAAGAGGGTGACGCGGTAAAGAAGGGCGACATCATCTTCTCCGTTGCCACTGACAAAATGACCAACGACATTGAGGCGGAGTACGACGGTACGTTGCTGAAGATTTTGGTCAAGGAAGGGGAGACGGCCCCCTGCAAGTCCGTCATTGCCTATATCGGCAACCCCGGCGATGCCTGCGGTGCGACGCCTGTTGCCGCACCTGCCGCTGTTGCCGCGCCCGTGGCTGCGCCTGCGGGCGGCAATACCGTCACCGTCATCGGCGGCGGCCCCGGCGGCTATGTGGCCGCCATCCGTGCGGCCCAGTTGGGCGCGAAGGTCACGCTGGTAGAGAAGGACGCTGTGGGCGGCACCTGTCTGAACCGCGGCTGTATCCCCACTAAGTCCCTGATGCACTGTGCTGAGACTTATGAGACTGTGAAGAACGCAGCGTCTCTAGGTATTACTGCGTCCAAGGTGGAGTTCGACTGGGCCAAGATTCAGAGCTTCCGCCAGGGCATCACCGACAAGCTGGTGGGCGGCGTGAAAGGCCTTTTGAAGATGAACAAGGTCAAGTTGGTGGAAGGCGAAGCAAAGTTCTCCGATGCCAAGACCGTCACCGTCACCAAGGCCGACGGCAGCACGGAGAACATCACCTCTGACAAGATCATAATTGCCAGCGGTTCTGTGCCCGCTATGCCGCCCATCCCCGGCATCGATTGTCCGGCCTGCATCAATTCCACCCAGGCGCTGACCATGGACCATGTGCCTGCGTCTCTGCTGGTCATCGGCGGCGGCGTCATCGGTCTGGAACTGGGGAGCGTGTACAACACTTTCGGCACGAAGGTCACCGTGGTGGAAATGCTTCCCGAGATCCTGCCTGCCATGGACAGTGAACTGACCAAAATCGTGAAGAGCCAACTGGTCAAGGCCGGTATGGATATCCGCACTGGCACGTCCGTGGAGAAGATCGAGAAGAGTAAGAAGGGCGCCAAGGTCACCGTGAAGGGTGCCAATGGAGAGGAAGTCATCGAAGTGGAGAACGTCCTGGTGGCCGTGGGCCGCAAGGTGGACCACGCTTCCATCAACGCGGTGGCGGCAGGGCTGACCAGTCTGGAAGCCAACGACAAGATGGAGACCTCCGTCCCCGGAATCTACTCCATCGGTGATGCCAACGGCAAGTGGATGCTGGCGTACACGGCCATGACCATGGGCGAGATTGCCGCGGCCAACGCCACCGGCGGCAACATGACCTTTGATCGCAAAACCGTTCCCTCTGTCATCTTCCTGGGACCGGAGTTTGCCGGTGTGGGTCTGACAGAGGACGAAGCCAAGGCCAAGGGCATCAGCTACAAGGTCGGCAAGTTCTCCATGGCTGGCAACGGCCGCAGCCTGGTCATGGGCCAGACGGACGGCATGATCAAGGTCATCGCGGATACAAAGTACAACGAGATTTTGGGTGTCCATATGGTCGGCCCCCGTGCCTGCGATATGATCGCCGAGGCATCTTTGGCGCTGCGTCTGGAATGCACCGTGGACGAGTGGATCGACACTGTCCACGCCCACCCCACCGTGACGGAAGCCATGCGCGAAGCCATGCTGGCGGTCAACAAACAGTGCTTGCACGGCGCGAACCGCTGAGAAAACAATATAAAAATGCCGTGAAGTTTTGCTTCACGGCATTTTTTATTATCCATCCTCACTCCAGAGGCGGGATCTCAACTTCCTTATTATAGCAAAATTCCGGGCTGGGGAATGCGCCGCTGAGGGTCTCGGCATGGAACTGGTTGAGTCCGGCGACCATTTCCCGGCGAATATGGGCAAACTGCTTGACAAATTTCGGCTTGAAATCGCCGTACATATCCAGCATGTCCTGGGTAATCAGAACCTGACAGGCCACATCCGGTCCGGCACCGATGCCCAGGACCGGGACATGCACAGCCTCCGAGATGGCCTTTCCCACGCAATTCGGCACGCATTCCAGTACGATGGAGAACACGCCGGCCGCTTCCAGCGCCAGGGCATCCTGAATCAGCTTCTTTGCGCCTTCCGGTGTACCGCCCTGCATTTTGAAGCCGCCGAGATTTGTTGCGGACTGGGGTGTGAGCCCGATATGTCCCATGACGGGAATGCCCACATCCGTCATGCGCTTGATAGTAGGGGCCATATTGGCGCCGCCCTCCAGCTTGACGCAGTCGCAGTTGGTTTCTGCCAGCAGACGGCAGGCATTGCGAATGGCCTGTTCGGGGCTTTCCTGATAGGAGCCAAAGGGCATATCCCCCACAATAAAGGTATTGGGTGCCCCTTTGACCACTGGCCGGATATGGTGGATCATGTCCTCCATGGTAACACCTACCGTGGAATCGTAGCCCAGCATGACCATCCCTAGAGAATCCCCTACAAGAATGATTTCAATCTCGCTTTCATTTACAATGCTTGCGGTAGTATAGTCATAGGCGGTGCAATAAGCGAATTTGCGTCCCTCGTCTTTGTATTTCTGAAAGTCCAGAATCGTCATTTTCTGTTTGCTCATGAGATGCACTCCTTATCATTGATGTTTTTCAGTATAACATGGACAATGGATTTCGTCTATATCGATTCTGTCCGCACATGAGAGCCCCGAAAATCAGGAAGCCGAAACATTGTTCGGCTCTGTAATTTTTTGATAAGCCAGTACTGCGATTTCTACGGTCTCGCCCAAATTATGCAGAGCTTGCAGCTTAGCCTGGTCCGCTGCTCCGGTCTTGTAATAATAAGGCGTCATGGTGAACAGACTCCGGATATCGGCTTGGTTATCCAGGTGGATCGAATAGCGCAAGTCCTGCCGGGACAGGGGGACGAAGCCGGGCAGGCTTGTTTCCGGAGACGGGTTGCGGTAGGGCGTATCATATACGGCAGATTTCAGTGCCCACAGGTGACCTTCCAACGGCAATGCCCGGATGAGTACACCGCCTGGCTTCAGCACCCGGTGAAATTCCCTGATTTCCGGCGGGGAGAAGATGTTCAGTACCGCGTCGCAGGATGCGTCTGCCACGGGCAGATGGGCTGTGCTGGCAACGGCCAACTCCACGCCGCCTCGCTTGGCGCCCCAGCGCAAAGCGTCCTTGGAAATATCCACACCAGCCACATGGGGAGCAAATTCCGACAATTCCGCCGCGAAATAGGCCGTATACCAGCATTCACCGCAGCCCGCATCCAGCAACCGCATTCCCGGTACGGCGCAGGCACGAAGAACGTCCAGCACCGCCTGCCGCACGGGTCCATAGTAGCCCTTGTCCAGAAACTCGCCCCGGGACCGCACCATCAGATTGTCGTCTCCGTGACGCTTGCCCGCGGAGCGGTTGGACAACAAAAGGTTTACATAATGATATTTACTTTTGTCAAAGCTGTGCCCATTGGAACAGGTCAGCGTACGTTCTCCTACAAGGAGTTCCCCGCATACGGGACAACAAAAGAAAGAAGTTAACATAACACCATTACAATATGGGCGATACTTACAGACAAGTACCGCCCATTTGTTTCACAGAATTTACATCCGCAGATGCAAATAAAATTGAATTTGTTTTTTCACCGGCAAAGCCGGCGAAAAAACACTTCTCACGTAAGGCGTGTGCCGCAGGGCGCGCGAGTGAAGCGCTAAATGCGTAGATGTTTAGCTGAACAATGCCAGCAGGAATCCCGCGGCCACGGCGGAGCCGATGACGCCCGCCACATTCGGACCCATGGCGTGCATGAGCAGGAAGTTGGAGGGGTTGGCCTTCTGTCCCTCAGTCTGGGACACACGGGCCGCCATAGGCACAGCAGACACGCCCGCAGAGCCGATGAGGGGGTTGATCTTCCCATGGGTCAGTTTGCACAGTAGCTTACCCAGCAGCAGACCGCCGATCGTGGAGAAACTGAAGGCCAGCAGGCCCAGCACGATGATGGCAATGGTCTGGAAACTCAGGAAGCGCTCAGCCACAGTGGTGGCGCCCACACTGATGCCCAGGAAGATGGTGACGATGTTCATCAGGGCGTTTTGTGCGGTGTCACTTAGACGGTCAGCGCAGCCGGACTCCCGCCACAGGTTGCCCAGCATCAGGCAGCCGATCAGCGGCGCGGTGGAGGGCAGCAGCAAAATGACGAACGCGGCCACGACGATGGGGAAGATGATTTTTTCCGCCTGAGAGACCGGGCGGAGCTGGTCCATCTTGATTTTCCGTTCCTCCTCCGTGGTCAGCGCCCGCATGATGGGTGGCTGGATCAGGGGGATGAGGGCCATATAGGAATAAGCCGCGATGGCGATGGCGCCCAGCAGATGGGGAGCCAGCTTTTGGGTCAGGTAGATGGCGGTGGGACCGTCCGCACCACCGATGATACCGATGGCGGCAGCTTCATTCCCGGTAAAGCCCAGGATAATGGCCAGGATGAAGGCACAGTACACGCCCAGCTGAGCGGCGCTGCCCAGCAGCAGGCTCTTGGGGTTAGCGATCAGGGGACCAAAGTCCGTCATGGCACCCACGCCCAGGAAAATCAGCGACGGATACACGCCGGATTTCACGCCGATGTACAAGATGTCCAGCAAACCGCCGTCATGTAAAATGGTACCGTAGCCAATCTCACCCGCCAAAAAGCGATCCCACAACTCGGGGTGGTACAGCCCAGCGCCGGGGAGGTTCGTCAGCAGCATACCGAAGGCGATACCGATGAGCAGCAGTGGCTCAAACTGCTTCTTAATCCCCAGATACAGCAGGACAAAAGACAGCAGGATCATGATCACTGTGCGCCAGTCCAGCAGGTGGGCAAAGCCGGATTCCAGCCAAATGGTCTGGATCACGTCAAGAATCGTAGACATAGGCCGCCACCCCTCAGCCGATGACGACCAGAGGATCGCCGGTATTCACAGTAGCGCCCTTAGCGGTGACCACCTGGGCCACAGTGCCGTCCTTGGGAGCCATGATCTCGTTTTCCATCTTCATGGCCTCAATGACCAGAAGGACCTGTCCTTCCTTCACCTGCTGTCCGGCGCTGACATTCACTTTCAGCACGGTGCCGGGCAGGGGAGAGGGTACGACCTCTCCTGCGGCGGAAGGCGCAGCAGTCGATGCGGCCGGAACCACTGCAGGGGCAGCGGCCACGGGAGCAGCCGTCACAGGTGTTGCGGCCGGGGCGGGAACATAGGCCTCGTACTCATCCACCAGCATGGCGGAGCCTTCCTCCACTTCGACTTCATATACTTTCGCATTCAGCGTTACTTTATATTTCATTGGTCAGTTACCTCCCGGATGGATATGAACCGCAGTTCGTTGAGGGGTTTCCCCAGAGAATCAGCCACGATGGCCATGACCATGGCGGCGTCCCGCTCGTTTACATTGTACAGCTTCAACTCACCGGCAGTCCCTGGTGCGGGCTTGGCGGGAGCAGTTGGGGGAACGGGCGCGGCAGAAACAACCGCAGGCGCGGGCATTTCCTCCTCTTGTCCCTTGGCGGTGAATTTTTCCATGACTTTGATAACCAGCATCAAAACGATGAGCACCGCGAATACAATGGCTATGCCCAAAATGGAATAGCCGATGGCTTCTCCTAAACCGATATTGGAATGGAACAGCTGTTGAAAATTGGAACCCATAATCGTTCCTCCTTACAGCTTCTCAATGGTGAACTTCACCATCTTCTCTTCCCGCGCCTTCCGCTCTTCAAAGAATTTTTCGGCAACTTGAGGGAATGCGATATAGCTCAAAACATCCTCATCGCACCGGGCTATGTCGCTCAGTTCCGCTTTGGTTTTCTCAAACAGCGGCTCCAATGTGTCAGCATAGCGGCAGTCCAGCGGCTTTTCATCGCCCAAAATCTGCTTACGCAATGCTTCGTCCACGGGGCCGGGGGTCTGGCCGTACTCGCCCCGCATGTAGGCCTTGACTTCTTTGGATACGTTCTTGTACCGCTCACCGGACAAAACATTGTTCACTGCCTGCACGCCGACCATTTGGCTCATAGGTGTGACCAGCGGGGGATAGCCCAGGTCTTTGCGAACTTTGGGGGTCTCCTCCAGGGCCTCGTCCATGCGGTCCAGGGCGTTCATGGTTTCCAACTGGGCCATGAGGTTGGACAGCATCCCGCCGGGGACTTTGTAGGTCAGCGCATCGGTGTCCGTAGCCATAGCCTTGGGCTTCAAAAGTCCGTCTTTCAGGCATTCGTCCCGGTAGGGCTTGAAATGGTCGTTCACCTGTTTCAAAACCTTGCGGTCTATGGGGATGTTGTAACCCATCTGGGTGAACGCGTCGTACAGCGTCTCGGTGGCCGGCTGGGAGGTGCCGCCGGACAGGCAGGAGGACGCAGTATCGATGACATCGCACCCGGCCTCCACTGCCTTCATCACGGAGAGATAGGCCATGCCTGTGGTACAGTGGGTATGCAGCACCAGCGGCGTTTCCGGCAGTGCATTCTTGATGGCGCTGACTAAATCATAGGTCTCCTGGGGCGTGATGACGCCGGCCATGTCCTTGATGCAGAGCGTCTGGCAGCCCATGGCGGTCATTTCCTTGCACAGCTCCACGTACTTTTCCAGGGTATGCACGGGGCTTGTGGTGTAGGAAATGGCGCCGGAGGCCAGCGCGCCGTTTTTCACGGTGGTCTCCACAGCCAGCTTGATGTTGCGCATATCGTTGAGCGCGTCGAAAATGCGGATAATGTCAATGCCGTTGGCAATGCTGCGCTCCACGAACTTGATGACCACGTCATCGGGGTAGTGCTTGTAACCCAGTAGATTCTGACCGCGCAGAAGCATTTGCAGCTTGGTGCTGGGCATTTCCCTGCGGATGGTCCGCAGGCGCTCCCAGGGATCCTCACTCAGATAGCGCAGGCAGGAATCAAAGGTCGCGCCGCCCCAGCACTCCACGGAGTAGTACCCCGCCTTGTCCATGGTGGACAAAATGGGCTTCATGACCTCCATGGGCATCCGGGTGGCGATCAGAGACTGGTTCGCGTCCCGCAGAACGGTCTCTGTGAATTGTACATTTGCCATACTTGTTTCCTCTCTCTTTCGGATTTTAGGCTTTCGGGCCTGCTGCGATGACTTCAGGGGCCATCTTGGTGTACTGCTTGAAGTTATCGACGAAGGACGCCGCCAGCTTTTTGGCGGTCTCTAGATACTGATCCTTATCCTCCCAGGTGTTGGCGGGAATCATCAGCTCATCGGGTACGCCGGGGCAGGTAGTGGGCACGGACACGCCGAAAATGGGGTCTGGCACGAATTCGCTCTTGAGCAGTTCACCTGTCAGCGCGGCGGTGACCATGGCACGGGTGTAGCTGAGCTTCATGCGCTTGCCAGTGCCGTTCCAGCCGGTGTTGATGAGGTACACGCTGGCCCCGGCCTTCTGCACTTTCTCGGACAGCATCGCCGCGTACACGGACGGGTCTAGGGGCAGGAAGGGCGCGCCGAAGCAGGTAGAGAAAGTGGGCACCGGCTCTTTGATGCCAATTTCCGTACCTGCCAGCTTGGAGGTGAAGCCGGACACGAAGTAGTACATGGCCTGGTTTAAATCCAGCTTGGAGATGGGAGGCAGAACGCCGTAAGCGTCGGCGGTCAGGAAGATGACCGTTTTTGGGACGCTGGGACTCATGCCGGACAGCTCCGCGTTGGGGATATACTCAATGGGGTAGCCTACACGGCTGTTCACCGCCAAGGAATCGTCGTCAAAGTCGAATTCCCGGGTCTCCGGGTCCATCACAACGTTCTCAACGAGGGAACCGAACTTGATGGCGTTGAAGATTTCCGGCTCGCTCTCAGCGGAGAGGTTGATGCACTTGGCGTAGCAGCCACCCTCGAAATTGAATACGGAATCGTCCGCCCAGCCGTGCTCGTCATCGCCGATGAGCATCCGGTTGGGGTCGGCGGACAGCGTAGTTTTGCCGGTCCCGGACAAGCCGAAGAACACGGCGCTGTCACCGTCGTGCCCGATGTTGGCGGAGCAGTGCATAGGGAATACACCCTGCTTGGGCAGGATATAGTTCATGATGGAAAACACGGTCTTTTTGATTTCGCCTGCGTACTGGGTGCCGCAGATGATGGCGATATGCTTTTCATAGTCCAGCATAATGGCGGCTTCGGAATGGGTGCCGTCCCGCTCGGGGACGCATTTGAAGCCGGGAGCGGCGATGATGGTGTAGTCCTCGGCGAAGCTTGTGAGCTGAGCGGCATCCGGCCGGCGCAGGAGGTTTCGGATGAACAGGGCCTGACTGGCCAGCTCACATACAATACGGAAGGACTTGGTGTATTTCGGGTCCGCGCCTGCGAAGCCGTCAAACAGGAAAATTTCACGGTTTTGCAGATAGGCGACGACCTTTTCATACAGTGCGTCAAACGTCTCCTGGGTCACGGGCTTGTTGACCTTGCCCCAGGCGATATCGTCGTGCACGCCCTTGGAATCCACGATGAACTTATCGTTGGCAGAGCGGCCGGTATACTTGCCGGTCTTGACCACCAGCGCGCCAGTGTTGCTCAGGGTGCCCTCGCCGCGCATGAGCGCATGCTCCGTGAGCTGAGCCGGGGTGAGGTTCCGGTAGACCACGGTGGGATTGATGATGCCGAGTTTCTCAATGCCATAAGTTTCCATAATAATGACCTCCTGATGGCTGAACAGAACTGTCGTTCTGCAAGTTTGGATTGATGGACTTTCATATCTGTCCGTAATTTATCTCATATATAATATATCACAAGGGAGAAAAAATATATAGTGCAAAATGACATAATTTGCCTTGCGGATTGAGACAAATTAAAGATTCCACAAAGAATTGCCGGAAAATTCGACATTTCCCGCCTTTACGAATGGGAAAAAATGGAGTAAAATAGAGCACAGACAAGACAGGAGGATATACCATGAAAAAATTACCGACGATTTTTTTAGGCGTGGGCCTGATTTTGGCGACGATTCCGCGGGTGACGGTGGAAAAGACAGACGACCATTTTCTGCTCACCGTAGGCGGCGCTATGCCGGAACTCATCGTGCGGTGTAAGGAACGGAAAATAGAAAAGCATCCTGCTGTGAGATAAGCTCGCAGCAGGATGCTTTTATTTGTTGATGAACACCAGCCCCGTCAGGCACAATAGGTGTGTATCTACTATGGTAGGAGACCATAAATTTGCGTGGAAGTTGTCAAGTCACAGCAGCGTGATGCCCTTTTCCGTGAACGCGTTGTAAGTATCTTTGTCCCAGACGCTGGCCTGTACTTCGCCGATGTGGCAGTTGCCCAGCAGCAGCATGCACATCCGGCTTTGTCCGATACCGCCGCCCATGGTAAGGGGCAGCTCATCGTTGAGCACCATCTGATGAAACGGCAGTGCCCGTCGGTCGTCGCAGCCGGCAAGAGTCAGCTGACGGTCCATGGCCTCCGCGTCCACCCGGATGCCCATGGAGCTGAGCTCAAAGGCGCGGTCCAGCGTATCGTTCCAAAACAGAATGTCCCCGTTGAGCGACCAATCATCATAGTCTGGGGCGCGCCCGTCGTGGGGCTTGCCGGACTTCAGCGCCCCGCCGATCTGCATCAGGAACACAGTCTTAGTGCCGGTGTCCCGCATGAACTGGGTTTCCTTTTCCCCGGAGGTGAGGTTTTGCCCGGTATAGCGGTCTTCCAGCTCCTGAGCGGTGACGAACTTCACATGCCGGTCCAGCTTCGTGCGAATTTGCGGGAATTCCAGCTGCAAAGATTCGTGCGTGTCGCAGATGGCGTACACGATGCGCTGAGCGGTATCCATCAAGGTCTCCAAGGTTCGCTCTTCCCGGGTGATGATTTTTTCCCAGTCCCACTGGTCCACATAGGCGGAGTGGAGGTTGTCAAAGGGGGATTCCTCCGGCCGGATGGCGTTCATGTCACAGTACAGCCCATTGCCCGGGTGGAAGTCATACCGCTTCAAGGCCAGCCGCTTCCACTTGGCCAGGGACTGTACGATCTCCACCTGTACCCCCAGTGCAGGGATGGAGAAGGATACGGGATGTTCTACACCGTTGAGATTGTCGTTCAGCCCCGACGCTGTGGTGACAAACAGCGGAGCGGACACCCGCTTCAGATTCAGCTGCCGCCGCAGATGCAGCTGAAAGTGAGATTTGATATATTCAATGGCACGCTGCAAATCGTAGTGCTCCAGCGGCGGCGTATAGCCTTGAGGGATATAGACAGTGTTCATGTAACTTACCTCGTATGGATGATTCCAACAGTATACGGCGTTTTGCCATAGAATGCAACGCTTTTTTATTGACATGGGACGCGGCTTTGTATTATGATGATAAAAAGAAAAATTTAACAAGGGAAAGGAGAAACGCTATGGGAAATTTGTTTGATTTGACGGGGAAAGTGGCCGTCATCACCGGGTCCAGCTCCGGAATCGGCGCGGGCATCGCGGAGGTGTTCGCCGAACAGGGGGCGCATGTGATCATCTGCGGACGCACGCCCAAGCGGGCCAAAGGCGTTGTGGACGGCATCGTGGCCAAGGGTGGCAAGGCCAGCTTCCACGCGCTGGAGGCCAAGGACGAGGCGTCCATTAAAGCATTGATCGAGGACACTGCAAAAGAATTCGGCAGGATCGACATCCTGGTGAACAACGCCGCCAACACCACCGGCCACGGCTTGACGGACGTGAAGGTGGCGGATGTGGACACAGAGGTATGGGACGACGTGATGATGAGCGACCTGCGCAGCGTGTTTCTGGCGTGCAAATACGTCATTCCCTACATGCAAAAGCAGGGAGGCGGTGCCATCGTGAATACCGGCAGTACCGGCGCCGCGGCAGGCAACCGCAGCCAAAGCGCTTATTCCGTGGCCAAGGGCGGCATTGAGATGCTCACCCGGAACGTGGCTTATCAGTACGGCAAGGATAATATCCGCTGCAACTGTATCCGCCCGGGCCTCATCATCCACGGGCGCAATGACCGTCTGGCGCCCCAATTCATGCGGGACATTTTCCTTAAGGAGATCGAAGTGAACCGCTACGGCTGCCCCCGGGACATTGGGTATATGGCTCTGTTCCTGGCCAGTGACGAAGCGGCGTTTGTTACCTCCCAGATCATCGACGTGGACGGCGGCATGTTCAGCCATGCTCCCCAGAATACACCCATGAACGAAGCGGAAGTGAATATGACGGCACAGTAGAGTCAACGGGAAGAAGGAAGCATCTCTGGATGCTTCCTTTTTATTGGCCAGGTCTTGACAGATGTGATACAATATAAAATCAATACAACAAAGAAAGTAAGACATGACCATGAAAGAAATTTTTCTGGATGCGTTGAAAGACAGCGTCATCCTCATCCCGTTTCTGTTTTTGACCTATCTGCTGCTGGAAGCGCTGGAGGCCCACGTCAGCGAAAAAATGGCAAAGAGCGTCGGTACCAGCCGGTGGTTCGACCCGATTTTGGGCGCGGTGTTGGGTGTCGTGCCGGAGTGCGGATTTTCCGCGGCGGCATCCAGCTTATTTTCTGGTGGCGCGCTGACTATCGGCACGCTGGTGGCGGTATTTCTGGCCACCAGTGACGAGATGTTGCCCATTTTTATTTCTGAAAATGCGCCTCTGCCCTTTATCATCAAGGTGCTGGCGGTGAAAGTCGGCTTCGCCGCCGCGGTGGGCCTGGTGTTGAATATCGTTTTTGCCAAGCGCAACCGGGCGGCCCGGCAGGCGGAGGAAGAGCGCATCGAGGAGCTGTGCGAGAACAGCCACTGCGCCTGTACGGAGCACGAGGGCATCGTGAAGCCGGCGCTGATCCACACCGTGGAAATCGTGGCCTTTGTTCTGTCGGTGAACCTGATTTTGAACACCATCGTAGCCATCGGCGGCGGCGCGGTGCTGGAGAGCATGGCCATCGGCAACCCGTTTCTGGCCTGCGTGGTCATGGGCCTGGTGGGCCTGGTGCCCAACTGTGCGGTGAGCGTGGCCATCACAGAGCTGTACCTGAGCGGCACGCTGTCCGCCGGGGCGATGCTCTCGGGGCTGCTGGCCGGCTCCGGTGTGGGGATGCTGGTGCTGTTCCGCACCAACCGGCACACAAAAGAGAATCTCACCATCCTGGGCGTCACCTATCTGGCCGGCATCCTAGGGGGATATATCGGAGGGTTTTTGTTCTGATGATTTATTTTCAATGTGATTACGCCGAGGGCTGCCATCCCGCGGTGCTGCAAAAACTCATAGAGACCAACCTGGAGCAGTCCGAGGGCTACGGCATGGATGCCCACTGTGACCGCGCCCGGGCGCTGATCCGGGAAGCCTGCGGCACCCCAGAGGCGGACGTGCACTTCCTCGTGGGCGGCACCCAGACCAACACCACGGTCATCGCGTCCATTCTGCGCCCCCACCAGGGGGTCATTGCCGCGGATACGGGGCACATTGCCTGCCACGAGACCGGCGCCATCGAGGCCGCGGGCCACAAGGTGCTCACTGTCCCCAATGAAAACGGTCTGCTCAGCGGCGACCAGATCCGGACCTATTGTCGGGGCCATTACGACGATGCGGCCTTTGAGCACATGCCCCAGCCGGGGATGGTGTATATTTCCTACCCCACGGAAAGCGGCACCCTGTACACGAAAGCGCAGTTGGAGGACATCTCTGCCGCCTGCCGGGAATGGGACCTGCCCCTGTTCATCGACGGCGCCCGCCTGGGCTACGGCCTGATGAGCCCCGCCTGCGACCTGACATTGGCGGAACTGGCCCGCCTGTGCGACGCATTTTACATCGGAGGCACCAAGTGCGGCGCGCTGTTCGGCGAAGCGGTGGTCATCACCAACCCGGCGCTGAAAAAAGACTTCCGCTACAGCATCAAGCAGCACGGCGGGATGCTGGCGAAGGGCCGCCTTTTGGGCGTGCAGTACGAGGCGCTGATGGAAAACAATCTGTACTTCACCATCTGCAAGCAGGCGGTGGACTACGCCCTGGAACTCCGGGACGCGTTCGCCCGCAAGGGCGTGCCCCTGTTCGGCACATCGCAGACCAACCAGCAGTTTGTCATCCTGACCGACGCTCAGCGCGCGCAGTTTGACGGTAAATTCGCCTACGAGGTCTGGTGCCCTGCGGAACACGGCGCCGTCGTCCGCTTTTGTACCAGCTGGGCCACCACCCGGGAGAATGTGGACGCTTTGCTGTCGGCCATTGAAACTTTGTAAAAAACCTCTTGACTCTCACGTTCCGTCATAGCGTATGATGTCCTTACACGGGAGGAGGGACGACATGACCGTTCAGGAAGTGAGCCGCATCGCGGGGGTGAGCGTACGCACCCTGCACTATTACGACCAAATCGGCCTGCTGCCCCCGTCGCGGGTGACGGAAGCCGGCTACCGGCTGTATGACGATACGGCCCTGGAGCGCTTGCAGCAGATTTTGCTCTTCCGGGAACTGGAATTTCCCCTGAAGGACATCAAGACCATTCTGGACAGCCCGAACTTCGACCGAGAAGAGGCGCTGTCCCGGCAAATCGAATTGCTGACGCTGAAAAAGGAACGTCTGGAACGGCTCATTGCCCATGCCCGTGAAATTCAAGAGACAGGAGCGAACACCATGGAATTTCAGGCATTTGACACGTCGAAGATTGCTGCCTACACCGCTGTGGCCAAGGCCCAATGGGGCGGCACGGCGGCTTATCAGGAGTACGAGGAAAAGACCGACGGACAACCGGAGGACGCGCAGACGCGGACCGCCGCGGGATTGATGGACGTGTTCCGGGACTTCGGCCCCCTGCGCGGCCAATCGCCGGACAGCCCGGCAGTGCAGGCGCAGGTCAAGGTCCTGCGGGACTACCTGACCGCCTATTATTACACCTGTACGCCGGAAATTTTGGCGGGCCTCGGCAAACTGTACGCGGAAGGGGAATTCGCTGAGAACATTGACAAAGCCGGTGGCTCCGGCACCGCGGCGCTGGTCAGCGCGGCCATTGAGCACTATTGCAAATAAAAAAAGACCTCACCGAAGGGTGAGGTCTTTTTCCCTGTCCGTACTTTGACAAAAAGGGAAAACAGGTGTATACTAAACATAGAAAACAGGCAGATTTTGGAGGTGCAATCCCATCATGAGCATCAAAATATCCACCAATTCCACTGCCGATATCCCCGCAGAACTCCAACGGGGACTAAACATCACCGTGCTGCCTCTGACCATCCTTACGGAGGACGGCAGATCCTATTGGGACGGCGTGGACCTGACGGCGCAGGCCTGCATTGAACTGCTGGAAAACAGCGTGAAACTGCCGGTCTCGGCGGCGGTCACGCCCAGTGAGTATCTGGAATTTTTCGAACGTGCCCTGGCAGAAGGCTGCACGGACCTGTTGCACATTTCACTGGGGTCAAAGGGCTCGGCCACCTTCCAGAACGCCGGGTTGGCGCGGACCATGTTTTACGACGAGCACCCAAACGCGCCTATGCACATTCATTTGTTCGATTCCCTTAATTACAGTGAGGCCTACGGCATGGCGGTGGTGGAAGCCGCCCGCATGGTCAAGCGGGGCGCGTCAGTCGCGGAGATCAGCGCTTATATTGAGGATTGGCTGGCCCATGCCCGCATCGTGCTGGTGCCCTTCAACCTACGCTATGCCCGGAAGTCCGGGCGGGTCCCCGCTGTGGCGGCCATGCTGGGGGACGCACTGGGCATCAAGCCCATCGTCGCCATTGAAGACGGCGTGTCCAAAATTCTGGCGAAGGTGCGGGGAGAGCGCAACGCGATCCGCAAGCTCATTGAGATCGTCAAGACCGAGCGCAGGCCCGGCACCCGCTATGTAACGGCCTACGGTATGCCCTCTCCCCGGTATGATACATTCAAGTCCGGCCTGGTGGAGGCTCTGGGAGAAGCACCGGAGTATGAGTACGAAGCAGGCTGCGTTATCATGACCCATGTAGGTCCGGATACCGTCGGCGTCGTATACTATCAGGCATAATGCAAAAAAGAACGGCCTCCCTTCAGGGAGGCCGTTGCTTTATTCACTCAATTCCCCCCGAAGGCTTCGGGACATCTGTTCTTTGATCTCCTCTTTCGGCAAGCCCAGACTGAACAGGTAATACAGCTTGGTCAGCGCTGCCTCCGTGGTCATGTCCCGGCCGTTCACCGCGCCGATGTCGTGCAGCGCCTTGCTGGTGGCGTAGGCTCCCAGACTGACGGTGCCCTGCATGCACTGGGAGCACACGGTGACGATGGTGCCGCTGCGGTAGGCCTTTTCGATGATTGGCAGCAGGTTCCCGCCGTAGCTGGGGATATTCCCGGCACCGAAGGTCTCCAGCACCACGCCCTTGAGTTTATCGGTCATGATGGACTCGAACAGCTCAAATTGGATGCCCGGGAACACCTTGATGACGCCGATGGGCACTTGTGCAAAAGGCTTGAAATGCAGCGGCCCGTCCTGTGCCGGATGGATGGCATCGTCCCGGTACTGCAAATCGATGCCCGCATCCGCCAGATGGGGATAATTCGGGCTCTCGAAGGCCAGCAGGTGGTCCGAGGACTGCTTGGTGCTGCGGTTACCACGGAGGAGCACGCCGTTGAAGTACACGCACACCTCCCGGGCCCGGCCGGACCCGGCGATGAGCAGGGAATTGATGATGTTGTCCCGCCCGTCACTGCGCAGCTCGCACAGAGGAATCTGGGACCCGGTGAAGATGACGGGCTTTCCCAGCCCCTCCAGCATAAACGACAGGGCGGAGGCGGAATAAGCCATGGTATCCGTTCCGTGGAGGATGACGAAGCCATCATACAGGTCATAGAGATTGGCCACGGCCTGCCCGATTTTGTTCCATTCGTTTACCGCTATGTTGGAGGAATCCAGCAGCGGCGAGAATTCCAGCAGGGACCATTCCGGCATGTCCGGATGGTGGAGGTCAGAGATGCTGTCCAAAGTCTGTTGGAGGGAGTTGGGGCTGGGCGCGTAGCCGTTTTCGCTGCGCTCCATACCGATGGTCCCGCCGGTGTAAATAATGGCGATTTTCCGGTTTTTGCACGGGTTTGTGCAGGGAAAATTTTTTTCGTTGTCCTGTTTCATGCAAATTACCCCCCATTGCGCGGTATGAGTAGAGGGACGATCTCCGCCGGTGCATCCACCACGCAGGCCGCCCCGTGGGCTTCCAGGAAGGGCCGCCCCTTGAAGCCCCAGGAGACCAGGATCTCCCTCATGCCAGCGTTGCGGGCGGTTTCGATATCCACCTCGGAGTCCCCGATATACGCCGCCTGTTCTGCCTGGATGTGCAGGGCGTCCAGCACGGACCGCACACCGTCCGGCGCGGGCTTCCGGGGCACGCCATCGCGCTCGCCTACGGCCATGTCAAATTGCCCGGGGAAAAATCGTTTACACAGCAGCTTCACCGCAAAGTCCGACTTATTGGACACCACCGCCGTTTTGGTTCCCGCATCCCGCAGAGCGTCCAGCAGTTCCGGAATGCCGTCATAAGGCTGGGTCCGGTCGGCGATATGGACCCGGTAATAGTCGGTGAAGTCCCGGTAAAGGGTGTCCAGCGCGGCGGGGGAGATGCCCTCCGGGGCGGCGTATTCCAAGGTCCGGCGGATGCCGTTGCCCACGAAGCGGCGTACATCCGCCACCGGTCGTTCCGGGAACCCGGAGGCCCGCAAAGCGGCGTTCACGCCGGCGGCCAAATCTTCAATAGTATCCAGAATGGTGCCGTCCAAATCAAAGACAGCGAGTTTACATAACATGGGAGCTCTCCTTATACGGCCGGTTTCGGGCTGGGTGTTGGACTGGGTGTGGGAGAAGTAGAAGGAGTAGGGGGTGGAGGTGATGTTCTACCGCTCAGGTCCACCGCGCAGAGCGCTTCCACCGTGTAGGGGCCGGAGCTGAATTCCGCGTAGATGTAATACACCGCCGTTTGATTGGGACTGTAGTACATGACCCGCACGGTGAGTTCCTTGAACTCATTGTAAACGCTGGTCAGGGGGGTGATATAATCATCGTCGTGCCCGGCACCGAAAAACCGGGTCCAGGTGTAGTTGGAGAAGTCCGCCGCGCTTTTCAGGGGGCTGACACTCTGATTGAGCCATCCCTCGTTCCGGGCCAGGTCCGCCAGAACATACAGGTCGCCGGTCATGCTCTGGTCCGCCTCGCAGGAGAAAAATAGGGTCTCGTTCTGATAGAAATTACCCAGGGAGAGCTCTTCCCGGCCCAGGGCGGTGTCCCGGTGGAAGGCGGCGGTAGTGGAGTATGACTTGCCGTCCCGCAAAACAGAGGCCTTGCCCACCGCAGCGGACAGCCGTCCGTCTGTGGTCTGGAAGCTGCCGTCGGCCAGCTTATACAGCCCCGCGGAGGCGGAGGTGCCCGCCAGCGCGGATACCTGGGCCCGGGTACCGTACCGCAGCCCCAGGTCCATGGGCTCCATTTCCTGAGGGATCCACACGGAAGCCTGCAGTGCGTTTTGGGATAGAGAGCCGAACACGCACACTGTGCAGCTCGCGTTGGTATAGGTCACATCCATTTTCTCCGTGACGCTTGCCGTGCCGGTATAATCCAGTCCCCAGCTGAACTGGGTGGCGGCACTGTTGACCTGGTTGAAGGTCTTGGTGAGCTTCAGGTTGTAATTTCCGTTGCACAGGGTGTTCACGTAGCTTTCCAGCACGGCCTTATCATCGGCATCTCCTGTGAAATTATACACGTTATAGCTGCCGGAAATGGTCATGGCTTCCTCGGAAAGGGCGTCGCCGCAGTACATGGCCGGGTCCTGAATGGCGGTGCTGCCTTTGGAGACCTGCACCACGCTCTGGGGCCCCACGGCGATGGGCTTGGCTACCAAGGTGGCACCCTTAGGGGCGGGACTGCCGGCGGTGTCAGAGTGATAGCGCTGCAAAATCAGGGCGAGCTGTCCTCGGGTGGCGGTGCCTTTTGGGGAGAGCTGGTTGCCGTTGGTCCCGGTGATGAGCCCCTTTCCCACTGCCCAGCGCATGGCGTCCGCCGCATAGGCGCTGACGCCGGAGGCGTCCGTGAAGCCTGTCAGGCTCCCGGTGGTGGAGGTGGAGCGCCCCTGATGCTGGGTGTACTTGTACAAAATCACCGCCAGCTGCTCCCGGGTGACGGGGTTTTCCGGCAGGAAGCGGCCGTCCTCATATCCGCTGGCGATGCCGTTGGCGCTGGCCCAGGCCACGGCCGGGGCGTAATACTTGCTTTTATCCACATCGGAAAAGGCCGAGCCGGAGGCAGCGGGGCTGCCCTCCATCCGGTGGAGAATGGACACCAGCATCCCGCGGCTGGCGATGCCCTCCGGGGTGAAGGTCGTTTTTGTGGTGCCGCTCATCAGGCCGTTTTTCACCACATAGTCCACGGCTTCACAGTACCAATCCGAGCTCTTGACATCTGTAAACTGCGAGGCCGCCGCAGTCCCCGCGAACGGCAGCAGTGCCAGCAGTAGGGCCAGAGCCAGCATTACGCCCAGCATCCGCTTTCCCATCTTCATATCCATGCCCTCCTGTCATATGACAGTATTTCATTTAACATACCACAAAATGGGACATATTTCAATAGATACGCGCAAAAAACACCAGATATAGGCAGGCGGTATACTCTTGCGGGAGGGAGAGAATCGTGTTAAAATGATGCAAAAATGATGGGTTCATGATGCAAACTGAGAAAAAAGGGAAGCAGAGGGATGGATATGAATAAGATTCTCATCGCGGAAGACGAAGGGCCCATTGCCAATCTGGTGAAAACGGCGCTGTCAGACGCGGGCTATGAGTGCGTCTGGGCGGAGGATGGCAACGCGGCGGCGGACCTGCTGGAAAGCACGTCCTTTGATCTGGTGCTATTGGACATCATGCTGCCAGGGGCCGACGGATATGAGGTGCTGGACTACTGCAAAACGCTGGACGTGCCGGTGATTTTCCTCACCGCCAAGGGCAGCGTGGAGGACCGGGTAAAGGGCCTGCACCTGGGCGCGGAGGACTACATTACAAAGCCCTTTGAGCTCATGGAACTGCTGGCCCGGGTGGAGACTGTCCTGCGTCGGTGTGGTAAGATCGGCCGGGTACTGACTCTGCCGCCGGACATCGAGATTGACACGGCCTCCCGCAAGGTCACCCGGAACGGCGTACCCGTGGCGCTGACGGCAAAGGAATACGATTTGTTGCTGCTGTTCGTGCAAAATAAAAACATCGCTTTGTACCGGGACCGCATTTATGAGCGGGTGTGGGGCGAGGAGTACCTGGGCGACAGCCGTACGGTGGACCTGCACATCCAGCGGATGCGGAAAAAGCTGGGGCTGGAGGACCGGCTGGTGGCAGTGTATAAGATCGGCTACCGGCTGGAGGTGTGATCCATGCGATTATTCTGGAAGCTGTTTTGCTCCATGGTGCTCATCACAGCGCTGGCCTGTTCCCTGGGGGGATATGTGCTCATCAACGCCCAGTTCCGCACGGGCTTTGACCGGGAGGTCACGGCGCTGTATGAAGAAAACGACCTGTTGCGCTATGCTCTGGCCCAGGAGGTCCACCGGGGCGCGCCTCTACAGGACCGGCGTGATCTGGCCGACGTGATCCAGAACCTGTCCATCACCACCGGGACCCGTACGGTATCCCTACGGGTGTGCGACGGGAACGGCCTGACGGTGGGGGGGAGCGGTGTGCTGCCGATGGAATCGGCTCGGCTGATTTCCCAGCTCCCGGACGACGCCCGGGGCTGGGAACTGTGCACGGTGGGGGAGCGGGTGTACCTGCACGCCGCCAGCCCCATGACCTTTGAGGAGCGCACCTTATATCTGGAAAACTGCCGGGAGGTCACGTTGCTGTTTGCCCAGCGGCAGGAGCAATATCAAGCGTTTTTCTATTTGATGCTGGTGGTCACGGCGGCGGTGGGCATCTTATCCTTCGTTGTAGCGTCTGTCATTCTGCGGCCCCTGTACCAGCTCTCCTCCGCCACCAAGCGCATGGCGGCGGGGAAGCTGGACCGCCGGGTACCCGTGCGAGGCGACGACGAGATGGGCCGGCTGTCCGCGGACTTCAACGCCATGGCGGACCGGATGGAGACCCAGGTCTATGCCCTCACGGACGCGGCCCAGCGGCAGGAAGATTTCGTCAACAGCTTTGCCCACGAAATTAAAACGCCCCTCACCTCCATCATCGGCTATGCCGACCTGCTGCGCTCCCGGGACATGACGGAAGAACAGCTACGGATGAATGCAAATTACATTTTCAGCGAGGGCCGGCGGATGGAGGCTCTGTCCCGGAAGCTCATGGACCTGATCGTGATAGAAAAGCAGGATTTTACCCGGCGCTCCATTCCCATGGACAAATTCCTGTACCGCATCGGCGGGGCCCTGCGCCCGGTGATGGAGGGGCAGGGGATCCAGTTTGCCGTCCGGGCCCAGAGAGCCAATATTTTCATTGAGCCGGACCTGATGGAGACAGTGTGCATGAATCTGCTGGACAATGCCCGGAAGGCCGTGGGACCTGACGGCGCCATTTTGCTGGAGGGTATCGTGACGGAGAATTGGTACTGCGTCCGGGTGACGGATAACGGCAAGGGCATTCCCTCGGAAGAGCTGGGACGCATCACGGAAGCGTTTTATATGGTGGATAAGTCCCGTGCCCGGGCCCAGGGCGGTGCGGGGCTTGGTCTTGCTGTCTGCAAAAAAATCGTAGATCTCCATAAAGGACGGATCGAGTTCCAAAGCGTGGAGGGCAAAGGGACCATGGCGATGGTATGGTTGCAAAAGGGGGTGGTGGAATGAAACGGCGTGTGCGTCTGCCAGGTCAATGGGTGCTGCCTATCGTAACGGCGGCCATTGTGCTGATGGCGATCATATTGCCGGAGCGCATCTCGTCCTGGGGAGACAGAACACTGTTTGCCGCAGCCCATGTGGAGGAATTTGACGGCACTCTGGGCATCGTAGGACCGGAACTCTCTCTGTCTCAGCGGATCCGGGTGCTGGCTGCACTGAACTTCGGGGAAACGACGGATGCATATATTCGCTATGAGGATAGCTTTACCAACGAAGAGTGGGCCGAGAATGACCGGCTGTATCTCTCCGTGGCGGAAACGCTGATGGAAAGCGGGATTCTGCCGCTGCCCAAGGGCCTTTCTCTGACAGATATGGTGTGCAATCACAGCACGCGGCTACTGCTGTGGGATAGTGTTACCATGGAGCAGGTCTCCTTTTTGCAGATCTATTGCTATGAGGACTGCTACAACTGCGGTATGGACCTGACTATCGACGAGCAGAGCGGTCTGCCTGTATTGCTGGCGCTCTATCACCCGGAGATGGAAGCCCGGTTTCCCGGAGATGACGGCCGGGAATTGGTGGAACTGGGCACAGAATTTGTGGAATTGCTGGGTTTTACCGTGTCCACTGTGGAGTATGGCGCGGATAATGCATATCTTTCCATTGAAACAGAGGACGGCACCTTGGAATACCACATCTCCCAGAAATATGATGTGCTGTGTATTGAGGCCATGCCGGACACGCCTGTGAGCCTGGAAAAGTACGACGCGGATTACGAGACCTCCGTATCTGTATCCATAAACGGTATGGAAGCGGTTTACATAAAATGATGGCAAAATGATGCAAAAATGCGGCGTTTTTGATGGAAGTCCGGTGTAAATTGAAGCACAGATTCCGACAAAGGAGTGTTTCAAATGAGCCGGTACAATACCTATTACGACTGCGAATATGAGGAATATTTGCCGCCCCGTCGCGAAAGCGTGCCGCGGCATCATTGGGGCCTGATTCCCTGGGCGCTGCTGTTGGGGGCCATCCTGTTTGGCTGCGGCTTTCTGTTTGGAACGGTTCGGGCGTCGTCCGCGCGGGAAACAGGGGATGACCCGGTGAAAACATATACCATTCCGGTTTCTGACGTCCGGCCGGCTGCGGCCACACCGCTGCCGGTCATCCCCCAGGCGCCGAAAGTATCCGACGACGCGCCCCGGGTGGCCGATGAGGATTGGGCGCTGACCTTGGTGAATTGGGAAAATCCGATCCCGGCGGATTATACCATCCCGGAACTGGTGGAACTGCGGAACAACCAGTCCTTTGACCGCCGGGCGTATCCGGAGCTGCAGCGGATGATGGATGCCTGCCGGGCTGACGGCCTAGATCCGATGATTTGTTCCTCCTACCGGACGGAAGAATTTCAGGCGGAACTGTTTGAAAATAAGGCGGCCCAATATCTGGCCGAGGGCTACGGACGGGAAGAGGCGGAGACTTTGGCTGGCCAGTGGGTGGCCCGTCCCGGCACCAGCGAGCATCAGCTTGGCCTGGCGGTAGACATCGTGGACACCGGGTATCAGAGTCTGGACGAGGGCCAGGAGCAAACGGCGGTGCAGCAATGGCTCATGGAGCATTGCTGGGAATACGGCTTTATTCTGCGCTATCCAACAGATAAGGTGGAGTTGACGGGCGTGAATTACGAGCCGTGGCATTACCGCTATGTGGGCAGCGCGGCGGAAGAGATTCGGGAACTGGGCGTGTGTCTGGAGGAATATCTGGCACAGGCTGGCTGAAACCGGAAAATTTTTGCTTGACTTTGGGCGTGCAATCGTGTACAATAACATTCGCTCAATCAAATAGAATGTTTGGTCGAACAAGCTATGGAGAAGTCGCGTAGCCTGGTCGAGCGCGCACGATTGGAAATCGTGTATACCCCAAAAGGGTATCGAGGGTTCGAATCCCTCCTTCTCCGCCAATTGTAGGAAAAACCCGTAATCGTTGTGATTGCGGGTTTTTCTTTGTATCCGTTGTGGCACAAGGGCTGTCGGCCTTTTTTCATAGTTTCGTTTATTCGGATTTTGTATGCCGTTTTCATTGGCAATCCGATGTCTTAAGTGTACAAAACGTCAATGAAAATGTCAATGAGTATTTTATATTGGCTTGTTCAAGCGGTCTCCTGCGCGTTTTTTCCAGATGTGGGCATACCGAAAAATGTATGCATTTCCTTCTGGCGGTTTTCGATGTCTTTTTGGTACAGGTGCGTATAGATTTCTCTGACTACTTTGGAATCTTCCCAGCCGCCCCATAGGCAGATGATCTCCTGCTCAATCTTCAGGTGGTAGCCCAGGGACGCAAAGCTGTGGCGCAGGCCGTGAACGCCTACGAGGGGCAGATCATGGCGTTTGCAGATGGAGTTGATTCGGACGTAGATATTATTTGGAGTGCATGTGATGACCGGGCCTGTTTTGTTTGGTACGGCTTCCAGGGCGGTGACCAGTTCGGGGATCATGATGGGGATTTTGCGCCGGGATTTATAGGTTTTGTTCTGATTGCGCAGGACCATGTTGTTGTCTTTATCCGGTACCAATGCGCCTGACACGTTGATCTCCAGCTTTTCCAGGTCGATGTCGTCCCAGGTGAGGGCGCACAGTTCGGAACGGCGCAGACTGTGGAGCGCCAGCAGGGCCGGGATCTCTACGGTGGTGCCGTGCACCGCCTGCACGAATCTGGTGATCTCCTCATCGTCGAAAAACGGGCGGGATGCTTTTATCGGGGCGGGGAGATTGATGTCGGGGACCGGCAGCTTTGCGGCGTGCAGCGCCGCGGAGACTGCGGCCCAGCCGTTGCTGATGGTCTTGGGCGACAGGCCCAGGGCGGTCTCGTCCCGGATCATGGCTTGCCAGTCAATTTTACCCACGGGCTTATCCATGTATCCCTGGAAGCGATTGCGGCGGATGATGTCATAGCCCCGGAGTGTGGCGGGGGAGAGAGCGCCTTCGTTTTTTTCTATGTAGTCGTCCAACAGGCTGCCGAGAGAGCGCGACGATGCGGAGGTTTTTTTCGCGTCCAGCAGGTTCGCCTTGACGGCACGGGCTTTTTCAATACAGGCCCGTTCCGTGTTTTCGGTGATGGGTATGCTTTTCCCACCCAGGCGCAGGCGGATGAACCAGGACCCGGACGGGAGCTGTTGCGCTTTGGGTATCTTCAGCTCCGCAGCTTTGCGCCGGGTCTTTACCAGCTTTGCGCCGCACCAGCAGCACCAAGCAGAGCCGTCCGGGACATCCGGGCGGCCGCAATGTTTGCAGTTCATGCGTTTCTCCTTTACAAAGATGCGCCCGTCTGTTATAATAAATGGGCGCAGTAATCCCTTTTGACTTGGGT
This sequence comes from uncultured Clostridia bacterium, assembly GCA_947644595.1. Classification (GTDB taxonomy): domain Bacteria; phylum Bacillota; class Clostridia; order Oscillospirales; family Oscillospiraceae; genus HGM13010. The sequence continues at coordinate 80,859 of CANSAE010000007.1, forward strand.
GATTTTGTGCTTGACCGTTCTGGGGGTAGGAGCCCGGGGCGGTCTTTTTTTGTTTTCAGCGCCCGAGCCAGTCGGGCAGGGGCACACGCTCGCGCATGATCACCGTGCCGAAGCAACTGACTTCTCGGCTGCTGCCGTGGCGGATGGTCACGTCGGCGTCGCTGCGAGAGGCAGATTTTAGGGGAAGGCATTGACAAAAACTAAAAAATGATGTACTCTAAGTGTGGAGGAACGCCGCCAGATAACGCGAGGGTGTTGAACCAGCATGAGAAATCATGTGGCAGTCGCACTGGGGGTTCCTCTATTTTTTATGCCTTCACCACAAGGACGTTTATCTTTTAGTGAACCATTTGCTGGACGCATATTGTTTTGAAAATACTTTACACCGTAACTGTATAAGTTTCCTGCGTGTCGATAGTTTTTCTCCCAGAGTTTTATTGCAAAGCAAGGCACAATCATTCCGTAAGAGTTGATTTCATGACTATAAAACATAGAAGTGGCACACACGTCTGCCAATTGTAGCATATCCCAAGATTGTGCAGTTTTACATTCCACGCCAGTAAAGACGGGAGAGATTTGGTTAGTGCTATCAGGTATCAGTTTATCTTTGATGTAATTGATCAAGTCTTGATCTCGAGATGTACCCCGGCTGGAAAGTATAATTTTTCCAATACGATTAGAATCTCTCATAAACCAAGATACTCGCTCGATTAGATATCTGCAAATGTAATTATAAGCAAGGCGGTCGCTTGGTATTCTTGAGGTATCAAATTGGTTTGTATCAAAAAGCACATGAACACAAGTGAAGTTACATTTTTCCAATTCCCGCACAATATAAGCACGGCGGTTAAAGTCTTTCACATTTCTAAAATGAATTGTATTGAGATTTAATGTGCTTTTTATAGTTCTCATGGTTGCACGAATATTAGCTTCCTGCGCTTGGTCAACAATAACGGCAGTGAGAACAAACCATTGGGTTCCTCTACTTGCACCGAGATCGCCAGCTTCATCGACATATACAGTTGAAAGTGTTTTATCCATATACCCGTCTCATTTCTTTAGTCAGTCCCGTATATTTTCACGGCAACGGTATGCGTTGGGGCATGATGACCGTGCCGAAGCAACTGACGGCTCGGCCGCTGTTATACTGAATGGTTTGATCCGCATCTGCCCGTGCCCGGTTCAGGGAGAACAGGTACAGATTACCATACATATCCTTGCACACCTGCTTGCAGACAAATTCGCCGTCTACCAGGAGCGCGGCAACATCTCCGTCGAGGGGGTCTCCCTTGCGGCAGAGTTGGATCGAGCCGTTCGGGAGGTAGGGCTCCATACTGTCGCCGTTGATGCGGACGGCAAAGTCTGCCACTGTATCAATGGGGACTTCGTAGTCCTCCCAGGGATTGCCGAAGTCCGGATCGCCCCGGCCGGCGGCAAAGCTATTGCCCAGAAGGGGGATGATTTTTGTGACCGGAACCAAGTCCACGGCAAATTCTGTGTCCTGCCGGGGCAGTTGGCGCAAACGCTCTGCTTCACAGCGGGCAATCTCTGTATCTGCCAAACCTCGTACGGCTTTTTGCCCCCAGTCATCCAGCCGGGTATCATAATCCTTTGCAAGCTGCGAGGCCTCGTCCGATAGGGACGGGGCTTTTTTTGTTTTAGGAGGAGTGTCATCCAAGTCATCCAAGGTGTGCCCAAAAAAATGAACGATTTGCCGCATGGTTTCTAATTTAGGATCTTTGGTGGAACCAGCAAACAGTTTTTCTAATGTTGGTTCAGGAATCCCGGAACGTAAGGAAATCTCTTTTGTAGTGAGACCGCTTTCCATTTTCATCCTTTTTAGGTTGTCAAGCCACATACTTGTCTCCCCTTTCCACCATAGCATACCACATCAGCATGGAGAAATCAAGAAAAAATTTTCCATTGGTGGTGGAAAAATGCTTGACTTCCACCGCAAAAGGTGGTAATATAGCATCAGAAACCACCGAGAATGGTGGAAAGAAAGGAGAGAAGATATGAGCAAGAAAAAGAAAAACGGCAACGAAGATACTACCGTCAAGTACATAATCCTCGTTACCGCAATTCTGGAACTCGTTGATACCTTGATGGAAATCATCAAGAAACTCATCGAGTAGCGGGAGGGGCGGAAGCCCCTTTCGTAGATAGGATACTCGTTTTTCTGCTCATTGTCAATAGATTATAGGAGGTGCGTATGGAAGTTTTTGAATGGGTGCTGCGGATCGCAGAGTTGCTTTTTTATACCGCAGTGATTGTTTATGTGGTGAGGAGGTGATGTCATTGCAGGTGGTGTACCCGACGCTGGTTTCAGAAATGGCCAAAAATAAGGTGACAAAAACAACGATTGCAAAAGCTGTTGGGATTTCAACTCGTTCACTTTATTCAAAATTGAATGGGAAGACTGACTTTACATTGTCAGAAGCAGATAAAATTCATTCTATTTTTTTCCCATATGTATCAAAGGACGAATTATTTGCGACAGATGCAGAGGGTGTATAAAACCCGCCTGTTATACAGGCGGGGAAGGAGGTGAAGAATGTCAAGAATTCGAGAATGGATTGATCGCCTATTTGAGCGAGAGCCTAATATATTACTCAAAGCGGCGGTCATCATCAACGCAGTAACCCTAATATGCCAAATATCACTGTTGCTACTAATGTTAGTACACCGATTGTAAAAGATACCATTTGCCAAGTGCGATTCTCTTGAATTCTAAGTTCATATTCCTGTTCGTCTTTACGCATAAGGCTTTCCTGCTTATCTAAGAATTCTTGGAATAATAATCCTTCGTTTGTTATGACATATTCATCGCCAGTCTTTGTTAAGGCGTATGGAGCTATGAAATCAAGGGAAATAAGATGTTCAGCGTCTACGGGATGCAATTTTATAACTGCGCCACTTGATGTGCTTTTCAAGATGGACCTATCTCGTTGAGACAGAAAAATGGTACTGTAATCCGTCATTTTAATGCTCCTTTCTATTATATTTTACCATGTGAGCAAGGGAAGGTCAAATAAAGAATAGGGGTGAGATTTTGGAGAAACCAATCATGGCGGACGGTATCCGAAGGTTCGTTACGGAGCGAGGCTTAACGGATAATTTTCATGAGATACGGAGGTGGTACGGTGGTTTATTATCCAACTCTTGCTGGAGAAATCGCAAAACGGGGAATCAAGAAGAAAACCATTGCGGAGTGCCTGGGTGTGTGCGATAAGTCCCTGAATAATAAGTTATCGGGACGGGTCCCGTTTACATGGCCAGAAGTAAAACTGATTTGCCGAACATTTTTCCCGGATATGAGTCCGGAAGAATTGTTTGCGGCCAGCACGGAACAGGAAACTGGTGTTTGAAAGGGGTGTAAAGCATGCAAAACAATCAGACGATTGAGATTAAGGCTCATATCGATACGAGCGAAATCAGTGAGGCAACAGCAAAACTTGAGCAGTTAATCGAATTGTTGGAAAAAGCCAATTCGCTGATTTGCGAATTGGCTAATAATGAAATCAAGCTTTCAGTTGAACTCAAGCCGTAAATTTATCTCTTCCCGGCAATGTGGGCAGATGCTGTGACCGGGCTTAACTTTAATTTGAGATGAGCAGTGTGGACAAGTAATTTCGTATCTCTCATTAAGCAAAGCATTTTGTGTTTGCCCTATGATGGAAGATTCCAAGTCTCTGGTGAATCGCCGCATGTCTGACTTATTGCTGAGATTGTACTTTTTTGCCATTAGATAACCATCCTTGTAAAAAGATAAGTGGGGTGCAAGACCACTTTCGGGTATTATTATACGATAATCGGCAATGAAAATCAATAGATAATGTGGCTTGGATATAAAAAACATACCATATCTTGTGTTTTTTGGAATCCGTCTCACATCGTCGGAGACTGTGTGGAATTGCGGGAATCCGTCTGCAAAAAGACGTGAAAAAATTTTTGTGGCGGTGGAACAAGTAGCATGAAAAACTGGCCTCTCTTGCCAGAACAAGAAAGGCCAGAATGGCAGATGTTCGCCGAATTTACGGAGTGCAGACCGTCCATTGCTGGGCGGCAGGGCGATTGTTCACCTCGGAATCAAATGTATCGGAAATTGCGGTATGTGCCTGTCCTACGGCATTGACAAATTCGTTGATGGCATTTTCAACGATCTTTTCATTATCCTGTACGCAGTTTTCGCAAGCGGAAGAAGATACAGTGTTGTTTGCCGTGATATTATTTCTCATTCTTTCTAATCGCATCCAAACTGTTGCTCCATTGGTAATGGGGATAGGTCATTTCTGCCTATCTCTCACAGTCGCCTGTGAGTTCAGACTGTGCCTTCATCCCGGAGGGATGCTCCGTGTCCAGTCGTTACACCTTCCCTGTATTCGGGCTTGGCTCGGCGTTTTCTGCTGAGGATAGGCTACCATATTTTGCCAGATTCGGCAAGGAAGAATCTACATGGCGCACAAAAGGGAAAATATGAAGGGGGGTGAACGGAATGGAACAGAGCTTTGAGCTGCACCTGAAAATCGTGGAGGGCGGGGAGAATACCCAAGTGGATACACGGCTGGAGGGTACGGGGGACGTGCGGCCGGATACGTTGATCAATGTACTATCGGAGCTGGTGCCGGTGGTGCTGCGGGAGAATCGGGAAGCTATTGTGAAGCTGTGCTGGAATCTGGCGCTGGGGCTGCGGCCCCAAAAGAGCAAGCAGGAAGGCATTTCCATCGACCTGCCGGACATCAGGCCGGAGGAAGAATAAGAAACGCCCTGTTCGGCGGGGAAACACCGAACAGGGCATAGGGGTGTAAAAGTTAACCACAATTACACCTCCATTATAGCAAAAAGAATGGAGGATTGCAAGATGAAAAATAAAGTGATGAATATTCGTACGCTACGGCAGCGGGCGGGGTTGAGCGTACCGGCGTTGGCCGCGGAGACCGGGGTGTATCCGGGGATGGTCAATAACTGGGAGCATGAGGTCTATTTGCCGACGGCGCGGCAGCTCCCGGTGTTGGCTATGGCGTTGGGCTGCTCCATCGATGCGCTGTACTGCGGGGAGGGCTGAACGGTGCCGAGAACAAAATTTACTGATCATGTGGCCCGGCAGCTGGAAGTGGACCGGCAAGCCAGGCGGGACCGGATCCGCGAGAAAATACAGGGCGCTTACCGGGAACAGGGGAAGCCGATTGAGGCGATCTCTAAAGCGCTGGGGCTGTCCCGGTCTGTGACCTACACCCGGTTAAGCCAGCCGGGGGACAAGTGGGAACTGCGGGAACTCATTGTGACCGCCGGCTGTTTACATATCCCGATGGACGAGCTGACGCCGTTTATGACGTCGCAGTACTACGGAGGGGCAGGGCGATGAGAAGGGACGAGCGCATCGAGGCGGTACAGGTGGAGTTCCCACGATTCAGCGGGCGCTTGTATACTGCCTGCCGCAGAACGCCGGAAACGGGCGTGACCCTGTGCGCCCGGGCAAGAGAGCTGGCCGGCTTGAAGAAACCGGAGAAGCGGACAAAGGGGATCCACTGGTCCATTCGTGTGAACGAGGAACAGGACGCGCTGCTCAAGCGCCGGATGGACAAGCTGCACTACACCAGCAAGCAGGCTTACATAGAATCGCTGTTGGTAAAGGAAGCGGAAAAGCAACTCCGGGAGGAGCAAAAGGCGAAGGACACGGCATATGTGAGGGAGCAAGACCCGTTTTACCGGGAAAAGCTGTTGAAGGCCGCTGCGAAAAGGAACGGAGTGTCGAAGCAGGAAATTGAGGAGTACATCAAAACCGGGAGGAAAGGTCATGGGCAAAAATGATAAGCCGGCCGCTGTCAGGAAAGCGGCGTATTACGCGGCGGGGTGCTTTGCGTTGGGGGCTGTTGTGATGGTGCTGGCAGTGGCGCATGGGTTCCGGGTGAAGTCTGCGCTGCCAGACATTACACCGCCGGAAATCACGGTTACATCATTGGAAATGCCAGGCTCCTGGGAAGAAGCCGGGAGTGTTGGCGGGGGTTCGGTCAGGCGGGCGGGCTTGCAATGTGAACGCGAAAGCGCGAAGAAGTCCCCTGGGGGACCCGCCCCGATGAAGCCGCTCCAGGCGGAAGCGCTGATTTTTTATACCACGCCGGAAATCATCGAACCGGTGATTTTGCCGGAAGAGGTCACGGAGCCGGAGGTCAACGTAATTGAGAACTGCGTGATTACATATTACTGCGCGGAGCGGTATGCCCATATCTGCGGGACCGGGGACGGCATTACGGCCACCGGGGATGAGGCAGTACCAGGCGTGACCTGTGCGGTGGACCCATCTGTGATCCCTTATGGGAGCACGGTCATGATCGACTACGGAGACGGAGTTTTACAGGAATACACCGCCCAGGATACAGGCGTGTGGGTGACGGAGGCTCATGTTGACGTGTGTGTAGCCAGTCATCAGGAAGCGTTGGAAATGGGAAAGGTGACTGCGACAGTGTATTGGACGGCACCCGGGGAGGCGAGCATATGACAGAAGCGAAAATTGGACGGTGCGGATTTAATGAGAATGTGTTATGCACAAAAACCAAGTGTCACGAATGCGGTTGGCATCCGAAGGTCGCGGAAATGCGGAAGCAGGAGATCCAATGCTCAGATCACGATACAGCGGTCCGGCGGAAGTTCAAACGGTTGTTGTGTGAGAATTTCAATCATCAAGAATTGGAATATCTGGATAATGAGATCGAGGGGATTTCATTGATGGATCTGGACCTTTATCAGAAATGGAGGAACCTTTGATTCGAGAAATTAAGTACACGGGACATGAAGAATGGCTGGAATTGAGAAAGCATCTGGGCATCGGAGGAAGTGAAGCCGGGGCCGTGATGGGGCTGGATGCGTACAAATCTCCGTATGCATTATGGGCAGAGAAAACTGGGCGGATTTCAGGCTTTGATGGGAATATCACGACTAAGGTCGGAAGCTGTCTGGAAGAACTGGTAGCACAGATGTTCACGGAACAGACTGGGAAAAAGGTGCGGCGGAAGAATGCGATTCTGGTAAATGACGACTTCCCATTTGCTTTTGCGGATGTAGACAGGCTGGTGGTAGGAGAAAATTCCTTGCTTGAGATCAAGACCACCAACAGCTTTCCGGTTATGCGGAACGTTCGGAACGGTGAGTTCCCGGACCGTTGGTGGTGTCAGATATGTCATTATATGGCTGTGACCGGTTGTGAGAAGGCATATCTGGCTGCGCTGGTGAATTGCCGGGAGTTTTATGTATTTGAACTGGCCCAGGATGAGGAAGAAATCGCAGCGCTGATGGACAGCGAGCGGCTGTTCTGGGAACTGGTGCAGTCAGACACACCGCCGGGAATGGACGGCAGCCTGGCGACCGCAGAAGCGATCGGCGCAGTTTATTCCGGCGGCGGAGATGCGGTTGAACTGTTTGGGCGGGAAGCGCTGCTGCGGGAATACGACGAACTGAAAGCGCGGCAACAGGAATTGGACGGACAGGTCAGGGCCATTGAAAATATGCTGAAGCAGGATATGGGAGATGCGGAACGGGCTTTGTGCGGGGCTTGGACTGTGTCTTGGAGGCCGCAGGAACGCCGCACGTTTGATACGAAAGAATTTACAAGACAATACCCGGAAATCGACATAGAGCCGTTTTATAAAATAAGCGGCAGCCGTCCGTTCCGGGTGACGAGAAAGGATGTATAAATATGGCAGGAGCAATTGTAAAAGCGGCGGAGCAACGCATGGAGAGCACCGGAAAGAAATCTGTGCAGCAGTATATCAAGCAGATGCAGGGGGAGATCGCAAAGGCGCTGCCGTCAGTGATGACGCCGGAGCGGTTTACGCGGATCACACTGTCCGCTCTGTCCTCCAACCCCAAATTGCAGGAATGCAGTCCGCAAAGCTTTTTGGGCGCAATGATGACGGCGGCACAATTGGGCGTGGAGCCAAATACGCCACTGGGACAGGCTTACCTGATCCCATTTCGGAATCACGGACGGATGGAATGCCAGTTCCAGCTTGGGTATAAAGGTATGATTGATTTGGCATACCGTTCCGGTGAAGTCAGCGTGATCCAGGCGCAGGTTGTTTATGAGAACGACGGCTTTACCTATTCGTTTGGCTTGGAGCCGGAGTTGAAGCATACGCCTGCCAAAACAGACCGTGGGGATCCGGTATATGTTTATGCTCTATTCAAAACAAAGGACGGAGGATTTGGCTATGATGTCATGTCTATGGTCGATGTACGGCACCATGCGCAGAAGTACAGCAAAAGCTATGGAAATGGGCCGTGGCAGACGAACTTTGAAGAGATGGCCAAAAAGACCGTGCTGAAGAAGGTGCTGAAATATGCGCCGTTGAAGTCTGATTTTGTTCGGCAGCTTGCGGCGGATGAAACTGTTAAGACAGAGCTCAGCGAAGATATGTATGATGTTCCCGGCAACTATATTGAAGTGGATTTTGAGGTAGACCAAGACACGGGTGAAGTCATGGGGGAAGCCTACACGGCGGAAAGCGAGAGGACAGATGCTTAATCATATTACCATTATGGGACGGCTCACACGCGACCCTGAACTGCGGTATACCCAGTCCCAGACCCCAGTGACGTCTTTCACTCTGGCGGTAGACCGGGATTTCGTAGGCCGCGACAGCGGCGAGCGTCAGACCGACTTTATCGACGTGGTTGCATGGCGTCAAACAGGCGAGTTTGTCTCCAAGTATTTCACGAAAGGCAGCATGGCCGTAGTTTCCGGCCGCCTGCAGATCCGTGACTGGACGGACCGGGACGGCAACAAGCGCAGAAGTGCCGAGGTCTTGGCAGAAGATGTTTACTTTGGCGAGAGCAAGCCACGATCGGACAGTGTCGGGATGAAAAAAGACAACGGAGTCAGTACTTTTTCTGCATATGATGATATAGATGAAGATCTTCCGTTTTGAGGTGATATAAATGGTACCGTGGATACAAGTATTTTCTAATATGGTGAATCACCCAAAAACATATAAGCTTGCAGACCTGCTGGGAATCAAATCCCGGCAGGTCAAACCCAATGTGATCGCCGGAGGACTGATGGTAAGCTTATGGACGTGGGCAGCGCAGAATGCTACGGACGGCGATTTGTCCGGCGTAACAGCACAATGTATTGCTGATGCTGCCGGTTGGGTAGGGAGCGCAGCAGCATACCGGAATTCATTGGTAACATCCGGATATGCAGATGAAGTGGAGGGTGGCCTGTATCTACATGATTGGCTTGAACATGCCGCGCTTTTGATGGATGCGGAAACAAACAAAAAAGAGAAAAACAGAGAACGGGCAAAGCGTTACCGTGACAGAAAAAAATCGCCGCAGGAGCGTGACGAAAGCGTGACACGTCACGGTGATGGGCGTGACGAAATGACGGCCCGTCACGCACCTACCCAACCTAACCTAACCATACCTAACCAAGAAGATATATCTATTCTATCCTGTTCTATACAGGAAAGAAAAGAAAAGCTAAAAGAAACGAAAGAAGCCGGCAGGGATGCTGAAAGCTGGGAGGGCAAAAAGGCGCAGGCTTACGGTGTGCTGGACAAGCTGTATCCCGGCAGGGGGTATGGCGATGTTTAAGCTGGTGATCCCCGGACGGCTGCCGGGGCTGAATGAATACATTGCGGCGGAACGGACAAGCCGTTACAAGGCCGCCGCTATGAAGCGGGAGTGTGAGGCCCTTGTGCTGCCGGCGGCAAGGAGGTCCTTGCGGAAATGGCGGCAGACAGACAAGCCTGTTATCATGCGCTACACATGGTACGAGAAGGACCGGCGGCGGGATATGGACAATATTTCGTCCTACGGCAGGAAGGTCATTCAGGATGCACTGGTGAAGGGCGGGTATCTCCGGGGGGACGGATGGGAATGTATCGCGGGCTTTGCCGACGGGTTTGCCGTGGATCGGAAGAACCCACGGGTTGAAGTTGAGATTGTCGAGGTGGAGACATGCGGCAGTTAGGAGATATCACCCGGATATCGGGGTACACCGCGCCGGTGGTGGATGCGGTGATCGGAGGCAGCCCGTGTCAAGGGCTGTCACAAGCTGGTAAGCGTAGAGGGCTGGCCGATGAGCGGAGCGGACTGTTCATGGAGCAGATTCGCGTTATCAAGGAAATGAGGGAAGCAGATGCAAGAACTGGACGGACAGGTCGGTTTATTAGACCTCGGTTTATGGTCTTTGAAAACGTCCCCGGAGCCTTCAGCAGCGGAGATCCGAAAGGCGAGGACTTCCGCATCGTCCTCGAAGAAACGATCAGGATCGCGGAGCCGGACGCTCCCGGCATTCCACTACCTACAAAAGGAAAGTGGCCTCTGGCTGACTGCTGGTATGGAGACGGATGGTCTATCGCCTACCGAGTTCTCGACGCACAGTTTTGGGGAGTGCCCCAGCGTCGCCGTCGAATCACGCTTGTCGCAGATTTTGGAGGACACGCCGCACCCGAAATACTATTTGTCCGAAAAGGCGCGTGCGGGGATGCTGCGGCGGGCGGAACGGCGGGGGAAGAAGCTGCCGGAGGAACTGAAATCGGCGTTGAAACAGCAGGCGGGTATCGCTGCGCAGGACTGAAACACAAAGCCGGCGCAAAGGCTGGAAGTATTGGATTTGCGCCGGAGATTGCGCCGACATTATCCGCGGAACAGCAATCGGCGGTGTATGACGCAAGAGGGAACGGCGATGGGGAAACCGTCTGCACGCTGGCCGGCGATCACGCAAACAGAGTGACGGACTACACGGCTATTGTGATGGCGACCGGGCAGGCCGGGGCGGAAATCATGCGGGATGTGTCGCCCACACTTAATTGCGACCATGAACAGCCTATCGTTGCCCATGCTCTCCGTGGGAGCGGGAAAGACCCGCACCGGGAGGATGCGGTTACATACCCGGTGACACATGGTCGTGTCAGACGGCTCACGCCGCTGGAGTGCGAGCGGCTGCAAGGCTACCCGGACGGGTGGACGGACATTGGGCCGTGGGTGGACAGCAAGGGGAAACTCCACAAAGAGAGCAGCGACAGCGCGCGGTACAAGGCGCTGGGGAACTCCATTGCGCTGCCGCCCTGGGCGTGGGTGCTGAAACGCCTTTGCGCCTGCTATGAGCGGCCGGCTACGATGGCGAGCCTGTTTGACGGTATCGGCGGGTTCCCGCTGTTGTGGGAACGGCTGAACGGACCGGGGAGCTGCCTGTGGGCGAGCGAGATCGAGGAGTTTCCGATGGCAGTGACGAAAGTGAGATTTGGGACGTAAGATATGGAACACATACTTAGCCTGTCCTATGGCAAGGACAGTTTGGCGTGCCTGGGGGCGATTGAGCTGATGGGCTGGCCGCTGGATCGAATCGTCCATGCGGAGGTATGGGCGACGGATACGATTCCAGCGGACCTGCCGCCGATGGTGGAGTTTAAGGCCCGGGCGGATGAGATTATCAAGGCCCGGTGGGGCATCACTGTGGAGCATGTAAGGGGACCATATACGTTTGAGCAGGGGTTCTATCTACTACGGGGACGGACAGGCATAAAGTCAAAATTTGCTGGACGTATTTATGGATGGCCAATGCAGCGGGGACAATGGTGCTTGCAGCAACTAAAATTGCCGGCGATTGCAAAGTGCGCCAGAAAGAATGATAACCAGTACATAGGCATTGCCAAAGATGAACCGAAACGTTTCAAAGCGCTGTCGGAAACCAAGTGTAGCCCGCTGGTAGAAGCCGGATGGACGGAAGCCATGTGCCGCGAGTGGTGCGAAAAGAATGACCTGTTATCTCCGATCTACACCACTTCTGCCAGGGGGGGATGTTGGTTTTGCCACAATCAGAGCGTTGATCAGCTCCGGCTTTTGCGCCGGAACTACCAGGAGTATTGGGCGCTTATGCTCAAATGGGACAAGGATAGCCCGGTGACGTTCCACCCGGACGGTCATACCGTACACGACTTTGACAGACGCTTTGCGCTGGAGGACGAGGGTCTGATCTACCCGGACGAGTATTTTCGCTGGGAGATGCTGGAGAGTGAAATGCTCAATTACAGACTGTTTTAGGAGATTAACGATGAAGCGATTGACAATCAGAACGCCGAAGGGCGCGGCGTTGAAAATGAATGATACATACCAAAGTGAGGCGGAAGCAAAGGACGATCTGATGCGTAAATACCGAATCGCGATTGAACGCCTTGCCGACTATGAGGACATGGGGCTGACCCCGGAGGAAGTGGCAGAACTGGTAAAGCGTACAACACGGGTAAAGCCGTATGCGGAAAGTGACGCTGACCGACTGTGCGGGCATTGTTATTCCTACATTGATTGGGATGCGCTTAATGGCCGCGTTGAAGATGCACCAAAATATTGCAAATCGTGTGGAAAACCCATCGACTGGAGCGATAAGAAAGGCGGTGCGGAATGAGTAGCGTGATGAATCCGAATCCAAAGCCCATGACCAATGGCGACCGCATCCGGGCGATGATCGATGAGGAACTGGCGGAAATCATCATGTGTCCAAAAGAGCATATTACATACCTGGGTGTCTTTGCTTGTAGGAAAAGTGAAACCGGTTGCACCGCATGCTGTCTGGAATGGCTCAAACAGCCTGCGGAGGTGGAGTGATGGCGGGCGAAACCAGATGTGAGTGGTGCAAATACTATGCAAAATTTGAAACTCCATACCATTACGAGCACAGAGAATATCCTGATGGCATCACCGTATACGGCTGCTGCGGGAAGGATGAGGGACGGTCATTCTCGTTATACCCTGTGTATCTCCCTGACGGCGGAGTGTGCAAGGATTATAAAAGGAAAAGCGGCATCAAGGCGGAAACTATGCCGCAAGAGGGGCAGATCAGCATGGAGGAGGCGATGAAAGATGCGTGAAATTTTGTTCCGTGGAAAACGGAAGGATAACGGAGAGTGGGTGTATGGAGACCTTATTCATAACGGTGTAGACGAAAATAATGGTCTCGTTGAATACAAGGATGGAGACGAATTTATCTGCATGGTTGATATACAGGACAAATTGTGTATTATACGGAAAGTTAAAGCTGATACAGTCGGTCAGTACGTAAATTTTATTGACAAGAATGGTGTAAAGGTATTCGAGGGCGATATTGTAAAAATTATGTGTGGCGGAATGGAATACATTGCGCAGATTGTATGGGATAATTTCGAGCACGCGTTTATAGCAAGAAATAAATCTGGTGTTTATGGATCATCTTTTGAATACTTAAGAAAAAGCCATCTTGTTAAAGTCATCGGCAACGTCTACGACAACCCGCATTTGATGGAGGTGCAAGATGGAGAAAATTAAACCTTGCCCGTTTTGTGGTGGAAAAGGACAGATTTTCAATAGCGTTTTAAATATTAAGCATGTTGAATGCTTAATATGTGGAGCGTCCAGAAAAATACCAGCGACACAAGAGAAGTATGCAATTATGCATTGGAATCGTAGGGAAACTGATAATAAAAGGTGATTTAAACCTTTATATTGAGAGGTGATAGCGTGGAAGAGTTCCCAGAACGTCTAAGGCGGTTGAGGGAGAGAAGAGGAATGAGCAGAAAGAAGCTTTCAGAATGTTTTGGATTGTCTAAAAATATGATAGCAAGGTATGAACGAGGAGAAAGAATTCCCGATTTGTATACTGCCCGTGAACTTGCGGAATTCTTCGATATTACGCTTGATGATCTTGCAAAAAAATAATTTATCAGTGCCCCCAAATGGGGGCACTTTACTATTATGGTGCTTTATAATATACATGAGGTCATTGTTTCTTCTCTCTAAACCTCCATATACTCTTTTCTCCATGACGGCTGGTGTGGGAGACCGCATCAGCTGTCAAATATGGTCCGTTAGCTCGAAGGCCGAGCAACCGGCTCATAACCGGCGGGGCAAGGTTCGATTCCTTGACGGATCACCAGAAATGAGGTTACTAGAATGAGATGGCTTTTTAATTATTTGCGGCAATGTTTTTGCAATCATGAATTTGAATTACTTGCAAGAGTTCGTGTACATGATGATTGGGGCGGGGATAGTGACCGTTGGGTACATCGATGCAAAAAGTGTGGATATATAAAGAAAGTCGAATTTTAATATGATTCAAACGTTTTGATGGATTAGCATTGGTTGCATCGGCATAGTAAACGCTGATGAGGTGGGCATGGGGCAATATATTATGTTTGAGTGGTGGTGTTAGTGGCCGTTGATTGGATGAGGATAAAAACAGAATATATCAACGGTTCAATAAGCCTTAGAAAGTTGGCAAAGAAAAGTGGAGTATCGTATAGTCAACTCGCCAAAATTGCTGCAGCTGAAAAATGGAACGATCAAAAAGAATCACAGCGAATCAATATAGAATCAAAAACGAATCAAAAAGCAGCTGAAAAAATTTCTGATATCGAATCGGAAGTGATTGCGATAAAATCTCGCTTAAAGTTGAGTATATACCAACAGATCGAAAAGCGGATGGAAAATGTTGATGAAATGGAAGGATTCGAATTCCGACGTATTGTACAGAATTACAAGGATATGTGTGATATCAAGGACGTCGATACGCAATTTGAGGAAGATGATGGAGTTACGATAGTAATAGATGTCTAAAATCAATTTATCAGCAGTTTTAGGGCCTGCGTTCCACAGGCTTGCAAGGGATGTTTTTAAACATGGGCATACGCATTACGACTTATCAGGGGGGCGCGGGTCGCTTAAATCATCTTGTGTGTCATTGCTTGTCCCACTACTGATTGTTAATAATCCTGGAATACATGCGTTAGTACTCCGTAAGGTCGCAAATACAATAAGAGATAGCGTATATGCACAATATATGTGGGCAATCGGCGAACTTGGAATGGCAAAGTATTGGGAGGCTAAAGTCCAACCGATGGAGCTGATTTATAGACCGACTGGTCAAAAAATTATGTTCCGTGGAGCAGACGATCCCATGAAAATAAAGTCAATCAAAGTCCCGTTTGGATATATTGCCGTTACGCACTTTGAAGAAAAAGATCAGTTTGCCGGGCGCCTGGAAATCAGAACGATATTGCAATCAACCATGCGTGGCGGGCCTAAATTTTGGAACTTTGAAAGCTATAACCCGCCTATTAGTCGTGATAACTGGGCCAACAAAGACAGTTTGGAAGACCGTGCTGATAGGTTTTGCCATAAGAGTACATATCTTGAGGCACCTCCTGAATGGCTGGGAGAACAGTTTCTACTTGAAGCTGAACATCTCAAAGAAACAGACGAAAGAGCATATCGACATGAGTATTTGGGCGAAGCTGTAGGCACTGGCGGGAACGTGTTTGAAAAATTGGATTTGCGTGTTATTACTGATGATGAGATTGCTTCATTTGACAGGATATATCAAGGCGCAGACTTTGGATGGTTTCCAGATCCGTTTGCATTTGTACGGATCCATTATGACCGAGCAAGGGAGACAATCTATATCATCGACGAAATATACAAAAATAAGCTGACGAATGAATCGGCAGCGGATGAAATAAAAAGCAATGGCTATACAGACGCATATATTACTTGCGACAATGCAGAACCTAAATCAATCGCAGATTTTCGCGCATGTGGCCTTCCTGCGAAAGAAGCAGTTAAGGGGCCAGGCTCGGTTGATTATGGTATGAAATGGTTGCAGAAGAGGACAATCGTCATTGACAAAAAAAGGACGCCAAACGCTTATAAAGAATTTGTGAACTACGAATATGAACAGGATAAAAACGGAGATTTTATCAGCGGATATCCTGACGCGAATAACCATTTAATTGATGCGACACGGTATGCGCTGGAGAGGGTGTATAAGAGAATGGGGGTGACGGCATGACGATCATTCAAAAGCTGGAAGAAAAAGGTTATGACACCATATCAGAGAGTTTCTACAGCCAAATTAGCCTGTGGAAGTCCTGGTATGATGGGAATGTATCAAAATTCCATAATTACAAGGTGTTCAACGGGCAAAAAACTTTACAGTGCCGTCGTTACACGCTCGGAATGGGAAAGAAGGTCTCCGAAGATTGGGCAAATCTGCTCATGAACGAGAAAGTCAAGATTACACTGGAGGGACAGAAAGAACAGGAATTTTTTGACAGAGTTTGCCGTGAGAACAACTTCGATGTCAAGGCAAACGAAATGCAGGAATTAAAATCCGCTCTTGGGACTGTGGCTTATGTAACAAGGATATCCGGCGTCAATGTGCGTGGGGATACTGGAACAATACAGAGCGGCGGGGAAATCAAACTGGATTATGTGACGGCTCCGAATATTTATCCGTTGTCATGGGATAACGGCGTCGTGACAGAGTGCGCGTTTACAAACTCATTTACAAAAGCTGGAAGCAAATATCTTTATCTTCAGATACACATGCGCGGAACGGACGGTAACTACATCATTGAGAACAGCCTTTTTGCGGACAATAACGGGAGCCTAACAGAAGTACAACTTTCGAGTGTTCCTGGATACGAAGACGTTGCTCCTTTAGTGGAAACCGGCTCGAAAGAACGTCTTTTTGTCATTGACCGACTGAACATAGCAAACAATGTGGACAACACGCTACCGATGGGCATTCCGGCGTTTGCCAATGCCATTGATCAGCTTAAAGGTGTTGACATTGCATACGATAGTTACGTCAACGAGTTTGTTTTGGGCAAGAAGCGTGTCATGGTCAAGCCTGGGGCAACGAAAGACCTTGACGGAAATCCGGTTTTCGACCCAAATGAGCTTACGTACTACGTTCTGCCGGAAGATACGACAGACGGGAACATGGTACAGCCTATTGACATGAAACTCCGCACAGCGGAGCATAACGCAGGATTGCAGGATATGTTGAATGCGCTTTCAAGCCGGTGCGGATTTGGTGAAAACCATTACAAGTACGATAGCGGAAGTGTTGCGACTGCTACGCAGGTCATCAGCGAAAATTCAACGCTGTTCAGAACAATCAAGAAGCACGAAATCATATTACATGATGTTCTGGAAGAACTGGCCCGCATCATTCTTCGGCTTGGAAATTCTGTCCTTCACATGGGGCTGAATGAGGATGTGGAGATTTCCATTGACTTTGACGATTCAATCATTGAGGACAAGCAGACCGAGTTCAACAGAACATTGCAGCTTGTATCGGCTGGACTTATGAAGCCGGTAGAAGCGCGTGCTATCCTCATGAATGAGGACGAAGAGACGGCTAGGAAAGCATTGCCTGGTATGGAGGACATGACAGGCGAGGAACAGGAGGAAATCGAGTAATGGGCGGACGTGGTTCTGGCGGAATGACTTTATCTGCTTCTAAAAGAGGTTCAGATATAAGAAAAGTTCCTGGAGTTTCTGTCGGATAGCGACTTTTTGCAAGCTATTTGGATGTTTCGAAATTATCAAAAAACACAATATGGATTGACAATACTAGTAGACCATTCGCATCGATCAAGACTGACAGAGGCGAAGTGCAGATTAACGGTGACAAAAAGGATAAATACGGGTTACTTGAAAAAGTAAATACGGCGGTTGTTCATACCGTTGGTATATCAAGTGATAGCCCAGCAAGAGAAGTTTCGGCGCTTAATCGCAGACTATCGGAGTTCAGAAGTCTTGGATTTGATGTTCAACGGATAAATGTTGGAAGAGATGAAAGCCTTGTATATATCAAGAGGAAACTTTTTACAAAGGAATTTTGATTTGAATGCTCAACTTTGAAAATCTCGACAAATTCATGTTTTCTGGCGTCGGTAAATATGAAATACCGCGAATCAATCCAGTTATAGAGTATCCGAAAGGCGAATTTATCCCAATGAACTATGCGAACAGTCACAAGGCGCCGGGTGATGTGAATGTCCATTGTTTTGTGGACGATTATCAGTTCGTGAGGTATTGGAAATACCCGGATAGGTACATACCGATTTTACAGAGATTCCGTGCTGTATGCTCTCCAGATTTTTCAACTTACACGGATATGCCGATGGCAATGCAGATATATAACCACTATCGCAAGCACTGGCTTGCTGCATATTGGCAACTGCACGGCATAACAGTGTATCCGACAATATCATGGAGTACGCCGGATAGCTACGAATGGTGCTTTGACGGTGAACCTGTTGGAGGAATCGTGGCGGTATCCAGTGTTGGAACGCAGAAAAACAAAGATGCGAAACATCTATTTCTGCAAGGATACGAAGAAATGATGAAACGGCTTGATCCTAAATGGGTGATATTCTATGGCAATGTGCCAGATGAGTGCGATTGGAATGTGATACGG
Source organism: uncultured Clostridia bacterium (assembly GCA_947644595.1). Lineage (GTDB taxonomy): Bacteria > Bacillota > Clostridia > Oscillospirales > Oscillospiraceae > HGM13010. The sequence continues at coordinate 99,100 of CANSAE010000007.1, forward strand.
ATAAAACCGCATCAAGATTCCATCAGAGAAAGGCGTGATAGGAAACGGGAGGAAGAGGATCAAGCAGTGGAGTTAGTGTGAGCGGTAAGCTGTATGGGCGCGAATATACTACATTATTGAAAAGCGGGAATATAAAATTTGTGCGATATAATGATGGTACATCTGCAAAAAGCCCTATGGAAACAATGACAAAAGGGCGTGTGTATGTTACGGTAAATAACCAAGATATACCGACAGTCATTTCATATTACAGCACAGAGAATAAAAGAATGAAATCGATAGACTTAACGCATGAGCATTATGGAATATCTCCTCATACACATGAAGGATATATACATGATGAAGGTGGAACGCACAGACCTGACGCGAAAGAGCAAAAGATGGTTGAACGCGTCCTGAAATTGTGGTACAATAGGCATAGCAAGTAGGAGTATGGGGTGAGTACACCGTGATTGCGGAGGCCCCGGTTGAAATCCGGGCACTTGCTATGCCGTAGATGGAACAATCCGTTTGCGGCATTTTTATTTGAAACACGGTGATGCGAAATGAAATATCCATTCACGCCAGAATTACTTGACGCGCTCCCGGAAGAACTGACGGAACTGTTCCGTGGTCTTGAATTAACACTGCTGGAAGAAATATGCTCCCGGCTGAAAATAGCGGAAAATCTCAATGAGGTTACGATACAGGACATCCGGGTGTTGCGGTCTCATGGCATTGACCTTGAGGACATCAAAAAAGCCATTTCAGAAAGCACAGATACAGGAATGGATAAGCTGGACAAGCTGTTTGACGGCGTTGTAGAGCGAAACAGAGAATACTACACCGGCATGATTGACATCACAAAAGTGACAGCTCCGAAAACGCTGGTAAATCAAGACGATGTTGACGCGATACGAAAGCAAACGCATGGCACATTCCGCAATATAACGGCGTCTATGGGCTTTCTTGTTGATAATGGTAGAACGATGCTTCCTCCGGCGAAAGCGTATCAGTGGGCATTAGACAGCGCCGTATTGAAGATTCAGAGCGGAGCAATAAGCTATAACGATGCTATATGCGATGCAGTGCGTCAGCTTGCGGAAAGCGGGTTGAAAACCGTTGATTATGAGAGCGGTCACGTTGACAGTGTTGACGTTGCGGTGAGACGTGCGGTAATTACCGGCGTCAATCAGATCAACCAACAATATAGAACGCAGTCTATGGACTATCTTGATACTGATTTGGTGGAGGTATCAGCGCATCAAGGTGCACGTGATATTGACGGCCTGATGGGATGGGAAAACCACAAAGCATGGCAAGGGAAGGTGTATCGTTGGAACAATCGACAGAATACCCAGACTTTGAAACAACCTGTGGATATGGCGATGTCACGGGGATAGGCGGAGCAAACTGCCGGCACTCTTTCTGGGCGTACATTGATGGAGTGTCTGAGCGTACATACACCGACGAACAGCTTGCGGACATTGACCCGCCGCCGTTTGAATATGAAGGACGCACATACACGGCTTATGAGGCCACACAGAAACAGCGTAGCATTGAACGATCTATCCGTAAACAGAAACGGCTGAAAACGGCTTACGAAGCCGCTGGAGTGGAAGATAAGGCGATGACGGCCAATATCAAACTGCAACGGCTCAATGAGAAATACCGGGAGTTTAGCATTACAGCTGGATTGCCGGAACAACATGAAAGGATGGCGATATTGTACACATGAGTGCACCACACATGAGCATGAATGTCATCGAAGCTGCCGAAAGCATCATCGCCAAAGGAAACGATGTTGAAATCCGAAGAAAAGGCGATGGATACATTGTTATCGAGATCAAGCGAAAAATAAAATACCCGCCCAAAGAATAGGCTTTGGGTAAGAGCAATTGGAGCTGATAGGAGCAATCCTGTCGGCTCTTTTTCTTTTGGTAAAACCCGCATGGCGGATTTTATACGACTATGCCGCGAGGCGCTAAATCAGGGGCGACGGCCCGAAAACGGAGGTAAATGACATGAGCGAACCTATCAATCCCGAAAACAATCCCACTCCGGTGCCCGGGGCGGAGTCTACGCCTGAGAAGACCTTCACTCAGGCGGATGTAGATTCTGCGGTTGGAAAAGCAATCGCAAGAATTAAGAAGGGGATTCCAAACGAAGAGGAACTTTCCGCTTTTCGTACTTGGAAAGAAAGCCAGAAAACCGAACAAGAACGCTGGGACAGTCTCACGCAAGATCGTGATGCAAACAAGGCTGCACTGACTGCTGCAGAAGAGAAGATTCAGAGTTACGAAAGAGAAAAGTACCTACTGTTAAAAGGCGTACCTGCTGCGGATGTGGACTACTACTCGTTCAAGATTGGGAAGATGGTCAACGATGAAACGACCTTTGAGAAAGCGGCGGAACAGTTTTTGAAGGACAATGCGTCATCTGGCGCGGTACGCGTGAATTTCAGCGCACCGCTTGGTGGCGGAACACCTGCAAAAACAGAAAATGAAACCATGAACAACATAATTCGAGGATTCAGAAAGTGAGGAATTAACGAATGGCAACGAACATTATCAACAGAACCGACCTGTCCGGCCTTATCCCTGAACCCGTAACGCGTGAAATCATTCAAGGCGTTACGCAGGGTTCTGCGGTTCTCCAGATGGGCCGCAGGCTACCTAATATGACAAGCAAAACGCAGGTCATGAATGTGCTTGATATGCTTCCTACCGCATACTGGGTGGATGGTGACACCGGGTTCAAGCAGACCACCAAGATGGCATGGGACAAGAAAAAGATTTATGCAGAGGAACTTGCCGTGATCGTCCCTATCCCCGAAGCAGTTCTGGATGATGCAGATTATGACATCTGGGGCGAAGTAAAGCCTCGTCTGGTGGAAGCGTTCGGTCAGAAAATCGATGAGGCGGTGCTTTTCGGCGTAGATAAGCCAACTTCGTGGAGAGATGATATCGTAACTACTGCCACAAATGCTGGCGCTGTTGTCACTGCAACTGGTGATACATACACCGACATTATGGGCGTTGGCGGTGTTATTTCCAAAGTTGAGGAAAGTGGATTTATGCCTACCGGCGCGATGTCCGCTGTGAAGATGCGTGCGATTCTGCGCGGCCTGAAAGATGAGAACGGTCAGCCCATTTTCAAAACCGATATGCAGGGAAGTACACAGTATGCACTTGATGGAGTTCCGATGATCTTCCCCATGAACGGGGCGTTCGACCAGGCAACTGCGCTGATGATTCTTGGAGATTTCAAACAGTTGGTATATGCGGTTCGTCAGGATGTGACTTACAAACTTTTGGATCAGGCAACAATCATCGACCCTGCTACCAAACAGGTTGTTTATTCTCTGGCACAGCAGGACATGGTCGCTCTCCGGGCGGTCATGCGATTGGGTTGGGAGATCCCCAATCCCGTAAACGCATTCCAGCCTGATGACACCAAGCGTTCTCCGTTTGCCGTGTACAAGCCGGCGGCAGCGGGGGAATAAACGTACTGTCTAATGAGCCTGACCCAGACTTCTCCGGCATGACGAAGGCGCAGTTGATTGATTATGCCGTATCTGCCGGAGTTCCTGGGGTAGACAGTACGATGAAAAAGGCTGACATTTTGGCCGCAATTGAGAGGACTTTTTGATGGTCTATGCAGATTTTGAGTTTTACACAAATGAATACTTCGGGCAATCCATCACAGAAGATGATTTCCCACGGCTTTCCCTGCGTGGTAGTCAATATATTGATTACATAACGCAGGGAAGAGCTGCGAATCGTTCGGATCTTGATGCAATCAGGATGTGTTGTTGCGCGCTGGCCGAAAAATACCAGTCAATCGAGGCGGCTGAATCGCTTTCATTGGGGAGTTTAACAGCAAATAAGGACGGTGCGGAAGTGCAGAGTGAAAGCGTTGGATCATGGTCAAAGTCGTATCGTTCGGGCGGTGACAGCGCGTTATCTGCGGCAAATGTCGCAGAATCGAGCAAACAAGGATTGTATATGACCGCACAACAGTATCTTTCTGCCACCGGCCTTTTATATCGCGGCGGGAGGTGCTGCGGATGAGCATGTTCCCACATACAGTCACCGTATACAACGTGTATACGGTGACTGATCCGAATACCTTCAAGGAACAATCTGTAAATTACATAACGATTTTACATGGTGTGCTATTGGACGCAACAAAAGGTGCGAATGCCCGTTTGTCTGGGATGACAGGCGCAGATGCTGTCGATTTGTATATACCGTTTGATGTACAAGCTGTTGACGGGGTGACTGGCGAAGCGAAGTCATATATTGGCCCGGTTGATTTCTTCAATTCTGATGATTCCCGCGCCGAATCCTGGACGCTTTCCGATGGAGGGAACACGTTCTTTGTCAAGGGCGAAGTGGTAGAACCAGACCGTGACCGGCAATTTATCGAAGCGGCTTATGACAACGTGTATGGTGTGACAAAGGTGGATGAAAAGGATTTCGGCAATCTCCAACATTGGGAAGTAGGAGGCAAGTAATGGCAACAATTTCATTTGATGTAAAAATGGAAGGGATGTCAGAAATCCGAGCGGATATTTCAAACGCCTGCAAGCGATCTGAACACATTTTAGCTGCCCAGATGGCAAAAGATACTTCCCAATTCGTGCCAGCAAGAACGCTTAGCCTGGATCAACGAACGCAGGTAAAAGGAAATACGATTATTTATCCCGGCCCATACGCGAGATATCTGTATAACGGTATGAAAATGGTAGATAGTGCGACTGGCAAGGGCCCGATGAAAATCGTGTCAAAAGATGGAAGCGTGTCATTTCGTTTTAGCAAAGGCGCTGTTTTGCGTCCTACGGATGAACCGTTGAATATTAGGACAACTGTGCACAGGCAAGCGCAATCCCATTGGTTCGAGGCGTCTAAGGCGCAGAACCTGCAAAAATGGGTACGTGTTGCAGATAAGGCGGTAAAAGATGATCTCTAAAGAGCAATCTAAAACAATCATTGCGAACACAGAGCGTGAACGAATTGACCGAAATGTGTTGATTTGGCTAAACAAATTCCCTGACCGTCCCATCGGAACAATTACAACTGAAACGCAGTTGAAAGCGGATGAATCCGGCATGGCCTTATCCGCAATTACCAGTGCGTATGCGGTTAGCCGATACATCGTTGGCGGGTATCTTGCCGAGTACCAGTTTAAGGTCATCTATCGCATTAAGCCCGGCAACAGTATGGATAAGAGCCTGATGGCGGACGAACTGCTAAATGCCCTGGGAGAATGGGCAATGCGCAATCCGCCGGATTTGGGCGAAGGAATCCATGTACAAAGAGTGGAACCAACAGCGCAAGCGGAGTTGCTTGCAATCTATGAAAATGGTGATGAAGATCACCAGATTCTCATGAAAATTACTTACGAGGTGATATAAATGGCAGACAAAACATTCAATACCCCGGCCGGTGAGACCATCGCCCGTGAGCTCATGGTAGCGTACCTGAACACGGGAACGGCTGAATCTCCCACATGGTCTCCTTTTGGAAGGCGTACAACCGACAGTTCTATTGAATTCGACTGGGGTGAGGAAACGATACAGGATATTCTCGGCGTTACATATACCACAATGAAAAAGCCTGTTATGACACAGACTTTTGACCCGTGGAACTTGGACAGTGGCGATGCTGCGCAGCAGAAGATCTATAAGCTCGCAGTAATGGAACAGAACGCACAGGCATTGTCAAATCAGGACGTTCTGATCGCACATTTTTATAATGGGAATACTTCTGGAGGCGTTTTTGGAGAGCGTTATAGTTCCTGCATGGTAAAACCCTCCGGGCTCGGCGGTGAGGGCGGAGGCAATATGGATATGCCTGTTGACGTCACTTATGGAGGTGATCGCACTGTTGGAACTGTAACTAAAACAGAAGGGATTGTCACTTTCACCGCAGATTGAATGGAGGCTACGACGTGAAAGACCTATCGTTTAATTCTGGTCTGGTAACGTATAACGTGAACGGCGTTTGTGAGATTCAGTTTAACCCTACAGACGCCGCTTTCGTAGACAAGATATACCAGACATTTGAAGAAATGAAGAAGCACCAAGAGAGCATCAATACGCCAGATACGGACGATATTCAAGCGTTTTTTGCGTTCGCAAGGACGCAGGATACGGAAATGCGGCGTCTGATTGATGGGCTTTTTGGGAAGCCTGTGTGCGCCGCCCTGTTCCCGGATATGAACATCTATGCTATGGCGGACGGTCTCCCTGTTTGGTGCAATTTCTTCATGGCAATTTTTGATGAAATTGATGTGGCTTCAGAAAATGAGAACAAAAAGTCCAGCAACCGTATCAAAAAATACACTGACAAATACAGGAAGAAGCGGGCCAAATGATCTATGATCTCCCAAGAACTGTAAAAATAGGCGGGATAGAATATTCGATAGAAAGTGATTACAGAGCGATTCTGGACATTCTCATAGCGATGGATGATCCAGAATTGAACTATCAGGAAAAAACACTGGTTTCGCTTGAGATATTCTATCCCGATTTTAATAGTATGCCGCCAGAAGATTATGCGGAAGCATTGAAAAAATGCTACTGGTTCATTGACGGCGGAGAAGAACCAGATAATACAAAACGGCTAAAGTTGATGGATTGGGAGCAGGATTTTCGATATATCGTCGCTCCTGTTTCCCGCGTAGCGGGACAAGATATCCGAGCAATGGATTATCTGCACTGGTGGTCTTTTTTATCTATGTATATGGAAATCGGGGAATGCACATTTGCACAGATTGTAGCGATACGTGATAAAAAAACACGTGGTAAACCATTGGATAAGTTCGAGAGAGATTATTACCGCCGGAATCGAAAAATTATTGATATCAAAACGAAGTACACGCAATCAGACTATGACATTATGACTGCGGAAAGTTGGTGAGAACATGGCGCAAGCAGATGGCAGTATCATTATCAAGGCGGAGATTAACGACAAGCAGGCGCAAAAACGGTTGAACACTTTGTCAAAGAAGATTGATGAAACCGAACAAAAAGCGAAAGATGTTCAAAGTAAGCGAGATGAAGAACAAGAAAAGTCTGTTTTTCAGGCGGCAGAACTTGATAATGAGAAAGCAAAACTTCAAGAAATAAAAGACCGATTGCAAGATATCAAAGCACTCGCAAAAGACAAAACCGCGCCCCTGAGTGACCAACAACTTGCGCAAGAATCAATACCAGGTGTACAACAGGAACTCGCAGAACAAAGAGAGCGAGTTCGGATGCTCCAATCTGAGTATAACAAAACCGCGGCATCTGTTGAGCGATATGATTCTCAGCTGGAACGTGCAAATTCAGACTTGAACAGAATGCAAACTGAAGCTGGCCAGCTCGTTCAACAGCTCAGTAGTGGTAGCCCGGTAATTGACGCCATGAATCAACAGTTTGAGCGGGTGAACAAATCGGTGGACAAGTTCAAGAAACGCGTCAATACACTGTTCAAGCGAGTGCTGATTTTCTCCATGTTCACACGAGTTTTCCGTGCATTCCGTGATGAAATGGGTCTAGCGTTAAATTCAAGCAAAGAGTTTACAACGGCCATGTCTCAACTGAAAGGTAATCTCCGTGTCGCATTTCAACCGCTATGGCAGCTTATCATTCCAGCATTGACGCAGCTTGTTCGACTGGCTTCTGCCGCCGCTGCGGCGCTTGCGAGGCTTTTTGCGTTTCTGTCCGGCAAATCACTTGGAAGCCTGAAAGATTCAGCCCAGGCGATGACAGATGAGGCGAATGCAATAGGCGGTGCAGGCGGAGCAGCGGAAGACGCAGGGAAGCAGTTAGCCGCTTTTGATGAAATCAATAAACTGGAAGATAACTCCGGTGGCGGTAGTGGCGGTGGTGCCGCAGAAGCACTTGATACATCTGGTTTGGATGTTTATGACGAAAAACTCCAAAATATCCTTGAACTCGTCCTGGCGATTGCTGCCGGCTTGCTCACTTGGAAGATCGCGAAGCATTTTGGCGCGGATATGAAGACGGCCATCGGCCTTGCGATGGCTGTTGGTGGGGCAGTCTACTATATCAAAGCGTTCTTCGATGCCTGGAATAATGGCGTTGACGGTGACAACATAATAAAAATGCTGCTCGGCATGACGGTTGCCGCGATGGGGCTGATGGCTGCGTTTGGACCCACAGCAGGGGCAATCGCGCTTGTTGTCGGCGCGGTTGGCTTGCTTGCAGTAGGAATAAAGGATCTCATTGCGAACGGCGTTACGCCGGAAAACGTAATGGCGATTTGCTCCGGGATTCTCCTGATTGGCGCGGTAATTTCTCTGATTACCGGCGGGCCCATTCCGCTGCTTATCGGGCTGATTGCGGCATTGGTGACCGGTTTTGTGCTGATGGGGGATGAAGGCGGCGCCGCGGTTGAAGGGTTACGCAATATCGTTCACGGTTTCGTAGACTTTTTCACCGGCATTGTGACGGGCGATTTATCGCTTGTGTTTCAAGGAATAGATGAACTTTTTCTCGGCCTTCAAACTCTTGCATTCAGCATCATTGACACCTTCAAAAATCGGATACTCGGTTTCCTCGACTGGGTTGACGAGAAAACGCACGGAAAAATCAGTGGGCTTATTGCATGGCTGAAAGAAATTTTCTCAAATGGTTTTGAAACGCTGAAGCAAATTGTCTCCGGGGCAATCAGCGGGATAAAACAGGTCCTTTCCGGTATCATTGAGTTTATCACCGGCGTATTTACTGGAGATTGGGATACAGCCTGGAATGGTTTGTTGAGTGTTGTAAAAGGCGTTGTCAACCTGATCATCGCGGCGGTTGAAGGGCTTATGAACATAGCCGTGGACGCCCTTAACGGTCTGATCTCTGCCGCGGGAAAACTGGTCAACAAAATTCCCGGCGTGAATGTTGAGGTCTTTCAAATCCCACGTCTTGAACTCCCCCGACTTGCCACCGGTGCGGTCATTCCTCCGAACCGTGAGTTTATGGCTGTTTTGGGTGACCAGAAGAGCGGTACGAACATCGAAACGCCGCTTGCCACAATGATTCAAGCGTTCAAACAGGCGATGGCAGAAACCGGTGGGGGACAAGTAATCGAGAATGTCATGATTCTTGACGGCGAAGTGATATATCGGAATCAAAAACGAATTACTAAAAATCACGGCGTGAGCCTGGTAGGGGGCTGAGCATGGATTATTTGAAACTGAACGGGCAATCATTTGATGCTGATGTGGCAATCAAAGAATACACACTAAACTTCAACGTACTGGATGGAGAGAACACCGGCCGTGTTCTCTCCGGCGATATGGAACGAGACATTATCGGTACATATATCGGTCATAAGGTTACTGTATTCAATGGGAAAGGGCAAGAAGGATTTGATAAATTCGTCGCTTTCCTGATTGAACATTCTGTAGATAAGGAAGGTGTACTCTTAGAAGCTGTATATGGTCAAAAGGCGATCTCTTATCAGGCATATTATACAGCTGGTGAAGTTTCACTCCCGTTTTCAGATGGAAATACAAACTATTGGGACGCACTGGAAGTTAACTTTATACCGATGAGCCCGCAGGTGAGGCCATGAGTAAAACGACAATTGCATACAAGGACGTCGCGCCAGGCGCAGCGGATGATGCTTTGTATACCAGCGGGTGGGAAACAACGTTTTCTACATTGGGACTTTCAAATGAAAGCAATGCAGACCCTGCTTATATCACAGGCGAATTAAATGAATTCGGTCTCAATGGTACATTTTCTACACGATCTGGCGCCGTTCCGTTTTGGTCTGATCAGTTAAGCGAAGCAGATTGTTCGTTTATTACTCCACCAGAAATTACGGTTGAATTTGATGAGCAATATACATCTGTAGGGTTAACACTTGTATTCTCGAAGTATTCTTGGTGCTCAGAAGTTAATATAAAATGGTATCAAGGCGGCACGCTAAAAGCAGATAAGGACTTTTTTCCGGATTCGAATTTGTATTTTTGCCAGCAAAATGTTGAGAGCTATAACAAGATCATCATAACATTTCGGAAGACCGCATTGCCATATAAGCGGGCGAAGTTGCAATACATCATGTTTGGCGTAAATCGGACGTTTGATATGACGGAAATCAGAAGCGCAAGGATTACAAATCAAACCAATCTAATTTCTGTCGAAGCCCCAGTATCTACTCTCGACTGGACGTTGAACAGCAAAGAGAATATTGACTACATTTTCCAACTTAAGCAACCGATGGAAGTCAGAAAAGATGACAGTCTCGTTGGTGTTTATTACATAGATGAACATACAAGATCAGGGGAACGGCTCTATTCCATACGCTGCAAAGATGCTATTGGAGTACTAAATGATTCTACTTTTGCCGGCGGCGTATATACCAATAAATCTGCGAAAACGCTGATAAGCGAAATCGTAAATGGTGCATTTCAGATTGATTTCGCAAAAAACGATGCAACATTAACAGGGATCATATTGCCTTGTTCAAAACGCGATGCACTGCAACAAGTGCTTTTTGCGTGGGGCGCTTGCGTCACAACAGATGGAGCTGACAAACTGGCTATCTTTGATGCAAGTACGAGTAAAACAATAATCTCTCGAAATAAGACATATACAGGCGCGTCTATAGAAACATCAGCTATTGTGACGGAAATAAGAGTAACGGCCCACTCATATGCGGCCGCGTCAGATGGCGATATTGAAATCAATGGAACGAAATATAAGGATACGCAAACGGTTTACACTGTCAAGAATCCGAATGTTACCACAAGCGACAAAGAGAATATTATCGAAGTAACTGACGCCACGCTGGTATCAAACAGTATAGGTCAAGCGACAGCGCAGCGAGTATATGATTATTATTCTAAACGGAAAACCGGGAAGGCAAAAATCGTTTGGGAAGGTACTTTGTTGGGAGATATGGTCGAACTCCCCAATTCCTGGGGTGAAGGGACATCAGGGAACGTTGAGAAATTGGAAATGATTTTGTCAAATACAATCGCGGCAAATGTCGAGGTAAAATCATGATTATTGATGAACTGATTACAGACCGCACAGATGATGATGTCACCAGATGGGAAAAATTGCGGGATCTCGGTTACAAAAAGATGAGCGTTTCGGAGAGAAACGAATGGGCGCAGGGGATGAGAGGCGCCTATACTCCATCCATCGACATGAACCGTGTAGGTCGTGCGATACGCTACCTGGTAGACCGCCTCGCAGAGATCGGAATAGTCGTAGACGCCCCGGCAAAGGTTGATTGGGCGTTGGAGGATATCCCCACGGCGCGTCAAGCGGCGTATTATACCCAGTATGTAACACGTATCCGCGACGCACTGCAAATGCTGGACGACGTGCCGACGATCACAAACGGGCTTGGTAATCTCACCTACGAGAAAGCCAACGACATCGAGCGCATCCTGCTGGCGGTGGATGAGATGATCCACAACGTGCGGTCCAACATCGACCTGGGCTGGGCGCTGGGGACGTCTTACACAGGGCTGTATGCCGCTGCGCCGTCCCTGCGGCTGATGACCGAATCCGGTGATCTGCTCGTAGATGCCCGGGACCGTCCACCGGACCTGCTGCACCTGCCGGATGCCGGCGCTGGGCAGCTCATCATCGAGTATGCCGGACAGAATTATCTTTGCGAGGTGACATGATATGGCAAACCAGAGGATCAGCGCCCTGCCGGCGCTGGACAGCATTCCGGATGGTGCATACGTGCCGGTGGTGATGGATGGCAAGGTGTACAAGGCGCCGGCCAGCGGCGTTGGCATCGCCCGGGGTGTGCGGTACGACCGGGTGGACGCCAACGGCTACCCGTTGGAAGTGACGCTGCTGACAACAGACGGGAAAGTCCTACCCCGGCAGTTTTACAGTGTGAATGCGACATACCCGTTTTACAACACGGAGAAAATCAACATCCCGGACGATATCGTGTCGGTGGGTACGTATGCATTTAGATACTGCACAGGTATTACAGAGATACACTTGCCTTTGGCGCAGAGCATTGCCTCCTTCGCGTATGCGGGATGCCGCAATCTGGCGGCGATTGATTTGCCCAGCGCCACGACGGTGGCCGGAAACGCGTTTTCGTCTTGTAAAGCGCTAAAATCAGCTATTCTGCCGCAGGTGACGGAGCTCACCGAGAACAGTACGTTTTCCAGCTGCACAGCACTGGAAAACGTGCAGCTGGGGAGCGTCGGGCACCCAGTGTCTGCTTTGGCGGCAAATACCTTTGCAAGCTGCACCCAAACTGGCCTTACCATCACGGTATACACCACGGGCGGGGCAGAGCTGGCCAACGCGCCGTGGGGAGCGACCAATGCGATGATCATCTATAAGGAGGCGTAAGTAGCATGGAAGATAGGCAACCGAGATACCCCGGCCGGGTCATTTTCACGCGGAGTGATAACGGCGAAAGCATCCAGGGTGTGCTGGAAATGGCCGATGATCCGATTGTAGAAGGCACACCGCCAACAAAGCCCAATCTGTTCGATGATGAGACGCAATCCAGGTATCTGCCCGGGACGGAAACGGTGAATCTGGCGCTCAGGCAAACTGTGCTGTTATCGGACAAAGCCACCGATGCAGAGGCTGCAGCCGGTACGGATGACAGCAAGTGGATGACACCGAAAAAGGTGAAAGGGGCAATAGATGATGTGGGCGACATTCGCATCACGGAAAGACCAAGTCTTGGAGAAAAATACCTACTGGCGAATGGCGTAAAAGTGGATCCAAACGCCTACCCGAAATTGCTGCCGTATCTTATACACAAATACCCGTATTCCTCTTTTTCCAATAAGACGATTGTGTCTCAAAATAATATTGGAACTGACATATACGGGAATGCTAAATTTGTGTATTTAAATGGATACTACATATACATTGCCCACCCAGGATATGGGCCGATTATTGCATACTACGCAACCAATCCGCTTGGAAGCTGGAGCAGTAAAACCTTGATAACATCGCCTTCCGGAACATTCATCAATATTGCGTATGGCAATGGCAAGTGGGTAATTATAACCGCGAATGGCTACAGTATAAATTATTACACGGCTACATCCTTAACGGGAACATGGTTTGACGGTGGAAGTGTACCGTTAAATTTCGGCAACTCATCGCAAGCGGATAGGATGAATATAAAATTCCTAAATGAATATTTCGTGGTTTACGGTCAAGTCGATAATGGATATGTAGCATATACGAGAGATCTATCGTCCTGGTCTCAGTTTCGTGTTTGGAGTTCTGGCACCGTTACCGATATGCTGTATGCGGATGGGTACTATTTATGCGCTGGAAATACGGGGATATATAGGTCTGCCTCTCTTGGAAGTATGTTTTCAAAAGTAACGCTGCAGGATGATACGCACGATGTAATTAAACTTGCTGATATTGATAACAAAATTTTGTTTGTGCTCAGTAATGGAAGTGCCGGATATATGGATGGATCTACAGGAACCATCCACTATATATCTAATTTGCCTACTGCTCCTATTCAATTTTCCAACTTCGACTGGGCAATTCTCAAAAAAGAAGGTTATTGGCTATATGTTGTTAGAACCTCCAGCGGGCATACGCTCTATTATACAAGCAATCTCAATTCTTCCTGGTCGTCTAAAACAATTGTATCTTCAACCAATCTTCCCAGTAATCACTCGGGTCATTTTTCCATTTTTGAATATGGAGATTACTTCATGCTCATGTATTTAAATGCAAACCTATATCCAGTTATTACCTATTCGGAATCCGGCTATTTTTTACCTACGGTTTCCGTAACTGGCGCAAAAGCGTTTATCAAAGCAAAGGAGTGACGAACATGACAGAAACACCGATTTCCTCCACGCAACTCCCACCGAAATCCGGCTATGTCGAGGTCGAAGTCAACGGCGAGCGTACATACCGCAACGTGGCTACCGGGCTGCTGATCGACGAGGAAGCGCAGCTCCCCCCGGAGCCGACAATCATGGACAAGCTGGCAGATGCCTACCGTAAGGGGGTAGAGAGCGCATGAACAGTGAAGAACTTGTACTGTCTGCCATGCGAGGTCTTGGCCGCTCCGATGCGCTGAATCTGCGCCAGCGGGCAAATGATATGACCGGCACCGAGATCATCTCCGAAGAGCAAAAGGCTCCCGCATGGGCATCTGACAAGGATTACACTACATGGCCGGCCGGTGCACCGGTCGTGTACGATGGTCAGTTGTACAAGCTGCTCCAGCCGCACAATGCGTCGCACTATCCTGATGCGACACCGGCCAACACGCCGGCCCTCTGGGGTATCTGTCATACCACAGACCCTGCAAAAGCAAAACCGTTTGTGATGCCTCTGGGCACGTCCGGTCTGTACTATAAGGACGAATGCTGCACGGACCTGGAACACGAAGACCCGAACGCAGTATGGTGCTGCAAGGTCGAAAGCACCGACCACCGCCCCAGCGCCTGGCCTGCCGGGTGGGAGAAAGTATAAATATAAATAGACAGAAAAATTTTGAAAAACAGGGTTTTGAAAGGGGACAACGAATGGAAGCAATTATAGTTGCTATCATCACCGGCGGAATTACACTTATTGGTGTGATGATTGCAAATAGCAAAAGCCAAGCGGTGACAGAGACCAAACTGGAAGAGCTGACCCGGGAAGTGCGGGCGCACAACAATTTTGCCCAGCGGATGCCTGTGGTGGAGGAGAAAATCAAAGTCATCAACCACCGGCTGGACGATTTGGAGGAGGGGAAATGAGGTCGGTCACCAGAATTTTGTTTGTCAGCACCCAGCTGGCGGCCCTTTGCTGGGTGACGTCGTCGTACATCATCGCCGGGTATGCCACGGTGCGTCTGGGCCAGCCCTACCCGATGGCGGAGCTGAGCCAGCAGGCCATCACCACGATTTTGGGAACCGCGGCGCTCAAGGTGCTGGAAAATATCTTTGAACATAACGACGGGGCCCTGTTCGGGACGTCCCACAAGGAGGAATAATCAATGGACATTACACCGATTATTGAAGCGCTTGCGGCACTGGTGGCGGTTGTCATCACCACGTTTGTTGTGCCGTATATCAAAAGCAAGACCAGCGCCCAGCAACAGGAAGAACTCATGATGTGGGTGCGAATCGCTGTTACGGCGGCTGAACAAATCTATAATGGCACCGGCCAGGGCACTGCGAAAAAGGAATACGTGTTGAAATGGCTGAGAGACCATAACATTACCGTGGATATGGGACAAATCGACGCAATGATCGAAAGCGCTGTGTATGCGATGAAGCAGGGGGCTTGACATGGAGCTTATTAAGCGCTTTGGAACAAACTGCACCACATTCCAGCCGGGGCGGAAAATCAAGTACATAGCAATCCATTATACCGCCGGGACTGTAAGCGCTAAGGGCGCTGCAGAGAATACAGCGGCATATTTTTCCAGCAAAAACGCTCAGGGGTCCGCAGACTTTATCGTGGATGATGAGACAATCGTACAGTACAACGGTGACATTGAAAACCGCTGTTGTTGGGCAGTAGGTGACAGGAATCTGCGCCCAGGCCCGCTGTATAAGGTCGCTCGGAACAGCAACACGGTGAGCATAGAGATTTGCTCCCGGAATACCACTGGACAGATTCGTGCCGCAAATGACCTGAGCTGGAAACTGACGGACGCAGCAGTGGGCAACGCGCTGACGCTGACGGCGGAACTGATGGATCGGTATGGCGTTCCGATTGAAAACGTGGTGCGGCATTATGACATTTCCGGGAAACTGTGCCCGGGGGTGTACGGCTGGAATCCCGCCAGCGGCAGCGAGGATGCCTGGCATGAATTCGAAGCACGATTGGAGGAATTGACAGTGCAAAGATTCAACACACTGGCAGAGATGCCGGATTGGGCGAAGCCCACCGTGCAGAAGCTGATGGACAAGGGTTATCTGGCTGGCACCGGCGACGGACTGAACTTGTCCGATGATATGCTGCGGCTGCTGGTCATTGAGGATCGCGCCGGGGTGTTCGGAGAATGAAAAGCAGCCGTGGAGCACACGGCTGCTTTTTTTGATTACTTCGTATAGATAAATTTCATTTCTTTGCCATGCCAGAAATTTGGGGTGTAGTGGATTTCAAGATTAGACCAATCTGATGATACTTCGTATCCTACTACGCCATTCATCTTTTTACCGGGAGCGATTGTTCCATCTAACTGGGATTTTGATGTACTCAACATCCCAGAAAGGCTAATGCTGGTCGAATAGTCATCAACATACGCCTTAAAAGACATGAGAGAACTTACGGCAATATCGTCATCGGAATTATTTTCAATCTCAAACTCACACACGATGAAAACATTTCCGCTGTCTGGCGTCATATAGTTGCCGCCATTGTTTTCGGATACATCAACGAGTGTGACGCTTACATCATTTAATGTAGCAGTTTCACCGACAGAAAATTCTGTTTTTACTGTATCTTTTTCGCTTGTATTTGATTCATTCGATTTTGGGCTGGAATTTCCTCCGGCAAAGGCAGAGACAAAAATTAGAATTCCTATCACAAGAAGGATTCCACCTAAGACTGGCCTGCGTAGTTTTGCACCACAGGATGGGCACGTCTTTGCGCTTTTGGCTACCTCATTGCCGCACGATTTGCATTTCTTCATCTTTCCCATATCTTTTCTCCTCTCTGTTTGTTGAAAATTTCTACTATCGTCATTATACGATTGTAGGGAAAGTATACAGTATAATAGGGCATACTGTCAAGAGGGGGAAGATTGTATGGCTTATTCCGATGCCCAAAAGGAGGCAACGGCGAGATATAACAAGAAAGCCTATGACCGCATCGAAATCAAGGTCAAGAAGGGACGCAAAGCAGAGATTTTTGCTTATGCTGCCAGTTTGGGCAAGAGTGTGAACCAATTCATCACGGAATTGATAGATAAGGAAATGAATCAGTAGGGCGCATCGGTGACGGTGCGCCCTGTGTTGTTATATGGCAAAGAAGCCGGGGATTATTCCCCGGCTTCTTTGCCGTCTGCACACCAATTCTTAAGGATATATACGATTGTGATGATACTTAATATGGCGGCGATTATACTGCATACAACGCTGGCAAGGTTCAAAATTGATTTCATCGCGTATTCCTCCCATTTCAATCCACATCCCCGGAGGGGATGATATAAAGTCCATTAAATTACCTCTCCTGTGTCGTCCATTGTGAAGCCCGCATGATAAGTGCAACCCAAGGCATTAGCAATTTGTATGAGTTCTTTTTCTGAAAAATTATCGCGGCTCATTTTATTTGACAGGTTCTGGCGAGATTGACCAGTTTTTTCCGCAAGGTCGCCCAGCGTCATATTCCTGCGATTAAGAATAACCTTAATCTTTTCTCCCATGCTGAGTGGCATTTGCTGGTCTCCTTTCATTTAATATGAACCAGTATACACCATAAAATGTATGAAGTCAATTTATAATTGAAAAAATAAATAAAAAAGTGAAACAAAAGTATTGACAAACGACACTGAATAGTGTATTATAGTATCAGAAAGGAGGTGAACAGCAATGAGCAAAAGGAAAAACAGTAAGCAGGACACAACCACCAAAGTCATCATCCTACTTACTGCAATCCTAAACTTGGTCAGAGCACTGATTGACCTAATCAGTAAACTGACTGAGTAGCGGGAGGGGCGGAAGCCCCTTCCGTAAACAGGATAATCGATTTCTTGCTCATTGTCAATATAGATATGGAAGTTTTATTTGATGTTGTGCAGATTGGCTTAAATTTAGCCATTATCCATCTGTTGTTGCGAAAGAAAAGCACCTAATTGTGTGCTTACAACCGAATACGCCGCTGATTCGCCGCATGAGTGGAGAAGTGCCGCATACAGCGCACCAAGCACATGGCAGGCAGGCTCAAGGTCGAACCGGGGCACAAGCCGGGCGGATCAGACTGACGGTAATAATTATTGGAGGTGATTTTATTGGCTTATGTTTATGTCTTTGACTTTGGCGATATGGTGAAGGTGGGGTATACATCAGACCTGAAAACCCGACAAATTACCATTCAAAGCAATTTGAAGAAGAAAGCTGTCAATGTTTTTTCTGTGCCAGGGTCACGAGCTGATGAAGCCCTTGCCCATGAAAAATTGGAACCATTTAGAATTCGAGGTGAATTCTATGATTGTGATTTCTCGAAAGCGTGCGCCGTTGTAGAAGCTGCTACAAACGAACCCGCTAATCAGCAGGAAGAAGTAGAAACGGCAAAATTCACGATGGTCATGGATGAAAAGTTGGCTCGTCAGATGACCTATATTGCTAAATACTATGGACGTTCCAGAATTAAGGAAATCGACTGGGCTTGCAGGCAATATGTGAAAGAATTTGAAGAGAAAGTCGGGAAAATTGAATTTGAAGAACAATAACAGAGCCGGGGAATCATTCCCCGGCTCCTTTGTCGTCTGCTTCTATTTGGTTGTCGATGGCCCGGTTGATGAAGCCGTTGACGGATTCCCCGCAGGCTTCGGCGTGGGCTTTGATTTCTGCCTTGCGGCCTTTGGGCAATGTGAGATTTATCCGGTCCATTTTATCTCGGATATACTTATTGTTGTAAGCTATTGCATCTTCCTTTTTCTTATATGCCATAGACACACCTCCTCACTTATACTATACACCATTTGAGAACTATGCGCAATGTGCGGAATGCACAATGACTGAAAAGGAACTTTGTGTAAATTGCCAATTGAAGAACTATGCGTAAAGTGCTACACTATACTTGTAAGGCAGAGGTGAAAACCTCTTACGAAAGGAAGTGAGGACATGGACGAAATGACCGCCAGTCAGACAGTCCGGCTGATTGAATGGTTGAAAAGCAACGGATTCAATGACCAGCAAATTGTTGAATGTCTTGAGTACATCAACAAATAAAAAGTGAGCGGCCCCCGCTAAAGCGCCGCTCATAACCCCATAAGACAGAGGCGAGGCCGGAAGCCTTACTCCGGCCTGCCTCCATGATAACAGAGTAAGGCAAAAAAATCAAGCCCTTACAACCGAATAACCAGCAGGGCAAACACAGAATGGTGAAGTATCGCATTTGCGTACCAAGTTCTGGAAAAAGCGGTGGCGGTCAACCAAGACGACAGAAGCGTGGGATGCTCTGAGGACTGGAAAAATCAATGGAGGTGATTTTATGACTGAAATCGAAAAGATGCGGCGGTATATCGAGAATACCAGGATGGACCATGAGCGCAGTGCAGCGTACACGATGCGCCTGAATGAAATGATAGAACTGGCGAGGCTGTCGAATGAATCCGCCATCGATGCGATCTGCATTGCGTTTGAGTATGGCAAAGCAAAGGGTGAACGGCACGCGAGCAAGCGGATGGTGGGGTGATTTGTGCAAAATGGAGAAAAATATTTTCCCTTTGCATAGAGTGAATATTTATGCGCTAATGTTGCAGAGAGATTCTTCATAAAACTTTGTCAGTCCGGGAGACGCGGAAAATAATCAAAAAATGGCTGACAATACAGAAAATCAAGCGTTTCCGCGCCCTATTGCAATCAGAAGTTGTCTTTGATATGATGGCGATACCACTCATAAACAGGAGGGAAAAATGAATAAGAAATCAACGATTCCATTATCAGCTATTTCGAAGGGTCGGGATTTGGGCACGGTTCTTTCGAACTATATGGAGTTCCACAAAGGTGCAACGGCTGAGATGGAAAAACACGGCTTGAATGGAGAGCAAGCCTTCGTAAATGCGATGCAGGGTGCATTATATCGCCTCTATCTTTTGGGTGTAGAGGATGGTATGAAAGGTGGTGAATGAGGAAGTGTCTGAATTGAAACTTATGAAATCGGAAGAGTTTGAAAGTGTTCAGTGTGACTTCTACGGTGATGGAAGCGACTATTATATGACCAGGGAACAGATTGGCGCGGCTTTAGGGTATGCTAATCCACAGAAAGCAGTAGGGAATCTCCATAATGCTCATAAGGAACGAATGGATAGATACTCGTTCCTCGAATCGAGGAATGGGAGAAATATCTATTTCTATAATCGAAAAGGCATTATGGAATTGTGCCGATGGAGCCAGCAGGCCAAAGCCGACGCATTCATGGACTTTTGCTGGGAGGTTATAGATAGTCTTATGCGCGGGGAGGCCAAATTGGTGCTTCCGCAGGACTATCCTTCTGCGCTCCGGGCATTAGCTGATTCTGAGGAACGGCGTCTGGCGCTTGAATCTGCAAACGTAAATCTTTCTACGGAAAATGAAGTTATGCGGCCTAAGGCGCTGTTTGCCGACGCTGTGGCATCGTCGAAGAATTCTATTCTGGTAGGCGAGATGGCGAAGCTACTCAAGCAGAACGGTGTGGACATGGGCCAGAACCGTCTGTTCGATTGGCTGCGGGAGAATGGCTATCTGATCCGGCGGCAGGGAGCGGACTACAATATGCCCACCCAGCGGTCTATGGAGATGGGGCTGTTTGAGATTAAGGAAACCGTGATTGCACACTCAGGCGGGTATACCACCATAAATAAAACGCCGAAAATTACGGGGAAGGGTCAGGCTTATTTTGCGAATATCTTCCTGTCATGATAAGGAAGCCGGGGAATCACGCCCCGGCTTCTTTGCTGTCAATCCGTGTTGCTGTTGTGCAGAAGATGAAAAGACAAAACGGCCAGGAAACTCGATGCACTGGGCGGCCGTTGGAGCGGGATTTCGGCCACCTGCTCCAGCAGCGGGCGGTTCCGCGTCCAAGCAAGCTTTGATATGGTGCGGATGTGATGTTCTATGTTTTTCCAATTGGTGCCGTGCCGCTTCGCAATCTCCGGGTAAAGCCGCTTAGTAACCAACACCAGCCGATCCTGCTGCTGTATACAGAGGTTGATGGCGTCCGCTGTGGGGTAGAACCCTGTGTAGTTTGAGCTGATGCCGAGTTGATGTAGCAGATTGTAAATTTTGTTCATCAGACTTCCTCCGTGGTATCCGCTGTGGTTGTGCGCAGAACACAGCTCCAGTCCAGGGCCTGTGCGCAGTTTCCGCAAAAGTTCTGGAAGTCGCGGGCAATTGGAGCGCCGCAGCTGGGGCAGGTGAAGTCGTGGGTGACCGAAGATATTTGTATCGGTTGCCGGACCCAATGCAGCTCCCGGTACAGCCACGCCGGAGAAAGGATCATTTCCGGAGAAAGGGGCGGAATCAGTTCGTCGATCTTGTCGTGCAGTTCCAGCAGAAATGCGGGGCCGTTGAGACAGGCACGGAACAGGTACAGCAGAAAGGTTTCCAACCCGCATCCGTTTGCCTTCGCTTCAAGCGCGGCGTAAGACCGGGGGTCCATTTCAAGCAGGGCGCTCATTTGGTTTTGGCTAAAGTTAAATTCATAATGGGTCTGCAATATCCATTTGTGTATGACTTTATCGATCTCAGGTTTTAGCGTATCTCTTATTTCATTGCTCATATCGTTCCTCCAAGTTTTGGAAACTATGTGAACTATATGAGAGGTATGAGGAAAAACCGATGAGGTGTGCCTCAGTATTTTGTCGAGAGTGGTCGAATTCTCATACGCACTTTTGAGTTCTGGAAGACCGATAAGAGCTTGTGCTGTTTGGGGCTTGGGCACTTGGCAAGTGGCTCGTAAAATGCGAAAATTGCCAATGAAAATGTCAACAGATATGTAAAAATGGCATGGTTAAGCCGTTTTATGCGGCCTTTTTTAGGGTTCGAATCCCTCCTTCTCCGCCAGTGAAAAAGCCTTGAACCGTAAGGAGTTCAAGGCTTTTTCTTTGCTCTAAAGAAACGAAGCGCCCCTTGAAGCATAATGTTTCAAGGGGCTTTCCTGGTACGCCTGACTGGATTCGAACCAGCGACCTTCAGAGTCGGAGTCTGACACTCTATCCAACTGAGCTACAGGCGCATATTGAAGTGCGAGTGATATTATAGCAAATAGTTTCTGAAAAGTAAAGCCTAAATTACCGGATTTTAGAAAAACTTCATTCCTTATCATGAGGTAGGGTATGAAATGCGGAATTTGTGTTATGGTAAGTACCAGTAGCTGCTCGGGCAGCAGAGGAGGAACACTATGGAACGATCAACCGATAACACATTGGCCGCATTTGAAGGATGGCTGGCAGAAACGGAGCATAGTCCCGGCACCATCGAGAAATATATTCGTGATGTTCGGAGCTTTACCCGATGGCTGGATATTCGTGCTCTGACGAAGCAGGAGACGACACAATGGAAGCTGCAACTCCAACGGTCTGGCTACGCGCCGGCGACAATCAATTCCATGCTGGTAGCCGTAAACACTTATTTGAGCTTTATCGGCGCACCGGAGTGCCGGGTGAAGCAATTGCGTCTGCAGCGCCGTGTGTTCCGTGAGCGTACCCGGGAACTGAACAGGGAGGAGTATGACCGGCTGCTGTGCACCGCTTATATGGAAGGAAAAGAGCGGCTGGCACTTTTGATGGAAACCATCTGCGCTACGGGCATTCGTGTATCGGAGCTCCAGTATATCACGGTGGAGAACCTGCAGCGGGGACGGGCGGAGATCAGTCTGAAGGGGAAGATCCGCACGATTTTACTACCGGCAAAGCTTTGCAGGAAGCTATTAAAGTATGCAAAGAAGCAAAAAACCGCTTCTGGAGAGATTTTTCTCACCAGAAACGGAAAACCGCTCTCCCGCAAGCAAATCTGGGCAGAAATGAAAGCCTTGTGCGAAAAAGCGGGTGTGGAGCGGTCGAAAGTATTTCCTCACAATCTGCGGCACTTGTTTGCCCGCACATTCTATCGGGCAAGCCGCGATGTGACACAGCTGGCCGATGTTCTGGGGCATTCCAGCATTGAGACGACCCGGATCTATTTAATGTCCACCGGAGAAGAACACCAGCGGCAATTAGAACGGCTCGGATTGGTCAGTTAGGACAAAATTTTCATTTTGTCCGTTCCTTGGGCACGGGCTTCCCTGAAAAATAGAA
>CANSAE010000008.1 GCA_947644595.1 uncultured Clostridia bacterium
TCGTTATAATCTGCGGTAATGCCTGTATGAGCGCGACAAGAAGATCAATGCCCGCTTGAATGATAAGCGGTATATTCTCCATAAGCGCCGTTACGATCCCGTTTATGATTTGCGGGATTGCTTCAACGATCGCCGTTATGATTTCCGGAAGCGCTGCGACAAGGGAAACAAGCAGATCAATTCCGGCTTGAATGATTTGCGGGATCGCGGAAAGCAAGCCGTCGATCAAGCTGGTTATTAGCTGCGGAAGCGCTGCGACAAGAACGGGGATCGCATTTATTACGCCCTGCGCCAGCCCTGTGATAAGCTGCAACGCCGCGTCAATCAGCATGGGAATATTGTCTATCAGCACTTGCACAACGTCCACGACAAGCTGAACAAGTGACGGAATAAGTGTCGGGAACGACTGTGCTATTCCTGTTGCTATGTTTGCGATCATCTGCACCGCAAATTCAAGAAACTTCGGTAACATTTCGGTTAGTTTCTCGATCGCAAGCGTCACCATACCCATAAGCCCGTCTGTGAATTGCTGCGCCGCTCCCTCTGCGCCCGAAAGCGCGCCCGCCAGCCCTTCACCGATTAAAGCGACAAACGGCGTTATCTGCTGCAAAAGCTCCGCCGCAAGCTGCTTCAATCTTGTTATGATCGGTTCTGCGATTGCCCCCAGCTCTGCCATAGCGTTATTCAAGTTTGCCGTGGCTTTCTGCGCGTCGATAATATCCCCGTTTACTTCTCTGTATTTATTCGCCGCTTCGGAATATAGCCCGTTCAGCGTGGAAGTAATAAGGGCTTGCCGCTCCTGTTCGGACGTGCAAGCGTCAAGTTTTGCTTGAAAATCATCTTCCGAAACGCCCGCCCAATTCAGCGCGTCGGCAAGGTTTCCTGTAATCGCTCCCGTTTTTGCCGTTTCATTTGCGGCTTCTGTTAGTCCTTCAATGGGCAAGCTGTCGCCAAACGTCGCATATACACCCGTACAAATATTAGTCCAGTCCGAAAGCTCTTTTTCATTCGTCGTCAGTTTCGCAAGATGTGCCGCTGCTTCGGTCGCTTGTCCATCGTCGCCAAGAACCCCGTACAATTCCGTGTAGGTGTTTTTTGCGTCCTCTGCCGAATGCCCCGCCGTCGTGAAGCTGGTTTCGAGTTTGCCCATATTTTCGCGGGCTTCCCTCGTTTCTTCTGCAAGTCCAAGAAACGCCGCGCCCGCTGCGACAATCGCCGCGCCCATAGCTGTGCAAGCCGTTCCGATCGCTTTTCCCGCTTTTCCAGCCGCTTCACCGAATTTTGCCCAGCTTCCGCTTGAACTGTCGAGAGCGTCGGACGTTTTCTTCACTTGCGTTCCGGTGCTTTTCATTTCTGCCTTGCATTCGTTTAGACGCTTTTCAAGCTCCATTGCTTCGTCTGAATTTTCGCCGTACTCGCTCTTCGCTGCATTTAACGCCTTTTCAAGCGATTGTACCTTCTTTTCCTGCTCCGAATAGGTCTTTTGCAAAACGGACAACTTCGCTTTAAGGGCTTCAGCGCTTCCGGCGTTATCCTCATATTCTGCGGATACAAGTTTCATTTCCGAAGCCAAAAGTCCCAACTGCTTGTCTATGTTTGCGGCGGCGGCTGTGAATTGCTCCGATTTTCCAGCCGCTTCACCGAATTTTGCCCAGCTTCCGCTTGAACTGTCGAGAGCGTCGGACGTTTTCTTCACTTGCGTTCCGGTGCTTTTCATTTCTGCCTTGCATTCGTTTAGACGCTTTTCAAGCTCCATTGCTTCGTCTGAATTTTCGCCGTACTCGCTCTTCGCTGCATTTAACGCCTTTTCAAGCGATTGTACCTTCTTTTCCTGCTCCGAATAGGTCTTTTGCAAAACGGACAACTTCGCTTTAAGGGCTTCAGCGCTTCCGGCGTTATCCTCATATTCTGCGGATACAAGTTTCATTTCCGAAGCCAAAAGTCCCAACTGCTTGTCTATGTTTGCGGCGGCGGCTGTGAATTGCTCCGAAGCTGGCGTTGTTTTGTTTAGGCTCTCTGTTATCCCGTTGATCTGCTGTTCGGTTTTCAGCATTTCAGCTTTCGTATTGTTTAGGTTCGTTTGCATTTTCTGAAATGCTGTATCGGTGGGATCAATGCCCGCTTCCCGCATTTTGCGAAGGGCGGCTTCCGCCGCTTCCGCCTTCTTCGCCTGTTCCGCAAGCTGCTTTTGCAAAACCTCTTGTTTTCGCGTCAGCGCTTCCGAACTGCTGGCGTTGTTTGCAAACTCTGCCGTCGCCAGCTTCATTTCTGAATTGATTTCGCGAAGGGAAGCATTTATGCTGCTACAAGCGGCGCGATACTCTTTTTCGCCTGTCAAGCCGATTGACGCTTTGATCTGCTCTTCTTTAGCCATTTACAACCCTCCCAACACGTCGTCAATATCAACTTCTTTCGGATCGGGCTTGCTAAACCGATCCGGATTGAATTCACGGTGAATTCTGAAAAGCGTTAAAATTTTGTACGGTGTCATGTGCCATACTTCGGCTTCGCTCCACCGTAAAAGCGTTACGCCGATATAAAGAAGGCGGGCAAGGTCGATTATTCCTTGCCCGCCGCCGTGTTTTTTCTCTCTTCGGTGTCCTCTTCGTCGTCGCCGTCGTCCTCTTCATCGTCGCGGGCGGGCGGCTCTTCCATGCCGTTGTTGCCCATCGAAAACGCCTTGAATACAGAAGATTTCACTTCAAGGAAATTTCCGGTGTGGATCATCTTGCCCACCTGTTTTTCGGTAAGCTCCGGTTCGCCCTCTTCCGCGCCCTCATTCAAAAGCACGGTCAGAAGCCAGCGAAGGTTTTTAATGCTGTCCTTTCCTGCAAGAACTTCGTCAAGGCGATCAAAGCCGCCGAATTTGTCCTGCATTTCGTCGATCGCGTTCAAACTGAAAAGAAGGTGTCTTTCCTTGTCCAGCATGATCGGGAAACGCCCGTCTTTAATTGCGCTCATAAAGTAATAAGGCGGGAAGCCCTGTTCTGCTTCCCGCCTTTGCCCCCTTTCTGTATTCCGTTATGTTATGCTGCGTCCGTGTTCGGCTCACGTACCGCCGTAAACCACGCCTTTGCAACGTCGTTCGACGGCTCGGAAACGTGTTCCGCCTTCCACAAGCCGTCGTCGCGCTTGACGAACTGCCCGACGATCTCCGGCGTTGAAAATTCGATCCCGTCGCCCTTCGTGTTGTAGGTTTCGTCCGGAACGGAAAACTTGACTTTATAAAGCCAAATGTATTTATACGTTCCGCCCGCCTTCCTTGCACGGAAGCCGATTGCGAAGTACGGCGCTTCGTCGTCGCCGGAAGCGTAAACCACGTTGTCGCTGTCCTGCGTCTGCCCTAAAAGCGCCGCAAGGTCAGCCGGAAGCAGATCGTTCACGCCCAGCTTGATTTCTCCCTTCACGAACTCTTTAACAACTTCGTCCGCGCCGTCGTCGGCGTAAAGGATCGCTTCGGCGGCTTCCACGGTAAGCTCCGCCGAAATTGCCTTCGCCATCTTGACGGGCGTTCCGTAGGTTTCTTTTCCGTCGCTTCCGGTCGTAATGGGCGCGCGGTAAAGATCGCGCAATCCGATTGTTGCCATATTCTCATACCTCCATAAATTTGATTTCCACGGGAATGTGATAAAAGCCCGTGTCCCGCTCGAATACTTCCGCGCCGATCTGCACCCCATAGAAACCCGCTGCTTTCAGCGCCTTTTTTAAGGCTTTGACAAGCGGGAAGTAATCTTTCTTTGAAAAAATGTGTACTTGATACGTGTATTCCGTCGCGCCCTCTTCATCGTCTGCGAAGAAGTCGTCGCGTTCTGCGGCAAGCTGATATGTGATATAGGAAGCCACCCTTCCGCCGTATTTCAAGCGTTCGACGGGAACGCCCAGCCCCTTTAATGTGCTGTGAAGCAAGCTGTCAACGTCCATTTTGTTTTTCCTCCCATACGCGGCGCATTTCTTCCGTTGCCTTGTCCGCCGCTTTCGCATTCGCTGCCGTGAACCACGGGCGCGCGGGCATATTAGAACGCCCGTAATTCAGCACAAAGCCCTTTTCGGCGTTGCGTACTCCGTGCCGATCCGTTCCGGTAGGCGCGATCTCAACGAATTTTCCGCCGTCCCGCTCCTTTACTGCCGATACCTTGATCGACGCGGTAAGCGCGCCCGTGCCGCGCCCCGTGCTGTTTAGCTTTGCTGTTTCCTCTTGAAACGCGCTTTTGATAACCTCGCCGCCCGCTTTCAGCATTTCCGGCACGGCTTCCATCGTCGCCTTGTCCCTGCGAAGCATTGCTTCCTGTACGTCGTCAAGCCCCGCCACGGTGAATTTAGCCATCGCCGCCGCCTTCTTCCGCTCCGCTGCTGCCCTCCGCTTCCGGAAGGTCAACCAGCGTTAATTCCGTAAACTCCCCGTTCGGCGGCGTGTACGTCCGCAAGACGCGATACCGTTTCCCGCTCGAAACGGGATATTCCACGATCTGCTGTCCGGCGTACTCGAAAGAATACACGTCGAATTTTAATTCCGTCGTATATCCTGCTTGCTGCGCCTTGTAGAACTCCGAAAAGCCCACGGATTTTTTGTCGGCGAAAACCGTTGTCGCGGTTTCTTCGCGGTCAGCGGGGAAGCCGTGTTCATTCGTGCGCGGCGAAGGATCGGCAAGCGCGATCAAGGTTATTTGTTCGCACCACCTCATTTTCCGCCCTCGCTTTCGATGTGATCGCCGGACAAAGACAACGCGCATTTCAAATAGTCGTATGCTTTGCGGTAGCGTTCCGCGTCATTGTTCCAGCCGAATTCCGCCTTTGCATAAAGCACGATCGCGCGTTCAAGAAGAGGATCGCCCAGCTTTTCGCTGGGCGATCTCTCTACTTCCGGAACGCTGATACCGACAAGGCGAAGATCGGCGATCGCGGCGTTTATCAAGTCGGTTACTTCTTCATCGAAGGCGCTTCCGCTGATACGCAACGCCAGCTTTACCTTGTCAAGCATTGTTCGATCCCTCCCGTTATGCGGTCGCCTTTACCAGTTTCACGATAGCTTCGCCGATTGCGGGGACGCAATCAAAGATCGCGATACCGCTGTATTTGTAGCTGTTCGTGTCGATGTCATAGGCGGATTTTACTCCGATGTTCTCGGCAAGGTTCGCGCAAACCTTCTTGTAATCGCCCAAGAAGGCTTCGTGATCCGCGACGTAATCGGACAGAAGCACCGGATACCCGTAAACGAAGTATGCGTTGTTCTGCACGGTTACAATGTGGTTCTTGCTGTTGTCCTGCAACGGCATAAAGTCCGTAAACAAGGTTTTCTTGCTCATAACGAACTTGCCGTTCCGGTCATATCCGGAAGGAAGCAGCCCGATCAGCGCTTGCACATTCGCGGCGGTAAGGCTTCCCGCTTTTGTCACGGTAACGCTGTTCGTCGCGCCCCACGTGTTCGCCTTGTCAATGCCTGTCGGCTGGGAACTGCCTGTTCCGTTGATAAGTAAATCTTCGACTTTGCGGGCGATCGCTTCCGCCAGCATATCGACGATCCAGCTTTCAAACGCCGCAATGCTCATTGTCATAACGGTGTCGGAAATCTGAACCAGCTTGATGATCTCATAGCCGGAAAGCTGAACGGTGGTCAGCGTGTCGGCGGCGGGCGTGATAGCCGCGTTTTCTGTGTGGATCGCGGCGGCGTTGTTCGCGCCCTCGACGGCAAACTTCACCGCGCCTTTGACGTGAAGAAGGGTAACTTCGTTCAGCATGGGCGCAAGTGTCTTTACCTTGCTGATAATCTCGTTCGCGGTCTGCGTGGGGATAATCTCCGCGCCCGTGCCGCTGGCGTTCGCATACGCGCGCGCTTCCATGAAGGCGCGGTTCTCCGCTTCGGTCAGCGGAAGGCGGCGAAGCTGCTTCAACCACGCGGAACGGTATTCCGGCGTACCGAAGGGATCGTCCGGCTTCTCTTCCTGCTGCCCTCTCTGCTCGAAGGAACGGGAAACAACGCCCGCGCCCTTCGCGATATTGTCCAGAATGCCGTTGCGCTTCTCGGCGGCGGCAATCAGTCCGGCGCGCTCTTCGGTAAGCTGCGTGGTTTCCTGCTCCAGCGCGTCGATCTCGGCGGCGGTCATTTCCGCGCCGCGTGTTTCGATCTCCTGCTTGATAGCCGCAAGGCGGGCTTCGATTTCTTTAATTCTCATTGTGTTAAACCTCCATCATAAGTTTGATTTTTAGGATTTGTTTCCGGCGCTCCAGCCGCTCCTGCTGCTCCCGCTCGATCACTCCGTCGAAGTAGGAACGCGCCGAAATATCGGTATCGGCGTTTGCCGGAATGGATACCGCCGAAACGTCGTAAACCTTCGCAACCTTTAGGATCGTCCGCGTCCGCGTGTCCCTATCGTAGCTATCTTCCGTCACGCGGAACGCCCACGACATTTTCGTTACAAGCTCGTTTTTGATTTCCTCGAACATATCCTGCGCGGCGCGGGATTTTGACAAGTCCGCAAACACGAAAAGCCCGCTTTCGGTCACTTCCACGCCCAGCGTCTTGTTGGAAAGGCGGGCAAGCACCTTCCCCGCGTGATCGTACTGCATAATCACGTCGGACATATCCGCGCCCACAAGCGCGTTTCTGTCGATCCGCTCGAAGTATTTTTGCCCGTCGTACTCATAAAGCAAATACGGCTTGTCGAACGTCGTGGCGTAGCCTTCCACGTAAAAGTCCGTGTCAATCCGTTTTTCTTTCGTCCCCTGCGGGATCAGTAGCGGCTGGATCATCGTTCGGTATTCCCGATCCTTCACCATCGGCATTTGGTACAACCTCCTTTCCCAATTCTGAAACTTCCGTGTACTCTTTGCGAATATAATACTTGTCGCCGCCTTCAACGTGCGCCATGTTCCAAATATCCATAACGCCGTTTCGGTTTAACAAGCCACGGTCAAAAAGCTGTGTACTGATATTTAGCTTCGTCGCGTTTGAAGCGTATTGAAGCCTGTTCGCGGTAAACGTGATCGCATTCCCGAAGGACAATTCCCGATCGCTGAACGTCATGTTCGACAATACAAGGGAAAGCTGGATCGCGAACGGCTCGATCTTGCCTTCATAGTAAGCGTTCCATTCGTCCTCCGTATATCGGTTTTGCAGAATGCCCGCGTTCGTCCCGAAGTAGTTAAAAACATTTTCGTTGATCTGCGCCATCTGCGCCGCGTTCACGGTGAACGGCTTGCTTTCGATCGGCTTCACGTCCGCGAACTTCGCGTCATAAATCACCATGCCGGATTGATTGTCCGCCGAAAGGTTATCCGCCGTAAAGCGCTTTCGTTCTTTCGTTATATCCTCCGGCTTTAACATATTCGCGACTTTCGCAAGGAAGCGAACCGAAGCCGAATTCTTCACGCCGTTTATAATCCCTTGATTTTGCGTGTGGATTAGCTGCATGGTCGGACGAAGCGCGGCATTGCTCTCGCCGAAAAAGTCGTCCTTGTACTGAAAGTTTGTCATTACGCCGACGCGCTCGAATTCGATTGCCGCCTTCTGCCCGCTTGCGAAGGTGTAACGCAAAAACGGCGCGCCGCCAAACTCTACCACTTCGCACCGCTGCGGAAGAAGGGGATAATACCCGATCAATTCCCCGAAGTCGCCTTCGATCGGCACAATAAAGCAAGTGTTGTTTACCGAAAGGATCGTCGCGATCCGGTATATGAACTTCGATGTATCCATAAACGGATTTGGCTTGAATTGCAAAGTCCGTTCAAGGTTCTTTTTCGCTGCGCCGCTGATTTCCGGTTTCAGCTTTGACGCGAAGGAAGCGAAGGAATGGATCGCCGCCCGCGTAAGCTCCATTTCGTAAAGGCTTTCCGGCGCATTCGTGAAAACGGGCGTGTACCCGTTTAGCATTTTGAAGTATCCTTCCGCCTTTAGGTCGGCTTTCGGTCTTTTGAAGATCGTTTCAAATACTCCCATTGTTATCACCCCGCATTTTGTAGCATTTCGCCTATTTCGTTATAATATTTCTGTCGCACGGTCAGCGCGTCGATCACGGAAACGAAGCCGTCGATCCGCGCCCGCTGCTCGATCTTTACCGGACGGAATTTCCGTGTTTCCATGTTGTGCTTTAAGGCGACGTTCAAGAAATGCGCCTTCAACAAATTGTTGTCGGCGATCTTGAAGTTTCCGTCTTTGATAATCCCTTCAAACTCGCGGATCACGGGCGCAAGGTTTTCACCCTGCCACACGTCGTCCGTTTGGAAGCCCGCCGCTTTCAAGTCGTCGATCAGATATTGCGCGCTATAACGGTCGTATCCGATCTTCAAGATATAAATTCCGTACTTGTCGCGAAGCTCCGTGAACCACTCGAAAACGTCCCGATAATCGACGTGGTTTTCGCCGGACAGCTTCAAGATACCTTGCTTCGCGAATATGTCATACGGTACGCCGTCGATCGCTTGCGCGGTTTCAAGCCTGTTCGCGGGCATAAAGAACTTTGCGAAAGCGTATAGAACGCCGTCCCGCTCGATCACAACCGAAGCCGCTGTCAAGTCTGTTGTCTGCGAAAGGTCTATACCGCCCACGGCGTAGCTGTCTTTGAAATCCTCCAGCTTCGCGTGAATTCCTGCGCCGTCCACGACGCTATAATCAAGCCAAGCGATTGAAGAATTCTGCTTGATGTTGCAATACTTCGTCAGAAATTCCGCCCGCTTTGAAAGGCTCATTTCGGCGACGGCGATTTCCTCTTTGAAGAAGTCCGGAAATACCGAAACGCCCATGTTCGGATTTGCCTTTTTAAGCTCTTCAAGATCGTTCCATTTCTCCACGTCGTCTATCATGTAGAGAAGGGGAAGAAGGCGGCGTTCCTTGCTGCCGCCCTTTAGAAACGCCGTTGAACGCTTCATCAATTCGTCGAAGATACCGTCGTTTTCGTATCCCGCCGTGCTGATTGAAAGGATCATCGGCTGGCGGCGCGCGCCCAGCGCGGATTTCATAACTTCATACTGCTTCAATCCACCGTCGCCGCGCCACGACGCGACTTCATCGTTTACGACTAAATGCGGATTAAAGCCGTCTGATTTTTTAGCATTGAACGCCAGCGGCTTTATTGCCGTGTTGCTCTCTTCGATGTAAATATCGGAACGGCGCTTTTTCGATAGGTCGGAAAGCTCCGGTTCTCGCTTTATCATCTGAAAGAAATTGTCGTACACGATGTTTGCTTGTTCCAGCTTCGGCGCAAGGCAATATATTTTCGCGCCGTATTCGCCGTCAAGATACGCCATATATGCGATAACGGCGGACGCAAAAAGCGTTTTGCCGTTCTTTCGCCCGATCACAATAAAGACTTCGCGAAAGACGCGCGTTCCGTCCGGTTCGACGATCCCGAACATGATTGAAACGGCGGCTTTCTGCCATAGCTCCAGTTTCAAAAGGTCTGTGCGCCCCTCGCAATGGTGACAAAAGTTTTCGATAAACCGGATCGCTTTATTTGCCTTCTTCGCGTCGAAGGTGAAAAGCCCGTCTTGAAGCCCCTGCACGATGTATTCATACAAAAGCCGAACCCACTTGCCGACAACGATTTTTTCCGAAGAAATCCCGTCGAAATATTCGTAAATGTAGTTTGAAAACGGCATTTTTATTCGTCCCTTAATGCCTGTAATCGGCTTTCTTTTTTCTTTTCGGGCGGCACAAGATCGCAAAGCTGCTTGATAATGGCGGCGTGATTTTTCGTCATAGCGATATGCGTTTTCACCGCGTCGCTTTGCTTTGTCCCGCTCTGATTTGCCCCGTTTTGGTATTCGACGGTGTATCCCTCTTCGTTTATGATTTCTTGCAGCTCTTCAAGGCTCACCGCCATAAATGCGGCGTTCCGGATAAGGCTTTCGACGGTCTGCAACTTGTTTTTATCCAAGTCTTTGAAAACCCGCTTTAATCGTGCGATCTCCCGCTTGATTTTCTGTTCTTTCGTCAAGTCCTTCTTTGTCGCCATAAAATACGCCCCCTTTCCGGTTCTACCACACCCCCCTAACACATACACCCGTTATGCGCGCGCCTGCGGGGTAAAATTAAGCTCCCACCCTCGGTGTCGAACCCTCCCTAAACTTTCGGCGAATAGGGGGGGGATACAAGGTTTCCTTCTTCGTCGAAAGCGTAACGCCGCCGATCGTCGTTCCGGTGGTGTTCCTTGTTGTGGCAATCTTGACAAAGCGCTTCGAGATTATCCCACGAAAGCGCGATCGCCGGATCGTTTATGTTCTGCTTCGTCAAGTAGGTTTTGTGATGTGCGATCTTTGCGACAACCGGATCGGCGGGCGTTGAACAGCGTTCGCACAAATAACCCTTCGATTTCAAGAACCCGTCGCGGCAAGCCCGCCACGCTTCGCTGTTGTAAAACCGCTCTGCCCACGGCTTCATGCTGCGCCCCCTTTCCGCGCAAAAGAAAAAGCCCCTTGCGGATCGTCCCCGCAAAAGGCTTTAAGTCTGCGCTATTTCGTTTCGCAAAAATTCATCGTAAATATTATACCTCTTCAAGAGGGCATACACAAGGGCGGCTTTTGGTCGCCTTTTGGTCATTTGTCTGTATCCCGCTTCCGGTATGTTCCGGCGCTCACCGCCGCCGCGATCCCGAATATGCAAACGGACATATCGTTTACAATCTTGTTCCGCCAGCGGCGCGCCGTCTTTATCTCTTTGAGAATGCCCGCTTCTTCAAGCTCTGCGACAACCTCTTCCCACGTTGCCGTCTTTCCGCCCTCGCGGGGATCGCCGTTTATATCCTCCCCGAAATAGTACAACCGGATCACGACGAATTCTTTTTGCCCCTCGAACAGCGAAACAGCCCGCTTCAATTTCTCGAAGCCGTACTTCGTTTCCCGATATTGCCGACGCTTTTCTTCCTGCATTTCCTCGACAATATCTTCTTCGGTTTTCTGCTCATAGTATCCTTTCGGCTGGGAACTCACCGAAAAGGTTTTTCGCCCTGCGTGATACTCCACTTCGCAATACGCTTCTTCGTCTGCGACAAGCGCCGCCAGCTTCTTGTAGTTATACAAAAGCGTTTCGGTCGCCTTGAAGTAGTTTACGAAATCGCCCGTATTCGCCGCGTATGCTTCAAGCGCACCCGCGCGGGCGGCTTCAAAAATCGCTTCCCGCAATTCCGCCGAAAGCTCCGCCGTCTTTTTAGCCATGTTCTTTACCTCCCTGTAAGTATTTCAAGATCGTTTCCGCTGCTGCTTCCCAGCCACGGCACAAGGCGACTTGATAGCCCTGTTTTGAAAGCGCGTCCAGCCACTCGACTTGATTATCGCTTGCGCGCCCTCCGCGCTGCCGCTTTAGCTCTATGTAAAGCCCGTGATACTTTCCGCGCGGCACGGGCAAGCATAGATCGGGAACACCCGCTTTCACGCCCTCCGCTCGAAGCCGTCCCGCTTCCGCCTTGCTCCTGCTGCCGCCGTTCGGGACATGGTAAAGCAATTTCAATTCCGGATATTTGCCGCTTTGCAGCTCCGCCCAATTTATCAGCGTTATTTGTTCCTGCGCTTCCGTAGGAACGGGAAGTCTACTGTTCCGCATTCTGCGCCACCTCCCATTCCGCGAAGAAGAACACGCGCTTTCCCGCTGCCGTCGCCCGCCCGAACTCATATTGCGCGCCCTTGCTGTCGATCCAGTCCGGAAGGAAGCAAGCTGCCGCGCATTCGTCAAGCATAGCGGACGAAATGCGGATATATGCTTCGTAGCTGAACCCCTCCGAAGGCAACGTCGCCGGATTGACAACCGCGAAGCCGTGTTCCTCCAGCTTGCGTGCCGCGTCGTAAAATTTCATGCGGTAAAACGGATCACCCGTAATTTTCCCCGCAAGATATACCGTTTCTTTCATTCCTGTAAATCCTCCCTTCAATCGTCAAAAAGCGTTCTTTGCGCTGCCTGTTCCTGCTGCTTCAATAGCTCAAAAAGCCGGATTTGCGCGCGTTCCTCTTCAAGCCGCTTGTTCGCTGCCTTGAAATAGTCCGCGTCGATCTCAAAGCCGACATAATCCAGCCCGCCGTGCTGATAACAGGCGACAAGGGAACTTGCGCTTCCTGCGTGTGTATCAAGTATCCGCATTCCCTTTCGGGCGAACAGGGAAAGAACCCACAAATACAGCTTCACGGGCTTTTGCGTCGGATGGATCGTCCCTTCCTGCTGCAATGCAACGCGGTTCAAAGTGAAAATCCGCGTCGGCGTGTCAAAGCTGGTATATGCAAGCTCACAATCGGACATTGTAAGCCCTCTTTGCCCTTTGTCCCATATCAGCCAGCCTTTATGCCCCTGTTCAAGATACGGCACGAAGTAATTTCCGCCCCAAATGATTTGCGCCTTCGATACCCGTTCCAATTCTCGGAAGTATTCGGGCGGGGGAATAGCCCTGTCCCAGCTTTTCCGGATATGCTCTTTCCGATTGTGCTTTGTGTTTGTGCATATCCGTTCCCGCTGCCCGTCCAGCCCGATCCCATAAGGCGGATCAACGATCGCAAGGTCGAAGAAGCCGTCCGGAAATTCTGCCATGCCTTTCATGCAATCCATGTTGTAAAGCCTGTTCAATTCAAGCAACCGCGATCACCGCCTTTCACTTTGCTTTATATCTAACCTTGCAAGGGGGGAAAGAAGAACATTTGCGCCCGCGTTCCTCTTTCCCCCCTTGCGAACCCCCCTATTACTTTCGCGTGGCGCTCATAGAAAGAAGAATTGATATTTTTTTGATCCCTTCCGGAAGTCTGCTTCTTCTCTTCGGGCTTCGTTCCGAAACTTTACACATTTACAAGGCTTTTTAATGCTGATCGGTGCAATCAGCTTTTTTGGGCTTCGTCCGCTTTCGCTTCGGCGGCTCTAACACATATTTGAAATACTGATACCCGTATTTCGTGCTTTTGGCTTCCACGAATATGTATCCCTTCGGCGGGCGCGGCGGCTTCGCTTCCGAATAGCTGCGTTTAACCTCTGTCGGCTTTTCTGCTTCCGGCTTCTTCGCGTTGCGCGTCTGCTTCCACCTGTGTCCGCCCTGTTCCGGTGTCCAGTGATCGAAAAGGTAATTCGCAAGCCCTGTGTAATCCTGCCCGTGGTCGATCCCGTTGTAATAATTGTGTTCCCGTAAATGCTCGATCCGAAGGACGCTGCCGAACTCCCACTTCTTTTCGATGAAATCTTTCGGTATGCCGTCCGATACCATGTGAATGTGAAATCGGTGTGTACTCTTGCCGCGTCCTACATATATAAAGATCACCGCGTCCGGATAGGCATATTTCAAACGCCGGACGAATAGATCGCGTATCCTCTTTACGTCCCTGTATTCGTGGCATTCGTGTTCAACGTCGAACGTCAGCGTACTATATAAGGAACGCGGGTTGAAATTCTCGTTGAAATAGCGGGCGTGTTTCTTCCGTGAAATATTGATCCGGTGTTGCGCCCTCTCTTCCGGTGTCTTGAACCGCTGGCGCGGCTCTGCTTTGCGTATATCCTTTACGCGGTCGGAAATGGTGAAAACTTCCTGTTCGCACACAACCCCCGAAAACGTCCTTTTTTTTACTCTTCGCATAAATCGCGCCGTCCTTCCTTGACTTGAAGCCGCTTTTATGCTAAAATAATCATGTTGAATAGCTCCTTTGCGGCAACGTAAAGGGAAGAAGCGTCCGGCTCGAAGCGCCGGACGCTTCTTTTTTCATTTATCCGTTGTTGTAGCCCAAGCCCTGTATAAAGTTTTCGCATTTCGCTTCGTCGCAAGGCTTGAAGCGCATACCGTCCCCGCAACCGATACAAGGGAACGGGCGTATCCCGTCCGGCTCTTCGCCGTCGCGGGATTGTGGGCATTCCTCCAGCCGCGCGCATTGATCGCACCAGCATTTCCGGCAATCGGAAATTTCGGTTTTCTGTCGGTGTTCCTTCTTCCGCATTTCTGCGATCGCTTCGTTTTCCTCCATGATCTCGCGCGCTGCGCTCTCGACTTCGTAATCCTCCACGCCTTGCAGAAGCCCCCGAAAGAAGGGCGCGAAAGCGTACCCGATCCCCAGCCCTGCGCGTAAAAGCAATTCTTCGTCAATTCTGATTTCTGCCATTTTTCTTTCCCTTCCCGCGTTCCTTTAGAATAGCGTTCACGACGGAAAACACGATCAGCGCCGCCAGCGCGACGCACACAACGCCGCAAAGCATATAGAAGGCGTTTGCCATGAATTCAAACATTGTCATTCCCTGCACCGTCCTTTCCGAAAACCTCTTCCGGCTTCACGTTCCAAGCTGCTGCAATGTGCTTCATCATATCGACGGCTTCGGCGCGCTTCTTCGCGTCCCCGTCAAGGTAAGATTTCAAGATTTCAGATTGAAGAACACAAAGCGGGCGAACGCCGCCGTACCCGTAGCAAGCGTAGCTGTAGTACAACGCGCCGGACGAGTCGACAATGCGGACGAAATGATTTATCGGGCTGTCCGGCGTAGCCGTCCACCACCAGTCATTCGGAAGCGGCGGGATATTCTCGCGCAAGGCGCGGTATTCGTCGCAAGTGATAAGCCCGATCCGCGCAAGGTCTGTTCCGTACTTCTTCAAGCCATCGTCGGCGGTCAGATCGGAAACAAATTCTTTGAACATTGCTTCCGGCGCGCCCGCGTCGATCAGCCTTTGCAGAAATTCCCCGTTCAGATAGGCGCGAAGGGAAGAAGCGGCGAAGTCGTTTTTGTTGCTTTCATCGAAGGCACGTTCCTCGACGCACTCCGAAGCAATGCACTTCACCCAGCTTTCGCCCGTCTGAATAACCGTCCAAGCGATCCCGCCCATCGTGAATTCCGTTTTCGGTGTGATCCCGTGTTTGTTCTCTGTCATGTTGAAAAGCCCCTTTCTGTTATTCCAGTATGAAACGGCTTCTTCCACCGTTTCAAATTCCCGTGTCGTAAGCCCGCATTCGCGGCACAAAATCAGCGGACGCTGGGCAAAGTCGAAATATGTAAACCGTTTCTTCACGATTTCGGCTTTGCCCCCGCAATATCGGCAAGGCTGCAATTCCGGTATTTTCTGCTTGTCCCGCTCGACGCGCCTTGTTTCTGCCCGTCCTGCTGCCATCGTCAACACTTCTTCCCGCCGTGCCTGTAAGGACGGCTTTTATTGTATTCGTGCTTCTGCCGGATCGCGGCTTCAATGTCGATCCCCGCATACCCGCAATAATCAAGAATGCGGATAATCACGTCGGCAAGCTCGATCGGGATACCTTCGGGCTTGCCTTTCTCGAACGCGCCGCATGAATGCGGATCGTTTGGGCATTCGTCCGCTGCGTCTGCAACACATACCCCGCCGCTTTCTTTGCATTTGCTGTTTGTGTAGTAGATTTCCGCCGCGCCGCGCCCGTTCCGGTATTCCTCCAGCGCTTCGGATACCTCCGAATGAATAAGCGCCAAGACTTCGGGGAAGCCCCGCTTTTCGTCCCACCAGCCGTGTTTGACGGCGTTTTCGTGAATTTCCTTTGCAAGCTCGTTAATTCCGATCATTGCCGTTTACCCTCTCTTTCGTTTTTGGTTCAGCGTTTCCGCTGCTGTCTGCTGCCGCTTCACAATCGCACCTTTCGCCGAAGTCTAAATGCGCGCCGCAATGCGGGCAAATTTTGTAACGATCCGCCATCGCTGCTTCCTCCTTGATAATCAGCCGCCGCAAGCCGTCCGCACATAGCGTCAAGCCGTGCTTGCGTCTGTAATTCCTGCGGCGTTCGGCTTCTGCCGCTTCCCAGCCGCAAGACGGGCATTCGGACGGATTGCATTTCGCCGCCTTTTCCGGATCATAGCCCAGCGTACATACATATTTCATGCTTTCACCCGCTCCGCGTTATAGATAACAACCATCGAAGGGAAGGGCGCGGGATCGGCGGCGTTGCCTTCTTCGTCCGTGAAGCGAAGCCGCCCGCGAACGAAGCGGATTTCCGCTTTTCCGTATATGTGATCGTGGAAATAGCTGGTATCCGTCCGCGCGGGGATAAGTAGTACAATGGGATACCCCCCCCGCGATTGCTTCTTCGTGCGCCTTTTGAACCCATTTTCCGATTTCGCGTCCGTAAGGCGGATTGCAGAAAACCGCGCCGCCGCGATCCCAGCTTTGCGAAAGCCCGTCCGTTTCCGGCGTGTAGTATAAGCCGCATTTCGCCGTTTTGTCGGTCGCCGCTGCGTCAAGTACGAAGGCGAATTCCTCGTTCAGCTTGTCGAAGAAGTCTTGCGGCGTACACCAGCACATATTTTTTGAAGATAAAAGCGCCGCGTTCATTCTTCCGCCCCCTCTCCGTCGCCGACGACTTCGCTCGTTTCCGGATCGACGTTCAAAGAATATTGTTCCGGCTCTTCCGCTGCTGCCCGCTCCGCTTCCTGCTGCCGCAAGGAAAGGGAAACGGCGCATTGCTCCGTCAACCTCTGCAAGCTCTCCACAAACTGCTGATTGATAACGTCGAACGGCATTATCACCGCTTGCAGAAGCAAGCCCGCTTTCGCGACGATGTAAGGCGTTCCGCCTGTCGTGATCCGTTCGTAAAGCTCCAGCACGTCGAGAACGTCCGAAACGGGCGAAAGATAGCGGCTTTCGATGAATACCAGCCCGCGCCGCGTCTGCAACGGCTTCAAGGTCTTTCCAGAATACACGATTGAAAGCGCTGCGCCCTCGATCGGCTTTTCGTCTGCGTCGGTATCCTCGAAATTTATTCCTTCCGGAATGCCCATCGTTCGCACGATATATTTGTCGCGGTCTTTTTCCGGAACGTCGAAGATCGTTAAAACGCTTTCAGTATCCAGCGGCGGAAGCCCTGCGACGGGATAAGCTGCGCCGCCGTCGCCTATGTACTGAACAACCGTATCGCCGCTTTCGCTGTGCTTCTCGAATAGGACGATTGCTTTATTCTTCTTGCAGATCGCCCCAATGTTCTTTATCTTCATCTTCCGCCACCTCGCTTTCCTCTTCGTCGCCCCGCTCGATCGTGTCCGGCGCGGTCACGCGGGGAACGCGAACCGCCAGCGGGATTTGACAACCGCAACGCGGGCAATCCGTCGCCGAAAACTGCGTCGGCGTTGTAAAGAGGGCAAACGGCGCGCGCGGCTCTGCCGCCGTGTAAACCTCTTCTTTTTTCGGCGTGAAGCTATACCCGCACACGCCACAAACTGTTTTCTTTTCAAACATTGTTGAACAGCCCCTTTCCGTGGTTAATATTTGCCGTAAACGCGAACCGTCGTTTTCCCGTCCCGCGTGATAGCCTGTACAATCGCCGAAGGCATAAAGGAAACGCGCAAGAAATCCCGCGCGGCGCGCTTTGCCAGCCGCCATGTAATCATGTTCCCGTCCGGCTCTGCCGCTGCTTCCGCTTCGATCGGATATTCGCAAATTAGAACCGTTCGCCCGAACGGGCGGCGGGCGCGGCGCTCCTTCATAAATTCTTTATTGCCCTCCCTGCACTTGATAATTTCAAGCGACTTCGTGAATTGCCAGCCGTTGTCCTGCTTCATCGTGTCCCACTCCCTTCGCTGCGTTCATTCCACTTTGCTGTTGCCGTGTCGTAGCCGTTTTGAATGAACTTCGGCTTTCCTTGTTCAAGCACAAATTCGGAAGTGCATTCAAAGAAAATTTTGCATTTCTCGCACCCGCATTTATAAGAAGCCATAAACGTTCCGTTTCCTTTATGCCCGTTTGCGTATTCTCTGATTGTTGCTTCCCCGCCGCAAAACGGGCAAGGCTTCAATTTTTCGTCCATTTGTCCTGCTCCCTTCAATCGTCATAACGGCTTGAAAGCGCCCAGCCCCATGTTTCCGCGCTTTTCCATTCTGCCGTGAAATAATTTTGTTCGCCGTCGCCCGTGAAGAAGCAATATTCAGCCGGAAGGACGCGCCCGACGTTATCCCCGCCGCTTTTCTCTTCGTGATACCGTGTCAGCACGTCCGCCGCGATCCGCTCTAATTCCGGAAGAACCGGATAATCCGCAGAATATCCGGCGAACTGATACGGCGCGGCGACAACCTCAAGCACGGTATCGGGAAAGCGGGGATCGTCAACGCGGTTCAGTACGCACCACACGCAAGCCGCCTTTTCGGTGTCCGACGCAACGCCCCGCGCTTCGCCGTAAAGCATTTTCGCAAGGGCTTCAACCTCTGCCGCGTCCGGTATGTATGCGGGCTTGTCCTCTTCAATCAGCACAAGCGCCGGAACGCGCGAAGCTGGCGGCGCGTCTGCTTGCCCTGCTGCCGAAGGCGGCTTTTCCTCTGTCCCGCTCCACGGCATAAGGAAGGCAAGCAAAGCCGCTATTGTCAGAACCGCTATAACGGCGGATACGGTCAGCCGCCGAACCGCTTTCCGGTGGAGCGGGCGCGGGCTTGTCCGACGTGGCGGGCGGCTGGCGCTGCTGCGCTGTTCTTTCCCGCTGCTTTCGTTCGCGATTGCCAAATTCCCGCGCACTTCCTGCAAGTAGATCACATTCCCGCGCGCCTCTGTCCCTGTCATAGCTCCGCCCCTTCCGCGTCAAGCGAAAGCCACCATTCCGGATTGCTGCGGAATGCTTCGTTCGGGCAAACGTCGCAATTATCGGCGGCGCACTCTGCGCAATACTGTTTATGAAAAGCGTCGTCCCACGGCGCTTCGAGAACCGGAAGGGAACGAAGGAAGCCCGCCAGCGTTGGCTTGTCCTTCGTGATTGCTTCAAAGACGGTCGCTTCCTGCTGCTTCCGCTCTTTGATTGTTGCTTCGTCGATTATGCACCCGTTCGCGACTTTCTCTTTAAGAAGCTGAATGAACGGAATTGCTGCCGTTACGTCGCAACCGTCGAAGCGCCGTTCCGCCGCGTTGCGGTCTGTGAAAACTTCCGTATTGACTGAATAGCATTCGTTTTCGTTGTCCCAATTCCAAAAGCGAATTTTGTACCGTATTTCTGCCATGTTGAATAGCTCCCTTCCTGCGGATTATTTCGCGTCGGCGGCTCGACGGTTTCCGCGCTTCGCGATATTGTCTTGAAAAACCGTCTGCGCGCGGTCGGCGCTGTAAATCTTCCGCTTGTTTGCGTTCCGCTCTCCCGTGTACCCGCGCTTCAACTCTTCATAGACAGCCGCGACGCTGCGCCCGATCTGCGCGGCGATCTCTTCCACTCGAACGTCCGCGTTATGCAGCTTTTCGATCTCGCGGCGCTGATCGAACGTCAAATACGTGTATTTGTCCATCTTTTGCCCTCCTTCCGCCGTCCTTCAAGATAAAAAAATAAGCAGTAGAAAACACTCTGGTTTTCTCTGCTTTTAATGTTACTCTCTTCAATTTCATGGTATTTTTGAAAAAAGACTTGAAATTCTTTCGGAAAGGTTGTATAATTCGTAACACATTTGCCGGTGTGTTGGAATTGGTAGACGAGGCGGACTCAAAATCCGTTGTTAGCGATAACGTGTGGGTTCGAGTCCCACCACCGGCACCAAAATAAAAAGAGGTCCGTATGGACCTCTTTTTATTTTAACATTTTAACAGAGTGAGATCCGAAAGAGCGGCGAAAGCCGCAAAAAACGTGCCGGTGGCACGTTTTTTAGCCTATGGGATGGCAGTGCCGGTTTTGCCGGAACAGATGGGGCGCGTCAGCCCCCCTTTGGCTTCGATTTGGTTTTTTATTCCAACCGTTCCCCGGATCCACATCGGAATGCGCCTTGCGAAGCGCCTTATTTTATGGTATCCTGATCTCATCAAACCACCGGAGGTCCCCCCCTATGCCCAACGACGACGCTTTGCTGCAAAAGCGCTTCCTGGAGCTTGCCGAAAAGGCCTATGCCCGGGGCACTTATACCTTCACCAACTTCCTCGGTCTGGCAGAGCAGGACCTGTTCGCCCTTGTCCGCCGGGAACTTGTCCACGTGCCCCACAGCCTGTTCGGCGGCTGTGACGGCTGCGAGCGGGTCATGGTCCGCTTCGGGGACAGGGACCTGTGCGGCTATGACCAGCCCTTCCCCATCCTCTGTGTGAAGGCGGCCCCTTTGTCCCAAAAATTTGCCGACAAGCTCACCCACCGGGACTTTTTGGGGGCGCTGATGAATCTGGGCATCGACCGGGCTCAGCTGGGGGATATCGTGATCCGGGAGGACAGCGCATACCTGTTCTGCACAGAAACCATCGCCCCCTTTGTCTGTGAACACCTCACCCGGGCCAAACACACGGACCTCTCCTGCGCCGTGACAAACGCTCTGCCGGAGGGCAGCCTTTACACCTTGGAGTCCCGGGAATGCCTGGTCTCCTCGGAGCGTGCGGACGGCGTGGCGGCCCACGTCTGGCATCTGTCCCGCACCGAACTGGCCGACCGTATCC
Organism: uncultured Clostridia bacterium; assembly: GCA_947644595.1. Classification (GTDB taxonomy): domain Bacteria; phylum Bacillota; class Clostridia; order Oscillospirales; family Oscillospiraceae; genus HGM13010. The sequence goes on from CANSAE010000008.1 coordinate 20,268, forward strand.
GGTCCGGCAAACTGTTTGTCAACGGCCGCCGATGCGAATCCGGCAGCCAGCCCCTCAAGCCCGGAGACGTAATCTCTCTCCGGGGCGAAGGCCGCTTCGTGTACCGTGGTGTACAGCGCACCACAAAAAGCGGAAAACTCAGTATTGAGATTGAGGTGTATCGATGATTTTAGACTGTGCGCAGTATACCGGCCCCTGCCCCTGCGGCCGGACCCATACCCTGACCACCCGGCAGGTGGTCATCGCCCCCGGGGCTCTGGCAGACCTTGGCGCCTATATGGCCCAAGCCGGCCTCACCGGCTTCCGCGCCGTGATTTACGACACCACGACCCATTCCCTCCCCGGCCTGGTCCACATCCCCGCGGACCAGGAGATCGTCCTGAACGCCCAAGGCCTGCGCCCGGAACAGTCGCTCATTGAGGATATGATGACCCGCTTCACCCGCCCCCCGGAGGTGATTGTGGTGGTGGGCAGCGGCACTTTGATGGACTTTGGCCGGTACAGCGCCCACAAGCTGGGCATTCCCTTTGCCGCCGTCCCCACCCTGGTCAGTGCCGACGGCTTCACGGCGAATATCTGCTCCCTGCTCATAGACGGCCACAAGCACTCCATCCCCATGAAGGCCCCTGACCTGGTGGTGTGCGACCTGAACATCCTCTCCGGCGCACCCATGGCTCTCACCCTCAGCGGCGTGCAGGACATTCTTGCCAAGCACATTTCCCTTGCCGACTGGCAGATCGCCCACCTTGTAAGCGGCGAATATTTCTGCCGGCGCACCTGCGACATGGCCCGGGAATCTCTGGACGTTATGACCCGCTGTGCCCACGGCCTGGCCGCCGGCAAGTCCCCGGACTATGAGGCCATGGCCTATGCCCAAATGCTCTCCGGCCTCACCATGCAGCTTTTGAACCACTCCCGGGCCGCCTCCGGGGCGGAGCATCTTATCGCCCATCTGGTGGAAATGCACCCGCCTGGCTTTGAATCCGCCCACGGGATGCACGGGGAGTGCGTAGGGGTGGGCACGGTCCTATGCGCGGAGGAGTACCACCGTCTGGCTAAAAAGGAACGCATCACCGTGCGGCCCTTCGCCCCGCTGGACGAAACCTGGGTACGCGCCGCCTTCGGTCCCCTGGCCCCGGGCATCCTCCGGGAAAACGAACAAGACGTGCTGAACACCTTCCCTCCGGAAGCCCTTGCCGCCCATTGGCCGGAGATTCGGGAGATTCTCGCCGCCATCCCCGCGGCGAAGGACTTCGCCGCTTTGTATCGAGTCCTCGGCGCCAAATACCGTCCGGAGGACATCGGCATCGCCCCCGCCCGGAAACGGGAAGTGTTGGACCTTTCCGCCGCCATCCGCAACCGTCTGACGCTGATGCGGATGCGCCGGCTCATTGCGGAATAAGGAGGAAGCGCCATGCAATACATCATGTCATTGGACCAGGGCACCACCAGTTCCCGGTGCATCCTGTTCGACCGGGCCGGGAACGCCTGCGCCGCGGCCCAAAAGGAATTCCGGCAATACTTCCCCCAGCCCGGCTGGGTGGAGCACGACCCGGAGGAGATTTGGGCCACCACCCTGGAAGTCTCCCGGGCGGCCATGGAAAAGCTGGGCGTCACCGCGGCGGACATCGCCGGCATCGGCATCACCAACCAGCGGGAAACCACCGTTTTGTGGGATAAAACCACCGGCAGGCCTATCGCCCCGGCCATCGTCTGGCAGTGCCGCCGCACCGCGGATATCATCGACGAGCTGGTGAAAAACGGCCACGGAGAAACCATCCGGACCAAGACCGGACTGGTGCCGGACGCTTATTTTTCCGGCTCCAAGATCAAGTGGCTGCTGGACAACGTCCCCGGCGCACGGGAAAAAGCCGAGGCCGGACAGCTCCTGTTCGGCACCATCGACACCTGGCTGATCTGGAAGCTCACTGGCGGCAAGGTCCATGTCACGGACTACACCAACGCCTCCCGCACCATGCTCTATAACATCCATGGACTGAGCTGGGACACCGAACTTCTGGAGCTTTTGACCGTTCCCGCCGCCATTTTGCCGGAGGTCAGGCCCTCCAGCTGTGTCTACGGCGAGACGGAATTTTCCCTCTACGGCGGAAACATTCCCATCGCCGGCGCGGCAGGCGACCAGCAGTGTGCCCTGTTCGGCCAGTGCTGTTTTCAGCCGGGAGAAATGAAAAACACCTACGGCACTGGTTGCTTTCTTTTGATGAACACCGGCACCCAGCCGGTGCGCTCGGAAAATGGACTGGTCACCACCATCGCCGTGGGGTTACCCGGAGAAGCTGCGTCCGATTTCAGATTCAGCGCAGATTCCCCAGTCCGAAATCGGACTGAAAAAACAAGTCTCAGTCCGATTTCGGACTCAAATTTGCACCCTCAGTCCGATTTCGGACCAGAGGTCCGGGACCATGTGGAATACGCTTTGGAGGGGAGCATTTTCGTAGCCGGGGCAGCCATCCAGTGGCTGCGGGACGAGCTGTGCGTGCTCACCTCTGCGGCGGAGAGCCGGGACTACGCCCAAAGCGTCCCAGACACCGCCGGCGCCTATGTGGTCCCGGCTTTCACGGGACTGGGCGCGCCCTATTGGAGCCAGCACGCCCGGGGCACCGTGGTGGGCATCACACGGGGATTTTCCCGGGCCCATCTGGTCCGTGCCACGCTGGAATCCCTGGCTTATCAGACCTATGACATCTGCAAGGCCATGGAAAGCGACGCGGACCTTTCCATCACCAGCTTGAAGGTAGACGGCGGCGCCTGCGGCAACGATTTTCTCATGCAGTTTCAAAGCGACCTGCTCAACGCCGCGGTCTGCCGTCCCGGCTGCATTGAGACCACGGCTTTAGGCGCGGCCTATCTGGCAGGACTGGCAGTGGGCTATTGGAAAAGCCGGGAGGACATCCGGCAAAACTGGGCCGTGGACAAAATGTTTTCTCCGGAGATGTCCGAAGAGACCCGGGAAGCATTGCTGAAGGGCTGGCACAAGGCGGTAAAGTGTGCGTTGACCTGGGCGGAGGAATGAAAATGTACAAGCGGTTGAAGGAATGCGAGCTGTTCGTTTTGGACATGGACGGGACTTTATATCTGGGGGATGAGGTGTTCCCCGGGGCGGTGGACTTCCTCCGGGGGTTGGAGACGCTGGGGAAACAGTTCCTCTATCTCACCAACAATTCCTCCCGGGCGGCGGAAGATTATGTCAACCGATTGCGGAAGCTGGGATTTCCCTGTGAGCGGGAGCAGGTGCTCACCTCTGGAATGGCCACGGGGCTGTACCTGCAGGACAAGTACCCCGGGGCAAGGGTGTTTTTGGTGGGCACGGAGGCCCTTCGCCGGGAGTTGACGGCCTACGGCATCACCTTTTCCCAAGATGACGCAGACGTGGTCGTGGCCGGGTTTGACACAGAGCTGGTTTATGAAAAGCTCAGCAAAGCGGTGCGGTTTCTCCGCCGGGGCGCGGCCTTCATCGCCGCCAATCCCGACTGGGTATGCCCCATGCCCGCGGGAGAGGTACTACCGGACTGCGGGAGCATCTGCGCCCTGCTCACGGCGGCCTCCGGCAAGGAGCCTTTTTACATCGGCAAGCCCAACCAGAGCATCATCGACCTGGCGGCGGACCTCACCGGCGTGCCCAATGAACGCATCTGCTGCGTGGGCGACCGGCTGTATACGGATATCGCCGCGGCGCAGAATGCCGGGACGGTATCGGTGTGCGTGCTGTCCGGGGAGACCTCCCGGGAGATGCTGGACACGGCGGACCTGCCGCCGGACTATGTGTTCCGGGATGTGGCAGAGCTCCACCAGGTCTTGATGAAGGCATAAAAAAAGCGGCCCTGTTTCAGGGCCGCTTTTCTGTTTGAAACGGCTTTACCTCCGACACAATGGCCGCCAGAAACATCAGCACATAGCCGACGCCTTCCCGGACGGCGACCTGCTCCCCCAATGCCACGGAAAACAACGCCCCGAATACGGATTCAAAGGGCAGGATGATGGACACTTCCATGGGCGGGGTATATTTTTGTCCGTAGGCCTGGAGCAGGAAGCACACGCCGGTACAGACAACGCTCAGGTACGCAATGTTCAGCCAAGTGTCCGGCTGAACGTTCCGGGGAAATTCCGAGAAGATGGGCATCAGCACCAGGCTCACTCCGCCGATGACCGCCATTTGCACAAAGGAAATCAGCAGCGCGTCCCGGCCCTGGGTCTCCCGGCCGCTGCATACAATGTGCAGGGCATAGAACAGGCCGCTGGCAATAGTGATGAGTTCCCCCTTGCCCACGGTCAGGTCTGCACTGAAGGACGCCAGTCCCATGCCCAGAAAGCACATGGCCGCGGCAGTGAGGTTGAACCGGTCCGGACGGGTCTTGTTCCAGGCCCAGGCCACGAAGGGCGTGACCACCGTATAGCCCGTGAGGAGAAAGGCGTTTTTTCCCGGGGAGATCATGGTCAGGCCGATGTTTTGCAAAAGGTACGCCAAAAACAGCAGCAAGCCCATTTTCGCCCCGCCGATGAGGGTACCGCGGTCCAGCTGCTTCAGCCGCTTTCCCGCTACCGCCGCCAAAAGCAGGGCCGCCCCGGTAAAGCGCAGGGCAATGACCCACAGCACCGGGACCTCCTCCATGGCAGATTTCATCATCACAAAGGTGGTGGCCCACAACAGCGTGGCCCCGAACAGGGCAAGAATGCCCCTGCGCCGCTGTTTTGCTTCCATGGTCTCACCTCGTTTCTTTTTCATTGTTTCCAGATGATAGCAGAAATATGTGGAATTGACAAGGGGGAGTATTGGGCATACAATGAGCACAGAAGGAGGTGCAGGCTATGAAATTGCGATTTAAACAGCGGTTTTTCTCCTGGTTCGACAGTTATGATGTTTACGACGAGGCCGGGAGCACCGTGTTCACGGTGGAAGGCCAGCTCAGTTGGGGGCACCGGCTGCACATCAAGGATGCCCGGGGCAATCATATCGGCACCGTGCAGGAAAAAGTGCTGACATTCCTGCCCAAGTTTGAGTTTTACGCCGGTGGACAGTATCTGGGGTGCCTGAAAAAGGAATTCACCCTGTTCAAGCCACAGTTCACCATCGACAGCGGAGATTGGGAGGTCAACGGTGAGTGGCTGGAATGGGACTACTCCATCGACAGCCCCAGTCAGGGACACATCGCCACAATCTCCAAGGAGTTGTTTCAATGGACGGATACCTACACCATTGATGTGGTCCGGCCGGAGCACGCTTTGCAGGCACTGATGGTCGTGCTGGCCATCGATGCGGAAAAGTGCAGCCGGGATTAAAAAAGATGCACCGTATGGAATATACGGTGCATCTTTTTACATTTTTTCCATGTTCGGGGCAGCGGCGCGGAGCATCAGGCGCTTCACGCCCACGCCGTCAAAGGCGATCTCTACCAGGGCGTCGCCACCCATGGGGGTCATTTTGACGATCTCGCCGGGACCGAAGGCTTTATGCTGTATCCGGTCACCGGTCTCGAATTTCGGCAGCGTCTTTGCGCCGATGGGCGCTACCGGCGCGTTCCGGGCCGGCGCGTTCGCCCGGCGGCGGGACGCGTGGTACTCCATATGGCCGCCGTCGCCGAAGTCATCGTCAAATACGGGGCGGGACTGATTGGGCGACACGCCGCCTTTATCCAGGTGGGCTTCCGGGATCTCGTCGGCAAAGCGGGAGGGCAGGTTGCTGGTGGTTTTGCCGAAGAGCATCCGCTGGCGGGCACAGGTGAGGTACAGATGCTGCTGGGCACGGGTCATGGCCACGTAGCACAAGCGGCGCTCCTCTTCCATCTCCTCCGGGTAGCCGATGGTACGCAGGCCCGGAAAAATGCCCTCTTCCATGCCCACAATGAACACCGTGGGGAATTCCAGGCCCTTGGCGGAGTGCATGGTCATCATGGACACGCAGTCCGTGTCCTGGCTCATGGCATCCAGGTCCGTATACAGGGCGACATCATCCAGAAAGCCTTCCAGGGTGGTGTCCCCGGTGTCGGTCATGTATTGGATGATGTTGGTTTTCAGCTCCGAGATGTTTTCCAGGCGGGCGGTGTCCTCCGTGGTGTTTTTCGCCTCCAGAGCGGCGCGGTAGCCGCTTTTTTCCACGAGCAGGTCGTACAGCTCGTCCGGGGACAGTTCTTTGTTGGCACGGCGGAGGTCCTCCATCAGGTCCACAAAGGCAAACAACTTCGGCGCGGCACGGCGGAGGTCCTCGTATTCAGCGGCACGGCGGACCACGTCGTACAGCGGTTTTTGCTCCCGGGCGGCAATCCCCGCTGCCAGTTCAATGGTCCGGGCGCCGATGCCCCGGGGCGGGGTATTGATGATGCGGCGCAGGCGCAGGTCATCCTCTGGGTTGGCAATGACGCAGAGGTAGGACAGCATGTCCTTCACCTCCGCACGGTCGAAAAAGCGCATGCCGCCGTAGATCTTATAGGGGATGCCGTTGCGCTTGAAGGCGTATTCCAGCTGGTTGGACTGGGCGTTCATGCGGTAGAGCACCGCATGGTCCCGGAAGTTGCCGCCCTGGCCGTAGCTCTCCAGAATCTTTCCTGCGACGTACTGGGCTTCCTCGTCCTGGTTCTGGGTGACGTACAGCAGGAGCTTGTCCCCGTCGCCCTTGCCGGTCCAGAGGTTTTTGCCCATGCGCTCGGTATTGTTGGCGATGACCGCGTTGGCGGCGTTCAGGATGTGGCCCGTACTGCGGTAGTTCTGCTCCAGGCGGATGACCCGGGCGTTTTGGTACTGCTGCTCGAAGGACAGAATGTTTTCAATCGTCGCGCCCCGGAATTTATAGATGCTCTGGTCGTCATCTCCTACCACGCAGATGTTGCCCCATTTGCCGGACAGCAGTGTGGCCAGGAGGTACTGGATGCGGTTGGTGTCCTGATACTCGTCTACCAGGACGTATTGGAATTTCTTCTGCCAATACTCCCGCACGTCGGCGTGCTCGGTGAGGAGCTTGACAGTGAAGTAAATCAAATCGTCAAAGTCCATGGCTCCGGCGTTGTAGAGGCGGCGGGTGTATTCCACGGCGGCCTGGGCCATTTTGCGTTTGCGCACGTCCCCGCTTTTTTCCGCGTTTTGGGCGTATTCCAGGGGAGCAATGTACTGGTCCTTGGCCCGGGACAGCTCCCCCAGCACTGTGCGGGGGGGGAATATTTTTTCATCCATGTCCAGGTCCTTGAGCACGTGCTTCATCACCGACTGGCTGTCGCTGCTGTCGTAGATGGTAAAGTTCGTGGGGAAGCCCAGGCGGTCCGCGTCCCGGCGCAGGATGAGCACGCAGGCGGAGTGGAACGTCGCGGCCCAGATATCGTTGGCTTCGGGGCCGAGACGGGCCGAGAGACGGTCTTTCAGTTCTCCGGCAGCCTTGTTGGTGAAGGTGATGGCAATGATCCGCCAGGGGTCCACCGGGTGCAGGGCGGCAAGGCGCAGGGCCTCCTCCCCACCGGTTTCCAGCACAGAAATGTCCGCCTCCGAGGCGGTTTCCGGCAACTCGTCGGAGTCCGAGGCGCTGCCGAAGCGCAGGAGGTTTTCGATGCGGTTGATGAGGACCGTGGTTTTGCCGCTGCCAGCGCCGGCCAGGATCAGCAGCGGGCCACGGGTGGCCAGGACGGCTTGGCGCTGCATGTTGTTCAAATGGGAAAATTCCCTGTCGATGACTTTTCTGCGGGCATCGAGATACCGCTGTTTCTGTTCGTTTGTCATAATGGGTCGATTATAGCACAGGGGGCGGAGGATTTCAACTGCCGGTGCAGAGGGGAACGGGGTTTCCGTTTTCCTCAGGCCGACGCAGTTTGTAAGGCCGCCGGAGAGAAGAAAAGAACGTAGGGTGACCGAAAGTTTGGCTGTGGGGAATTCTTAAGGGGGGTCTCCCCCTTAAGTGCATTTCTCTTTTCCCCGCAAGGCTTTTCTCTTTGGGCATGCAAAGAGAAAAGGGTTGCATTTGGGCAGTAAGATGCAGAGAAATATTCTTATTTTAAGTACAAATGGGAACGGGGTTTCCGTTTTCTTCAGGCCGACGCAGTTTGTAAGGCCGCTGGAGAGAAGAAAAGAACGTAGGGTGACCGAAAGTTTGGCTGTGGGGAATTCTTAAGGGGGGTCTCCCCCTTAAGTGCATTTCTCTTTTCCCCGCAAGGCTTTTCTCTTTGGGCATGCAAAGAGAAAAGGGTTGCATTTGGGCAGTAAGATGCAGAGAAATATTCTTATTTTAAGTACAAATGGGAACGGGGTTTCCACCCCATTTCTTTTGTGACCAAAAGAAACGCGGTGGAGCCGCAAAGAAAAGTCCCGGGGGGATTTCGTTTTCCCCCCGGACCCCCTTGAAACGACACAAGGGGCTACCGCCCCTTGTGAATCCCCTTGGAAGTCGTGCTACAGACAGGGCGGGCGGGTTTGGAACCCGCCCCTACTCACGAGTCGAATTTGATTTCTCCGTTTTTCTCTTCATAGCTGGCAATCCGCCGTTTTATCATCATTTCAATTTCCTTATTTGCCGAACGGCCCTCTTCCTCTGCAATATAACGAATTTTATCAAGATAAATCTGCGGAATTCTGAGCGTGTAACGTGGTAATTCTGAAGCCATAGGAACCTCCTTGCGTCATAGTGACGTTATTTTAGCATAAAAATTTCGCTAAAAAACAAGCTTGACGCAAAAGTGACGCAATGTTATAATTCAATTGGTGACGCAATTATGACGCACCATATAGTAAAAGGAGGTCATTTTATGACAGAAAACGAAAAAGAATTACACGCGATGGAGTTTCTGGACTGGGCACTGCGCCACAACGCATTGCTGTGCGATTTGCAGGAACAATGTATCGATAATCACATCCCGGATTACATCGAACTGCTCCAACTGCTGTACAATCAGGGATTCTACGAGGCCTGCGTGCTGTGTGTCCTGCTGGCGAAAGAGAGCGCTTTTGTCAGTTCCGCTATGACCGATACCGTGCAGGAGCTGGTGCGCTCCAAATGGAACTCCCAGGGGACGAAAAAAATGCTGGAAAATTTTATCGGCAAAATCCAGTCCGCCAGTGAGCGGTTCCACAGCAACGCGCAGAAAATTCCCGTAGCATAAGCAAAAACCACCGGGGCTTCCGGTGGTTTTTTATGCTTCTAACAACAATCGCAGTTTTTCAATCGCGCGCTTTTCCAATCTTGAGACCTGCACCTGGCTCACGCCCACTACACGGGAGGCCTTGTCCTGGGTCAGGCCGTGATAATAGCGCAGGGAGATGACCTGCTGTTCCTTTTCCGGGAGCTTTTTAATGGCCTCTTTCAGGGACACCTGTTCGATGACCCGTTCTTCCTCCCCATAGTCCCCCAGGACGTTTTCCAGGGTGAAGCCGCCGTCGCCGGATTCCCGCTGGAGGGATTCCGTGGGGCCGGTGGCGGTCTCGGCCACAGCAATGTCCTCCGGGGCGATCCCCGTGGCTTCCGATATTTCCGACAGCGTCGGCGCGCGGTTCAGGCGCTGCTCCAAATCGTTCCGGGCCGTGCGGATGACCAGGGCCTGCTCCTTGATGGTGCGGCTGACCTTGATGGCGCCGTCATCCCGGAGGAAGCGGCGGATCTCGCCGGAGATCTTCGGGACCGCGTAGGTGGAAAACTGGGTGCCGTAGGCCTCGTCAAAGCCCTCGATGGCTTTCAGGAAGCCCACGCAGCCTAACTGGTAGAGGTCATCCGAGTCCACGCCCCGGCCGAAGAACCGCCGGGCCACCGACCAGATGAGCCCGGAATTGCGCTCCACCAGACGCTCTGTGGCCGCCGCGTCGCCGGATTGGGAGGCCCGGATATCCGCCAGATTTTCTTCCGTCATCGGCCGGCGTTCCGTACCCGGATGCGCCGGGCCATAGTCACGGTGGTGCCCTTCCCCGGGGCGGAGCGGACCCGGAGCTTGTCCGTGAAGCTCTCCATGATGGTAAAGCCCATGCCGCTGCGTTCCTCGCCGCCGGTGGTGTACAGGGGCTGCATGGCCTGTTTGATGTCCGGGATGCCCTGACCCTTGTCACGGATGGTGATCTCCAGAACGCGGCCTTCCAAAATCCGGGCCTTCAGCCAGATGGTACCAATGGAGTCCGGGTAGGCGTGGACGATGGCGTTGGTCACCGCCTCGCTCACCGCGGTGCGGATGTCTCCCAATTCTTCCATGGTGGGGTCCAGCTGGGCGGCGAAGGCCGCCACGGCGCTGCGGGCGTAGCCCTCGTTGACGCTTTTGCTGGGGAATTCCAGTTTTATGTAATTGGAAACGTTCATTGTTCCTCACTCCTTTCCTGTTTCCTGGGCAATGGGCACGATGCGCTCAATGCCGGAGGTCTCCATCACCCGCAGGGCCTGGCGGGAGGGGTGCTCGATCCACACCTTGCCCCCCTGGGCCGCGGTCAGCTTATGGGCCTTTAAAATCAGGGCAATGCCGGAGCTGTCCATGAAGCTCAGGCCCGACATGTCCAGCACGCACTCCCGGGCAAGGCTCTGCTCCAGTTCCTGCTCGATGGCTCTCATGGCCGTGCGGGCACTGTGGTGGTCCAGTTCGCCTTGGAGGTAGAGGGTGAGTTTTCCGTTTTCGTATGCACTTGCAATATTCATGTTGTTTCCTTTCCTGGCATCCATGTTTCGCATGGATTGCCAAAAGGCTTACGGTCCGGCCCGTGCGCCCTGCGGACACACGCTTGAACCGAGCGGTATTTTTCTTGGCGCGCACGTCACCGAGAAAAATAGATTTGATTTTTTCGCGTCTGCGGACGCAAATTCTGTGAAACAAAAGAATAAAAAGAAAAAGCACAGATACCGTATTTCCGGTATCTGTGCTTATTGTAATATTCTTATGCCGCAAAGTTTGCCGAAAGAACGGGCGCTTGAAAATTATCCCAATTTTTTCAGGCTTTCTTCCAGATTGGCGATGAGAGCTTCCGCTTTTGCCAGGCGGTCCCGCTCGGCGGCCACCACCTGCTCCGGGGCTTTGGAGACGAAGCTTTCATTGCTCAGTTTCTTCTCCTGGGCCGCTTTTTGCTGCTTCGCTTTTTCCAGCTCTTTGGTGATGCGCTCCCGCTCTTTGTCCAGGTCCACCAGCTCCGCCATGGGCAGGTACAGCTTGCACTCGTCGGTGACGATGCTCACCATGCCGTCGATGTTCTCCGGGGCGGTGTTCGTCACGTCCACAGAGGAGGCGTAGGCCAGTTTGACCATAAAGGGCACGCCGGCGGTGAAGATGTCCGTCTTGTCCGTGACGGCGATGATGTGGGCCTTCTTGCTGGGCGGGACATTCATTTCCGCCCGGCGGCTGCGCACGGCCTTGATGGCGGTCATGACCGTCTCCATGGCGGCTTCCTCGGCGGGGAAGGACAGCTTGTCCGTGTAGGCCGGGTAGGCGCTGACCATGACAGCCTCGCCTTCGTGGGGCAGGGCCTGGAAGATCTCCTCGGTGATGAAGGGCATGAAGGGGTGCAGGAGCTTCAGGGTCTCCGTCAGGACGTAGAGGAGGACTTTTTGGGCCTGGAGCTTGTCCGTTTCGCTCTCGCCGTAGAGCCGGGTTTTGGTCAATTCAATGTACCAGTCGCAGAAATCGTCCCAGATGAAGTCGTAGATTTTGCCCGCGGCTACGCCTAATTCGTAGGCATCCAGATTGGCGCAGACCTCCTTCGCGAGGGTGTTCAGCTTGGAGAGAATCCACTTATCCTCGATGGACAGGGTGTCCGGCAGCTCGTTTTTATCAATGGTCAGGTTCATCATCACGAAGCGGGACGCGTTCCACAGCTTGTTGGCGAAGTTCCGCATAGCCTCGCACCGCTCCGGGAAGTAGCGCATATCGTTTCCGGGAGAGTTGCCGGTGATGATGTTGAAGCGCAAAGCGTCCGCGCCGTATTCGTTGATGACCTCGATGGGGTCCACGCCGTTGCCCAGGGATTTGGACATTTTGCGGCCCTGGCTGTCCCGGATCAGGCCATGGATGAACACCGTGTGGAACGGGGGCTTTTTCATGTGCTCACAGCCGGAGAAAATCATCCGGGCTACCCAGAAGAAGATGATGTCATAGCCCGTGACCAGCACGTCGGTGGGGTAGAAATACTCCAGTTCCTCGGTCTTTTCCGGCCAGCCCAGGGTGGAAAAGGGCCACAGGGCGCTGCTGAACCAAGTGTCCAGCACGTCGGGGTCGCGCTGGATATTCTTACTGTGGCAGTGCTCACACTCCGTGGCGTCGGTCCGGCTGACGGTCATGTGGCCGCAGTCCTTGCAGTACCAGGCGGGGATCTGATGGCCCCACCAGAGCTGCCGGGAAATGCACCAGTCCTTGACGTTGTACATCCAGTTCAGATACGTCTTGCTGAAGCGGTCAGGGACGAACTTTACTTCGCCCTCCTCCACCACGCGGATGGCCTCTTTCGCCAGGGGTTCCATTTTCACGAACCACTGGTCAGAAGCCAGGGGCTCCACGTCATTATGACAGCGGTAGCACGTGCCCACATTGTGCACATGGTCCTCAATTTTGACCAGGTAGCCTTCCGCTTCCAGGTCGGCCACGATGGCTTTCCTCGCTTCGTAGCGGTCGAGCCCATCGTATTTGCCGCCGTTGATGACCCGGGCATTGCCGTCGAAAATCAAAAGCTGCTCCAAATCGTGCCGCAGGCCCACTTCGAAGTCGTTGGGATCGTGGCAGGGGGTCATCTTCACCGCGCCGGTGCCGAAGCCCAGCTCCACGTATTCGTCTGCCACGATGGGAATTTCCCGGCCCACCAGGGGCAAAATCGCCGTTTTGCCGATGAGGTGCTGGAAGCGCTCGTCATCGGGGTGGACGGCCACGCCGGTATCCCCCAGCATGGTTTCCGGGCGGGTGGTGGCGACGATGATGTACTCGTCGCTGTCCTTGATGGGGTAGCGGATGTGCCAGAGATGGCCGGGCTTTTCCGTGTACTCCACCTCCGCATCACTGAGGGCAGTGGTGCAGTTGGGGCACCAGTTGATGATTCGCTTGCCTTTATAAATCAGCCCCTTTTCGTACAGCCGGACGAACACTTCCCGCACAGATTTGGCGCAGGTATCGTCCATGGTGAAGCGCAGACGGTCCCAGTCGCAGGAGCTGCCCAGGGTTTTCAGCTGGTCGATGATACGGCCGCCGTACTGCTCTTTCCATGCCCAGACGCGGTCCAGAAATTTTTCCCGGCCCAGGTCGAAGCGGGTGAGTCCCTCCTCCCGGAGCTTTTCCTCCACCTTGATTTGGGTGGCAATGCCGGCATGGTCGTAGCCGGGCATCCAGAGGGTCTCAAAGCCCTGCATGCGCTTGTAGCGGATGAGAATGTCCTGAATCGTCTCATCAAAAGCGTGGCCCAGGTGGAGCTGGCCCGTGACGTTGGGGGGCGGGATGACGATGGTGAAGGGCTGTTTGTCCGGGTTGGGCGCGGCGTGGAAATAGCCGCCTTTGACCCACATATCGTAGATGGTTTTTTCTACCTGTTGGGGTTCGTAGACCTTGGGGAGTTCTTTCATATGTGTTCCTCTTTCTATTATGATGTTGTTTATTTTAAATAATATTGAACCGTCAGGCCGGTTTAAAGATTTTTCGGAATTCGAGGTCCATGCGAACAAAATAAATGTGAACAGGATGCCCGCTACAAAAATCGGAAGGCCGCTCAGCAGCCAATGGACCTCTTGGATGAAGAAACCGGCAATTACTACGGCAACAGCCGCCGCATACAACAAAAGCTTTTTCCACGTGAGAGTCCGCGTCCTGCATCCGCAGGGTTCTTCGGACTGCGTTTGGAATATGCCTTGCCCACACAATGGAGAGCCATATGGCCGTTTACGCTGACTGTCGTTCTGATTTCAAACTCCATTCTCATCCCTCCAACGAAAAAATGCCCTGAAGCCTTAGCTTCAGGGCGCAAAAATTACGTGGTACCACCTGAATTCCGCGCAGAGCGCGGCACTCGTTGCCTCGGTAACGGGAGGGCCCGGTTTTGATTACTCGCGTTCATCAAAACGGCTCCGGAGCGACTTCCATCCCTGCGCCATACGGACTTGCACCGGCCGTCCGCTCTCTGGATGGGCTGTGGGGTGTACTGCTCTCCATCTGTGCCTGTAACGTGTTGATTATAGGGCGTGTGGGGAAATTTGTCAAGGGAGAAAACGCGAATGCAGGACTGCCGTTTTCCGCCGGTCTGTCTGGCTGCTTCGCAGGGGACGGTTTGAAACCGTCCCGCCATCAAATACCGGGTTTAATTCACGCCTAACATGGTTTCCAGCTGGTCCATGCTCTGCACGCCGACGCGGCGGGTGACTTCCTCGCCCTGGCGGTAGACGATCAGGGTGGGAATGCTCATGACGCCGAAGCGGGCCGCGATGCTGGGCTCGTCGTCCACGTTCAGCTTCGCCACGGTCACCTTGCCCTCGTATTTATCCCCCAGCTCGTCGATGACGGGAGCCTGCATTTTGCAGGGGCCGCACCAATCCGCCCAGAAGTCCACCAGGGTCACGCCGTTGCCGATGACGCTGTCAAAATTCTTGTTGGTCAAGTCCATGTGTGCCATGTTTCAGTTCTCCTTTGTATCCAGATATTTTACCGCGGACAACGCCGCGATGTTGCCTTCTCCTACGGCCTTCGCTACTTGATAGGGGGTGCCGGTGCAGTCCCCCGCCGCAAAGACCCCGGGGATGCTCGCCGCCATATTTCCATCGACCCGGATAGCGCCGCCCTCCAGAGCAAGGCCCGGCAGAAGTGCGTCCGGCGCTACGCCGTCCCGCAGGAGGAACACCCCCTGCACGGGGTAGGAAACGCCGTCGGCAATCAGTTCCGTGACGGTTTGGCTTCCCCGAATCTCGTACTGCTTTGCCCGGGCTTTGTCGAAATACTCCACCTGACAGCCGATGCTCCGCAAAAATGCTGCTTCCTCGGCTGCAGCATTGCACAAGCCGATGACCGCCACGTGCTTGCTCCGGTACATCATTCCGTCGCAGGTGGCGCAGTAGCTCACGCCCCGGCCCAGGAATTCCGTTTCCCCAGGATAGGGCTTGCCCATGGAAACGCCCACTGTTAAAATCAAGCAGCCGGCATCCAGATAGTCGCTGCCCACGGCCACACCGAAGCCTTTGCCCATAGGCATGGCGGAGGTTGCCCGGCCGTGGAGAAGCTCCGCTCCCTGGGCCAGGGCGTGGTTCGTCATGGCGGAAAGCAGGTCCTTTCCCGACACGCCGGGCAGGCCCGGATAGTTTTCCACCCGTTCCGCTTTGTATAAATGCGACCCCGTTTCCCCGGCGGACACCACCGTGACCGTTTTGCCCCGGGCCCGCAGGGTCAGCGCCGCGGACAGGCCCGCAGGGCCGCCGCCGATGACAACTGCATCCGGCATTGACGCACCTCGTTTCCTTTTGATTTTGTGAGATACGATTATACCATACTATTGTGGCTCTGTAAATGGGATTTACTCATCCTGCCCGCAAAAATCCGGGTATGCCGTCTTCGACAATTGAATTTATCCTTGACACACAAAAAATGCAGGTGTACAATGAAGTGAATATTTATAGCTGTATGACCATACAGTTTTTGTTCAACTTTACGGCGGAATTTTTCCGTTTTCACCCAGAGTGACATACATTTCAGTTGAATATGTTCCTCTGAACAGCACCCCAATTTTGTAAGAATGGAGGTGTGTTTACTTACCATGCCCAATCCTATTTTTATCGGGATCGCAGTTGTTTTGATCTTCATCGCTTTCTTCGCCGGTGTGACTTATCGAAAAAAAGTCGCGGAACGCGAAATTTCCAGCGCTGAGGAAGAGGCAAAACGCATTATCAATGACGCGATCAAGACCGCGGAAGCGAAAAACCGCGAAGCAGTGTTCGAGGCAAAGGAAGAAATACACAAAGAACGGACTGAGTACGAGCAGGAAGTCAAGGAACGCCGTGCCGAACTGTCCAAGCAGGAACGCCGCCTGCAACAAAAGGAAGAAAACCTTGACAAGAAAAACGACACCTTAGACAAAAAGACCGAGACCCTGCGGCAGAAGATCGCCGAGGCGGAGACCCAACAGGCGGAGATCGAGCTGCTGAAACGACAGGAGCTGGAGACTTTGGAACGGATCTCCGGCTACACCGCAGAGGACGCAAAAAATCTGCTCATTGAGCAGGTATCCTCCGAGGTCACCCACGAAATGGCCATGAAGGTCAAGGAAATTGAGGACAAGGCCAAGGATGAGGCCGACGACCTGGCCCGGGAGATCATTGCTACCGCCATCCAGCGGTGCGCCGCCGACCACACCAGCGAAGTGACTGTTTCCGTCGTGCCCTTGGCCAACGATGAGATGAAGGGCCGCATCATCGGCCGGGAGGGGCGGAACATCCGCACCTTTGAAAATCTCACCGGTTGCGACCTCATCATCGACGATACCCCCGAGGCCATCACCATTTCCAGCTTTGACCCCGTGCGCCGGGAAGTCGCCCGCATCGCCCTGGAGCGGCTCATCGTGGACGGGCGCATCCATCCCGCCCACATTGAGGAGATGGTCGCCAAGGCCCAGAAGGAAGTTAACGCCACCATCAAAGCCGAGGGCGAACGCGCCACCTTTGAGACCAACATCCACGGGCTGCATCCCGAGATCGTGAAGCTGCTGGGCCGGATGAAATACCGCACCAGCTACGGGCAGAACGTGCTGAACCACTCCATCGAGGTAGCCCATATCTCCGGGCTCATCGCCGCGGAGTTGGGCGTGGACGTGGTCACCGCCAAGCGGGCGGGACTGCTCCACGATATCGGCAAGTCCATCGACCACGAGGTGGAGGGCAGCCATGTGACCATCGGCGCGGAAATCGCGCGGAAGTACAAGGAATCCGCCGACGTCATCCACGCCATCGAGGCCCACCACGGCGACGTGGAGGCCCACACGGTCATCGCCTGCATCGTCCAGGCCGCGGACACCATTTCCGCCGCCCGGCCCGGCGCACGGCGGGAGAACATCGAAAACTACGTGAAGCGCCTGGAAAAGCTGGAGGAGATCACCAACAGCTTCCCCGGCATCGCCAACAGCTATGCCATCCAAGCCGGCCGGGAGATCCGCGTAATGGTAGACCCCGAGAAGGTGGACGAGGACAGCATGGTGATGCTGGCCCGGGACATCGCCCAGAAGATCGAGGCGGAGCTGACGTATCCGGGACAGATCAAGGTCAATGTGCTGCGGGAAACCAAGGCTGTGGATTACGCAAAGTAAAACAAAATAAAGCCCCCGCCAAGCGGGGGCTTCATTTTATCTTTTTGCGCTGTGCGGGCCGGGGAACCCGGCCCCTACGCAGCAATTTCAGGTTTTCTATAGGGGCTGCGAACCAAAGCCGCAGGTAATACTGCTCTGCTGAACAATATGTTTCCGTGCGATGGCAAGAAAACGGCTTTTTGTGGCTGGGAATTTTAAATCGACTTCACTGTCCAGCACGTACACCGTCAGTCGATATAAATGCCGTTTGCCCTTGGGTGGCTTCGGTCCGGCATAGCGGTATACGCCGTATCCCAGGCCTTGACGGGCGTTTCCTAAGCCAGGTACATGTTTTCCTTTTGGAATTGCACCTGGAATCTTCGCCCCGGCAGGGATGTTCCAAATCAGCCAATGGGTAAAATTCCGGAAAAGCGGATGACTGATATCCTCAAGTGTTACGGCCAGTGTTTTGGCACCCGGGCTTACATCCTCTATGAAAATTTCAGGGGAAATGTCCTGTCCGCGTCCCGTGTTTTCTATGGGGAATTCTCCGCCGCTTTCCATACCGCCACACGCAAATACGAGTGTACCCATTCTTAGTTTCTCCTCACTCCGCTACAAAACAGTGCCAGTCGTCTTCGGTGCGGTGCTCCAAAATCGCAAACCCCGCCGCTTCAATCGCAGCGCGGACTTCATCCTGGCGGCCTTCGATGATGCCGGAGGTGATGAACGTCCCGCCGGGCTTTAAGAATTCCTTCACGAACCCGGACAGGGGGATAATGACGTCCGCCACAATGTTGGCGGTCACAATGTCATAGCCCGTGCCCAGGGCGCGGCGCATCCCGGCGTCGGACAGCACGTCGCCGGCCCGGATGTCGAACACCTCCGCCGTGATGCCGTTGAGCGCGGCGTTGGATAGGGCAACCTCCGGGGCTTTGGGGTCGATGTCGCACCCGGCGCAGCGTTCGCAGCCCAGGAGCATGGCGCCGATGCCCAGAATGCCCGAGCCGCAGCCCAGGTCCAAAACGGTCTTGCCCGGGCCGGCAAAGCCCTCCAGGGCGGCCAGGCACATTTTGGTCGTGGCGTGGCTGCCGGTGCCGAAAATCAGGCCCGGGTCCAGCCGCAGGGGGATGCGGCTGTCTGCCGGCGTTTCCTCCCATTCCGGGACCACCACCAGCTTGTCCCCCACCTGGATGGGCTTGTAAAATTCCTTCCAATTGTTTTCCCAGTCGCTGTCTTGGACCAGAGCGGTATCCGGCATGGTGCCGAGAAAGGCCGCCACCTTGTCCAGCAGGGCCTTGCCCTCGATATCGTCGGACAAATAGAACTTCACCTGGGACACGCCCTTGAACTTCTGCTCCAATTCCTCGTCCACATAGTCCCAATAGGTGTGGTTGTGCTCCAGAAAGTTCTGGAAATCCGCTTCGTCCTCCACGATCATGCCGCCCACGCCCAGTTCCGCCAGGTCGCAGCACAGCAGGTCCGGGTCCCGGTCACAGTTTACAGTCACTTCGATCCACCGCATGAAAATGCCCTCCAAGCTTATTTTCCCATATTGTAGCACAAATCCGCCGCCGGAACAAGTTCCGGCGGCGGATTTCCTTATGTGCTTTTCCCCTGAGAGACCGCAAGACCAAGGAGCGTCAGGGCTACGCCCAGCCAGGCGGACGGGGACAGGGTCTCTTTCAGGATAACGACCGACGCCGCCACGGTGATGACCGGAACCAGATAGATGTACACGCTGGTCCGCACCGTGCCCAGCTTTCCTACCGCCACACCCCAGGTGACGAAACACAGGGCCGACGCTCCAAGGCCCAGATACAGCAAGTTTCCCAGCAGGACCGGGTCCAGGAGGCCGTGCCAATCCGGGGAGACGTCCATAGCCAGCACCGCGGGAAGCATCCACAAAATGCCGTAGCAGAATACCCGCCGGGTCACCTGGATGTCGTGATAGCCGAAGGTCCCTAATTTCCGGGTGAGTACCGAGTAAACCGCCCAGCACACCGCCGCAAGAAACGCCAGCAGGTCGCCCACCGGGTCCAGCTCCACGGTACTCCCCGCAAAGCTCATCAGGCTGATGCCCGCCATGGCCAGAACAAAGCCCGCAAAAAAGGACGGGCGCAGGCGTTCTCCCTCCCGGAAGGTCAGCCGGGTCAACAGCGCCGTAAAACAAGGGCTCACGGACACGATGACCCCGACATTCGACGCCGTGGTGTGGGTCAGGGCCACGTTCTCCAGCAGATAGTACAGGCAAACGCCGCACAGTCCAGCGGCAGCAAAGTACAGTTCCCGCCGTGGCATCACACCGCGCAGGGGTCGCGGATAGACCAGCCACAGGGCCAAATAGCCCAGAACAAAGCGGAACAGTAAAATCTCAATGGGGGTAAAGCGCGTCAGCAGCACCTTGGTGGACACGAAGGTTGTGCCCCAGATCAGCACCGTGACCAGGGCCGCCAGATGGCCGGTGCGGGTTTCAGTGTTCATCGTTGTCCTCCTTGGAAAAAATCTCCCGGTAGGCACCGGGAGATACCCCGGTATAGCGCACGAATTGATTAGTAAAGTGGCTCTGGTCGGAAAAACCTGCCTCCAGCGCCGCTTCCGCCGGGCGCATCCCATGGGCCAGCAGTGCCTTGGCGGCGTTCACCCGAAGGGTTTCCAGATAGCGGTAGGGTGTGATGCCCTTGCTCCGGGTGAAGCTCCGCAGGAGGGTGGATCGGCTCATCCCCGCCAGGGCGCACAGGTCCTCCAATCGCGGCTTTTCCCGGAAGTGGGTCCCCAGCCAGGCGCAGACCCGCTCCACCGCGGCATCCTCCGCCGGCGCAGGTGCCGGGCAGGTCCTGCTGTAGCGCTCTAACAGAAGGGACAACAGCAGGACAAGACATTCTTCCTTTTCAAATGCTTCTCCGCCGGACAGCAACCGTCCATGCAGGGCGCCTACACATTTTGCTACCTCAAGGTCCCGGATGCAGTTTTGTGTAAAGCGGGGCAGCTCCACCTTTCCGGTGAGCTCCTGCGTCCATCGGAGCATCACGGCTTGGGGGATATGGATGCCCCGGTAGTCCAGCGCGCCCTCAGTTTGGGTACAGTCGTGGTTCTCCTCGGGGTGGAACAGGTTCACGTCTCCAGGACCGAGGGAATAGGACCGGCCATTACACGTCATGCGGCGCACGCCGCCTTCCGTGAGGCCGATGACGTAGTAATCGTGGAAATGGGCCGGGAACGACAGGGCAAGGCCCCGGAACCAGGTCAGCTCAATGCCCAGGTCCGTGTCCCGGTATACGCCGCGATGTTCTTCCATTGCCGTCCCCCCCTCTATTTTTGTCTATTGTAGCACAGTTTTGGGGAAATTGCTTGTAAAATATCTTCAAAAAAGAGCCGCCCGATGGGCGGCTCTTTGCTGTTTGAATGTTAATCCTTCGCGTCCAGAATCAGGCCGTAATCGCCGTTTTTGCGCTTATAGACCACGGCGAAGGCATCTCCCTCATCAGCGTTGCGGAAAGCGTAAAACGAGTGCTCCAGCAGATTCATCTGCAAAACCGCTTCCTGCACACTCATGGGCTGGATGCTGAAGCGCTTGTTCCGCACGATTTTGAACTCCTCTTCCGGCTCGTCATCGTAGGCCGGGGCGGGTTCAATGACTTCGGCCCGAATGCGCTTTTCCAGGCGGGTCTTGTTTTTGCGGATCTGCCGCTCGATGGATGCCACGGCGGAATCAATGGACGCGCACATATCGCCGGTAGTCTCCTTGACCCGGTAGAACATGCCGTTGTTCTTGATGGTGACCTCGGCAATGTAGCGGCCCCGCTCGGTGCTGAACGTCACAAACGCTTCGCTGTCTGTTTTAAAGTACTTATCGATCTTACTGATCTTCTTTTCCGCGTACTCCTTCATGGCCTGGGCGGCATCGATGCGTTTTTCTGTGAAGGTAAATTTCATAGTATCAGCTCCTTTTGTGAAAACTTGGGACTTGCTTTAGTTATATTATAACACAAGAGCTTCCAAATTGGAAGCCCCTTTTGTGCTTTTTGTATAATTTTTACCCGGCGTAGATCGTACAGCCCGGCAATGCCGTTTTCAGGGCCGTGACCACATCCGCGGACAGGCCACAGTCCATGAGGTACAGCTCTTTCAGGCCCGTCAGGCCATAAAGCTGGGTCACGTCCGACAGGGCGCAGTTATCCAGGTGCAGGGTGGTCAGCTTCGTCAGTCCCGACAGGGCAGATACATCGGTCACGCCGGTGCCATCCAGGTACAAGGTGGTCAGCTCCGTGCAGTAGGCCAGGGGCGCGGCATCGTTCAGGTCCGCGTTCCCCGTGAGGATCAGCTCCTTCAGTCCGGTGCAGGAAGACAGAGCGTACACGTCCCGCAGCTTATTTTGGGCCAGGTTCAGGTTCGTCAGCTTGTTCATCCCCGCCAGGAAGGTCAGGTCCGACGCGCCGGTGTTCCACAGTTCCAGCACCGTCAGGCCTTTCAGGCCGGAGATGGGCGTGAAATCAGAAATGCTGTTATTGTTCAGCATCAGAGATGTGACCGCTGTGAGCTGAGAGAGGTTTTTCAGGTCCGTCACGCCGGCGTTGGAGGCATCCACCGTGGTGGCATCCGCCTCGAATTCCTTGCTGCCCAGAGTCACGGAAAGCTGGTCGTGGATCACGTCACAGTTGGGGATGGCCGCTTTCAGGGCCTTCACCGCCGCGGCGGTGAGCTGCCCGTTCTCGGAAATATCCAAAGTGGTCAGAGTCTCGATTTTCAGCAGGTCCAAGGCTTTGTCCGTAAGCTCCGTATCCTTCAGGCCCAATTTTTTCATGGAGGTCATGTAGGACAGGGCGGTGAAGCCGGCAATATCGTTGTCGTCCAGATACAGCTCCGTGAGCTTGGTCAGGGAGGACAGACTGTTGATGTTGGTCAGCTCATTGTCCCCCAGGTCCAGGTACGTCATGCTCAGAAGCTGACCAAGGGGTGTGATGTCGCTCACTTCGTTATCACACAGGCACAGCCAGGTGAGATTGGTGAGGCCTTCCAGGGGGGTCAGGTCCGAGATTTTATTGTTTTTCAGGTTCAATGTCTGGAGCTCTGTGCACTTGGCAAGGTCGGAAATGTCCTTGATGTCCCTGCCGCTCAGGTCCAGCTCCTTCACATCCGACAGGAAGGTCACGCCGCCGATGGTGAGTTCCTCCGCCACGGTATCGTCATTGAAGATGCTGCACCGGTCCAGGGCCTCTTTCAGCTCATCGTACTGGGTCTGGGTGATATCGATGCCCTTGATGCTCAGGGTGGACAGGCTCGTCAGGCGGTACAGGGGGGTGAAGTCCTCTACGGGGTTGTTGTCCAGATATAGGGTCTTTAGACTCCGCAGTCCCTCCAGATCGGACAGGTCCTTGATGTTGTTGTCCGACAGGGTCAGGGACATGAGGCTGTCCAGGTCCTTCAGGAAAGACAGGTCCTCCAGTTCACATTTTTTCAGGCTCAGGGTCGACAGGTCCTTGAAGCCGGAGATGGCGTCCAGGTCCTCGGCGGTCAGGCGGACATTTTGCAGGATGATGGCGGTGGTCTCCGGCTCATAGGATTCGCCGGCGATCAGGATGCCGTCATCCTTCGGCTCGTCCACGCCGGCACGCAGGTCCTGCAGCACCTGCTTGAGCGCCTCCGCCCGCTTGCCTTTGCTGCGGTCGATCTGGTCCAGCAGGATGGATTCGGCCTTATCCTGCTGCCCAGAGGCGGCATACACCTTTGCCAGGGCAATGGCGCATTCATCGGTGTCCTTCACCTCGTAGGCCCGCTCGTAATAGGTGATGGCGGAATCCAGATTTTCCAGCATCAGGTATTCTTCCGCGGCATCCATATAGTTTTCGTACCGGGTATTTTTCCCGTGATTCATCACCACGATCACCAGCACGACGGCCAGAAGCACCGCCAAGGCGGCAGCCACGATGATGATGCGTTTGCGATTTTCATACAAGATTTCTTTCATATTATCCTCCCGCGCAGTGGGCGGTCCTTACTTGATCTGCGCTTTTTTCACTTCGGCTTTCGCCAGGAATTTTTCCGACTGGATGATGAACCGCTCATGGGTCCCGGAGCCGATGGCTCCGGCTTCGTCGTAGGCGGTGACCTTCAGCACCACCCGGCGGCGGTCCACCTCCACGACCTCGGCCTCCGCCCAGTATTTCATGCCCACAGGGGTGGCTGCGTCATGGGTGACTTCCAGTTTCGTGCCCACGCTGTTCTCCCCCTCGCCGTAATAGGGGCGTATGGCTTCGCAGGCCGCATTCTCCATGGCCGCGATCATATACGGCGTGGCAAACACCTCCACCGTGCCGGACCCGATGGCCGCGGCGGTCAGTTCATAGGTCACGACGCCGTCCACACGGCCTTTTGCTCCAACAGGGATTTCCATCTATGTATTCCTCCTTGCATTCGTACTCGGAATTCTATTGTAACATATCTGAAAGATTTTTCAACGGCTATTGTTTGGACGAATCGGAGAAAGGAAGGTTCCTTTGTAAATTTTTTGTGACCTAAGCATCCAATCGTCTAATCATAACACCGTAGAGGTTGGAATGGGTGCAGCGGGAAGTCGGACAAATCGCGTAAGGGCAGGTTCCAAACTCGCCCGGGAACACCGGCGTGTAACGGACAATCGGGCCGGTTTGGAACCGGACCCTACGGATCCTGAATGGTTCCCGTCAGGAAGAGCGCGACCCACACTTTTTTAATTTTTCTTTTAACGGTTATATTATATTGTAATGTGTGGAAAACTGTGGTATTTTAGAAGATGGCTTTTGCCAAATAATAACACGCCGACGCCATCGGCGGAGTTCGGAGGAATCAACATGAAAAACACAGAGAAAACCATGGATAAGATCGTCGCCCTGTGCAAGGGGCGGGGCTACATCTTCGCCGGAAGCGAAATTTACGGCGGACTGGCCAACACTTGGGACTACGGCCCCCTCGGTGTGGAACTGAAAAACAACATTAAACGCGCATGGTGGAAGAAATTCGTCCAGGAAAACCCCTACAACGTCGGGCTGGACGCCGCCATTTTGATGAATCCCCAGGTTTGGGTGGCCTCCGGTCACGTGGGCGGGTTCTCCGATCCCCTCATGGACTGCAAAGAATGCAAGGAGCGTTTCCGGGCCGATAAGGTCATTGAGGACTGGTGCCAGCAAAGCGGCTTTACCCTCGACAAGCCCATCGACGCCTTTTCTCAGGCGGAAATGAAGGCTTTCGTGGACGAGCACGAAATTGTCTGCCCCACCTGCGGCAAGCATAACTGGACGGATATCCGCCAATTTAACCTCATGTTCAAGACTTTCCAGGGCGTGACTGAGGACGCGAAAAACACTGTGTACCTCCGTCCCGAAACTGCCCAGGGCATTTTCACCAACTTCGTCAACGTCCAGCGCACCACCCGGCGGAAGCTGCCCTTCGGCATCGCGCAGATCGGCAAGAGCTTCCGCAATGAGATCACCCCGGGCAACTTCATTTTCCGCGTCCGGGAATTCGAACAGATGGAGCTGGAATTCTTCTGCGAGCCGGACACCGACCTGGAATGGTTCCAGTATTGGCGGGAGTTCTGCCACAACTGGCTGCTGAGCATCGGTCTGAAGGACGAGAACCTGCGCCTGCGGGACCATGACCCGGAGGAGCTGAGCTTCTATTCCAAGGCCACAACGGACTTTGAGTTCCTGTTCCCCTTCGGCTGGGGCGAGCTCTGGGGCGTGGCGGACCGCACGAACTACGACCTGACCCAGCACCAGAATACCTCCGGCAAGGACCTGACCTATTACGACCAGGAGAAAAACGAGCACTACATCCCCTACGTCATCGAGCCGTCTTTGGGCGTGGAACGCACAGTGCTGAGCGTGCTGTGCGACGCGTATGACGAGGAAGTGGTGGATGCGGAGAAAAACGACGTGCGCACCGTTTTGCGCCTGCACCCGGCGTTGGCGCCCTTCAAGTGCGCGGTGCTGCCCCTGTCCAAGAAGCTGGGCGACAAGGCCCGGGAAATCCAGGTCATGCTGTCCAAGTATTTTATGGTGGATTACGACGAGGCCGGCTCCATCGGCAAGCGCTACCGCCGGCAGGACGAGATCGGCACACCGCTGTGCATCACCGTGGACTTCGCCACCGTGGGCGACGAAAATGCCCCGGCGGACAACTGCGTGACCGTACGCGACCGGGACACCATGGAGCAGGTGCGTCTGCCCATTGACCAGCTCATCAACTATATCACGGAGAAAATTGATTTCTAAATGAACGAAACACAAGCAAATCCCAAATATTTTTGGCTGTGGAACATCAGCTTTGTCCTCTTGTCGGCAGCGGGCATCGGCCTTATGAGCCTGCTGCTGGCTTACGGGGACTACAGCTGGGGCGTGTTTCTGGGATATTTCACCCACCCGCTCATTTTGCTGCTGAATCTCGTGCCCGTGATACTGCTGGAACTGCTATGCTGGTGTTTCACCGGGCGGGCGTGGGCAGGGTTTCTGCTCACCGCCGCCGTGGTGCTGGGGGCCAGCACGGGCAGCTATTTCAAGCTTATGTTCCGGGACGACCCCTTCGTGTTCGCGGACATTTCCAGCATCTCCACAGCCATGGGCGTGGCGGGGAATTATGCCATCGCCATGGACAAGCGGCTGTGGTGCGTGGTGGTATGCGTCATCGCCGGGGCGGTGTTTTTACTGTTTTTGGTGAAGGGCCGGCCATCGGTCAAGGCACGGGTCATCGGCAGCGTCTGCACGGCGCTGTGCGGCGCGCTGCTGATCCCTGTTTATGCAAGCGAGACTGTCTATACGCAGAAAACACAGAATCTCGACTATATCAACCAGTGGTCCGCCACGCAAAATTACATCAGCCATGGGTTTGTATATCCTTTTCTGCACAGCATCAAGGCTGCTATTGATACGGCGCCGGAGGGCTACAGCAGAAACGGCGTGGAAGCGATGCTGGCGCAGTATCAGGACGCGGACATTCCCGAGGACCGGAAGGTGAACATTCTGGCCTTCCAGCTGGAGGGCTTCAACGATTTCACGAACCTAGGCATTCAGGGCATTGACGAGAGCGTGTACAGAGCATACCATCAAATTGAGGCGGAGGGCTACTCCGGCGACCTGGTGACCAACATCTTCGCCGGGGGCACCATTGACACGGAGCGGTGCTTCCTCACCGGGTACTACCGGCTGCGGGACTTTCGAAAAAACACCAATTCTTATGTTTGGTACCTCCGGCAGCAGGGATATCAGACCACCGGGAGCCATCCCTGCTACGACTGGTTTTACAACCGGCGGAACATTATGCCCTGGCTGGGCTTTCAGGAATACCTCTTTTTGGAGGACCATTACGCCGCGCTGACAAACGGCGGCATCGCTTATGACAACGTGATGCTGCCCGAGGCACTGCGGCTGTACCGGGAAAAGACGGAAAACGGCCCGGTGTTCGACTTCCACATCACCTATCAGGGCCACGGGCCGTACACCACCGACAAAGTGGAGTGGGGCGGCAGGGCCTGGGACCCGGCGGGGTATTATGACGTGAGCGAATATGACTACAACGTCATGAACAACTACCTCGGCTCCGTGCGGGACACCGGGGACCGAATGCTGACGCTGCTGGAGGAACTCCGTGAGGACCCGGTTCCTGTCGTGGTGGTGCTCTACGGCGACCATAACCCCTGGCTGGGGGACGGGGCCAGCGTGTACGCCGATTTGGGGGTCAATCTGGATACCCACACAGAGGAAGGATTTTTCAATTACTATTCCACCCGGTACGTGTTCTGGGCCAACGACGCGGCGAAAGACCTGCTGGGCAGTGATTTTACCGGCACAGGCCCGCGGCTGAGCGCCAATTATCTCATGAACGAGCTGTTCGACCAACTCGGCTGGACGGGTAATGCTTACATGCAGCTGACCCGGGAAGTGCGGGAAGTCCTCCCCGTGGTCACAAGCAACGGATATTTTGTGGAAAATGGTGCGCTGAAAGAGAATCTGTCTCCGGACGGGGCTGAGGCGCTTTCTGTGCTGGATTGCGCGCAATATGATATGAGACGGAATTTCAAGGAAGAATAAGGAAGATACGATAAAAGGTGTGTTGAAATGAAAGACGGATTTGTAAAGGTCGCAGCGGCCTCCCCGGTCATCCGGGTGGCAGACCCCGACTACAACGCCGATCGGGTGATGGAGAGCATCCGGGAAGCACTGAAGCAAGAAGTAAAAGTCCTGGTATTCCCTGAGCTGACGCTCACGGGAGTCACCTGCTATGACCTCATCGGGATGCGAAACCTGCTCAACGGCGCGGAAGCGGCACTGTGCAAGGTGGTCGCCGCCACGGAGGATACGGACATCCTTGTGTTCGTTGGCCTGCCCTATGCCGTGGGAGGACAGCTCTACAGCTGCGCCGCCGCGGTGTACAACGGCGACATCATCGCCATGGTCCCCCGCACGGAGGTGAACGACAGCCCCTTCTGTGTGCCGGACGATGAACCGGTGGACATCATCGTGGGCGGCCGGTATGAGACCTGGTTGACCAACGACATCATTTTCCCCAGCAATGTGTGCGATGATCTGGTGGTAGCCGTGGAGATCGGTGCAGATATGTATGGGCTGGTGCCTACGGGCACGGACGCAGCCGTCAACGGCGCGACGGTCATTGCCCAAATGGCGGCCTTCCCAGCCACAGTCGCTTCCACCCAGGAAGCAAAGCTGGACATCCAGTACCGTTCCAAGCATCTGCTGTCCGGCGTCATTATGGCGGCCCCGGGGACCGGGGAATCCACCACGGACAATGTGTTCACCGGGCTTTGCATGGCAGCGGAAAACGGCACAGTGCTGGCAAGTCAGGAGCAGGCCAACGCTTTGGCCGTTTCTGAGATCGATGTGGACCACATGGCCAATCTCCGACGCAAGACCGGAAGCTTCGGCGGCAGCGCCTTTGCCTACTCCGTGGCGGACTGGGGCACGGAGGAAGCGGAGACGGTACTTACCCGGTACTATTCCAAAAATCCTCACCTCCCTGCTCTGGAAAAGGATGTGCCCGCTTACTGTCAGCGCATGATCGACATTCAGGTGGACGCACTGGTGCACCGCATGGAATATGCCGGGCTGGACCACTGCGTGGTGGGCATCTCCGGCGGCACGGATTCCACTTTGTGCGTGATGGTCTGTGCCATGGCTGTGCGGAAAATGGGGCTGCCGTCTCAGAACGTGGTGGCCTGCACCATGCCCTGCTTCGGCACCACCAGCCGCACAAAATCCAACGCCATCGTGGTGGCGGAGCAGTGGGGCTGTGAGGTCCGGGTCATCCATATCGGCGATTCCGTCAATCAGCACTTTGACGATATCGGCCACGCCCGGGATGATTACTCCATCGCCTTTGAAAACGCCCAGGCCCGGGAACGCACCCAGGTGCTCATGGATATCGCCAATGAGGTCAACGGCCTGAATGTGGGCACCGAGGACCTGAGCGAGTATATCGACGGCTGGTGCACCTTCAACGGGGACCACACCAGTATGTACGACGTGAACATGGGTGTGACCAAGACCCAGGTGCGGGCCGCTCTGCGGTATATCGCCTCCACCACGGAGGACAAGGTTCTGGCCGCCGCTTTGTGGGACGTGCTGGAATGTCCCGTCAGCCCCGAGCTGCTGCCCCCCTCCGGAGATGAGATCGAGCAGAAGAGCGAGGAAAGTGTGGGTTCCTATTCCCTGCAGGATTTCTTTACCCACAAGATGCTCATCTGCGGCTTCACCCCCACCAAGACCCTGCGTCTGGCGGAGATGGCTTATGGAGACGAATTTACCCGGGACGAGCTCATTATGTGGCTCAAGAGCTACTGCACACGGCTTTGCACTCAGCAGTTCAAACGCTCCTGCCTGATGGACGGTCCGGCGGTGGAGGCCTTCAGCGTCTCGCCGCGGAACGGCTTTTTGATGCCCAGCGACGCGTCGGCAAATCTGTGGCTTTCCGAGTTGGAATCGTTGTAACACAAGTATCCCCCTCCCGGTAGGGAGGGGGATACTTCCGTTTTTTGTATGCGCATCATTCAATGGGGAGACCATGCTGCTTCAGGAAAGAGAGCTTGTCCCAATAGCCCCGCTGGAACAAAATCTTTTCGTTGACCACCTGAAAAAATCCGCAGCCGCGCAGACCCGAGGGGTCCCTCCATTCCAAAATGGCCCACTGTCCATCCTCAAAGATGTGCTCCACGATGCAGACCATGGGCGCCGCTGCAAACTCATTGCAGAACATCTCTCTGATTGCCGCGGCGCCCACAACGGCCTCGTTGGCAACTTGATGGTTGACCGCGTTCTCATGATACAGCACGGCAATTGCGTCCGCGTCACCGGCATTGAATGCGTCTACCCATTGATGGACAATGTCTTTTGGCCTGTACATGGCATCTCTCTTCTTTCCGGCATTTGATTTGATTATAGCATAGGCACCGGACCGGTGCAACCAGGTTTGTGCTTTCTATTGAAATCATGACAACTTTCGGGTACAATAGAACTATGAAATAATTATGGAGTGATTTTTATGATTTTAGCGGTGGATATCGGCAACACCCATGTGTGCGTGGGGACGCTGGAGGGGCTGGAGACGAAAACCATGTACCGGCTGCAGACCAATATCGGGCGGACCGAGGCAGAATACGCGGTGCTCATGCAGCAGCTCATTGTCTTGACCGGGATGGGGAACGTGCGGTACGAGGGGGCCATTATTTCCTCCGTGGTGCCGCAGCTTACCGGCGTGCTCAGGAACGCTGTGAAGCTGGTCACCGGGTGCGAGCCCATCATCGTCGGTCCCGGGGTCAAGACCGGGCTGAACATCCGAATTGACGACCCCTCCTCCCTGGGCGCGGATATGGTGGTGGGCGCGGTGGCGGCGCTGCATAAGTACACACCTCCGCTCATCCTCATCGATATGGGGACTGCCACCACGGTTTCCGTGCTGGACGCCAAGGGCTGCTTTTTGGGCGGTGCGATTTTGGCGGGGGTGAATCTGAGCCTGAACGCTCTGAATTCCGGCACCAGCCAGTTGCCGAAAATCGACCTGCACAACCCCGGTAAGGTCATCGGCAGCAACACCGAGGAGTGCATGAAGTCCGGCGCTGTTTACGGCACCGCCTGCATGCTCGACGGCATCATCGACCGCATGGAGGCAGAACTGGGCACAAAAACCACGATCATCGCCACCGGCGGACTGGCTCCAGTCATCATGCGGCACTGCACTCATAAGATCCTGCTGGAGGACGACCTGCTGATGCTGGGGCTGGGCGTCATTTATGAAAAGAACGCGAAACGGTGAGCGACATGCGGGAAATCGATCCAAAACAGACCAAGCGAGCCGCAGCTACTATCTGGATGCAGGCCCCCATGCCCATGGTGACCCTGTTCAAGACCCTGGACGTGACAAATCTGGTCCGGCAAAGCCGGAAGCACCGAGAATCCTTCAATCTGCTGCTGTGCTGGTGCATCGGACAGGCCGCAGCCCAGATGGAGGACTTTTACCTGCTGCCCGTGGAGAACAGGCTGATGCAGTTCGACCAGCTGGCGGTGAACATCGTGGTCGCCAACCAAAACAGCGACATCAACACCTGCGATGTGCCGGTGTCTGACGATTTCGGGCAGTTCCGGAGGGACTATCTGGAACTGACCCGGCAGGTCTGGGAACAGTGCGAAAACTTTGACCTGGGCGACGATTACATGGTCATCGGCACTTCTGCCATCACAGAATGCGACATTGACGGCGCGGTGAATATCTATGCCGGGTTTTACAACAATCCTTTTATGACCTGGGGCAAGTACCGGAAACAGTGGCGCAAGGTCACGCTGCCCATGTCCTTTCAGTTCCACCACACTCAGATGGATGGCCGGGAAGCCGGGGTGTTTTTGAATCGGCTGCAGACGGAAATCAATCGGCTTCGTCTTTAAAAAGTCCTGTATTCATGCAGAATACAGGACTTTTTTCTATAACTTTTTCAATTGAACAGCCACCATTTACAGTCAGATTTTAAGATGTACCCTTCACTCGATCCGGCATTTGAATGGTCGTTATACTTACAAGCCCAATCGTTTCAGCATATAGTCATGGGCTTGATGCTCCAGGGCATCGTCGAGGGGGTCCAGAGCGAAACCCGGAGATTTGCGGTCCAGGGCCGTTTTCAGGATGGCGTCGGCAAAGTCCGGGTTTTTCGGCAGGACCGGGCCGTGGCTGTAGGTGCCGAAGACGTTGAGATACCGCACGCCCTCCGTGCCGTCCTCCCCGTTGTTCCCGGAGCCGGACAGCACCGTGCCCAGCGGCTGTACGCCGGGGCCGAGGTAGGTCTTGCCGCTGTGGTTTTCAAATCCCACCACCGCGCTGCCGCCGGATTCCGGGCCGCATTGGAAGGCGAAGTTTCCGATCATGCGGTCCTTCGCGCCTTTCGTCTCGTAGTCGATGGCGCCGATGAAGTCGCAGGTCACGCCGTCCCAGGTGGTGTAGCTGCGGCCCAGCATCTGATAGCCGCCGCAGACGGTGAGGAACACTTTGCCGTCTGCAATGGCACTCTTGATGCTCTCCGCCTTGCCTTTGGACAGGTCGCTGAGCAGCACCTCCTGCTCAAAATCCTGTCCGCCGCCGATGAAAAACAGGTCGAATTTTGTAAAGTCCGCGGTCTCACCGATGGGCAGACGGGTCACTGTTGAGCCGATGCCCCTCCATGAAAGGCGCTGTTGCAGGCACAGAAGGTTACCGTTGTCCCCGTAGAGGTTCAGCACATCCGGATACAGATGACAGATGTTCAGTTCCATATTCGTGCCCTCCTTTATTCCCAGAATTCCGCACTGCCGCAGCGGTGAGCTAAACGGGTGCGAATGTCCAGCATGGCCGTGTAGGTGGGGATGATGAACACGGGCTTGTCCTGGTGGGACACCCGATCCAGCAGGGCGTCATAATCCCGCTCCACGGTGAGCTTCTGCGCCGGGATGCCCGCATATTTCAACCGCAGCGCCATGTCATCCGCCCGGATGCCGGAGACCACCACTTCCCCCTGATAGGCGGCAGCAAATTTTTCGTAGTCTGCGTCCCAGATCCAAGAAATGTCCCGGGAATCCGCGGCGTTGTCGTTGAGCAGGAACACCGGGAGGTACGCCTCGTTCAGGCCGTTCAGGTACTCAATGACCTGATTGCAGCCCGCCGGGTTTTTGACCAAAATCATGCGGATGACCGTGCCGTTCAGGTCAAACCGCTCCATGCGTCCGAAGCCGCACTGGAAATTCTCCGCGCACTGCATGGCGCGGTCGGGGTCCATGCCGAAGGCCATGAGGGCCGCCGAGGAACCCGCGGCATTATAGATATTATAGACCGCCGGCAGATTTACCCGCACGGTGCGGGACAGGCCGCCGGCTTCCATGACCACCGTGGAGCTGTCCGCGTCTTTAGACAGCAGTTTGGTCACCGTTACGTCGGTTCCCGGGCGCTCATAGCCGCACGCGGGACAGACAAAGTGGCCCAAGTGTCCGTAAGTGCGGTATTTGTAGGTATACTCGGCCTTGCAGTGGATACAGTGGGAAGCATCGGACACCGCGGGGGGCTCCCCGCCTCCCAAGGCTTCGCCCAGGCCGTAAAACAGGCAGCGATTGGAAATATCTCCCGCCAGAGAGGCCGTCAGGGAACAATCCGCGTTCAGGCATACCACCGCGTCAGGCACGCCCCGGATCCCCTGCCGGATATTGGACAGAGTGTGGGTAATCTCCCCGTAGCGGTCCAACTGGTCCCGGAACAGGTTCGTGACCAGAATGACCTCCGGCTGCACCAGCGGGGCCACGGTGCGGAACGCCGCTTCGTCACATTCAATGACTGCGCATTGATGCTTCGCTTTTCCGAACAGGGTGGAATTCTCCACCAGCGTGGTGGTCACTCCGGACAGGAGGTTGGCCCCGGAGCGGTTGGCAAAATAGTCCGCGCCGCTGTCCAGCAGGCCCTGCTCAATGATGCGGGAAGATGTGGTCTTGCCGTTGGTGCCCGTGACCATGATGATGCGCACATCCTTTGCCAGAATCTGCGCCAGGTCGGGGCAGACCTTCGCCGCCAGTTCGCCGGGCTTCGCCGTGCCGCCCCGGCGGAGGATCTTTGCCGCCAGCTTCACCGCCCGGCAGACCAGAATGCCTAAAAACGCTCTGATGTTCATATGCTTCGCCTTTCGTTTCTGAAATCACCCTGACATTATAAGCCATTTCACGGGAAAATACAATATGAACAATGAGCCCGCGGGTATCATTCGTCTGTAAACGCAAACAGGTCTTCCACACGCACATGAAAGACCTTCGCGATATCCATCGCCAATTTCAGCGACGGATTATATTTTCCGTTTTCCAGGTGCACGATGGTTTCCCGCCTCGCGTGCACCAGTTCCGCCAGCTCGCTTTGCTTTAAGCCGGCCTGCTCCCGGTATTCCTTGACCTTCGTTTTCAGGGCCATATCAAATTCCTTTACTGTCCATCACGCTGAACAGAATCAACCGAATCACTGCCAACACCAATATTGCGCCGACAAGCGCATAGCCCGCCGTGCTTCCGGTTATCGCTCCCACAGCGCAGGCAAAGGCAATGATGATCATGGCCGCGATCATCAGCTTCAAACCGATCGCATCCACTCTGCGCAGATTTTGAATCGCGAGTTCATCCTTTTCTTCTTTGCTGTACTTATAAATGCGCCATGCTTCCAGTACAAAAAATATAATGGTAAACATGATGACTGTGTCCTGGATCGTTGTATAATAAGTATGCCAATCCCGCCTTGCCCACATCCAGTAATAGAAAACAAGGAGCATCGCATAAATGATTTTCGTTCCCACCATTTCCTTTAAGGTGACCTTTGACTTCATATCCCGTTCCTCCATGTGATATATGTTTCACTTCGAAGCGTTACAAATATATCACCTCTCATGGAGATTGTCAATCACGAATGTTAAATATTTATAACTCTCTCCGTCGTTTTGAAGAATGGACACCGGTACATGAGAGCAATCGTATCGTGCCTCGGCCTTATGGCGGTGCAGAAGCGCCAAAGCGGGCCGCAGAATGCAAGTCTTTGGATACGTTCCATCATTCTTTTTTCCTGTCAATTTACATAATCTGTTACGTTCCCGCAACAAGAAATGTTCCACAAAAATAATTTGCATTTTTCTCGACCTACAGATGCAAAAATGGAAGTATTTTTTCATCTTTTGGCCGCTGTCGTAAGGGTATATCCTTTAAGATAAGAGCGGTGGATTGTGCGGAGAGCAATGCACCGTAATCAAAGAAAAACGGAGAAGTTGCGGAGAGGTATGCCATGAAAAACGAGAAGCGTATTCCCGGGGTCGAAGATGTGAAAAAACTGAAGCACTTCAATATTTACAACAAAAACAATGTGCAGTTTGAGCCTACTTTCGTATCCACCGGGCGGCAGATTGAGAGCATCGCAAAAGCCAAAATACACCAGACCGCCATCATCGAGATCAGCAAAGACGATACAGAGATCAAAACCGCCACCTGGATGGACCTGTACCGCAAGTCCAATCAACTGTCCTGGCTTTTGGCGGAGGAGGGTATTACCAAGTCCAGCACCGTGATGGTCTGTCTGCCAAATACCATTACCCATGTGCTGTGTGCCTACGCCATTTGGAAAAACGGCGGGTGCTATATGCCCGTTGCCCCCCGTTCCACAGATGGAGAGATCCTGGATTTCGTGGAACTGGCAAAGCCTGATCTTATCATTACGGACGGCTTTCGGCCTGAAGGCTACAAGTGCTTCTCCGGAGAAGAACTGATTGCCCGGCTGGACAATTATTCTGACAAAATGCCCCCGGATGTTCTTGCCATTCCATTTCGTGCCCAGACCACCGGCGGTTCCACGGGAAAACCCAAGCTCATCAAATTCAACCGGGCTTCCGGAGAATCCGATGAAAGCCTGATGGCCTGGTTCCACATGACCGGGCAGTTTTTCGGCTGCCGGCAGCTCATCTGCGGTCCCATGTTCCATGCCGCGCCCTGCTCCGCTACGTTCAGCGGACTCAATTGCGGCAACCTTGTGATCATGCCCAACAACTTCAAGCCGGCCGCCTTGGCAAAGTATATCAAGGAATACAACATTGAGTGCCTGCAAATCGTGCCCACGCTGATGCAACGGATGCTGAAGCTGGATAATTTCGATCCCGCGGATTTCAAAAGCATCAAAGCTCTGTGCCACACAGGCGGCTATTGTTCCAAGGAACTTAAGCGCGCTTGGATCGATTTGATCGGCGCAAAAAATGTGTATGAGATGTACTCCATGAGCGAAATGATCGGCATGACCGCCATTCGCGGCGATGAGTGGCTCAAGCATGAGGGCAGCGTGGGGCGGCCCTTCGGCGGCAGTAAGATCGCCATTCGGGACGAAGCCGGTAACGACCTCCCTGCCGGTGAGGTAGGCGAGATCTTTATGACCCCCTCCGGCGGTTATCTGGAAACAGAATATGTCGGCCGGGACCAACTCACCGATGTGGGAGACGGCTTCCGCAGTGTGGGCGATATGGGCTATCTGGATCAGGACGGGTACTTGTATTTCTCCGACCGCCGCAGCGATATGATCGTCACCGGCGGTGAGAATGTGTTCGCCGTGGAGGTGGAAAACGTCTTTATGCAAAACCCGGACATCGTGGACATCGTGGTGGTGGGCATCCCGGATCCGGAGTGGGGCCGTCGCATCCATGCCGTAGTGGAGGCCAAACGGGAAATGACCTACGATGAGTTCCGGCGCTACGGATGGAAATTCCTGGTGCCCTTCAAGGTGCCGAAAACCGTGGAATTCGTGGATGCCCTGCCCCGGAAGGACAGCGGTAAGCTCAACCGCCGGCTGCTGGCAGAACAGTGCGAACAACTGCAAAAAGACTTGGTGCGGCCCTTCGGCATTATCGACGCAGGCCTGCGTCAGCTTCTGCAAACACAAGCGGCGAAAGAGCATAAGGACACCAAATGATACCTATGAAAAGCGGCTTCTTTCTCGAAAGAGGCCGATTTTGTTATAAAATATTGATTTTTTGCCGCCTTTTTGAAAAAAAAGATTGCTTTTTGGCCGATATCCTTTTATGATAAAGTCAAAGAAGGGATTGTTTTTTCTTCAACAACCAACTATGATAAAACAAACTAAGGCGGTGATGGCCATGTCGGCCATGCAAAAAGCCAAGCCTCTATGCGGAAAACCTGTC
The DNA here is from genome assembly GCA_947644595.1 of uncultured Clostridia bacterium. GTDB lineage: Bacteria > Bacillota > Clostridia > Oscillospirales > Oscillospiraceae > HGM13010. Next base: position 56,656 of record CANSAE010000008.1, read on the forward strand.
AGCGGAGTGTTCTGTGATGCGGACCGGTATCTTTACCTACAGCATATCACGGTCCGCAGTCCTCTTCCCCCAATGGCAGAAGATAATTCCATCTTCGTTTATGTGGAAACCGGCCAGGGCTCGATTTCTATCAATGGGATGCTGTTCGATTTGGAGCCCGGGACCTTCTGCTGGCTTCAGTCTTATCATGTGTTCGCAATAGAGCCCTTATGGGGCGAAGAATTACGGCTGCTGGCCGCAGTATATGACTATCCCGTTTCCAATTACATGACCTTTCACAGCACCAGCCGCGCCCATCTGCGGTGCTTTGCGACCACCCCGCCGGTTTATCATTTGGAGGGCGATATCCGCGTCCGGGTGGAGGCGCTTCTGGATGAGTTTGCCGAGCTGAATGATGCCGTGGATTCCGGCAGCAATCTGATCAAATGCGGAATTCTGGGGCAGCTCTCCTATTTGTATTTTGCCCTGTGCGAACAGCACAGTGCCGTCCATCCCTATTCCCAGCAAAACTGGTCGCTGGGCTGGACGCTGGCAATTTTTATCGCCTTTTACAGTTCGGAGGACCTCACGCCGGTCACTGTGGCTGAAAATTTCGGCATCAGCCCCGCCACGCTGAATCGGGAGCTGCGCCTCGCCACCGGTATGAATTTCTCTCAGACACTCAACCGCGCCCGGGTGAATCTTGCATCCAGCGCCATTTTGTTCAGTGAGCTGTCTTTTCATTTTATTTCCAGCTATTGCGGGTTTCGCTATGAGGTGGCTTTTTACCGCACCTTCAAGGCTCTGCGGGGGATGACGCCCCAGGAATACCGGGAACGGGCCGTCCACATCCCCGGTGTCCCCCGAAAAATGGTCAGCGAAAGCGTGGAGCGGATCTTGTACTACATGCACACCAATTACAAGGAACAAATCAGTCTGAAATCCATGGCCCAAGACCTCTATATTTCTGAAAATATCATCCGCACTTTGCTGCGGGATTATTTGAATACCAATTTTAAGGACATTCTTACCAGCTACCGCATCCAGTACGCCGAAGCTCTTCTGGTGGTCACCGACCTGCCCATACTGGATATTTCACTGGCATCGGGCTTTAATTCCGAACGGACCTTTTCCAGGTTGTTCAGTCAAAAAAATGGTTTGTCACCCAGTGCGTACCGCGCCAGGTTTGGGGGAAAGCTTTGATGAAAAAATTTAAGTATTACAACCCCTTTTATGGCCGAAATTATTTTTCCGAAAACCTTCTGCCTTCTGAGGTCTTTGCCGGACACAAGACCATCCGGCAGTCCATTCCCTTTTTGCAGCACGACGATTTGGAGCTGTTGCTCATCCGGCGCGGAGCCGGCGTTCTCACCGTGAACGCCACAGAATATCCCCTTTCCCGGGGGATGCTTTTCTGCTTCAGTCCGCACCACTTTCATAAGCTGACCCTGCCCCGGGGCCACACGCTGGAAGTTTCCGAATGCCATGTAAACAGCGGCGTATATTTTTACATCACCGCATGTCCTTACTTCATCGCCGATGCGCAGACCGTTCCTTATCCTCCCCTGCTGGCCATACTGGATGAGGCCCACGTTCTGGCCGCAGAGGAACTGATGGATCAGATTTCCGGAGAGAGCGAGCAAAAGGCCGTGAAAATTGCGGAAAATCAAAATTGCTTTTTCCTGCTGATGAAGTTGTTCGGCGCATTGGAAAAATTTGCACTGCCTCAGGCATGACCAATTCTTTCGGATGCAGAAAATCATGATCGATATACTAATATAAACTTTGCGGCCGTAAAAAGGTCTATGCTTTTGCCGCCGCAGGTAGGAGGAAGTTTTTTATGGGTTTAATGGAGAACAAAACAGTATTCATCACCGGCGCCGCCGGAGGAATCGGCTTCGCTACGGCTCGTGTCATGCTTCGGGAGGGCGCGGCTGCCGTGATGGTCACTGACATCAATGAGGCCGTTACGGCATCCGCTGTGGAAAAGCTCAAAGCGGAATTTCCAGAGGCCAACATTGAGTACGCCTGGCCAAATCTGCTGGACGAGGAAGCCGTAGGCAGTGCCATGCGCAGCTTCGCCAGACAGTATGGCAGGCTGGACGCCGTCTGCTCCATCGCCGGCATCACCCACAACACGACCATCAAGCGGATCATGGATGGGGAATTTAAAAAGCAGGTCGATGTCAATTTGATGGCAACTTATCATGTAGACCGTCAGGCCGGGCTGATCATGAGCACGCAGCGCTCCGGCTCCATCATCAACACCAGTTCCATATGCGGACTGTATGGCTCTCCCATGGGCTGCGGCTACGGTGCGTCCAAGGCCGGTGTCATCGGACTGACCAAGTCCCTTGGCCGTGAATTGGGCTATTTCAATGTGCGGGTCAACTGTGTCGCCCCCGGCACCATCCGTACCAATATGACCAAGAATCTCAGTTCCGCCGCCCAGGAGGCCGCTACCGCCAACATCGCCCTGCGCCGTATGGGAGAACCAGAAGAGGTCGCTAATATGTTTTTGTTCCTGGCTTCTGATCTGGCCTCCTACTGCACCGCCGCTGTCTATCAAGTGGACGGCTTCTATGTTTGATCAATTGCCGGCCCGTTCTTTTTTGAATGGGCCGGTTTTTACTGCAAATCTGCCAAAGCTGGAGGGCTTTCTTTTCCAGAATGGTTCATTGACTTATTGCTGACAAATGATTATCATGGTAATAGATTACTGTCCATACAATATGGACCGAGATTTTAGGAGGTATTGTCCCATGGCATTGATGACTGGAAAGAACGTATTTATCACCGGCGGTTCCCGCGGTATCGGCTTCGCCACTGCGCGCGAGGCTCTGCTGGAGGATGCCAACGCTGTCGCTATCTGCTCTCACTATGATGAGACCCGCGAGGCTGCTCTAAAAAAGCTGAATGAGGAATTCCCCGGCCGCAATATCGTCGGTTACACCTTCGATCTGGAGACCTGCACTGAGTCCGTCATCGGCGACGCAATGAAGGACTTCATCGCGAAGTTCCCCGATGCCGAAGGCAAGCAACATCTGGATGCTGTCTGTTCTCTCGCCGGCATCACCCACAACAACACCTGCAAAAACATCCCCGAAGGGCTGTTCGAAAAGGTTGTTCGTGTCAACCTGATCGGCACCTGGTATGTTGATCATCAGGCTGCTTTGATCATGCGCGGTCAGAAGTACGGTTCCATCGTGAACACTGCTTCCGTTGCCGGCGTTTACGGCAATTCTATGGGTGCCGGCTACGGCGCTTCCAAGGGCGGCGTCATCGGACTGACCCGTTCTCTGGGCCGCGAGATGGCTTTCTTCAATGTCCGCGTCAACTGTGTTGCTCCCGGTGTCGTCAAAACCGATATGACAACAAAAGATACCGGCCCCGAAGCGCTGGAATATGTCTGCTCCACCATCGCTCTGCGCCGCATGGGCGAGCCCTCCGAACTGGCGAAGATGTTCATCTTCCTGAGTTCTGACAACGCTTCTTACTGCGAAGCCGGCCTGTACCACGTCGATGGTTGGACGACCGCCTGATTGCTCCTTTTGCTAAAAAACTCCGGCATTTCTAATGCCGGAGTTTTTTCCTTTTTCCCCTGGTCTATTACGCCACCATGCTTATACAAAATTGCCAAATTTTCTGAAAATTCTTTTCCAGAATGGTTCATTGACTTATTGCTGACAAATGGCTATCATGTTAATAGACTACTGTTCATATGATTATGGACTGAGATTTTAGGAGGTATTGTCCCATGGCACTGATGACTGGTAAAAACATCTTTATTACCGGCGGCTCCCGCGGTATCGGTTTCGCTACCGCTCGTGAGGCTCTGCTGGAAGGCGCCAACGCTGTCGCGATCTGCTCTCATTACGATGAGACCCGTGAGGCTGCGCTGAAAACACTGAACGAGGAATTCCCCGGCCGTAACATCGTCGGCTACACCTTTGATCTGGAGACTTGCGCTGAGTCCGTGATTGGCGACGCAATGAAGGACTTCATCGCGAAGTTCCCCGATGCTGAAGGCAAGCAGCATCTGGATGCTGTCTGCTCCATCGCCGGTATCACCCACAACAACACCGCGAAGAACATTCCCGAAGGGCTGTTTGAGAAGGTCATTCGCGTGAACCTGATCGGCACTTGGTATGTTGATCATCAGGCTGCTTTGATCATGCGTGGTCAGAAGTACGGCTCCATCGTCAACACCGCTTCCATCGCCGGCGTTTACGGCTCTTCCATGGGTTCCGGCTACGGCGCTTCCAAGGGCGGCGTTATTGGTCTGACCCGTTCTCTGGGTCGTGAGATGGCATTCTTCAATGTTCGCGTCAACGCCATCTGCCCCGGTGTCGTAAAGACCGACATGGTCATGAAGGACTGCACCGAGGCCGCTATCGCCGCAGTCAGCGCCGGTATCGCTATGCGTCGTATGGGCGAGCCGTCCGAGTTGGCGAAGATGTTCATCTTCCTGTGCTCCGACAATGCTTCCTACTGCGAAGCCGGCCTGTACCACGTTGACGGTTGGACGACCTGATTCGTTCTACGCAAAACTACAAAAAAGGCCCCGAGCATTTCGGGGTCTTTTTTCTGTTGTTTTTTCGATTTTTGTGGGATTCCTCAAGGCTTGTCTGTACAAATCCTACAAATTCTTTCTGTACATTTCTGGAAATGGAACACTTGACTTGCACTTGTCAAAAGGTTATCATATAAAATAGAAAACATGGGCAATGCTATGCCGATTGTCCGGTTTTTCGTGCTTTTGTAACGAACTGACGGTCGTGTGACTGTCTGGAGAGTTAAACACATTTTGAAAGGAAGTTTTTGCAATGACTGTTGTCAACAACGTACTGCACCAGGATTTCGCCGCTTATCCCAAGTTTGGCGTCCTCCAGGGTGTCAAGGTCTTCGTGACCGGCACCAATATCGCCGGCCCCTTCGCCGCCTGCCTGATGGCGGAAATGGGCGCACAGGTCGTGCAGGCTGAGATGCCCAAAATCCCCTGCCAGACCCGTGGTACCTACTCCTGGGCGCAGAACCATCGTAACTGCTATGCCATCACGCTGAACGCTGCTACCGCCCGCGGCAAGGAACTGTTCCTGAAGGGCATTGAGTGGGCCGACATTTGGATCGAGGCCGGTCGTCCCGGCGGCTACGAGAAGCGCGGTCTGTCCGACGAAGTGTGCTGGGAGCACAACAAGAAGCTCTCCATCGTGCACGTTTCCGGCTACGGTCAGTTCGGCCCCTATAAGGACAAGGCTTCCTACGACGTGTCCGGTCAGGCCATGGGCGGCTACATGTACATGAACGGCGTGTCCCCCACCTCCGGCCCCCTGAAGGTCAACCCCTATCTGTCCGACTATGTCACCGCTTACAACACCTGCATCGTGGCTCTGGCCGGTTACATCCATGCCAAGAACTTCGGCGAAGGCGATTCCTGCGACGTGGCGCAGTACGACAACATGTTCCGTCTGATGGATAACTTCCCTGCAAAGTGGTTCAACAAGGGCGGCATCCCCGGCCCCGGCGAGCCCGTTCCCGAGCGTACTGGCAACAAGGCCGATATGGCTTGCTGCTTCTCCTTCTACGACACCAAGGACGGTTCCGCCATCTTCGTCGGCATGACCGGCGTCGGCCCCGTAGAGCGCGGCTATCCCATTATCGGCATGCCCGCTCCCTCCGCTGAGGAAGGCGCTGAAATTCCCATCGGCTGCACCGGCCTGCCTCTGTTTGACCCCCGCGGCGCCAAGGCTGAGAAGCTCATGGAAGAGTTCTGCGCCGCCCGCACCGCTGCCGAGCTGGAGAAGATCTTCGACGAGGCCGGCATCCCCAACCAGAGAGCTTACGGCCCCGCCGATATCCTCGCCGATCCTCAGTTCGAGGCCCGCGAGAACATCGTGGAGTGGGAAGACACCGTGTACGGCCCCATGAAGGGCATCGGTATCACCAACCGCTTCACCAAGAACCCCTCCAAGATCGTCGCTTCCGCTCCCTGCCTGGGTGAGCACAACCGCGAGATCTTCAAGCTGTGGGGCTTCTCCGATGCTGATATCGACGATATGTATGCCAAGGGTGAGGTCGCTACCTGGGATGCAGCTACCACCGCAAAGGTCAAGCTGCTCAAGGAGTGGGGCTTCTTCTGGGATCCCGAGCGTCAGGCAAAGCGCATCGGTCTGGAGTAATTCCAAAACCGAAAAACAGTCGAGACAAAGGTGCTGTGGAGTATTCCACAGCACCTTTTTTCATGAATCTGTCATACGGAATGTACATTTTTTGTGAAGTATTTTCTTCCTGTTTTGTTTGCTTTTTCCATAAAAATAATTTATCATATCATTAGGAGAGTTTGGGGCAACGTTTCAACGTTTTACAAAGATCCCTCCAAAAAACTGAAAGGAAGTAACACATGAAAGTATTTCACAACGCTCTGAGCCAAAGATTTACGGAATATCCTCAGTTTGGCGTCCTGCGGGGTGTCAAGGTCTTTTTGACCGCCACCAATATCGCCGCACCCTTCGCCGGTTCTCTGATGGCCGAGATGGGCGCACAGGTCCTGCGCGTGGAAGCACCCAATATCGCCTGCACCTCCCGCGGCACTACAATGTGCGCGCAGCAGCACCGCAATGAATACTCCATTACCCTGAACACCGCTACCAAACGCGGGCAGGAGTTATTTATGAAAGGCATCGAGTGGGCCGACATCTGGATTGAGGCCAGCCGCCCAGGCTCCTACGACAAGCGCGGTCTGACAGACGAGGCTTGCTGGGCAGTCAATCCCAAGCTGGCAATCGTCCATGTTTCCGGCTATGGCCAGTTTGGCCCCTATAAGGATAAAGCCTCTTATGATGTGTCCGGTCAGGCTATGGGCGGCTATATGTACGTCAACGGCATGTCCCCTACCTCCAGCCCCATGAAAGTCAATCCCTCCCTGTCCGACTACATGACCGCTTACAACGCCTGCATCTGCGCTCTTGCCGGCCATATCCACGCGCTGAAATGGGGCGAGGGTGACTCCTGCGACATTGCCCAGTATGAGCATATGTTCAAGCTGCTGGAAAACTACCCCTCCGTGTGGTTCAATAAGGGGTATCCCAAAGCCGGCGAGCCTGTACCTTACCGTACCGGCAATAAGCATGATGTGTCCGCCTGCTTCTCCTTCTATGACACCAAGGATGGTTCCGCCATCTTCGTCGGCATGGTCGGCCAGGGTCCCACCGCCCGCGGTTTCCCGATGATCGGTATGCCCGCCCCTGGCAGTGATGAAAAAGTTCCCGGCTGCCCCGAAGGCGCCGACACCGTCGATGGTAAGTGCACCGGATACCCCTTGTTCGATCCCCGCGGTGCGAGAGCGGATGCCCTGCTGGAGAAATTCTGCGCCGAGCGCACCGCTGCCGAGTTGGAAAAGATATTTGAGGAAGCAAGTATCCCCTGCCAGAAAGTATTCGGCCCGGAAGATATTCTGAACGACCCGCAGTTCGAGGCCCGCGAGAACATCGCGGAGTGGGAAGACCAAGTCTATGGTCCCATGAAGGGCATCGGCGTCATCAATAAATTTAAGAAGCACCCCTCTGACATCGTCTGCGCCGCGCCGCTGTTCGGCGAGCACAACCGCGAAGTCTTTAAAATTTGGGGACTGTCCGACGCGGAAATTGATGACATGTACGCCAAGGGCGAAGCCGCCCAATGGTCCGCCGCTGATACCGCAAGAAACAAGATGCTTAAGGAATGGGGTTACTTCTGGGATCCCGAGCGTCAGGCAAAGCGCATCGGTCTGGAATAATTTTATGTCACAAAAAAGACCGCCATATGGCGGTCTTTTTTTACTCTTTTCTCCCAAGTCAAATTATGTTAAACTATAAAAAATGAGTGACAAAGGAGCCACCGTCATGCATATTCCCACCTGCGCTACTACCGAGCTTGAGATTCTCACCTTTGACGATGCCTGCCGGCATTCTCCCCGGTCTGAAGTCTATGACCGGGAAAAATGGCTGTATATTCCCGATTTTTATTCCGAATACCGTTACGTTCTGGGCACCCGGGGGAAGCATCCGCTGATTTGCATCGGCATCAATCCCTCCACCGCCGCACCGGGGGCGCTGGACAATACCCTGAAATCCGTGGAACGTATCGCCTTGGGGAACGGCTTTGACAGCTTCACCATGTTCAATGTCTACGCCCAGCGGGCCACCCGGCCGGAGGATATGGAACGCTCATGGAATGAAGCTCTCCACCGGGAAAATATGAAGGCTTTCCACTTCGTGCTCAGCCAATGCGATGCGCCTACGGTTTGGGCGGCATGGGGAAATATCATCGAAATGCGGTCGTATCTGCCGCTATGTGTCCGGGATATGATTGAGGCCGGTCAGGCCCACGGCGCGCAGTGGGTCTGTGCCGGGAAAATCTCTAAAAAAGGGCATCCCCATCATCCTCTCTATCTGCGGAAGGACGAGCCCCTGCGGCCCTTTGACATTCAAAGCTATATCCGCACCATGCTGCCGAAAGAGCCGGTCACCTTATGAAACCGTTGGTGATATCGCTGCTTTGCCTGCTTTTGTTGGGGCAAGGGGAAGCTTGTGCACACGGGCAGATCCTGGACTTTGAATCTCAAAGCCTGGATATGTTTCTGGCAGACTTTATGGACAGCCATGGGCTTACTGAAGAAAACTGCGCCATGGGTTGGCTGGACCTGACTACCGGAGAAAGCTGGTATTTTCAGGCGGATCGCTATAAGGTCGTGGGCAGTATGTATAAGCTGCCGCTGAACATGGTTGTCACGGACAAGCTGGCTGCCGGAGAACTGACATCGGACACGCTGGTGGGCGGATATCAGGTGCGCATCGCACAAACGCTGTCCATCGTCTATTCTGACAACGACGCAACTGATGCGCTGGAACATGCACTGTCACCGGACCATACACGCTATCGAGAGCTGCTGGCTTCTTATTCCGGCATTCCCTTGGAGGAACTGCCGGAAGGATATTACCGCAACAATGAATTCAGTCCCCGGTTCATGATCGGAACGCTGCAGACCCTATATGAAAACAGCGGGACATACGAAGCGCTGATTGAAGATTTAAAGGTCGCTCATCCCGGGCGCTATTTTCAGAGCTCCCAGACCGACTATGCCATAGCCCATAAATACGGCTATTATGAGGGTGCTCTGGCGGACTGCGCCATTGTTTACACCCCCCGGCCCTTTGCGTTGGTGGCGCTTTTGTCCGGAAACGCGGCCCGGGAAGAAGTTCTGGGGGACCTGTGTGCCTTGATGACAGCGTATGCCGAATATCTGGAGACCCTGCCGACCCCAACCTCGGAGCCAACGCCTGCATCGACGCCCACACCGGAGAGCGCGGCTGTTATGACCGCAGCAACGCCGGCACCCACACCGCAGGGCGCAGCGTTCCCGGCTAAGGACAGCGCCGTCCGGAATACTGCGGCCTTCGTGTGCTGTCTGGCACTCAGTGCGCTGCTGGCACGGTTCCTTTTGCGGAAACGAAAATAATATTCCTCCCCCCTCTTGACAAACGAAATTCAAAGTGATATTATTTTGATATCATATGAAAGAGGGGGGCGTTTTCTATGGAAGAACGCAAGCAAATCAATGAGGAAATACTCCTCAAAGGGAAACCCGGTATTCCAATGCTGATTTTAGGCATCCTCATGATCCCGGTGGGTATTTTTCTCGTAATCTTTGGCGCAGCGTTCCCGGCCTGGGGATTTTGGGCCATTCTCAAATTCCTGGCGTTTGGCTTGGGAATTGTGATGCTGTTCCTGTGCTGGGTGCCCATTGCGGGACTGAAGGTCATCCGGCCCAATGAAGCGCTGGTACTGACCCTGTTCGGCAAATATTACGGTACACTGCGGGAGCCGGGGATTTTCTTCGTCAATCCCTTTGTGGCTGCCGTGAACCCCACGGTGCAGGGCATCGAAGTGGATACCGGCGTGACCGGGGACCTGTCCGGCATGAAGCTGAATTTCGGCGGGAGCAAGAAAAAGGACTCCGCCGCCGGGAAAAAGGTGTCCCTGAAAGCACTGACCCTGAACAACGGCAAGCAGAAGATCAACGATCAGCTGGGCAACCCCATTGAGATCGGCATCGTGGTCATCTGGCGGGTGCAGAATACCGCAAAGGCTGTGTTCAACGTAGATAATTACATGGAGTTTTTGTCCATTCAGGCGGATTCCGCCCTGCGGAACATCGTGCGGCTGTATCCCTACGACATCGCCGATACCGGGGAAGATGAGTTTTCCCTCCGGGGCAGCAGTCAAAAAGTAGCGGAGGAATTGAAAGCGGAGATCCAGGATAAAGTAGAGGTAGCAGGACTGGAAATTCTGGAAGCCCGCATCACCCATCTGGCTTACGCGCCGGAGATCGCCGCGGCCATGCTTCAGCGGCAGCAGGCCTCCGCCATCATTGATGCCCGGAAAATGATCGTAGACGGCGCCGTGGGCATGGTGGAAATGGCCCTGGAAAAGCTGAATGAAAACAACATCGTGGAGCTGGACGAGGAGCGCAAAGCCGCCATGGTGTCCAATTTGTTGGTGGTGCTGTGCGGCAGTAAGGACGCCCAGCCCATCGTAAATTCGGGCAGTCTGTATTAACTGGCAAAAAAATAAATCAAAATTCTTTCGGTATTACAATGGCGAACTCTGGGAGGCTTATTATGATTCAAACATCCTCTATCACCGCCATGGCCGCAACAGGGCTGATTTGTACGCTGTACCCCATCGTCCTGCTGGTCCTCTGGCGGAAAAAGACCCATGCGCCCGTCGCGCCGTTTTTCGTAGGCGCGGGAACGTTTTTCCTGTTCGCGCTGGTGCTGGAACGGCTTTTGCACACAGTCTGTCTCATGACCGACAACGCCATCTCCCGCACCATCACCAACAGCGTGATACTCTATACCCTCTACGGTGGATTTGCCGCCGGCATCTTTGAGGAGACCGGGCGGTTCGTCGCCTTCAAGCTCATGAAGCGGCACGACGACCGGGAAACCGCCATCACTTACGGTATTGGCCACGGCGGCATTGAGGCGCTTTTAATTGTCGGCGTGACCATGCTGGTCAATGTGGGGCTGGCCGCCGTATTCAACCGCACCGGCGCGGTTCCCGGCGACCCCACCGGCGTTGCGGCAGCCGCTTTGCAAAGCATCACTCCCGCCAGCTGCGCCATGGCCACTTATGAACGGCTGGTCACAGTCCTGTTCCACATCGCCCTGTCGGTGCTGGTGTTCGCCGCGGCACGGCGGCCGGGGAGGCTCTGGCTGTATCCTGTGGCCATCGTCATCCACGCCAGTGTGGACTTCATCGCCGTACTGTTCCAGTTAGGTATCATCAAGAGTCTGCTGCTTACGGAAGGGATCATCACCGTTTATACCGCGCTGACCGTCTGCTTTGCCCTGTGGGTGTGGAAAAAGCTGCTGGCGCCAAGCCCGAAGGAGGAATCGGAATGAAAAAACTCATCGCGCCCTTTCTTATCATGCTGGCAGTGGTTTTGTGCTACGGCGGTTATGCGCTGGTCTGCCTGCTGTTTCCCGGACTACCCTGGATCGTGAAGCTGATCGCGGTGCTCATTATGCTGGCCCTGTCCGGTACCATGATCGCCATGTATTTGGAAAGAAGAGATGAGGTCAAATCCGGCGAAGAGGATGACCTCGATAAGTATTAAGGAGGAATTTACTATGTTGATCGTAACCACTGATTACATCACAGGAAAAGACCTGGAAATGCTGGGGCTAGTCAAGGGCAGCACCATCCAGACCAAAAATGTGGGCCGGGATATTTCTCAGAGCTTCAAAACCCTGGTAGGCGGAGAGCTGAAAAGCTACAACGAGATGATGACCGATGCCCGCGCCCTGGCCACCAAGCGCATGGTGGAAGAAGCCGAAGCCCTGGGCGCCGATGCCATCGTGGCCGTGCGCTACGCCTCCGCCGCCATCATGCAGGGCGCTGCGGAAGCCATCGCCTACGGCACAGCGGTTAAATTCATTTGAACGCTGAAGCGTTCAAATGAGGGAGTTGCGCTCCGTTTTGCGCACTCGCTGCGCTCGCACGCGCACTGCGCGAGCGGAATTTTTTCGTTGGCAAAGCTAACGAAAAAATGATTCGATATTTTGCGTCTGCGGACGCAAATTCTACGAAGTTTGGAAAGCTTATCATTCATGCAGAACATGAATGAATAACGGGCTGCAGCAGGTGCAGCCCGAAAGGAGGACCTGCACATGGCGGACGAAAAAACGAAAAAGCAGGTCCCCCTGCGCATTTCCGCTTCCCTGTGGAACGACCTGTCCCAATGGGCGGAGGACGACTTCCGCTCCATCAACGGGCAGATTGAGTATCTGCTTACGGAATGCGTGAAGCAACACAAGAAAAACGGCAGAACCGTGCCAGACGATCTGTAAAACAGGCAGCCCTCTAATTGGGGCCGCCTGTTTTCAGTCTTGACCCGGAGTACAATTCACGGTATCATAGGAAAAAGCCGGAAGGAGGCCCGCTTATGAGACGAATATCGCTGAAAGGCTTACTCCCGATCCTCGCCGGTCTTGCATTCTTGATCGTCACATTTGGCCCCGCCGTCGATCCTAATCGCAGGCAGGATGTGGATGACGCGAAAAATCTCCCGGTAGAGGAATTTCTGCTGGACCGTCTGGACCGCGGCGCAGAGCTGATTTACTTGGATTTCTATCACCTGTCGGAAGAGGCATTCCAAGACGTCTGGCAAACAGTGTTATACAATCACCCGGAACTGTTCTATGTCTCTTCCAGCTATAAATATGCCGCCACAAATCTCAAAATCCTTCATCTGGAGCCAGAATACACCATGGATGAGGAAGCCCGAAGCGTCGCCAAGAAAAATTATTCCCTTGCTTTGGAAACAATTCTTCAGGATGTGGACCCCCAGTGGTCTGATTTAGAGACCGCTCTATATCTCCACGACTGGGTGGCTCTCAACTGTGCGTATGATGAGACCCTGGACCATTACAGCGCTTATGACCTGTTTACCTTGGGTACCGGCGTCTGCCAGGCTTATGCTTTAGCGTATCAGGCGCTGCTGGAGGAATGCGGCATCCCCTGCCAGTACGTGGCCAGCAAAACAATGAACCACGCCTGGACGGAGATCTGTCTGGATGGCACGTGGTACCACGTAGACCCTACATATGATGATCCGGTGTTTGACCGCCGCGGTCATGTGCAGCATACCTTTTTCCTGAAAAGCGACGCAACATTTCAAGAGACCCACACCGATGCCGACGCCCCCTATCCCTGCGATTCCGACGCTTACGATGACGCGCTTTGGAACGATGTAACTTCCGCTTTCATCCCCGTGAACGGCACGTTCTACTGCATTTCCGGCAATCAGATCTGCCGGTGGGACGAGACTGGGTTTACGCCGCTGCTCACCATCTCTGATTTGTGGTATGTCATCAATGAACCCTACGCTTATTGGGACGGCTGTTTTTCCGCACTGGCCACAGACGGCACGAACCTGCTTTACAATACCCCCAAGGAGATCCGCCGCTATGAGCCGGACACCGGGAGAACCCAAACCCTGTATACCTATGATGAAAGCTGGCATATCTACGGTTTTACCTATCGCGACGGTCTGCTCACCTGCCAGGTGGCACCGGACCCCAATTCTCCCGGAGAATCCATAAAAATCTCACTGACAGAATAAGGAGCTTTACATGAACATCCGAAAAGCCCGCCCGGCTGATATCGACGCTGTAGAAACCATTTACAATGCAGTTTTGGACGATCAGGAGCAAAACACCAACTGTACCAACTGGCAGCGGGGAAGCTATCCCACCCGGCAGACCGCAGAAACCGCGCTGGCCGCAGGTACGCTTTATGTGCAGGAGGATGACGGACACATCGTGGGCTGCGCCATTTTCAATCATGAGCAGCTCCCGGAATATGCCCGCATCCCCTGGACCGTTCCCGGTGAGGGCGATCAGGTGCTGGTCATCCACACCCTTTGCGTCCCCCCGCAAAATTCCGGGCACGGATACGCAAAAGCCATGGTCGCCTATGCCGAGGACCTGGGGCGAAGCATGGGATGCACCGCCCTGCGGCTGGATACTTACGAAGGCAATCTTCCCGCCCGGCAAATGTACACCAAGCTGGGCTACCGTCTGGCCGGCAGTACGGAATTCTTCTTCCAGGGCTACATCCATGAGATCCTGGTTCTGTTTGAAAAGGGCCTGTAACAAAAAAGATCCGCCTGCCGAAGCATCGGCGGGCGGGTCTTTTTTATTTGGCACAATAGCTGAAAATGTAATAACCAAAGGGACTGTATGCCACATTCCGCAGACTTTCCGCGGCGCAGTAGCTTTCTTCGTAAAAGACGATCGGACACACTGGGAAGCCGCCTAAAGCGAACAGCTGTTCTTCCGCATAAGACTGCAGTTCATCCCGCTGGTTCCCATCCAGCATATGGTCGATCTGCTCCATCAGGTCGTCAAAGGCGGGGCTCTCCCAATTGCTATAATTATAGGTGCTGCCGCTGTGCATCAGCTGCAGGAAATTCTGCGCGTCATCATAATCTGGCATCCAGCTCAGATACGCCACGCCGAAGCCGCCCTCCTCCAGTAGAGACGGGTAGCTGCTTTGGTCCACCACAGACAGATTCACCGTCAGTCCCAGCACATCCCGCCAGTTTTTTTGACAGGCCTGGGCCACGGTCCGGTTCATGGTGGAGCTGTTGTAACAATACGTCAGCTGATAGCTCCTGTGCCAGGACCCGGCGTTCAGTGCGTCCTGATACAGTGCCTTCGCCAGGGCGCACCGGCCCTCATAGGTGCTGAGGTCATAATCCTGGTGCCAGTTTTGCAGCCAGTTGAACATGGCCCCCGCTGTGCCGGACCCGCCGGACGCAAAGTTCTTGCCCTTGCTGTCCTGAATGCCATCCGGCACCAGGCCCGTAGCCGCCCGTTCGTCTCCGCCCAAAAGCGGAACGATGGACTCCCGGTCCACGGCCAGCACCATGGCTGCCCGCACCCGCCAATCGGCAATGGCATCCGTGTTCAGGTACAGATAATAGGTCCCCGCCTTCGGCTGTGTGCCGCATACGCCGGACGCCTTCAGTTCCGCTGCCTGCGCCTCCGGGAACGTACCGATAAAATCATAGGCTCCATTATAAAATCCATCCAGCGTCAGTTGCTCTCCGTCGCTGAATTTCCACAGGATGGTATCCGGTCCCAGGCTGTCCTGGTCATAGTAGACAGCTGACCGCTCCATTTTCATGTAATCATCATGCACCCATTCCGTGATTTCATAAGGACCGTTGGTCACAATCTTATCCGTTTCCGTCCAGTCTCCTCCGTAAGCTTCGATCACATCCTGACGCAGCGGCACCATGGACGGCCCGGCACATAGCTTTGGAAAATAGGTGCAGGGTGTTTCCAGCCGCACTTCCAGCGTGTGTTCGTCCACTGCCGTAACGCCCAGTTCCGTGGCTGCCAGACGGCCCGCCTCTACCTTATCCGCGTTCTTCACGATTCCACTGAGCACATGCCCGCCCCGGGCATGCTCCATGGAATCCGCCCGGTTAGGCGCCAGAAGCCGCTGCCACGCATATACAAAATCCGCCGCTGTCACCGGCTGTCCGTCGCTCCATTTGGCGTTCTCCCGCAGGGTAAACGTATATGTGAGCCCATCCTCAGACACGGTATAGCGTTCCGCCATGCCGTAATCCACTTTTGCCTCGGAGACCTGCCCGCCGTCCTCCCCCGGGACGAATTTCATCAATCCCTCAAACAGGTGCAGGGCATAGCTGGCGGTATCCTCATCGTTGATGAACGATGGGTCGATGGTGTACCACTCCGTCCCCAGACACACGGTCACCACCGTCTCCTGCGGCATCTCCGGCGTTGGCACGACCGTCGGCCGCGGAGTGGGTGTAACCGTTCCCTCCGGCTGCCGGGGGCACGCCGTCAGACTCAAGGTCAGGGCCAGTGTCAGTATGACAAGTAACAGTTTCCTCATAGTATCCTTTATATCTCTATGGTTCTATGGTCTTATTCCGCCAAACGGCGGTCCTTCTCGATGATTGCGCGGATGGCCTGCTGTACTGCAGTCTCAAAGCCCAGTCGCTTGAGGGTGTGCACACCCTCAATAGTAGTGCCCCCGGGGGAGCAGACCTGGTCCATCAATGCGACGGGATGTTCCCCGCTCTCTTGGGTGAGTTTGGCGCTGCCCAGCACCGTTTGGCAGGCAATGTCCTGAGCCAGTGTCCGGGGCAGTCCCGCCTGGACGCCGGCGCTCGCCAGCGCGTCGATATACAAATGGATAAACGCCCCGCTGGCTCCTCCGATGGCGGAAAACGCCGGGAATTGAGCTTCTGTCAGCGCATAGACGCTGCCCACCGTCTCAAACAGGCCCATGGCAATGTCCAAATGGCCGTCACCGGCATATGCGCCCTTGCACACTGCCGTGGTGGCCGCCAGGACCCGGGCATTGATGTTGGGCATCACCCGCACCACGGGGACATGCCCCAGCGCGGCTTCATAATAGCTTGTGGGCTTGCCGGCGGCGATGGAAATGACCAGCTTTTCTTCCGTGACCGCCGGGGCGATGGCGCTCAACACGCCCTCCATCATTTGTGGCTTCACGGCCAGGATGATAACATCCGCTTTCTGCGCCGTTTCCAGGGCGCTCACGCAGGGCATCAGCCCCGTTTCTTGCGCCAGGCGGGCCGTTTTTTCCAGGCTGCGGTTATAGCCGTACACCGTGCCGGCGGGAAATTTCCCGCTCTTGGCCATGCCCCGCAGGATGGCCGAGGCCATATTGCCCAGGCCGATGAATCCGTAGGTCATCGCGTCTGCCCCTTTCCATATACCTTAAATTTCATGCTGGTAAGCTCGTTCAAGCCCAGCGGGCCCCGGGCGTGGAGCTTCTGGGTGGAGATACCGATCTCGGCCCCCAGGCCGAACTCGCCGCCGTCGGTGAAGCGGGTGGAGGCGTTGTGGTACACTGCCGCCGCGTCCACCGCCGTGAGGTACAGCTCTGCCGCTTCCGGGTCCTCAGTGATGATGCACTCGGAATGCCCGGTGGAATAGCGGTAGACGTACTCAATGGCTTCGTCGATGCTGCCCACCACATGGGCGGCCATGATGTAGTCCAAATACTCTTTTCCCCAGTCCTCCTCTGTGGCAGGGGTAGCGGCGTCACCCAAAATGGCTATAACCTCGTTGTCTCCCCGGATGGCCGTGTGCTTGGCCGCCAGGCGCTTGGCGATGACCGGCAGGGCCTTTGCCGCAATGTCCCGGTGGAGGAGCATACATTCCGCGGAATTGCACACGGACGGCCGGGAGGTCTTGGCGTTTTCGATGATGTCCGCCGCCATTTCAATGTCAGCGGCTTTGTCTACGTAAATATGGCACACGCCGGAGCCGGTCTCAATCACCGGAACGGTGGACTGCTCGATGGTGGCCCGGATGAGCCGCTGACTGCCACGGGGGATCAGCACATCCACAAAGCCGTTCATGTGCATCAACTCGTTGGCGCTGTCGTGAGTGGTGTCTGTCACCAATTGGATACAGTCGGCGGGCAGTCCCGCTTCTTTCAAAGCCCCCCGCATGGTCTCCGCCAGGGCAATATTGGAATGGATGGCCTCTTTCCCACCTCGCAGGATCACCGCGTTCCCGCTTTTCAGGCACAGTGCCGCGGAATCGGCGGTAACGTTGGGCCGGGCCTCGTAAATGACCGCAATGACTCCGATGGGCACGGCAGTCTTGATCAGCCGCAGGCCGTTGGGCCGCACTTCATCCGACAACACCCGGCCTACCGGGTCCGGCAGAGCCGCAATATCCCGGATACCCTGGGCTACGCCTTCCAGCCGGGTTTTCGTTAGTTGGAGACGGTCCAGCATGGTGTCGTTCATGCCCTTCTCCCGGGCAGCAGCCATATCCGAATCATTGGCGGCCAAAATCGCCTCCGTGCCCCGCAAAATGGCATCCGCCATGGCCAGCAGCGCACAGTTTTTCATGCTCGTATCCGCCTGGGCCAGTTCCCGGGCAGCGGCTTTTGCCTGTACTCCGATTTGTTCCAGCATCATACATCCTCCTTTGCCGGAAAATAAGTTCCCAAATCCCCACCATCCATGAGTTTGTAAATGTCCCTGGGAGCCTTGCCGCTGATAACGTAAGTCTCCACCCCGGCGGTGGCGGCGATTTCCGCAGCATGCAGCTTCGTGACCATGCCGCCGGTGCCCAAGGTCGTGCCGGTGCCGGAAGCGTACCCGCGAATTTCGTCGGTGATGTCCGGCACCACCGGGATGCGCTTCGCGCTAGGGTCCGTCAGGGGATTGGCAGTATACAGCCCATCGGTCTCCGTGAGGATGACCAGGGTGTCGGCGTGGATGAGAGTCGCCACCACGGCGGACAAACTGTCGTTATCGCCGTAGACGATCTCATCCACCGCCACGGCGTCGTTTTCGTTGATGATGGGGATGGCACCGAAGTCGAACAGCTTTTCAAAGGCCTGTACCAGATTTTGCCGGCGCTTGGGGTCATCCACATCCTCTTTTGTGATGAGGAGCTGGCCCACCTTATGGCCGTACTGGGAAAACATCTTGTCGTATATGAACATCAGCTCACATTGGCCTACGGTAGCCGCCGCCTGTTTCCCGGCAGTATCCCTGGGCCGTCCCGGAAGCCCCAGCTTTCCCACGCCAACACCGATGGCCCCGGAAGTGACCAGCGCCACCCGCTTGCCAGCGTTCATCAGGTCCGACAGCACCAGCACCAGTTCCTCCATGCCCTTGAGGTTGGTCTTCCCCGTCTCATGGGTCAAAGTGGAGGTGCCTACTTTGAATACGATGGTCTGCGCGTCTTTGAGCATGGCTCTCATCTCCATTGCGTCAATTTTGATACGCAATCATTATAACATAGATTCTCAAAAAAGCAAACAATCGTCAAATTGTAACTATTTTTCCTGAAATTTCGGACGGAATTCCCCACTTTCATCCGATTTCAGCAGAAAAAAGAGACGTTCCCATCAGAACGTCTCTTTTTTCTTATGCTCCGTCCAATTCCGCCTGGGTCCGTAAAATTGCGTCAAACTCCGGATACTCCCTTTTAATCCGCACGGGGAAGCCGTGCGCGTTCAGAAAACAATGTTCTGTCTCTCCGACAGCGATGAGGTCCTCTCCCACCGTCATATGGTAGCCTACGGTCATCCGCAGGCCGTTATACGCCAGCATTCGTACCTCAATAGCAATGGTGTCATCATACGTGGTGCTTTTTTTGTATTGGCAGCGGACACCAAGCACCGGGCCCGTCATACCAAGTTCCTCGCATTTTTGATAGCTCCAGCCGAAATCCTCCATCCAAGCCCCCCGGGCTTCTTCCATGAAACGGATGTAATTGGAATGGTGGGTAATACCCATGCGGTCCGTCTCGTAATACTGGACCTTGTGGTGATAGGTATACATCAGGCCACCTCCGTAAACTGGCTGTTCCAGAGTTCGGCGTAAAAGCCACCCCGGGCCAGCAGTGTGTCATGGGTGCCCTGCTCCACGATGTCGCCTTCCTGCATGACCAGGATCTGGTCCGCGTTTCGGATGGTAGACAGGCGGTGGGCGATGACAAAACAGGTGCGTCCTGCCATCAGATTGTCCATCGCGGACTGAATGAGTTGCTCCGTGCGGGTATCCACGCTGGAGGTGGCCTCATCCAGAATGAGTACCGGACTATCCGCCAAAATCGCCCGGGCAATAGTGAGCAATTGCTTTTGCCCCTGGGATACATTGGACGCATCCTCGTTCAGTTCCATCTGATAACCATCCGGCAGGGTGCGGATGAAGTTATCCGCGTGGGCGGCTTTCGCCGCAGCGATGACTTCCTCATCCGTGGCGTCCTGCCGGCCGTAACGGATATTTTCCATGATGCTGCCCTTGAACAGCCAGGTGTCCTGCAAAACCATGCCGAAGCACTTGCGCAGCTCCCCCCGGTCATAGTCCCGGATATCCGTGCCGTCTAAGGTGATGCTGCCGCCGTCTACATCGTAGAACCGCATAAGGAGCTTTACCATCGTGGTTTTGCCTGCACCGGTGGGCCCCACGATGGCCACGGTCTGGCCGGGCTCGACCGTACAGGACCAGTCATGAATAACGGGATGGGCCGGGTCATAGCCGAATTTCACATGGCGAAATGCCACCTCTCCGCGGATGTGCTCCGTGGAGGCCGGCGTATCCGTGGACGGTTCCTCCTCCGGCTCTTCCAAAAACTCAAACACCCGCTCCGCCGCCGCGGCCATGGACTGCATCATATTGGACACCTGGGCCAGCTGGGTGATGGGCTGGGTGAAGTTGCGCACATAGTTCATGAACGCTTGGATATCGCCGATGGCAATCGTGCCCCGGATGGCCAGCGCCGCACCGGAGATCACCACCGCCACATAGCCGAGATTCCCCACAAAGTTCATCAGCGGCTGCATCAGGCCGGACAAAAACTGGCTTTTCCAGGCGGATTCATACAGTCCGCCATTGGTCCCATCGAAGGTCTCCAGAACGGCGTCCTCCCGGTTGTACGCTTGGACCACAGGCAGGCCGCTGAAGGTCTCCTCCACCTGACCGTTGATTTCTCCCAACTGCCGTTGCTGGGCCTTGAAGTACTTCTGGCTCCGGCCCACCACCAGAAGGATCACCGCCAGAGACAGGGGCAGAATGAGCACTGTCAATCCCGTCATCAGCGGGCTGATGGTGAGCATCATGTACACCACGCCGATGATGGTGGCTACACTGCTGATGAGGGTGGTGATGCTCTGATTCATCCCCTGGCCCAGGGTATCGATATCATTGGTGATGCGGCTGAGGACCTCACCCACGGTGCGGCTCTCGAAATATTTCATTGGCATCCGGCTGATTTTCTCGCTGATCTCCCGGCGCATCCGGTAGCAGGTATTCTGCACCACCGTTGTCATCGTCAGATGCTGCACCAATCCGCACAGGGCACTGATGCCGTAAATCACCATGACCGTAATGAGGATACGGCCGATGGCACCGAAATCAATGCCGCCCGTCCCGGTATATTTCGCCGCCAGACCGTTGGCCAGTTCCGTGGTAGCGTTGCCTAAAATCTTCGGGCCCACCACGTTGAACACCGTGGAGCAGGCCGCGAACACGCACACCAGAAGTACGGCGAATTTATAATTGCCGATGTACCGCAGAAGCTTACCGATGGTGCCCTTAAAATTTTTGGCCTTTTCCCCGGCCATCCCCGGAGGCCCTCCGTGAGGGCCCCGCATGGGGCGTCTTTGCGTCTGTTCGCTCATGCTTCCGCCTCCATTCCCAGTTCCTTTTCGCTCAGCTGACTGACCGCGATCTCCTGATAGGTCCCGCAGGTCTTTAACAGCTGTTCGTGGGTCCCCATGCCGTCAATCTCGCCGTCCTTGAGCACGATGATGGTATCTGCGTGCATCACCGTGGCGATGCGCTGGCCCACGATGATGACGGCGGCATCCTTGGCGCTGTCCGCCAGGGCACGGCGCAATGCGGCATCGGTTTTGTAATCCAGGGCGGAAAAGCTGTCATCAAACAAATATACCTTGGGCTTGCCGGCCACTGCCCGGGCAATGGACAGCCGCTGCTTTTGCCCGCCGGACACATTGCTGCCCCCCTGGGCGATGGGGCTTTGATAGCCCCGGTCCTTTTCCTCGATAAATTCTGTGGACTGTGCCACCTGGGCGGCGGTCATCATTTCCTCGTCGGACACCTCTCCGGCATACTTGATGTTGCTCTCAATGGTGCCGGAAAACAGCACCGCCTTTTGCGGCACATAGCCCAGAGCATCCCGAAGCTCCTTCAGCCCCAGTTTCCGTACGTCCACGCCGTCCAGAGTCACACTGCCCTCGGTCACATCGTAAAACCGCGGAATAAGATTCAGCAGAGTGGTTTTGCCGCTGCCGGTGGAGCCGATGATGGCTGTGGTCTTACCGGGACTTGCCGTGAAGCTGATATCCCGCAGGGCGTAGTGCTCCGCTCCGGGATATTGGAAGCTCACATGGTCAAACTTCACTTCTCCTCTGGGAGCATCCACGGTCTCTGCCTGTTCCGGCGTGCGGATGGTCGGCGCGCAGGTCAAAATCTCCTCAATGCGCCCGGCGGATACGATGGCCCGGGGCAGCATGATGGCGATCATGGTGAGCATCATAAAGGACATGACGATTTGCATGGTATAAGTGATAAACGCCATCATATCGCCGATTTCCAGCGTCCCCAGATCCACGCCCTTGGCGCCGAACCACACGATCAGCACGGAAATCCCGTTCATGATGATGGTCATAAAGGGCATCATCATGGCCATGGTTCGGCCAGTGAAGAGCTGGGTCTTTTTCAGGGCGGTGTTGGCGCCGTCGAAGCGGTTTTCCTCGGATGCCTCCTTGTGGAACGCCCGGATGACGGGCAAGCCTGTCAAAATTTCCCGGCTCACCAGGTTCAGGTCATCCACCAGGGTCTGCATCTTCTTAAATTTCGGCATAGCCACCGCCATCAGCACCATTACCAGCACAAAAATGCAGGCCACCGCCAGTACGATGATCCAGCCCAGGCCGGTTTTGGTATTCACCACCTTGATGATGCCGCCGATGCCCATGATGGGGGCGAACAGCACCAGCCGCAGAAGCATCACCACCACCATCTGTACCTGCTGGATGTCGTTGGTGCTCCGGGTGATGAGAGATGCAGTAGAGAACCGGTCCAGCTCTGCATGGGAAAAGCCCAGCACCTTGGAAAACACGTTCCGGCGCAGGTCCCGGCCCACCTGGGCGGCGGTCTTGCTTGCGATATAGTTCACGCAAACAGCCGCCAGCACTACGATCAGCGTCACAAGCACCATCTTGCCCGCCATCTGCCATAAATACGACATTTGTGTCTGACTGTCTCCCATGCCCATGGCGACCTGAGCTATGTATTCCGGCCCGGCATCCGCCACGCCGCCGCGCAGGATGCCCACATCCACGATGTCGCTCATCAGCCCCGGCAATTCCAACTCACAGGCCGCCTGCACGATGAGCAGGCATACGCTCAGCAGCACCGCCAACTTATGGTCTTTCAGTAATCTCAGTATTTTTCCCATTCGTTCTTCCTTTCAATAGCATGGTTCTTCTTCCTCCAGGGTCTCCATGACCTCCATCACACGAACCATCAGGCGCACCATTTCTCTGGCATCGCGCTCTCCCAGCATTGCCAGCAGCGCCGCCAGCCGCCGCCGGAATCCGGCATCCAGGTCCAATACGTACGTCTCCCCCGCAGGGGTGAGACGTACAGTCACCCGCCGACGGTCGGCGGAGTCGCCTTCCCGGACCACAAAGCCTTTTTGTTCCAGCTCTCCAAGCAATTTTGCCACCCGGGCAGAACTCACGTCAAAAAACTCCGCCAATCTGCCGGGTGCGGCGCTGCCGCCGTTTTCATACAGATACCGCAAAGTCATATCTCGGACCCGTTCCTGCTTCTGTACCTCGTTCAGCGGCGGCCGTTTATCCTTCGGATGCGTCGCCTCCATCAACTGCGCAGCCAATTCCTCATAATCCATACACAATTCCCCATAAAAAAATATGTAACGACCGTTAACAATTAACAAGCGTTACATATTTTAATCTTCCCATTTGAAATTGTCAATGCAAAAACTGTAAAGATTTTATGAATCCTGTTTCACAAAATGCGGACTCGCAGAACCTCTGGCATTTCGCAGATTTCTGCCACGTCCTCCATGGTAATCTTGGTCCCCAGGTCCATCATGGTGTAGGCATATTCATCCCGGGATTTGTTGATGAGATGGTCCACGTTGATATTCCGGCCGCCGATGATCTCCGTGAACTTGGTGAGCATCTTGGGCACGTTCCGGTGGATGATGCACAGCCGGCACACTCCCTGCCGTTCCAGCACCGCGTTGGGCAGGTTCACGGAATTGCGGATATTGCCGTTTACGATGTAATCGTAAAGCTCCCGGGCCGCCAGAATGGCGCATTTATCCTCGCTTTCCGGGGTGCAGGCGCCGATGTGCGGCATGCAGATGACATTTTTCTGTCCGATAAGGGTTTCCGTGGGGAAATCGGTCACATATTTACCCACCTTGCCGGTGTGCAGCGCGGCGATTATGGCCTCGTCGTCCACGACTTCCGCCCGGGACTCGTTGGTGATCTTCACGCCGTCCTTCATGAGGGCGAAGGCTTCTCCGTCAAACATATGGTGGGTTTGCGGCGTGTAGGGGATGTTGATGCTGATATAGTCACAGTTGCGGTAAATTTCCACGATATCCTCGGCACGCATCACGTCCCGGGACAGCTGCCAAGCCGCTTCCACAGACATGAACGGGTCGTAGCCGTAGACCCGCATCCCCAGATCCAGAGCCAGGTTCGCCACCTGAGCGCCCGTTGCCCCCAGGCCCACCACACCGATGGTCTTTCCCATGAGCTCCGGCCCGGAAAAGGCGCTCTTCCCCTTCTCCACCAGGGCGGGGATCTCATCCCCCTTCCCTGACAGCGTCTTGACCCAGTCAATGCTCCCCAGCACATCCCGGGACGCCAGCACCAGCTCCGCCATGACCAGCTCTTTCACCGCCACGGCATTGGCCCCCGGCGCATTGAATACCACAATGCCCGCTTCCGCGCAGCGGTCGATGGGAATATTGTTGACCCCCGCGCCCGCCCGGGAGATGCCCAGCAGGTTCTTGCCAAACTTCATATGCAGCATATCCGCGGAGCGGACCAAAATGCCGTGGGGGTCCTGAACATCCTTGGATACCTTGCAGCCTTTGCTTTCCAGCACTTCAATGCCGTAAGGGGAAATATTGTTGAGTACCTGAATTTCGATCATCGGTGCATTACCTCAAATTCTTTCATATAGTCGATGAGTGCCGCGACGCCCTCCATAGGCATGGCGTTATAGACGGATGCCCGCATCCCGCCGGTAAGCCGGTGGCCCTTCACGTTCAGCAGCCCTCGGGCGGACGCGCCCCGGACAAACTCCGCGTCCAGTACCTCGCTGTCTGTGCGGAAGGTAACGTTCATATCCGACCGGGCAGATTTGTCCGCGTGGGCACGGAAGAGCTTGCTGTTGTCCAAAAACTCATACAGCGCGCCGGCCCGCTCTTTTTTCCGGCGTTCCATCTCCGCCACGCCCCCCTGCTCCTGCACCCACGCAAGGTTCAGCCCCAGCATGTAAATGCACCAGCAGGGCGGGGTGTTGAGCATGGAATCCTTTTCGATCATCACGCCATAATCCATGACCTTGGGTGTGATAGGCAGGGCCCTCCCCGCCAGAGACTTATCGATGATGGCCACGGTCAGTCCCGCCGGGGCCATGTTCTTCTGGGCGCCGGCAAAAATGAGCCCGTACCGGGACACATCCACCGGGCGGGACAGGATATCCGAGGATATATCGCACACCAGGGGCACCGCCCTGGTTTCCGGGACGTACTGCCATTCCGTACCATAGATGGTGTTGTTGGAGCAGTAATAGAAATACGCCGCGTCGGGACTCAGGGACAGCTCCGACTGGGCCGGGATGGTCCGGTGCCCGCCGGAAGCGGTATCGGCCGCAATGTGCACACTGCCGTATTTTTCCGCTTCTTTCGCCGCGATGCCGGAGAAATTCCCCGTTACGGCATAGTCCGCTTTTCCATTCGGCCCCATCAGATTCATGGGCACCATAGCGAACTGCAGGGTACCGCCCCCTTGAAGGAACAGTATTTCATGGCTGTCCGGCACCTGCATGAGCGCCTTGAGCCGGAACTTCGCGTCGTCAAAAATTTCCTGATACACCCCGCTGCGGTGGCTCATCTCCATCACGGACATGCCGCTGCCGTGATAATTCAGCAGTTCTTTTTGCGCCCGCTCCAAAACAGGGACAGGCAGTACCGACGGGCCGGCGGCAAAATTGAAGCTCTTTTCTCGTTCCATAGGCTCACCCTCATCCAATTTTATACTCGCCATTATATGTGAGAAACCGCTTTCCGTCAAACCAAAACCCCCACAAGGTTCTCCCGATCAACGCCGGAAATTTTTACATTTCTCACAATCCCCCGGAGGTCCTGTCCCGGAACGGTGACAGTGCAATAGTTGTCGCTGTGGCCGGTCCAGACGCCGTCCGCTTCCGTTTCAAACAACGTGGACAGCGTTCGTCCCACCTGCCGGGCCAGATACGCCGCCCGCAGCTCATCCGCCACAGCTTGCGCTTCATGGGCCCGGCGGGCTTTTTCCCCCTTAGACACCTGATCGGGCATGGTCTCCGCCTTGGTCCCTGGCCGCACGGAATAGGGAAACACATGGATCTGGGCAAAGCCGATCTTACGGATAAATTCCAGCGTCTCGGCCTGGTCCTTCAGAGTCTCCCCGGGGAAGCCCGTAATCAGGTCGGCGGTAAAAGCGCAACCTGGGAAGTTCCGTTCCAGCCGCTCCACGCAGGCGGAAAACTCCGCCGTGTCATACTTGCGGTTCATATTTTTCAGGGTCTTGTCGCACCCGGATTGCAACGACAAATGGAAATGAGGACACACCTTTCCCGTGGCGGCGATGCGATGGGCAAAGTCCTCGGTAATGACCGTGGGTTCCAGGGACCCCAGCCGCAGCCGCAGTTCCGGTGCGGCCCGGGCGATGGTCTCCACACAGTCCGCCAGACCGGGTTTACCGGGCAGGTCCACGCCGTAGGACGCGATCTCAATGCCCGTGAGCACCAGTTCCCGGTAACCCTCGTCCTGCAACTGCCAGGCCTGCCGGGCCACGGCGGCCAAAGGCAGGGAGCGCACCCGGCCCCGGGTATAGGGAATAACGCAGTAGGTGCAGAAATTCACGCATCCGTCCTCAATTTTCAGCATAGCCCGAGTGCGGCCGGACACTGCCCCGGCGGGCAGTTCTTCAAATTCCATCCGCCGGAAGGGGTCATCCACGAACCGCGCGGCGGTTTTTTCCTGTACCGCATGTTCGATGCAGTCCACCAGCCCGTGCTTGTCCCCGGTGCCAAACACCACATCCGCGCCCAGTTTTCGGGCTTCTTCCGCGCTGATCTGGCTCCAGCAGCCGCAGACCGCCACTGTGGCGTCCGGGTGTTCCCCTTTCAGGTGCCGCACGGTCTGACGGGATTTCCGCCCGCTCTCGGCGGTGACGGCGCAGGTATTCACGATGATGGCATCCGCGGTCTCCCCGTCCGCTGCGGGGCGGTGCCCCCGTTCCTGAAGCAGGGTCTCTACCGCCTGCGTCTCATATTGGTTGACCTTACAGCCAAGAGTGTTTATAATATACTTCAATGATAACACCTCAAAAGGATGAAATAACATGATCTACTTAGATAATGCCGCCACTACGATGGTCTGCAGGGAAGCGGCGGACCTGGCGTATCAGGTGATGACAGAGCAATACGGCAACCCCAGCTCCACCCATGCCGCCGGACGGGAGGCCCGGCAGATTCTGGACACTGCCCGGAAGCAGGTCGCCGCCGCCCTGGGCTGTGACGCCGGGGAACTGTACTTCACATCCTGCGGCTCGGAGAGTGACAACTGGGCCATTCTACGGGGGGCAGAAAGCATGTCCCGCAAGGGCAGGCATGTCATCAGCTCCACAGTGGAGCATGACGCCGTGCGCAAGTCCCTGGACGAGTTGGAGCGCCGGGGCTATGAGGTCACCCGGCTGTCCCCGAACAAGTCCGGGGCTATCGACCCGGATGCCGTCAGACACGTCCTCCGTCCGGACACAGTCCTGGTCTCCCTGATGCTCGTCAATAACGAGACCGGAGCCATTACGGATATTTCCGCTGTTTCCAAGCTTATGAAGGCCGCCGGAAGCGCCGCAATTCTACACACCGACGCGGTCCAGGGATTCTTGAAGATCCCCTTTCAGGCCAAGACTTTGGGAGCGGATATGGTGAGCATCTCCGGCCATAAGATCCATGCTCCCAAAGGTGTGGGCGCACTGTACATCCGCAAGGGACTGAAGCCCGCGTCCAAGCTCCTGCCCTATCTCCTCGGCGGCGGACAGGAAAACGGACTGCGCGCCGGAACGGAGGCCCTGCCTCAAATCGCCGCCTTCGGCGTGGCCGCGGAGCAGGGAAAGGCCGCCCAGGCCCTCTCCATGGCCCATATGCGGGGCTTGCAGGAGTTGGCCGCGGGAAGATTGCAGGAAGAGGTACCGGGCATCCAGATCATCGGCGCCCAGGCCCCCCACATTCTGTCCGTTTCCCTGCCGGGGTACGGCAGCGAGGTGCTGATGAATTTTCTGGACCGGCGGGGCATTTGCGCAGCAAGAAGCTCCGCCTGCAAAAAGGGCGGGCGGAGCCATGTGTTGGAAGCCATGGGACTCAGCCCCAAGGTCATCGACGGCGCACTGCGCATCAGTTTCTCCCGCTTCACTACGGAATCAGACGTAAACGCCCTGTGCGATGGTCTGCGGGACGCAAAGGCTTCACTCTTCCCCGTCCTGGGCTGAAGGCTTGTCCCGTTTCGGTCGGACTCGTTTGCGGATCTGCCCCTCCCGGGGCACGGGTTCGCCGGTCACAGGATCCATATACGCCATATTCACATACCGTGCGGCCTGCGTTGTCAGGCCGCGTTTTTTCAGTCCGTAATCCACCAGGCTGTTGTATCCCGCGCTGATGACCACGAACAGCGGCACGCCCACGATCATGCCCGTTACGCCAAACAGGCTGCCGCACACCACGATGGCAAACATGACCCAAAAGCCGCTGATGCCTACCCGGCTGCCCAAAATCTTCGGTCCGATGATGTTGCCGTCGATTTGCTGCAAAATGATGATGAATACCACGAAAATCAATGCCTTCAATGGCTGCACCACCAGAATGATGAGCGTGCAGGGGATGGCGCCGATGAACGGGCCGAACACGGGGATGACATTGGTCACACCGATGATCACGCTGACGAAGGCGGCGTAGGGCATTTTCAGCAGGGAGCTGCACACGAAGGTGATGCAGCCGATGATGAGGGAATCCAGCACCTTACCGCTGATAAATCCCATGAAGGCATCATCCGTAAAACGGCAGACGTTCAAGATCCGCTCTGTCCGTTTAATGCCGAAAGCGCTGTACAGCAATTTTTTCATATTCGCCCCGAAGCTTTCCCGGTTATACAGCAGGTAGCAGGCCACCACAAAGCCGATGGCCACATTCATCACCGCCCGGAACACCAGGTACACCCCCGTGGTGATATTGGTGATGAAGCTGCCCATCTGGGGCAGGAAATCATTGCGAATCCACTGGGCAATGTCATTGGAAATACTCTCCGTCGCCGCTTCCAGCTGTGTGGACAGCTCGGGATAATCCTCAAACCAGTGTTCGATGAGCTCAGTGAGGGTCATAATATATGTATTATAATTGAGCAGAATGCTCTCCGCGCTCTCATATACCGTGGGAATGATGAGCCGGAGGATGATGGAGATCGCCGCGATAGCCACAGCGATGGCCGCCGTGATGGCCAAGGCACGGGGCGCGCCCCCGGCGGTCTTGCCCTTGCGGCCTTTGCTCAGGAAAAATATCAGCGGCTGAAACACCTTATATTCAAAATACCGGGACAGCGGCAGCAATACATATGCAATGACCAGCCCCCAGATGAACGCGCTCAGCACCCGCAGGGCGCTGCCGATCAATCCACTGATGGTTGCCAGGTGCCCCAGCAGCAGATAAAACATGATACAGCCCGCCAGCACACAAAACGCCGTCAGGCCCCAGGCAAAGTACTGAGAATCCCTTCCGAATCGGTTCACAAAGTTCTCCTTTCCCCATTCCTTGCAGAAACTCTAAAAAATTACCATATTATTGTACTATCGCCCGATAAAATCGTCAACCGCATTTCTTGGAATTTCAAAAATAATTCATATTATGTA
Organism: uncultured Clostridia bacterium; assembly: GCA_947644595.1. GTDB lineage: Bacteria > Bacillota > Clostridia > Oscillospirales > Oscillospiraceae > HGM13010. The sequence goes on from CANSAE010000008.1 coordinate 86,452, forward strand.
AACAATTTTGAATAATTTTCTTCTTCGCTTGGAATATCCTCTGTTGAAAACCCTGTTGAAAATGTTAAAAACTCAAGATTTTTCTCTTTCCCGCAGAACGGATATTCATTTTTTCGGAGCGCCTTCCAATTTTATGTCAATCAAATGTCAACCAATGATATTTTGCCAAGCTGCACCATAGATTGGGAATAGAACAACTTGGAGGGATGCTTTTTGAAACATACCATTTGCCTGCTTCTGGCCCTGTGCCTGCTGCTCACGCCCGCAGCAGCAGTGGACTGTCTGTATGACGATGCCATCACCATTCAGGCGCCGTCCGCCTGCCTGCTGGAAAAAACCACCGGAGAAGTCCTCTACGAAAAGAATGCCCACGAGCACCGTCTCATCGCCAGCGTCACCAAGGTGATGACCCTGCTGCTCATCATGGAAGCCCTGGACAACGGTTCCATCTCCCCGGATGACATGGTCACCGCCAGCGCCCACGCCTGTTCCATGGGCGGCAGTCAGATTTGGTTGGAAGAGGGGGAGCAAATGACTGTAAATGAAATGGTCAAGTGCATCACCGTGGTCTCTGCCAACGACTGCGCCGTGGCCATGGCGGAGTACATCGCCGGCACGGAGGATGCCTTTGTCCAGCGGATGAATGACAAGGCCGCCGCCCTGGGCATGGCCGACACCCACTTCACCGACTGCACCGGGCTGTTCGATGACCCCAACCACTATTCCTGTGCCTACGATGTGGCCATCATGGCCCGGGCACTGATCTCCCATGAAAAAGTCAAGGAATACTCCACCATCTGGATGGATACCGCCCGGGATGGGGAATTCTCCCTGTCCAACACCAATAAGCTCATCTACTATTACGAAGGCGCTACAGGTCTGAAAACCGGATTTACCTCCAAGGCCGGGCACTGTCTGGCCGCCACCGCCCAGCGGGACGGCGTGGAATACGTCGCCGCGGTTCTGGGCGCGGACAGCAGCGACCACCGCTTCGACAGCGCGAAAACTCTTCTGAACTACGCTTTTGCCAATTATACCCTCTGCCGCCTGCGGCCCGATAACGCCCTGCCCCCCGTACCGGTGACCCTGGGCAAGAGCGACTGCGTGCAGCCGGTCTTTCCCGATATCGCTGACACTGTCATTGAAAAAAGCCGGGCCGCAAATCTGCGCTACGACCTTCAGCTCATTGAACAGGCAGAGGCCCCCGTGCTGGCCGGCGATCCTCTGGGGACCTTGACAGTCTATTCCGGCGATGAGCAGATCGCGGAACTTACCCTCACCGCATCAGAGACGGTAGAGCGGATGAGCACCTTCGGCATTTTCTCACAAATGCTGGATATTTTGGCCTGTAAAGAGATTTAATTCTCCACTTTTCTTCTGTTTTCGACAGTTTCCGCTTGTGTCCTCCCCACCTTCCCATCTCCCGCCGCCTTTTTTCATTTGCTATTTCCATAATATGGTGTATAATAGAGATTATCATGGATTCGCAAAATACGAAAGGAAGTTCGGATATGGTAAAAGTTGACTTAACCGGTGCCTCGCCCTTTTTCCGGGAAATGGGCCCGGATTATGCTGCCGTGGCCGCCGCTCACCGTACCTTAACGGAGGGCAGCGGTCTGGGCGCGGAATTCACCGGCTGGCTCTCTCTGCCCCAGAGCATCGCCGCCGGAGAGCTGAAACAGATTCTAGCCCTGGCAAAGCGGGTGCGGGCCCGGTCCCAGGCTCTGGTGGTGGTGGGCATCGGCGGGTCCTATCTGGGTGCCCGGGCCGCCGTAGACCTGCTGCGTCCCACCCGCGTTCCGGAGGACCCGGACATCATCTTCGTGGGCAACGGATTGTCTCCGGACGCCATGATGGACATACTCACCCGCCTGGGCAACAAGGACTTTGACCTGTGTGTCATCTCCAAATCCGGCACGACTCTGGAACCGGCCCTGGCCTTCCGGATGTTCAAGGGGCTGTTGGTATCCAAATACGGCGCCGCCGAGGCGAAAAAGCGCATCACCGCCGTCACAGACGCACAGAAAGGCGTTCTGCACGGCATGGCCGTCAGCGAGGGCTGGGAGACCTTTGTGGTGCCCGACAATGTGGGCGGCCGGTTCAGCGTTCTGTCCGCCGTGGGCCTGGTACCCATGGCCGTGGCCGGCATCGATGTACAGACGGTCATTCACTGCGCCATGGAGGAGTTCCGTGCCTTGGACCTGCGTTCCCCGGAAAATCCCGCATGGCAGTATGCCGGTGCCCGCCAGCATCTGTACCACAACGGCCGGAACATAGAGATTCTGGCATCCTATGAGCCGTCTTTCCGGTTCTTTGCCGAGTGGTGGAAGCAGCTTTACGGCGAGAGCGAAGGGAAAAACGGCATCGGTATCTTCCCCGCCAGCGTAGAATTCACTGCCGACCTGCACTCCATGGGCCAGTTCATCCAGGACGGTCCCCGCACCCTGTTTGAGTCCGTGGTGGGCTTTGAGCAGGACCTGTATCAGTTCGAGGTGCCCTTTGACATGGGCGACCCTGACGGCCTGAACTATCTGGCCAGCCGCCAGCTGGGCGACGTGTGCCGCACCGCCATGGCGGCGGTGAAGCAGGCCCATATCGACGGCGGCGTGCCCAATATCGGCATCTTTGTCCCCCGGCGGGACGAGGCGGGCTTTGCGTCTCTGGTATGCTTCTTCGAGCTGGCCTGCGCCCTGAGCGGCTATGTGTCCGGAGTGAACCCCTTCGACCAGCCCGGCGTGGAGGCGTATAAAAAGAATATGTTCCGGATGCTGGGAAAGCCCGGAGCGCAATAAATTTCGCCAGAATGAATATTTCCCGTTGCACTTTCCCGGGAAGTGTGGTAACTTATACTTAGAACACCATCATCACATAAAAAGGAGCGTGGCGAACATGGTGAAAGTCATTATGGGGCTGAAAGGTTCCGGCAAAACCAAGAGACTGGTGGATCTCGTCCTCCAGGCCGATAAAGAAGAGACAGGTGCGGTTGTCTGTATTGAAAAGGACAAGAAGCTTACCTATGATATTCCGTACAGCGTGCGTCTGATCCAGGCCGGCGAATACGGCATCGGGAATGTAGATATGTTCAAGGGCTTTATTGCTGGTCTGCATTCCGGCAACTACGACATTACCCAGGTATTTGTGGACAACTTCTACAAAATCATCGGCACCACCGACGAGACCGTCGTGGCAGAGGTCCTGGGCTGGATGGATGCGTTTTCCAACGCCAACAACGTCAAGTTCACCGTGTCCATCAGCGGCGACGCGGCGAAGGCCGGCGAAGGCATCAAAAAATATTTCATCTGAACCCCCGTCACTGAATCCGTCCGGCAGAAAGCCGGGCGGATTTTTTCGCCCTTGTGACATTTCTCCCCGCTGATGTGTATTGTTGATGAAAGCTTTCAAACGGCAGGTGAAGCAATATGGAACGATCGGAATTCTACCGGTTGGCAAACCAGCATAAGGATATGATCTTCCGCATCGCCCTGGGCTACTTTGGGAACGTCCCGGACGCTGAGGACATGGTGCAGGAAGTGCTCATCAAGCTCTATACCGTCCCCCGGCCCTTTCAAAACGATGACCATGTGCGCTACTGGCTCATCCGCGTGACCGTTAATCTGTGCAAAAACACTCTGCGCAGTCCCTGGCGGAAGCGGCGGGTCTCTCTGGATGAGCTGTCCTGCGCCTTTTCCTTTCAGGAGCCTGCCCAGAGTGATTTGTTCCTCACGGTAATGAGCCTGCCGGAAAAATACAGAACCGTGCTGTACCTGTTCTATTACGAGGACTGTACGGTAAAAGATATCGCCCGGCTGCTGGATCTGAAGGAATCCGCAGTGACCACCCGGCTTTCCCGGGCCCGCCGGGCATTGAAAAACGAACTGATGGAGGTAACGCAAGATGGATGACCGGCAGCTATATAAAGACACCTTCGACCAAGTGCGTTCCTCTCTTGTCATCAACAAGGAGATTCTACAAATGAAACCGAAACGAACAAACATCGGCAGGACCATCGCCGTTTTGGCGGCGGTAGTGTGCCTGCTCCTGGCCTGCGGCGCCACCGCCGTGGCCACCAACCTGTTCGGCCTGCGGGACCTCATCATTGCGCCGGAGGCGGAGGTCGGCTTTGATGGAAACAAAGAGACCGTGGAACTGATTTCCCTCCAAGGCTATGCCGACAGCCCGGAAGCACAGGCCGCCGGGGAATGGCAGGAATTTTACGCCGCCTATGTCCCCACCCTGAATCTGGACAACAGCATTTTCGCACCGGGCACCGCTTACAACAATTACAGCGTGTACGACCAGACCATGGCCGACAAGCTGGAGGAAATTGCGGAAAAATATCACCTGACCCTCTATGAGAACATGGCCGACCTGTTCGACGAATCGGCGCTGAACGAGGCCATGGGTGGGCCCTTCCTCTCGGGAGCCTGCACCTTCTTCTGGGGCTACTGCTTTGATGACGGCACCCTGCAATTTGAAGGCGACTGCTCTGTATCTGACAATACCGTGGACTTCCAGTTCCGCCGGAGCCAGAAAGGCACCTTCTCCGATGTCGTGCTGAACATCGGACACGCGGCAGACTATCAGCAGTGGCAATACGCCACCCAAAGCGGCGTGACCGTGATGCTGGCCCAGGGGAAACAGCAGTCCCTGATCTTCACGGACCTGCCGGAGTGCTTTGTGTGCGTTAATGTCCTGGCCGGCACGGACGGCGGCATTTTATACGAGGATCAGCGCATCACGAAGGCCGACCTGGAGCTGATGGCGGACTGCTTCGACTGGACGCTGTGCGGCGGTACCATCACGCCTCCGGAAGACCTCTCCGCTGTCCCGCCAGAGCCGGACCAGGAGGACACACAATTCCCTGCCGACGATTTCTACGGCATCGCCACCCAATTCCCGGCCTATGAAGTGGAGCGCTTCGCGGATACGGTGCGGGCCCGTATTCTGGACGAAAACTGGGAAGGTCTCAGCGAATGCCTGTCCTATCCCATCACCATCGGTGAAACCACTTATAACAGCGCCGGGGAGTTTGCCGCGGTAGATTGGGGCGGCATCTTCACCCATGATTTCCTTCAGGCCATGGAGGCCGAGACCTGCCGGGAACTGTTCTGCAATGCCGACGGCATTATGCTGGCCGACGGCCTGGTATGGATTGCGGAAGTCGTAGACAGCGAAGGCATCAGCACGCTGAAGGTCGTCACCATCTATGCGTGACACCGGCGGCAAGCTGTGGTATCATAAGGAAAACACTTGGGAGGTTCCCATGAGAAAGACCATCTTATTCCTGACGCTGGCCCTGCTGCTCACCGGCTGCGAAAAGACCGCCCCTGCCCCCGCTGTGGAAGATCAGCTTTCCGTGCTGGCCGAGAAATTCAACACGTTGGAAAGCGAAATCGACTGGCTGCCCTACGTTGGCAGCGCCACCACCTGCGCCGTCACCGACCTGAACGACAACGGGCTTTTGGAGCTGGTGGTCACCTCCGTGCAGGGCACGGGCCACTTCTCAACGACCTATTACTACGAAGTCAACGAGGGCGGCACCGACGTGACCGTCTGGGAGTCTGCCGAGGACGAATTTTTCTCGGAGCCGGACCTGCTGAAAGAATTTAACGTGCTCATGTACCTGGACGCCGATGGCATACGGCACTATATTCTCAGCGACTATCTGCGCAACGGTGCCGCCGAAAGCGTCGTTTCGCTGTACAGCGTGGTCTACAAAAGCGGGCGCATCGAATACACATATCTGGCCGGTAAGTGCGAGAGATACAACGAAGAGACGCGGAACTTCGACACCACTTACACCGATGCCGACGGAACCGAGATCACCTGGGAGGCGTTCGACGCCATGGCCGACACAGTGTTTGCCGGCATGACCAAAAAGGTCGTCACCGTCGGCTGGTCAGTCTATGACGCTCTGGCAGACCTTTCCCAAGCGGATCTGATCCAAAGTTTTTCCTACTCCTATGAAGCGTTCCGCGGCGAATAACCTGCGGTCCTCTCCGAAAAAACAAGATTCCCCGGCACTTTCAGGGCCGGGGAATCTCTATATCATCGCCCGTAGGACGGTCATATTTGGTCTGTCCTTTTGTTCTCGGGCGGACAGGGATCCCACTCCTGGGCAGCGGCATTTCAGCCGACCGCCTCCTGTTTTTTGGTTTCGTGTTAGGAGAAAGAGAGGAATAAAAGGTTTGGAGTCCTTTCGAGTGTTATATTACACCATGCAAGCCCCCATTTGGTTAAGAAACCATGGAAACTTTATGAACTTTTGGAAAACGCCGCCGTTGTCCGTTTCCAAATTTTGAACAGTTGACATAAAATGACCCGGGCCCTGCGACCCAGGTCATTTTTTACGCCAGCTCTTTATACATCGCCGCGGCATCCTCTTTCTTCGCCGTCTCGTTCACCGCCAAGACCTCCACTTTCACCGTGCGCTGTCCGAAGGCAATTTCAATCACGTCTCCCACCTTCACGTCATAACCAGCTTTTGCCGGGCGGCCGTTCACCATGACCTTGGACGCGTCGCAGGCCTCGTTGGCCACGGTGCGGCGCTTGATGAGCCGGGATACCTTTAAGTATTTGTCTAATCTCATACCTTCACCAATTCTTCCCCGATCTTGCACACATCCCCCGCGCCGATGGTCAGCACGATGTCCCCGGGCTGGACGTACTTTTTCAAATCCGCCACGATGTCAGGGAAATTGTCAAAAAATTTCGCCCCATTGATTTTCGCGGCAATGTCTTTCGAGGAAATGCCCGTGGTATTCTGCTCCCGGGCGGCGTAAATTTCCGCCAGATAAGTCACATCCGGCCGGGCCAGCTCCTCCACAAAATCGTCAAACAGCGCCAGGGTGCGGGAATAGGTGTGGGGCTGGAACACCACGATGATCCGCTTGTAGCCCAGGCGCTCCACAGTATCCAGCGTGACCTTCAGAGCGCTGGGATGATGGGCATAATCATCGTACACATCCGCACCGTTGTATTTGCCCTTGTACTCAAAGCGCCGGCCCGCGCCGTTGAAGCCCGCCAAGCCGTATTTCACCGCCGTGGCCCCCACGCCCAAGCGCACGGTGGCCGCAATGGCTGCCAGAGCGTTGCGGACATTAAACAGTCCCGGCACATGCAGAGTTACGTCCGTAAGCTTTTCCCCGAAGCAGTACACATCAAAAGTGGTGCTGGCGCCGGAGAACGTGATGTTCTTCGCGTACACATCCGCCTCCTCGGTGATGCCGAAGGTGATGATCTCCCGGTCCAGCCCCTTGAGGGCATCCATGGTGTTTTTGTCCTCCAGATTCGCCACCACAAAGCCATTTTCCGGCACGGCCCCGGCAAACTGCCGAAAAGACCGCTGGATGGCAGGCAGGCCCTCGGTGAAGTAATCCAGATGGTCCTCCTCGATATTCAGCACCACAGCGATGGTGGGGAAGAAATTCAAAAACGAATCGCAGTATTCGCAGGATTCCAGCACGATAGTCTCCCCATGGCCCACCCGGTGCCCTGCCTTCAGCATAGGCAGGGTGCCGCCGATCATCACCGTGGGGTCCTTTTCCGCGGCCATGAGGATGTGGGTGCACATGGAGGTGGTGGTAGTTTTACCGTGGGTACCGGAAATGCACAGGGCGTTGCGGTAGTCCTTCATGATGGCCCCCCAGGCCTGGGCCCGCTCATAGACGGGGATGCCCATTTCATGAGCCTTTCGCACCTCCGGGTTGTCGTCATGTACCGCAGCGGTACGGATGATGAACCGGGTATCCGGCTCCACGTTGCCCTCGGCGTGGCCGATGTAAATCTTGATTCCGAGGTCTTTCAAATGCTCAGTTTTTTCACTCTCGGCCATGTCCGACCCGGTGATGGTCAGTCCCGCCCCTGCCAGCACCTCCGCCAGGGGGGACATGGACACCCCGCCGATGCCGATGAGATGGCCTTTCATTCCGCGTTTCAAATATGCGTCAAAAGCTGTCATAGCAGCCTCCTAATTTCCTGATATTGTTATTTTGTGTCATTGGTATTATAATATCCAAAAAGGAAGAAAACAAGCCCTAAATCCAAAGGAGCTGGTATGTATGGACAATCTCATGGTCCCTGCCGGGGTCAAGGGCATCCTCCAACGCTTACAAACCGCCGGGCACCCGGCCTATCTGGTAGGCGGCTGCGTGCGGGACACGCTGCTGGGCCGCACCCCGGAGGATTGGGACATCTGCACCGCCGCGCTGCCGGAACAGACCATGGCCCTGTTTGACCGCACGGTGCCCACGGGGCTGAAGCACGGCACCGTTACCGTATTTTATGGCGGGAGCCAAGCCGAGGTGACCACCTTCCGCAAAGACGGCCCGTACACCGACCACCGCCGGCCTGACGAAGTGCAGTTCACCGACCGCCTGACCGAAGACCTGTCCCGCCGGGATTTCACTGTCAACGCCATGGCCATGGATTTGGAGGGGAACCTCATCGACCCCTTCGGCGGGCAGAAGGATTTGAAAGAAACCTGTCTCCGCTGTGTGGGAGACCCGGACAAGCGCTTTCAGGAAGATGCCCTGCGGATGTTCCGGGCGTTCCGTTTTGCGGCGCAGTTGAATATGGGCATTGACACCGCCACCCACGACGCCATCTGCCGCAACGCCCATCTGGCCCGGTTCGTGGCCCCGGAGCGCATCCATACAGAATTGGAAAAGACCCTACTGTCTCCCCCGCCCTCCTACGCCATGGATATGGCACGGCTGCTGTCCGCATTTCTTCTTCAAGCGCCGAAAAACAGCGGTATTCCTACCCCGGAGCCAACATTGGCCTACCGCTGGGCGTGGTTCTGCGCGGAGCTGATGCTGCAACGCTGCATTGAAAGTCCGGAAGCATTTTTGCGTTCCCTCCGGGCCGATACCGCCACGATACGATTTTGCGAACAGGCGGTGCCGCTCATCCTCGCACCGCTGCCGGAGGAGAACCCGGCCTTGCGCCGTCTTATCGCAAAACATGGCGCGGACGCCGTGCGCTGTGCCGCACAATGTCAAAACAGACAAGACCTGCCCTCCCGCGTGGACACCATCCTCGCCTCCGGCGACTGCCTTGACCTATCGCACCTCGCCGTCAACGGCACGGACCTGCAGGCCCTTGGCTATACCGGTGCGGACATCGGCAAGGCCCTGCACCGACTGCTGGACTCCGTGCTGATCGACCCCAGGTGCAACCAAAAAGAAATGTTACTGAACTTACTCAAGGAGGACTCCCATGGCTGATTGGACAAGCTTGCAGCAGGACTGCCTGCACTGCCAAAAATGCGCCCTGCACGAGACACGGCACAATGTCGTGTTCGGCGTGGGCAACCCCGCATCCCCCGTCCTGCTCATCGGCGAAGGCCCCGGCGAGCAGGAAGACCTGAAGGGCGAACCTTTCGTGGGCCCCGCCGGCCGCCTGCTGGACGACATGCTGGAGCTCATTGACCTGGACCGCACAAAGCTGTACATCACCAATATGGTCAAATGCCGCCCGCCCCGGAACCGGGACCCGCAAAATCAGGAACAGGAAGCCTGCCGGCCGTATCTGGACGCGCAAATGCAGTTCATCGACCCGAAAATCGTCATCTGCCTGGGCCGCATCGCCGCCATGGGGCTCATCAAGCCGGATTTCCGCATCACCCGGGAGCACGGCCAATGGTTCGATATCGGCACACGCCGGTACATGGCTATCTATCACCCCTCCGCCCTGCTGCGGGACGTGACCAAGCGCCCGGAAACCTTCGTGGACCTGCGGGAGATCCGCGCGGAAATTCGACGCATCTGCCCGGAGGTATACGATGCCTGAATATGCCCTCACGCCCTACCGCCCGGCCCTGTCTGACGGCCTCGCCGGCCTGTGGGAAACGGTCTTCGGCGACCCTGCACCGCTGGTGCGGCAGTTTCTGGACTTGTGGCCGGGCAGTGATTTCTGCCTGACTGCACTGCAAAACGGCATTGTCTACGCCGCGGCCTACGCCCTCCCCGGTCTGACCATCCTGCGCCCGGGGCAGCCAGACCTGCCCGCCCGGTACCTCTATGCCGTGGCCACCCACCCGGACCACCGGGACCGTGGGCTGGCAGCCATGCTCTGCCGGCGGCTGCGGGATGATTGCTTTGCCCGGGGCGAACTCCTCCTCACCAAACCTGCAGAACCCAGTCTCTACGCTTGGTACGCAGAAAAAATCGGCGCGGTCCCCACCCTTCCCTGCCGTACCCTCACCGTGACGGAACCTGCCGCCGGAACGGTCACCCGCCTGTCTCCGGAGGAATACGCCGCGCGGCGGGAAGCGCTGCTGGCAAACGCACCCCACACGCGCCTGCCCGACACCCTGTTTCAGTGGGAGCACCTGCTCCACACCCATTACGGCGGCGGCTTTTTCGCCACGGACCGCGCCATTGCCGACGCATTTTTCGACGAACAACGCGCCGAAATCGCTGAACTCCTCTCCCCTGCGCCGGAACAGGATGCCGGCATCCTCCTATCCCACTTCCGCACCCCCTCCGTGTCGGTCACATGCCCCGGCGGAACGGAAACTTACGTCTCCTGCGCCGCGCCGGATATTCTGCCGGATGCCCTAGGCTCTGTTTGGTTCGGGCCGGTGTTCGGATGAAGAGAAAATTATGTCAACTTTTTTGTATTTAATATTCTTGTAACAATTTTCCCCTTTTTTCTGTAATAACTTCCGGGTATTCTAAGAACATAAGCAAGAGATTGTTTCATCTTTTTCATTTTATCCTCATCCTTTTGAAGCGCCGTATGAAAATACGGCGCTTCTCTTTTTGCATGAAATGCCGCAAAACGGGCACACTATGGAAAAACCAAAAGGAGGCGCAAGCATGGAAAAAAACTGGCTGAAAGGCCCCATGCCCATGGGCTTGGGGATGGCGCTGGTGGAGAATCCCACCGCATTGGAAAAGTACGCGGCCATGAGCCGGGAGGAGAAACAGCAATTCATCAACGGCTCCAAGGGCTCAGACAGCAAGCAGGCCATGCAGTCCTATGTGGACCAACTGGCCACGAATTGACGCAGTATGCAAAAAAACAGCCGAAGGGCTGTTTTTTTGTTGCCCTGAAACATGCAAAAAA
>CANSAE010000009.1 GCA_947644595.1 uncultured Clostridia bacterium
TTTCAAAATAAATCTCAAAATGGAATTGAACTCGACATCTCTGCCGAGAGAACCGACGTTCCATTCCGGTCCTTTTCAAGTTCCCTTTTTCTGGTGCTTAAAAAGCTTTTGCTTCTTACATTGTTTAATTTTCAAGGTACACCAACACTGTTTCCAGCGGAATCACATTATAACCCACTTCGAATCTTTTGTCAACAATTTCTTACGAAAATTTTACTTTTTGAAAGAAACTATATTCTCAGTGATATGCCCCGTGGGACAGCTTTGTTAATATACCACCCGAAAGACATAAAGTCAAGCATTTTTTCTCAAAAAAATCAAATTTTTACAAGAAATTTTTCAAGGTGTATTTTCCTCCTTTTCAGTAAAAAAACAGCGCAGTAAAACTACTGCGCTGCATCATCAGTTATCGTTTTATTTCACCGTGTTTTCCAGCACACCAATGCCATCAATCTCACAACGGATCACGTCACCGGGGTGCATGTATTTGCCGGGGTTGAAGCCCATACCAACGCCGGAGGGCGTTCCCATAGCGATGACCGTGCCGGCCTTCAGTGTCATGCCCCGAGTCAATTCGTGGATCACTACGTCAATATTGGTAATCATCAATTCTGTATTGCTGTTTTGCCGTAACTCTCCATTAAGATAAGCACGTATCCCGACCTTAGGCAGCCACGGCAATTCATCTTCCGTGACGATCCACGGGCCCATGGGGGTAAAATCGTCCAGACTCTTTCCAAAATACCACTGCTGGTGCCGGGACTGCAGATTACGGGCGCTCACGTCATTGAGAATGGTGTAACCCAGCACATAGTCTCTGGCAGATTCCAGCGGCACGTTTTTTGCGTCCCTGCCGATAATAACCGCCAGCTCCACTTCGTAATCCAAACTATCCACAATATCACTGTGGCTGTCAATTTCTCCAAAGGGGTCCACGGCCGACACTACCCGTTTACCGAAGTAAATCGTGTTGGTTCCGCTCGCATCATATACCACGTCAGACTTCACAGTTTCATCCCGATGCTCCAAATAGTTGACACCGAGGCACAGCACATCCTGCTCCGGGTATTTGATGGGGGCCAGAAGTTTGCAGTCCGCAAAGGGCACACCGGGAGCTGCATCCACTTTTCCAAGCAGGGCTGCAGGCACCTTGCCGCCCAATTCCCGGATAAAGGCCGTCATATCCGCGGCCTGATAGCCCAGCGTTCCGATGGGGACGACTTTCCCATCGTCCGAGCCGATAATCCCAACCTGGGTTTGGTTTTTATATGCATATGTAAGTAATTTCACTGTTACATCTCTCCTCGTTTTCCAAGAATATGAATGTCTCCTACAATGGGAAGCTTTTTCATCTGACCGTTCATAGCACTGAAAAAACCTCTGAACACATTTACCAATGTAAAAATCCCGCCAAAGATGCCAATCATCCAGCCGAAAAATGGAACGAATCTGCAAAGCGAACACAACACCGAGAAAATCATCAGCGCAATCGACTGGTTCGCGTGAAACCGCACAAAGGGAGAATTGGGCTTTAGGATCATAGACAGGACGACCAGCGGGCCCAGATAACTGATCGCGCCAAGCGCCTTGTTTTCCTCTATATCCCCGCCCGGTGCTGTACCGGAATAATCGTCTGTGCGGTAGCGCTCATATTGATCCCGCTGCGGGCGGGATTCGCCGCTGGTCTGCTGCTCACTTTGACTATATCCATACCGATAGGACTGCGGCGGTGCAGAGGTCCTGTCAAAACCGCTCTGGGGTTTTGACTGCCGCTCGGCTTGTTGAGCGGTCTCCGCCGCACCGATCTTCAATTTTCCGCAAGCGGGGCATTTTAATGCCGAATCCGGGACATAGGATCCGCATTTGGAACAATAGCTCATGATAGCACCTTCTGTTGTATAGATGGAAACAGTATAGCATCCCGGGCTGGGTTTTGCAAGAAAATTCCCCGCCCGAGGGCGGGGAATCTCTCAAGAACAGAATCTGTGCTTTCCGATGGTAATGATAAGAGGGCGGGACCAGATCCACTTGCTGGTCGCGGTGACGGGGTTAAAGTAATAGATCGCTCCGCCGGTGGGGTCAGATCCGGCCATGGCGGCCCGGGCCGCTTTATAGGCACTGTCGGCGACCGGCTCATAAAATTGTCCGTCCTGTAAGCAGGAAAACGCGCCAGCTTGATAAATGACTCCGGACATGGTATTGGGAAACGACGGATGCCGTACCCGATTGAGCACCACCGCGCCCACGGCCACTTGGCCGTCGTAGGGTTCTCCACGGGCTTCCGCAGAAATCAAACGAGCCAAGAGCTCTATATCACCGGATGCCGCACCGGTCTCGCCGGAGATGCCCAGAGCCGCCAAGGTGGCAGGACCGACTTTGCCATCCGGCTCCAATCCGTTTTTTTGCTGGAATTTTTTCACCGCGGTCTCCGTTCCAGTGCCGTACACACCGTCCACCGTGCCGGAATAATAGCCCCAGTCCCGCAGTTTCGTTTGAATTTGTGTCACCGTCTGTCCGCTGGAGCCTTTTTTATAGGTCTGTGCGGCAGCATTCTGCGCCACGGCGATGGCCAACAGATTCACCGCAAATATCACCGCCAGGGCCAAGCAGAGTTTTCTTCGTTCTTTCGTCATAAAAAGGCTCCTTCCACACTTTTTGTTAGTGTTTGTAGGAGCCTTTTTCTTATGATTTGTAAATCATGCCGGCTTTTCCAGCTTTATACTTCTTTCGTCTTTTCTACGATTTCTTTTTGAATCATCACGGCAAATTCGTCGAAAGACATCACGCCCTTGTCGCCGCCGGAGCGGGTGCGGACGGACAGGTTGCCGGACTCGGCTTCCTTGTCGCCCACCACCAGCATGTAGGGGATCTTCTGCATCTGCGCCTCGCGGATCTTATAGCCGATCTTCTCGTTGCGCAGGTCGGTTTCCACCCGGATGCCCAAGGCGTCCAGCTTGGCGGCCGCTTCCTCCGCGTATGCGTTGGTACGGTCCGTAATGGGCAGGACCTTCACCTGCACGGGGGCCAGCCACGTGGGGAACGCACCGGCGAAGTGCTCGGTGATGACGCCGATGAAGCGCTCGATGGACCCCAGCACCACGCGGTGGATCATGACCGGCCGATGTTTCTGCCCGTCCTCGCCGGTATATTCCAGTTCAAACCGCTCCGGCAGCTGGGAATCCAGCTGAATCGTGCCGCACTGCCAGGTCCGGCCCAGGGAATCCGCCAGATGGAAGTCCAGCTTCGGCCCGTAGAACGCACCGTCGCCCTCGTTGATGACGTAATCCTTGCCCATAGCGGTAATGGCCTGCTTCAAAATGTCTTGGTTGCGCTCCCACTCCTCCACGGTGCCGATGTGGTCCTCCGGCATGGTGGACAGCTCAATTTCATACTGCAGGCCGAAGGTTGAATATACCTCGTCGAACAGGCGCACGGTCTCCTGAATGACGTCCTGCATCTGCTCCCGGGTCATGAACACATGGGCGTCATCCTGATGGAAGCAGCGCACGCGGAACAGTCCATGGAGCGCGCCGGACAGCTCATGCCGGTGGACCAGACCGATCTCACCCACCCGCAGGGGCAGCTCACGGTAAGAATGGGGCTCGCTGGCGTAGACCAGCATCCCGCCGGGGCAGTTCATGGGCTTGATGGCAAAATCCACATCGTCGATGACGGTGGTGTACATATTCTGTTTATAGTGGTCCCAGTGGCCGGACCGCTCCCACAACTGGCGGTTGAGCATGATGGGTGTGGAAATCTCCACATAACCGTATTTTTTATGCACCTCGCGCCAGTAATCCAGCAGGGTATTTTTCAGAACCATGCCCTTCGGCAGGAAGAACGGGAAGCCGGGGCCCTCGTCCCGGAGCATAAACAGACCCAACTCCTTGCCCAGCTTTCGGTGGTCGCGCTTTTTGGCCTCCTCCAGCATGTTCAGATAGGCGTCCAGCTCCGTCTTGTTGGGGAAACAGGTGCCGTAAATACGCTGGAGCATTTTTTTATTGGAATCGCCCCGCCAGTAGGCGCCGGTGACGCTCATCAGCTTGATGCCGTTGCCCTTGATGCGCCCAGTGGAATCCAGATGGGGTCCGGCGCACAGGTCGGTAAACTCGCCCTGCTTGTAGAAACTGATGACCGCGTCCTCCGGCAAGTCGTTGATGAGTTCCATCTTGTAGGGCTCACCCTGTTCTTCCATGAGCTTCAACGCTTCGGCCCGGGGCAATTCAAAGCGCTCGATTTTCAGCTTTTCTTTGCAGATTTTCCGCATCTCCCCTTCCAGCTGTTCCAGCGTCTCGGGGGTAAAGGTGGTCTCGCAGTCGATGTCGTAATAAAATCCATTGTCGATGGACGGGCCGATGGCCAGCTTAGCATCAGGATACAGCCGCTTGATGGCCTGGGCCAGCACATGGCTGGCGGAGTGGCGGTAGGTATCCCGGTACTCCCTGTTTTCAAAGCTGAACTTGTTTTCTTCGGACATTTCTTCTTTCCTCCTTGGTGTTTGGGGGCAATGCAAAAACGCCTCACCCCTGTATCTTGTCCAGGGGTGAGACGTCATAAACGTTCCACGGTTCCACCCTGATTTTTCAGACCGCAGGTCTGAAATCTCATTCACCGCTGTAACGGGCGGCCCCGGCCCGCTCATCGCGGACAGCTCGGGAGTGGTAGATTCCGCCGTCCGCGCAGGACACTCTCACCGAACGTGTCCCTCTCTGCGCGCTTCTCGACAGGTCTTTCTCCGTCAAAGCCGATTTGACAGTAGCAATATATCACTGACTGCGGAAAATGTCAATGAATTATTCAATCAGCATAGAGGCAGGCCAATCGACACAGCCGCAGAGCACTTCTTCTCCAGTTGCAGTTTTCGCAATGATGTAATCCCTATTCGACCAGCCAATTCCTCCTACCGTTTCCTCTCTACGAACAAAAAATGCTTCAATCGCTTCGCCGAAAACACGGCCGATTTCATAAGTGAGCGGCGTACAATCCACGTCTTCACCCAAAAGGTTCACAAAATACCAATCGTTTGTATCAGTCCCCACCACCGCAAAGGCATTTCCATCTTCAAGTGCAATACACGGCAATTCATACACCGTCATAACCGTATTGGGGAGTTCAACGGTCCGTTTACAGCGAAATCTTTCCTGAAGCGCAGTCCGTTTTGCGGCCTCGGCTTCATCTATTGGCGCATCCGCCCAGGCATCAATAAGATATCCTGTCACAAAAAGTGTCCCGTTTTCAATCTCTAAATCAAAATTCGGATTATCATATCCAGTCGTGTCCGTACTACTTTCAAATGCCAGTCCGTAGCCAGTGCAAGCGTGACCAAGCATTGTTTCATCATATTTACACATTAAACCGAAACAGCGTCACGTCTCCGTCCTGCATAACGTATTCCTTGCCCTCGGAACGGACCAGACCTTTTTCCTTGGCTGCGTTCATGCTGCCGCACGCCTTCAGGTCGTCAAAGGCCACGATTTCCGCGCGGATAAAGCCACGTTCAAAGTCCGTATGTATTTTCCCCGCCGCCTGAGGAGCCTTGGTCCCCCGTTTGATGGTCCATGCCCGGCACTCGTCCGGTCCGCAGGTCAGGAAGCTGATGAGGCCCAACAGTGTATAGGAGCATTGGATCATGCGGTCTAAACCGGATTCCGTCATTCCCAACTCTCCCAAGAACATCTCCTGCTCATCCTTATCCAATGCCGCCAATTCCTCTTCAATGCAGGCGCAAATCGGCAATACTTGGGCATTTTCCCCATCGGCAATGCTTTTTACCGTTTGATAATAGGTATCATTTTTATAGTCCGCGATCCCGAATTCATCCATATTGGCTGCAAAAATAATGGGCTTCAGGGTCAGCAGGTCGCTGGTACGGATGAGTTCCATGTCATCCGCATCGCAGTCATAACTGCGGGCAGATTTTCCGTTATTCAGATGCTCCAACAGGCCTTGGAACACTTCTGCCTCATGGGCAAACTTCTTGTCTCCGCCTTTGGCTGCTTTAGTCGCCTTGTCGATACGGCGTTCCACCATCTCCACATCCGACATGATGAGTTCCAGATCAATAGTCTCAATGTCCCGGCGGGGATCCGTAGACCCGTCCACATGGATAATATTTTCATCGTCAAAGCACCGGACCACATGAACGATGGCGTCCGTAGAGCGAATATTGTCCAAAAATTTATTGCCAAGGCCTTCGCCTTTGGACGCGCCTTTTACCAGGCCGGCAATATCCACGAATTCGATCACTGCCGGCGTCAGCTTTTTGGGCTGATACATCTGCGCCAGATAATCCAGCCGGGGGTCCGGTACCGTAACCATACCCACGTTGGGCTCAATGGTGCAGAACGGATAATTGGCCGACTCTGCACCGGCGTTGGTAATGGCGTTGAACAATGTGGACTTACCCACATTCGGCAAGCCGACGATTCCTAATTTCATGCTCTCTTCTCCTTATCGATACAACGAAAGGGGCAAAGCTGCCCCTTCTCGTTTATTCTTCTGTTTCCGGTCTCTCAATGTGCGGAGCTTCTACGCCCTCAAACAGAGAGATACGCTTCGCCGCCGGTTCGATGCTACCGTCATTTTTCGCCGGAAGCTGCTTATGCTCACAGATATAGGCAAAATCTTCCCCTTCCATGTTCTCATGGACCAGCAGATAGTCCGCTACCATACGCAACTCTTCCTCATGCTCCCGGAGGATTTTTTCACACCGGGCATAGGCTTCATCAAATATCTTTTTCACTTCCTCGTCGATCACTGCCGCGGTCTCCTCGGAATAGCTCTTGGTCTGGCCGAAGTCACGGCCGATGAAAATGCTGTGCTCAGAGCTGTCATAGCTGATGGGGCCAAGGCGTTCACTCATACCGTACACCGTTACCATTGCCCGAGCAATACGGCTGGCCTGCTGGATATCCCCGGATGCACCAGTGGAAATATCATCCAGGAACATGGCCTCGGATACCCGCCCGCCCAGTGCCATGACGATGTTTTCAAACATCTCACTTTTGGAGGTAAAGGTTTTATCCTCGTCCGGGCGGAACAGGGTAAATCCGCCAGCAGCGCCGCGGGGAATGATGGTGATATAATGCACTGGATCCGTGTTCGGAAGATAGCGGCCAGCAATGGCGTGCCCAGCCTCGTGATATGCGGTGAGCCTGCGCTCTTTATCGGAAATGACACGGCTCTTTTTCTCCGGGCCCATCTGGATCTTCAAAATCGCCTCATCAATATCGTCCTGCATGATGAATTTCCGCCGTTTGCGCACGGCGAGGAGGGCGGCCTCGTTCAATACGTTCTCCAAGTCCGCACCGGTAAATCCCGGCGTTCCCCGGGCAGTATTTTTCAAATCCACATTATCGCCCAGAGGCTTTC
This sequence comes from uncultured Clostridia bacterium, assembly GCA_947644595.1. Taxonomy (GTDB): domain Bacteria; phylum Bacillota; class Clostridia; order Oscillospirales; family Oscillospiraceae; genus HGM13010. Next base: position 7,372 of record CANSAE010000009.1, read on the forward strand.
CTTTGGCATGGATCTTCAAAATCGCTTCCCGGCCCGCCACATCCGGAGCGCCCACATAGATGCGCCGGTCAAAGCGGCCGGGGCGCAGCAGGGCGTGGTCCAGGATATCCGCGCGGTTCGTCGCCGCCATGACGACGATGCCGGAATTGTTTTCAAATCCGTCCATCTCCACCAGGAGCTGGTTCAGCGTCTGTTCACGTTCGTCATGTCCGCCGCCGAGACCCGAGCCTCTCTGGCGACCGACAGCGTCGATCTCGTCAATGAAAATAATACAGGGCGACACTTTTTTCGCTTGGTCAAACAAATCGCGGACACGGGACGCGCCGACGCCCACATAGAGTTCCACAAAGTCGGAGCCGGAAATGGACAGGAACTGTACATTTGCTTCTCCCGCAATGGCTCTCGCCAGCAGGGTCTTACCGGTGCCCGGAGGGCCTTCCAGCAACACACCTTTCGGGACCCGTGCCCCCATTTCTGCAAACGCACGGGGATTTTTCAGGAAGTCTACCAGTTCTTCCAGTTCGGCACGCTCTTCATCTACACCGGCAACATCCGAGAACGTCACGCGCTTGGCATCGTCGATTCCGGCGCGGGTACGGGCTTTTCCGAATTTTCCTACGCCCGGAGCTCCGCCGCCTTTGTTCATCATCATATAGGTCACGCCCAGCATGAGCGCCACCAGGAGCAAATACGGCACCAGACTCAGCCAGATGGGCATCACAAAGCCGACACGGTAGTCATATTCCGTCAAGATCCCTTTGGCCTTCTGCTCATCGATCAGCGTTCCCAGCTTGTCGTTGAAAAGGTCCACATCGTACAAATCGTAGGTGATCGTCCGGTTTTTTTCATCTTCATCCGTGTCGCCTTCCTCTGCGCGAAGTTTCAGAATCAGGTCGTTTCCTTCCACCACGAAGGATTCCACCTTTTCCTGCTGGAACAGTTCCACAATATCGCTGAGCTGGTATACTTCGGTCGTCTGATTATTGACAGACCAAGTGTATACCGCAGCGATCAGGAGCACCAGAATTATGAGATAAAAGGCGGCATCCCGCGTGCGTTTGTTTTTTGTCATTCGGCGTTCACATCCTTTTCCAAAGGCTTTTCTTCGAGATTATTCATAGATTTCCGACTTTAAAATGCCGATATAGGGTAAGTTGCGGTATTTCTCCGCATAATCCAAGCCGTAGCCGACAATAAATGCGTCTGGCACTTCATATCCAAAATAGTCCGCCTTCACCGGCGCTTTCCGGCGGGACGGCTTATCAAACAACGTAACGATTCTAATGGACTTCGGATTGCGGTGATTCAGATACCCGATCAAATAGTTCAGGGTCACACCACTGTCCAAAATATCCTCCACAATGATGATATCCCGTCCGGCGATGTCATAGCTCAAATCCTTGTTGATCTGCACCTCACCGGAGGACGTTGTGCCTTTTCCATAAGATGAGACTGCCATAAAATCGATTTGGCAAGGCAAATTCACTGCCCGCATCAAGTCCGCCATAAATACAAAGCAGCCCTTCAAGACACCTACAAAGATCGGTTCCTTTCCTTCATAGTCTTTCGTGATTCGTGCGCCCAGTTCATTGACCTTGCTTTGCAGTTCCTGCTGCGAAAACAGGACTCGTTCTATATCATTGATCATGCTCATTGTTACCCGCCCATCTCTTTCTATTCTTCGCAGGAAATGCGCATCACTTCATCTCCAATTTCCGGTAAACAGCGTTCGTCCATGCCAAACCCCGGAATGGCCAAAACACCTGCATCATCCCGTACTACCGGCAGCATTTTCCGCTGGTACTGCGTCAGCTTTCGTTCCTGAAACAGGGCTTTCAACGTTTTGGTGCAATTTCTTCCTGCAAGCCGGATTCGATCCCCGTCCCGCTTTTCTGCGATGCGGACTGTTCCTTTTATCTTCTCACGTTTTAGGCAAAAAGTGTTGAATGAATTGTGAATTTCACCGGAGTACCTCCCAATTTCCCAGGAAATATGGTACGCGCCGGCGGTGCATGTACCCCGCTCTCCGGTGCAACGGACTTGTGAAATCGCCTGTTTCGGCAACGGCCCGAATATCAACCGTCCCTGGTCATATCGAACTTCCGTGCCGTAAATATTCAAGCTTCGGCGCTGCGTCTGCGTACACATCCACAAAATAGATTCTGTCTGCTGGCGGGACAGCGCCGAGCCGCAAAGCAGGCGCAGCGCACGAACCGCGACCGGCTTTGGCAAGGCAGAAAGTTCCGCTGCCAAAACTCCATCTTCCTGATAATGGGCTTCCAAGAACTCCCGGGCCATGGTTTCCAGAAATTCATCATCTTCCCGCAGGGAAAGGGCCGCTGCGGCCGCATGAGAGGCAAACCGGGGATTCAACTCCTCCAGCACAGGTATCACCTGGTGCCGTATCCTGTTGCGGCGGTATCCGTCATCCTGATTGCTGCTGTCCTCCACATGCCGGATCTCACGTTCAGATAAATACCGTTTGATTTCCGCATCCGGGATGTTCAGAATCGGGCGAATGATATTCCCCCGCACCGGGGGGATACCTGCCAGCCCTTTCGTTCCGGCTCCCCGCGCCAGGTTCAGCAGCATCGTCTCCGCCTGGTCATTGGCATGGTGGGCTGTTGCGATCACGTGATAGCCCTGATCCGCACGAACGCCCTCCAAAAAGGCATACCGCAGTTCCCGGGAAGCTTCTTCAATCCCCTTACGGTGCTCAAGCGCATACTCCTTCACCATTCCGCGCTGTTCAAACAGTGGAACCCCAAGCTTCCGGCACAGCTCCGCAACAAACTCCGTATCCCGCTGGGATTCCGCGCCGCGAAGCATATGATTAAAATGCGCCGCTCCAATGATCAGGTCCCGCGGCTGCGCCAACTCCAGCAGACGGTGGAGTAAATACACAGAATCTTTTCCGCCGGACAGGGCTACCAGCACCCGCGTTCCAGGCGGCAGCATCCCATAGCGGTCGATAAATTCAGTATTCATCGTCATAGCGGCCCTCATATTGGGCAAACGCAGTATATTCCGGAAGCCAGGTCAGATTGACCACGCCGACCTCGCCCTTTCGGTTTTTCAAAATGATGGCTTCCGCCAGATTCGGGTTTTCGCTTTCCTGATTATAATACCCATCCCGGTACAGGCCGATGACTACATCCGCATCCTGTTCAATAGAGCCGGATTCGCGCAGGTCGGAAAGCTGAGGGCGTTTATCTTGCCGGGTCTCGCTGGCACGGGACAACTGAGACAGGCATACCACCGGCACATCCAGTTCCTTGGCCATAATCTTCAGCATTCGGCTGATGTCACTGACCACTTGGGTCCGGCTCTCCGCCGCATAGCGGCTTTTTCCTGTCGCCGAAGTCATGAGCTGTAGGTAGTCGATCACCACCAGACCCAGATTCTCGATCCGCCGGCAGGCAGCGTTCATATCCGTAACCGTCAAAACCGGATTATCATCTACATACATATCCGTCTGGCTGATAGTCGACGCAGCCGCGCCGATGCGCCGCCAATCTTCTTCCGTAAGATTGCCGGTAATGAGCTTTTTGCCGTTGACCAGCCCTTCATAAGCCAGCATACGGGTAACGATCTGCTCCCGGGTCATTTCCAATGAAAACACCGCCACAGCCTTTCCCGAATGCTTGGCCACATTCAGCGCAATGTTCAGGGCAATACTCGTTTTGCCCATGCCGGGACGGGCCGCAATGAAAATCAGCTCTCCGTCGTTCAGACCCAGGATGCGTTTATCAATATCCGGCAATCCTGTGGACAGTCCGGGAATGGCATTTTGGCTTTCCGCAGCAGTCTGGATCTGTTCATATGCTGAGTTGACGACCTGGGAAATGGGCAGCAAGCCTGTCACATTCCGTCCCTGACGCAGCGCGTAGATTTTCCGCTCCGCCATTTCCAGCAGTGCATCCGCTTCTCCGGTACCCTCATAAATCATGCTGTTCACTTCGCTGGCCACATCGCCCAAGCTGCGCAGCAGTGCCTTATCCCGCACAATGGAACAGTATTCCAGCACATTCGCCGCCGTAGGCGTTGCCTGCATCACCTCCCGCAGGTACCGTTCGGTCTCGTTTTCCCGATACAGGCCGCGGACCTTCATTTCATTCAGCACAGTGATCGGGTCCACGGTTTGGCTATAGGAGAACATATGAAAAATTGTTTCAAAAATAGTCCTGTTCGCTGTAATGAAAAAATCTCCGGAGGTAACTTTTTCCATCACATCCGCAATACAGCGTGGATCAATGAGCATGGAGCCAATAATGGCCTGCTCTGCTTGGGCATTATGAGGCGGCTGACGGCCTAACAATTCTTCCATGGCGCTGTTCCTTACTCAAAAAATCACGCTTCCTCTACGACCTGTACATGGATCGTGCCGGAAATCTCGTATCCGAATTTGCATTTGACCTCGTAGCTGCCATAGCTTTTGATCGGCTCCGGCATCACGATTTTATTTTTTTCGATCAACATCCCATACTGTGCTTCCAGTGCGTCACTGATCTCCTTGCTGGTAACAGCACCGAACAAGCGGCCGTTGGTGCCGGCTTTCGCTGTGAGCTTTACCACCATGCTTTCCAGGCGCTTGGCGTTCTCATGGGCTTCGGCTTTTTCCCGTTCGATTTGGGCCAAGCGAGCCTTTTCCTGCAATTTGAAGGTATTCAAATTATCCGCAGTCGCTTCCTTTGCCAGTTTTTTGGGCAGAAGGAAATTCCGGGCATAGCCGTCCGACACATCTTTCAGTTCGCCTTTCTTCCCTTTCCCCTTTACATCCTCCAAAAAAATGACTTTCATATGCATATATCCTTTCTGTTATTCATCCAGGTATTTGTCAATACTTTGTTTCAGCTGCGCCAGCGCTTCCTCCAGAGGCGTCCCCTCCATTTGAGCTGCAGCCGCGGCACGGTTGCCGCCGCCTCCCAACTGTTCCATAATAAGCTGCACATTTACGTCTCCAATGGACCGGGCTGAGGCAAATACATTCCCATCTTTCGTGGGATAAATCACAACAGAGGCCTCTGCCCCCGCAATGTTCAGCAGTTCATCCGCCGCCTGCGCGGATACAATGCGATCCTGCGGCTGCTCCGGCGCGGCAATGATAATCCCCCGATAGTTCTTCGCGCACTGCATAATGCCGTATTTTTGCACGTTATTTTCCATATTGTTCTGCAAAAGGCGCTTGACCACCGTAGTGTCCGCGCCCACCCTGCGCAGAAAGGCAGCCGCCTCAAAGGTTCGTTCCCCGGTGCGAAGTGTAAAATTCTTCGTATCCAGCACAATGCCGGAAAGTATCGCCTCCGCTTCCAGCTTGGAGATCGCATCTTTGGATACGATCTCCTGCAAAATTTCCGACATCAGTTCGCTGGCAGATGACGCACTGGGTTCCAGGAATGTAAGCACTGCGTCTTCAATATAGCTGGCACTTCTGCGGTGATGGTCAATCACCGCTACCCGGTTGCAGGCCTGAAGCAAAGCCTCACTTTGCACCTGGTCCGGACGGTTGGTATCCACTACGACCAAAAGGGTGCGGGAATCTGCCTTGACCATAGCATCCCGCTCGGTAATGAACAGGTTTTTAAAAGCTTCCTCCCCTTCCAGCTTTTCTATCAGGGGCATCGCCGGACACTCTGTTTTATCAATTACGATCTGGGCCTTGACATGCTTTTCCCGGGCGGCACAGCACACACCGATGGCGGCGCCTACTGCATCCAAGTCCGCAAATTTATGTCCCATCACCAACACCATGCTGGAATCTACGATCAGCTTTTGCAGCGCATTTGCCATGACCCGGGATTTCACTTTGGTCCGGCTGTCCAGTGCGCTCCCCCGACCACCGAAAAATTCAAAATTGAAATGATTTTTGATGACCGCCTGGTCGCCACCCCGGGACAGGGCCATGTCCAAGCCCAGATTGGCAAAGCTGTAGTTTTCTTCCAATCCGCTACCGTCCCGACCCAGACCGATGCTGACGCTGGCATGAATTCCCGCAGGATTGACAACTTCATGCAGGCTTTCCAAAATCGAAAATTTATCTTCCATCAGTATCGGCATATACCGCTCTTCAAATACAAAAAGATACCGGTCCTTATCAAACCGCTGGATCAAGCCGTCTTTCCCTGCGCACCATTGGGCGATCCGTTCTTCAATGGCCTGCCGCATCTCTCCGCGGAGCAGGTCCGACTGGTTTTTCATCAATTCATCGTAATTATCCACCACGATCACAGCGGCAGCCGGTTTGGACAGTTCAAATTCTTCCCGGAGCTTATCATACTCTGTTACATCTACCCAATAGGTGATGCCCATATAATCGCCGGCTTGTTCGTCTTTATCCGTTGTGGCCACATTGCCATGGACCCGGAAGCGGCGGTCATTCATTTCCAGCAGGCCTGGATACTGCGGCTTTCCTTCCAGCAGCCATTTCCCCGTAAACCCCGGGACATACTCGGCAATGGATTTATCGTACTTGAATCCCGACTGGCCGCAGATATCAAAGAACATCTGATTGGCCCAGATGACTTTTGTGTCCTTGATTCGGAATACCGCCATAGGCAACGGGAAATTAGTGAGGGTATTGTTCCGCGCTGTATCCACTGAATATGTAACGGATTCCAGCATCTTCATCAATTCTTTTTGCCCTCGCCTGTTGGCTATCATCGCATAAATAAGTAACCCCACAAATATGATGCCCTCACCCGCCGCAAGATAGTACTCCTGTGCGACCAATGCGCCCACAATAAAAGCAGCCATACAGATCAGATACAGCTTCGGGCTTTTCAAATTTGCACTACTGAGTTTTGTAAACATTTCAAGTCCTCCGAAAACAGAAAACCATAATACTCCAATATAGAGAGATATTATATCAAACTCCGCTCAGAATTACAACATGAAATCCACATAATATACGCATTTTCCAAGGAAAAAAGCAGATACTATCTCCACCATCGATTGGAGATGATAGGATTGAAAGCGATCATTCTGGCCGGCGGCGAGGGAAAACGGCTCAAGCCGGTCACCGGTGCCCTGCCAAAACCCATGGCACCTATTTTGGGTAAACCGATGATGGAGCGTATCATTGAATTGCTCCGGGACCACGGCATTATTGATATCTGCGCCACTTTAAAATACAATCCAAAGCCCATCACAGATTATTTCGGCAACGGAGAGAATTTCGGCGTACATCTGGCATATTCTTATGAAACGGAACCTCTCGGAACTGCGGGAAGTGTGAAAAAATGCCGGGATTTCTGGCAGGGCGATGATTTTTTGGTCATCAGCGGAGATGCAGCCTGCGACTTCGATTTGTCTTACTTCATGGCTGAACACCGGGCGATCCGGCCCGCAGTGAGCATCGCCTTGTATCCGCACCCGGAGCCTTTACAGTATGGATTGGCCCTGTCCAACAAAAACGGAAAAATCATCCACTTCACTGAAAAGCCCACTTGGGAGCAGGTCGTGACAAATCTCATCAACACCGGCGTATATGTCATCACGCCCCATGCTATGGATTTTGTGCCGGATGCTTCTCCCTACGACTTCGGCAAAGAGCTCTTTCCCGCACTTCTGGCATACGGAGAGGACATCCAGGGAATTCCCATGGATGGCTACTGGTGCGACATCGGCACGCCAAGGGCGTATTACCAGTGTTGTCTTGATGCTTTGGACGGGAAATACACCATATCTGACCCGCCGCAGGAGACCGTGCTTCCGCAGTCTCCCACCGCCGCTCAACGCAATTCCAAAGTGCGCCATATCAGTGTAAACGACCGCGCTGGCGTCATGCGGGCTGTGACCTCCGCCATGATGGAGCTGGGCGCAGACTTCGCGGACGGTATTGTGTTCGATGACGGGAACGGCTATGTCCGCATCCATCCCGACGGTACGGAAAGTGCTATTCTGGTGGAATCCGACAAGGACGACGTTGCCGATACCTTCGAGCGATTTGTAAAACGACAAGTGACTTGAAAAACTCCCTTTTGTCCGATACAATGGTCAAAAGGGAGTTGATTTTTATGATGACTATTTACGCAGAAAAATGCATCAGATGCGGGGCATGTGTGTCTGCCTGTCCCACCCGGCGGTTGACGATGGAAAATGGTGCACCTGTTGTTCATGCGAACCAGAGGTGCCTTACGTGTATGCACTGCGCAGCCATGTGCCCGCAAAAGGCCATTCATTTTGATGCCGTTCCGTCTTATGAGGAATATATCGACACACCGGAGGACACAGTGCTGCAGCTAATAACCATGCGCCGGAGTATCCGTAGGTTCAAGCCGGAAGCGCCGGAACGGGACGACCTCGCCTGGGCACTGGACATGGCCCAGTGGGCACCCAGCGCGAAAAATCTCCGCCCCACCCAATGGCTGGTGGTGTACGGTAAGGACAAGTGCGATGACGTGTACCGTACCGCCATCCGCCTGTGTCAGGAGCAGAACGTCATGCCGGACGTCGTCGCCCAGCAGAAAGCAGAAAACCGCAATTCCGTGACCTGCGGATGTACTACCATTTTGCTGGCCCTGGCTCCGGAGGGCGAGTGGGGCGACACCGACGCAGTCATTGCCGCCGCTACCGCGGAGCTTTTATTGCAGCACATCGGCATCGGGACCTGCTGGGGCGGCTATATGCACCGGCTACTGGCAGCACTTCCGGATCTGCGGGAGGCGCTGAATATCCCCGAAGGCTGCCACTGCGCCGCCGCCCTGCTGTGCGGCATTCCCGACGAGACCTACCGGAACGTTCCGTGGCGTCCGAAGGCAAACGTGGAGTGGCGGTGAAAAAACAGAAGCGTTTGAACTATGGTTTTTCATTTTCTTCGGACTGTTCCATTTGCATCAGATATGGGGGGAGCGTGGACCGAACTGCGTATGCGGATTTTTGGCTGTGTGTTATGTATAATAAAGGTGCGTTCTATTATCTGCTGTGGGGCGCTTTTATCATAACGGGTAGCGCGATACTCATAATGAGCGCGTTTCACGAGAATTTACGCCCACAGTTGCAAAACATTCCAATCCGTTTTTTCCCAGCTTTGCCGGAAAAAACTTCTCACAAAGAAATTATGCCCGTAGGGCGCGATTTCGCAGTGCATTTTATAGCAAAAAGCCTCTCCCAAATTGGGAGAGGCTTTTTGTTACTTACTTAAAGTCGTGGGCCTTTTCCAGCACCATTTCTTTCACTTTCAGCAGACGAACTTTAGTCGCGTTGTCGTTTTCTTCCAGCTTCATGGAAATATACTTGATGTTCCCTTCCAGTTCGGGGATCATCACGTGCTCCAGAGCGTTCACCCTGCGGCGGGTCTTTTCGATTTCCTCCGCCAGCAGCTGCATGGTCTTTTCCACCTGGGCCAGCTCCAGCATATCCTCAAATACCCGGGCCATTTTGTCCAGAGCGTCGTCCAACTCGCCGGAGGTCATGGCGAAACCGTAAGGATAGATTTCGCTGGGGTCGTTGTTCTTGGTGGTAAAGGTGTACTGGGGCACGTTCACGCTCATGATGTTTTTATACTTCACCTGAAGCTCCACACTCTGGCGGGGATACATCAAAGCCTGCTCCAACATTTCCGGGGACATGATTGCCGATGCCACCGTCAGTGACGCGAACGCAGCGGTCAGTCCTTGCTCCACCTTGATGCGAAGCTCCTTATTCAAACGCACGATGTCCATGAATTGACGCATCAGTTCGTCGCATTTGTCTTTCATTAACTTGTGACCCTTCCGTGCCGTTTTCAGCCGCTTTTTCTGCTGATTAAGCACCATACGGGTCGGAGTTACTACGGCAGTTGCCATATCATCACCTCAAATAGCGTTGAATGATGCGGGTCAGTTGTTGGGCATATACTTGTCGATCATCTCGGGCTTGATGCGCTTCAGTTCCGCTCTGGGCAGCAGACTCAGCAACTCCCAGCCCAGGTCCAGCGTCTCCTGAATGGTACGGTCCGTGGTGTTTCCCTGGTTGACATAACGTTGCTCAAACTCGTCGGCAAACTTGGCGAACATCTTGTCATCGTCAGACAGCGCGGCCTCGCCCAGAATGGTCATGAGCTCCTTGGCGTCCTTGCCGCGGGAGTATGCGGCGAACAGCTGATTCATGGTGCCGGAGTGGTCCTCGCGGGTCTTGCCCTCGCCGATGCCCTTATCCTTCAGACGGCTCAGGGACGGCAGAACGTCGATGGGCGGCGTCAGGCCCTTGCGGTACAATTCGCGGGACAAAATAATCTGGCCCTCAGTGATGTAGCCGGTCAGGTCGGGGATGGGGTGGGTCTTGTCGTCTTCGGGCATGGTCAGGATGGGGATCATGGTGATGGAACCGTTCTTGCCCTGGCGGCGTCCGGCCCGCTCGTACATGGTGGCAAGGTCGGTATACAGGTAGCCGGGGTAACCGCGGCGGCCGGGAACTTCCTTCTTTGCCGCGGAGACTTCACGCAGAGCCTCGGCATAGTTGGTGATATCAGTCAAAATGACCAGCACCTGCATACCCTTTTCAAAGGCCAGATATTCCGCGCAGGTCAGGGCCATACGCGGTGTCGCGATACGCTCGACGGCGGGATCGTTGGCCAGGTTGGAGAAGACCACGGTACGGTCAATGGCGCCGGTGCGGCGGAAGTCCTGAATGAAGAACTCGGATTCCTCAAAGGTGATGCCGATGGCGGCAAACACGACGGCGAAGCTCTCGTTGTCGCCCAGCACCTTCGCCTGACGCGCGATCTGCGCCGCCAATTGGGCGTGGGGCAGGCCGGAGCCGGAGAAGATGGGCAGCTTCTGGCCGCGGACCAGAGTGTTCAGCCCATCGATGGCGGACACACCGGTCTGGATGAACTCCGCAGGGTATGCCCGGGCGGCGGGGTTCATGGGCAGGCCGTTGATGTCCAGATGGGCCTCGGCCAAGATATCCGGGCCGCCGTCGATGGGCTGGCCCATGCCGTTGAATACACGGCCCAGCATATCTTCCGATACAGCCAATTCCAGAGGATGGCCCAGGAACCGGACCTTAGACTCCGCCAGGTTGATACCCTGGGCAGACTCAAACAACTGCACGACCGCTTTATTGCCCTCAACTTCCAGCACCTTGCAGCGGCGCTTTTCACCGGTAGGCAGTTCGATCTCAGCCAATTCATCGTAGCCGACACCGTCGACGCCTTCCACGATCATCAGAGGGCTGGCAATCTCTTTTATCGTCTTATATTCTTTGATCATTCTTCGTTTCCTCCCTCGATGACAGCCTGGATCTGGGCCTTCATATCGGCTTGGATCTGGGCATATTCCGCTTCAAAAGCTTCGGGAGCAGTCATCTTGGCGTAGCCAAGCTTCTCTCTGGCAAGAATCTTGAACAGTGCGTTCATATCGGCGCCCTGGGCCAGAGCAGTGCGGGCCAGCTCGTCGTAAACCAGGATGGTATCCAGCAACATAAACTGCTTTTTATAGGAGGAGTAAGCGTCCTCATCCACGAAGGCATTTTGCTGCAGGAAGTCCTCACGAATGGACTTCGCGGTCTCCATGGTAAGACGGTCCTCGGGAGACAGCGCGTCAATACCCACCAGACGGACGATCTCGTTGAGTTCGTCCTCTTTTTGCAGGATATTCATAGTCTGGGTACGGTTGGCCATGTATTTCTCGCCGAACTGCTCGGTGTACCAGGATTCCAGCGTATCCACATACAAAGAGTAAGAGGTCAGCCAGTTGATGGCCGGGAAGTGCCGGGCATAGGCCAGATTAGAGTCCAGCGCCCAGAACACCTTGACGATACGCATGGTGGCCTGGGAAACAGGCTCGGAAATATCGCCGCCCGGAGGCGACACGGCGCCGATGGCGGTGACGCTGCCCTGCCGGCTGTCGCTGCCCAGGCACTCCACACAACCGGCGCGCTCGTAGAACTGCGCGATACGGGATGCCAGATAGGCGGGGTAACCTTCTTCTCCGGGCATCTCTTCCAGACGGCCGGACATCTCACGCAGAGCCTCGGCCCAGCGGGAGGTGGAGTCCGCCAAAACGGCTACGTCGTAGCCCATGTCGCGGAAGTACTCCGCGATGGTGATGCCGGTGTAAATAGATGCCTCGCGGGCCGCCACGGGCATATCGGAGGTGTTGGCGATCAGCACAGTGCGCTTCATCAAAGGCTCGCCGTTCCGGGGGTCCTTCAGTTCGGGGAATTCCATCAGAACGTCGGTCATCTCGTTGCCGCGCTCGCCGCAGCCGATGTACACCACGATGTCTACGTCGGACCACTTGGCCAACTGGTGCTGCACGACCGTTTTACCCGAGCCGAAGGGGCCGGGGACCGCGGCGGTACCGCCCTTTGCGATGGGGAACAGTGTATCAATGATACGCTGGCCGGAGTTCATGGGACGGGCTGGCATGAATTTTTGCGTGTAGGGCCGGGCGATACGCACGGGCCAACGCTGGATCATGTTCAGCTCTTTCATCTCGCCCGCGTCGGTCTTGATGACCGCAACGGTCTGCTCCACAGTAAACTTGCCGGATTCGATTTTGCCGATTGTACCGGACACACCGTTGGGGACCATGATTTTGTGCAAAATGGCGCTGGTTTCCTGCACAGTACCCAGCACATCACCGGACTGCACCTTGTCCCCCACCTTGGCCACGGGCACAAACTCCCACAGCTTGGTGCGGTTCAGGGCCGGCACGTCGGTACCTCTGGAAATGGTGTCGCCGGCGATGGCCTTGATCTCCGGCAGGGGGCGCTGAATGCCGTCATAGATGTTATCCAGCATACCGGGGCCCAATTCCACGGACAGCGGATAGCCCATCACTTCCACATTGGCTCCTGGGCCAATACCGGAGGTCTCTTCGTAGACCTGAATGGATGCGTTGTCCCCTGTCATGTTCAGAATTTCGCCAAGCAGGCGCTGCTCGCCGACACGAACGACGTCCGACACATTAGCATCGGCCATACCGCTCGCGACCACAAGCGGGCCTGATACTTTTACAATCGTTCCGCTCATTTATTAACCTTCCTTCTTAAAGGATATCAGAGCCAACTGCGCGCTCGACCGCGGCTTTCAGCGCCGCCTGTCCCATGCCCAGCGAACCCTCGGGGCCGGGGATCAGGATGATCGCCGGCGTCGGTTTGTCCTTATACTTGTCGATCTCTGCTTCCAGCCCCAGAGCCACAGTCTCTTCCATATAGATGATGGCATACTCGTTCTCAGAAGCAGCAGTCAGGTGCCGCAAGGTATCTTTAGTCTCCGCGGCGGTGGACACCGGAAATACATCCAAACCCAGGGCTTTGAAGCCCATCACAGTCTCCCGTCCACCAATTACAGCAATCTTAAGCATTGATATCACGCAGCCTTTCCCGAATCACACTGGGTTCAATTCCCGCCAAACGGCCGGAAAGAATCATGCGGATAGCGGTGATCTCCGTCTCCACCATGGCAAGATACTCGGCTACCGGCTCACTGCCAAAGCTCACCAGCTTTGCAGACGCCAGATAGACCGTGACCGCGTTATCGCAGCTAAGTTCAAATTTCGTCATGGAGCCGCCCTTCATCGCCTCAGCCCCCAGTTGGGCTGCTTCCTGAAGTGTCGTCGCAGTAAAGAGGGCCGCCAAGCTGTCGCCGCTGCCTGCTGCCTGAATCAACGCTTCCGGAGAAATATTCCCGCCGGAGATCAGCGCCTGCGTCAGGAAATCCATACCTCGGTTCATGCGAACAGTGCGCACAACGGTACGCAGATTCGCAGCATCGATCTGGATCTTTACATACCCCTTCAGATAGGCCCCTGCCACTTTATCCGCAATTGCTCCAAGCTCCGCAAAATAAGCTTCGTCCAAAAGGAACTCCGCCTGCTGGGGATTGCCCGTTTTTGCAAGGATCACGACCGCCTCCCGGACAGCCTTGGCCAATACCGGGGGCAATGCGCCATATGCGTCCTCCTCAATGGCCTGAACAATGGCTTCTCCGCTCACACGGCCGATTCCGCTGTACAGGTGTGCCCCGTCTGTGCCCATGCCCTTGGCTTTGACAGCAACTTTGGCATTATGATAATCATATTTCAGCCGGAAAATATCCACCAATTCCGACTGGGGCGCCATATGAACGATCTCGTCATACACCGCCATCCTATGCGCGCTCAGAACCTCGTCCACACCTTTGGCATCCATTGCGGACATATCTTCATATCCGCAGTCAGTCAGCAGCTTTGCGGCATCCGCATAGCTGCCTGCCGCAAGCATACGGTCCATTTTGTCGCGATCAAGCATTTTGGCTTCCCTGGCCCGCAGCATGGCGGTAAGTGCCAGGTAATCCCTGTCTGTTATTTTTGACAAATCCTTACCTCCTCGCCGGGGAATTTATGCCCCATGGGCGATGCTTCAGCCCGCAAAGAGCACCTCCGCCACCTGAGCGGCCAGTTCTCCGCGGCTGAGCTCCAGCATCATATCCACGGTGCAGTTGACTTCAATATCGCCCTGCTTGAGGATAAAGCCGCCGGTCATGGGACGGGTCTCGGCTGACAGGGTCAGCGCACCTTTGGCTCCCAAAGCCTTGTTGGCTTCTTCCACCAGTTTGGCTCCGCACTTGGCCTTATCACCGGCATTGAGAATGATCTCCTCTTTCCCGGTAGACACAGCCTGTTTGACCTGACGCACCAGAAACGCCACATACTCTGCTTCCGGCATCCGGGCAATCTTCTGTTCCGCAATGGCAAACGCCTGGGATACCAGTTCCTGCTTCATTGCCAACACTGTACGTTTGGCTTCCAGCTGGGCAGTTCTATCAATGCGGGAAGCCCGCTGCTCGTTTTCCTTCTCCCCTTCACGGATGATGGCAGCATACGCATCCTGCGCTTTTTTGTCATAATCGGCGCGGATCTGAGCAACCACCTTGTCCGACTCCCCGCGGATAGCGGAAATTTCAGATTCAGCGTCCGCCGCAATGCGGGCCGTGATTTTTTCAATTCCTTTCATAGCTATGTACCGCCTTATTCAGCGATCTCACAGCCGCAGGAGCATCAGCATGGAAGCCAGCAGAGAAAGGATAGCGTAGAACTCAACGATACCACAGAGGATCAGGCCCTTAGACCAATCGTCGGGCTTCTTGGCCAAGATATTGATGGAGCCGGCAGCCACACGGCCCTGGGCGATGGCGGACAGCAGGCCGCCGATGGCCATGGGCAGGCAGGCCACGAACACGTTCATACCTTCCGCAACAGTGGAAGGAGTAGTGCCGCCCATGATACCGATCTTGGTCAAGGCAAAGAACCAAACGACCATGCCGTACAGGCCCTGGGTACCGGGGAGCAGCTGCAGAACCATGACCTTACCGGACTTGCTGGGATCTTCACTCAAAAGACCCGTACCGGCTTCACCGGCAATACCGGTGCCCTTTGCAGAACCAACACAGCTCAGACCCACTGCCAGACCGGCACCCAGCAGGGCCAGTGCCAAACCACCAATTGTTTCCAGAAAACTCATTTTATATTCCTCCTTGTTTTTTACTCTTTGACTATATCGTAATATTTCGTATCCATTTGCAGGGGGCTAAACTTTTTGCCGCCGTCTTCATAGAACCGGCCGAAGAATTCCAGGCACTGCAAACGCATATCATGCACATAACAGCCCAGCAGGTTCAAACCGAAGTTGATGGCATTGCCTACCAGCGAAATCAAAATAAATGTGAAGATATTCCCGGTCATCGCGCCCAATTGATTAAACACCTGTGCAGTGACCGCGCCGGCCAGCATCAAGGCCATCAAGCGTGAATAAGACAAAATATCGCTGAAGTAGCCGGTGATGTTGTTGTACAACGACCCGCCGATGCCCATCAGCTTGCCCACGATGCCTTCCTTGCCGTAGCCCTGGGTCAGGACGATCAGCACCAGAATGGCGATCAGCGCCGGAACGATCATGCCCAGCAGGATGCCGCCGCCCAGCAGGATAAACACCACATACCAAGTGACTTCCCCACACAGTGCGGACATGATCTCGCCGCGCTTGACCTTCATCACGATGCTGGCCGCCATGCCGGTGAAAATCTGCACCAAGCCCAATGCCAACGCGCCGATGAGCACCATTGTGGCGTCATTCAGCGGGTCAAACAGGGCCGGCAGCGTCAAGGTAGACGCGGGATTGATGATCCTTGCCAGTTGGGGGATGAAATCGCCGAAGAATCCGCCGGTGACCGCGCCCCAGATGAACGCAGAAATCCCGCACCATAGAAACAGTTCAAAGAAATGGGGATTTCTCGGCCGCTTCATCTTAAGTACCACAGAGCAACCCAGAATCATGAGCAAGCCGTAGCCCATATCCGCCAGCATCATGCCGTAAAACAGGATAAAAAACGGAGTCATCCAAGGGTTAGCGTCCATGCCGTTATAAGCGGGCAGGCTGTACATATTCGTAACCGTGTTCAGCGAGCGCGTGATTTTACCGTTTTTCAGTTCCACCGGGACATTGGGGTAATCCTCCTCGATGGGATCTTCCGTGTCCCACGCGCAGTCGTAACGTTCCAGCAGCGCTTCCAGCGGTGCTTCCTTCTCAGCAGGGACCCAGCCTTCCAGTACGGACACGCTCCCGGTGCACTGCAGCTTGGATTCCGCCTCCGCGCGGGAGACTTTCGTAGCCAGGGTATCCGCCCGAAGCTCCAATTCTCTGCGGTTGTCCGCCAGAGAGGCGATTTCCCCCGCACACCGTTCTTTTTCCGCAGCCAAATCCGTCAGGGCTTGTTCTGCTGCCGCAATATTCTGCGCCGCTGTGCCTTTGAATTCTCCAATGCTTACCGTGGAGAAACCAATGGCGCGCAGCACCGACTGTGCAGCTCCCAAGTCCTCACGGTAGCACACCAACACCACATAGTTCATGGATTTATCAGAGCTGACCAGGAACAATTCCGCCTGTTCCGTTGCCTCCGATAAAAGGCTGGAGGCCTGGTCCATGCTCACATTCTTCGGAAATGCCGCCAAAAGCACCGAACTGGTCCCAGTACCGGAGCACTCCAGAGGCAAGTCCAGATCCTTCCAGGGGGTCAGCGCTTCGATTTCTGTCCGTTTGCCGCTCTCTTCTCCGGTGATTCTGCGGATACGGTCATCCAATCCGATAATCCGGTTTGCCAGGTCCAAATCGGCGGACAACCGGGTCTCGTCCAGCAATTCGTTTGTTGAAACCTCCGGGAGCGGCGCGAGCAGTCCCGTTTTTTCCGGAGCGTACTTTTTCAACAGTGTAATGCTGTTGACAAGCGCAGCATGCTCCGTTCTGAGCTTTGGCAGATCCATAGCGTCCACACGGCGAAGAATCGAAGGTTCCCCTTCTTCCTCAGCCGGAGGTTCACTAATCTCCACACAGCCCAAAAGCATCAGTTCCCGCAGCAGTTCCTCCCGCTGAGAGGATGCGGCAAGCAATCTGAGCTTTTTCATTTTTACGATTGCCATTAGCCGTTCACAATCCTTTCCACGATCAGCGACGCTGCTTTCTCCAATCGGCCTTCCGCACTTTGCCGCATAGCGGCCGCCTGCTTCTCGGTCTCACTGGCCAGAGCCTCTGCTGCGGCAACAGCCTTGGCATCTGTCTGTACTTGCTTGTCATGCACTTCCTGACGGGCTTTGGCCGCTGCGGCCTCCACCGCTTCTTTCCCGGCAGCTTCCGCCGCCGCCTGTGCCGCCTTGGCATCTGTCAGCGCCTGTGCATGATCCTGCTTTGCAGTTTCCTCTGCCTGAGTAATCACACTGATAGCTTCAAATGACATTCACACACCTCCCGCCTGTTTCGACAGGTATTCATATAAATATTGCTATTTACAGTAAGTCAGTATATATTAAATTCGTTACCATTGCAAGCAAAATCAGCCATTTTCTTTGTCAAAATTGTTGCAAAAGGTGCATAATTTTTCTGCTATTTTGTTTGATATTTGATAAACATGGACCCTTTGTATATTTCCTCTGAAAAGTCTGGTTTTCATTTGTGCGTTTGCAACGAGCCGGATTTTTCAGCATTCCGGGGATTTCCCCTTGCGTTTGCGCACGGAATATTGTAGAATGAAGAAAATCACAGGTAATTATGCAATTTTACTATAAATGTTATCGGAGTTTAAAATATGAAGCAGGAAACCAACCGCAGAACCGGCGACCGGCGGGACGGGCGCCAGATTCGCAATTTACCTCTGGCAGACCAATATACGCCTTTCTTCATCCGGCGGCGCAGCGAAGCGTCCAATTTTTACGAGGATGCAGTGGACATCACCCAAGCAGAGTTTTGGCTCACCGAACATGCCAAGGGAGAATTTTCCAATCTCAACCTTCTGCATGTACTCATCGCCGCTTATGTGCGTACTGTATCGGCCATGCCCGCCATCAACCGTTTTGTGTCCGGCCAGCGGGTATACGCCCGGAATGACATCACTGTGGTCATCAGCGCGGCCCGGACCGAATCCAACCGGAGAAACGGACGATATGTAAAAGTATTTTTCGAGCCATCGGATAATGTGTATGATGTCTATCGAAAAATCGGCAGTGCCGTCCAGCAAATGAAGGCTGGCGAGGCCAATGTCGGCCGGGCTCCCTTTTCCGAAACTGTGTTAAAGCTTCCCCGCCCGCTGGTCCGCCTTGCCTTTTGGGGATTGCGCGTAATGGACTACTTTGGCCGCCTCCCCCGGCAGACTATGGCAGACAGTCCTTATCACGGTTCTTTGTCCGTATGCTCTCTGCCGGGACAAGGGGTGCATCCCTCTTATATCGGGTTGGGTGATTTCGGAAATTTATCCATGTCCATTGCGTTGTCTACCGGACAGATGCGGGATCGTCAGGTGCTGAATTTCCGGACTGTGTATGATAACCGGATCGCCGACGCACATTACTTCACGGAAGCATTCGGCTATATGAAGGACCTGATACGGAATCCCACTTTGCTGGAGCCTGCGCCTGAATCCATATTTGAAGATATTTTTTAAGAAAAAGCCGTCTGCGCTGCAGACGGCTTTGTTCAATATAATTCCGGGTGGCTGGAATAGCACAGGTAGGTAACGCCCAGCTGGTCATCAACAAGTTTTTTGTACACACCGCTGCCCAAATGTCCATTTGACTGAAACACCACGGAAGGTTCCTCCAGCACCCGCTCTCCCATGAGCAGACGCAATGCAATCTCCACACAGGTGCGGGATGGCCGCAGATATTTGAATTCCTTCGTCAGGCCTCCGTACTGCCCCGGCTGCATCACCACTTCCCGTATGGTGTTCGGAAATTCAGAGGATGCCACGCGGTTAAGCACCACTTCTCCCACACTCATCTTCCATTCTTCCGACAGCCAATTGCTTCCGGCTTCCCGATAGATCACCCTGGACAATAAAAGCAGATCGTCAAAAGTAACTTCATCATACGACAGCCCCATTGCTTCGATCTTTTCACTGCGGGCCTGTTCCGCCTGTGTGCCCGCTTCGGTATCCCCCTTCATCACAGCCTGTATCATGAGTTCCATATAATCTGTTTTTGATTCATAGCTGGCAGCTCCCGGGATCGTCAGGCCCACAAGCATGAGCCCCGTCATTAACGTTGCGATCAGTCTTTTCACACGGTTGCCCTCCTTTAAGATGATGAACATTATATGCCTCGCTCCCCGCATAATTTGTCAGCTTCCGCGCAGACCTGGCATATATGCAAAAAGTGTATGCAGGACGGTTCGGCAAATATGACTGTCTTTCCCGATTCGACCGATTTTTCCCCCGGGACATGCTATCTTGTGGTTGACAATTCTATGGAGGTTCTGTATAATATCCTCACGCATAAAAGGGAGTAGTTCCCGCGGGGCAGCCCGCGGCGCACGGTTCGTCAATACGCCTCATGGGGGCCGGGCCGGGCAAAGCTCATTGAGTTTGCAACAAGACTTTTATCGCAGGATTGTTCTGCGATAAAAGTCTTTTTTATTTGGAAGGAGAGGTCAACCCTATGATAAAATTATTTGCCCTGGCACTATTCATCTTTACATATGTTTTGATGATTGCCCTCCCGAAGCACCGGCCTTGGGTCGCGCTGGGGAGCGCCGGACTGTTTCTGCTCAGCGGTATCGTAAAATTGAGTATGCTGCCGGAGGTCATTGACTGGAATGTGCTGTTGATGCTGGCCGGTACCATGGGCACCGTTTCCCTGTTCATTGATTCCAAAATGCCAAACCGCTTGGCGGAATGTATTTTATCTGTTACTCCCAACGTGATGTGGGTCGTCGTTGCCATGAGCTTATTCGCCGGCGTAGTCTCTGCGTTTATTGACAATGTGGCAACTGTTTTGATGATCGCACCCGTGGGCCTTGCCATCGCAAAGAAACTGAATATTTCTCCCGTGCCCATGATCATCTCCATCGCAGTGTCCTCCAATCTCCAGGGGGCCGCCACATTGGTGGGCGATACAACCTCTATCATGCTGGGCGGCTATGCGGATATGGACTTTTTGGATTTCTTCTTTATGGACGGAAAACCCAGTATCTTCTGGGCCGTGGAGTTGGGCGCTGCGGCAACGGTCCCGGTGATCCTCTTCCTGTTCCGGGATCAACAAAGCCCGGTAGAGATCCGTGACAAAACCGAAGTGGAGGACTATTTCCCTACTGTGCTGCTGCTTGGTACCGTGGTACTGCTCATCGCCGCGTCATTTATTCCACAAAAACCCGCCGTGACCAACGGACTCATCTGCATCGTAGTCTTTGCCGTGGGCGCTGTACGTTCTCTTATTAAAAGCAGAGGCACAAGCACCGTCAAAAAAGCCTTCTCCGAAATCGATTATCAGACCCTTCTGCTTTTGGGCGGATTGTTTATTGTAATCGCCGGCATAACAGAAGCCGGCATCATCAACGATATCAGCGCGCTGTTCGTACGTATGGGCGGAAATAACCTGTTCCTGCTGTATACCATCATTGTGTGGGGGTCCGTGGTCATTTCGGCATTTGTAGATAACATCCCTTACGTTGCAACTATGCTGCCGGTAGTGACCTCCATTGCGCAGTCCTTAGGGATCGATCCCACTGTGCTGTATTTCGGTCTGCTCTCCGGCGCAACTCTGGGCGGGAATCTGACGCCCATCGGTGCATCCGCCAATATTGCAGGGATCGGGATCCTGCGAAAAGAAGGTTACGAAGTCTCCGGCAAGGATTTCTTCCGCATCGGTGTTCCGTTTACCCTCTGTGCTGTGCTGGCCGGATATCTGTTCTGCTGGTTCGTTTGGGCCTGAGGATCATATTGTAGAGTACAATCGGAACACATGACTGTTTGTTCAAAATTTCCCGGGAATATTCACAAATGTTTCACGGAATCGTCGGGCTTTATTCAGAATTGTGCTTTACAATAGGGCCACAAACCGCAAAGGAGACGATTCTCAATGTATCACGAACAAAACTGGTATGAAGCGTCCGCTTCTCCCAAAATAAATCAGGCCTCCTCCCCCGCACCAAAACAAAAGCAGGGTTTCGGGAAAAAAAACGTGGCGCTGGCGCTGGCCTGCGCACTCATCGGCGGGCTGACCGGTGTGGGCGGCACGGCGCTGATGGACCGTCTGCCCCACGATTCCACCATCCGGGAAGGCCAGCGGGTGAACACCGTCATCAACGTGTCCCAGGTGGACACCGGCCGTCAGCTCACGGCCGCAGAAGTTTACGCCGCCAATGTGAATTCTACAGTCGGCATCACTACCTCCGCAGTGACCACCAATTTCTGGGGCGTGCCGGTCTCCTCCGCTGCGGCGGGGTCCGGCTTTATCTTCTCGGATGACGGATATATCCTCACCAATTACCACGTGATTGAAGGCGCTACTTCTGTCAAAGTTACTCTGTTCAACGGCGAGGAATACGATGCCTCTCTTGTGGGCTACGATGCTAGCAATGACATTGCCGTGCTGAAAATTGAGGCCGAGGGGCTGACCCCTGTGGTGCTGGGCAATTCCGATACCCTGAACGTGGGCGACGATGTGGTTGCCATCGGCAATCCTCTGGGTGAATTCACCTTCTCTTTGACCAAGGGTTCTGTCAGCGCCCTGAATCGGGAAGTCACGCTCTCTTCCAATAACACCCGTTTTACTATGGAACTCATCCAGACAGACTGTGCCATCAACTCCGGAAATTCCGGCGGGGCACTGTTCAATCTCTATGGAGAAGTTGTAGGCATCACCAATGCCAAATATTCCAACAACGGCAATTCCTCGCAGGCGTCAATTGAGAGTATTGGTTTTGCCATTCCCATCAATCAGGTGCGCTCCATTGTGGAAAGCATCATTGAAAACGGATATGTCGCAAAGCCTTACATCGGTGTACAGGTACGAGATGTCAGTGAGGAATCTCAGGCATATGGGCTTCCCAAGGGTGCGTCTGTGGCCGTCGTTACAGAAGATGGACCGGCGCAGAAGGCCGGCGTACAGCCCAATGATATCATCACAGCAGTTAATGATACGTCCATCACTTCCGGCGATGATTTGGTTGCGGTCATCCGCGACTGTCAGGCCGGGGATGAACTGACAGTTACGCTCTACCGGCAGGGCGAAGCTTTGGAGCTTACCATCACTGTCGGTCAGCAGATCCAGCCTGCCATTGCCCAGAGCGAGGGAGAAGCTGTTCAGCAAAGTCAATCTCAGCAGAATTTTGACCCTTGGAGTTTTTTCCAGGGAAACTGGTAACGTAAAAATACCGTCCGCAAATGCGGACGGTATTTTTTATGGTAGTTTCTCCTAAAAATCTTCTTGACATTCCACAAAAAAGCGATTATCATATTATCATCTATATCATAATATCAAAAAATCAACATTATTTATATTAGTTAAAGGGAGTTTTATTGTATCCTTCAGAGAGTTCCGTTTTTCCTCTGGCCATTATCGCAATTTTGCCGCAGCCGCTGCATCTGTTGGTTTTCCGGGAATATAGCTTGCCTTCCCGGGCTCCTCCGTGCAATGGCAGTGGCTTTTGATTTTTTGGGACAAAATCAGCTGACTGCCCATATCATATTATGATATAAAGCGTTTCCGGCTTCTTTTGTGTTTTGAGGAGGATAAGTTTCTATGAGATTCTTTTTTAGACTAAAAGGAACGCACACTGTGCGTAGCTCATACCAGCATCTGCAGTATCGTTTCCTGGCAGTGATTTTGTGTATCTGCCTGCTTCTGCCTTATTTGGAGAGTATCACGCAGGCGTGGCTGCCCGATTCCGAGGGCCTGTGCGAACACCATCAGGTGCATACAGAAAGCTGCGGCTATCTTCCTGAAACTGAAGAAATCCCCTGCCGGCACAGCCATAATGAGCTTTGCGGGTATGATGCTGCCGCAGGAGCATCGTCGTGTGCGCACATTCATGACGAAAGCTGTGGGTATCGGGCCTCGGCGGCAGCCGTGCCCTGTGCGTTCTCCTGCCCTATTTGTGCACAAGACACAGAGGCCTCGGAAACTGCCCTTAATACGTCGGCCGCTTCTGCTGTTAAAAATAAATACGTCAACCAATGGAGCTTTTTAGGCGCTGACGGGACACCGTTGACGGAAACGTACATGGCGGTCACGGTGGTTGATTTGAGCAACCGGGACACACTTGCCCGGCGGCTGCTGGGCGCACTGCCCGGAAAGATCCGCTGCTGGGGCTTTGCCGGTTGGGAACTGACGGCCGCCGGTTTTACTGAGACACCCGAGGTGCAGGTTCCGGCTTATGATGCCGACGGCACGCTCTATCCTAACGCTGTCTGGGGCACAGTAGAACTGGATTGGGATCTCACGCTTCCCGACACAGTGGAATACGGTCAAAGTTATACGTTCTACGCCACGCCGGTCGATAAGGGCACAGGATACGGAATCGTAGTCAATTCGAACGCTGCCGGCGGAGACAACAGCGCCGCGGACCCGCAGCTCATGAGTTTTACGCTCACCCTTCAGGCTCTGGATCTGTCTGCTCATATCGTGCCAAGTGTCACACCGCCGGATACCCGGGTGGACCTGTTCGACTATCGGGTCGCCACTGACGGCACAATGGGAAAAGACCTGCTGTCCAAAACGGACCAGCATCAAAATATTGCCCGCACCGGTGAAGCGGATTGGAGTCAGGGTATCAACAGCGGCCGCCTGCTCCTGTTTGGGGACGGCAACATTCACGCCGGCTACTGGAACAAGGGCGCGGGTGCGAGCTCTGACTACGGAAAAACCTCCGCCGGGATGCCCGGCATTGTAAAACCCCTTCTGGAAAACGGTTACCCTGTCATTGACACCAACGAGATGAACCATTCCGTTTCTGGGGCAGAGGGGATTTCTGACCATATCCTTTGCGGTGACCATATCGCATGGAATGATTATACCAGCGCCAACCCAAAGAATATCAGCGATACTGTCATCAACAAGTGGACCGCCGCGCAAAATGACGCGTCTTTGGACTATCTGTTCGATCCGGGGACTGAAAACGCTTTCAAGCGCTCCTATCCCGATGTGACCGGGCTGTTCCAAATCGATGACAACGGCTATTATTACTACAACATGCGCCGAAACTTTGCGGAATTTGACGGGGATCACCATTTTATTCTCTATGACGCCCCCGCCGTGGACCGCACAGACGGCCTTTATGACGATGCCAGCGGCTCTTGGTCCGAGACCCGGAGCATCGGCAACTTCCTTCCCTTCAACACCGGCGCGGAAGTGTTCACCGGGGTCGATGAAGACGGAAAGCTTGTCAACGACGCTACCATTCAAAGCAATCATACAGGCGCACTTACCGCAAATCATCACCTGGGAATGACTCTTACCATAGACTTCCGCCAGCCCGACAACGGAAAAATCAACATGGGCGCCGACGGTATGGTTCCCATGTCCTTCCAGTTCTCCGGCGATGATGACGTGTGGATCTTCATCGATGACGTATTGGTTTTGGATCTGGGCGGCATCCACAGTGAGATCTACGGCACCATTGATTTTTCCACCGGCGCGGTCTCTGTGGGCCAGAGCTGGAAAACCAACGGATTCCCCTATCTGCCCAATGGGACCGTGGATGTGGACGCCTTGCATGCCAATGCCATTCGGGACTATGACACCACGTTAAAAGCACTGTTCACCGCGGTCGGACGCGCAGGAAGCGATACCGAGTGGAACGGCGATACCTTTGCCAGCAACACATCTCACACTCTGAGAATGTTCTATCTGGAGCGGGGCAACTATGATTCCAGTCTGGCTGTGCGCTTTAACCTGCAGTCCCGGCTGTACCAGCAGATCAAAAAGGTAGACCAAAACGGCAGCCCCATCGACGGCGTGGTCTTTGATCTGTATGAGGCCGGGCTGACGGATGCCGATGCGGAAGGTGCGGTTTTGTGTACCAACACCAGCAATCACCGCAATCTTTACATCGCGCAAAGCGGTGACTCTCCTGTCGCCGAATTGACCACGGGGGTTGACGGCACGGCACGGTTTTTGGACCTCTCCAAACCCATTTATGATGCCTTTGGCAATGTAACGGAATATGAGCCCTTCAATTTTGCTGACCGACAGGGAGTCTATTACCTTTTGACGGAACGCCACGCACCGGACGGTTATCGGCTTTTGCCCATTGATGTGGCACTGGAATTCCATCGGGAAACTACAACGCTCACCGTCGCCAACCGTTGGAGTACCGGCGCTTATGCCAGTGCGGTCTCCTCCATCATCGGCAGCGGCGCAATCACTTATGGACATTTTGCCGATGAATCCGGGAACATTGAACCCAATCCTGACCGTCCGGTCAGTCAGGCGAAGCAACGGGACGGTCTCGTGGTCGCCATCCCCATGCTGCGCCAAGGTACGACCGGGAATACCTGGTTGGCCCTGTACGGCAGCAATGTGGACGGCTTCCATACATCTCAGTCCGGCATGAACTCCGCGGTGGACGAGGCCATCGTGTCCGCCTGGCGGGATGCCGTGCTCAGTGCCGCGTTGTATCAGGCGGCTGATGAAAGTCCGAATGCTCCTCACTGGCATCTGTGTTGGAACGGGGAAAACCGCCGCCTGGAGGGCACGCTCAGCGACCTGCCCGGTATGGCCAGCCGCTTCCGGCTGAATAATGAAAACGGCGATATGCGTATGGTCTACGGCATCATTGAGCCCGCTGCCCTGAATGCCCTGGGCATTACCGGGCGCAATGCCGACGAGCGGTACGAACAGCTCGGTGAATATGTGCGAAATCACGGGGTCTCTGAGGCTCTGGCCGCGATCAAAGCTGTAAACACCCAAAACACCGGCAGCGGAATGGGCTTCAGCTTTCTGAACGTTGACCAGTTCAACCGGGATTTCCGCTCCCTGATCTACATTCCCAATGAACAGCGGGAGCTGCGGGTACAAAAGGTGGACCAAGATGGGCACGGTCTCAACGGTGCAACTTTTGGATTGTACCGCGATACGGCCTGTACGCAGTTAGCTGCGTCCGGCGTCACCGCCAATGTAGATGGGCAGGACGGCATCCTTGTGTTTTCACCCCGAGCTTCCGACACGGACGGCTCTGCCACCATCGCCTGGGCCAATTCCCCCGATACGGAATACTATCTGAAAGAGCTTTCCGCACCTGCGGGATATGAAATCAATCCCACAGTCGTCCCCATCATCGTAGGTATCTATTCCATTTACGCAGATGCCGGCACTCCGGATGACGGCATCACCGTTATGGCAGGTGTGGGAAAACTGGCACAGACCATGACCAAATACGCCAGCGACGGTGACGTGAACATCACGCTGCGGGATATCACAGCTGTGATGCAGACCCAGCCATCTTCCCGATTTTCCCTGACAGGATGGCAGGACGCGCTACTGGATGGAACCGATATTCCCAGAAGCATGAACCTGCATTATGGGAAAAATGCCGTCGTGGACTACGGGCTTCACGATGAGGACGGCGGAAAGCAGGTGCAGCCGTTCTTCGTCACGGATACCGGCTTCATTCGCACGCGCATCATTCAAAATGAGGCAGCACTTACCGGCGCCCAATATCCCGGTGCGGACAACCGTGCAAATTATGATCTGCTCAAAACCGATCAGGGCGAACTGATTGACGTAACCAGCTTGTTCAGTTTGCTGAATGTTGTGGTTGTCACGGACCATGAGGAACAGGACACGCAGACAGGTATCTTGTCCATTCAAAAGCAAGTGACAGGCAGCACCCTCACCACATCCGATTACACCAGGAATTTTCCGTTCACCGTCCGGCTGACAGATACCCAAGGAGCCGAATTGACGGACCAATATTTCTATCGGGGCAGAGATAAATCTGGCTATCTGCGCAGCGGCGATACGCTTCTTTTGCACCATGACGATTGGGTAAATATCCAAGGCTTGCCGGAAGGTACCCGTTTTACCGTTACCGAAGCAGCTTTTGACGGATGGTTTATGTCGCCGGCCTCCGGATGCATTTCCGGCAGTATTCAAAAAGGCCAAACCATCGAAGCACAATTTCTCAACAGCAAGGACCCAGTACAGCCAACGCCTCCGCCGGTAATCGTCCCGGATCCAACTCCAACACCTTCTCCCTCCCCAACACCGTCGCCAAATCCGACACCCACACCCACGCCGGACCGTCCCATAGAATTGCCGGACCCCAATAATCCGGACAGCCCGGACATCATTACGATTTATGAAAACGACGTGCCCAAAACCTACAGAAAGGTCTGGGACCCCGTGGATGAAGAATGGGAGTATATTTTGGATGAGGACGTTCCGTTGGATTATATCCCCGCTACCGGTGAAGCGCCGGTCGTTGCGGTACTGAGCGCCGTATGCATAGTCTCCCTGGCTGGTATTTACTTCCTTCTCAGGCCGTCCCGGCGAAACCCAAAGCAATAATACGCTATGAAAAGTGCCGCCTGAATGAACAGGCGGCGCTTTGTTTTGTCAAATCAACAGATTGCCCTGTCAAACCGCGAAAAAGTTCTGAATTTATTGAAAATGAGTCTTTACAAATCCAAATTCTGTGGTATAATGATATGCGTCTTGTGGGGGCGTAGCTCAGCTGGGAGAGCGTACGGTTCGCATCCGTAAGGTCGAGAGTTCGATCCTCTTCGTCTCCACCATAAAAAAGGAAATCCGAATCCTTAAAAAGGATTCGGATTTCCTTTTTTATTTTCCGTACGGCCGCGTCATTCCTCAAAAAATATTTAAAAAGAGGGCATGGGAATCTTCCCATGCCCTCCCCACGTTCGGTGGGGCTTGTGCTTAAGCTCTATCGTACTTAGGTTTCTTTATCCCGCTTCCTTCTCTTGCCGGAAACCGCAAGAATCATCAGTCCCGCACCGGAAATGCTCAGGGCCGCGAACCACAGGAACAGGGTATCCCCTGTCATGGGCAGGTCAGCCAGCGGAACTTCTTCATCAAACAGGTCTTCGGTAGGCAAGTCAGCCAGAGGTACATCCGGGTCAGGGATGTCGGGATTTTCTGGGGTATCACCATAGCTGTTGGTCACCGTAAAGGTATTCCCCTCACGCATCACGGAAGATATATAGCCGACAGGCACTTCCGCTTCGGAAACCGTCCAGTTTCCGCCAGCGTCCAGATTATGCCAAGTATAGGCCCAGCCCGTGTCCGCGTTCAGGGTAACGGAGCTGTAAACAGCGCCATCCTCCAAAAGCTGTAAGGTGATGCTGGTGGGACGGTTCGCAGGATCATCTCCCACCCAATTCTTGCAAACGGTGATGTTCGTCGTCGCCGGAGCATAATAACTTCTGCTGTTTTCAAATTCCACCGCGGACACGGCTTCATCGTCGATGATGCCTTCATTATTTTTAGCTGTAGTGGCGTAATCTTCCTGATTCGCTTCCACTTCCGTCACAATGTAGGTCGTGCCGACGGGAAGTCCCTTGATGAGGACAGACTGGCGGTGTTTCAGCGTGAGTTGGAAGGTGATGGTACCCTCCTCCGGAATCGGCAGTTCTTCGCCCTCTTCCACTTCGGGCACATACTTCTCCAAATCTATGGGAATTATGATTTGTTCCTCTGTGGTCTCCCCAGTCTCATCATTGACCGTCTGCACAGGCATAGTGACCTCTGCATCATAGTCATCAGACAGCAGGACATAAGCGGCAGGCGCCTTCAGGGTCAGCAGGAAGTGCCAGTCACGATCATTCTGCCCTGCATTGCCGGAGACGAGCTTGCTCAGGCGCAGATCGCCCACATGGCGCCTGTAATGGTTGACCGCCGTCACTGCAACTGTCTGACTATCATCAGAAGCGCCCTCCACGAACACCTGGAAGCCGGGGGCTTCCGCGTCATAATCATCACCGGAGAAGGTAACCCGTTCGAACGCATAGTCCTCCAGAGTTTCCCGTTCAGTCTCCACGATGGTATACACGCCCCGTGGCAATGCGCCGGTAGAAACCGTGCTGCCATCAGCCTTTACACGCAAAGTGGCTACGGCATCCGCTGTGGTATCCGTACCCGCGTAGACCGCAAAGGTGAATACTTTACCATCAAAACGGTGGTCGTCAGGACGCACGTCCAGCTCCAGCGCCTTTGTGAGACTGATATGCCCCCGATTGACCTCATTGGTCACCGTGAGGGACTGATTCGCTACGTCTGTCGCGCAATCCCAGTGGTTGACCCAGGAGGTTTGCAGGCCGGAACCGGTGAAGGTGGTATTTCCGAATGTCTTAGACACTGTAATTGTCCACTTCCCGGTACTGGGTTTATAATTGTCAGGGGCTTTGGACTCTGTCATTGTCCAAACGCCGGGCGTCAGCCCAGTGATGGTCACGCTGCCGTCATCCGCTGTGGTGAAGGTTTTCGTCACATTTCCGTCTGTCAAGGTAAATTCCGCGCCGGACAATTTGAGTTCATTGCTCCGACTGTCTACCTTGGTCAGGGTAAAGCCGGTACTGCCTTCATTTATGGCAGGGAGCCAAGTGTTTTCCAGCACCATGCCATTTTCCGTGACGCCCCAGCCGCCCAGTACTGCGCCGGATGCTGCGGTTACAACAAACACATTGTCGTTGTTTTCCATCTTCGCCGCATGAATGCCGGTAGAATAATTGACGCTGACTTCCTTTACTGCGTAGGTATACGGTGCCCGCTCACTGTCATAAGCGGGAAGCTTTCCCCAGCTATGAGACCAGCTACCATTCTCAGTCAACTGCTCGGCTGCACCGTAAGGCTCTCCGTTCCGATACAGCTGTACCGTAACGGAATCTGGCATCACGCTGCCCGTGCCGTGCCAGGATTTTGTAACTTTGACCTCGGATTCCTGCACCTTGTAATAGCTATTGTTCACCGTCACAGTCTGGCCGGAGGCAGTGCCCTGCGCATTCTCAATGCTCCCTTTTGTCCAGCCTTCGCCCAAATCGTCAGGCTCGGTCACGGTATAAGTCACCGCATCCGTTGGAATACCGGTGATTCCGGCAGATTCGCCGTTTTTCAGATAGAAGGTATACACACCGTTGGGGGTGTATACAGCCGTCTCAGTGCCATTGGGCACTTCCACAGGCGTTCCGCTTCCATCTCCAAGGGTCGCCACGATTTTGAACGAGGCGCTCGGCGCCGACTGGCTGGTGCTGTCAACCGGAGCAACGACTTTCTTCACGGTCAGGTCGGTCGTGCTGCGCTCGTTGGTACAAGTGACCGCAAAGGTCCTGCCGGCAGTGTCAATGGTGCCGGACGGGCTGTCTCCGCTCCATTTCGCCGTGTAGCCACTGGGCGTGGCTTCAGACACACTGTAGCTGATGCCCTTGGGAATGTTGTTGATAACAGCAGTCTCACCGGCCCGCAGTTGGAAGGTATACGTTCCATTGCCATTGTACTGGTCGGCATCTTTGGACGTTTTAGGCTCGCTGCTGCTCCCCAGCACTACTGTAAAAGTAAATTGTTCGCCTGCCTCAGCAGGACCGGTCACAGCTTTGGTAACCGTCAGGCTGCCATACTCCATTTTGTTGGTGAAGTTGGCACTGCCGGACAGAGTGATGGCGCTTCCGCTCACATCGGCGGCGTCGGCGATTTCTTTTCCGTTGATGCTCACGGTAGCCGATTTTAACGTGTCGCTGTACGTATAAACGGTCACCTTGGTTGAATTACCCGATGTAGTGATCGTTTTTTGGGTACTGCTTCTCGTTGCATGCAGGACGATCGTCCGATCGGTCTCGTCATAGCACATACCGGGTTTGTCGCCTTTGACTTCGCGGAGCGTCAGCGTGGCAGAAACATCGCCTGTGTTCTTATCCTCGCCAAACAGGACAGATGTCAGAATATCCGTGAATCGGATATTCCCTGCACTATCACTGACCGCCGTGGCGATCACAGTGCTCTCCTTCAGCAACTGGAAGGTGTAGCCCGCTTTGCTGCTGTCCGCTTCGTTGCGCCCTCCGCTCACGGTCTTAGCGGCGTTCAGGTCAATTTTTGTGTCGGAGTAAGTAAACTTCTCTGAGTACTCGCCAAAGGTCAAAATACCGTTGACGCCGATACCGCCGCCGTGCATACCGGAAGTATTTCCACTGATGACGACTTTATAGCCCTGCAAGGTATCCGCCTTGGCTTTCACCTCGTCGGGATTTGTTACCTTCAAGCTGAGAAGACCGCGAACGATCAAGGGGTCTGTCTCAGTCGTGGACACATCACCGGTGAACACATTGGAATTCGCAGCTTCCTTAATCACAGCAGAGCCCTGCCAACTGGCAATTCCACCGTTTAACGAGCGGGAGCCGATCACACTGTAACCGGAGACAAAATAATCCGCTCCGTTCGTTTTGATCCCGTTGGTCCACGTCAAGCCGTCATGGTCTACTTTTTTGTTGCTCAATCCATCCCCGCCGCCCGCCGTATTGGTGGCGGTGTTGCTGTAAATGGCCGCTGTATCCGGAGACAGGTTGGACACTACGCCGTGCAGGCAGCCGCCGATTCCGCCGCCCAGACCCTGGGCAATATTCCCGGTAACTACCGCATTGATGATGCTCATTTTACCGCTGGAATTAACATATACTCCGCCGCCGCCAAGGTCTGTCGTGGTTTTGGTTTCGTTACCGGAAACGGTGATATTCCCGTTTTGAGGATCGATCACGCCGTTGCCGTAGCAGAAGATGCCGCCGCCTTCGTGCGCAATAGCAGTATTCTCCGTGACGGAACCGCCCGTCATCTCAAAGGATGCCGGGTGCAGCGCATTGTCTGCATCACGATATACATTATCGATGAAGATGCCGCCGCCGGCTTCCGCCTGGTTGCCGGTAACAAAGCCGCCCCGCATCACCAAATTCGAATCGGGCGCAACATAGATTCCGCCGCCAACTTTTCCGAAGCTTTTATGCGCAGTGCCCGTACCGCCGGTAACGGTAACATTGCCTTCAAGAATGACCGTAGCGCCGTCTTTCACAACGATGGCGCTGCCCTTTCCGTCGGCATTGATGGTGCCGTCGCCTTTGATCGTCACCGTATGCGGTCCACCGAATACGAGACGGCCTTTCCACTCATAACCGCCGACAAG
Source organism: uncultured Clostridia bacterium (assembly GCA_947644595.1). GTDB lineage: Bacteria > Bacillota > Clostridia > Oscillospirales > Oscillospiraceae > HGM13010. The sequence goes on from CANSAE010000009.1 coordinate 39,721, forward strand.
CTCAATGGTATGAGCCCCATCCTTCCGCTCAAAGTAAGTCCATGCGGAAATATCCGTCTCATCGCACTGGATATACGCTTCCGCCACCGGCGCCGCGTCGCCGGTGACCAGGATCTTCCAAGTCACAGTGACGGTCTCGACAACAGCGGGGGGCTGCGCCGCCTCGTTGTTCTCAGATTCTGGCATAGGTGCATCAGACATCTCAGCCGAAGGCTCCTGAGGAATACCGGCATCGGGTATTTCCGTATCAGTCACTTCGGGCGCAGGCACCGTGTCCGCAGAAGACAGTGCCGCATCTGCGTTAGGTTCTTCCTCTACATTGAGGTCTGCCGCTTCCATCGTTTCAGGCAGAAAGACGGCAGCGTCCTCAGCGGGGGCTGCGGAAACAGGATGCGCTTCATAAGTGAAACTTACCTCCACCATTGCCGCATCGCCGGCAGGTTCATAGAAAACGGCATTGCCATTTTCCTCTATGGTCATCACCTGAGTGCCATCCTCCCAAGTCCCCTGCGCGCACCAAGTGCCGGAGGCACTCAAAGCAACAGGATCCTTGGGATATTCTTCCATCAGGAATGACCCAAAGCCAGGGTACTCTATAGGATATTGGATCCCATTTTCCGGATCCGCAACATTCAGCGGGATATTGAGATCATAACCCGCTTCACTCTCTACTGCAAATACGGAAATGTTCACCAGGCTTAAGCACATCACCAAGGACAAAAATAAAGCGAATATGCGTCTGCTCATAGTTTTAATTTCCTTCAAATAAATCTTCCTTTCTTTGCGGTATGTCTCGGATGCAAAGTATCCGGCGGCCGGGCTGGCATAGCGCCGAAGCACCTTAGCCCCCATAGCTTTGCGTCCCGTTATTTCTAACGGTTTGCTAATTTTGCGGCTGGCTGGCCTGTCGCCGGAACAGCGATTTAGCCCCTGTAGCTTTGCGTCCCGGGGGTTCCCCCGCTTTGCCAAAATTAGCAACCGGGCTGACATAGCGTAAAAGAACACCTTAGTCCCCATGGCTTTGCGTCCCATCCTTTCGGATGGTTTGCCAAATAATAGATTTCTGCTTCAAAAATAAATCGCTCTATCGTTGCCCTTTTGCCCCACCGCCCATGTGATTGGCGGCAGGGCCCACCTGTCCGGCGGGCTCGCCTCCATTGTCGCAGCTACGATCACTCAGCCCCCTCCTTTCTTTCATGCCGCACAAAAGCCATTATTCTTCCAAACCGATAAGATCAGCTTCATCCACTGTTGACGTTTCTTCGGACTCCGGAATCTGTTCGATTGCTCCTGGCAATTCCTCCGCGGTTGTTTCCGGAGTTGGAACAGTCCCTTCGTCGGCCATATCCGTTTCCGGTATTTGAGGCAGCCGGACCGCTTGCACCACCCAACGCGTGGCGTGTCCGTTCCCGGTACAGGTCGACAGCGTCAGGATATGGTCGTTGACTGTCGGTACTATCCCTGTCTCAATCACAGAACATTCAACACAGTAATCCACAAACGCCTGGCGACCTGCTTCCTCAACGATGTTGATCCGGTAAGTATCGCTTTCCAGTTCCGCCTCATAGGCCGAAAAAACGGCATAGGTGAATTCTCCGCTGTCGGTAACAATGTATATGTAAGGATGCGCTTCCCAGTAGCTGGCTTTGCTGAAGTACTTCAGCGTACCAAACATAGAGCCGCCCCGCATCCTGTGTCCATACACGATGGTATTGAAGTCCAGAAATTCCCCGTTGCACCGGCTCTCTACAAAAATAGAGCCCATTGCATTTCGGTCCCCTTTCCACGTGTGCTTCAAGTAATATTCATTGTCCTCTCCTTGGAGCAGCGGATAAGAAATCACTGTATCCGGAATCATGATCCAACCGAGCACATCCGGATTCACTTCCCGAAGCGCAGAAAAATCCATCTCCCCCAGAGCGTCGGCATAAGGGTCCTGCCAGGTATAAGAAACTGCCGGAATTTCACTGTTTTCATCCTCCGGTAAAACGGCTACATTGGAAGGCGTTGGAAACGGACTGTGCTTCGGCAATGTGGGAAGCTTCACCAGCGCAGCAGCTTCGGCATAGTCTTTCGCCCCCCTTTGACGGTCCAGCACGTGATACAGCACCCCCGCCAAGCTGCCGATAAATATGATCGACAATATCACTAACAGTCCCCTTCGCAGAGGTCCCTGCCCTTTCACGTATGCGCTCCTTTCTTCTCAAGCTATCATCCTCACAGGAAAAGATGCTCAATCATTTCAATCCATAAAATCCCGATCGCCGGTCCAATCTTTCATTTGGTCCCAGTGCTTCTTTTACGCTCCTGCGGTGATATTTTTCTTATCTTCTCTTCGTTTTAGTCGTATTAACAATATCACTTTTGTTCAATAATATCAACAAAAATATCACTTAAGATAAAAACTAACAATATTCTTTATACTAAAATTGAGGTGAGTGGAATATGATAGGAGAGCTCCTTGCCGAAGTAAGAAGAGACCACGGAGACACGCAGTCTAAATTGGCCGAAAAATTGCATGTTACCGTTTCCGCAGTTCGCAGTTGGGAGCAAGATAAGAGCTCCCCCCCCCATGAAACCCTTGTGAGTATATGCAAATTATATGAAGTATCCTCGGATTATTTACTGGGCCTAACAGATGTGGACCCTGCTTATGTGCAGTATCGGCGACTGTTGAGCTTCACAAAATCGGAATTGGACGAGATTCGTATTTTTGAAGAATATCTGCTCTGGAGACGAAAAAGATTGGACACTCCCCAGCACAATCAAGACAGCGTAAATTAAAAAAGCATCGTCCGGACCAATACGCTCTGGACGGTGCTTTTTGACTTCGGAAGATTTCTGTATATATGAATAAATTTTAGTTGATAATTTTGATGGTTTGTAGTAAAATACCATCGCGGCATTTGACAAGGCTGCACTAGTCGGGGAGCCAGCGGTGCCCTGTAACCTGCAATCCGCTGCAGCAGGGATGAAGTCCCATTTTAGGGGGTGCGTTATGTCGTTTGCCCGAAGCGGGCAGCGTTGATGATCCGGTCTCGAGCAACGAATCCTTCCGAACCATGTCAGGCGGGGAACCGAGCAGCATTAAGGAAGATCTTTCGTGTGCCTTGAGGCAGCCGGGTCTGAGTAAGCCACTTCGGTTAGCGGGCATGATGTATTTTCAACGATGGGTGTGCAGTCTTGTCAAGGGCCGCATAATTACTTTTAAGGGAAGTCCACTGGACTTCCCTTAAAAGTAGAATCTGCACGCACTCGTTCACGAGACGTATTTTTTCGTATCGTCGATGTAAATTCTATGAGTTCTATGAGATATAAGGGGGGAGCGGGATGTATCAGGCGTTGTATAGAAAGTACCGGCCACGGACATTTGATGATGTTGTCGGGCAAGAGCATATTACGGAAACGCTAAAGAACCAAGTGGGCAGAGATAAGCTCAGCCACGCATATCTGTTCATTGGGACCCGCGGGACCGGCAAAACCACCTGCGCCAAAATTTTGGCCAAAGCGGTCAACTGTGAGCATCCCGTAAGTGGGAACCCTTGCAACAACTGCCCTACCTGTCGGGGGATCGACGACGGAACCATTCTGGACGTCGTGGAACTGGACGCCGCTTCCAATAACGGCGTGGATCATGTCCGCGCCCTGCGGGACGAGGCTGTTTTCACGCCCGCCGGGGCGAAAAAACGGGTGTATATCATCGACGAGGTACATATGCTCTCCGTTCCGGCCTTCAACGCCCTGCTGAAGATCATGGAGGAACCGCCAGAGCACCTGATGTTCATTCTGGCCACTACGGAGCTGAAAAAGGTGCCTGCCACCATACTCTCCCGCTGCCAAAGATATAATTTCCGGCGCATTGATGCCTCTGTCGTGGCCGGACGGCTTTCACAGGTGGCAACGCTGGAGGGCCTCTCCCTTGCGCCGGATGCCGCGGCTTTGCTGGGCCGGCTGGCAGACGGGTCTATGCGGGACGGATTGTCTTTGCTGGATCAAGTGCTGGGTGACGGAACCATCACAGTAGATTCTGTACTGTCTTCCACTGGATTGGCCGGAAATCTCAGGACAGCGGAACTGCTGCATACCGTCATGGAAGAGAATACCGCCGGGGCTCTGACTCAGTTTGGGCGAATGTGGCAGGACGGAAAAGACCCTGCCATGCTCTTAGGTGAGCTGTCCAGCCTGCTTCGGGATATTCTTTTGATGCGCACCGCGCCGCAAAGCTGCGCACAGCTTTTGAGTGGTAATTTCGATGATGAAACCCTGCGCTCTTTTGCAGGCGCACTCTCCCCTGCCCGGCTTTTGCAGGCTTTAGAAACCATACAAACAGCACAAAGCAAGCTGCGGGACAGCCATAATCTGAGGATGTCTGTCGAGCTGTGTTTGATAGAGCTGTGCGATCCAGCACTGTCTGACAATGTCACCGGGCTGCGTTCCAGGATTGACCGGCTGGAAGCACAGGTCAAAAGCGGGATATCCATTCCACGACTCCCCACAGAGATTCCAGTTTCTCAAAAAACAGCCGCAGTGTCCCCACCCCCGGAGGACGACCGGCCTCCTTGGGAAGAGGACGAACCGGAGCGCCCGCCGCTGCCGGAAGAGCCTCCTCTTCCCGTACCGGATACCCCGGAATCAATGCATACAACTTCTCCTGCCGAAGACGATCAATGGGGCCAATTCATCACAGTAGCAAAACAACATCTTCCTGCACACGCTGTAGGGCTGCTGTACCAGTGCTCCGGCACTTTCGGAATAAACCGCGTGACCATTTCCGCGCCGGACTTTCCCTATCGGCAGCTCACTGCGGCAGGAACGATGGACAAACTCCGCTCCGCATCCAGCGCGTTCTTCGGCGGCCCTGCGCAAGTGGAGGTCACCGGCTGTTCCACAGCCGCACCAAAAGCAACCAGAAGCCTGGATGAATTAAGAGCATATGACATTGTAAAATTCAAATAGGAGGAATCCAATTATGGCAAAGAAACCCCCGTACCGGGGCGGCTTTGGCGGCCCGAATATGAATCAGCAGGCCAATCTCATGCGTCAGGCGCAGAAAATGCAGGAGGATCTGCTGAAGGCCCAGCAGGAGTTGGAAAACAGCAGTTTTACAGCAAAAGCCGGCGGCGGTGTCGTCACCGCTACAGTAAACGGCAAACATGAGCTGGTCTCCATTGAGATCGCTCCCGAAGCGGTAGACCCTGATGATGTGGAAATGCTTCAGGATTTGATCGTTGCGGCGGTCAATGCCGCCACCAAGATGGTGGATGATGCTTCCGCGGAATCCATGAATAAAATCAGCGGCGGGCTCGGCTTGGGCTTATAAAAAACACAAAAAGGCACCGGACATGGTCCGGTGCTTTTTTCTATACAAATAACGAAAGGGCGGCCGAAGCCGCCCCTTTGTTTGGGAAATTGGGTTGTATCAGTCGTCCAGGCAAGCGGGATGCTCGGCAACCCACTTCTTGTTCTTGGGAATACCCCAGATCAGAACCGGGATGATAATCACCACAATGCCGTAGTAGCCGCAGTAGCCATACACCTTGGAGATGATGGTGGACAGGCCCAGCAGAGACACTGCGAAGCACAGCGCGATCACGACAGCGCCGACAATGACCTTACGGCCCTTCTCGGGGACAGCCTCAGGCAACTTGCCCTGGAAGCGGTCGATCATGGAGAACACCAGCGTCACAGAGGTGGACACGAAAGCGCAGAACAACAGGATGGAGTACACGCCGATCAGCCACTTCCAGCCGATGCTGTTGGCAATGAACAGGTTGGGCAGGGTCAGTGCGTTGCCGCCGGCGGCTGCGTCAGCCTGGATGGCGGGATACCATGCAATCAGCATGAACGCGGAAGCTGCCAGTGCCAGACCATTCATCAGGCCGCCCAGAATCGCGGACTTCTTCACGCCCTTGTTATTGGTAACAGTAGTGGACGCTGCGATGAAAGAGGGAATGGACACGCACTGGAAAGCGGCATACACAGGAACACCGCGGAAGAATGCGTAAGCAGGATCCTTCAGCCCGTCGCCCAGATGGGTGAATACGCCGTCAGGAGCCATGGACAGGCCAGCGATCACCATGATAGCGGTAACGATCAGAATGCCCGCAGACAGGAACGTGGACACCGCGATAATCAGCTTGATGCCGAAGATGGACAGAACCACCAGAGCAGCAATAACCACCAGGCAGCTGATTACATAGGGCAGATGCAGATACTGCACCACCAGGTTGGCAGCGCCGGAAACTGCAGCGGCCACAGCAGCCAGAATGATGACTACATAGAAAATCTCAAACAGGATCTCCATGTTGGGGTTGGGATACAGCTCGCGGAAGGTATCCTTGTAGTTAGTCAGTCCGCGCAGACGAGCGAAGCGCGCAACCACATACATAATGTAGGCCAGCAGGCCCATGGACAGCAGGGGCCAGAGAACAGCCGTCCAGCCGTACTGTACGAAGTAACCGATGACCTGGTTACCGGTGGCGAAGCCGCCGCCGACGTGCGTGCCGAACCAAACCGAAGCAACGGTAAAGGCGGCAGCCCAGGAGCTTTTCAATGCAGTATTGTTTTCCATTTGCAACTCCTCTTTCTCTTTTACTTGTGATATGTATTCGTTTGGAATCAAAACATACGCGGCTTTCCCAATTCCGCATATCGAATGATGGAAAAATTATAGAATCCCTTTCCCCTATGTTTCAATTTCAGCGCAGTATCGTTTTCGCTCATCTCCTTTGTCCTGAAATTAGTTTATAATCTATTCATATTTTTGTTTTTGCTTCAAAAATAGTTAATAGTTATATTTTTAACCTCTTTTTTGGTTCATAATCCGTTCATTGTTAATAACTTAACCCCCCTTTTTAAAATCTTTGTAGTTTTCAACAAGTTTGAGAGGTAAAAATTAGTGAAAAATAATCGAATCCCCTCTTGAATTTGAACTTCATTCTGTGATAATTTAAGGTTATATTGCATAAATGTGTTCTTCATTTTCATAAAACAGAAAGTTTTTGAACTTTTTTGCATTTTTAAATCTATGAAAAACACATTCATATACAAAGGAGAGCGCTTATGAATCAGAAAAAACTGCAGGAGCGGTTAGAACAGAACCCTTTTGCTAAATTGGGCGACATTGTGGCAGATCTACTATTTGATGAGATCGTATCTCTTCGTCTTGCCCCCTCCACCAAGCTGAATATCAATAATATTTCTAAGGAACTTGGAATCTCCCGCACGCCAGTCACAGAAGCCATCAACCAGCTCTGTGGTATTGGATTTGTAGATGTGCATCCAAATGCCAGCGGATATTTCGTTTCCGCCCTGACCATGACGGAGCTTATCAGCCTGTATAACGCCAGAGCTGCTATTGAGTCTGAAGCCGCATACCTATGCGCCGAGACTGCCAGCTATGATGTGATCGCGGGCTTGGAAAACTATGCCTCTGAATATAAGCGCGCACTCCAGCGGCGGGATAATCAGGCACTGAAGGAAGTGGAAATGCCTTTCCACCGGCTTATTATTGACAATTGCGAAAATAAATACCTCCAATCCTGCTATGAGCAGATCCTCCCCACCCTGACCCGTTATCAGAATTATTACACGGAATTCATTGACACGGATCTGAACAATCCCTGGTCCCCACGGTGCGCGCACCAGCACTCCTCCATCGTGGCCGCAATCAAAATGCACATGCCGGAATTGGCCCGGCAATTGATGAACGAACATATCCGTACCGGCATCAATCAGGCTGCCTTCTCCTATGATAATCCCATTCCCATTCGGTAAGTCTCTTTTTTAGTACATTTCCATCAAGGAACACCCCTTTTTGTGTTTAATTGTACTCATTTTTTCGTTTGAATTTTATCAATCGTTGATTTTTTGTTCAATTCCTCTATAATTTTACATGGATGGATCTTCAGAAAGGATGTACGGCGATGAAGATTGCTATGATCGGTTCCGGTGCTGCCGGAAGCGTATTCGCAGCCTACTTAAAAAAGGGCGGCGCAGAATTGTATCTGGTGGACCGCTACCAGGCCCACATGGACAAAATCGCCCGGGATGGTCTTGTTTTTGTCACGCCCGCCGGAGAGGAAGTGCTGACAGGTTTCTACACGGCCCCCACTGCCGAACAGATCGGCATCATGGATATTGTGATTTTGATGGTAAAGGCCACCCAGACGGATTCCGTCATGCCTACGGCCCTGCCCTGTATTGGCCCCGATACCGTAGTGGTATCTCTGCAAAACGGACTGGGAAATGACGACGTTTTGGCAAACTATCTGCCCACAGACCGTATTATCTGCGGCTTCGGCACCATCGGGACCGAGCTTCCCCAGCCGGGCAAGTGCGTGTCCAAGCCGGAATCCGGTGTCATTATGCACTTCGGTGCCTCCCAAAAAAGTGCGCTGAATGATAGCGCTGGGCAATATCTCCAGAAAACTTTCATCAAGGGCGGTTGTGAGGCCCGGTACGAAGAAAATATCAAGCCTTTCATCTGGAAAAAGGCCATTTCCAATTCCGGATACAATACGCTGTCTGCCATTACCCGCATCAAGGTCGGCCCTGAAATTGCAGACCCCCACGGTCAAAGCCTGATTTGGCAAGTCTGGAAAGAGGGCTGTGAAGTGGCAAAGGCCGACGGCGCAGGCGACCTGTGGCCGGAACTCCAGGCAGAAATGCCCCGCCTGGCGGAGGGTTTCGCCACTTATTACCCATCCATGGCGCAGGATGTGCTCATCCACCAGCGCCAAACGGAAATCTCCGTTTTGAACGGCGCCATTGTGAAATATGGCGAAAAATACGGTATCCCCACCCCTGTAAACTCTGTATTGACTGCCGTGATCTCCTGTATCCAGAATAATTACGACAAGCAGTACAAAGAAAATATATGAAAAAGAATTTGGAGGAAATCAAATGAAAATTGCAATGTATGGTTCCGGCGCTGCCGGTAGCGTATTCGCTTCCTACCTGCGCAAGGGCGGCGCGGACATGATCCTGATCGACCGCTATAAAGAGCACATGGACAAAGTTGCCAAGGACGGCATGAAGTTCACCATCCACCAGCAGGAGGGCGGCGAATATAAAGACATCATCACTCAACTCACCGGTTTCCGTACTTACTCCAGCGCCGCTGATGCCGCTGCTGCAGAAGGTAAAGTGGATGTCATCATCTACATGACCAAGGCCACCCAACTGCGTCAGGCCATTCAGGACTCCATGCCTGTGGTCGGCGACGACACCGTCGTAGTGGAGCTCATCAACGGTCTGGGCAACGACGACAAGCTGTTTGAGGTATTCCCCAAGAATCGCTGCGTCATCGGTTCCGGCGTTCTGGGCACCGCGATGCCTGAGCCTGGTTCCTGCGTGTCCACTCCCTCCGGTGACGTACAGATGAACTTCGGCGCTGCCGAGCGCAGCGAGCGCACCGACGCAGTCTGTGAGCACATGCTCAAGTGCTACCGTGATGGCGGCTGCGACGCTTACTGGAGAAAGGATGACATCTACTACTACATCTGGAAGAAAGTCATCGTCAACGCCACAGTGAACACCTGCTGTGCCGCTACCCGTCTGAAGATCAAGTACGTGGCCGACTGCAAGCCCGGCTATGCCCTGTTTGAAGGTGTTGTCCGTGAGGCCGCTGCTGTGGCCACTGCCCGCGGCACCAAGATCGACGCCGATGACTTCCTGGCCCATGACCTGGCTGACATCATCACCAACATCGGTGACTACTACCCCTCCATGTGCCAGGACGCGCTGATGCACAAGCGTCAGACCGAGATCTCCGTGCTGAACGGACAGATCTCCGAGTACGGCAAAGAGTTGGGCATTCCCACCCCCACCAACGACATCCTGACATTGGTCATCTCTTGCATCCAGGAGAACTACGACAACCAGTACCAGGGCTAAAACAGTTCAAAAAAAGCTCCCGGAAAATGCCGGGAGCTTTTTATTTTTTCTTGCGCTTGTACAACGGACCGCCCACTGGAAAAATTGCACAATCCTTCTTTCGTTTTTTGTCACTAAAAATCCACTTTCCGTGCTTGTTCTATTTGGAACAATATGCTATACTATTCACAAGGAATTGGGACAATGTGTCCCTATTTTATTGTAAGGAACTATTTTAAGGAGGATTTTACCAATGGAAGATTTGATGAAGAGAGTAGAACGGCTGGAAGCCATCGCCGCGATTGAAAAGCTGCAGGGCAAGTACTACCGTTGCCTGGACTGCAAGCTGTGGGATGAGATGGCGGAAGTGTTCGCCCCCAAGATTCACACCTCTTTCTCTGACGGCCGTGTGGTGTTCGATCACTATGACGGCGAAGACGGCCTGCGCGGCTTCTATGAGGCCAATATGAACGACAGCGCTCAGATTTCTCAGCACAACGGCCACACCCCCGAGATTGACGTTGCCGAGGATTGCATGAGCGCCCACGCCAAGTGGTACCTGCATGACTATCTGGTCATCCTAGGCACCAACTGGAACGTCCGCGGCACTGCCATCTATGACATTGACTACGCCAAGATCGACGGCGAGTGGAAAATCACCGCCATCGGCTACAAGCGCATCTACGAGGAGACCTGGAGCCGCGGCATCAAGGAGATGAAGTACTTCGTCACCGAGAATATGTTCGGCAAGGGCGGCCACAAGGGCGCTGTCACTATCCAAGGCGACAGACAGCTGAAAAAGTAAAATCAGTAAAAAAATCCCGGCGCAAAAGCGCCGGGATTTTTTTACTGATTTTAGAGGGCGCAACGAAAATTTTCCCTGACAGGCTATCCTTTTTTCTTATATCGGTGTTATAACAGATAGAAAGTACTTTCATTCCGGAGGGAGGGACAGCATGGACGAAGATATGCGGCTTATCCGCAAAATGCAGGCGGGAAATGAATCTGCCATTGAACGCTTTGTCACGAAATATTATCCCGACATTCTGAACTATTGCTTTCGTCATCTCCCTTCCCAGCAGGATGCAGAAGATATCACGCAGGAGACCTTCGCCCGGTTCTTCCGCCATTTTGAGCGGTACCGGCACTACGGAAAGGCAAAAAATTACCTCTATGTCATCGCCCGCCATCTCTGCGCCGACTATTATCATGAGATATCCCCACCGCTTTCAATACCGGAATCTCCGCCCGGTACAAATGTGGAAATCCGGATGGATTTGGCTGCCGCACTGGCTCAACTCGATCCGGCACTGCGTGAGGTCATCATCCTTCATTATTTTCAGGGCCTTAAATTTCGGGAGATCGCGGATATTCTGAGTGTTGGGCTGCCATTGGTCAAGTACCGTCACGCCCGCGCCAAATCCCAATTACAAGACCTATTACGAGAGGAGGGTACCCTATGAACCATCTGGAGCAGACATTATACACCATGGGTAAAACAGGACCGTCACCGGACTGTTCAGCCGTCACTGTTGCTGTTTCTCGGTCAATTCTTGAATATTATGTCAACCAATTTGAACAAAAGCTGTCTTACTTTGATTTCCTCTTCTTTCAGGCGCACACGATGCAAAAACGCTGGTGGGTCCTGCAGGCCGCTCTGCTTTTCACGTTGTGGTACCTGATGGGAACTGTGTCCGGATTCCCGGAGCTGCGGCGTATGACCGCTGTGTTCATCCCTTTGTTTGTCATCGCAGCGGTACCGGAGCTTTGGAAAAATCTGCGGGAGCAGGCCATTGAAGTAGAAAATGCCGCCTACTTTACCTTACGGCAGATTTTCTCCGCCCGACTCACTATTTTCGCAGTGGTGGACCTGACGCTGCTGACCGCGTTTTGCGCGTTATCCATTGGAATGGGACGCATCGTGTTAGTACAGGTCCTCTCGGAATTCCTACTGCCCTTTACAGTCACCTGCTGCATCTGCTTCCGAGTACTGTGCTGCCGGAAGTATCATTCCGATGTTCTGGCGGTGGTGCTTTGCATGGTATGGACGGTTCTGTGGGCGCAGCTGGTGGTCCACGGCGCGGTCTACGAACACATTTCCGGCCCCATTTGGGCCGGACTGGTGCTGGTGGCTATGGGATATCTGGTCCTGTGTGTCCGCCGCGTATTCAAACAAACACAAGATTGGAGTGAATCCATCACATGGAATTGACCTTACACGAACTGACTAAGCAGTTCAACCACTTCACCGCCGTGGACCGGGTATCCTGTACCATGGAAAACGGCGTTTACGGACTGCTGGGCGTGAATGGTGCCGGAAAAACCACCCTCATGCGGATGCTGTGTACCCTTATTACTCCCACAGCGGGCAGTATCACGTTAGACGGGCAGGATATTTTCCAAATGGGTGCCCAATACCGTCAGATGCTGGGCTATCTGCCCCAGGACTTCGGCTATTACCCGGACTTTACCGCCGAGGACTACCTCTTATATGTGGCCTCTCTCAAGGCGCTCAGGCCCATGGCGGCTCGGCAGCGAGTGAACGAGCTGCTACACAGGGTGGGGCTGGAATCTGTCCGCAAAAAGAAGGTGAAGACCTTCTCCGGCGGCATGAAGCGTCGTCTGGGCGTGGCCCAGGCGGTGCTGAATGACCCGGCCATCCTGATTCTGGACGAACCCACCGCGGGACTGGACCCCAACGAGCGTATCCGCTTCCGCAATCTCATCAGTGAGCTTGCCCAGGACCGTCTGGTGCTGCTGAGCACCCACATCGTGTCCGACGTGGAGTACATCGCCGGGGAAATTTTCCTAATGAAAGACGGAAAAATCGCCCATTCCGGGCCGACTGCCGACCTGATCTCCGCCATATCCGACCAAGTGTGGCTGTGCACCGTCCCCCGGCGAGAGGTGGACACCTTCGCCCGGGTCTACAAAGTCGCCAACGTCCGGCTGGACAGCGCCGGGGCCCAGCTGCGCATTCTGGCGCCCCAGCCCCCTACCCCGGACGCGGTCCCGGCGGAAGTCACGCTGGAGGATGTGTTCCTGTCCTACTTCGGCGAAACGGGAGGTGAGATGAATGACACGGTATGAGCTGAAAAAGGTATTCTCTCAGCGCATCAATCAAATCGCCGCGGTCCTATTGGCGGCTTTGACCGCCTTTTGCATCTGGTTGGGGATGACCTCTGTCAGTTATTCTGTGGTAGACAACACCCTCCCCGACGGTGCCAGGCATCTTTCCGGTGCGGTAGCGGCCGCGCGACTGCGGGAGGACGCCATCCCCTACTGCGGCGCATTCACCGAGGATGTGCTGCGGCAGGTGATTTCCGACAATCAGGCCGTGCAGTCCCTGCCGGAAGCTCAGTCCGACAGCATCCCCGATAAGAACTATATCTACATGCTCACCCAGGGCTATCGGGATATCCGCAGCCTGGTGGCCGGACTCTATGTGGGATTTCAGGACTACGACTACTACACGCTCGACCATTTACAGCCAGAGGACGCGGACCGGCTCTATACCCTGCGGACGCAGAATCTCATGACATGGCTGGATTCCGAGGACATCAATTTATCCCCTGTCAAGCAGCAGTTTCTCATCGACCGGTACAACGCACTGGAAACACCCATGACTTACCATCCCTACAATGGCTGGGAATCGATTTCTGAATACGCTCCCACCCTGCTGATGGTCATGACTTTTCTCATCGGCTTTTTGGTCGCAGGCATTTTTGCCAGAGAAAAACAGCATAAAGCGGACGCCATCTTTTACTCCACTTACCACGGGCGGAAAAAAGCCGTCTGGGCTAAGGTAAAGGCGGGACTGGTCATCACCAACGGTGCCTTCTGGACCTGTACGCTGGTCTATTCCGGCGTTTTACTGCTCCTGCTGAGCGCTTCCGGATGGGATACCCCCATCCAATTTCAAAACTGGAAAAGCTTTTACAACATTACTATGCTCCAACGGTATCTGCTCATGGTCCTCGGTGGCTGGGTCTCCGTGAATTTCATTTCCCTGCTGTGCATGCTGGTCTCTGCCAAAACCAATTCCAGCATGGTGTCCGTCAGTATTCCCTTCGCCATCATGTTTGCGCCGGTGGTTCTGAGCGGCATCCATGCCGCAGACGGCACGCTGATTGCCAACCTCATCAGTCTTCTACCGGACCAGCTTTTGCAGGTCTCTGTGGTGCTCAACCGCTTTAACCTGTACAATCTCTTCGGCAATATCTGCGGTTCTATCCACATCCTCCCTTGGCTGTATCTCATTTTCTCCTTGCTGCTCATCCCAGCTATTTACCGGGTATACCGCAAGAAGCAGGTCACATAAAAAATCCCCGGCATCCGTGGATGCCGGGGATTTTTCGCTCCTCTTAAATTTCAAACTTGGCGCCCATGAGCTTGACAAACTCACGAACGATGGCAGTATCGCCAGGCCATGCAGGCGCAGTGACCAGATTGCGGTCCACCACAGCCTCATCTGCCGGGACCTCCACATATTCACCGCCGGCAATTGTAATATCCGGACCGACAGCGGGATACGCAGTGGCCTTATAACCGTGGAGCACGCCGGCAGCAGCCAAGACCTGGGGTCCGTGGCAGATGGCCGCGACGGGTTTTTTCGCAGCGAAGAATTCCCGCACGATCTCCCGTACCCGGGGATTTAGGCGGATATACTCTGGTGCCCGGCCGCCGGTGATGAACAGGCCCTCGTATTCTTCCGTCTTGACCACGTCAAAATCGGCGGTCAGGGCAAAGTTGTGGCCCCGGAGTTCTGTGTAGGTCTGCTCGCCCAAGAAGTCATGGACCGCGGTTGCAACAGTGTCCCCCGCCTTTTTGTCCGGGCAGACGGCATCCACCTGGTAGCCTAGCATGGACATGGCCTGGAACGGCACCATGGTCTCATAATCCTCAGTAAAATCGCCGCAAAGCAGCAAAACCTTTTTAGCCATATAAATTCCTCCAATTTGTAGTGCTTTTCAAATATACAGGGATATTTTAACATATTTTTCGTGGTACGTCAATGTCATTTGTACACATCCTCCAATTTTTCAAATTTCTATAAAATCTTACAAAATAAAAAGGACTGCCCTTGTCGGACAGTCCTTTTAAGCATCATGACCTTGCGTATACCGTACAGGTGGCCTCTACGCCAAAGCAGCTGGCTGTAATCGTTGCTTTTCCGGTGGTACCGACACCGGTGACCATACCGCTGTCAGACACCGTGCATACCTCGGGGGCAGAGCTGGACCAAACTACAGGCGTCACAGAGCCTTCCGGCAGAATGGGATAAATCTCTGCCGTAAGCTGTACATTCTCACCCGGCCGGATCGTGAACTCCTGCATTGTTGAACCGCTATACTTGAGCGTCACGCTGGTGATGGTTGGCGTCGGTGTTGGGGTGGGCGTGGGCGTGGGCGTGGGCGTCGGCGTCACATCCGCAGTCGGCGTCGGCGTTGGGGTGGGCGTTGTTTTAACGCCTGTTCTGGTATTCAGACTAGTCGTAATGAGCACAATGGTAGCCAACACCACTGCAACGACAAGAATCACAGCAAAGGTCATCTGCCACCGGGCATTTACTTGAGCCTGCTCATTGGCGTAGGTCCCCGCCACCGTTCCGGAAGTTGTACCCGGGGCTCGCTGGGAC
The DNA here is from genome assembly GCA_947644595.1 of uncultured Clostridia bacterium. Classification (GTDB taxonomy): domain Bacteria; phylum Bacillota; class Clostridia; order Oscillospirales; family Oscillospiraceae; genus HGM13010. The sequence goes on from CANSAE010000009.1 coordinate 55,235, forward strand.
TGCTTGGATTTTCTCGTGCCGCACTTGGGGCACGTACTTTGCAACACAGAATATTCAGTGCCGCACCGGCGGCATTTTACACGGGGAATCAAATTCATGCAAATCCCCTCCGTTTCTTCAGACTGTTTTTATTTTACTATTTTCCCCGCGTTTCGTCAAGTGCCGCCTTTGAAGTCTTGCGGGAAAAGAGGGCTTGTGGTAAAATAATGGAAATAAACTGGAGGTATTCGCCATGCCATTTCAAGAGCCTATCACCAACAAACTGCTGCGCTATGCAAAGCGGGCCTACAGCACGGCTCCGGAATATCTCTGGGCACGGCTGCCGGATGCCGCCATTCTGCGGCGGCCAGACAACCGGAAATGGTACGCGCTTTTCATGGTCGTGGACCACTGCAAGCTGGGGTTGGCAGAGAACGGGGGTATAGAGGCCATCAACCTCAAAGCGGACCCCGCGATCATTGACAGTCTCCTCCCCCGCCCGGGCTTTTTCCCGGCCTATCATATGAACAAGACCCACTGGTTCACCGCCCTGCTGGATGGTACTGTTCCATATGAGGAACTGCGCCAATTGCTGAAATACAGCTACATCTGCGCGGGAAAGAAATAAGGAGGCATCCATCATGAACATTATCATCCGGCCCTGGCGGGAAGCAGACGCCCCGGACCTCGCCCACGCGCTGAACAACGAAAAAATTCTGAGCAATCTCCGGGATGGACTGCCCTTCCCTTATACCGAAGCGGATGCACTCGATTTCATTCGCGCCATGTGCTCCGCCGACCCGAATGAAACCTTCGCTTTTGCCATTGCAGTGGATGACCGGGCTGTGGGAAGCGTCGGCGTATTCCGTCAGCAAAACATCCACCAGCAGACTGCCGAACTGGGTTATTATGTTGCCGAACCTTTCTGGGGCAAGGGCGTTTGCACACACGCTGTAGAACTATCCTGCGCTCATGTATTCACACACTCTGATATTCTTCGTATTTATGCCGAGCCCTTCGCCTATAATACCGGCTCCTGCCGGGTGCTGGAAAAGGCAGGATTCTGTCTGGAAGGAGTCCTGCGGCAAAACGCCGTGAAGAACGGTAAAGTGCTTGATATGAAGCTTTATTCCCTGCTCCGGGAAGAATGGAGGGAGCGTTCATGAATATCAGGGTACTGGTCGGCGGTATTTTATTTTTAACCGTAGGTATCTGCCATAAGCTGAGCCTGCGCCTAACCCGACTGGGGAAATATCGGGACAGCGCTGAGGCCGTCCTTCATCAGCGGGAAATGTGGCCGTTTTATTTCTCCACCGGTATTGGCATGATCCTTTGGGCTTTTCTAAACCCGGATTCTCAGGCGAGCTATGCGGTGAACATGCTCACCGTGGCCATGCTGGTATTTACACTGTTAAAGGAGTTCCGCTACTGGACGGAAATGGGAACAAAACACTGACGGAATCCATAAAAAATGCCAGGCAATCTCCGGGACTGAAAAAGCGCAGGGTATGCCCCTGCGCTTTTTCAGCCGTCATATACCAGCCCGCCGTCAACAGAGCTGACGGTGCCGTTCACATAGGACGCCAAGTCGCTGAGATAGAACACTACCGGCCAAGCCATCTCCTTCGCCGCCGCCGGACGGCGCATGGATGTCATCCCCTGCAGGCGCTTGTAGTTTGCGTCATCCATCAGGTGGTTGATCATGCGGCTGTCTGTCCAGCCGGGACACACGCAGTTGCAGCACACATTATAGGCGCCACCCTCCTTGGCCACCACCTTGGTCAGACCGTTCAATCCTGCCTTGCTGGTGGCGTAGGCACCCCGGCCGATCAGTCCGCCGCCGATCTTCCCGGCCACACTGGATACATTCACGATCCGGCCGTAGCCGTGTTCCTTCATGTGGGTGTACACGGACTGGATGGCAGCAAACACGCCGGTAAGGTTCACCTGGATAATCTTGTTCCATTCCGCCTCCGTGATGTCCTCGAACAGCATGGTGCTGGCAAGGCCCACGCAGTTCACCAGGCCGTGGAGCTGCCCGTACCCCGCGATGATGTCCGCGAAGTTTTCCCGGATGACCGTTGTGGAGGACAGGTCCAGCGCCCGGTAGGTATACCGGGGCGTGTTCAGTTCCGTTTCCATCTCCCGGAGCGTTTTTTCGTCCACATCGATGGCACAGACACTGCCGCCACAGTCCAGAATAATTTCCACAATGGCCCGGCCGATGCTCCCCGCGCCGCCGGTAACGATGTAGTTCTTCCCGGTAAAATCAATATTTTGCATATCATACCCTCCATAAAAAACCAGACAAGCCTTGGGCTTGTCCGGTGTCGTTTCTCTTACTTCAAAGCGCCCTTCGCGGTCTCGCACAGGGCGGTGAAGGCGGCGGGGTCATGGATCGCAGTCTCAGAGAGCATCTTGCGGTTCATGTCGATGCCGGCCAGCTTCAAGCCGTGCATAAAGGTGGAGTAGTTCATCCCGTTGGCCTTGCAGCCGGCGCTGATACGGGTGATCCACAACTGACGGTAATCCCGTTTCTTCTGCTTGCGGCCCACATAGGCGTAACGCCCGGACTTCATGACCTGCTCTTTCGCCATCTTGAAGTGACGGGACTTGTTGCCCCAGTAGCCCTTCGCCAGGCCCAGGACTTTATTTCTTCTCTTGCGCGTCATCATCGCGCCTTTAACTCTTGCCATTTCTTAAAGTCCTCCCCTTTTATTTGTACGGAATCATTTTCTTGATGGTGGCTTCGTTGGTCACATCGGCATAGGTGCCTTTCCGAAGACCTCTCTTGCTCTTGGTGGTCTTTCCGTGACCGTTCAGCAGGTGGCTCTTGTAAGCATGGGCGCGCTTCACCTTACCGTTTTTGGTAACGTTGAATCTTTTCTTCGCGCCAGAATGTGTTTTCATCTTGGGCATGATTTATGTTCTCCTTCCTTGGTTACTCTACCTTTTCATTTACAGGCGCTTCCACAGCCTGCTCAGCAGCTGCCTTTTCCTCCGCCTGCTTTTTTGCTTTCTGCTCTTTCTTGAGCTGGACCTGCGACTTGGGCGACAGGAAAATGGACATCGTCCGCCCTTCCAGCTTTGGATCCTTATCCAGATTGGCAATTTCCGCGCATTTGGCCGCAAAGTCCTTCAACAGCTTTTCGCCGATGCTGGTATGCGCCATTTCTCTGCCGCGAAACCGGACGGTCACCTTTAAGCGGTCACCGTCAGCCAGGAATTTCTGTCCGTTTTTCAATTTGGTGTTGAAATCGTTCTCGCCAATACCGGGAGACATGCGAATCTCCTTCACGTCCATGACGCGCTGGTTCTTTTTTGCTTCCTTTTCCCGCTTGCTCTGCTCAAACCGGAATTTACCATAATCCATGATCTTGCAGACCGGGGGCTTAGCGGCCGGTGAGATCATCACGAGATCCAGTTCCTTCTCCTCCGCGATTGCCATGGCAGCCTCAGAAGACATCAGTCCCAGCTGCTCTCCATCTTCACCGATGAGACGGATCTCTTTCTCCTGGATCTCTTCATTGATCAAACTCTGTGTGTTCGCGATGATGCAACACCTCCAAAAAAATAAGCGCGGACAGAACCCATCCACGCAAAAAGACCAAACAGCGCACTGCACTGTCCACTCTATTGACCCGTGCTGACCTGATGCCGCCGGGTGAGGATGGCTCCTGCTTTGTTTTAGCGTTGATATTGTATCAGGGTACCGCAGAAATGTCAAGGGGAAATTTCATTCTATCATCCATTTTATATCACCAAAAAACGGGCATACTTCCCACAGGAGGGATGACCATGAAATGTTTGGAATACACCGCTGTTTCCTTCACCGGGGCAGCAGGCTACGGCTTACTGGAGCTTCTCTGGCGGGGCTGGACCCACTGGACCATGCTTGTGGTGGGCGGGCTGTGCCTTTTGGTGATGTATGGCCTTGCCAATGACACGAAATTCCCTTACTGGCAGGTTTGGGTCCTCTCCGCCGTGTTCATCACCACCGCAGAATTTGTCTCCGGCAGCATCGTAAATATCGCACTTGGTTGGCGGGTGTGGGATTACACCGCCGTGCCCGGTAACCTCCTGGGACAGATCTGCCCGCAGTATTGTTTGCTATGGCTTGGACTGTCCGTCCCGGGAGTATGGCTTTGCCGGAAGCTTCGGCGGCTTTTGCGTTAGAGCAGTTCCACGGTGGAGGCAATTTTCACAATACGGCTGGTTCCCAGACGGTCCGCACCCAATTCAATCATGTCCTGGGCATCCGCCAAAGAGGAAATGCCCCCGGCCGCCTTGACCTTCAGGTGGTCGGCACTATACTGGCGCAGCAGAGCCACGTCCTCCCGAGTGGCCCCGCCGGAAGAAAAGCCAGTGGACGTTTTAATGAAATCAGCCCCGGAATCCGAAACGATTTGGCACAGTTTCTTTTTCTCTTCCGTTGTAAGAAGGCACGTCTCAATAATCACCTTCAACAACTTCCCTTTGGTCGCTTCCCGTACACCGTGGATATCCTGCGCAACCGCATCCCACGCGCCATCCTTTACCATAGCTAAATTAATAACCATATCAATTTCGTCTGCGCCATTCTGCACCGCGTCCGCCGCTTCAAATGCCTTTACTCCGCTGGTCATATATCCATTCGGAAAGCCAATGACCGTGCAGATAGGAATCCGGTCCCCTACATATCGCTTGGCACCCGCCACATGACAAGGCGGGATACATACACTGGCACAGCCAAATCGGATACCCTCGTCGCACAGCTTTTGAATCTCCGCCGCCGTGGCGTCTACCCGCAGCAGCGTGTGGTCACATTTGGACAGTATCTCTTTCAGTTCCATTATCTGTTCTCCTCTTTGATAGGATACTTCTATTATATCGGCTCTCCCCTTCACTTGCAAGCCCTAATCGCAAGACATATCCGGCGCATCATCCGAATAGGATTTTTCAGAGAGACCCACAGGCAGTCTCATCAGCCGGAGGTGCGTTATGGACGAACGAAAAAGTAACAATTACGCGGAATTATGTGGCGTCATCGCAGGAAGTCCCGTCTATTCCCATGAAAGCCGCGGAGAAAAATTTTATACCTTCCCACTGGAAACCAAGCGGCTTTCCGGTACGGCAGATGTACTGAACATCATTGCCCGGGAGCGTATCATTCGGCAGTTGTCTCCGGGCGATGCCGGAAAAATCCACGTGACAGGGGAACTGCGTTCTTTCAACAACAAGCACGGAGAGGGCTCCAAGCTGGTAATCACCATATTTGCACAGGACATCTCCTTTGACGACTGTGAGGATATCAATGACATCGTACTTTGCGGTACAATCTGCAAAGCACCGAACTTACGTACTACGCCTATGGGGCGGGATATCTGCGACTTCATGCTGGCAGTCAACCGGAGATACGGGCGCAGTGACTACCTCCCCTGTATTGCATGGGGCGCTAAGGCAAAGGAGATGTCCACTTGGGAGGTCGGCACTGTAGTCGATCTCACCGGGCGAATCCAAAGCAGGCAGTACATAAAGCTCATTGACGGCGAACCCACTGAGAAAACCGCTTTTGAAGTCTCTGTGGTGGATATTCAGGAATGTGAATAGCGCAAAAAGCGGTTCGGCATAGCCGAACCGCTTTTGTATGTTCTTTTAATCCTCGTCGTCCTCGTCGTAATACTCTTCCCGCTGGGGCTCCAGCAAGGCGCGAATGGACAAAGAAATCTTCTGCTTTTCCTCATCAATCACCGTGATCTTGGCATCGACTTCCTCTCCCACAGTGAGCACATCACCGGGCTTGTCAATGCGACGATCCGCAATCTGGGAAATGTGGATCAGGCCGTCCACGCCGGGGAGCACTTCCGCGAACGCGCCGAAGTCCATCAACTTCACAATCTTGACCTTTGCTACATCGCCCACCTGATAGGTTTCCATGAACTTGGTCCAAGGGTTGCCGTTGGGATCTTTGTGTCCCAAGGAGATCTTGCGGGCCTCCTGGTCAAAGCTGATGACGTAAACATCCATCTCCTGCCCGACAGAAACGACATCAGCCGGATTCCGTACACGGCCCCAGCTCAGCTCGGACACATGAACCATGCCGTCAATGCCGCCGATATCTACAAACACGCCGTAAGACGCGATGGACTTGACCGTGCCGTTGTAGTGCTTGCCCACTTCGATCTCGGACCATACCTTCTCAGCGGCAATGCGGCGCTCTTCCCGCTGCACCGCACGAATAGAGCCCACCACACGACGGCCCTTGATCTCAGTGATTTTCAGACGGACGTGCTGCTTGAGCAGGCTGCTCATCTCTGCCTCTCTGGGCAGACCGGTCTGGGATGCGGGCACAAACACGCGATTGCCTTTCACAGACACGACCACGCCGCCCTTATTGTCCTCCGTGACAATGCCTTCCACGACTTCACCGCTCTCAGCGGCAGCCACGATCACTTCCCAATTCTTGGCAGCATCCAGACGCTTCTTGGACAGCTGTACCGTCCCTTCCACGTCGTTTACGCGAACGACAACAGCTTCAATCTGGTCGCCGATCTTGACGCAGTCTTCAATTTTTGCCCCTGTCTCTTCGGTGAATTCTGTGGTGGGGATAAAGCCGGAATACTTCATGCCCAGATCCACATTGACCTCTGTCGGGGTGATCGCTACCACTTCACCAGTAATTTTATCGCCGTTATATATGGACTTGAAAGACTCCTCCAGGAGTTCCTCAAAGCTCTTTTCGGTGGGCGCGACCGCTGCGTTCGTCTCTTCGTTTTTGATTTCGTCTGTCATCGTTTGTTTTACCTCCTTAATGATCCACGATGGCGCCGAGGCACCAGCGGTAATGCCGATTTTCTGTGCGTCCCGCAACGCTGCCATATCCAGTTCATTGACATTCTCAATAAATTGGACATTTGTGCAATGTGCGCTGCACAAATCGGAAAGATGTACACTGTTTGCACTGTGCTTTCCACCGATCACTACCATGGCATCACACTCCGAAGCAAGCTTGACTGCCTCAGACTGTCTCGTGGATGTCGCCTCGCATATTGTATCAAATATTTTCAGGTTTGTACACTCTTTTTTTAACTTTTTCTCACATTGTTCAAAATTTTCCCGGGTCTGGGTGGTTTGGACTACCATAGTGACAGGAAGTTCGACCAATTCCGGGCGCTTCTCCAAATAAGCAGAGAGCGTCTCCGCATCTTCAAATACCTGTGCCCCTTCACAACAGCCGCAAATGGCCACGACCTCCGGATGGGCTGCAGTTCCAATAACGATCACTTGCCGCCCTTCCTGAGAGGCTTCCTGCACCAGCTTATGAATACGCAGGACCATGGGACAAGTGGAATCCACCACCTGATCCGTCCGGGTGCGCAGGCGGGCCTCCACCGACATGGACACCCCATGGGCCCGGATGATAGCTTTCGCGCCTAAAGGCACCTCCTCTGGTATCTCCGCCACATGCAGGCCCCGACGCTGAAAATGCTGCACCACATCATCGTTGTGGATGAGTTCTCCCAAGCTGTAGCATTCACCGCCGCCGTCCAGCATTTGTTCCGCAAGCTCCACGCTCCGCTTGACGCCGAAGCAGAATCCGGCAGATTCCGCAAGGATGATCTCCTTCATTTCCCTTCCCTGCCCAACTCCGCAATGTGTTCCATGAGCTGCTCCGAAAACGCCTCATACTCCTCATGGTCCCCGGCAGGTACCGGGAGCGGCGTACCGACAATCAGTTTCGCCTTGCGGAAGAATTTCTTGTTCCGACTTATGTAAACCGGAATAATCGGTACCTTCAATTTTGCCGCCATACGCACGGCGCCGGTTTTGGCATCTGCCGTTCCCTCTTCCTCCGTGCGGGTACCCTCGGGAAAGATCATCACTTTATCTCCGGATTTCACACACTTCATTGTGGTACGGACTGCGTCAATGCCGGTACTGCTACTCCGGTCTATGAAAAAAGACCCCAAATTTTCTATGAATTTTCCAAGCACCGGCTTATTCTTCAGTTCTTCCTTCGCCATAAAGTGAATGTGGTGCGCAGGTCCGAAGGCTTCCCCAATCAGGACCGGGTCAATGAAATTAGAGTGGTTCGCGCAGATGATGGCAGGTCCCTCCGGAATGTTCTCCAGTCCGGAGATCTCTGTGGGATAACAGAAAAACACCAAGGGTTTCAGCCGACCCAGCCATTTGCCGTAATAGGCGTCACCCTTGCCCAACACATCACTCATACCATCCCTCCTTCCGACATCCGAGCTTGGATCAAGTCCAGTAACGCCTGGATGCTCTCTTCCAGCGTTAAATCTCCGGTATCCAAAATCACGGCATCCTCCGCGGCCCTCAGCGGCGCAGCTTCCCGGTTGGAATCCCGCTCATCCCGAATACGCATATCCCGCAACACTTCTTCAAAGGTCGTATTGATCCCCTTTTCCGCCAATTCCAAGTGCCGTCTGGCAGCGCGTTTTTCCACAGCCGCAGTCAGGAATACTTTTAAGCCGGCATTGGGAAGTACCACTGTGCCGATATCTCTGCCGTCCATAATGACATTGTACCGCTCCGCCATCTGCCGCTGCATATCCATAAGATACGCCCGCACCGCGGGCATGGCCGAAACATTGGACGCATAATCGGACATCTCCGGTGTGCGGATCCAATCAGACACATCTTCCCCGTCCAGCAGCATATGCTGCGTATCGCCTATGTACGTTATGTCAATCGACAGTCCAGGCAGCAGTGCGGTCACGCCCGCCGCATCGTCGGGGGCAATACCCGCTCGCTTGGCAGCAAAACCCACTGTACGATAAATAGCGCCGGTATCCACATAGATAAAGCCCATCGCTCTTGCCGCGGCTTTGGCCAGAGTTGATTTCCCCGCTCCCGCAGGTCCATCAATCGCCACTGAAAAATTTCCCATAATAACTCCTTAGTTCACTGCATTTCCGGCCGTGTAAGCCGTAGACCAAGCGATCTGCAGATTAAATCCTCCGGTATAAGCATCCAGGTCCAGCACCTCGCCGGCAAAATATAAGCCCCGGACCAATTTGGACTCCATTGTCCGGGGATTCACCTCGGACAGCGCTACGCCGCCGGCTGTGACAATGGCTTCCTCAAAGGGGCGTTTTCCGGAGATTTCCACCGGAAAATGCTTAAACAGCCGCACCAGCTCCAGCCGCTGTTCTCTGGTAATGGAGTGTACTTTGGTCTCCGGGTCGATGCCGGAAAGCCGTACCAATACGGGAATCATCATCCGGCCAGCCAAGCCCCCAAGGGAATTTTTAAATTCTTTATTTTTCTGCGCTTCAAAATCCCGCAGGATTCGAGCATCCAGCTTTTCCTCATCCAGTCCGGGTTTCAAGTCGATCTCCAGACGGTAACGACGGCCCTCCATATCCCGCATATGGGCACTGGCAGACAGCACCAGCGGTCCCGTCACGCCAAAATGCGTGAACATCATTTCCCCCAAATCCCGGTAAATACGCTTGTCATCTTCAAATGCCGTAAGCGTTACATTTTTCAGAGAAAAGCCCTGCATCTCAGCACAATATTCGTCTGAAGATTCCAACGGCACCAGAGACGGACGGCATGGGACAACGGTATGTCCCACCAAAGCGGCCAAACGATGCCCATCCCCCGTGGACCCGGTGGCGGGATAAGACAGGCCGCCGGTGCAAATGACCGCATTCCGGCAGTCGATTCTCCCTTTTGTTGTTTCCACACCAGTCACAGCACCGTTCTCCACGCACAACGCCTGGGCCGAAGCCTGGAACACATGCACGCCCGAACGCTCCATATTGCGGATCAGTGCCCCCGCCACATCTCCCGCTTGATCGGAGACCGGAAATACGCGGTTCCCCCGTTCTACCTTCAACGGAACCCCCAGATGTTCGAACAGTTCCATCACGTCCGCCGGAGAAAAACGGTTCAATGCGCTGTAAAGAAATTTCCCGCCGGTGGGGATGTGTTCCAGCACCGTCTTGATCTCGCAGGCATTGGTCACATTGCACCGACCTTTTCCGGTGATGCGAAGCTTCCTTCCCAACATCCGGTTTGGTTCCAATAAAACAACTTCCAGACCCCGCTGAGCCGCTACTGCGGCGCACAGCATCCCTGCCGGACCGCCGCCGATGACTACAACTTCACTTGTCATCGGTCAAAAATACGGAATACTCGCTCCACACGTCCTCCAGACGGCGGAAGGTATCAGAGATATTTTCCCGGGAGCAGAATCCGATTTCCGCCAGCAGCGCATTGATCAGGCTCATAGGTGCCACCAAAGAGTCAATAAACGACACCATATCGCTTTTCGCATAAAGGTTGATATTGGAAATGCCGTACAAGGGCGATGCTTCGCAGTCCGTGATACCGATGGTTTCAGCGCCCCGGGCTTTGGCATATTTCATTGCCGCCACCGTGCGGCTTGAATATCGGGGAAAGCTGATACCGATGACCACATCTCCCGCGCCAACACGGAACAGCTGTTCATATACCTCGCTGACTGCGGTATCATGAACAACTGAGACGTTTTCCATCATGAGGCTCATGTAATAGCCAAAGAATGTCGCCAAGCTGGATGACGCGCGGGTGCCGATGATATAGACCTTTTTCGCATTGACGATCGCGTTTACCGCACGGTCAAAATCCTCACGGTTAACGCTTTCCAATGTGGTCCGTACTCGTTCGGCATCCGCAGTCATGATCGAATCAATGAGGTTATCCTCATCGATTTGCTCCGTAGCGACCTCAATGCGCTGAACGGAGGTGAGCTTATTGCGCACTACCTCCTGCAGGACCTTGCGCATTTCCGGATAGCCTTCATACCCCAATTCCGCGGCAAAGCGGACCACTGTAGACTCGCTGACGCCTACGGTTTTTCCCAGCTTTCCCGCGGTCATAAAGGCCGCCTTATCATAATTTTCCAGAATATATTTTGCGATGGACCGCTGTCCCTTGGAAAAGCCCGCGGATTCCCGCTCAATGACTGCTAAGATATCGTTTTCCATCTGATCGCCCTCTTCATGGCCGCGCAGCATCGCACGGCTTTGTTTTCCCTATCATACGCAATTTTCCCTCACTTTGCAAGGGAAATTGCAATATTTTATCGAAAAACTTGCATTTTCAGCATTCAGCCGTCAGGAACTTCACTTCTTCCGGCGTGAGGAAGCGCCATTTTCCCCGGGGCAGTTCCCCCAACTCCAACGGTCCTTCAGACACGCGAACCAAACGTTGGAGCTTCAAGCCACACTGATCGCACATTTTTCGCACCTGTCGGTTCCGCCCTTCGCCGATGGTCACAGACAATTGGCCCCGTCCGCCGCCCTGGCGGATCAGTTGCACATCCAGGGCTTTGATTTTGCAGCCGTCGATCTCCATTTCCTGCCGGAGACGATAGACCGCCTCCCGGAGATCGTCTCCCACCACGTCAACTATGTAAGTCTTTTCCACCCGATGAGACGGGTGCATCAAGCGGTTGGCGGTTTCACCGTCATCGGTCATGATAAGCAGGCCTTCCGAGTACATGTCCAGCCGGCCCACCGGATACAGGCGTTTTCCCTGCACCTGTACCAGTTCTGCTACCGTTGGGCGTCCCTGATCGTCGCGCATCGTCGTCACATAACCTTTGGGCTTGTTCAGCATCACGTAGGTATACGCCTTCTTTTCCGGGAGCGGCTCGCCGTCCACCAAAACACAGTCTGTCTCCGGGTCCGCCGTCTGCCCGATTTGGGCTTTCTCACCGTTCACAGTAACCCGGCCCTGGGCAATCAGTTCCTCCGCCGCCCGGCGGGAACACAGTCCCGCCCCGGCAATGATCTTCTGCAATCGTTCCTGCATGATGGTTTATCCTCTCATTGGATCAATTCATAAACGCCCAGTCCGCGAAGCCACTGAAGAAAGCTCTGCTTGGCCGCTGCCGGACAGACAACTTCATCGCAATAAACATATTCTGTTTCTGCCTGGGGAACTCCGTTGACAAAAACAATCAGCTTGCCGGCCGTATCCCCCGCCGCCAGTCCCGGAAACACAAACCGGGGAAGTTGGACGGAATAACTGATCTCATCTCCCGGTGCAGTCAATACCCGCACTTCTTCCCGGGGCCGCACGGTCACTGTACCGCCAGTCTCTGAAATCAGCGGGAGGTCCACAGTATCCTCCGGGCCCGCCGCAGGCTTATACGCATAAGCCTGATAGGCCCAGTCATAGAGCACCATGTGGTCATCCCAATCGTCCGGAGCATGAAGCGTGACACAAATAAACCGCGCGCCGTTCCGCTCACAGCAGGATACCAGAGTACGCCCCGCCGCCTTTGTGAAGCCGGTTTTGATGCCGATCACACCGTCACACATGGCAAGCAGCTTATTATGGTTTACATAAGTCAGTCCTTTAATGGTCGTGCTGCGTGTTCCGACGATTTTTGCAAAGGTTTCATTTTCCATCGCGCTGGCCGCCAAAACTGCCATGTCCCGGGCAGTGGAATAATGTGCCTCCCCGTCCAATCCGTGAGGATTTTCAAAAGAGGAACCAGCCATGCCGAGCGCTTCCGCCTTTTCATTCATCAACGCTGCAAACGACGGAATGTCTCCCGCCACATGACAGGCAAGGGCAGTCGCAGCGTCATTGCCGGAGGAAAGGAGCATCCCATACAGCAATTCCTCCACTGTATAGGTTTCTCCGGCTTTGAGGTACATAGATGACCCTTCCACTGCCGCCCACTCCGGCTTGATGGTCACGGTCTCATCCATGGCACACTGCTCCACAGTCACCAGCGCTGTCATGATTTTTGTGGTAGATGCAATCAGCATCCGCTGATCAGCGTTTTTCTCGTAAAGTACCCGGCCGGAATCCGAATGGATCACAATGGAGGCTTCCGCCGAAACCGCCGGAGCTCTGTCTACCGCATAAGCCGGACTCAAAAAGGCGCTCAGCAACACTGCGGCCAGTACCGTACCAATCATTCTTCTCAACAATAAGCACCACCCTAAGCAAATTTGGGGCAGTGCTTATTATGGTCTGATTTGAGCCGGATTATGCTCTTATGGCAGCGTTTATTCTTCGCCCGGCTGTTTATCCTTGATGTTTTTGATCAAATTTTCCACTCGGTCAAACACTTCCGGGATCATATCCAATGCCCGGTCAAACACGGTATCGGCCGGGGCTTTGGTACTCACAAAGCGGACCATGCCGTCTTTGACGATCAAAAATCCCATAGGAAACAGTTTCACACCGCTGGCTGTCCCTGCGCCTACGCCTGTGGAACCGCTTTTTCCGCCTTCTCCGCCGCCAGTGGCCAGTCCTAAGCTCACCTGAGACACAGGAATCAGCGTGATTCCGTCCGGCGTAAAAACAGGGTCTCCGATGACCGTGTTCACATCCACCATTTCCTTGACTTTTTTCAAGGAGATATCCATGATTTCTCCCAATCCTTGTTTTTCCATGCCTTAACCTTCCTTTCCCGCAATAAGCGCGCTTGCCGTTTGTTCCTGTTTCAGCCGTTTTCGATGGGCCAGCAGCAATCTCAGCGCGCCAAATGCCATCGTAAGGCCAAATTTCAATACATAATAAATGCGTATAGTCACAGAAAAATCGCCGTTGAATTCTGATTTATCCGCTGAAAAATCCACTCCAAGCTGTATGTCTGCCTGCTTTAGACGTTCCAGTCCCATGGCATTGACTGCTGCGGTCATGCAGCCGTATGCCATAACCGTGTCATAAGGATCCGGAAATGCAGAGACCACATGCAATGTCAGGTGATGGAGCCGAAAGCGCAGCTTTTTGACGCTACGGACCAGCAGATCCAGCCCCGCCTTGATTTCCTCCCAGTTGATGTTCAACTTCACTGCCTTTTTGGGCTTTGACAGTGATGACAATGCCTCTTGTTTGGTTTTCTCCCGTTTCTTCGTTTTATGCACAAACCGATGGGATTTCCATGGGTACAGCCAAAAAACCTTCGGTCCGATGCGAGTGCCCACAAAAGCTTGTCTCCCGTCATAGCCGGCGTCAATGCCTACCGGCAGCAACATCAGCAGTATGATCAGCACAATGAGAACGATCAGTACCTTCAAGTATATCACTCTCCCACGACCGCCGGTGCCGCTTCTTCCGGCGGCTGCTCCAGCTCCAGCTGTTCCCCGCTCTCAGATTTTTGCTCGATCGCCGCCTTCAGTGCCTCTGCGCCCTCCTCCGGTACGATCTCCGGCAGAGACGGCAGGTCCTCCAACTGCTCAATGCCCATTACCCGCAAAAATATGTCGGTGGTGCGAAAGAGCATCGGACGCCCCGGCACATCCAGGCGGCCGCAGGTCTCAATGAGCCCCCGTTCCGCCAGAACGCTGACGGAATAGGAACTGTCCACTCCGCGCACATCCTCAATGTATGCCCGGGTCACAGGCTGGAAGTAGGCCACGATGGCCAGGACCTCCAACGCTGCCTGACTGAGCTTCGGCGGCTTGCGGTGACGCATCATCTTTACGATAAGATCCGCATACTCCGGCTGAGAGCAAAGCTGATAGCTGTCCTCCAGCCGCCGCAGACAGATGCCCGCCTTTCGCTTCTGATATTCTCTGGAAAGGCGCTCCCCGCAGTCAATTACATCTTCCCGCTCCATTTCCAGCACTTCCGCCAGTTTGTCAATGGATACCGGGTCCCCTGATGCAAACAGGATCGCCTCCATGGCATGAATCTGGTCCATATCCGTCCGTCCTTACTGATCCGATTCCGAGGAGATCGAATCCACGATTTCTTCCACATCACCGCCGGTGAAATGCAGGGTATAATCCCCCGCTTCTCCGTCAATCAAAATACTGCCCATACTGCACAATTCCAAAACCGATAAAAATGCCGTGATGAGGTCCGACTTATCTTCACAATCCCGAAAAATTTCCATCAACGAGGTATCTCCCGCATCTCTTAACCTCTGGAGGATCCCTCGGCTTTTTTGCTTCACCGTCCGGATGATGCGTTTCGGCGCGATCGTCCGGAGAATATCCGGTTCCATGTTGGGCCGCTCCCGCACGGCCATCAGCAGCAAAGCGCTGATGAGTTCTTCCGGTTCATGGGTATATTCATAACTGGATTTGGGCACCTGCGGTAGGGGTTCCGGGTACTTGGACAAATACCGCCCCCCCAGCTCCGACATCGCGCCAAGCGCAGGGACTACCGCCTGGATTTGCGACAGCACCGATTTGCACTGCAATTGTTCCAGAGATGCAATGAGCTGTTCCAGTTCGGACACCTCTCCATCGTCCAGATTCAGAAGCATTTTCGTCTTGATATACAGCAGATGAGACGCCATCTGCACAAATTCGCTGGCGATTTCCAGATCCATGGCCTCCATGGTGTCCAGATAGGCAAGATACTGATCTAAAATGTCTGCAATGTTAATGTCCCTGATCTCAATTTTATTTTTGGACAAAAGCATCAAAATCAGACTCAAAGGCCCTTCAAAATCCTGCTCCCCGTTTTTATCCTTGACCACGCCTTCCAGTCGGAAAGTGGGATTTTCAATGGTCGTCATCAGAACAGCCCTCCCGTCCATTCCGCGATCATAAACAGCCGGTCAAAGACAAAGCCTGTGATATTGGACAGTGGTTCTCCCAGTACACCGGTTACTACCAGCACCATCAACAAGCCCATTCCATACCGCTCATAGCGAAGCAATGTAAAATATCCTTTGTCTGGAATGACGGAGTACAACACCTTGGACCCATCCAGCGGTGAAATGGGAATGATGTTGAACACCGCCAGCGCCGTGCTGAGATACGCAGTGGTCAAAATCAACCGCAGTAGGAAAAATCCCACATCTCCCAAGTACAGCAACGGAACATACAGCAGTCCGTATACCACAAGCAACAGCACAGCCAGCAGCAGATTTGACAGCGGGCCGGCCAATGCGGTGATGGCCATGCCTCTTTTGGGGTCCTTGAAATTCCGGGCATCCACCGGCACGGGCTTTGCCCAGCCGAAGTGACAGACCACCAGCATAGTCAGCCCCCAAACATCAATGTGGCGGATGGGATTCAGGGTCAGGCGCCCGGCATTTTTCGCCGTTGGGTCGCCCAATTTGTAGGCTACCAACCCGTGACAAGTCTCGTGGATGGTCACGCACACCAGAGCAGGGATGATATAGATAAGGATCTCCGTTAAAAACGACCAGTCCAGCCCCTGCCAGACGTTGCGGAACGTCCCCATGGAAACTTCACCTCAATTTCAAACGATCATAATAGAATAGTATACCAGTTTTGGCGGAAATAGTCAATTTGATTGTGCAAATGAAAAATATGTGCTATACTGTGCGGGAAAGAGGGTGAGGGTGTGTCATTCCTGTCATGCCTGCCCGCTAAGAACCGGGCAGCCTCTGCAAGACAAACATTTTAATTGCAGAGGAGACTACAAATGAATTTACAACAAACGCCCGTCGTGACGGAGCAAACCTTCCGGGACATGGAGGATATGTCCTGGTTTACTCATGCGCTGATTTTCGATAATCTGCTGACCGTAGCCCAAAAGCAGACCAATTGCTTTGTTCTAAACACCGCAGACGGCCTTGCGGTCATTGATGCCATCTGGCCATCCCGGGATGCCTTTGAAGCCATTGTGAGCGCTGTCTGGGACGTTGGCTGGGTCCCGGACTTCCGGCATCTCCTGCTCACCCACGGACATGCAGACCACACCGGCTGCGGCCGGTATTTCGTGGAAACCTATGGTGTTGAGACCTATCTGTCTGAGACCGATGACCGCTTCTGGGCGGAACGGCCAATCGCCCCGGACATTCGAAAAGATTACGCAATTTCACGATATATAGATGACAGACAGGTCTTGCATTTTGGCGATACACCCGTTTCGGTTTTCGCCACGCCGGGGCATACCCCCGGTTGCCTGAGCTTCATTTTCCCGGTCACAGACAATGGCGAACGCCACATGGCCGCTCTTTGGGGCGGGACCACGCCGCCGCGGGAAAAGGACGGCATTGCACAGTATCTTCAATCTCTGGATGATTTTCAGCGGGAATCGGAGCGTCATGGCGTGGATGTGGCTTTGAGCAACCACACCGCAGTGGACAACGGCCTGGAGCGCATCGCTTACAGCCGCAAGCGCATGGCATATATGCCGAACATCTATGTGATCGGGCAAGCTGGCTTCCGACGTTATTGTCAGGTATTCCGGATAATGAGCGGAGAATCTCTAAAAGCACCATAAAAACACCGCCGTGGGTAATGCCCACGGCGGTTTGTCATACATTTCCAAATATCAATTCCAGCAGTTCGTCCCGGCCAGTGCCCTTTTCCGCGGAAAAGAGCAGAACGGGCGTTTCCTCCGGCAACTCCAGCGTCTCCCGGATGCGCTGCACATTGGGTTCCTGCTCGCTTTTTTTCAGCTTGTCGCTTTTGTTCGCCACCACGATCATGGGGCAGCCGGTGTCCATGAACCACTGGGCCATGGTCACGTCGTCCGCCGTGGGCTTGTGCCGTGCGTCCACGATCTGGATGCCCAAGGTGATGGCGTCCGGCGTATCGAAAAACTGCTCCATCAGCTTGCCCCAGCGGTCCCGCTCAGACTTGGACACATTGGCGTAGCCGTACCCCGGCAGGTCCACAAAATACACCGCTTTATCGATGGAAAAGTAATTGATATGAATGGTCTTGCCCGGGGTATTGCCCACCCGGGCAAAGTTTTTGCGGTTCAACAGACGGTTGATGACAGAGGATTTCCCTACGTTTGACTTGCCGGAAAACACAATGGCGGGCCTGTCCGTAAAGAAGTCTTTCGGCGACACCACGCTTTTCAAAAACTCCGCGTTATGCAGGTTCGGCTGTGTCACTGGCGCACCTCCACAGACTTGGATTTTCGGGGAGATTTCGCACCGGAACCGTTTTTCTTTTTGGTGGGCATGGCACACAGAGCCACATCCAAAATGTGATCCACATGGTCCGTGGTCACAAAGTTCAATGCCTTCCGCACATCCGGGTCGATCTCTTCCAGGTCCTTTTCATTGTCTGCCGGGATGATGACCGTCCGCACACCGGTACGCATGGCAGCCATGGTTTTTTCCTTCAATCCCCCGATGGGCAAAATGCGCCCGCGCAGTGTGATTTCCCCGGTCATAGCCACGTCCCGGTGCACGGGGATACCCGTCAGAGCGGAAATCAGGCCGATGCACATGGTAATGCCCGCAGAAGGACCGTCCTTCGGCACGGCGCCCTCCGGGAAGTGGATGTGGATATCCTTCGTTTTGTAAAAATCCGGTTCCAGACCCAGCAACTCGCTGCGGCTGCGGATATAGGTCATGGCCGCCCGGGCGGATTCTTTCATCACATCGCCCAAATTTCCAGTGAGCTCCACCTTGCCCGATCCAGGGATGACACTCACTTCTACATCCAGCACTTCACCGCCCACACTGGTCCATGCCAGCCCGCGGACCAAACCGATCTCATCCTTTGGATAGATCAGATCCTTGCTGTACCGGGGCACTCCCAGATATTTTTCCAAGCCACCGGATCTGATGGATACGGATTTGCATTCCCCTGACGCAATTCGGGTCGCCGTTTTGCGGCAGATCGCCGCCAGTTCCCGTTCCAGCACACGCACGCCGGATTCCCGGGTATAAAGGGCAATGATTTCGCGGATCGCATCATTGGAAAGCTTGAGCTGTGTGGATTTCAGGCCGTGCTTCTTCCTCTGCTTAGGCAGCAGATGGTCTTTTGCAATGTGGAGTTTTTCTTCATCGGTATAACTGGACAATTCGATGATCTCCATTCGGTCCCGCAGGGGCCGGGGAATCGTATCCAGCGTGTTTGCCGTGGTAATAAATAACACCTCCGACAGGTCGAAGGGCAATTCCAGAAAGTTATCCCGGAATTTCTCATTTTGCTCTGTATCAAATACTTCCAGCAAGGCAGATGAAGGGTCGCCCTTATAATCCGAGCCCAGTTTATCAATTTCATCCAGTACCATCACAGGATTCATGGTCCCTGCCTGCTGCATCCCGCTGATGATTCGGCCGGGCATAGATCCGATATAGGTTTTTCGGTGGCCGCGGATCTCCGCCTCATCATGCACACCGCCCAGGCTGACCCGGCACATTTTACGGTTCAATGCGCCGGCTACACTCATGGCAATGCTGGTTTTACCCGTGCCCGGAGGCCCTACCAAGCACAGCACACCGCCTTTCATCTCCGGCGTCAACTGACGAACGGCCAAAAACTCAATGACCCGTTCCTTGACCTTTTCCAGACCATAATGGTCCTCGTCAAGGATTTTTCTAGCCTTATTGATATCCAAAGTCTCGTCGCTGCGCTGATTCCAAGGCAGTTCCAGGCAGACATCCAAATAATTGCGCAATACAGAGCCTTCAGAGGAACCCATGGGCTGCTTGGCCAGGCGGTTCAGCTCCTTCAGCAGCTTTTTCTCGATCTCACCATCCAGATGAAGCGCCAGAATCTTTTTCCGATACTCGCTGAGTTCCTCATCGTCTCCGAATTCGCCTTCCCCCAGTTCCGACTGGATGGCGCGAAGCTGCTCCCGCAGATAAAACTCCCGCTGAGACCGGTTCACACGTTCCTGCGTACTGCTGGTAATGGTCTGCTCAATTTGCGCGATCTGGATTTCCCTCTCCAGCAGGCCGCGAAGCAATTCAAGCCGCTTAGACGGCATCGTTTCCTCTAGCAACTGCTGTTTTTCTTCCGGCTTAAGATAGATGCTCTGAGCCAGAACGTCCGCCACATAAGCGGGATCTTGTCCTGTGACCACAAACAAAAAGCTCTCCTGAGAAACATTCCCGCTCAGTTCCGCGTAATCCGCATACAGGCTCGCGCAGCGGCGCAAAAGCGCCTCCGCCAAGACAGGATTCTCTTCTTCCACAGGCGGAACCGGCGCCACTTCCGCCAAATAACAGGCCGTGCGTTTGGTGAGATGGCTCATTACGCCCCGGGCCAGACCGTCCACCAATACCCGGACGGTCTTTGCCCCCTGTGTACGCAGAATTTGTTTGATTTTGCACACCGCTCCCACATGATACAGGTCCTTTTCCTTCGGCTCCTCCACCGAAGCATCCTTTTGTGCGGTAAGGAAAATAATCTGATCCCGGTTCATGGCCATGTGCAGCGCGGCTTTCGATGCACTGCGCTCTACATCAAAGGTAAGTATGGTACCGGGAAACACAGAAATCCCCCGAATCGGCAGTACCGGCATCCGGCGGGACTCTGTAAACTGAAATTCATCCATAAAAGTCTCCTTCTGAGAAAAGAAGGATGGGAGGGCCCCATCCTTCAAATGTCCATGTAGCCTGCCGTCAGGCGTTGGCGGCTCTTTCCGGCCGACGCAGGACAGTAGGCGCACTTTCACCTTCCACACATTGTTTGGTGATGACCACTTTCTGAATGGTCTTATCTGACGGGACGGCATACATGATTTTCGTCATCAGCTTTTCCATGATGCTGCGCAGTCCTCTGGCGCCGATGTCCATTGCCATGGCCTGATCCGCAATTGCTTCCAGCGCGTTGCGTTCAAACGTAAGCTCCACATCATCGTATCCCATCATGACCTGATATTGGTGCGTCAACGCATTCTTCGGCTCCGTCAGGATACGTACCAAATCATCCCGGCTCAGGCTTTCTAAGCTGGTAAGTACCGGCAGACGGCCGATTAGTTCCGGAATAATCCCGAATTTAATCAGGTCATGCTGCTGAACGTTCCGGAATATCTCCCCTGTATCCTTTTCCCGCGTACTTTTCAGTTCCGCACCAAAGCCCATGCTTTTGCGGTTCATGCGCTGCTCAATGATTTTTTCCAATCCGTCAAAGGCGCCGCCGCAGATGAACAGGATATTACTGGTATCCACCTGGATAAATTCCTGATGCGGGTGTTTCCGTCCTCCCTGAGGCGGAACATTGGCCACAGTACCTTCCAACAACTTCAGCATTGCCTGCTGCACACCTTCGCCGGAGACATCTCTTGTGATGGAAGTATTTTCGCTCTTCCGGGCAATCTTGTCGATCTCGTCGATATAGATGATGCCCCGTTCTGCACGGTCCACATTGAAATCCGCTGCCTGCAAAAGCTTCAGGAGAATATTTTCCACATCTTCGCCTACATAGCCTGCTTCCGTTAAGGTCGTAGCATCTGCAATCGCGAATGGAACATCCAGCATCTTTGCCAATGTCTGTG
Organism: uncultured Clostridia bacterium; assembly: GCA_947644595.1. Lineage (GTDB taxonomy): Bacteria > Bacillota > Clostridia > Oscillospirales > Oscillospiraceae > HGM13010. Next base: position 76,349 of record CANSAE010000009.1, read on the forward strand.
CAAACAGGGTTTTCCCCGTTCCCGTCGGGCCAATGAGAAGGATATTGCTCTTTTGCAGCTCCACATCTCCCGTATTCCCATACAAAATCCGCTTATAGTGGTTATACACCGCCACGGATAAAGTGATTTTTGCTTCTTCCTGCCCGACGATATATTCATCCAACCGGGCTTTCATTTCCACGGGGGTGGGCAAATGTTCCGCCGACAGTCCCAAGTCCATTGCAGGTGTACGTTCTTCCAGCAATTCGTTCTGCATCATATCAACGCACAGGGAGACGCAGTCACTGCAGATATACGCGTCGTTGCCCGCGATCAGACGGTCTACCACTGACTGTGAACGGCCACAGAAAGAACACTTCAGATTATTCTCATCCATTTTTGACATTGCTTACTCCTGTTTCAGCGCCTGACGCGCCATCAATCGGGATTTGCAGACACTCAGCGCTTGGTCATCACCTTATCGATCAAACCATATTCCAGCGCTTCCTCGGCTGACATGAAATTGTCACGCTCGCAGTCAGCTGTGACCTGCTCCACGCTCTTGCCGGTATTGTCCGCCAGAATGCGGTTCAGCCGTTTTTTGATCTCCTCCAGACGCTTGAGATGCAAAGACATATCCGTGATTTGCCCCTGGGTACCAGCGGAGGGCTGATGAATCATGATCTCGGCATTGGGCAGGGCAAAACGCTTGCCCTTTGCGCCGCTGGACAGCAAAAACGCGCCCATGGATGCAGCCATACCGATGCAAATAGTAGAAACATCGCACTTGACGTACTGCATGGTGTCATAAATCGCCATACCCGCAGTCACACTGCCGCCGGGAGAATTGATGTAAAATTGAATATCCTTATCCGGGTCCTGAGCTTCCAGATACAGAAGCTGCGCCACGATAAGGCTTGCTGTGGTATCATTTACTTCCTCACTCAGAAAAATGATACGGTCATTGAGCAGACGGGAAAAAATATCATAGGACCGCTCGCCCCGGGAAGTCTGCTCTACTACATAAGGAACTAAACTCATATTGACTCTCCTTTGTTTGACTCGCTTATCCAAGAGAGCATCGCCAAACTCGACTCATTTTATTCTTCGGTGCCGACAGCAGCCTCCAGAATCTCATTTACCGCCATATCCTCAGACCAAGGCAGATCCTTTGCGGTGCTGTAAATCAGCTCGGCAGCCTTACGGCAGCAGATATCGCGCTTGGCGGCAGCCATATCGATTTTTTCTTTCACTTCATCGCCGGACATCTGGTAAACTTCGGCAATCTCCTGGACCAGTTCGTTGATCTCATCTTCGGAAGCTTCCATTCCTTCAGCTTCTGCCACAGCACGCAGGAGAACATCTACCTTGGCGTCCCGCTCCGCGTTGGGACGGGAAACCTGATCGAACATTTCCTCGGTCATGCCCATCATCTGCACAAACTGTGCCTTAGAAATCCCCGCCAAGCCAAAGCTCTGGGCATAGTTGGAAGCGATTTCTTCCAGTTTCTCCTCAATCATGGCTTCGGGAATGGAAACTTGCATATTCTCAATGGCTGCCAGCAGCAGGCGATTGTGGAATTCATCATCCGCCTGAGACTGACGGGTATTCTTCAGATTTTCAGCAATGCTGTTCTTGTACTCTTCCACGGTATCAAACTCAGACACGTCCTTCACGAACTCGTCATCCAGCTCCGGGAGCTCGGATTCCTTCACTTCAGACACCATGCACTTGAAGGTCGCTTCCTTGCCTGCCAGAGAGGGTTCATAGTCCTCGGGGAAAGTCACGATCACATCCTTGCTCTCGCCGGCAGATACACCTACCAGCTGTTCCTCAAAGCCGGGAATGAACGAGCCGGAGCCAAGCTGTAAAGGATATTCCGCACCGGATCCGCCCTCAAATTCCTGACCATCCACAAAGCCTACAAAATCAATGACCGCAGTATCTCCCAGTTGGGCCGCACGCTCCACAGTGTTGATACGGGCGTTGCGCTGACGGACACCTTCAATTTCCTGCATGACATCCTCATCCGTAACTTCTACATACTGATGGGGCGCCTCCAGTTCCTTGTACTGGCCCAGGACGGCTTTAGGGTAAGTTGCCACGGTAAAGGAAATGGTGCAGGTCTTATCCTCCGCCACATCGTAATCGGTAATGGTAGGAACGCCGATGGTCTCCGCGCCAGCCTCCTTTGCGCCGAAGGAAAACGCCTCATAAGCGATCTCATTTACGGCATCATCATAGAACACATCTTTGCCATACATGCCCTCAATGACCTGGCGAGGGGCCTTCCCCTTTCTGAAGCCCTGGATAAAAATATCCTTCTTGTTCTTCTGATAAGCAGCAGCAACTGCTTTCTCAAAAGCTGCGCTGTCTACTTCCACCTGGAAGCTGACTGTGCTGTTCTCGGTGTTTTTCTCGAAATTTTTGTAATTCATGGGGTTGACTCCTCCTATGTATCTATCTGTCCAAGGGGCAGATTTGCGTACAAAAACCAGCCGCAAACCGCTTTGCGACTGATACATTATATCACAACGGATAGCAAAATCAATCAAAATTTTGAAGATTTTACATTCAGTCCAAAATTTTCTGCGGGATAAACTGCACATGGTCTGCCGAGACCAAGCAGTATCGTGTTCCGCGGTTCTCCCCAGTAAAGGCATAGGCACAGCCTTTATCATGAATATGTCCGTATACACACAGGGGAACGTCATACTGTTCCAACAGGTCTAAAATCTCCGGGCACTCATAGCCCTGATACCGGGGCGGATAGTGCAAAAAGACGTACTTTGTACGCTCTCCCGCAGCTTTCAAAGAAGCTTCTAGCCGTAGGATTTCCCGATCCATGACCTTCTTATCATGGGCGGCCCCCTTCTCTTCTTCAAAAAACCACCCGCGGGTACCGCAAATGGCAATAGTATCGCCGTAAAAATAGCAGTTATTATGGAGGACAAACAAATCTGAAAAGCCTTCTTTTTCAAAAAAGGCATACGCCTTGGATGCCGTGGACCACCAATAGTCGTGATTGCCTTTGAGCAAAATCTTTTTTCCCGGCAACGCATTGAGAAAGGCAAATTCCTCCCGGGCGGCTTCCAGCCCCATGCCCCAGGCGCTGTCACCGCAGAGGACAACCGTATCCTCCGGCCGGACGACAGCTGCAAATCCGGCTTTGATCTTTTCCATATAATCGATCCATCGCCCGCCGAACACCTCCATGGATTTTCCCGTACCGATGGACAGATGCAGATCGCCGATTGCATATAAAGCCATAGCGTTCCTCACATATTCCGAAAATTTCCGGGCAAACTACCCGTAAGGAAGCGGGAAATTCCCGCGCCCAAATTGAATTGACTGGAGTGTTTTTAAAATGGCGACTTCCAAAAAGACCTGTGCCGATCAGTCCATCGGCTGTTCCGTGACCAACTGCACTTACAACGAAGGCGGCTGCACCTGTGTCGCTCAGCACATCAACGTAAACAACGACCGGGCTACTACCCAGGCAGAGACCTACTGTTCCACCTTCAAAAGCAAGGGCAATGTATGCTGTGACTAAAATCTGCCGGATTTTTCGCACTTTCCGTGCGAATTCCGTGAAGCAGAAGGGCGGCAGAGCCGCCCTTACATATTATTTTACAAAATCGTCTACCACGCCAATCATGTTCTGCTTTTCCACACAGGTATCGAACCGGACAGTCTTGGCCTTCAGTGCCGCCAGAGGCGCAGGGGCCGCAACATCGGTTTTTTCCGTCAGGCGTTCCAGCAACACAGTGCCGGGCGCATCCGTCTCCTCGCCCAGGGCGCGCAGGACACTGTCACAGAATTTGAAGGGGCTGGCGGTGGACAGCACCACAGTGGGCGTTGTATCGCCGGTATCTATGCGGTACTCCTCCAAAACGGTCCACGCCACACCGGTATGGGTATCCATCAGGTAACGTTTCCCCTCAAACATCTTGCGAATGCTCTCAAAGGTGCGCCCATCATCGCAGCAGCCAGCATAGAAATCCTTCGCCACTGCCTGACGCAGCGGTTCTGTCACGATATAGCTGCCGTTTGTTTTCAACTGCTCCATATAGGATGCCACCAACTTGTCATCTCCCGATAAGCAGTACAAAAGGCGCTCCAGATTGCTGGACACCAGAATATCCATAGACGGAGATGTGGTGGTATAGAACGGACGGTTCTTATTATATGCGCCGGTACGGATAAAATCCGTCAGCACGTTGTTGGCGTTCGACGCACAGATGAGCTTCTTGACCGGCAGGCCCATTTGCTTTGCGTACCAGCCGGCAAGGATGTCACCGAAGTTCCCCGTGGGTACGACAAAATTCATCTTGTCTCCCAATTTTATTTTTCTGGCATTGACAGCTTCACAATAGGCGGAGAAATAATACACGATTTGAGGCAGCAGACGGCCCCAATTGATAGAATTCGCCGATGACAGGAACCAGCCGCGTTCCGTCAGCTTACGGGCAAATTCTTCGTTTCCGAAGATGCTCTTCACACCGGTCTGAGCATCGTCGAAATTCCCGGACACTGCCGAGACAAATACATTTTTTCCGGCTTGGGAGGTCATCTGCAATTTCTGCACATCGGATACGCCATCCTGAGGATAGAACACCACGATCTTGGTACGGGGCACATCGGCAAAGCCTTCCAGTGCTGCCTTTCCCGTATCTCCGGAGGTCGCTACAAGAATGCACACCTGACGTTCCTCTCCACACTTTTTCAGGGATGCCGTCAGCAAATACGGCAAAATCTGCAGCGCCATATCCTTGAATGCGCAGGTGGGGCCGTGATACAGTTCCAGCACGCCAGTGTCATCAGACAAAAACTTCACCGGAGCGATCTGCCGATCGTCAAAATTCTCCCCGTAAGCCGCGGTCACATAAGTGATGAGCTCCTCCCGGGAAAAATCCTCCAGATACGGCTCCATGATCGCGACCGCCCGGGCCCGGTAATCCATGGCGCACAGTTCTTTCAATCTTTCGCCAGACACGCCGGGAATGGTTTCCGGCACAAATAATCCGCCATCCGGGGCCAGTCCCTGGGCAATTGCCTTTGCGGCAGATACTTTCAGTTTACTGTTTCTCGTGCTGATGTACATCATAATGGCAGTTTCCTCTCAAAACGCATTTTCGATATGATTGATTTTCTGTTTCAGCCCCTGGCCGATGATTTCAATCACGTCAAACCGGGGCTGCAAATCAGTTTCATTTTTCTGAAGCCACAGCAGGGCCGCTTTGCGGACACGCTCTTGCTTCGCAGACGTAACAAATTCCCTGGCCGCGGCAAATTCCTCATTTTTCCGGGTCTTGACTTCCACAAATACGACATACCCGCCATCCCTGGCAATGAGGTCAATCTCTCCAAACCGGCAGAAATAGTTCTGCCCGAGAATCGTATATCCCTTTTTCTTTAAATACCGGCCCGCGACCGCTTCCCCTTCGCTGCCAGTAAGATGTTTTCGGTCCATAGTCAATTCATCTTCCTCAAAAAGGACGGACGGTGGATTGGGCTCGGCCCGTATTCCCGGATAGCCGCATAATGGGCCTTGGTCCCATATCCCTTGTGCTTTTCAAATCCATACTGCGGATATTGCTCCGCCATCCCCAGCATATAACGGTCACGGGTGACCTTCGCCAGAACAGATGCAGCGGCAATATCCGCGCACATGGCATCCCCATGCACAACAGCCCGGGCGGAAACCTCGATCCCCTTGGTCTGGTTTCCATCGATCAGCGCCAGGTCCGGTACTGCGGATAACTGCCCAATAGCGCGGTTCATCGCCAAAAATGTCGCACCCAGAATGTTAAATTCCTCAATTTCCTCCACCGTGGCAAACGCAATTCCGTATGTGACAGACTGTTCCCGAATGATGTCAAACAACGTCTCGCGGCGTTTCTCGGTCAGTTTTTTTGAGTCGTTCAACCCTTCGATTGCCAACCCCCGGGGCAGCACACATGCCGCGGCACACACAGGGCCCGCCAAAGGCCCCCGGCCCGCCTCATCTACACCGCAAATGACCTGGTACCCTTGGTTATACAAAACATTTTCCAATTCCCACAAGTCCATATCAGTCCTCCGGCGGCGCTTCCAAAGTCAGACGGCCCAGTTTGCCGCCCCGGTATTCATCCAGCAAAATGGCGGCCATGCGTTCGGTATCCAGCTCTCCGCCGGAAATCAGGAAGCCGCGTTTTCGGGCGGCCGCTTCCAACAATTCATAGCCTTGGACATCCGGGTCCGGTGTGAACTTATACCGTTGCTCAATCACCACCGGATACTGACTGCTCAGCCGCACCAAGAAATTCGCCGCCAGCGTCTCCCGGTCCAGAATATCATCCTTTACCGCCCCGGTGAGGGCCAGCACCTGCCCCACGTTCTCGTCGTCAAACTTCGGCCAGAGGATGCCGGGGGTATCCAGCAGTTCCAGAGAATCGTCGATCTTGATCCACTGCTTGCCCCGGGTCACACCCGGACGGTCCCCCGCAATGGCGGCCTTCCGTTTTGCTACCTTGTTAATAAAGGTACTCTTCCCCACATTGGGAATGCCCAGCACCATCATGCGCAGTGGACGGCTGCCCTGCCCCTTGGCCTTGTACTGCTCGATTTTTTCCTTCAGGGCCGCGCGCACGGCATTGGGAAATTGGTTGACTCCCTTGCCAGTCTTACTATCCGTTTCCAGCACGGACAGGCCCTGGGCTTTGAACCAGCTCCGCCAGCGCTTCGTCATATCCGGGTCTGCCTGGTCGGCGCGGTTGAGCACCACCAGCCGGGGCTTTCCCGCTGACAATCGGTCAATGTCCGGGTTACGGCTGGCCATGGGGATGCGGGCATCGATGATCTCGCACACGCCGTCCACCAGTTTCATATTCTCTTCAATCATCCGTTCTGCCTTGGTCATATGACCGGGGAACCATTGGATGCTGATTTTTTCGTACTCGCTCATAAACGCCTCACAGCAGGCCAAAGGACTTCAGGGGAAACAGCACCAGATATGCCTTACCCAGAATTTCCCTGGTATCCACGCAGCCGATGGAAGTGGTCCGGCTGTCCGTGGAGTGGTTGCGGTTATCCCCCATACAGAACACATGCCCCTCCGGCACAGTGATGGGCTCGGTATAATCCTCAAAATCCTGGATCATTTCCGCGATGTAAGGTTCTTCCAACTCAACGCCGTCGATCGAAACCGCACCCGTATCAAAATCAATAGAAATGGTCTCCCCTTCTGTGGCAATAACCCGCTTGACCAGAGAACCGCTTACGTAGTCAAAATCCGGAGCATCGAATACTACGATATCTCCCCGCTCATAATGATGGGAGATGTTGCTCACCAAAAGCTTGTCCCCATGAATCAGCGTCGGATTCATGGAACGTCCATCCACGGTGACGATCCGGCCCAGAAATACGAATACCAGTACACATGCCACAATGACAAACACAATGCTTTGCAGCCAATCATATAAGTCCGCCCGCAGGTTGGACTGTTTTTCTTTTTTTTGTTCCGCCATAGAACATCCCTCAATTCCATTGTGAATTCAGATTTGAATATTATACACCATTCTCCCAGCCCTTGGCAACAAAAATAAAAAGAGAGCCGGAAACCGACTCTCTTTTTATTTGCCTTACAGTCTCTCTTTGACCTTGGCTGCCTTGCCCACGCGGTCGCGCAGGTAGTACAGTTTCGCTCTGCGGACCTTGCCCTTGCGGACAGTATCCACGGAAACGATGGAGGGAGAGTGCACCGGGAACACCTTTTCACAGCCCACGCCGTAGGAAATACGGCGCACGGTGATGGTCTCCTGAATGCCGCCATGCTTCTTGGCGATGATGGTGCCCTCGAACGCCTGATTGCGCTCGCGGTTGCCTTCCTTGACGCGGATAGTCACGCGCACGGTGTCACCGACGTTCATGGTGGGCAGCTCGGGCTTCATGTACTGCTCAGTGAGTGTTTGGATCAGGTTCATTGCGATTCCTTCCTTTTCTGCCATGTTCTTGCCAGTGCCTTATCCGGCAGAGGACCACGGATGATTACGGGAAATTCCCGCATAAGCTTGGATATTTTATCATATGAAACTTCGAAATGCAAGTGGTTTTTGCGAAAAAATCCCACTTTTTCACAAAAAATGCAGGTCCGGAGGTTACCGGACCTGCATGAGCGTATTACAGTTTGGGCAGATACGTGGTAGGGTCCACGCTCTGGTCATTGAGTGACATTGCCAGATGCAGGTGGAATGCATTGCTGGTCTCACACAGGGCGGTCTTGCCCACCGCGCCGATGGTGTCTCCGGCGGAAACAGCATCCCCCGCCGCTACATTGGGTTGGGTCTGAAGATTGGCATAATAGCTTTTCAGACCGTTGCCATGGTCAATGACCACTGTGGTACCGTATAGGTCATCCTCAAATACATCCTCCACGGTACCGCCCGCCGCTGCCATCACAACTGTACCGGAATCCGCGGCAATATCAATCCCGTCGTGGGTCCGCCAATCACTCATAGTCACATTGTACAGCAGCGCGTCCATACTGTAGGGCGTCTCAATTTCCCCCACCACGGGCCAGACATAGCTGTCAGGTGCAGACTCGGGCTCATGCTGCGTATAGGTCATGGCCTGCATCGTGTCCCCCAGATCCACCACGCCGGTCTCGTCCGGTTCCAGCGGCTCCAGGGTTTCCACGATGTCCGGTGGCGTAATAGATACAACATCCCCAATTTTGTCATCTGTGTCTCCCTCAAGGTCCATCACAGGCCGATAGACCTGCGGATCGTTTTCCAACACAGCGTCCTCCTCCGCCCGGGTGGAAATAATAATCCAAGCCGACACGGCGATGACGCAGATACATAGCAGCAGGGCTATGTAAAAGCCCTTACCGCCCAATTTTTCAGAAGAATCGAATTCGTCGTTCATGATGAAACCTCCAAATCAAAAAAGGTGTTTTCACCAGCTATTCTTGCCAGTAAAAACACCTTTTATGCAGGTTTGGAAATTTTTTCGGTCAGATTTGATTTCCCTTATCGGTCAGCTTTTGTACCAGTGCCTCGGCTCGCTTTTGCAACGCGTTCAGCTGCACATGGTTACCCGCAATGATAAGCGTCAGTACCGCGGGAATGACAAAGCGTATCCCCTCGGATAAGTTCGTAGGCATGTGCAGCCAGAACATGACCACACCTTACTTCTTCAAATTAAAGAACGCGTCCTTCCCCAGGTACATCGCCACATCGTCCAGCTCCTCCTCGATGCGCAGCAACTGGTTGTACTTCGCCACGCGGTCGGTGCGGCTGGGGGCGCCGGTCTTGATCTGGCC
>CANSAE010000010.1 GCA_947644595.1 uncultured Clostridia bacterium
TCCGTGCCTTCGTACCGGAAGCTGTCCGAATCAATCGGTACCGTTACGGACACTGTTTCAAGTCCCGTATCCGGGTCCACACTGATATCTTCCTCGACCTGAACAATACCATTGATGTACACACGGTAACCAAGCTTTGTGACCTGGGTCATCGGGTTCTCGCCCCAGCTTTCCGGCTCCGTCCAGCTCAGGGTAATTGCCCGAGTACCGCTCACAGAGGCCTTCAGATTCTGCGGCGCTGTGGGCGCAGCGGCTTTCGCTACCGGGTCCGCCACACCGTCGAAGTCCGCATCCGGGTTCCCCATTTGGCCGTGCGTATAGTCGTCAAAGCCGTTAATATCCACATTCAATGTGGTCATCGCCAGCACCGACTCTTTCCCAGTGGTACCGCCTGCGTTCTCCGCTTCCACTTCAAACCGGTACTGCATACCCGCCATCAGGCCGGGCAATGTGATCCGTTGCTCCGTGACGGTCGCACTGCCGGCAGAAGCTCCGGTTTCTGCGTTATACAGGTAGACGTTATACTTCACGTCCTCGCCCTTACCGCCATCCCAACGGAATGTGATTTTTCCATCCTCTGTGGTAAAATACCGCAGATTCGTAATCGCGCTGGGCATGTCGATCTCTCTCGGCATCGCCTCCACGGTGAAGGACGGGTCACTTTCGCCGAATTCATTATTCGCCGTGACATAGAACACATATGTCCGATCATTCACCAGTCGCTGGATGGTCGTGCTGGTCTTTGTGGAATTCACACTCAACCGTGCCCAGGTCTGATTTTGTCCTTCTGCGGCCTGCAGTCCGTAGTACACATAGTACTCACCAATGCCGCCGCCATCGAACTGAGGCGGATTCCAGCGCAGAGATACTTCTCCGTTGCCCGCCACAGCTTCCAGTCCTGTCGGGCTACCCGGCTTTGTGTTGGCCAGGGCGCCGGTCACTGTAACAGTCAGGCGGTCGCCTTCTCTGCCCAGATCATCCACAGTGCTGTTCTTCGCCGCAATGGATACCTTGTAGTCCGCATACAGCTTCAAAGGATATTGATCCTCATCTACGGTGTACGTTACATAGCCCTTTGCATTGATATCCGCTTCTCCTGGACGGATGTTGTCAATCACATACAGCGGTTCCTCTACCACATCCCCCTGATTGTTATACTGGCGGATGTACATCGTGTAGCTGTCGATCTCTGAGCCGCCGGTGTCCTCCGGCGGATACCACATGGCCGTGATCGTTCCGTTCACGGAAGTCAGACGCTCCCAACTGGGCTTGCCGGGGGTGGTGTGTGTCCGTACCGCTTCGCTCTTTGATTCCGGTCCGGTCCCCACAGCATTGGTCGCAGTCACGGTAAAGGTATACTCTGTTCCGCTTGCCAGCCCGCTGATTGTAGTTTCATAGTAGCCTTCCCCGACAGGGTTGCCGCTGTCGTCTGTTTCGTGCCGGATATCAGACCCCGTCACAACAGAGGACTTGCCGCCGCCTTCCACGCGGTAATAGTCAATGCCCATACCGCCGTCATCAATCGGGGCCTTCCAGGTCACCTTAACGCTGTCATCCCCGGTGGCCTCCGCCTCTACGGCCTCCGGCGCTCCCGGCTCTGTGCCAGGTGTCACCGTCAGCGGCGTGCTTCCCACGCTTCGTCCGCGCATATTCTCCGCATACACCACGACCGTATAGGTCACGCCGTTGTCCAAACCGTCGATCACACTGCTCCGCAGGTTCCGGTCCGCTTCGCGTTCAATGCTTGTGCCATCCTCCGTCTCCAGACGAATGATGTATTTTGTAATCGGATTGCCGTTGGTATTCGGTTCTGTCCACGTCACTGTGATCTCGCCGTTACCCGGGATGGCATTCACATTCTTCGGAGCCTGAGGAGAGCCCAGTACCACACGAACGGATGCGCTCTCCGCGCTTTCTCCAATCTCATTTTTGGTAGTCACCGTTACGATGTACGGTGTTCCCTCCTTGAGTGTGACCTTGGAACTATCAATGGTCATGACATTGTCTTTGGTCGGATAATGCCCCACCTCGGTATTGTTCGCCCGAATATACACCGTGTAGTCCTTGTTTCCGCTGACAATGGCCGAATCCTTCCATGCCAGCCGGAATGAGGTCGTTCCCACTTCTGTCTCTGTAATCACAGGAGCGGGCGGAATACCCGTAGCAATCTTGATTTCGTCATTACCGATACTGGGATGCTCTGCGTCCCGCGTGTAGGCCTCCACCGTGACGGGATAACCCTCTCGGAGCGCCGGATCCTTATAGCCATTGCGGATACCCTTGGCCACTGCTGTCACCACGCCGTCAGATCCCCGGGTGATGGTCACCCGGCTGCTGTCCAGCGCACTGCCGTTCCAGTACACCCGGTAGCCTTCCACGTCCAGGCCATTGCCCTTGACTTCTTTAAACCGCAGAGTAAACGAAGCATCCCCCGGTACTGCACTGTCAATCTCCACAGCGCCCGGCCGGGTCCATGGCCGCACATTCTTTCCATTGGACTGCATGCCCATGCGCTCCGCGCCGCCATCCTTCGGTCCTGTCACTGCCGATACCGTCAATGCACAGTCCCTGCCGCACTGTTCGCCGCTCAACGGCAATTCATAGGTATAACCTTCATCTGTCAGCAGCAGATTATCTATCGCAACCGGGTCGCCGGCCGCTTTACCATCCAGATAGAACTGGTAACCCTTGATCTCATAATCTGCCGTCAGGTTCGGGTTGGGCGATGCCGTCCATTTGACGCGCAGGCTCTCAAAGCCATTTTCCGCGCTCACCAGCTCCGGCGCGTCCGGTGCACCGATGGTCACCGGCACTACCGCACTGGGTACGCCCAAGTTTGTAGTGGTATGATACGCCGCAAGTACCAGGTACTTCGTTGTTCCTACCACCTGCATCATCGCGTCGATCTGTGTCGCACTGGAGTCTGTGGTACTGCCGATAAACCAGCCGAAGTTGTAACCGTTCCGCAGCAGTGTATTCAGATCAGCGGAGCTCAGGCTCATGATCTTATCCACATCGGGGCCGCTTCCATCTGCTTTTTGCAGAGACGGGAAGTTCTCCTTGTCGCCCAAATCAAACAGATAATATCCGCTGGTCACACCCTCCACTGGCTCGAAATACACAGTCATATCCGCCAGAGTTGCGTTGTCCGGCCATACCTGTGTGGTCACCGCCGTAATTGTCGGTGCCGGGAGCTGGCCGATTCTGGCCGACAGCACCGTCGAAGAGGTCGAGCCAACGCTGTTTACCGCTTCCACACGAATCTGATAGGTCATATTATGGCTCAGTCGACTGATGACAAAGCTCGTTTGCGTCGCAGGCAGAATCACGCTGTTCATGCGCGCGCCCTGGCAGTATACATAGTAGCCCAGAATCGGCGTGCCGCCGTTGGATGCCGGCGCGTCCCACTCTACCGTCAGGTTATAGGTATTCCCTGTTGCCGCCACAGCACTGTTCCAGCGGGAGATATTCGGCGCGCCCGGCAAATCAAAGGTCGTTACTGCACGGGATTTGCCCACGGCACCCATCGCACTTGCTCTGGTCTTTGCCCGGATTTCAAAGGAATAGGTGGTATTCCGGCTCAACTTGCTGATTTCAACATTTGTGCCGATCACTTCCTGCCTCAGCTCCGGCAATTCCTCACCCTGGGCGTTGAGTACCTTGATCTCATAACCTTCAATATTGCTGCCGCCGTTATAGGCCGGCGCACGCCATTCCAGATGGATGGTCGTATCCGATGTAGGCGTCGCCACGATGTTCGTCGGCGCTCCCGCCGCAGTGGCAGGCGTCTCGGAAATGCCGTTGGACCGGTCGCCCTCTCCGTACTGGTTGAACGCTGACGCACGCAGCTCGTATTCCGAACCGTTGGCCAGGTTATCCACCTCTACTGTATAGGTCCCGTCCTCATTGGGTGCCTGATGCTCCCAAATCAGACTACTCAGGGCCCCCGGACCCGGTTTTCCGCGCAGCTCACTGTTGTAGTCCACCACAATCAGCTTCCGCGCAATGCCATTGGCGTATACCGCAAAGCCCGTCAGAGGTACATCTGGTCCGCCTGTATCGGTCGGCGGTGTAAAGGTCACATCCAGCGCACTGGTATTGAACACCACTTTGTTCATCACCGGCGGCTTGGGTACGCCGAACGTAAATGTCCGCGCTTCTCCTCTCGGGCCCTCCCCCGCCAGGTTTACTGCAGCAAGCTGTACCTGGTAGGTCGCACCGCGCACCAGCTTGACTTTCGTTCCATCGCTGGCCGACGTGCTCCCGTTGATTAGGTCCGCAGTGGTCACGACGCCTACCGGGATGCGATATTCCTGATTGTCCAGCGTCTGATCATCATTCGGGTCCGTGCCCGCGCTGAGCTGCCGAAGATAAATGTTATATCCCTGCATCCGGGCGCCGTTGCTGTTGGCACTGCTCCAAGTCAAGCTGACCCGATCGCTGGCCTTTTCAATATTTTGGATCTGCGGCACACTCGGACCGCCTGTGGTCACCTGTACCGACGCGCTCATCGGGCTCTCACCCACGCGGTTCACCGCGGCTACCCGCAGCACCAGGGTCTCGCCCATTTCCTCGCCGTATACCGTTGCCACCAGGCCCTGGTATTCAATGGGCTTGCCCATATCCACCAATTCGCCGTTCACCAGTTCCTTGGTGTACACCACTGGCTCGCTTTCATTCCCGGAGTCGTCCCTCGTACTCACATATACTTTGTAGTACAGAATCGGACTTCCGTTTCCTTCCGCGGCGCTGTAAGTCAGCACCGCAGAGTTCGCACGGCCGAGGTCGGCGCTTACATTTTCCGGTGTCAGCGGCATGCCGACCCGCACATACTCATAGTTCGACGCCACACCGCCGTCCGCGTAATCATCCACACACGCCGAGTTCATCGCTCGGACCATGATCATGTAGTCAGCGCCGTTTTCCAGATTGGGAACAGTTACATTGCTCAGGTTGTTAACAGGAACTTCAGCCTTATATTCCCAAGCACCGCCGCCCCATTCATACTTTCCGGTTGCTGGATTCAGTCTTGCCGCAGACGCATAAATCCGATAACCGGTGATCGGCGCGCCGCCATTGCCCAGCACTTCCGTTTCTTCGCCGTTGATCTCCACCGTCACCCATTCATCAGGAGGCGTGATGCTGGAAATCGTCGCGCTTCGGTTTCCGGTGCTGACTGCTCCGATTGTGGGCGCCTGGGGCACACTGCTGGGAATCCCGCTGTAAATGATGCTCGCATCAACATCGCTCCAGCCGGCGCCATTCAGACTGATCACCCGGAATTCGTATTCCTCGCCGTCCTTCAGCGGGCTGAAGGTCATGAAATAGCGGCCATCCTTGAATCCGCTGTCCTCCAGCAGTGAAGGAACGTATCCCTGGGCCTCTTCGGTCTGCTGCCGTGCAGTGTCCACGTCTGTTGCCCATTCCACAATCTGCCACTGAGATTCCTCTACAGTGGGGATATCACCCACCTTACGCCAATACACTCGGTAATCTGTTACACTGGTGTGATTGCCCGTTGTGGTATTCGGATTGTCATCACTGTCACCGTCATCTGCCGGGTACAGCCAGTTGAATTTCAAACCGCCGCTCACATGAGTCGGCGTTACCTGCACATCGCCCGGCTCCCCTGCAAGGTTCCACATCCGGAATGCCACAGGCTGGCTGGCTTCGCCCAGTACAGGCGCATTCGTCTTGAGCCGCGCCACCAACTGATAGCTCTCGCCCATCGTCAGGCCTGTGACCTTTACCGTCATCTTCGCCCCTGCGCCGATGGTACCGGAGCCATCATCCGTTCCGGCAGTGACACTAAATTTCACCGTGTCATAGCCTTCTTCCGGCTTTTGCGCAGTAGTGACGCCATTCAGGTCTGTCGTTGCTGAATACAGCTCATTTCCGCTGCCATCCAGCAAACTCACGATATAGCCCACAGGCGTTCCGCCACGGTAATCCATTGCAATGGGGTTGGTCCATGTGAACGTCAGGCTCGTGCCGCTTTCCAGCTGTACCTCTGGCACCAGGGGTGCTGCCGCGCCCTGCATGGGCTGGCCGCTGCCTACCGCTCCGTCGCCAACACCCAACTCGTTGTACGGCAATACACGAATCGTGTATTCCACGCCGTCTTTCATTTCATGGGTCTTGCCGCTGGCATTTCGCACCGTGCCGCTGAAGGTATAAGTCAGAGTGCCGCCGGGCACCTGAGTCGCACCAGTTGCACCTGCCCGGCTGGTCAGCAGGGCTTCGTCCGCTGCGCCGCTTTCAATTTCGCTCTCCGACCACCGGCCCAGATACAGTTCCAGGTAATACCGTGTGATCTGACTGCCGCCGTTGATCGTCGGCGCTGTCCACGTTGCCTGCAATGCGCCTTTCAGGCCAGTGGGCTCTACCACCAGGTTCTGCACCGCATAAGGCACCCGCATTGTCCGGGCCTGTGCACTGCCTTCCATACCGCGGGTCGTGGGATTTTCTCTGTTATATGCGGCAACTCGCACTTCGTAGTTCGTCCAGCCGTCCAGCCCCGTGATTTTCGCACTCCGGCTTGTAAGCTGTCCCGTCGGATACTCGATCCGAATCTTGTTGTTGTACGTCAGTGAAACCACGCCGTTCGGACTCGTTTCAATCACCGGCGTGCCATAGGTCACCAGCGTATGCCGCGTTTCCGTGCTGGACGCTGAGCCCAGATCGTACACCATCACCTCATACTTTGTGATGGCGCTGCCGCCGGTGCCTTCGCCCTGCAGTTCTGTCCAGGTCACATCAATCTGCTGGTCCCGGTATGCCGATGCCGTTACCTCCGGCGCCGATGGGACCTTGATGGTAAAGCTGTATCCCACTGCCGGCTGGCCCTGGCCTACCAGGTTTACCGGCGTGACGGTTACAACATACTCCACGCCCGCTGTCAGCGCATTCGTCGTCAGGTTTAAGATATCTCCGCTCACCTGACGCGTATATACCGCCGAAGCTGTACTTTGATCCTGCTCATATTCTGACCGACGGTATACATTCACGATATACTCCGTCACCGACGTGCCGTTTCCGTCACTCGCTGTCCACGCCACATCCAAAGTACCGTCTACCGTGTTCGGTGTGACCGTCAGACGTGACGGTGCCCGGGGCGGTGCCCAGGTTGTAATCATGACTGTGTTTGCCCGGCCAACACCCGCAGCAGTGACCGCCTGCACGGAAATATCGTAGTTCGTACCGCGCTGCAGCCCCAGAGGAATGTTATATCCATACTGATAACCATCGTTCGGGTCCATCGTGAAGAAGATCTGTTCATCCCGGTTCGCCCCGGGGTTCAGCAGGAGCGTATATACGCCGTATTCATCTTGTGTTGCCAGCGTGCCGTCTGCCTTTGCGGGCACATAGTTGCCATTATGCGGCTGGACGTACAGCGTATCGCTGCCCGTGATGGTATCGCTGCCCGCTACCCGCCAGCTCACAACATAACCGGTGATAGGCAGCTTTTCGCCGTTGATCTGGGTGCCGTTGACGTCGCCCGGCCGTGTCCAGGTCACCTTCGCGCTGTTCGCGCCGGTTCCCTGGCCCCTGATGGTTCCCGGCTGGTCCGACACATCATTGGGCGCGATTTCCTTCGCCTCACTCTGGGGACCTTCGCCGTTGGCGTTCTCCGCAGAGACGCTGTACAGGTACTTATTCCCGGACTCCAGACCGTGATCCGTGTAGGTATACACCGTCAGCGCCGCGTTGTAATTGACGCTTCCGATTTTCTCGCCATCCCGGTACACATTGTACTTCACAATAGGCTCGTTGCCGTTATTGACCGATGCGTTCCACTGGATGGTCAGCTGCTTGGTCTGCTCGGTGCCGGGCACCTGCTTTATATCCGTGGGCGCCAGAGGCTGGAAGGTGTACTTCCCTTCGCCGGGAAGGCCGTCGCCCACCAGGTTCTTGCCCTTCACTACGTACACATAGCTGTAGCCGTAGATATCCTCCTGCGCGCCGATGCTCGTATCCGTGAAGCTGTATGTTCCATCCGCGACCGTCAGGGTCTCGCCGGAAGTCGCCGTCCAGGTATTTCCATTCTTCGTGAAGGTCCAGCTCTTCCGCGGAATGCTTGCCACCGCGTTTCCGGCGGCATCCACCACCGTGCGCTCAAGCACATAGGCGGATATCTCCGGAATGAATTCCGCATTATCCGGCGTGCCCCAGGTCACGGTCAGGTCCGTAGCCTCCATGCTTCCCCGGGAGATTTCCACGACAGACGCCGACGCCACGGACGGGGTTTCCACCAGCACCTTCTCGGATTGCGGATTGCCGGTGCCCGCACCGTTGATGGCGGATACCGTAGCAGCATACACCATACCATACCACAGGCCATCCAGCGTGAGCTTATATTTTCCATTCTCGATTTCCAGACTGGAGGCGCTGACGGTCATTTCCACCGCCCTTACCGCTTCATCCTGGTTCGAATTTTCCTGATTCTCAATAATATCAAACTTCTCAGTTGTGGCCGAATTCGCCTTGCCGATGGGGGACAGCATGACCGTATAGCCAGTGATTACGTTGTCGTTATAAGAAGTATCCGGTGCATTCCAGCGTACGATGGCTTCGTCATTAGGCAGTCCGTCGTTTGTAGCCTCCACGTTCTGGGGCGGCAACGGCTTACCCTTGGTGGTCACGGAGTTGGAATTCACCGTATTGCTGGCACCCTTGGCGTTTTTGGCAGCCACGGAGAAGGTTCCCGCTGTGTTGGAGGGCAGACCCGTGATTGCATAGCTGATATAGCCGTCACTTCCGGTGCTCACCTGGGCCATCGTCAGGTCCAGATTCACATTGAAGGCAGAGGAGACTATGGTGTAGCCTGTGAGGGCTACACCAGCCCCACCGGTATTGGTGGGGGCTTTCCATTTCAAAAGTATATCCTCACCGTAGGTACCCGTAATCGACGCGGTCACGCCAGTAGGCTCGCCGGGGGCGCCCATAAACACCAGATTGCCATCGTTCTCAGAAGAACCCGCACCGGCACCATAACCTTGGGTAGTCTGTCCACGAATAACTGTGGCATTGCCCGGGAGATAACCTTGCGTCTGACTGCTGGAAGTGGTGATCTTGGAACCGTTCCGAGCCACTACCAAGTCTTTGTCTATAATCGTGATGAGCGTGCCGCCGCTGCCGCCAGCCGCACCGGGATAATTGCCGTAGCTGTGCTCACCACTCAACAAATTACCATTTGTTTCGAAATAACCATTACCGCCGTAATCAGGGCCATTACCGTCGGCAGCACCGCCCTTTCCGCCATTCACGCCGGCAGCGCCGCCGACCTTAAACTGGGTAAAGTCTGAGCCGCTACCATCTTTATTACCAAAATGCGCACTGCCGCCGCCGCCGGAAAAACCGCCGCCGCCGGAAGAGCCGCCGCCGGAACCGCCGCCGTAAGTGCCGCCGCCGGAACCGCCGGAACCGCCGCCGCCGCCATAGGCATTGACACGGGCATTGACAGTGATCCTACCGGCGCTGCCGCCAGCACCGCCAGAAGTATTCCAAGTACCGCTGATATGAATCCCACCAGCACCGCCGATACCGCCGATACCAGCGCCGGCACCGGCACCGCCGTCACCGGCCTTTTGTTCCTGACAGTAACCAGATTCATTCGTCAGATTCGTTTCACCAAGTCTAAAAATGATACCGCTGGCCGCACCGCCGCCACCGCCGCCAATGCCAGCCGCAGGATAACCACCGCCGCCGCCGGAAGACCCCAAACGTAATTTCGAAGTTAACCCACTGGGGTTTCTTTTCGGGTCGCCAACAATACCGTCACCACCGTCACCGGCATCGCCGCCGTAGGCATTTAAAATACCAGCGCCGTTGATATGCAAACTCGCGCCCACAGGCACCGCAACACCTGCTCCGCCGCCTAATGCTCCGCTGGCGTTGCCGCCGCGGAGGGTGGACGTGCCTATCAGCTCTACGGAGACGTTCGCACCGGGTTTCAGGTCAACGGCGCTCACGCCCGTCCGCGTGGTGGAGAGGTTGATGGTCACATTTTTCAGATAAATCGCCGCCGTGACGTTGGACGCGACGGTGATGTTGTTCGCTGTGGTCGAGCCAGTGACGTAATACACGCCGTCGGCTGTGATGTTCAAAGAGGACGTACCGATGTTGTGCCAGGTGATGGACGCATCGGTTTTATTCGTCGTCGCCACGCCGTTATACGCCGTGGCTGTGCCGCTGGCCGCGTTACCCGCGCCGGAGCCGATGCCCGCCGTGGTGTGACCCTTGATCGTCGCGCCGTCGGTAAAAGTGCTGGTGGTCTCATTGAAGATGTACACACCCTGCACCGCGCCGCCCGCGCCGCCCGCGCCGCCGCCTGCACTGTTGCCCGCCGCAGTAGTACTGGGAGTACCTCCCGCGCCGCCGCCGTATGTCGTGGCGTTATAACCGTAGCCGCCGGAAGCGTTCCATTGGGTGTTAGAAGCCATCGCACCATTGCTGCCATTCGTACCGCCGGCAATGGTTTCAGTTGTAGCTGTTCCTGCGGAACCACCGGAATAACCGCCGCCGCCGCCTGCGGGATAGTGCGCGCCGCCGCCGCCGCCTGCACCCGCGCCGCCGCCGCCGATACCTGCTGCTGGATAACCGCCGCCGCCGCCACCGCCGCCGAAGGTACCGCTTGCGCCGATGTTTGAGCCACCGTTGCCGCCCGCACCGCCTTTTGCGGTCACATTATGGGTATAGATATGAATGGTGCCGGCCGCACCGCCGCCGCCGCCACCGCCGCCAGTACCGGGATCATAGTCTGTCTTGGCGACGACATTTTGATAATGGGTTACGGTACCACCCACACCGCCATGCATAGTTCCGGTCGCGCCGATTGTGCCATAGGTCGTTGTTCCTCGAATACCACCGTCGCCGCCTTTACCACCATTACCTGCGCCCACGCCTGTACCGCCTGCGCCGCCGGTGCCCCGTGCATAGGCTGGCGCACCGCTATCTGCAAGGGAGCCGCCGCCACCGCCGCCGCCACCGCCGTTGCCGCCGATGCCCGCGCCTGCGCCGCCACCGCCGCCGCCACCGCCTTTATTCCAGTAAGACTCGTTTTGTCCTGTATTCACGGTGTTGCCGCCTGCGCCCGCATTGCCGCCGTAGGCTTCCAGATTGCCCATGGCATACACGGACAAGGTCGCGCCGGTGGGAACATAAATGCCGGCAAAGCCGCCGTTGCCGCCCGCGCCGCCCAGGTTTCTCGAAGGATTCTGCTGACCGGCTCCCGCGTGGCTGCCGCGGAGTATTACAGTCACGCCGGGATTGACCTGAATCGTCACCTTCGCCCCGGAGCCCAGGGAAATGGCCGGTCGGGCGTTCGCCCCGGTTGCTCCCGTTTTATCAATGGTCGTATTGCCTGTGAACACAAGTTTCACAGTCGCATTATCCGCCACGGTAATGTTCGCAGCGTTATTGCCTGTGATCGCGCCGGAAATCGTATATGTATTCCCATTTGCAGCAGTATAGGTACCGCCGTTGGACAGGTTCCAGTTCACGCTTGCCGCGCTGACGGGAAGTTCCATCACCGGAAGCAGACTGCATATCATCACAACGGCCAAAAGCATGGACAATGCTCGTTTGCCCACGCTGCTGTTTCCTATATAGTTTCCCACGTTATGTACCCCTTGAGTTGGGTGCTTCGTTTGTGTCACGTGCTCATCACGTTGTCGTGAAATCATCGCTTACACCTACCCATATGTCATTCTAAATATATCTGAAAAAGTGTTGAAATAATTTAATGTGCGGCTATCTGGCCGCGGTCCCGGGCCGCTATGCGGCGTCTTGCCGGCGCTTTCGCCACCCCCGCGCAAATCGGACAGCCGCATTTCTTCGGCCCCGTACGGGAGTAAATCATCGCTTTCCAAACATGCCCCTCTTCGCACTGCCACCAGACCTTTTTCCGCGCGCCGACCGTCACCATGCTGGGCTGCAATTCGCCGTTCAGCACGGTGTACCATTGGGCCGCGATCCCGGGCTGTTGGGATTCCAGGTCATTGAAGCCCGGCAAAACCCGACGTCCCGCACAATAGGGGCAGCCGCTGCCCCGGGCTACGCGCATAGAGATGGGCGCTTCATATTCGTGCCCCAGCTGACAGCGCCACCAGGCTTTTCGGTTGCTCTGCACCGCTACATGCTCCGGGGTCAGGGCGCCGTTCTTCGTGGGGTGCCACTCCCGGGCCAACTCCGGATATTGGCTGGCAAAATCGTTCACACCGGGAATGATCTGCCGTCCGGCACAGACCGGGCAGCCTCTGCCATCAGCTCTGGAGCCGACAGTGGCTTCCCAGGCGTGGCCGTGCTCACATTGCCACCAGACTTTCCGTCTGGTGCCGGCCATTACATCCTGGGGAGTCAGTGCGCCGTTTTTCGTGGGGTGCCACTGCAAAGCCAGCTCCGGGTGGGTCGTGGCCAGATCATTCACGCCTTGCGCCAATGTACGGTTCGCGCAGACGGGACAACCACTGCCATGTACCCTGCTTTTCACCTGAGCCTGCCACTCGTGACCCTTTTCGCACTGCCACCAGGCCAATCGTTTGCTGCCGGGAGAGACATCCACAGGAGAAAGCTCCCCGTTTTTTAATGTGTGCCACTCCTGCAACAGCGTTTTGTCTTTCAGTCGCACACAATATTCAACTAAGCTTTTTTCCATCCATGCTCCTCCCTTCCTGCTCGCATTATCCAGGTTTGGGACAAAATTCACATTTTGTCCCAGAACAAGAGATTCGGCAATCCAATTTCTGGGAGGAAATGCAAAAAGAACACATATATACATATACGTGTCCCTTTTTGGGCGCAAAAATGAGACCGGTCAGCTAATTTTCATTGACGGGTCATTTTTGACATGTTTAATTTTTGAAATTTAGGCTTGATATTTCCAACTGTTCATGATAGAATTCTAATGATGTGTAATCAAATTGTCTTTTTGCAATAATTCTGGGACAAAATGTGAATTTTGTCCTAACTGACCAAGCCAAGGCTTTCCAATTGCTGTTGGTGTTCTGCTCCTGTGGACATCAGGTAGATGCGAGTTGTTTCGATGCTGGAATGTCCCAGCACATCCGCAAGCTGTGTGACGTTGTGGCTGGCCCGGTAGAAGGTGCGGGCAAACAGGTGCCGCAGATTATGAGGAAATACCTTCGAGGGTTCCACACCGGCCTTCTCGCATAGCGCTTTCATTTCTGCCCAAATTTGCTTGCGAGACAGCGTTTTTCCGTTTCTGGTGAGAAAAATCTCTCCGGAAACGGTTTTTTGCTTCCTTGCATATTTCAGCAGCTTTCGACACAGCTTTGCAGGCAGAAGAATGGTCCGGATCTTTCCTTTCAGAGAAATTTCCGTTCTGCCGTTCTGAACGCTCTCCACAGTGATATACTGCAATTCTGATACCCGGATTCCGGTAGCACAAATGGTCTCCATCAGGAGTGCCAGCCGCTCTTTTCCCTGGTCATGGGCCGTTTTCAGCAGACGGTCATATTCTTCCCGGCTCAATTCCCGGGATTGCGCGCGAAACATTCGCTTTTGCAGCTTCAAAAGCTTCACCCGGCATTCCTGCCAGCCGACATACTGGAAAAATCCGTTGAGGGAGACCAGCATGGAATTGATTGTACCGCCCGCATAACCCTCTTGCTGCAAATATGCCTTCCACTGGGTAACACATTCCTTCGTCACGTCCTCATCCCGGTTCCAAGCCTGAAAGGACCGAAGATCCCGCAGGTATTTTTCAATTGTCCCGGAGCAGCGTTCCTGCTCCGCCAAATGTACTTCAAAATCATGCAGCATTTTCGTCGTGATTCGTTTCATATAAGCGCCTCCAAAAGTTCTGTTTTCGCAGTATTTTTGCCCGTACAGACTTATATTATCCAAAAAAGGTCAACAAAAAACGGCATCTTCCAATGAGATGCCGTTTAACGCAAAAACCGCCGGAGATCGTCTACATCTCCGGCGGTTCCATATGTTTCGGTTTACAGGTGACAGCCACCGCCGCAGACAATCAATCTGACCGGGGATCGCTCAGGTCAGATTCTATCATCAGCGGCAAGTCCCCCGCCAAATCCATGGGTTTGCGGATCACTTAGAATTAAAAATCTTGAAAATGCTGTCAAAGGGGTCTTCCGGTGCAGCAGCAGGCGCAGCAGACGCCGGCTCAGCCTCTTTTTGCGCGGCGGACGCTGCCGTAAACAAGCCGGAAGCGGTTTCAACCGGTTTTGCCTCCACCGCAGGTACCTGCTTGGCAGGCTCAGACGCTTCTTCAAAGCCGGTAGCGATCACAGTAACACGAATCTGATCTTCCAGGGTGTTATCAAACGTTGCACCGAAGATGATATTTGCATCGGGATGTGCAGCCTCCTGCACCAGATTGGCCGCGGCCTCCACATCCTCCAGGCCCATATCGTCGGAGCCGGTGATATTGATAAGCACGCCCCGTGCGCCATTGATGGAGGTTTCCATCAGCGGGCTGGACACTGCCATGCGGGCAGCTTCCTCCGCCTTGCCCTTGCCGATAGCATAGCCCACGCCCATATGAGCAAAGCCGGCCCCCTGCATAATGCAGGTAACATCCGCAAAGTCCAGATTGATAAAGCCTGTGTTGGTAATGAGATCGGAAATGCTGGTCACCGCCTGGCGCAGCACATCGTCCGCGATTTCAAACGCGTTCGCCAGGGAGACCTTTTGATCTGTGGCATATTTTAACCGGTCGTTGGGGATGATCAGCAGAGAATCCACCTTGCCCAGCAGCTCATTGATGCCGTCCAGAGCCTGATCCATACGGCGCTTACCCTCGAATTTAAAGGGCTTGGTCACAACGCCCACAGTAAGCTTGCCCATTTCATGGGCGACCTCTGCCACCACCGGGGCAGCGCCGGTGCCCGTACCGCCGCCCATACCGGCAGTGATGAACACCATATCCGCATCTTCCAACGCTTTGGCGATTTCATTGCGGCTTTCCTCCGCGCTCTTTTTCCCCACATCCGGGTTCGAGCCGGCGCCCTGTCCATGGGTCAATTTTTCGCCGATTTGAATCGTCTGCTTCGCGCTGGACACTGCCAGCGCCTGCTTGTCCGTATTCACCGCAATAAATTCAACGCCCTGAGATCCGGACTTGACCATCCGGTTCACAACATTGTTGCCTGCGCCGCCGACGCCCACGACCTTCAAAACCACTACGTTTTCGGTATTATTCTCCACTGTGTTAGACATAGAAGAAAGGCCTCCCCTGTGTATTTTTTATATAAATGCCGTAATGTTCTGCCGGAATATATATACATATATAATATTGCCACTTCACACGCATATTAACATTATGGTATTTTATTCTATTTTTCTGTTTTGGTCAATGCTTTTTTGTAAATATTTGAAACTTTTTGATTTTTCTATGGAAACTGCCATTCTCAATGGCTAAAATTGTGGATAATGAACGATACCCAAATCAGCTCTGCATGAAATGCGCCTTATCCTGGTCCGCCATGGACAGGTCAATGGTACCTGTATCTCCCGCGCTGAGCTGCTCCACTGCACTGAGTAGTACGCCGAACTTATGGGCAGTTTCGTTTTTGGCGCCGAGCTTTACCAGAAAGCGTCCATCATACATAAAGGTAGGATTGGCTACAGAGCTGATATCCAGGTCTGTTACCTTACTGTTGAGGCCCCGCACATCAATTTCCATCAGGATCTCCGCCAGATAGGACACCTTGGGAGCCTCCTCTACCCCTGGGGAAACCACATCGCCCACGACCGGATCAATGGGAGACAGTCCCTTGACCAGAACAAAGCCATTCTCCGCCGCCTCCGTAGCAGTGGTGGGTCCCATGAGTTTACAGTTATGGTCGATCATCCACAAAGTCTCCTCAACATAGACACAGGCGGTGGAACTGCTCTCTGTCACCGTGATGATGACTTTATTCGGCAGGACACGGGAGATGGTAGCCGATTGCAGGTAGGGCAGGCGCTCTGTCAGGCGGCTCCCCATAAAGACCTGATTGATGAAAAACAGGTTATCTCCCGTATCAATGCCGGACGCAGTGATGATCTCCTCATCTGTATAAACGGCGTTGCCTTCCACTCTGATCTCGCTGACCTTGAAAAAAATGCTCATGGCCATGATGAGTGACAAGCACACCAGCAAAAATGCGATAGGCGCAAATAAGGTGCCCCGCCGTTTGGTGGATTTTCCCGGGGTACGCCCGCTGAAGGTCTGCTGCTCCTGTTGTTTCTTTCGTGCCATTTCATTCTTCCTTTCGGATTCAGTCTGTATCGATCACGTCCGCGCCCAAGGCCCGCAGGCAGGCGTCCAGACGTTCATAGCCTCTTGTAATATGGTCCCGGTCCACCAGAATCGTTTCTCCCTCGGCCATCAGTCCTGCAATCACCAGTGCCGCACCGCCCCGCAGGTCCGTGGCCTGCACCGTGGTTCCCGTAAGCCGGGGCACTCCCGTCACTACAGCCTTATGGTCGTCTACCTGGATATTGCCGCCCAGTCGCTGGAGCTGTCTGGTGTGGCGCAGGCGTCCGGAAAAAATCGTTTCCAGGAATGTGGTCTCTCCCGACGCCTTCATGCACGCCGCCAGTAGTAGAGGCTGGGCATCTGTGGGAAATCCCGGATAAGGCAGAGTCTCAATCACGCCGGGGGCTGTCAGCACGCCATCGGAAACCAGCCGGATAGAGTCTTTTCCTTTCGTCACCTGACACCCCATGCGTTCCAATGCATCGGTAATCGGCAGGATGTGTTCCGGCACCAAAGCCCTTGCGGTCACATCGCCGCCGCAGGCCGCCGCCGCGCACAGGACCGTGGCCGCCGCAATACGGTCCGGCACAATGGCATGTTCCGCATAGGAAATCGGCCGCATTCCCCGTATCACGACCACATCCGTTCCAGCGCCGGAAATATCCGCCCCCATGGCGTTCAGGAAGGTCTGAAGATCCTCGATTTCGGGTTCTCTGGCCGCATTTTCAATCACCGTCACGCCCCAGGCGCCGCAGGCAGCCAGCATAGCGTTTTCCGTAGCGCCCACACTGGGTGTCGGAAACACGATTCTTTCCCCTTGTAGCCGGGAGGCATAGCAGGTAATCGTTTCATCGGTCAATTCCAGCTGGGCTCCCAAGTCTTCCAAGGCCTTAAGATGCAGATCCACGGGCCGGGGCCCAAGCATACAGCCCCCCGGCATAGAGACCTCCGCCCGGCCGAACCGCGCCAGCATAGCGCCTAAGAACAGTACTGATGACCGCATCTGCGTCATCAATTCCCGGGGAATCGGCGCAAATCCAGCATTTCTGGAATCCACCGTGACTGTGTGTCCCGTCCACTCCACCTGACAGCCCAGGCAAGATAAAATTTTCAGGGTATTGTCCACGTCCCGCAGCCGGGGAACGTTGGTCAGCTTTGTGACGCATCCGGATACCAGCGTGCCTGATAAAATCGGCAGCACCGCGTTTTTTGCGCCTTGGATGTATGTATCACCGTACAAGCGGTTTCCACCGCGAATTTTCCAAATCCCCATATGCACTCCCCCGCTTTAAAATCATGTCATACTATGCGGGAAACTGCTTCAGTGTCCATTTTTGGGGGAAAGGAGTTTATTTTGCAGTCAGAGACAGAACCACATCCGTGATGCGTTCCGTGGCATCTGCCACAGCATATTCCTTCATACACGCCTCCATCTCCGCCAGGCGCTTTTGATCCCGAATCAGGGAAAGAACAGTCCTTTCCATATGCTCAGAAGTCAGTCCTGGTTCTGTCAGAACAACGGCACCGCCGGCACGTTCCAGTACACGGGCGTTCTTCTCCTGATGATTTCCCGTAACGTTAGGGGATGGGACCAGAACGGCCGGCTTGCCCAGCATCGCCAATTCCGAAAGCGTAGATGCTCCCGCCCGGCACAGCACCAGGTCCGCTGCCGCCATCACGCGGGACATATCATAAATATACGGCCGTACATCGCAGCCCTTCTGGGTATAACCTCCGGGACAGATTGCCCGCAGCCGGGTGAGCATTTCCTCATAACGCTCCGTTCCGGCAGAATGGATCAGGCAAAGGTCATTGTCCTCCGGCATTGTCCCAATGAAATCCGCCATGATCTCATTCATGCGTTGAGCTCCCAAAGACCCCCAAACAGACACCACCAGCGGCTTGTCCTGCGGAATCCCCAGCTCTGTTTTGGCCGTCTGTTTGCTGTACGCGCGAAAATCTCCCCTCACCGGAGTTCCGGTCACCGTGACCTTTTCCGGGTGCTTATAGCAGCCGACGCTTTCTTCAAACCCTACCATCATGCCGTCCACCTGGTCAGACAGCATTTTGGTAGTAAGTCCGGGTACGGCGTTGGACTCATGCAAAACCGTGGGGATTTTCATCCGCTGCGCCGCCCGCAGGACCGGGAAGCACACATAGCCGCCGGTCCCAATCACTACGTCCGGTTTGAAATCTTTGATGATC
Source organism: uncultured Clostridia bacterium (assembly GCA_947644595.1). Lineage (GTDB taxonomy): Bacteria > Bacillota > Clostridia > Oscillospirales > Oscillospiraceae > HGM13010. Next base: position 18,431 of record CANSAE010000010.1, read on the forward strand.
TTCTTGGCTTCATACAGGGAAACGAATACGTTCTTGGCTGTAATCAGATTGTGCTTGATGCCCTCCAGATTCATTTTCCGCTGCAGATTGGTGATATCCACCAGGCGGATTTCATACCCCGCCCGGGGAACAAGGTCCTCCTCCATACGCCCTTTTGCACCGACAAACAAACATTTGCTTTCCGGCAGGAGTTCCCTCAACCGTCCGGCCACGGCAATGGCCGGATTGATATGTCCCGCGGTCCCGCCGCAGGCAAACAGGAAATTCATAACGCAGCTCCTATGTTTTTAAGGATTTTTTCTTCTTTTCAGAGGTCTCTGATGGCACATCCCGGGAGATGCTGAGCAAAATCCCCATTTCTCCCAGCTCTACCCATAGGGCAGTACCTCCATAGCTGAAAAACGGCAAGGAGATACCCGTACAGGGAATGGTATTGGTCACCACCGCCACGTTCAAAATCACCTGCATGGCCAGCAGTGTGGAAATGCCCACCGCCACCAAAAAGCTGTAGCGGTCCCGGCAGTGCATGGCGATCCAGTAGCCCCGAATGATGAGCATGGCAAACAAAATCAAAATAATCGTAGCCCCTACAAAGCCCAGTTCCTCGCACACAACAGCAAAGATAAAGTCATTGTGCTCCTCCGGCAGATACAGGTATTTCTGCTGGCTCTGTCCCAGGCCCAAGCCAAACATTCCGCCGGAACCGATGGCATACAAAGACTGGACGATCTGATAGCCATCTCCCTGCATATTGGAAAAGGGGTCCCGCCAGGTAACGATACGGGTAGACATATACGGAAACATAACCGTAATAACAAAAAACAAAATCGCCACGACGCTGCCGCCCGCCGCGAACCAAAACAACCGGGTTCCTCCCACAAACATCATCACAGCGCCGATCAGGAAGATGATAATGGTCGCTGACATGTGCGGCTCCATGATGAGAAGCACACCCAGCCCGCCTAAAATAATGGCGAAGGGCAAAATTCCGTACCGGAACGTGCCCATATAGTTTTTATATTTGCAGATCATATCCGCGAACACCAAAATCACCGCGATTTTGGCAAACTCTGAGGGCTGGATCGTCTGCCCGCCGGGAAGCTGGATCCACCGCTTTACACCGGCACTGGGACCGATGCCCACCACCAGCACCACCAGTAACAGTGCCGCTGTGACCGCCAGCAGTACATAAGACAGCTTCCGGTAAAATTGAATGGGAAATTTAGAGGCAATGAACATGATGGCAACGCCGGAAACCGCAAAGACCAATTGTCTGGTAAAATAATACGTCGCATTTCCATGCTCTGTATAATAAGCCCGGACATAGCTGGCCGACAGTACCATAATAACGCCTATGGACAGCAGCAGAATCGTCAGTGTGGCAAAAGGAAGATCCAAGCCGCCCCGTTCGATTGTGGCATCGGTGCGGTAGTCGATCAACCGGTCGTCGGAATATTTCATGATTCGGCCTCCTTTCCTCAAAGCTGAGAAACGATATTAGAACTGAAATCGATGCATGATCCCCAGAAAAGAAATCACGGCAAATAACAGAGACGTGCCGCCAAACAGGCAGAACAATTGCCGCTCCGTCCATTTGTGGCCCAGCCACCCCCCCATTTCCAGATGATGGTGGAATGGTGCCATTTTAAACACCCGCTTGCCGCCGGAAATCTTGAAATAGCCTACCTGAATGATATCAGACAAGGTCTCAATGATATATACGATCCCCAGGGTCACAAGGATCAGCGGCATATCGTAGGCAAATGCCAATGCCGCCACCGCACCGCCTAAAAACAGCGAGCCGGTATCCCCCATAAACACCTTAGCAGGATTAAAGTTATAAATCAAAAAGCCCAGCAGCCCTCCTGTGAGCCCGGATGCAAACACCCCCAGGGTCCCGTAATCTTCTCCCCAATAATAGGTGACCACCACAAAAAACAGCATAACAGGAATAGTCGTGCCCGTGGCAAGCCCATCCACGCCGTCCGTGAGATTCACGGCATTCACGGCGCCCACAATGATGAACGCAGAGAAAATGAAATATACCGGCTCCGGAACCGGGATGGTAATATTGACAAAGGGGATGTACAAATTGGGAGTGATATATCCCAGGGACCGCATCAGCAAAATGAACAAAATGGACGCTGCCAATTGTAAAACCAGCTTTTTCTTTGCTGTCAAGCCCAAATTTTGCTTGTGCCGCAGCTTTTCGTAGTCGTCCAAAAAGCCGATGGCTCCAAACACCACCGCCAGCAGAAGACACACCACATGCCCAAGTTCGCCACTGCGAAGAGCGTCGTAGCCCGCAGTCAGACAAGCCGCAGTCGCCCCCACAATAAACATAATGCCGCCCATGGTAGGAGTACCGTTCTTGGACATATGCCAGCTTGGGCCGATTTCCTTGATCATCTGCCCAGCCTTGATCTTCCGCAGGAAAGGCACCAAAAATGCGCCCACGCCCGCCGATACTGCAAAGCCTACCACCAACGCCATAATCAATTTTACACTCATGCTCTCTCACGCCTTTTTCTCAATACATCTGCCACGACTTCTCGTTCATCCAGATGAATCTTTGTTTTTCCGATGATCTGATAGTCCTCATGACCCTTTCCCGCCAGCAGGATCACATCCCCGGGCTGATGATGCTCAATGGCCCAGGCAATGGCCTCCCGCCGGTCCGGAATGACCTCCATGGCCGTTCCCTTGGGAATCCCCGTCAGAATGTCCCGAATAATTGCATCCGGATCCTCCGTACGGGGATTATCGCTGGTAACGATCACAAAATCCGCCAGCTCTGCCGCAATTTTCCCCATCTTGGGGCGCTTAGTGGTATCTCGGTCCCCGCCGCAGCCAAACAGTGCCACCAGACGGCCCTGAGCCACTGTGCCCATAGACCGCAGCACATTTTCCAGCGCATCTGGGGTATGGGCATAGTCAATCAGAATAGTATAGTCCCCATCCGTGGGTACTACCTCCACCCGGCCCTTTACACCGGCAGCCGTTGCCATCGCCCCGGCGGATGCCCGCATAGGCACATCCAGCAGACACATACAGGCCAGCACTCCCAGGGCGTTGTACACCGAAAAAGCCCCCGGAATGGCCAGTTTCACCCGTTCGATAGACATTTCCCGCACCGCGCAGAATTTCACGCCTGCTGCGCTGTATTGAATGTCCCGGGCCACCAAGTCCGCGGCGTCAGACTTGGCAGAGTAGGTCAGCACCGGGCAGTCCGCCCGTTCCCGCATAAAACCGGACCATTCGTCATCCAGATTGATTGCCGCCTTTTCACACTGGGCAAAAAGTCTCGCCTTTGCAGCAGCATAGTTTTCCATCGTTTTGTGATAGTCAAGATGATCCTGGGTCAGATTTGTAAAGAGCCCCACCGCAAAGCGTACCCCATCCACGCGACCTAAATCCAAGGAATGGGAGGAAACCTCCATCACCACATGGGTGCAGCCCGCAGCCCGCATTTGTGCAAACAATGCTTGCAGGTCCCTGGATTCCGGGGTCGTGTGCTCGCTGGGAAGACTTTCATTTCCGATCATGTTCCCGTTGGTCCCGATGAGCCCCACTTTAGCCCCCAGCGTCTCTTCCAGCAAGTGCTTGAGAAGATAGGTGCTGGTAGTCTTACCGTTGGTCCCCGTGACGCCGATCACGCACAGCTGTGACGAAGGGTCTCCGAAAAAGTTCCGGGCCGCCAGTGACAAAGCCTTCCGGCTGTCCTGCACCAGTACATACGGGACCTCCACCTCCGGCGCCTCCTCGCAAAAGACCGCTGTGGCCCCCTGCGCCACCGCCTGTGGGATATATTTGTGGCCATCCGTCTCAAATCCCCGTACTGCTACAAACGCGCTGCCGGGCGTGACCATCCGGGAATCATATACGATGTCACTCACGTCCATCTGAAGATCCCCATGGACCTTTAAGACTTTTAAGCCTTCTAAAACTTGAGATAGTTTCATGGCAATTCTCCATCGCTCGATTTTTGCTTAATAATGTCCCAAAATATCCGTGTCGCCGCTGACCAGCGTCACATGCACCACGGTACCGTGCTCCACCATTTCTCCCTCCGGGATACTCTGCGTGGAAACCATTTGATACTGCGGATTGGTCACAGAGCCATCTGCCTGAACAAATAATCCATAATTTGACAGAATCAGAGCCGCATCCCGATAGGAATAATTGATCAGGCTGGGCACCGCTTCCAAGTCCGGGGATGGATCCGCACCGGCATACAGGATGATTTGGGATTCACTGGCAATCACGGAGTACGCCGTAGGAAGCTGGTCTGTAACAGTCTCGCCTTCACCAATGACCCGATACGTCAGTCCCGCTTGGGTCACTGCATTTTGTGCCTCCGTCAGACTCATACCCTTTACATCCGGCACAGTCTTATCGATAACCTGCAATTCCTGTTCGGAATAATCCGCCTCTACACCCAAATAAGGCAGCACATCCGCCATGATGCGCCCCACCGTCGGTGCGCCCATATTGCCGCCGCTGATGTAGATTCCAGTCTCATGGCTGGGTGTATCCAGCAACACCAAAATCACCACCTGGGGATCACTGGCCGGTGCAACGCCGATAAAGGACACAATGTATTCTTTCTGGGTAGCGCCGGCTGCGTCCTGGGCCACCTTTTCCGATGTGCCCGTTTTGCCGCCAATCTCATAGCCTGCCACATACGCGTTTTTCCCGGTACCGTCCACCGGATCGCCTACTACCCGTTCCAGAATCTGCCGCACAGTAGCGCTGGTCTGCTCACTGATGACCTGCCGTACCACAGTGGGCTGATTTGCCGTGGAAATCTCCCCGTCAGCATCAATGACTTCCTTTACCAAATAAGGCTTCATCAAATATCCGCCATTGACACACGCACTAACCGCCGTAATAAGCTGAATGGGCGTGATGGTGAAGGTCTGGCCAAAGGATGCCGCTGCCAGCTGGGAAAGATTCAAAGGCTGATAAAACACATCCTGCGTCCACCAGATGCTCCCGCTCTCGCCGGCAATATCGATACCTGTCTTGGCTGTGGGATAAGCACTGGTGTCCTCCGGCAAGTTCAGGAAGCCGAAGGCTTCCGCGTACCGGTAGAAGGTCTGTGCGCCCAGCCGCACCCCCAGGGTGATAAATGCCACATTGCAGGAATGCTGCACGGACTGCGTCAGAGTCTGCGACCCATGGCCCACCGTTTTCCAGCACTTACGCGGCTCATTATCGCCCGTGACCTGGATGCTTCCGCCGCAGTAAAAACTGTCATTGAGCGTAGTCACGCCCTCTTCCAGTGCCATGGAAAGGGTAATGATCTTAAATGTGGAGCCCGGCTCATAGGTATCGGAAATAGCCTTATTACGCCACATTTTCTGCTGGGCGGCAGCTCGAATCTCGCTTTTTTCCTCGTCTGTAGACGCCTGGTCTATTTCCGTCTGCGTTTCCTCGCTCACCGCCTGATAGTTGTTCAGGTCAAAGTTATCCAAAGACACCAGGCCGAGGATTTCTCCCGTCTTTGGATTCATGGCGATTGCGGCAGCGCCCTTTTGGATGTCATAGTCCTCTACAGCCTGCTTTAAATGCTTTTCCAAGTAATACTGGATTGTCGCATCGATCGTCAAAACAATGTCGCTGCCGTCCTCGGCGTCATAATAATCTTCAAAATTCGTATACAGCAGTTGTGTTCCAGCGCTGGTTGTCGCCCGGATGACCCGTCCGTCCGCTCCAGAAAGAACATCGTCATAATAGGACTCGATACCCGAGAGCCCGTAATTGTCCGTCCCCACAAAGCCGATCACATGGGAGGCCAGACTGCCGTAAGGGTAATAGCGTTTGGTGTCGGATTCGATCTTTACGCCGATCAACTCATGCTCGGACTTAAATTCCCGCACTTGTTCCGTGAGGTCATCCTCTACCTTACGCATGACGGTCTTATACCAGGATTTGGTATCCTGGGTCATTTCCAGGATTTTTGCGTAGTCCACGCCTAATATTTCCGAAAGCCCCTGGGCTATCAGCACCGGATCCTCATCATTCTTTGCAATTTCCGCCGGACTGATGAAGATGGTACTCACATCTGCGCTGGCCGCCAGTATTTTGTCGTTTCTGTCATAGATGGTGCCCCGAGAGGCGGTCAAGGTCGTCTCCCGGACTTGCTGATTCCTTGCCAGCGTTTGAAGTTCCTCGTGCTTTAAAATTTGCAGTCGAAACAGTTGTATCCCCAGCACTATAAATGCGACGATGCCGCACACGATCATTAAGAATAGTGTGCGGCGCAGCATCATTTGATTGGGGGCACGGGTGGGTCTCATCCGTCCGGAACGATCTGCCATAATTTAAACTCCCTAAAAACAGCTACGCGATGACCGCGGGTCTGCAAAATCTTACTCTATATATGTACGACCCCTCACCGCAAATATTCCCCAATTGTGGAAAATACTTTCTGTAAACCGTTTTCTTTGCTCTCCGGCGTAAGTATTTCGGCTTTATCCGCAACACCGGAACTGATATAGTAAATCTGCTCACTGCGGGGCTGCTGCATACCCAGCTCCCGCATGGCGTAGTCCTCAATTTCTGCCAGATTAAAAGCGAATTCGTATTGCACCAGCAACTTTTGTTTTTGGGTAGCCAGCTCTTCCAATGCTGTCTGCTGCTCTACCACCTGTAAAGAAATCTGACTGAGTTGGGCCCTGGCGACCAGGGAAAACACCAGCAGCACCGCCGCCAATGCAAAGCCCAGAATGGCTACAGGAGAGATTGCCTGGCTGGCAGACTGCGGCTTGGGCGCCGCCACCACTTCTTCCCGGAGCTTACGGGCAACGGGGATTTCGATGTCACGGCCGGGCGCATATTCGGGAAATGCTTCAGCATTGTCGAAATCATAAGCGACACTGCCGGAAACATATCGAGTTTTGTAAGTGCTGTATTCGGCCATGATTCTGCCTTATATCCTTTCTGCAATGCGAAGCTTGGCGCTTCTTGCTCTTGGATTTTGGGAAAGTTCCTCTTCCCCCGCAATAATTGGTTTCCGTGTCACGGATTTCAAAGTTTTTACAAAGCCGCAGGTACACACCGGAGCCTCTCTCGGGCAGGTGCAGCCGTTTTCCCGGGACGCGATCCCAGTTTTTACAATGCGGTCCTCCAAGGAATGAAAGCTGATGATGCAAAGCCTTCCACCGTGATTCAGACGTTCCGGTACCGCATCCATCAAAGCCTCCACCGCTCCCAGCTCATCATTCACGGCAATGCGGATGGCCTGAAAGCTCCGCTTGGCCGGGTGCTGCTTTTCACGCAGTGCCGTGGCCGGCATGGCCCGTTTAATGATATCCACCAATTCCAGCGTGGTCTTAATCGGCTTTTCTGCTCTGGTTTTTACAATTTGTCCGGCGATTCGTCCCGCGAAGCGTTCTTCGCCGTAATCCCACAGGATACGCTTCAATTCCGCTTCCGGCCACGTGTTCACCACATCCGCCGCAGTGAGAGGGGCCGCCTTATCCATTCGCATATCCAGCGGCGCATCATTCATATAGGAAAATCCCCGGGCCGCATCATCCAGCTGCGGAGATGACACGCCCAAATCGAACAGCATTCCGTCCGCTCCCTGAATGCCTTGGGCATCCAAGAGTTCCGCCAGATCCCGGAAATTTCCTTTCACCAGTGTTATGCGGTCTCCATACGGCGCAAGGCGTTCTCCCGCTTCCCGGATGGCCTGTTCATCCTGGTCGATAGCAATGAGCCGTCCGGTGGTGAGCCGTTTCACAATTTCTTCTGAATGACCGCCCCGCCCCAGAGTACCATCCACATAAATTCCATCCTCCCGGATGGCCAAGCCATTGATACATTCCTGCAATAAGACCGGACGATGTGCAAATTCCATCAGAAATCAAACTCCTCCATCACGGACAGAATATTCTCCGGCGTGGTCTCCTCGGCGAAGATGGCATTCCACGCCTCAGTATCCCAGAATTCCGCATGGTTGTTGTTGCCCACCACGGTAACAGCCTTGGTCAGTCCCGCAAAGTCCCGCAGATTCTGCGGGATGAGGACCCGACCCTGGGCATCCAGCTCACAGCGGGTCGCGTGGGCAAACAGGGGACGCATTTTCCGCTGCCGCACAAACGGCATGGCATTCACTTTATCGCAAAGTTCCTGCCAGTGTTCGCTGCTGTAAGCGCTCAGGCACTTATCCGGAGAAATGGTGATATAGAACACATCCCCCAATTCCTCCCGCATACGCGCAGGGATGAACATCCTGCCTTTAGCGTCCAGCGAGTGCTGATATTCACCTGTCACAGTCGTTCACCCCCCTGTCTTTTTCAAACCTACAGATGGACCTTCATCAGTTCTGTGGGCCGTTTATGATATATCGTGGGAAAATCATGAACTTTTCCTCCACTTTCCCCCACCTCATAGCACAATTATATAGGCCACAGGAGGAAATTGCAAGTGCTTTTTATTGGAAAAAACTCCCTTTTTTTGCGATTTTACTTCCCGAAATACAAAATAAAGCGTCCGCTGAAATCAGCAGACGCTTTCCAATCAAGATATAGTGTTTAAAATCAGAAAAATTTTTTCAGAAACCCGGTGCTCTTCCGTTCATTCCTCGTCATCAAACTCATCAACCGTCATAACTTCAAAGCTTTGGGGCGTTTGTTGGCCACCGGTACGGGGCTGGGGCGCAGCTTTCGGTGCGGAACCCGTCACTCCGGCAGCACTGCGGAAATTGGTACGGGATCCCCGGACCTCTTCCAGGGCAGCCATAATGGCTTCCTCTGTACGGCGCATGGCATCATCCACATAGGCGTTGGCCACCCGGCGCAGCTCTGCGCATTTCTGTTCGGTTGTCGTGGTGACTTCCTGACTGCGCATCTTGGCGATCTTCACAATTTCCTCTTCTTCAACCAGCATCCGGGCTTTATCTTCCGCAGTCTTACGAATCTGCTCTGCTTCCCGCTTTGCGTTGGCAATAAATTCTTCCTTTGCGCTCAAAAGCCGTTTGGCCTCCGTGATCTGCGCGGGCAAGCTGTCCCGCAGCTCTTCGATCAAACCCAGCACCGCATCCCGCTCAATCACGACCTTATCCGCGGCAAGCGGCATCCGCTTGGCCTCCGCCACCATCGAGTACAGCATTTCGATCATTTCCATTGCTTCGTTTTCCATCAATACTTCCCCTTTCCGGCGATCGCTCGAACGTCGTCTAAAATTTCGATCGGGATAAACTCCTCCAGCGGGCCGCCGTGCCGGGCGACATCCTTCACCGCCGAAGAGCTCAAAAATGTATACTTCTCACTGGCTGTGAGAAACATCGTTTCCAATTCCGGATTGATCTTTTTATTAATCAATGCCATTGTAAATTCATTTTCAAAATCCGTCACTGCCCGCAGACCCTTGACAACAACGGGCTTATCATATCGCTTGGAATATTCAGCCAGCAGGCCGTTGAAGTAATCCACTTCTACATTCGGGATCCGCTCCGTGACCCGCCGGGCCATGCGCACCCGCTGCTCCGGTGAGAACATGGCCGTATCCTTCTCTCCGTTAATCATAATGCACACCACTACTTTATCAAAAATCTGCGCAGTGCGCCGGATAATATTCAAATGCCCCAGCGTGATCGGATCAAAGCTTCCGGGGTAGATCGCAATATTCATGATTCCATTTCCCTTTTTCCGCAAAGTGTAATCTTGATTTTACCGTAGCGCCGCTCTTTTTCAACAAAATAAGGCGTAGGAAGCGCGGGAACCACCGTTTCCTGCCGACTTTCACAGATGATTATACCACCATCACTGAGAATGTCAAATTTTACGATTTTTTCCAGAGCACTTTGGAGCAATCCGGTATCGTATGGGGGGTCCAGGAAAATCAGATCATAGCGCCCGTCCCTGCCGATAAAGCCGATAGATTCCGCTTGCACCACATCCGCGTGCATTCCGCACCGGTCCAGATTTTCCCGGATGAGCTTCACCGCGTCCCGGCTCTCATCCACAAACGTGACCGACGCCGCGCCCCGGCTGAGACATTCGATCCCAAGCTGTCCCGTGCCCGCAAACAGGTCCAGCACACGACGTCCTTCAATATCAAATTGTATCATGCTGAACACCGCTTCCTTCACGGTGTCTGTGGTAGGACGAATCTCCATACCCGCAGGTTCTCTCAGTTTCCGTCCCCGGGCGGTGCCGGTAATGACTCTCATGGCTGCTCCTCTTTCGGATGATAATGGTCATACACTGCCTGCGCAATGTTTTTGGGCACAGCCTGACAAAGTTCCGCCAAAGCTGCACCTTTGATTGTATCCATATTTTTAAAAGTGTCAAGCAATTTATTCCGGCTTTTGGGGCCAACGCCCGGAATTTCATCCAACTGAGACTTCATCTGTTCCCCCCGCAGGCTACGCTGATAGGTGATGGCAAAACGGTGTGTCTCCTCCTGAATTGTACCGATCAATGCAAATACCGCGGGGTTCCCGGAGATGCCCCGCTCCAGCCCATCCGCAGAGACCAGCTCTCTGGTGCGGTGCCGGTCATCCTTGACCATGCCGAAGGTGGGCACTGAAATTCCCGCCCGTGCCTGAGCGGCCTTCGCAGCCCGCACATGGGTCTCTCCGCCGTCAATCAGCAGAAGATCCGGGAGCTCAGAAAACCTTTCATCTCCCTCTTTGGCATGAAGAAACCGGCGGTATACCGCCTCCTCCATGCTGGCATAGTCATCCTGGGTGGCAGTCTCCCGAATGCGAAACTTTCGATAGTCCTTTTTATATGGCCGTCCGTCCTTAAACACCGTCATCGCAGCCACGATGCCCGTATCTCCTAGGTTCGACACATCAAATGATTCAATTCTCCGGGGCGCATCGTCCAGCCCCAAAGCCTTTTGCAGCCACTCCAAGGTTTTGTTGGTCCGTTGCTGGGCGCTGGTGGCCCGCAGGATCTCTTCCCGGGCATTGAGCTGTGCCCGCTCCACCTGGCGCATCCGTTCTCCCCGCTGGGGAATTTCCACATATACCCGGCGCTCCGCCTGTTCTGACAGAAACTGGGACAGTTCCTCCGTTTCTTCGATGCGCAGAGGCAGCAATACCGATTTGGGAAAGGTGCCCCGCCGCAGATAATACTGCATAACAAAGCCCGGTAATACCTCTTCATCCGTGCCGATGGGCTCGTCCATCAATTCATAATCCTTGCCTGCCAAATCACCATTCACGAAATGCAGCACTGTAAAACAGCTTTTTGCTCCGCGAACAAAGCCTACCGCATCTGTATCCGCAAAAGCCGTGGCAATGACCCGCTGCCGGTTCGACAAGCTTTCAATGGCTTTCATCCGATCCCGAAATTCCGCAGCCCGTTCAAACTGCAATTCCCCGGCCGCCCATTCCATCTGCGCCTTTAAGTCCTCTGTAAGCTGCCGGGTTTTTCCGGACAGGATCAATTTTGCCTGTTCCATCCGGGTCTGGTATTCCTCCCGGGGCAATTCCCCCAAACACCAGCCCGCGCAGTTTTGCAGATGATAATGCAGGCAGGGCCGTCCCTTTCCCGTATCCTGGGGAAATTTTTTATTGCACGTAGGCAATCCCAGCGCCTTGCTGATGGTCTCAATGATTTCCTTGCTCACCTGCCGCCCGCCGAAGGGTCCAAAATACTGCGCTCCATCGTCGGCCGTTTTAGCCGCGATGGAAAAACGGGGATAGGCTTCCCCGCTCAGCCGCAGAAAGGGATAGCCCTTATCATCCTTTAACAAGATATTATACTTAGGCTTATGCCGTTTGATCAGGGAATTTTCCAGTACCAGCGCCTCAAATTCGGAGCTGACCACAATAACATCGAAATCTTCCACATTGGACACCATCGCCGCTACTTTGGGCAAATGCTCCCCGTGGAAATAGCTGGTCACCCGATTCTTCAGTTTTTTGGCCTTGCCTACGTAAATGACCTCGCCGGACTTGTCCAGCATCAGATATACCCCTGGCAATAAAGGCAAATGATTGGCCTTGTCTCTCAGCTTTTGCAGTAATTCTCCGTTCATATGCTCCCTCAGATGGAAAAAAGGGCGTGTCTTGGACACGCCCTTCTCTTTGGTATGTTACAAAATCACTCGGAAAATTCGTTTTCCACCAATGCCGTCAATGTTGCAACCGCAGCAGACTCATCCACGCCGTCAGCGATGATGGTCATGGGCGTCCCCTTCACAATGCCAAGAGACAGCACGCCCAAAAGGCTTTTTGCGTTGACTCTCCGGTCGCCCTTTTCGTCATTCTTTTCGATCCAAATGCTGCTTTTGAACTCATTGGCTTTCTGAATAAAGAAAGTCGCGGGACGCGCGTGCAGACCCACCTGATTATTGATGATAACTTCTTTTGAGACCATACTCGCCCACTCCTTAATCCTGAAATCGCCTGAATAAACGCACTTCCTCCAGCCGACATGGATAGAATACCAAATTTATATAAAATAGTCAACTGATACGTTGATATTTTGGCGCTTTGCCCATATATAACCTTGCAATTTCTCCGCTTTTATTTCAGTTCCACTACAGTAACGCCGGTTTCTCCTTCTCCATACCGTCCAAGGCGGAAGCCCTTGACCCGCTTATGCCGGCGCAGGGTCTCGTGGACCGTTTGCCGCAGGGCCCCTGTCCCTTTTCCGTGAATGATCCGCACAGATTCCAAACGACCTAAATATGCGTCATCAATATAGCGTTCCACAACAGGAACAGCCTCCAGAGTCTCCATACCGCGGATATCGATTTCCGCCGGAACCGCGGCGGTGCGTAGCTGACCAGTCCCCGTGCCCCGGACTTTGGGGGCCGGTTTCTTCGGCTGATTTTCCAGCAGGTACACTTCCTCTTCCCGAGCCGTCATCCGCATAAGGCCAGCCTTGAGGATAAGCGTCCGATCCGCGGTTATTTCCGTCACCTCTGCCTTCATCCCCATGGAGAGAACCTCCACCAGGTCCCCCACCCGGACCGGCCGGGCGGACTTCCGCTCCGCCAATTCCTTCTGTTTTTGAGATTGCTGCCGTTCTTCCGCCTCGTTCAGCCTTCGGCGCAGCTCTGCCCGCTCCTCATTGATCTGCTGATGGTCATATTGCTCCTGGATCACCGCCCGCATCCGGTCGATTTCCTTAAATGCCCGTTCAGCCTCCTCCCGGGCATCGGAAATAATTTTTTCCGCCTCCCGCCGGGCCTTTTCGTTGCTCATCTCCAGACGCACAGACAACTCTGCCCGCAGCCGGGCAGCCTCTTTCCGCTCTGCGTCTGCCTTTTGCTGGGCCTTATCAATTTCCGTTTTCTCCCGCTCCATGGACTGACGCAGCGCGTCCAGCTTTGTGAGGACCTCCTCAAAGCTGGCACTCTCCGTGTCCACCCGGGCCTTCGCCTCGCTGATGATTTCTTCCGGCAATCCCAAGCGCCGGGAAATAGCAAACGCGTTGGATTTTCCCGGAATCCCAACCAGTAAATGATACGTCGGCCGCAGGGTCTCCACATCAAATTCACAGGAGGCATTCACCACGCCGGGAGAGGTGGTCGCATAAACCTTCAGCTCCGCATAATGTGTTGTGGCCGTTACAAACGCGCCCCGCCGGCGGACCGCTTCGATCACTGCTACCGCCAGCGCCGCACCTTCGGTGGGGTCCGTACCGGCACCCAACTCATCAAACAGTACCAGACTTCCCTCACCGCACTCGTTCAAAATACGCACAATATTCGTCATATGCGACGAAAACGTGGACAAGGACTGCTCAATGCTCTGTTCATCGCCGATATCCGCCAAAATACACCGGAACACCGGAACACAGCTTCCGTCTGACACCGGGATGTGCATTCCGCACTGGGCCATAGCATTGAGCAGGCCTATGGTTTTCAGCGTCACGGTTTTACCGCCGGTATTGGGGCCGGTGACTACCATGGTATCAAATTCCTCACCCAAGGATACCGTAATGGGCACAGCCGTCTCTTTGGGCAAGAGCGGGTGCCGCGCATTCATCAGCCGCAGCGTTCCGTTAGACAGCTCCGGCTCCATCCCCCCCATCTGATAGCTGAGCTTCGCCTTAGCAAAAATCAGATCCAACTGGGTCAAAATCAGATAATCCATGTCAATATCCGTCCGCCGGGCAGCGCAGTCCGCAGACAGTTCCAGCAAAATGCGCTCAATCTCCGCTTTTTCTTTGGCCCGCAGTTCCCGGAGCTCATTATTGGCCTTCACGGATGCCATCGGCTCCACAAACAGCGTCGCCCCGGAAGCGCTCACATCATGCACCAGTCCGGGGATCTCTCCTCGATGCTCCGCCTTCACCGGAACCACATACCGTTCCGCACGGGTGGTGATGATCGGTTCCTGCAGGGCCTTGGCATAAGCGGAAGATGAGATGATCTTCTGCAGCGACTCCCGTGCCCGGGCCGTAGCCGCACGGATCTGCCGCCGGATCGTGGCCAGTTCAGCACTGGCCGCATCGGCAATTTCATCCTCCCCCACAATAGAGGAAGTGATTTTTTCCTCCAGATGCCGGTCCGGCTGCAAAGATGCAAATAAATGATCGATCACAGTCTTTTCTGCCAGCGTCCGGTCATTTTCTCCATAAGTCCGGATGCTTCGGGCGCAGGAAAGGACCTTGGCAATGTCCAGCAGTTCTATCGTGTTCAGCATTCCGCCCAGGTCCGCACGAGATAGAGAGGACCGTACATCCTTGATACCGTAAAAAGAGGGACTGCCTTTCAGGACCATCATCCCCGCCGCCGCCGAGGTCTCCGCCAGACGGCGGCGCACCTCGCTCTGCACAGGGCTGGGCCGCAGTTCCCGGGCCGCCTGCTTGGCTGTTTCACTCACGGCATGAGAGGATAGCTGCTCCAACACCTGGGGCAGTTCCAAAATAACCAATGATTTTTCTTGCTGCGTTTCCATACGTAATTACCCTTTGATTTTCTTGTAATAGTCCAACGATGAGAAGCCCCGTTCGAGACAAGTCAGCAGATATCCCTCACAAATCACGGAAAATTCCCGTGCCGCATCTCCGGTGAGAGAAAAAGAGAATACCTTTTTCGCGTTCACGGATGTCACGTGCCGCATGGCCGCCAGACAGGCCGGCGAGACCGGGTCCCCATACCGCCCACAGTCCGGGCACAAAAGTCCTCCCTGTACAGGGGAAAACCGCATCCCATCCTGTTCTCTGCCGCATGCCACACACCGTGTCAGTTCCGGCTCAAAGCCCGCTAAACACATCAGCCGCAATTCAAATGCCGCTTTGACCTGCTCTTTTTCACACAGCGCTCGGCTCAGCGCATACAGGGAATTCAGCCCCAGCTGCAGCACCTGCGGGTCCGGCGAATCCTCATCGGAAACCGTTTCCAGCACCTGGGCAATATAGCTGGCGATGGCCAAAGCCTCCAAATCGGTCCGCAGCCCCTCGAAGCCCTCAATCACAGTTCCTTCCCGCACAGACCAATGCCCCCGGTTCCCGAACAGCGTCAGCTCCGACCAGGTAAGAAGCTGGGTCGCCGCACCGAATTTGCTGGTTTTCCGCAGGGCGCCCTGGGCCTTGGCGGTGAGCTTTCCCTCATCCTCTGTCAGAAGGGTCAGGATACGGTCCGCCTCTTTATATTTCACTTCCCGCAGTACCAGCGCTTTTGTTGTTTTAAACATGTATGTACCCTATCGGTCCCGCGGACGGAGCCATTCAGTCCGTCCCGTTATTTTCAGTGTCACCGCCGGCGGAAAGGATTGCCCTGTATAACAGCCAGCAGACAGGGTCCCCGGTGGCTTGAAACACGTCCCAAATGCAATTTGAATCCATAAGTCATGCCTCCGCATTATCAGGATATGTCTATAGTTTCTCCTCGTGCGCGGGCACTTATTTTGCCAATATTTTTCCGGATTTACTCCGTATATCCAAAATTTTGAAGCTGAGCTTGGTTGTCCCGCCAGTTTTCCTTGACCTTCACCCAGGTCTGCAAATAGACCTTATCCCCCATAAATTGCTCAATATCTTTTCGGGCGAGCTCCCCGATTTTTTTCAGCATCGCACCTTTTTTCCCGATGATGATGCCCTTATGGCTGTCCTTTTCGCAAATGATGGTGGCCTCAATATCAATGATATCATCATCCCGCCGGGAAAACTTCGTGATTTCCACCGCCGTACCGTGGGGGATCTCCTTATCCAGACACAACAGCAGCTTTTCCCGGATCATCTCCGCGCAGATCTGCCGTTCCGGCTGGTCGGTAATCATGTCATCCGGGAACAGCTGAGGTCCATCCACAGAAAACCGTTCCAGTTCTTCCAGCAGTTCCTCCAGCCCCTGCCCCTTCCGGGCGGAAACGGGCACGATGGCGTCAAATTCATGGGCAGAAGAATAGGCGGCAATGACCTCCAAAAGCGTCTGTTTTTCCACGGTGTCAATCTTATTGATGACCAGCACCGCCGGCGCTTTCGTGGCCTTGATCTTCTCAATCAGGATTCGCTCCTGCTCCCCGACGTTGGCAATCGGTTCCACCACCAAAGCAATGACATCCACATCGGCTACGGATTCCTCCACGACCTTCACCATGTAGTCCCCCAGCCGGGTCCGTGCCCGGTGGAAGCCCGGCGTATCGGTCAAAACGATTTGGGTCCTGCCTCGGTTCAGCACCGCGAAAATACGGTTCCGCGTCGTCTGGGGCTTATTGGACACGATGGAAATCTTCTCCCCCACCAGTGCATTGGTCAGCGTGGACTTTCCCACATTGGGCCGCCCCGCAATGGTCACCATCACATTCTTTTCGATCATAGTATTTCCGTTCTTTCATTGGTTTTATAGATTTCTCAATAGGTTTCGTTTGTCTGATTTGATTTTACCACACTTCTCAAAAAATGAAAACACCCACACTCAAACCTCTGTAAAATAATCCATCACACACTGCAATTGCGGCGACACCCACTTATCCCGATGGCAAAACAGCTGCTTCCACACGCTGAGTTTGAATTCCTCCACCTCGAATCGCGCCAGACGGCCCGCGCGGACGCCCGGTTCCGTCACATAATCCGGCAGGAAAGATATCCCCGCGCCCTGCTCCACGATCCGGCACAGCGTCTGCGTGCTGCCCATCTCCAGAATGGGCTTGAGTTCCATGGAACGGGCCGACAGCTCTTCATCCAGCAACCGCCGGTAGCTCATATCCTTTTCCGTGAGCAAGCACGGATATTCTGTCAGCTCCGCCACCGATATCCGTCCTTTTTGCGCCAGCGGATGGTCGGGCCGGGCCACGAAACGGACCGCCACCCGTTCCTCCTTCACTGAAACATACCGGGTGTTAAAAATGTGATTGTCCAGCGTGAACACCAGGTCCACCTCGTTGTGGTCCAGCAGCCGGAACATCTCTCCTGTGCCGGCAGTGATGATCTGCAGGCTGATGCCCGGATGGGCCTCGTAAAATCCATGGAGTCCCTCCCCCAGCTGCATGCAAAGAGAATCCGCCATTGCCAGCCGTACGTGCCCGACGGGCACGCCTTCATGGCGCAGGGTGTTTTGCATCTCTTCCATGAGCTTGTCCATCTGATGCGCATACCGCAGCACTTCCCGGCCCTGCTCCGTGAGTTTCACTGTGTGACGGATGCGCTCAAACAGCCGCACCTGTAATTCTTCCTCCAGCTGCTTGATTTGAAACGACACTGTAGACTGAGAGAATCCCAGCCGGGCCGCTGCTCCGGTGAAGCTGCCAAGCTCCGCCACATAAATAAAGGTCCTCATATTTTTCAGTTCCATTGACCGCTCCCCAGCATTTGATTTTTCGATATGCTATATCAAAACTATCAATTTTACAAATGTTTGACCGCATTATATACTATAGTTATGAAAAAAGCAACTCCGGCAATTCAGTGCCGGTGGGGAAAGAGTGAGCGATTCAAATGAACTTCCTGTTGAATATGTTTTACAAGGTCTACAATCTGCTGTGGGGCGATTTGGTGACCATCCCTCTGCCCGGGGGCAGCAGTCTTGGTTTACCATTGTTGGTATTGCTGCTGATCCCGGCAGGACTTTATTTCACCATCCGCACCAGATTCCTGCCCATCCGTATGTTCCCGGAAATGCTCCGGGTCACTGCGGAAAAGCGCATCGGCAAGAAGGCTGGCGCCATTTCCGGCCTGCAGGCACTCATCGTCTCCACAGCTACCCGTGTGGGCATGGGGAACATGATCGGCGTGGTGGCAGCCATCTCCGCCGGCGGTGCGGGCGCGGTGTTCTGGATGTGGCTGTCGGCGCTCATCGGGTCATCCACAGCTTTCATCGAAGCCACGCTGGCCCAGCAATATAAAGAGCCGGATCCGCTGTATGGCGGCTACCGCGGCGGCCCGGCCTATTATATCCATGCTTACATTAAGGACAAGCGTGGCAGCAAGATGGGGAAAAAATCCGTCATCGCGGTTTTGTTTGCCATCTCCGGCCTGATCTGCTGGTGCGGCATTAGCCAGGTCATTGGCAACTCCGTCACCTCTGCATTTAAAAACGCATTCCAAATCCCGCCGATGTACACCATTGTTGTGTTGGTCATTCTGGCCGCTGTCATCGTACTGCGAAAAAATGCCACAGTCAAAGTGCTGGACGTGATGGTTCCCATCATGGCGGTGTGTTATTTCGTGATGACCAGCTTCCTGATCTGCAAGAACATCACCCTCTTGCCCGCCGTATTCCAGCGCATTTTCGCCGAGGCCTTCGGGCTGCGCCAGGCAGTGGCAGGTGGTATCGGTGCAGTCATCATGCAGGGTGTAAAACGCGGCTTGTTCTCCAATGAGGCCGGCAGTGGCTCTGCCCCCTGCGCCGCCGCCGCGGGCGATACCTCCCATCCGGTCAAGACCGGCTTGCTGCAGGCCTTGGGTGTATTTATCGACACCATCGTGATTTGCAGCTGCACGGCCTTCATCATGCTTTTGACCCCGGAATCCATCACCAACGGTCTGGGTGGCATGGATCTCCTGCAAGCCTCCATGGGTTACCATCTGGGCCGCTTCGGCGTGATTTTCATCGCTCTGACCCTATGGCTCTTCTGCTTTTCCACGTTCATCGGCATTTTGTTCTATGCCCGGTCCAACGTAGCATACCTCTTTGGGGACAACTGGGTCTCCCAGACCGGGTACAAGGTGCTGTGCCTGGTGATGCTGTTCATCGGCGGCCTCGCGGCCTACACCTTTGTGTGGGACTTGGGCGACGTGGGCATCGGACTGATGACGGTATTCAATATCATCATTCTCATCCCCATGTCCAAACAAGCCTTAGGCGCGTTAAAGGACTACGAAGCGGATATGAAACAACAAAAGAAATAAAATAAACAGCGGATGCAGTTTGCATCCGCTGTTTTTCACCGTTCCAGCCCCAGTCGTGCCATGATGGCTTCCTCATGGGCACGCATAAGGGCTTTTTCTTCGCCCTCGTCCAAATGGTCATAGCCCAGCAGGTGCAAAACGGAATGCACCGCCAGATACGAAAGCTCCCGGTCCAGACTGTGCCCATACTCCCCCGCCTGACGGTAGCACTGGTCCATGTCGATGACCATGTCCCCCAGCAGAACCCGCCCGGTGCCGGGGTCGATTTCGCACAGCGCCGGGTCGAACGCCCCCGGCGTCAGATGGTTCAGGGGGAAGGATAACACATCCGTGTGGCGGTCCACGCCTCGCTGGGCCAGGTTGATGTCATGGATGCGTCGGTCATTAGTTAACATAATATCTACCCGACAAGGAGCCGAAACGCCCTCCGCCGCCAGCGCGGCCCGCACGGCCTTCCGCAGCTTCCGGCACAGCCCCCGCACTTCCCGCCGAGGCAGGTCTCCATAGATGTTGATTTCATGCGTCATATTCATTGTCCTCCTGTTATCCGACGAACACCGCCGGGTCATTGACCGCCGTCATGTACGCTCTTCCCCCATCGCGGAAGCACAGCAAATATCCCAGCAATACCACGAACCAGCCAATCGTGCAAAGCACAGACCAGAACGACCTCCCCAAAAACACATTCAGCACTGAAAATGCAAAGATGGCAATCCACCAGCGTTTCAGCATCTCTACCCGCATATCTACGCAGCGTATTTTTTCCAACTCCTCTACCCCGCCAGTAAGCTGGTGCAAAATATAAAAGTTCATCAACTGTGACGCCACATTCAAAAGCCAGAACAGCAATCCCCACGCATATACGGCACCAAAGAAATTGCATACCCAAATCACCGCATGAACACCAATCGCCACCTTCAGCACCATGTCCAGTTCCCGCATAGTCTCGCTTTCCGCCGACAGTTCCCGGGCGCCTTTCCAAATCAGATACGCCCCCACAAAGCTTGGCAGCAAGCCGACGGTCAACTCACCCAAATTGATGTTAAAGTTAACAAACAGTAAAATCAATCCCACAAAAATATCGTTCATTTCTTTTCCACCCGTTTCCGCTCCGTTTTCGCCACGGGCTTGTCCGGTTTTTTCTCCGCTTTTTCGTAAGCCTCGATAATCTTCTGCACCAGCTCGTGACGCACGATGTCGGACCCCGTCAGGCGGCAGATAGCGATGTCCTCCACGCCGTCCAGCACCCGCATGGCTTCCTTCAGCCCCGAGGTCTTGTCCGCCGGCAGGTCGATTTGCGTCACGTCACCGGTGATGACGATTTTCGACCCAAATCCCAGCCGGGTCAAAAACATTTTCATCTGCTCCCGGGAGGTATTCTGGGCCTCGTCAAGAATGATGAAGCTGTCGTCCAGGGTCCGGCCGCGCATATACGCCAGGGGCGCCACCTCGATGTTCCCCCGTTCCAGATATTTCTGATAGGTCTCCATGCCTAGCATTTCATACAGCGCGTCGTACAGCGGGCGCAGGTAGGGGTCCACCTTGCTTTGCAGGTCGCCGGGCAAAAAGCCCAGCCGCTCCCCGGCCTCCACAGCAGGGCGGGTCAAAATGATTCGGTTCACCTTTTCCGCCCGGAAGGCCGCCACCGCGGCGGCCACCGCGAGATACGTTTTACCCGTGCCCGCCGGGCCGATGCCCAGGGTCACGGTGTTGTCCATGATAGCCCGGACATATTCCTTCTGTCCCATGGTCTTGGCCTTGATGGGCTTGCCCTTGGCGGTCACGCACACCACGTCCCGGGCCAGTTCCGGGATACTTTCCTCCCGGCCCTCGCCCACCAGCTTCATAATGTAACGCACGTTCTGCGCATCGATTTCCTCGCCTTTCGCGGCGAGGTTTAAAAGGCCGTTGATGGCCTTTTCCGCATGCATCACATCCTCCGGCTCCCCGGAGATGCGCAGCTGCTCGTCGCGGCTGACCACCTGCACGCCGTATTCCGTTTCGATGATGCGTAAGTTCTGGTCAAAGGACCCGAACACATTGATCACATGTTCCACCCGCTCCACCGGAATCGTTCGTTCAATCATCGGTATGCTCCTCTCCCGCCCGCCGGGCGGCATTTTCCAACCGTATTTGCTGCACTTCGCCCTCATCCATAGGCACTGTTCTGCCGATCTCTTCCAGACATTCCGCTGTCAGGGTCCCGGTCAGCACACCGTCTTTCTCGGAAAAGCGCACGGACGCGGCCGTCACACTTCCGTCCTTCATGAGGGTATTCAAATAGTCCCGCAGCTCTGCTTCCATTTCCAGCCGGAGGGCATCGGTATTCTGCGCCGCAGACGTGGCCTCATACTGGGTATAAGTCTCCCGCACCAGCGACACTGGAAGTGTGAATACGCCCGGGACGGACAATGGGTATTCTACTATGATTTTATCACATTCTCCCCCATAAATTCTACTGTTCCCATAAAAGTTTACACGTTGTGTCCCAAATGTCAAGGCCCATCGGCTTTTTTCCCGGCCGGTATACACCTTCATGGTTTCTGTGATGTTCCGGCTGGCCCGCAGCTCATACCAGGTCCGGGCCTGTACTGTACCGTAAGCATGTACGATTTGGGTATCTCCAAACGTGCTGGGCACAGCACCGGAAATGAGCGGCTCCCCCGCAAGGACCGTTTGCCGCTCCACCACTTGAGGCTTTCCCATCAGCACACTGATTTCCGACACCACCCCGGACTTTTCCGCAACGATATGCGCAGGAGCGTGCTCATCCACCATTTCCGGCTTTTCCGTCCGCTCCCGGACGATCACGGTGATGGTACTGGAATCATAGTTCACCGCCACCCAACGAAGCTCTGGCAGCCGCAGGAGCATTTCATTGCGCAGACTGTCGCCGGTAAAGGCAGGCCAAAAACTGCCGATCCCCGCTCCGCAGTCGGAAAGGGCCCGGACAATCTCCCCGGTCGATAGGGTCTCATTTCCCACCACCCTGATGTCCCAGACGAAGCAGGAGGATACCGCCAGCACTGCCGTGCACAAAAACGCGCCGACCAGCAACGCATACCGCATACGAAGCGCCTTCATCTTCACCGGAGCGCCGCAGGCCTTGCTGTCGGTCACCGTACACTGACTTTTCCGGGCCAGTCCCGAAGCCGTCTCCACATATTTCCGACGAACCTTGAACCGCATGGTGCATCCGTCCTGCTTCCGCACCCCCCAAAAGGGAATATTCCGGGCAGCCATTGCATTGAGTACCCGTTCCGGGACCGCTCCCTGCACTTCCAATTCTGACCAGCCCCGCAAATAATCAAAGATGCCCATGTCCTGTCTCCTTGCTTTATATAAACTCCACGGAAAGAATCTGTCCCGTAATCACCAAATCATCCCGGTCCATGGCCCGTAGCTCCAACCCAGTCCCGTTCACTCGGATACGGACCCGACCGCCGTTGACCTCGATCCGTTCCTCTCCATATTCCAAAAGGCCCTTATGATTTTCCACGACCACCCGGGCCTTTCCGGTGATGGTGAGCTTCGGCATACCAGCCACCACATCCGCCGGGAGATCGAATTTTTCTGCGGTCTCCTCCGGCAGGTCTCTCCATTTCATATCGCCAACACCCCCATAGGGAAAATTTATGCACAGGGTGGCAAATTTAGCCCTCCGCCCTCATAGAATGCACCAGAAGGCTCGTACCATAAGGAGGCACTGCTATGCAACAATCCACTCGGTCCCGGGGACTGCTGCCCCTGTCTGCCGCACTGTGCGTAATGATTTTGATGCTCCTGTGTTCTCAGGAGGCAGTGGAAGGCGCAAAACGGGGACTCGGCCTTTGCGCCAACATGATTATCCCATCCCTGTTCCCCTTTTTTGTTCTGTCTTTTCTATTAAATGATTTGGGGCTCCCGGCATTTTTAGGCCGGCTGTTTGAGCCGGTCATGAAATCGCTGTTCGGCGTTTCCGGAGCCGGGGCTTCCGCTTTTATCATCGGTATCTCCGGCGGCTATCCCCTGGGGGCGTCCTGCATCGCGGACCTGGTCCGCCGGGGAGATATCACCGCAGAGGACGGCAGCCGTCTGCTGACTTTCTGCAACAATTCCGGCCCGGCTTTCATCATCGGTGCGGCGGGCGTGGGCATCTTCCATTCCAGCACCGCGGGCCTGGGGTTGTACGCTGTCCATATTCTCTCCGCCTTTATCACCGGACTGTTTTTGTCCGGCCGGCGCTGCACGGCCTCACACAGTCCGCAGGTCTGGTTTGCCGGCACTTCTCTGTCCCAGTCCCTGCCGGATGCCATCAAACGCGCGGCGCTGCAGATGCTCACGGTCTGCGGCTTCGTGGTGTTCTTCAGCGTCCTTACCGGACTTCTGGATGCACTGGGCGTTTTCTCCGCCATTTACGGCCGCGTCGCCGCCTACACCGGCTATGAGCTCCGCCTGACTCGGTCCTTTCTCACCGGCATTCTGGAGCTGGGCTGCGGCATCGGCGCCATGGAGGGCGCGGCCCTGACCCCGCTGAACCTGGCGGTCTGCGCTTTCTTGATTGGCTTCGGCGGCATTTCCGTGGCCATGCAGACCGCGTCGGTGCTGTCCGGGACCAAAATAAAAGTCTCCCGGCACCTCGCCGGGAGACTGATGAACGGATGCATCTCCGCATTTATTGTGTATACGATTGCGTCGATTTTACTGTGACAGCGCGTCGAAAAACCGTCCCCACTCCGGGGCATGCTCCGAAAACACCCCGGCAAACGCCCGCACGCGCTCCCGCCGGGACAGGTTCTCCCCATCCGGGAACGCGCCGTTCCAAACGCCCCGCATCCATTGCAGGTCGGTTTTCACGGCTTGAAGCTGTTCCCGGAACGCGACCTCGGAAGCGTCCCGCGCCCCGGTGACATAGTGCTGCAAAAAGGTTTTCAGCCGCACCATCCCCTGGATTCCCCGGGACTCGCCGTCCATGGTCTGCACATATTCCCCACCGTGATAGGCATTTTCATACAGCACACAGTAAGCGCCCATTTCCTGCACGGCTTCCTGCACATCCTCCGCCCAGGAATACACGGTCAAGAGCGCTTCCCGCCGTTGGACAGGCATTTCGGCGGTAAGGGCTTCATCGATGGAATCACACATCATGTCCAGTCCCACGGAGACGTGCTCCGGGTTCCATGTAAACATTTCAAAGCTGAGCGCCAGCGACTTTTGATACCGCCACTCCCGCACGGCCGCCCGCACCGGGAACACCGCCGCAGCGATGAGCGCCAGCGCGACCAGCCCGATGACCCATTTTTTCTTTTTCATCTCACGCCCCTCCAAATCGGAACACCACACCGATGACGGCGGAGCCCAAAATGAACCAGATGGGGTGCAGGTCCTTCACCTTCGGCACCCACCGGGTACATACCAAAAGCGCCGCCGCCAGCAGGATGCAGTCCCAGCGGAAATAGGCCAGCCAGTCCCCCGCGGCCTGAAACGCTGCTTCGTCCAGCAGCGACAGCTTCACCACGCTCATGCCCGCCGCGGCGATGAGCCCCACGGAGCAGGGGCGCAACCCATAAAACGCGCCATCCACATGCTTGTTATCCCGAAAGGCCTTCAAAAACCGGGCAATGATGAGAATGATGATGACCGACGGCGTGATAAGCCCCAGGGTCGCCACAATGGCGCCGGGGATACCGGCGGCAGTAAAGCCCGCATAGGTGGCCATGTTCACGCCAATGGGCCCGGGGGTAGACTCGCTCACGGCGATCATATCCGCCAGCATCCCCTGGGTGAACCAGCCGGTCTTTTCCGCCATGGCGGACAAAAACGGCAGGGTGGCCATCCCGCCGCCCACGGCGAACATCCCGGTCTTGAAAAACTCATAGAACAATTGGAGGTAAATCATGATTTCCGTACCCCCAAGTTCGTCAAGATGATGCCCGCGATGGCCGTCAGCACCACATACACCACTGGCGTCACATGCAAAAACAGGCTCAGCGCGAACACCAAGACAAACAGCGCCAGCGCTCCTTTGTCTTTCACCGCGCCTTTCCATAACTTCACCACCGCGTTGAACACCAGCACGCACACGCACACGCGGATGCCCGCGAAGGCGTTTTTCACAACGGCCAGGTCTGCGAAATTGGTCAAAATCCCGGCGATGACGCTGATGATGATGACCGACGGGAACACCACCCCCAAGGTAGCCACGATGCCACCCGGGACACCGGCCAGCTTCTGCCCCACGAAGGTCGCCGTATTCACGGCGATGACCCCCGGGGTGCACTGGCCCACGGCGTAGTAATCCATCAGCTCCTCACTGGTGGCATAGCCTTTATTTTCCACCACTTCCCGTTCCAAAATGGGAAGCATGGCATATCCGCCGCCGAAGGTCATCACGCCGACTCTGGCAAAGGTTACGAATAAATCTAAATAACGGTTCATCGTTTCAAACTCTCAGCATATTCCACGAATTTTGCCACCTTCGCCTGACATTCGGTCATGCTTTCTCCCCGCGCCAAAATATAGACCTTGACCTTCGGTTCCGTTCCGGAAGGCCGGACAATGAACGACGTGCCGTCACTCAGTTCAAAGTACAGTACGTTGGAGCCTTTCATCTCCAACGTCTCCACCTTGCCAAGACCCGTGACGAACACGCTGCCGTCCTGATAATCCCGCATGCGCATCACGTCCTCGCCGCCAATAGTCTTGGGCGGGTCTTTCCGCAAGTCTGCCATAAGCGCCTGCATGTTTTTCAGGCCGTCCAATCCGGGCATCACCAAATTGATGGTTTTTTCTGCAAAGCAGCCGTATTTCTCATACAGCGCATCCATGGCCTGCTTCAAAGTCATGCCTTTGTCATAATAATGGGCCGCCATCTCCGCAATCAGCACTGCAGAAGTAACTGCATCCTTATCCCTGACAAAGTCGCCCATCATGTATCCATAGCTCTCTTCATAGGCCATAATGTACTGATAAGCCCCTTCGGACTGGAACTGGTTCACCCGTTCCGCCAGGAATTTGAAGCCAGTGAAGGTCTCCTCCATGCGCACGCCGTTTTCCTCACAGACCACCCGGGCCATTTCCGTTGTGACGATAGACTTGGCCGCCATGGGATGCTCAGGCATGGTGCCCGTGGCCTTTCGGGCAGTGATGATATAATCCAGCAGCAGCACGCCCATCTGGTTGCCGCTGATAGGGACAAATTCTCCCTTTTCTTCCCGGACCATCACGCCGATACGGTCGGAATCCGGGTCTGTACCGATGATGAGGTCACTGCCCAGCTTGTTGGCCAGGTCGATGGCCAGGTAAAAGCCCTCGGGATTTTCCGGGTTGGGACTGTCCACTGTGGGGAAAGTCCCGTCGGGCACCATCTGCGCTTCCACGGGGAACAAATGCTTGATGCCCAGACGGTGCAACGCCTCTGGCACCAGAATGCGACCCGCGCCGTGGAAGGGGGTGTAGACGATCTTCAGGTCATCGGCAACCTTTTTCACCACATCTTGATTGATGGCTTGGCCCAGCACACAGGTCAAAAACGCCTCGTCCGTCTCATCACCCATGATGGTAACCATGCCCGACTGCACTGCCTCATCAAAGGGCATCAAATTGATGCCGGTGAAGATATCAGTCTTTTCCATCTCCGCTGCAATGGCTGCGGCATGGTGGGGCGGCAGCTGGGCACCGTCGGACCAATAGACCTTATAGCCATTATACTCCTTGGGGTTATGGCTAGCGGTGATGTTCAGGCCGGCTGTGGTGCCGTATTTGAGCACGGCGAAGCTCAGTTCTGGAGTGGGACGCATCCCGTCGGTAATACGAACCTTGATGCCGTTGGCCGCCATCACTCCGGCGGCTTCCCGGGCAAACAGCTCGCTGTTCACCCGACAGTCAAAGGCAATGGCCACGCCCTTTTCACAGGCTTCCTCGCCTTCCGCCTTGATAACATTAGCAAAGGCCTGGGTCGCATGGCGGATAATATGCACATTCATTCGGTGCAGACCGACGGCCATCTCTCCCCGGAGTCCGGCGGTGCCGAATTCCAGAGGCGCGAAGAATCGGCTCTCGATCTCCTTATCATCATTCTCAATGGCCTTTAATTCCTGCCACTCCGCTTCGCTCAAAGCAGGGCTATCCAACCAGCGCTGGTATTCTTCCTTAAATGTTCTCATGGTCGCTCTCCCCTTCTAATAGTGCTTTCGCATCTGGCAGCATGGATTCCGGCACAAAAATATCCGCGCCTGTGAAGCTGATGCCTGAGTAGATCTCTCCCAAATCTCCGTTATCGGAGTTTAACTGCACTGTCGGAATACCAAAGGACTGGAGCATATTCGTCACAATGACATCTGCCATGTGATCTCCGGCACTATGGCACAGAAATGCCGGATGCTCCGGATCACCGTTTGCATCCTTCGGCCATTGGGCCAGGGTCTCCCCCGCTTTTCTGCGCCCCCATTTTTTGCTTTTTCCGAACATATTCATCACCTTATTTATGGTATTTTCTGCCCGCGTTGATGGTAAATGCTCTGTAAATTTGTTCTGCCAGCATCACCCGAAACAGGTGATGGGGGAAGGTCATGTCGGAAACGGACAGACGGAAGTCTGCCCGCTGTTTGACGCTGGGATGCAACCCGTTGGAGCTGCCGATCACAAAGCACAATCGGCTGTCCCCAGCCACAGAGCGGTCAGAAATCAGATTCGCCAAGCCTTCACTGGAAAGCTTGTGGCCTTCCACACATAAAGCGATCACATACATGCTCTGGGATATTTTATCCAAAATCACCTGGGCTTCTTTTTCCAGCGCAGCGGTAATTTCTCCCTGAGAGGGCGCTTCGGAAGTCTTTACTTCCGGAATCTCCGTGACTTCAAATTTACAAAATGAAGCCAACCGCTTTTCATATTCCCGAAATGCCTCTATGTAAAATTTCTCCCGCAGCTTTCCCGCGCAAATCAGTTTTACCGTGAGCATGCTGCGCCGCCTTTCACAGAAAGGGCCAACCGCCCTTCCGGCGGAGCTGCGGAGACGGAAACCTCCGAAAAGCCCGCCCGGTCCAGCGCACCCCGGACAACCTCCACGGCTTTCTTCGGGGTATTGCTCTCCTTACTGATGTGCCCCAGCACCAGGTCCTTTGCTCCCTGCTGTGCCAGATAGACCGCCAATTCCCCACAGGACTCATTGGACAGATGCCCGTAGTCGGAAAGGATCCGGCGCTTGAGTGAAACAGGATACGGGCCCAGCTTCAGCCGGGTAATATCATGGTTGCATTCGATCAGAGCGGCATTGACGCCTGCAAGAGCCTCCCGGACGGATTCAGGCACATGTCCCAAGTCCGTACAAATACCCAGGGAAGTCTCGCCTTCTGTCAGCCGATAGCCCACGCTTTGGGGCGTATCATGAGGCGTTTCAAAGGCCGTGACCTCCAGCTGATTGAGAAAAAACGGCTCATCCACCGGGATAGTCTGGATACAGCCATCTGTTTCCGTCATCCTGCGCCAAAGCTCTGCGGCGACCCTGCGCGGCGTATACAGCGGCAGGCTCGTTCGTTTCAAAAGTGTGGGCAGGCCTTTGATATGGTCGTTATGTTCGTGGGTAATGAAAACACCGGAGAGGTCCTCCAGCAAAAGGCCCTCATCCTGCAAAAACGTTTTGAGCTTCAAAAAAGAAATGCCCACATCAATTAAAACATGGGTCCGGCCCGCGGTGACCAGGGCGCAATTGCCTGTGGAGCCGCTGGCAAAAACGATCAGCTCCATCAGTCGCAAAGTACCGCGGCACTGCCGTGCCGTTCTTCCGCCTCGGTATCCGCTACCCGGCGGATATTGGCCCCCAAGCTGCTCAATTTACCCACAAAATCCTCATATCCCCGTTCAATATAGTGTACATCCTCCACCTGGGTCCGGCCCCGGGCACAAAGTCCCGCAACAACAACGGCGGCCCCTGCACGAAGGTCACATGCCCGAACATTGGCTCCGGTCAATTCACTGACCCCCTCAATAATGGCGGTTTTTCCATCCACCTGCACTTCCGCGCCCATCCGGCGCAACTCATCCATATATTTAAATCGATTGTCGTAAATGCCTTCCGTAATCACACCGGTCCCCCGGGCCAGACACAGTAGCACCCCCATCAGAGGCTGCATATCCGTGGGAAAGCCGGGATACGGCTGTGTTTTGATATTGGTGCTGTTCAAAGCCCTTGTACCCCGCACCAGCACAGCATCTCCATATTCTTCCACAACGCAGCCGGTTTCCCGCAGCTTGGCACTGATGACCTCCAAATGCCGGGGAATCACGTTTTTCACCAGCACCTCTCCCCCTGTAGCCGCCGCGGCCACCATAAAGGTCCCCGCTTCGATCTGGTCGGGAATGATGGTATACGTTCCCCCATGGAGCGCTTCCACACCGTTAATTTTAATGGTATCCGTACCCGCACCGCGGACATCCGCCCCCATAGAGTTCAGAAAGTTCGCCAAGTCTACTATGTGAGGCTCTCTCGCAGCATTCTCGATCACGGTGCGGCCCTTTGCCTGACAGGCCGCGAGCATAATATTCATTGTAGCGCCCACGGAAACTTTGTCCAAATACACCTTTGCCCCGCGCAATCCTCCATCCGTGGCATTGGCATAGATAAAGCCGTTTTCCACCACAAAGGCAGCCCCCAAGGCCGTGATGCCCTTAATGTGTTGGTCGATGGGGCGCACGCCGAAGTTACAGCCGCCTGGCATGGTAGTCTTTGCCGTGCCAAACCGGCCCAACATCGCGCCGATGAGGTAATAAGACGCCCGGATCTTGCGCATCAAATCAAAGGGCGCATCCTGAAAATGCACATTGGTGCAATCGATTTCCACAGTGCTTTTATCCAGATAATGAACCGTGGCGCCCAGATGCTGCAAAATCGTCAGCAGCATGTCCACATCGCTGATCTGAGGCAGATTTTCCAGGGTGCAGACCCCGTTTACCATCAAAGTAGCGGGAATGATCGCCACCGCCGCATTTTTTGCGCCGCTGATTTCCACCTCGCCATGCAAGGGAATTCCGCCCTGTATCAAATATCGATCCAAATTCTCACCTGACCTAATCGAAATAGTCTATGGGAAACCGTCCGGAACCGGACGCAATAAATCCATGTAATCATAGTGTAACCATTCCTGATGCTATCATATCGCAAAATCCAAAATATTTATGCGATGCACCAATGGTGGTTATTCCCGGCCATTGTAGCACGGTTAATTGGAAAAATCAATCATTTCCGGTCACTTCAGGCCACAGGCTGTTCTTCTCCCGTCGTCATATTCAGATAAAATGAACCCGCATCCGTCTCAATACGCCACAAAGGCGTGAGCTTTCCGCCGGAAGAATCCGGGGACAAGTATACCGGGCAGATTTCTTTCAATTCGCTGAATACATACCCGTTTCGGTTGACGATTCCCACAAAGCGGGTCAGGAGTGTGGCACTGTCCAGAGGACGAAAGGTATCATCCTCCCGCTGGATATCCAGCATTCTGTTACCGGATATCATCATGAGAAATTCCGAGGTAAAGGTAAACTGGATCTGTGCATTGACCACGGGGAGACCTTCGTATTCCCAAACCATAACCACCGTAGAATAGGTTTTCCCCATCTGGGTAGACAGTTCTGGCGCAAACTGTGCCCGAACACCCATTTTCCGCAAAACAGACCGGGCCGTATCCACCGTATCCCCGCTGATGGGGACGGCATGATTAGTCAGCAGCACCTCAAAGTCCCCGGTCCCGCGGAAGCTGGCTTCGCCCCGTTCCCCCCGGTAATACATAATGTTTCCGTTTTGCAGTTCCTGCACGGTCAAGCGGCCCAGAATGGATTCCGCCAAGTCCGCTTCTGCGCTGTAATCCCGGGCCAATGTATAGCTTTTTACCTGGGTGTTATCCGGCAGGCGGATATGGTCCATCGTGATGCCGCTATTCGTCAGGATAGACTGAACCTCGGTTTCAACTGTGTGCTGGGAACGCCGGGTCTGAAGCCAATCCGATACCAGCAATGCCAGCAGAAACAGATTTACAAACAAAAGGATATAAATAAGCAAATTTTTGATTTTGGAGGTCGCCATCGTTCGTTACCCCATTTTCCAGGAGACCGTCACCCGGTCGCCCATATCCTGATAAACCCGCACCGGGTCCGTTCCGCCGGAAGCTGAGACCAGAGCCGCTGCCTGTACCGCAGGCAGCGGTGTTTGTGTTTCTCCCGTAAATTCATATTGCCGCAGGCAAAGCGCTGCCTGCGTAAGCGTTCCTCCGGCAAAGGTAAATTCCGCCGCGGGTCCCAGCCCGCAGCAGACCTGCATCCCATCGATAAAGTAAGCGAAGGATACTGTGTAACGGTCATTTTGCAGGTCATAATCCGCCTGCAAAAGCCGCAGCTGTGCGCAATCTCCGCCGTTGCCGGAAAGCTCCATTGTCAGGCTGTACAGCCGGTCCGCCAATTCCGGCAGGCTGACTGTACCGCGCAGGTCAAATTCCGGCAGATCCTGTCCAGGCTCCCGTTCATAAGTAATAAGCCCGTCTTGCTGGATCCGCAGTGTACTGTATCCATCCAAATATACGGCAGTCCCGCTTGCCTCCTGATAAGATGTGGCCGTAACGGTATTCATGCCAAATTGCTGCAAAACCGTCTCTGTCCTCCCCACAAAAGACACCGCGGTACCCGAGACGCCGCGGACCGTATCCGCAGCCGGAACGATCAGGACATCCGCATCCAGGCGGTCGGTTTCTTCCCGCTCAAATGCAAAATAAGCCCCGTTGGACTGATACCGCTCCATCCGGGTGCTCAGGGCGCCGGCCTCCACCTCCGTATCACAACAGTAGGCCGCGCCGCTGCCTTCAACGGCGAAATACAGCCGCACGTCCTGCTCCTCCACAGATAAAAACAGCCGACGGGCGCAGATATTTTCCGTGTCCCACGGAACGCTCGTCTGCTGCCAGGCCGCAAGGCAGTCCAAGCGCTGCGGAACAGCGAAATCAAAGTATATGCCTCGCCGGCTCAAGGCGGCAAGCCACTGTTCCGTCGTCAATTGTATGATTTGTTCCGACGTTCCCAGCGCTTCGCCCAGGAAGGCGGAAAAACGCTCGTAAAGTTCGTCCACTTCACTGGTGAAGGCGGCACCGTAATGCACCCCGTCATCCGGAGAAACCGCCATCACCTGAGGCTTGGCCGCCGTGGCATATTCCCGGCCGCTCATGACCGCAGGTCCGGATTCACCTCCCCGGAGCCATGCCGTGACATTCTCCCGGACGGTGGAAAAACCACCCTGTCCCAAAATACCGCTGCGGTCCGCCAAAAAACACGCAGAGCAAAACAGGATAATAATCAAGCATGTCTTACCAAGCTCCACTATCCTCCGCCGATGCCGCCGCAGCCAGGCAAAAAGCCGTTCCCTTCCTGAGGCGGACACCTCTTTCCATTTACTCATGGACGGGCCCTCCCACCGGAAGCGTGACCGTAATGACCGTACCTCTGCCGACCTTACTATCCAAGGTCAGGCTCCCATCGTGGCGCAAAACGATTTCGTTGGCAATGGACAATCCCAGCCCCGTGCCGCCGGATTCCCGGCTGCGGGCTTTGTCCACCCGGTAGAACCGGTCAAACACATGCTCTACATCCTGCTTCGGGATGCCGATCCCGTTATCCCGCACAGCGCACCACACTTTGCCGTCCTTCAGGCCAGCAGTCATCTTGATCCTGCCGCCGTCCTTGGTATACTTGATGGCGTTGGACACCATATTCATCAGCACCTGCTCGATCCGCCCCCGGTCCCCTACAATATCGGGCATGGGGCTCATAAATTCCAGCGTAAATTCATGGCGATGGTTCTGAGCCTCCAGCCGCATGGCACTGTAAACATCCTTCACAGACTTCTCAAAACTGAATGTCGTAAACTCAAATTCAATACTGCCCGCATCAAATCGGGACAGCGTCAGGAGGTCCTGCACGATTTTAGACATACGGTCAGATTCATTGACAATGACGTTCAGGAATTTTTTCCGCATCTCAAGATCCATGGACGGGTCATCCAGCAAAGTCTCCGAATAGCTTTTCACACTTGTGATCGGCGTGCGCAGCTCATGGGACACATTGGCCACAAATTCCTTACGCATCTGTTCAGATTTCTTCAGATTGTCCAGCGTATCTTCCAGCGTCCCGGCCATATCGTTGAAAGTCTGAGTCAAAACCCCGATTTCATCCCGGGATGGATTGTCCACCTTCTGGTCAAAATCGCCGCCGGCCACGCTTTCCGCCGCATGGGTCAGTTCCTGCAACGGCGTAACCAAAGTCTTGGCCAGAAGCAGGCTCATCAGAACGGAGATCATCAGACCTATGACCATCGCCTGCAGGATGATGCGGGCCAGGTCATCGTTCAAGCTCTGGACCGTGGCTTTATTGTCAATGATGTACAGAATATAGCTGCCGCCCTCCCCGGAAAGGGGGATAGCTACATCCATAAAGTCCGCCCCGGCATCACTTTTATAGCCTGACTGTCCGTTTATGGCGGTAAGGATATTGGCCGTATTCACGATCCCGCCTTCCGGGTTATTGCTCCCGGTAAGGTATTCTCCGGTTTTACCGTCCAGAATGTAATAATTCCGAGTACCGGAATCGATCCCCAAACGCCCGATATTCGCCTTCAGTATTTCGGAAATAGCCGGCACTGCTTGATCGGAATCGGCCGCGGCCCGAAGGCTGTCCGCCAACTCCTCACTGGAAAACACCTGCTGCATCCCCTCATAAAATTGGCTGAGATAAAAGCTGCGCACTCCATGGAGCAAAAACGCGCCCACCACCACCATGAACGCCACGATCAGCGTCATGATGATGAGCACCAGCTTCGTGTAGAGACTTCGACCCATAGTATCTCTCCATGCTTCGCAGAATTCGGCTCCGCAGAGCCGAAAAAATTTGAATCATTTTTTGCCCGGCTTCGCCGGGAAAAACATATTTCTCGCAGAGTGCGCAAACGCAGCGCAATCCCCTCCGATTAACACGCCGCTGGTGTGTTAATCGGAAAAGTAATATCCCGCTCCCCGGCGGGTGATGATATATTCCGGTTCGGCGGGATTTTTTTCCAGCTTTTCCCGGAAACGCCGCATGGCTACATCCACCGTGCGCAGGTCACCGAAGTAATCGTACTGCCAGACCTCCCGCATCAGTTCCTCCCGGGTAAAAACCTTCCCAGGTTCCCGGGCCATCAGGTGGATGATGTTATATTCCCGCTCAGTAAGGTCGATCTCCTTTCCCTCCCGGAACACACTGTGCCTGTCAGTGTCGATGGTCAGGTCCTTGATATGAATAATGCTCTCTGCTTTTTCTTCTGCCGGTGCTGGCACTGCCCCCCGCCGGATATTCGCCCGGACTCGGGCCATGAGTTCCCGGATGGAAAAGGGTTTTGTGATATAATCATCCGCACCGATTTCCAGGCCAAACACCTTGTCCGTCTCGTCCTCCCGGGCAGTAAGCATAATGATGGGGACATTGTTCCCATCATCCCGCAGGGCCTTGCATACCTCAAACCCATCCATATAGGGCAGCATAATATCCAGCAGGATGATATCCGGGTCCTCTTCCCGGGCCAATCGCAGAGCTTCCGCTCCGTCGTAGGCCTCCATAGTGTCAAATTCATTTTTCTGCAGGTTATACCGCAAAATCTCCACGATGGCCTTTTCATCGTCTACAATTAAAACCTTCTTAGCCATTTCGTTCCTCCAAAATACGCATGGCCTTCAGCACAGCCACATTGGTCTTACCGTCGCTGATTTCTCCCGCCATGCACCGCGCTGCCAGCTCTGACAGCGGGTATTTCTCCACATTCAGGTATTCCCCCTGGTCCGGATGGGCCTCCTTCTGGGTTAAGCCCAATGCCAAATAGACATACAGTGTCTCCGTGCAGTAACCGGGGGTGGCGTAGATGGCGCCTAAGTCCACCAATTCCGCACATTCCAGCCCTGTTTCCTCGCTCAGTTCCCGCAAGGCAGCCGCCCGGGGCTCTTCTCCCGGTTCCAGCTTGCCCGCGGGACATTCCAAAAGCATCTTTCCAAATGGATATCGAAACTGCCGCACACAGTATGCTATGCCGTTTTCATCCACCGGCAACACCGTAACGCCGCCGGGATGATGCACCACTTCCCGCCGGACCTGTTCCCCCGTATGCAGCGCTACATCGTCCAGTGTCACGTCCACGATGACTCCATGATATTTTGTCTCTCCGGATAAACGTTTCTCATAATACTCCATAAACCGCTCCGTTTTTATATGTTCTCATCCATTGAAACGCTGTTTGCAGCGCGATGGCAGCAGCGTTGTTCTCCAATTAGATTTCAGTATATCATAATCTTTCCCGGATTTCCATATATTTTGCATGGAAACCCATGATGGGTTGTAGTATGATTTTGGGTATCGAATGATGGAGGTGCCACCATGTCGGCAGAGAGTATCACGGAGAGCGCAGTTGCGATTTATCTGGAGGAAACAGAATTGCGGGAATTGGGACTGCATATCCCCGTATCCGCCAAAGACGCCAAGAATCTCATCTCCAATGCCATGCGGAAAGGCGGATGGCAGCCCTGGGGAAAAATGGAGGTGGATATGTTTACATACGACGATTCCGTGCTTTTGCTGGCCCGACCGTCAGGAAAAGCTGTGGACTGCTTTGCCTTTGACGACTTGGAATCCCTTCTAGGCGCGGCCCTGTGCTTAGTGCCGGATGCGCTGTCCACCCTGATTTGGATGGACGGGAATTATTATCTGTTCTTCGGTCCCGGAGATACCGGACGCAAAGCGCCACTGTATGAGTTCGGACGCCGGGTCCACTGCGATGACGGCAGCTTCGCCCACATGGCCGAGCACGGAGATGTCCTGCTGGCCAATCACGCCGTATCGGAACTGCGCCGTTATTTTGCGTAGTTGTCCGCAAAATGTAACTTTTAAAATCCGAATACTTGTGTTATAATCAGACTGCCGCATGGAAAAAACTTCCGGCGGCAGTCTGACTGTGATAGGAGGTGCGCCGTTTTGTCCCCCAGAGCAAAAGGAAAAAAAGAAGTCGCCGCAAACCGTAAGGCCTTTCATGACTACTTTGTTTTGGAACGCTTTGAAGCCGGCATTGAGCTCAAGGGCACGGAGGTCAAATCCATTCGGGCCGGGAAACTGAATCTGAAAGACAGCTTTTGTACGGTCAAAAACGGTGAGCTGATTTGTCACGGGATGCACATTAGTCCCTATGAGCAGGGCAACCGCTTCAACCCGGATCCTGTGCGCCCCCGCCGACTGCTGATGCACAAGCGGGAGATTTTAAAGCTTCAGCAATCCGTGCAGCAGGACGGAAACGCCCTCATTCCCCTGTCCCTATATTTCAAGGATGGACGGGTGAAAATGGAAGTAGGCCTATGTAAAGGTAAAAAGCTCTACGATAAACGGGAATCCGAGGCTGAGCGCTCCGCCAAGCGGGAAATCGACCGCGCTTTGAAGCAGCGATAATACATTACTATAGATAAAGGAGACCATATTATGTCCAATCCCATCGTGACCATTGAAATGGAAAACGGCGGTGTCATCAAGGCCGAGCTCTACCCGGAGATCGCGCCGAACACCGTGAACAATTTCATTTCCCTCATTCAAAAAGGCTACTATGACGGCATCATCTTCCACCGGGTCATTCCCGGCTTCATGATCCAGGGCGGCGACCCTATGGGCCGCGGCACCGGCGGGCCCGGCTACTGCATCAAGGGCGAGTTCTCCGCCAACGGGTTCCAAAACGACCTGCGGCACTCCGCGGGCGTGCTGTCCATGGCCCGGA
The DNA here is from genome assembly GCA_947644595.1 of uncultured Clostridia bacterium. Classification (GTDB taxonomy): domain Bacteria; phylum Bacillota; class Clostridia; order Oscillospirales; family Oscillospiraceae; genus HGM13010. The sequence continues at coordinate 55,493 of CANSAE010000010.1, forward strand.
CCATGGCGCCGGATTCCGCGGGCAGTCAGTTTTTCATCATGCATGAGGACGCACCGCATCTGGACGGTCAATACGCCGCCTTCGGCAAGGTAACGGAAGGCATGGACGTGGTAGATGTCATCGCTAACACCCGCCGGGACTTCAACGACAAGCCCCGTGTGGAGCAGAAGATGAAGAAGGTCACCGTGAACACCTTCGGCGTCAATTATCCCGAGCCGGAAAAGATGTGAATCGCGGGCGACCGCAAGGGTCGCCCCTACTTCGTAGAATTCGGCTCCGCAGAGCCGAACAAAATGCAATCCATTTTGTCGCCAGCTTCGCCGGCGACAAAGTACCTCTCGCGGAATGAGAGTGCGCCCCGGCGCGCTTGAATGAAGCGTAATCCCCTCGATTGACCGCTTCAAAGAAGCGTTCAAGCATCCCAAGTTACAAAATCGAAGCCAGCGTAGCGGGTTCGATTTTGAGCGGAACGGCCGCCGGAGGTGTAGGTCTCGCCCAACAGGGTGTGACCGAAACCGGCAGGCGGGCAAGTGACGATATGGGGGTGTCATGGTTTCGACGGGGGTGTGGAGGCAGAGATAGCGGGCGGATGCGCCTACCATCCTAAAAATGGGCAACCTTATAAATTAAAGAACAACAACAAGACTGTTCTTCTCGCTGCTTAATTAGCGAGCGTCGCCCCCGGGAGGACCACGGCCCGGGCTGCGGCGTCGATGAGTGGTGCACGTGTGTGCGGTAAGCTTTGCCCGCACCATGAACAATGAAGCTACCGAGTTTTACAGCATGAAGGCCTGCGGTAAAATAAGGGAATGTAAATGACCCTCTGCGCCCGGAGAGGTCTCTGTTAAAGCACTTTCGGACACGGGTTCAATTCCCGTCACCTCCACCAATGAAAAAGCCTTGAACCGCAACGGTTTCAAGGCTTTTTCCATATCTTTTCCCGGGCGTTTACCCCTAAAAATACCCCTATCAGATTTTTTATGCCCGTTTTGCAAGACCGTCATAGTAGTTTTGTACCCGGCTGGCGGTATCTTTCATCATCTGCTCCGTGGTATGTGCATAGACATTCAGTGTGAAACTGGCGGTTGCATGGCCCAGCATATCTTGAACACTCTTAATATCGGCACCGCTGGCAATGGCTACGGTTGCCGCGGTGTGCCGGAGATCATGCACCCGTGCGTCTGGTCTGCCGATGCTGGCGGCGATTTTTTTGAATCGGCTGTAAAATGTCTGTCTACAATAGTGTTTCCCGGTTTCGTCCGTAAACACAAGATCATCGGGATTGCTCCATGCCCGCCCCGCTCTCATTCTGTTTTCTAATTGCCTGACCCGCTCCGCCCGGAGATATTCAAACGCAATGGGCGGCGGTTCGATGGTACGGGGCTTCCCACTCTTTGTACTCCTGGAAATGTAATAGCCCCCGCCCTTAACTCTTTCCTTTTGTAGCTGTTGCGAAATGGCTATCCGTCCCCGCCGGAAATCCACCTGACCCCATGACAAGCCCAGGCATTCTCCTTCACGCAGACCAGCAAACAGGCACAGGGCATAAGCGTTCCGCATAGGCGAATCATCAATAGCCGCCAGGAAGCGGGGGATTTCTTCATCCGTGAGCGGGGTTATCTCGTGATGCTCCGCCTTTGGCAGTTCCGCCCCGTCGCAGGGGTTGGAGAGAATCAAGCCTTGTTTCAGCGCAACACCGAGCGCCTTATGAAGAATTGCAGACATATTTTTAACCGTCTTGCCGCTCAATCCCGCATCCAGCATTTTGTTGTAAATCCCCTGCACATGGCTTCCCCGGACAGATTGTAGCGGCATAGCCCCAATAACAGGATTGATATACAAACGGATAGATGATTGATAGCTATGATAGGTTGAGGGTTTTACCTTATTGGCACAAAAGACGTTCAGCCATTCGTCCATCCATTCTGCTACGGTGATCCTGTTCGGGGCCTGATAGGTCCCGCTGTCCAGTTCCCGCAGAACAGTGGTCATCTTCTGCCGGACTTCCTTTTGCGTGTTCCCGTATAAGCTCCGGCGGATAGGCTTTCCCGTCCCGGGATTAGTGCCAACGGTTACACGGGCTTCCCACCGTCCGTCTGGGCGCTGTCTGATACTCCCGGCTGCGGATTTCTTTGCCATAAAATAAAACTCCCTTCTTGCATCGGCCCGCGCCATGTGATACAATAAGGGCGCGGGAATCCTTGTTTGTCGACTGTTGGTTTTTCGCATTTGACCGCTTCGGTGTTTGCAGCGCCGGGGCGGTTTTTATTACTTTCCGGAATCATTTTGCACTGCAGCGGGCGTGGATCACGCCGCCGGTGAATACGGAATGTTAAGAAATGTTGAGATTATAAAAAAACAAATCTTAGGTTTTATCAGGTTTTCCCGCTCTTTGGCTCTGTGCCGGAGGGCGGTTTTTTGTATGGGGTATCAGATGCGTACCCCTTAGCCGTTGTTTCGACGGGTAAGCCGTTAACCACTCCCCTAAAGCGGGGGACAGGTTGTCCATCCCCTAAAGTGTCGTTTCGACGGGTTAGGCCCGTTCCTCGATGTGAGGAATGAGGGGGTCTCTATTTTGGCGACGCCCTGAAATCGCGTTTCACGATGGCAGGTTTCCAAAATGGGAATCTGAATCACGGTGAACGGTTTGTTCAGCGTTATTGACCTGACCCGGTGTTTCATCGGGAAAGGGGGTCACGTTTCGCTACCCCCTACGCTTCCATTTCGTGCAGGAAAGCCACAGCAAGGCCGATGACCCGTACCCGCTCTAATTCGTCGCCTGACAGCGTGAGCGGCGCTACGTCGGGATTTTCTGCCAAGAGTGTTACAGTATTCCCGGAATGATAAAACCGCTTGAGCGTCGCTTCATCGCCTACCAGCACGGCGGCAATCTGCCCATTGCAGACTTCCGGCTGCTGGCGAATGAACACAATGTCCCCGCTGCGGATGTTCGCACCGATCATGCTGTCACCGCGGCACATCAATGCGAAGTCTGCCCGGATGTGGCCCGGCGCGTCGATATAGTCCGTGATATTTTCCTCTGCCAGTATGGGGGTGCCGCAGGCGATTGTACCGATGAGCGGGATTTTCTTCATGTGCAGCTCTGCTATGGGGATGAGGTTCGAGGCGGGAAAGCTCTTATCTATTTGCTTTCCGTCATAGCTTCCCATAGGGACATCATATCCCATAAGCCACGGAATTGACACGTCCAGTATTTGGGCAAAATTATCAAGCCTGTTTTGCTTTGCACTGTAAGCGCCTTTTCTATATCCGCTTATCAGACCTTCAGACGCGCCGGAACGCTTAGACAGTTCGGCGGCGGTCATATTGCGTGCTTGTAATGCTTCGTTCAAACGTTCTGCGAATGTAGCTTTTGGCATGGTGTTCACATCCTTTTGGCAATTATAACACGGACTTTTAAAAACTTCAATTAAAACTTCTAAAAATCTAAAGAAAATAATTGACTTCTAAAAGTAAAAGTCTTATAATTGCAAATGCTGATTGAAAATTCTGGAGGTGAGGTTATGCAGCGATATGATTATTCTGCCCTTTTGGGGAGAATGAGGGAACAAGGCGTTACGCAAGAGCATCTTGCAAAATCTGTTGGAATTAGTCCGTCGTCTATGAATCTGAAATTGAACGGTAAAGCGTTGTTTCGTCAGACCGAAATCAACACAATCGTTGACGTTTTGGATGTTCCGAAAGACAAGATTGCAGATTATTTTTTTACCCCGAAACTTCTAAAAACAGAAGTTTCGCAGGAGGTGACGACATGAACGAAGAACGAACGGAATCACAGGACCCGCGCAAAGGGGCAATGCCTGAGAGAATGGCACTATCACCGCAGGAAGCGGCTGAGGTGCTGGGCGTGAGCCGTCCAACGGTCTATGAGCTGATGCACCGGGCAGACTTTCCATCTTTCGCGGTGGGTTCCCGGCGGCTGATTCCCACGGAGGGGCTGCGGGAGTGGGTGAGAAACCAGACAAAGGGGGTCAGCGCATGAGTGGCATAAAAAAGGCCCGCGCCGGGGGGAGGACCCCGGACACGGGACAAAGCACGGTATCTGCTGTACAGTGTACACCAGAACGGGTGCAGCGTCAAGGGCTAATTGCGGACCTGCTGAGTGCCGGGGAGGGAAACGCGGTGCCGCTGTCCCATCTGGTCAGGCTTACCGGGTGGGACGAGCGGGAGGTCCGGCGGCAAATCGAGAACGAGCGGCGGCGGGGTATCCCGATCCTGTCCAAGCATGGGTATTATCTTCCGGCGGATGACGCGGAGCGGGCGGCGTTTGTCGCTTCCATGCGGGGCCGGGCGCGGGAGATCATGCGGACCGCGGATGCTGTAGAGCGGGAGGGCCGGGGATAATGGCGGAACGGCGTTATTGGTGGCTGAAGCTGCAAGAAGATTTTTTTCGGCAAAAGGCCATGAAGAAGTTGCGGCGCATGGAAAACGGGACTACATACACCATCATCTACCTGAAGATGCAGCTTGCCAGTCTGCGCAACAATGGCATATTGGTATTTGACCACGTGGAAGACAGCTTTGCAAATGAGGTGGCTTATGAGCTTGACGAAGCACCGGAGGATGTAGCGGCAACGATAGATTTTCTATTGCGGCATAAACTGTTGGTTTCGTTGTCGGAGGATGAAAGCTATTTGCCCGAAGCCGTTGAAAATAGCGGGTCTGAGGGTTCCTCCGCAAAGCGGGTGCGAGAGTTTAGAGAACGTCAAGCGTTACAATGTAACGATGATGCGTTACTTTGTCACGGAGAGAAGAGTAGAGACGAGACGTTACGAGAAGAGAAAGAGAAAGATAAGAGAAGAGAAGAGGGAGAGGGGGCGGACAAGCCGCCCACCCGCACCCGGTTTGTGCCGCCCACGGTTGAGGAAG
>CANSAE010000011.1 GCA_947644595.1 uncultured Clostridia bacterium
GGCAGGGAAGTGAAGGTCACATCGTCGTTGATGCCCACGGTGAAGTGGTTCTTCTGCTCGCCCTTCATGTTGTCGAACACGGCCTTCATCTGGGCGGGGGTGGTGTCCTTGGAGGACAGGCCGTAGCGGCCCGCCAGAACCTTGACTTTGCCCACCAGGTCGGATTCCATCAGCGCCGCGCACACATCGGCGAACAGCGGTTCGCCCACGGAGCCGGGCTCCTTGGTGCGGTCCAGCACGGAAATGACCTTGGCACTGACAGGGATAGCGGCCAGCAAATGCTTCACAGAGAAGGGCCGGTACAGGTGTACCTGCACGAAGCCCACCTTTTCGCCCTGAGCCATCAGATGGTCCACCACCTCAGTCAGGGTATCGCACACGCTGCCCATGGCGATGACTACGCGGTCCGCATCCGGCGCGCCGTAGTAATTGAACAGCTTATAATCCCGACCGGTGAGCTTATTGATCTCGCCCATGTATTCTTCCACCACGGCGGGCAGGGCATTATATGCGGTGTTGCACGCCTCCCGGGACTGGAAGAAAGTATCGGGATTGGCCACGGTAGAGCGCACGGTGGGGTGCTCGGGATTCAACGCGTGCGCCTTGAAATGCCGGACAGCCTCCCGGTCCAGCAGCTTGCCCAGGTCCTCATATTCCAGCACCTCGATCTTCTGCAGCTCGTGGGAGGTGCGGAAGCCGTCAAAGAAGTGCATGAAGGGGATACTGCCCTTGATGGCGGACAGGTGGGCCACCGCCGCCAGGTCCATGCATTCCTGCACAGAGGCGGAGCACAGCTGGGCAAAGCCCGTCTGACGGCAGGCCATAGCGTCGGAATGGTCACCGAAAATTGAGATGGCATGGGTGCCCACGCTCCGGGCGGACACGTGCATCACGCCGGGGAGCATGGAGCCCGCCATGCGGTACATGGGGGGGATCATCAGCAACAGGCCCTGGGACGCGGTATAGGTGCTGGTGAGGGACCCGGTCTCCAACGCGCCGTGCATGGCGCCGGCGGCACCGGATTCTGCCTGGAGTTCCATCAGCTTTACCGGCTGGCCGAACAGGTTTTTCTTGCCGTTTGCCGCCCACTCGTCCACATGGTCCGCCATGGGGCTGGAAGGCGTGATGGGGTAAATCGTCGCTACCTCCGTAAATGCGTAAGACACATACGCGGCGGCTTCGTTGCCATCCATCGTCTTGAAATGTTTCTTCGCCATTGCGTTTCCTCCACTTTTCAGTACCATCCGGTACTTTTTTTCTTTTTCTGACAAATTTCCCAACATTTTTTTGACTTGTCGTACAATGACCATTATATTTCCGAATAAATGCAATGTCAAATCCAAATTCTGTTCCCGTGGCTTTTTCGATACAATATTGCATTTTTGCCCTGAAAATTGTGCAAAATCCCAAACTTGCCCCATTCCAAAAGGCTTCGCAGAATTCGCCGTCACAACGGCGAAAAAATTTCAATCATTTTTTTGATAAAATGTACCCGCAGGGCGCGCGAGTGAAGCGCATCTTCCTAAAATAAAAGGAACGGCTGCAAAAGCAGCCGTTCCTTTTATTTTACTTTTCAAAGCATTTGTCGATCATACGGGCGTCGCACTCCATCTTCACGGAGAACGGCTCCTCTCCCTCGTGGGCATAGTCCCAAATCTGGGCAAAGAAGGGGCTGACCTTCGCCTGGTCGTAATAATTCCACTTCTCCGTGAAGCAGTGGGGGCACCAATGGCCCAGCTTCAAAATCAGGTTCGGACTGCCGGTAAACTCGTGGCCGAAGCCGCATTTCCAGCGAAGTGGCGTGAACAGATCGCCAGGAGTCATAGTTTCAGACAGGCACTCGCCGCCGCGGAACTTGGCCGCGCCCTGCATATCCGTGATGTCCAGTGCAGAATCGGGCTTGTTCTCGTCATAGCCGTGGTCGAAGTATTCCGGCTCCATGGAGGGGTTGGGCAGGGGGATATCGTCCCAGCTGTCGGGGATGGCATCATATTTGGCTTTGGAGCCGAACAGGATTTTCAGTGTCTCATCATTTTCCTGCTGGGTAGCCCAGACAGTGCCGCCGGGCTTGGAAGCGATGCGCTTGTTTTTGGCTTCCGTCTCCTCCGGGGTCAGGCGGGGCTGGGATTTTGCCAGCTGGATCTGGAAGGCCAGTTCCTCTTTCAGGAAGGATTCCCGGTTTTTCAGACGGTAAGGAATGAGCGCTTCCAAGTCATCGGAATCGGCAAAGAAGCAACCGTGATAATTCTTAGTGGCGACCCACTTGGGCTGATAGCCCCGGCGCATATCGCCGTGCAAGGCCTTGATGAGATCGTACTGGCTTATCCGCAGCTCCGCGCCGCCGCCAATGTGATAGCCACGGCGCCAGAACTCCTCCGGCGCTTTCAGGCATACCTGAAGCATCAGGTTGCCGGAGGACTCGGAATCGATGTGCTCCGAGCAGCAGTCCGGCGGCATATGGCTCACGATGGGATAGCCAATGGAAATGGGGTTGTTGGGATGCTGGAAGCTCTGGCGGATGATGGCCCAGTATTTCAGCCCGGACTCCGCCACAGCCCGTTCGGAAGCGACCTTGCTCAAGGCGTAATAGCAGGTCATGGGAGGCTGGAGCGGATCGCCCATGCGTCCCCAGTAATGCGGGGCTTCATGGTGTCCCAAAGTCTCCAGCGTGCTGATGTACACGAAATGGGTCTTTTCCTCCTGGTGGTACTGCTTGATGCCCCGGAGCATCGCCAGCGTGGAGCCGTAATTGGTGCGCATGGTGATATCGGGTGGCCAGTCTGTGGCAATGGGATTCAGGATCGCGCCCACGTGCAGCACATAATCCACACCTTCCATGCAGCGGCTCATCAGGTCATAATCCATCAGATTGCCCCAAATAATTTTGATTTTGTCCCCATAGGGTGCCAGCTTCTGATAGTTGGCTTCTGAGGGCCTGGCCAGGACGCACAGTTCAAATTCATCGGTATGGTCCATGAATTTCTTCACAGTCTGCATACCCATCACGCCGGTGGCGCCGGTGAGGAATACAACTTTTTTCATAGAAATGCTCCTTTCAAATTTTGTTTTACGAATTCTGTGAATATTATAACATTCCTTCCCGACGCTGTCCAATAGGAAAATGATTGTCTTTCAGAAGTTTCGCTTATGGCAGGGCATAAAAAAACCTCCCCGATACAGGGGAGGTTTCAAGCCGTTTTCAGAGTACCCGCAGGAATTCCAGCGCATCCGCCAAGGTCCCGTGGGGCATGGTCAGCGGCCGGTCCTTGGGATTGATGAGGCAGTCCGTCACCAAAAATCGCTCCATCCCCAGTCCGGCGGCGGGCACCATATCCTCCTCCATGTCGTTGCCGATCATCAGGCAATCCCCGGCAGACAGGCCGAAGCGGTCAAGGATCTCCCGGTAATAGTCCGGATTGGGCTTGCAGAAGTGGGACGTCTCATAATCCGTTACCCAGTCAAACTCCGCGGCCCCCAGGCCCACGAAGCCCAGCCGCGTGACCTGTCCACACAGAGGGAAGATGGGATTTGTCGCCAAAACGACCCGCTCTGCCTTTTCCCGGGCCGCCCGCACCAGCTGCGCCGATATCGGCGCAGGCCGGGTGAATTGGACCGCCTGCTTGAATTCCTCCCGGTAGAAAGCGTCAAAAATAGGCTCGTCCGCCCGGCAGTCCTTCCCCAGCTTTTGATTGAACACCGTCCAGAACCGGTCCGCGTTGGGTTCTCCGCCGTCGTTTTTCACCATGGCGCCCACGCCCATCCACAGCGCATCCACAAGAGACTTGGGTTCGTAGCCGTGCGGCGCCATTTTTGCCGCTAAAAGTTTAAAGTATCCATTGGTAAACTCCTCCTGATCCATGGGCAGAAGGGTACCGTCTAAATCAAATAAAATGGCCTGTTTCATCAGTATGTGTTCCTGTTCCGAATTTTGTCCCGGGTGATCTGATCCACGGTATTGCACCCGGTGATCAGCATATTGTCGTAGAGCTCACCCTTAATCTTGTCAAAATACATCGCCACGCCTTCCGCGCCGCCGCCGATAGCCGCATGGCACACGGGCCGGCCGATGAGTGCCGCATCGGCCCCCAAAGCAAGGCACTTATACACATCTCCGCCGGAGCGGATGCCGCCATCCACAAAAATCTTCATTTGACGGCCCACCACGTCCCGAATCTCCTCAATGACAGAGGCCGTGGCCGGCGCGTCTGGGATGATGCGGCCGCCGTGGTTTGAGATGACGATGCCGTATGCCCCCAGCTCTGCGGCGATTTTTGCCGCCCGTACAGTGACCAGACCCTTCACAATAAAGGGCAGCTTGGTGCTGGAAATGAGGGACTCCAGGTCCTTGGCACTCTTGGGGTCCACGGGCTTGCCCAGCAGCTTCAGATTGATGAGCCCGGCACTGTCCACATCGCAGCACACCGCCACAGCCCCGGCCTCCTCCGCCAGCCGGATATGGTGGATGATCTTGTCGTTGGCCCAGGGCTTGATGGTGGGGATGGCCATACCGCCCACCCGCTTGGTCATCTCGATACCGTTCAAATACATCTCGTCCTGGGGCGCGTCTGGGGTGAACGCAACGGTCCCGGCCTGCAAAGCACCCAGCACCTGTGCCTCGGTAAACTGGTATTCCGTCACGTCCGCACAGCCGAAATTCATGCCCGCCCCGCCGCAGGGCGCACCCAGCACGGGCATGGACAGGGTCTTTCCGAACAGCTCGATACCGCCGTCCTGCCCCGCTTCATTGTCAAAAATGGGGTCCATCATGATATCGATGTTTTTCAGATACTCCAGGCAGTTGGTAAAGGATTTTCCGTCCCCCTTGGCCCCAGGGCCGGGGACCTGGCCCTTACAGGCCCGTCCGTCGCATACCGGGCAAACCTTGCACTTTGTGCTGTTCTCCCGGGCGGCTGCTAAGACTTCTTCGTAGGTCATGGGTCGATTCCTCCATTGTTTAATTGCCTTATTTTACCACAAATGCTCCTCCACCGCAAGCCTTCCACATTCTTCCTGCCCCACTTTCCGGAAAACACGGCGGCACAAGGCGCTGTGATGCTCCACCTTCAGCCTTTTTCGACAAGAATCCCGAAAATTCACGGTTTTTTGGTTGACAATCCCCTACGGGTGTGATATACATTTGATAGAAATTGATTATGTAAACGGGGGATCAATGTGAACGATTACATGGATGAGCCGAAGAGATCCGGGACTGTATTAAAAGTCGTCCTGATTATTATAACCGTCATTGCCGTGGTTGCAGCAGTGGCCATGGGACTGCTGTTCTATAACGCCAAGAGCAATATCGACTCCTACCGGGAACGCAATGACGCACTGTCCCAGTCCTATAAAGAAGCCCAGGCCAAAATCGACCAGTTCGACACCGAGCGCGCCGCCTATGAGCAGCAGATCGCGGACCTGACCCAGCAGCTGCAGGATGCCCAGGAGCAGCTGGATCTGATGGTCCCCGCGGTGAATGATCCGGACAATCCCGACAGCAGCGAAGGTGGCAGCAGTGCCATCATCGATTTGAGCGGCAACAAGGACTTGTCCGTAAAGCCCGATGAATTTTTTGATACGGGCGTGGACTATACCGTGTCCGTCAAGGGTCTGAACATCCGCAGCGGCCCGGGCACCACCTATAAGCAGTTGGCCTCCGTCAATCAGAACAGCACTGTCACGGCTTATGCCGAACAGGACGATTGGCTGCTGGTGTCTTATAAGGATAATGCCTACGGCTGGGTCAAGGCCAGCTTCGTGACCAAGAAATAACGCAAAAGCCCCGTGCTGACTGCACGGGGCTTTTTGTTTGCCTTTAACTGCTCTTATCCTTTGGCTTGGCCACCAGGGACACCAGAAAGCCGAAGAATACCGCCGCGCAGATGCCCCCGGCCGCGCTGGTGAAGCCTCCGGTGAACGCGCCCAGCAGGCCTTTTTCCGCCACCGCGGTCTTGACGCCTTGGGCCAGCGTATTGCCGAACCCCAGCAGTGGTACCGTAGCCCCGGCGCCGGCCCACTCAGCAAAGGGCTTATAAATGCCCACAGCGCCCAGAATCACGCCGATGACCACATAGGCTGTCAGGATACGGGCCGGTGTGAGCTTTGTCCTGTCGATCAAAATCTGGCCCACAGCGCACAGCACGCCGCCCACCAGGAACGCCTTCACAAATCCCAAAAACAGTTCCATAAAAATCCCCCAATGTTTCACAGAATTTGCGGCGCGCACGCCGCAAAAAATCTTCAATCATTTTTTCGGCAGCTCTGCCGCCGAAAAAATAGCTCGCGCAGAGAGTATGCCCGCAGGGCGTGCAAACGAGGCGCAATCCCCTCAATTGAAACAACACTCATTCGAGTGTTGTTTCAATTGACACCGCGTGGCAAATGCCCGGGATGGATTCCCCCTGCTGGGCGCTGGTAGTGGACATCAGCGCACCCGTGGCGGAAAACAGCACCTTTTTCCATACCCCCTGCTGCATCATGGGCAAAATATAGGCGCACAGCGTGGAGGCCGCGCATCCGCAGCCGGACCCTCCGGCATGCACATCCTGCTTGTCGGCGTCGAAAATCAGCATCCCGCAGTCGAAATATCGTCCGGAGAGATCGATGCCGTCCTGTTTGAACTGATCCAGCACGATCTGATGCCCCAATGCCCCCAAATCGCCGGTGAAGATCGCGTCGTAATACTCCGGTACCCGGCCGGTATCGGCAAAATGGGCGCTGAGAGTGTCGTAGGCTGCCGGGGCCATGGCGGCGCCCATATTGTTGGCATCGGTGATGCCCAGGTCCTTGATTTTCCCGGCGGTGACGTGGGTGACGAAGGGCCCGTTGCCCATAGCCTGTAAAATCACCGCTCCCGCGCCGGTGACGGTCCACTGGGACGTGGGCGGCCGCTGCCCGCCGTATTCCAGGGGAAAGCGGAACTGCCGCTCACTGGAACAAAAATGCGAACAGGTGGCGGCGCACACGTTATCGGCAAATCCGCCATCCAAAATCATCGCCGCCAGGCACAGGCTCTCCGCCATGGTGGAGCAGGCGCCGTAGAGCCCGAAAAAGGGCACGTCGCTGTCCCGCATGGCAAAAGTGGACCCGGTGCACTGGTTCAAAAGGTCCCCGGCGAACAGATAGTCCAGCTGGCTGGGGGCAAGCTGTCCCTTGTCGCAGGCCATTGAAAAACACTGCTTGAGCATGGCGCTCTCGGCCTTTTCCCAGCTGGCCTCGCCGAAATAGGAATCCTCGGAAATAAAATCAAACTGTTTGCCCAGCGGGCCTTCGCCCTCTAACTTTCCGGCCACCGCCGCGAAGGCCGCCACCGTGGGCGGTGATTGCAGATGCACGGTCTGCCCGCCCATATGCTTGATGCTCATGTGTCATCCCTCCAATACGGAATAGTGTTTGCAGGGATGGGAACATTATGCAAAAAACAAAAAATCCGGGAAATTCCCGGATTTTTTCAATTCAGCGCCCCGGCCAGCACATCCGCCAGACACCAGGCTCGGAAGGTGTGCAGCGCCGTGCCGCCGAAGCCGAGCGATTGCTTCTCTGGGCTGAGCCGGAGGCGGCAACTCCATTGTGTCGAGCTTTGATGACCAGCCTTAACTGCCGCAAAACGAGCGCGTATTTCGTCCCCTTGGGTCCCACAGTGCGCATATATCCGCGGCCATGCACAAATTCCCCTGCAGCAGCCGCCCGCATCAGGGACAGATCTCCGGCTTCTCCGCCGGGACCGGCTCCAACTGCATCTGCTCCGTGTCCTTTCCCAGCAGCAGATAGTCCGCGGACACGCCCAGGGCCTGACACACTCGGGCGATGCGTTCATGTAATTCCATAGGATGCCTCCTTGTGATTTTCTGCCCTTATCTTACCCCGTCCACGCGCAGTTGACAAGCAACGGGTCGCGGAATCTGTCAACCGGCAGTTGCATTCCGGCCACTTGGCCCAAATTCAGGTCAGAAAAACAACGCCAAAACGAAAAGCCAAACGGGAAGTACAATGAGATTCCCCAAAGCGACCGCGCCTGCCACTTCCCAAAAGCTGAGGGGGCGGCGTTCTTTTTTCTCTCCCGGCGTTTCCGCCCAGGGCGGCAGGGGCATCGCCTCTCCTTTCCGCAACAGCACATCCTCTGCTTCTCCGTCATCCTCTACGATGCGCAGATTCAGCCCCTCCGCCGGACGATGCTCCGCCATCCACAATGCCGCGGCGGCAGGGATTCCCCGGCGCAGGACTGCCCGTCCCGCCCACTGGTACCGGGAGCTGGTGTAATACACCGTATCCATGACCCGGGCAACCACGTCCTCCCCCAGGCAGCACCGACGGGACAAATACCGGGCGGTTTGTACGGCCTCTTCCTTTTTCACGCCGCCTTTGACCTCCCGATAGGCCACCAGGGCATATCGCTCCCCGGCATCCGGGGTGTACAGGTCAGGATACCCGCAGCCGGGACAGGTTGAATCCCCCGTCTCCCTGCCGCAGCAGGGGCACACCGCCATAGCGGCCAGCCGATCAAATTCCATCGTATTTCACCCTTTCTTCGTCAGCCCGTAGATCTCATACAGGGACAGCATCTCCTGGTACCGCAGCTTATTGGCCATGAGCTGCCGGTAGGTCACCGTCTTTTCCCTGCCCTGGGCCTTCAGCTCCGCCATCTTCGCCGTCACACCGATATATTGCCTTTGAATATCCGCCAGCATTTTTTCAAACGCCTCCAACCGTTCCATGGTCCCGCCTCCTTTTTGCCCATCATAGCACACACGGCGTCAAAAATATATCCCTTTCTTTTTTCCCGAAAATGCGCTACAATGGTAAAAAACCAAAAACGGAGCAAGCTATGCAATATGACATCATCCTGTTGGACGCGGACATGACCATCTGGGACTTTGACGCCTCCGAACGCTGCGCATTGCGGGACGTGACGGCGTCCCTGGGCCTTACCCTGACCCCGGACATGGAGGCCTACTACCACAAAGTGAACGCAGACTATTGGCACCGCTTTGACCTGAAGGAAGTCACCCGGGAGCAGCTCACCGCCGGGCGCTTCGCGGATTACATCTCGTACCTGGGCGTCACGGCCGACGCCGGGGAGGTGAATGCCCGCTATGAGCAGGCCCTGGGCAATTACTCCATCATGCTCCCCGGCGCGCTGGACATGGTGCAAAAGCTGGCGGAGCGGTACCCGCTGTACATCGTCACCAACGGCCTGCACACCGCCCAGACCGGACGCTTTGAAAAATCCCCCGTGAAGCCGTACATCTCCGGCCTGTTCATTTCCCAGGACATGGACTGCCAGAAACCGGAAAAAGCGTTTTACGACAAGGTCTTTTCCGCCATCGGCGTGCACGACCCCAAGCGGTACGTCATGGTGGGCGACAGCCTCACCTCGGACATCCAGGGCGGCATCAACGCCGGCATCGACACTGTCTGGTACAATCCGGACTGCAAACCCCGAAATCCGGACTGCCTGCCCACCCACGAAGCCCATTCCATGGATGAGATTTTGGCCATTTTGTTATAAGGAGCAATCGATATGCTATTCCCCGACTACGAACCCTGCACCTACGAAAAAAACCAGCTTTTGGAGGTCATCTGCCAACTGCGTTTCCCCACGATTTTATCCATCAACGAAGCCATGCCCGCCGGATTTCAGGAGGAGATCCGCGCCGAGTTCCCCCAGTTTTCCGTAAACGCTGAGCAGGTCCCCGCCCAGCAGGGCCATCCCGCCCGCACCGTGAACAACTACCAGTTCATCTCCGCCGACGGCAAGTGGAAAATCAACCTCACCCAAAATTTCATCGCCCTGTCCACCATCTCTTACACGAACTGGCGCGCCTTCGCCGGCAAGCTGGACAAGCCTCTTGGGAAATTTATCCGGCGTTACAGCCCGGCGTACTTTGAGCGGGTGGGCCTGCGGTACATGAACGCCGTTTCCCGGGTGGACCTGGGACTGGAAAGCGTCCCCTGGAACGACCTCATCCAGCCGGCCTGGCTGGGTGTTTTAGACGAGGAGGACGTGCCAGAGCAGGACGTGACCCAATCTGTAACGGAGGCAGAGCTGGGCCTCCCCGGCGGCGCCCGGCTGAAGGCTCATACCGGCCCCGGCCATGTGAAGCGCGGCGGTCAGGACGACCCGGAGGTGCGCTTCATCATGGACTTTGACCTGTCTATGCGGGGCCAGATCACAGCCCAGGCCGCGGCCGCCTCCCTGGACGCTCTCCATGACCACGCCAACCGCGCCTTCCAGGGCGCCATCACCATCAAGCTTCATGAAGCTATGGAGCCAACTTAAAAAATACCAACGGGCAGGTTTGAAACCTGCCCGTTGTTTTGTCATTTTTCCTGTGTGCCGCAGATCAGCACATTGGTAAAATGGTTTTACCTCAGAGCATCCCTTTCCCATCGCTTCTCAAAATTTCCGCGCAAAAAATGCGTCTCATGATGAGACGCATTTTTATTTTCCATATTCTCTCAGCACTGCTTCAGCACAGCGCATCCCGTCCACGGCGGCACTGGTGATGCCCCCAGCGTAGCCAGCGCCCTCGCCGCAGGGATACAGCCCCCGCAACCCCAGAGACTGCAGGTCCTCCCCCCGCAAGATCCGCACGGGACTGGATGACCGGGTCTCCGGCGCAGTCAGCACCGCGTCCGGCGCGTCAAAGCCCGGGAGCTTCCTGCCCAGCACCGGGATGGCTTGGGCCATCACATTTGTGATTTGTTCCGGCAACACCTGCCGCAAATCGCCGTAAACCACCCCCGGCGTATACGTCGGCGCCACCGCCCCCAGCCCCGCGCTGGGCCGGTCCGCTAGAAAATCCCCTACCAATTGGCAGGGCGCCCGGTAATACTCTCCGCCGTAAACATAGGCCGCCCGCTCGATCTCCCGCTGCCATTCCATACCGCCCAGCACCCCCGGATAGGGGACGTCCTCGGGTTTCAGCGTCACCAGCAGCGCGGCGTTGGCGTTCTCTCCGCTCCGCCCAGAATAGCTCATGCCGTTGGTGCACACACCGCCTTCCTCCGACGCCGCAGCAAACACATAGCCGCCGGGACACATGCAAAAGGTGTACGCGCTGCTCCCGTCCGGCAGATGACAACTCAGTGCGTACTCCGCCGGCGGCAAGTCCTTCCCCCGAGGCCGGCCGTACTGGGCCTGGTCGATATCGGCCTGCCGGTGTTCAATGCGCACCCCCATGGAAAACGCCTTGCGCTCCATGGGCACGCCCAGTTTGTGCAGCCACGCAAACGTGTCCCGGGCGCTGTGCCCGATGGCCAAGATGACCTGGTCCGTCTCAATTTCCTGTATTTCATTCACGGTCACGCCGATGACTTGTCCGTCTTTCACGGATAGCCCCGTGACCTTCACGCCGAAATGCACCTCTCCGCCGTGGGCAATGACCGTCTCCCGGATGGCCCGCACCACCCGAAGGAGCACATCGGTACCAACATGGGGCTTCGCGTCGTAACAAATATGCTCGGGCGCGCCGTGTTTGACAAACTGTTCCAGCACCCATTGGATACGCTGGTCGTGGGTCCCAGTGTGCAGTTTTCCATCGGAAAACGTCCCCGCGCCGCCCTCGCCGAACTGCACATTGGCCTCCGGGTCCAGCGGCCCGCCGGCCCGAAAGGCTTCCACCGCCCTTTGCCGGGCCTCCGCTTCCGGACCGCGCTCCAGCACGATGGGCCGCGCCCCGGAATAGGCCAGCACCAGCGCGGCGAACATCCCGCCCGGACCGAACCCTACCACCACCGGGCGCTTCTCCGACGTGACCCTGGGGATGTCATAAGCAAATGGCACCCACAGCCGGGCGTTTTTGCCCCGGGCAATGAGGGCCGCCTCGTCCCCGGCCGCCGTGACCTCCACGGTATAGATGTAATGAATGTCCGACTTCTTCCGGGCATCCAGAGATTTTTTCAAAATGCGCCAGGCCGAAATATCCCGCTCCGGCACCCGCAGGGCCTTCGCCGCAAGAAGCTTCAGTTTCGCTTCCCCTTCCCCCGGTCGCAGTTTTAATCCACCCACTGCGATCATACCGCACTCCTCCCGGCCACATAGCCGCTGCTCCAGGCCCACTGGAGGTTATAGCCCCCGCAGTCCCCGTCGATATCCAGCACTTCGCCGCAGGCAAACAGCCCCGGCACAATGCAGCTTTCCAGCGTGTTCGGGTCAAATTCAGACGTGCGGATGCCGCCGGCAGTGACCTGGGCGCTGTCAAAATCCCCGGTGCCCACAGCAGTCAGGGAAAAGCCCTTACACAGAGCAGCAAGACCGTCGAGCTCCGCTACCGTCAGGTCCCCGCAGGTCTTCCCGGCGATGCCTGCTGCCCGGCACAGGATTCGCCCCAGTTTATTGTGGAGCATCCCGGTGAGCAATTCCTCTCCGGGCAAAGTTCCCCGCAGGACCGCCTGCCGGACCAGCACCCCGGCCAGTTCCTTTTCGGAAAGCTCCGGCAAGAAGTCCAGCACCGCCCGGCATTTCCCGCCCACGGACACCAGCCGGGACAGCTCAAACACCGCAATGCCGGAAATCCCCTTTTCCGTAAACTGTACTTCTCCCCGGTTCCGTCCGAGAATGGTGCCGTCCCGCTCCAGAGTGACCGTCGCTCCGGCCCGCACGCCCTTGAGGGCCTTGGGATACGGACTGTCGGAGGTAATTTGAGTCAGGGCGGGATGCAGCGCCGTGCGGCTGTGTCCCAGGCCCTGGAGCAGGGCATACCCATCGGACACGCCGCCCAGTTTTCCTCCGGCCCGGCCGCCGCAGGCGATGATGACCCGGTCCGTGAGAAAGCGGTCCGCTTCCGTCTCAATCAGAAAGCCGTTTTTCTGCCGCCGCACCGCGGTCACAGGCGCCCCGGCGTGCAGGTCCACATTCCCCCGCTCCAAAGCGAACCGCAGCACATCCAGCACCGAGTTGGCGGAATCGGACAGGGGATACACCCGCCCGGCCCCGTCCGCCGGGGCGGTAAGCAGGCCCAAATCCCGGAACAGCGACAGCGTACCGGGTACGTCCAGCGCCGAGAGCGCAGGGCGCGTGAAATCCGAGTCCTCCCCGTGGTAATGGGACGGCCCGGCGTTGAGATTTGTGAGATTGCACCGGCCGTTGCCGGTGGCCAGCAGCTTGCGGCCCACCCGGGCCTGCCGCTCAAACAGCAGCACCCGCGCGCCCGCGTCCGCAGCGGTGACCGCGGCCATCAGGCCCGCCGCGCCTCCGCCGATGATGGCAGTTGTGGTCATTGTATCCCCCCTGTTGGGTCATCGGACCGCCCCGCAAGGTAGTCCAGAGATACGCGGAAATACTCTGCGATTTGTAAAAACGTGGAAAGCGTGGGCTCCGAATCTCCACACTCGTACCGTCGGTAGGAGCGAAATACAATACCCAATTCTTTTGCCATATCTTCCTGCTTTAGGCCCGTTTTTTTTCGTAATTGATACAATCTCTCTTGAAAATTTGACATTTTTGCATTCTCCTACTGACAAGTCCATATTTGGCCGTTTATAGCGCAGAAAAATCCAAATTAGGACATTTCAGAGGAATGATTATGAAAACACCCCTCAGCGCCCTATACGCATATGCATACCAAAAAGATGACCTGATACACTGGCTGCTCAATGAAGATATCATTGAAACCTATTCCCAGGCAAAAACGTATGCGCTGGAGCAACAATCAAAGCTTTTTTCGTGTCTTGCATCGGAGACTTTGACATTGTATCAAAAATTCCTGACCAACTCCGACGAAGCACATCAGCTGGAGTGTGAAATGCTCTTTTATCAGGGCCTTGCCATGGGTCTCCAATTGGGCACATTACCCCTGTGGGCCTGATTCCCGCTCGTACACACAAAACCGATACTTCACGCCTTCATGCTCCGCCCAAGGCTCCGCTTCGGTGCAGGACCAATCCGGGGATGCGTCCAAATCAGGGAAAAATGCATCCGAGTGGGGCGCAGCATCAATTTTCGTCACAAAAACCCGGGTCAGGTGGGGGAAGTACTCCGCAAACACACTGGCGCCGCCGATGACGAAGCACCGTTCATACTTCGCCGCTTCCGCCAGCGCCTCGTTCATGCTATGTACCACCGCGGCGCCGTCAACGGCGATGTCCTGCCGGGTGATGATAATGTTGTGCCGTCGGGGCAAAGGCCGTCCGCCGGGGAAATCCTCCAGGGTCTTGCGCCCCACGATGACGGCGTGCCCGGTGGTCAGCTCCCGGAAGCGCACCCGGTCCGCCGGGATGACCAGGGGCTGAGTCCCTTTCGCGCCGATGCCCCAATCGGCGTAAACTGCTACAACTGCATCCATGGCATCACACCGCGATGGGAATTTTCTCATCCAGCTCGGTATATTGATAGCCCTCCAGAGAGAAGCTGTTCTTGGTGAACTGGTAGAAATCCGTGACGGCGGGGTCCACGGTGAACTTCGGCGCATCGTACTGGGGATTTTGCAGAATCTTTTCCACAATGGGCACATGCCGGTCGTAAATATGGCAGTCGGCGATGACGTGCACCAGCTCGCCCGCCTGCAGTCCGGCCACCCGGGCCATCATGTGCACCAGCACGGCATACTGCACCACGTTCCAGTTGTTGGCGGTGAGCATGTCCTGACTGCGCTGATTCAAAATGGCGTTGAGGGTATTGCCGGATACATTAAACGTCATGGAGTAAGCGCAGGGATACAGGGCCATCTCGCTCAAATCGTGATGGTTGTAGAGATTGGTCATGATGCGCCGGGAGGCGGGGTTGTGTTTCAGGTCGTAGATGACCCGGTCCACCTGATCCATATCCCCTTCGGGATAGTGGTGCTTCACGCCCAATTGATAGCCGTAAGCCTTGCCGATGGTACCCTTTTCATCCGCCCACTGGTCCCATACATGGGAGGACAGCTCATGGATATCGTTGGACTTTTTCTGCCAGATCCACAGCATCTCGTCCACGGCGGACTTCCAGAAGGTCCGGCGGATGGTGAGGATGGGGAATTCCCTGGACAGGTCATAGCGATTGACGATACCGAACTTTTTCACGGTGTGGGCAGGTGCGTGGTCATCCTCCCAGTAGGGGCGGACGTCCAAATCGGTGTCCCACACGCCGTGGTCCAAAATATCCCGGCAATTCTGAATGAAAATCTGATCTGCATAGCTCATCGCGGCTTCTCCTTTGTCAATCAATAGTAGCTACAGTATATCGGATTTGCCGGCAGAACACAAGCGCAAATCGTAAAATGTCTATATCATCTTCCGCGCCTTTCCCACGGCCAGCAGCACAGCCGGATACACAAAGCACAAGAACAGATTGATGATCGGGACCAGTGTAAAGGCCCATAGCGCCAGCTCTCCCGCGGTCCGGGCGATGAATACTGCCGTCGCCACGGCCGCCGCCGTGCCCAACCAGATATACCGGTTCCCGTCCCGCCAGGTCATATCGTGGGGCTTCTCCCCGCCGAATACCACCATCAAATTGTCCGCCGCGATGAGCAGCTCCATCGCCACCAGCACGAAATCCGGCAGCACCCACAGCCCCACCACAAGCGCCTCGAAGCGCTGCACCGTGTGGAACACCGTCAGGTCCCGCACCACCGAGAAAAACGGATAGGACAGCCGCGCCGTCAAGGTTTTGCCGCAGACCCCCATCACCACGGCACACATGGCTGCCGCCAGCAGACAGGCCACCGCCAAAAACTTCACCATTGACCGCAGAAACGGCGTATCGCTGCGCTCGTATCCGGACAAAAAGCCCGCCAGCAGCAGTACCACGCACATGGTGTCCGTCACCATCCCGCTGCCCTTGACACAGGGCCACGTATCCGCCGGCATCACCGGCAGGATGAATTCCGGATGCAGATCCGGCAACGTCAGCAGCAATACGCCCGTCAGAACCACCGCCAGCAGCGGCCGGAACAGCTCCGCCGACCGCGCCAGTGTCTTGACGCTTCCCAGCCCCGCAATGAGCACCAGCACCGCCATCACGCCCACGAAGATCCACGGGTCACTGTCGGGAAAGATGGTGCCGATGAACCGGTCCGCGCCACTGCGCAGGAGAAATCCCGCATGGAACCACAGCCACACGCTCCACACCAACAAACCGGCGTTCCCCGCAGTCTTGCCCAGGATCTTTACGCTCACCTGCTGCAAGCCCTGTCCCGGTGCGGCTTTCAGCAGCCGGGACAGGACCGCGGCCAGCAGCACCAGCACCGGAAAGGCCAGCAGCGGCGACAGCCAGGCCGCATGTCCGGCAAACGCCGTCACCTGCTTGGGGATCAGCCGTAAAAACGGCGACAGCATCGCCACAAAGATCAGCGCCAGCATTTGCCGGCGGGATATCGTCTGCATCCGCGTTCCTCCTATCTCTGCAGTTCGCCGGCCCGGGCAACGATGCACTCCGCCTGGGCGTCAAACTCCAACTCGCCCAAAACCTCTTCCCAGGACCGGGGCGCCCGGTCCCACTTGATGGGGTGCCGCATCCGCAGCTGCATCCCGATCCCCAGGAAATCCACTTCCGTGTCGGACATTTTCTGCAGCACGTTTTCCACCCACTGCTCCAGCTGTTCGGACACCGCCTTGAGCACCCGTTCCTCTTCCAGTGCCTCCGGATGCTCCACCTCTTTCAAATACACATGGGCCTTGATGTCCGCCTGAACACCGGATACCGACCCATCCTCGCCCCAAACCGGCTCCAGCTTCACCTTGCACCGGGTCATGTTCACCGTCACCGCCCCGGCCTTGGGGTCGTCCACAGTCACGGCGCCCAGCCCAGGCTGTTCCAGCAGGAGATTCACGCCCCGGGCATCTGCCTGGGGCACAAAATCCACAATAGTATTGTTGTGTACGATGGCGTAGCCATCCGGCAGCGGGGATACCGCGTCCTCCTGTGCCGAGGGCTCCACATCCCTGGTCGGCGCCACCTTCAGCGCCATGATCAAAGCGCCGCCGTGCTCGTACTGCCCTGCAATGACGTCACTGCAGGAAAAGGGATAGCCGTCCCCCCGACGCCGGCTGTCCAGAATGGTGGAGTTGAGCGTGGTGGTAATATCACTGCCGCCCTCACCGCAGCTGGTGACCAGGTGCTCCGCCGTATCGCCGTGGACCACAAACAGCGGCACACTGGTGCGCACGCCCGTGGTGCCCTGAAGATAATCCAGAATCATGGCGAGCTGGGTCTTGGCATAGTTCTCCCCCATCAGCACATACTGGGTATGGGCATAAAACAATTCTTCCTTTGTGGCAAAATCCTGGATCCTCTCCATCGCCGCAGTGATCGACGTGCCCGCTGTTGCCAGCCGGGTGATCTTCTGGGGCGAGGGACCGTTTCCCTCATCTCCCGCGGCGCCGCCGGCCACGGACAGCCGCACCCCCTCCCGGGTGGAATCGAAGCCCAGAGACAAAATCAGCTCCATAGACTCCAGCTCCCGGTAATTGGAATAGACCGTCCCGGTTTTCCCGCAGCCGGACAGACAGACAAGCGAACAGCCCAGTATCAGGGCGATCACACGTTTCATGGAAAGCTCCCTTCAAAAATGTAGTTGCTGAAATGGGTCTCCTGCATTATAATAAAACCATTCAACAGAAATGGAGTGGAACCATGGACCTGAACACCGACCCCATGGCGCGGCTGCTTAGGATCACAGCCGCCGAACAGACCGCCGTGGGCATGATCACCACCGCCCAGGTGAATGCGCAGCATCTCAACCCTTATAGGATTGCCCATGGCGGCTTCGCTTATACCATGGGCTGCATCACCGCGGCCCTGTCCGCCGCCCGGTGCCTGCGCCGGAATACGGAGGTAGCCGCCGTTTCCAGCCAGTATCTGTCCGCCCTGCATCCCGGGACCGTCCGCTGTGAAAGCATCCTCATCTACGATAACGGGTCGGATTGTACGTATCAAACACGCATCACAGACGCCTCCGGCCGCCTGTGCTTTTCTCAAACGGTCACCCTCCGGTCCGCCGGCGGCAGTCCGGCCCCACCTGCGGACCGCCCCCGCACCATTTTCCCTGCCGGCCCGGAGGTCCCCAAGGACCCCCGCACCCAGCTCCGCTATCCCATGCTCTCTCCCGGCCCCTACTGCGAACTCATCCAGGTCTACCTCACCGGACTGGAAGGGGACACCACCGTCATGGGAGCGGACCTCCTCCCCCAGACCTGCGACGCATCCGGCGCCGCCCATCCCGGCCTGATCTATTCCGTATGTGATACCGGGGTCGGCGCGGCCTCGGGCCTGTTCGGCAAGATCGGCGTCACGATTTCCAGCGCCATGACCTATTTCCGCCCCGCCGTGGCCGGGCCCCTTCGGGTGGAGGTCTCTGCCCTGCGCATGGGGCATATCGTGGCCTATTTTGAGACCACCGCCCGGGACGCGGACGGCGCCATCGTGGCCCAGGGCCGGTTTTCCCTGCACCCCAAGGGAAATATCATTGATCTGCTACCCCAAGGAGGACCCGGCCATGTATGACATCCGCGACCCCTTCGCCCGGTTTCTGGGTCTGGAAGTCTCGGACGTAACAGAAACCGGCCTCATCACCGCTGCCCCGGTGGATGAGAACGCCTGCAACATTTATTCCATCGCCCATGGGGGCTTTGTCTACGCCGTGGGCCACGTGACCGCCGCCCTGGCGGCGCAGCTCTGCCTGGGCCGGCAAACTGTGGTCGTGGACACGTCCAGCCAATATCTGTGCGCCCTGCGGCCGCCGGAGGTCCAAACGGAGGCCTTTTTGGTCCGCTCCGGCCGGGAGCTGCTGGTCTACCGCACGGAGATCCGGGATGCCCGGGGCGCTCTGTGCTGCATCCAAACCGTCACCCTGAAAGGGGTTTCCTACCCGGAAGCCCCGGCCACGGACTTCTGCCAGACCATCTTCCCCGCCCCGGCGGACGCGCCCGTCAACCCCATCACCAATGTGGCCCATCCCCGAATCAGCCCCCATTTTGCCGGCCGCTGCCACATTTATAACCTCGGCCCCCGGGAGGACGGCCTGTATTACGCCATGGAGCTCTGGCCCCACCTGTGCAACCTCTACGGCGCCCTCCACGGCGGCGCGCTCTATACGCTGGCCGACGTAGCCGCCGGCGGCACGGCGACCTTTCTTCTGTCCAAGCGCCCCGTCACCGTCGCCAGCGACATTCACTTTCTCCGCAGCGCACGGCAGGGCCCTGTCTATGCCCAAAGCCGCCTCATCCGGGCGGGCAAACAGCTTTTGTTCTACCGTATTGACCTCACCGACGGCAGCGGTGAACCCGTCGCTATGGCGAACTTTGTGCTCCAAAGCGTCAATTTCGCCCCGGTCCTGCCCACCGCTAAGGACTTCAAAAGCAAAGTGTTCAGCTCCGAAGAATAACAAACAGCCCCGGCATCCGAAAGGGTGCCGGGGCTGTTTTCATACTGTTATTTTGCTGTCGTAACACCAGGTATCCATGGTGGTCTGGCCACTGGAATCAGTCTCGGTCCGCTTGGCCTGCAGCGACTCCGCCCGCTGGCCCAGATACACGGTGGTGTTCTCCGCGTCCCACACTACGAGCACGTTCAGCGCGTCGGCAATGGCCCTGGACCCGTTAAATAAAGGGCGCCACTGGGTCTCCGTTGGCGTCCATGGGGCAGATGGTCACGCCGTCCACCTCGATGGTGACGCCCACATAGTCCACCGTCCCGGACGCAGCCGCCGCCGGGACAGCCAGCCCCAGCATCAATACCGCGCACAACAGGATTGACAACATTTTTTTCATTACAAGGTCTCCTCTCTATCTAAAAATTTTTGAAAACACATTCAAGCCTTCCCCCCAATGGGGGGAAGGTGGCACGGCGTTAGCCGTGACGGATGAGGGGTTCCGAAATTTTGCTTTTGTCTGGGAACCCCTCACCCGCCCCCTTCGGGGGCACCCTCCCCCCATAGGGGCGAGGACTCCCGCCCCTTGTGAATCCCCTGCAATGTCGGTCTACAGTCAACCTGAATCGGTACCGAATCCACTGACTGTACCAAGACTTCCCAGGGTTTCCAAAGGGCGGTAGCCCTTTGGCCGTTTCAAGGGGGTTCGGGGGGAAATCGGAATCCCCCCGAGACTTTTCTTTGCGGCTCCACCCCATTTCTTTTGGTCACAAAAGAAATGGGGTGGATTACGCAGGCTATTTCATTTTTGGTTCCTCGCTCAATCCCGCCAGATAGTCCAGCGACACACCAAACAACTCCGCCATCTTCGCCGCATCCGTCACCAACGGCATCCGATTTCCATATTCATAATGCCGATAGGTTGAATACCCGATTTCCAATGCTTCCGCAACCTGTTCCTGCGTCAACCCAGCCTTTTTTCGGCACTCCTTGATTCGTTCCGTAAAAATTTCCAATCTTTTTCCTCATTTCTATTGACTGTTCGATTTACAACAGTTATAATAATAAAAACTGTTCGAATTCGAACACAGCGAAAGGATTGACCGTAAATGACTACACCCTTACATGCCCTGTACAATTACGCCGCTGAACGCGGCGATCTGACCCACTGGTTTTTTGACCGGGACATTGCCGATACCTACGTCCAGGCGCGGGAATTGTCCGAAAAACAGAGCTCCCGCTTGTTGGCGGACCTGCCCGCAAACTGGGCAGACCGGTTTCAAAGCTGCATGGACAATACCCGGGAATTTCACAGTCTGGAAACAGAAATGCTCTTTTATCAGGGCCTCGCCATGGGCCTGCAGCTGGGTGCGCTCATCGCGCAGGTGTGAATTACTTCTTCGGAATGAGAACTTCCTTCCCGCCCATATACGGCCGCAGCACTTCCGGAATCTTCACAGACCCATCCGCCTGCAAATTGTTCTCCAAAAACGCGATGAGCATCCGCGGCGGTGCCACGCAGGTGTTGTTCAGCGTATGGCACAGCCGCATCTTTCCGTCCTCGTCCTTATACCGAATTTTCAGCCTTCTCGCCTGGGCATCGCCCAGATTGGAGCAGGAGCACACTTCGAAAAACTTCTGCTGCCGGGGACTCCACGCCTCAATGTCGCAGGACTTCACTTTCAGGTCCGCCAAATCGCCGGAGCAGCACTCCAGCTGCCGCACGGGGATGTCCATGGACCGAAACAGCTCCACGGAATACTGCCACATTTTCTCGTACCACTCCATGCTCTCCTCGGGCCTGCATACCACGATCATTTCCTGCTTTTCAAACTGGTGGATGCGGTACACGCCGCGCTCCTCGATGCCGTGGGCGCCCTTCTCCTTGCGGAAGCAGGGGGAATAGCTGGTCAGCGTCTGGGGCAGGCTCTCCACGGGCAGAATTTGCTCAATGAACCGCCCGATCATGGAGTGCTCCGACGTGCCGATGAGATACAGGTCCTCCCCCTCGATCTTATACATCATGGCGTCCATGTCCGTCTGGCTCATCACGCCCTCCACCACGTTGCCGCGGATCATAAACGGCGGGATGCAGTAGGTGAATCCCTTATCGATCATAAAGTCCCGCCCATAAGTGAGCACCGCCTCGTGGAGCCGGGCGATGTCCCCCAGCAGATAGTAGAACCCGTTGCCGGACACCCGCCCTGCGGCATCCAGATCAATACCGTCGAAGGACTCCATGATCTCCGTGTGATAGGGGATAGGGAACTCCGGCACCACGGCCTCGCCGAAGCGCTGGACCTCCACATTGCAGCTGTCGTCCGGTCCCAGGGGCACGGAATCGTCGATAATCTGGGGGATGACCAGCATGATTTTATGCAGCTCTCCGTCCAGCTTAGATTCCAGAGCCTCCAGCTCTGCCAGCCGGTCGGCATCCTTTTTCACTTCCGCCTTGACCCGCTCGGCCTCCTCCAGCTTGGACGGGTCCTTTTTTGCCTGCCCCATGAGCATGCCCACCTGCTTGGACAGGGCATTGCGGGCGGTGCGCAGGTCCTGGGCCTCTTGAATAGCCGCCCGCAGCTGCTTGTCCAGCGCGATGGCCTCGTCCACCAGGGGCAGTTTGGTGTCCTGATATTTCTTGCGGATATTCTCCCGTACCAGCTCCGGATTTTCCCGCAGCAGCTTCATATCAATCATATCTGATTACTCCTTGTTATATTATTGTGCTATTATATTTCAAATCGTAATTATCAACAAAGTTTCCCCAGCAATTTATTTCACCCTCGTCGCGGCAACCTGTTCCCAATCGCGTGCAACGCAGTCATCAATGCCTCCCGGTCGTCCGCGTCGTAATAATCGATCTCGATCTTCCCGCCGTGCCGGCCCTCTGTCATCCGCACCCGCCGGCCCAGGCTGGATTCCAGTTGCTTTGCCGCTAATGCAAGATAATCGATTCCGGCAGGTTTTTGCGTCTCTTTTTCCTTATTTTTCCCTAAACTCACAGCCAGCGCTTCGGTTTGTCGTACAGACATTCCCTTCTTCACGATCAACCGCGCCGCCTCAATCTTCACCGCGTCATCCTCAATGGCCAGCAACGCCCGGGCATGTCCAGCGGTCAATTGTCCCGCCAGTACCAGTTCCAACACCTCCTGGGGCAGCGCCAGCAGCCGCAGGGAATTGGAGATGGCCGGCCGGGATTTCCCCACGCTCTGGGCCACTTCCTCCTGCGTCAGCTCGAAATCCTCCATTAAGGATCGGTAGCCCAGCGCCTCTTCAATGGGATTCAGATCCGCCCGCTGGAGGTTCTCCACCAAAGCCAGCTCCGCCGCCATCCGGTCATCCGCCTGGATGATACTCACCGGCACCTCTTCCAGTCCGGCCATCCGGGCCGCCCGCCACCGCCGTTCGCCGGCAATGATTTGATAGTACCCGGACTCCAGCTTTCGCACGGTGATGGGCTGTATCATGCCGTGCTGCTTGATGGATTCCGCCAGCTCCGTGAGGGCCACCTCGTCAAAATACGCCCGAGGCTGACTCACGTTTGGCTCCACCTTGGCGATAGGCAGCGTCATCTGCTTGCCCTCCGCCTCAGTCAGCACATCACTGCCCAGCAGCGCACCCAAGCCGGTGCCCAGACCTTTTTTATTGCCTGCCATCGGTTCAAACCCCCTCAATTTGCTTGACCAGCTCACTGGTCAGCTTCAAATAGGCCCCGGAGCCCCGGGAAATGCGGTCATACGCAATGACCGGCTTTCCATGGCTTGGCGCTTCCGCAATGCGGATATTCCGGGGGATGACCGTTTTATAGACTTTCTCCCCAAAATATCGCCGGATCTCTCCCGCCACCTGCTCGGAAAAGTTAGTCCGGGAATCATACATTGTGAGCACAATGCCCTGAATCTCCAGCTTGGGATTGATGCGGGAATTGATCATTTTAATGGTGGTAGTCAAGTCCGCGATGCCTTCCAACGCATAGTATTCGCACTGCACCGGCACCAAAACGCTGTCCGCCGCAGCTAAGGCGTTCACGGTCAGCAGTTCCAAGGACGGCGGGCAGTCGATCAAAATGTAATCATAGACCTCCCGCAGGGGGCCCAACGCCTCCCGCAGCACATATTCCCGTTCCGCCACATCCACCAATTCCACCGTAGCGCCGGATAGATCCTTGTTGGTCGGGATAACATCCCCGTACTTCGTATGTATCACGCAATCCCGGGCCGGTATTCCCTGGGACATAATGTTGTACATATTCGGCGTTTTGGACTTGTCCACCCCCATGCCGGACGTGGCGTTGCCCTGAGCATCGCAATCCACCAAAAGCACATTCCGACCTCGTTTTTTCAGACCATAAGCCAGATTGACGCAGGTACTTGTTTTTCCCACGCCGCCCTTTTGGTTCGCGACGGCAATGATTTTTGCCATATCGCACCTCTCTTTTTATAAATACAAGAATATTATAGCAAGGCAGGAAGTGTTTTTCAAGGTTTCTTTGTCACAAACATAATGTTTCACGTGAAACGTCGTCCTCGCGCACTCCATTCTCTCCGATGCAAACCCGCTGTGCTGGGCTTTGCATCGGTATTTTTTACAAAACCGAAGCCCAACGAAGTGGGTTCGGTTTTGAGAGGAGAAACCATGGAACGTATGAGCCGCGCCGTTTACGGTGCGGGGAAGAAGTGCAATGCGTTTCGACGACGTTTCACGTGAAACATACCTTAAACATACCTTTTCTATCAGCTCACGAATAAATCGATATCCGCCAGAGTCAGGTTTTCATGGAGGGCAAAGTTGATAGAATAGCCCAGGAGCTTCGCCGCGTCGGACACAAAGGAATCAATGTCCCGGGGAGTCACGATCATATCTGTGTGCCGGGCGGTTTCCTCCGGGAGGCTGCCGCCGGTGAGGTCATAGGCCAGCGTGGCGGCATCCACCACTGTGGGAACGCCCAGGGCAATCACCGGGACACCTAAGGTTTCCCGGTTCAGGGCATAACGGTGGTTGCCCACGCCGGAGCCAGGGGAGATGCCGGTATCGCAGATTTGAATCGTGCGGCACAGACGGTCCATGGAACGGGAGGCTAAAGCATCCACGGCAATGACTGCGTCAGGCTGGACCGTGTCCGCCGCCGCGGCTACAAGGCTAGCGCTCTCAATGCCCGTGGTGCCCAAAACGCCGGGGCAGACTACGGAAACGCCGCGGAACGCGCCGAAAGCATCCGGCATCTGGCTTTTGAGATGGCGGGTAACCATGAGGTTATGGGCACATTTTGGGCCGATGGCATCCGGGGTGATGGCCGGATTGCCCAGGCAGGCGATCAGCACGCTGCTGTCTGGACGGAGAGACAGCATCTCCCGGATGAGACCGCCCAGGCCCGCGGCGGTATCGGAAAACGCGTCATCGCTGCGGCGCAGAAATCGGTCCAGCTCCGCTGTGACATAATGGCCCACGGGTTTGCCCAAGCGCTCAGCCCCCTCCTGGGTGGTCACATCCATCACGTCTACATGGATGCCGGAACGGGTATGGTCCGAAAATCGAACGCCCGGAAGCGTGTTTGATTCCGCACCCGCCAGTTCCCGGGCTTCCATGGCCAGGTCCGTGCGGAGATTGCTGTGTTTCATGGAAAATTCCTCCTGAAAGAACAAGATATTGTGTCTATTGTTCCCAGGGACCACAACTGTATTCATTTTGTAAAAAAATATGAAAAAATGCTTGATTTTCCGGGCTTTCGCTGGTATAATAAACTTCCGCGAGTTGAAAAACTGGCAATCTTATAGGAGGAGGTGGCAAACAGTATGCCCAATATCAAGTCCCAAATCAAGAGAGACGCGAAGAACAAGGCGCAGCAGGCCAAGAACAAGGCGGAGAAGTCCGCGATGAAAACGGCCATGAAGAAGTTCGATGCTGCTGTTGCTGCAGGCGATAAGGACGCTGCCGCGACTACCTATAAAGTGGCTGTCAGCGCTGTGGACCGCGCCGCAGGCAAGAATCTGATCCACAAGAACAACGCTGCGCACAAGAAGTCCGCGATGGACAAGAAGCTGAGTGGATTGGCCTGATCGGCCTTTGCAATAAAAACCGCCGGGAGACAAGAGGTCTGCCGGCGGTTTTTATATTTGGGTTCAGGCCTCGGCGGCCCGTTCCAGAAAGTGGGCGCAGGGTTTGTCCCCGGGCGGGCGTTTTTTGATGAGCAGGGCCATGCAGTGGCCGCAGTTGATCCAGGTATATTCGCCGTGATATTTGCGATAATGCTGGATGAAATGAGCGCAGTCCGCGCAGAGTTTTTCTTGCATTGGTAATCACCTCAGAGGATATTTTACTATACATTTTTCCAAAAACGGAAAAATTGGACAATACGTCCTAAAAACTTTACGGATTTGATGTTATGGTAAATCTGGCCAGTATAATCGACTGACAAAAAGGTGCTGATTCAGTGCGTGCAATCCACCCCATTTCTTTTGTGACCAAAAGAAACGCGGTGGAACCGCAAAGAAAAGTCTCGGGGGGATTTCGTTTTCCCCCCGAACCCCCTTGAAACGACCAAAGGGCTACCGCCCTTTGGAATCCCTGGGAAGTCAAACTACAGTCAGTAAGGGCGGGGAATGCTTAGGCCTGCGGGGCCTGACAAAAAATCTGAGTAAATCGGAGACATAAATATGAAATTACGAATTCGGGATTTAAGGCAAGACGCCGACTTGACGCAGACGCAGGTCGCAAATATGCTGAATGTTTCTCAAGCAACATATTCCCGCTACGAGAACGGTTCTTTGGATTTACCCAGCGCAACGCTGATTGCATTGGCAGATTTTTATCATGTCAGCGTGGACTATCTGTTGGGGAGAACAGAGAAATAGCGTAAATCCACCCCATTTTTTTGTGACCAAAAGAAACAAGCCCCCCCTCCTATGGGGGATGGTGCCTCCGCAGGGGGCGGGTTAAGTGACACTCCAAATCTTTGATTTGGTAAGTGGAACTTATGCCTTGTGCTGAGAGGTTCCGGGATGGTACTTCTGTTTGGGAACCCCTCATCCGTCACGGCTTCGCCGTGCCACCTTCCCCCCATTGGGGGGAAGGCTGAAAAATGGACGGTACTAAGACATTGCAGGGGATCCAAGGGGCGGGAGCCCCTTGTGCCGTTGGGGGGTCCGGGGCGAAACGGAACGCCCCGGCGGTTTTCTTTGGGATCGGAAACCCGTTTCTTTTCACGCGAAAAGAAATGGGTTTGCATTGCCGCACCAAGATATCCAAAAATCTTAAAAAGAAGCAAGCCCTCCCCACACAGGGGGGAAGGCTGAAAAAACGGGCGGGGTTGGAATGGGCGCTGGCAGGAAGCCGGACCGCGGGCTTATCAATAAAAAACCGGACCTTTCAGCGGTCCGGTTTTTTATTTGTGCTTGTCCCGTTGGGCGACGGCCAAGGCGTCGCAGCGGTTGTTGTAGGGGTTGTCCGCGTGGCCTTTCACCCAGTGGAAGGTGACTTTGTGCACGTGGAGCAGCTCGTCCAGGGTTTGCCACAGGTCGATATTTTTCAGTTCCCCGGTCTTGCGCTTCCAGCCAGCGCGCTTCCAGCCTTCCAGCCAGCGGTCGTTGATGGCCTGGCAGATATACTGGGAGTCGGAGTAGAGCGCCACCTCGCAGGGCTCTTTCAGGGCCTGCAGGGCGGAGATGACGCCTAAAAGCTCCATGCGGTTGTTGGTGGTCTCGTGCTCACCGCCGGACAGTTCTTTTTCCCGGGTGCCGTAGCGCAGGATCGCGCCCCATCCGCCGGGGCCGGGGTTGCCGGAGCAGGCGCCGTCGGTATAGATGGTGATTTGTTTCATGGTGTGGTCCTTATTTTCACAGTCCGTCGATGATTTCTTTCCGCTTTTCCTCGTACTCCTCCTGGGTGATCAGGCGGCGGTCGTAGAGGGTGCGCAGCTCTTGGAGACGGGCTTCGGTGGAGGTGCCCTCCGCTTCTTTTTTCCCGTCTTGCTCAATGGTGATCTCCGGGCCCACATAGTGCTTGCCGAAGGCCACATAGGCATTATAGCCCGTAATGGCCACAGCGGCCAGCGTCCACAAAATGCCGAAGGCGCCGAAGGTGGGGATGGCCACAAACACACCGATCAGCACGAAGATGCCGCCCCAGATGATGCCGAACACACCGCTGGCTTTGCCGGGGCGGTACGTTACCCGGCTGCGGTTTTTATCGTCTTTCATTCGGCGGTCTCCTCCGATTCAGGGGTCTGTTCCGTTTCTTCCGCTTCCTCTTCCTTTTCCGCACGGGCGATGGAGGTCACCGCCGCGGCCTCGGACAAGCGCATGACCTTCACGCCCTGGGTGGAGCGGCTGTATACGCTGATGTTGGTGACGGGCGTGCGGATCATAGTGCCGTCGTCGGCAATGATCATGATGTCGATATCGTCCAAAACACCCATGACCGCCGCGACCTTGCCGGTCTTTTCCGTGCAGTTGTAGTTCTTCACGCCGATGCCGCCCCGGTTTTGCTCCGGGTACTCGGCAAAGTCCGTGCGCTTGCCGTAACCTTTTTCCGTGACAGAGAGGAGCGTGGCGCCGGGGACCAGCTTTTCCGCGCCGACTACGTAGTCGCCCGCGCGCAGCTTAATGCCCCGCACGCCCGCCGCCTCGCGGCCCATGGCGCGCACATCGGTCTCCGACAGGTTCACGCTCATGCCGTCATGAGTGGCGATGACAATGCGGTCGCTGCCGTCGGTGAGCAGGGCGGCGATGAGGGCGTCGCCCTCGTTGAGCGTCACAGCGCGGATGCCACTGGTGCGGATGTTCTTCAAAATCGGCAGTTCCATGCGCTTCATAGTGCCGGCACGGGTGATGAGGCAGACGTATTTGCCTTCCTCGGTGATGTCATCCACATGGAGCATGGCGGAGACCCGCTCCTCCGGGTCCAGGGGCAGGATGTTTACGATGTTGGTGCCCCGGGCGGTGCGGCTGGCCTCCGGTATGCGGTAGCCCTTGATCTTATACACCTTGCCCAAGGTCGTAAAAAACAGGATCTGGGCGTGGCTGGAGGCGGTAAACAGGCTGTCAATGCAGTCCTCCTCCCGGAGGGACTGGGCCTTCAGTCCCTTGCCGCCGCGGTGCTGGGATGCGTATTCCTTGGTGCCCAGGCGCTTGATGTACCCGCCTTTGGTGAGGGTGTACACGCATTGCTGCTCTTCGATCAGATCCTCAATATCGATATCGTCCCACACGTCCTGAATTTCCGTGCGGCGCTCGTCGCCGTATTTGTCCTGGATCT
The DNA here is from genome assembly GCA_947644595.1 of uncultured Clostridia bacterium. Classification (GTDB taxonomy): domain Bacteria; phylum Bacillota; class Clostridia; order Oscillospirales; family Oscillospiraceae; genus HGM13010. The sequence continues at coordinate 28,542 of CANSAE010000011.1, forward strand.
CCAGCAGCTCATCTTTCAGCACGGCCTTAATTTTCTCTGGGTCGGCCAGCAGTTCCTTGTAATACGCGATTTTGGTTTCCAGCTCGGCGTATTCCTTTTCCAGCTTCTCACGGTTCAGCCCCTGCAATGCGATGAGACGCATGTCGCAGATGGCCTGGGCCTGTACATCGTCCAGACCGAAGCGCTCCATCAGATTCTGCTTGGCATTGTCGTAGGAACTGCGGATGATGCGGATGACCTCATCGATGTTGTCCTGGGCGATGAGCAGGCCCTCCAGCAGGTGGGCGCGCTCCTCGGCCTTCCGCAAGTCATACTTCGTGCGGCGGTAGATGATCTCTTCCTGGTGGGTCAGATACGCGTCGATGAGTTCCCGGAGATTGAAAATTTTCGTCTCTTTCTGGTTGTTGGTCAGGGCCAGATTGATGATGGAAAACGTCGTTTGCATCTGGGTCATGGATAGCAGGTGGTTCAGCACCACCTGGGCGTTGGCGTCCCGCTTGAGTTCGATGACGATGCGCATGCCGTTGCGATCCGTCTCGTCTCGGATATCGGAAATGCCCTCCACCCGCTTGTCCTTCACCAGGTCGGCAATGGTGCCGATGAGTTGGCGCTTGTTCACCTGATAGGGTAGCTCCGTGACGATGATGCGGGTGCGGTGGTCCTTGCCGTATTCCTCGAACTCCGTGCGGGCCCGGACGGTGATCTTGCCCCGGCCAGTCTCGTAGGCCTGCTTGATGCCGGAGCGGCCCATGATGATGCCCCGGGTGGGGAAGTCCGGTCCGGTGACGTGCTGCATCAGCTCGGGGATAGTGATCTCGTCATTGTCCAGCACGGCGATGCAGGCGTTGATGATTTCCGTGAGATTGTGGGGCGCCATGTTGGTGGCCATGCCCACGGCGATGCCCGAGGAGCCGTTCACCAGCAGGTTGGGGAAGCGGCTGGGCAGGACCCGGGGTTCCTTGCGGCTCTCGTCGAAGTTGGGATCCCAGTCCACGGTTTCTTTTTCGATCTCCCGGAGCATTTCGTCCGCCATGCGGGCCATGCGGGCCTCGGTGTATCGATAAGCCGCGGGGGGATCTCCGTCCACGGAGCCGAAGTTGCCGTGGCCGTCGATGAGGGGGTAGCGCAGGGAGAAATCCTGGGCCAGGCGGACCAGGGCATCATACACCGATGCGTCACCGTGAGGGTGGTAGCGGCCCAGCACGTCGCCCACGGCGGTGGCGCACTTGCGGTAGGGCTTGTCCCGGGTCAGGCCGTCCTCGTACATGGCGTAAAGGATGCGGCGGTGCACAGGCTTCAGGCCGTCCCGCACGTCCGGCAGTGCACGGCCCACGATGACGGACATGGCATACTCCATGTAGCTGGTTTTCATCTCGTGGACCAGCTCGGATTCCTCAATTTTCTGCTGGGGGAACATGATTTCCTCCGGCAGGTAGTCTTTGTTATGTTTTGCTGCCATTTATGTTGGCCTCCTTGGAGGTGGTTTGTCAGGGGGAATGCGGGCGGGTTTGGGACCCGCCCCTACGGATGCTGTTTTAGTAATCTAAATTGGCTACATTCGCGGAGTTTTCCTCGATGAAGCGGCGGCGGGGTTCGACTTCCTCGCCCATCAGGACCGTGAAGATCTCATCTGCCTTGATGGCGTCATCCAGGGTGATGCGGCGCAGGGTGCGGGTCTCAGGATTCATGGTGGTCTCCCACAGTTCGTGGGAGTCCATCTCGCCCAGGCCTTTGAAGCGGCTGATGTTCACCATGGCGTTGGGGTTGTCCGCCCGCATTTCCGCACTGATGGCGTCCCGCTCCGGGTCGGAGTAGGCCACGCGGGTCTGCTTGCCCCGGGTGAGCTTATACAGCGGGGGCACGGCGGAGTAGATATAGCCCTGGTCGATGAGCGGCCGCATGAAGCGGAAAAAGAAGGTCAAAAGCAGGGTGCGGATATGGCTGCCGTCCACGTCCGCATCGGCCATGATGATGATTTTATGGTAGCGCAGTTTCTCAATGTCAAACTCGTCCCCGATGCCGGCGCCAAGGGCTGTGATGACCGGCTGTAATTTATCGTTGCCGTAGACCCGGTCCGCCCGGGCTTTTTCTACGTTCAGCATCTTGCCCCACAGGGGTAAAATCGCCTGAAAGCGGGAATCCCGCCCCTGGGTGGCGCTGCCGCCGGCGGAGTCGCCCTCGACGATGTAAATTTCCGTCAGGGCCGGGTCCCGGTCATTGCAGTCCCGGAGCTTGTCGGGCATCTGGCCGGATTCCAGCCCGGTCTTGCGGCGGATGGACTCCCGGGCTTTCCGGGCGGCCTCCCGGGCGCGGGACGCCATCATGGCTTTTTCCAAAATCGCCTTGGCTACCTGAGGGTTTTCCTCGAAAAACTGCTCCAGCTTGTCGCCCACGATGGTGTTCACCATGGTGCGGATCTCCGAGTTGCCCAGCTTGGTTTTCGTTTGGCCCTCAAACTGGGGTTCTGTGAGCTTCACGCTCACCACGGCGGTCAGGCCTTCCAGACAGTCGTCTCCGGAGAGCTTATCGTCGTTTTTCAGAATGTTATTTTTGATGCCGTAATTATTCAGCACCCGGGTCAGGGCCATTTTGAAGCCCGTTTCGTGCATGCCGCCCTCGGGGGTGTGGATGTTATTAGCAAAGGACACCAGGTTGGTGCTGAAGCTGTCGGAATACTGCATGGCGATCTCGCACACGGAGTCCGCCTTTTCCCCGGACATGTAGATAACGTTGGGGTGCACGGGGGCCTTGTTGGTGTTGATATAGGTCACAAACTCCCGGATGCCGCCTTCATAGTACATGTTATCGGACTGCTCCTTGCCGGGGCGTTTATCCTCCGTTGTGATACGCAGGCCCGCGTTCAGGAACGCCTGCTCCCGCATCCGGGTATGGAGGATGTTGTAGTCGTACACCGTGTCCTCGAACATCTCCGGGTCGGGCTTGAAGCGTACGATAGTACCCCGGTGGTCCGTGTCGCCTACGACGGTCATGCCCTGAGTAATTTCTCCCCGGGAGAACTTCATTTGATAAATCTTGCCGTCCTTATGGACCTCGGCTTCCAGCCACTCGGACAAAGCGTTTACCACAGACGCACCCACGCCGTGGAGGCCGCCGGAGACCTTATAGCCGCCGCCGCCGAATTTGCCGCCGGCGTGGAGGACGGTAAACACCACTTCCAGCGCACTCTTGCCCGTTTGCTCCTGGATATCCACGGGGATGCCGCGGCCGTTATCCCGGACGGCGATAATGTCCCCGGGCTCGATGGTCACGTTGATTTCCGTACAGTAGCCGGCCAGGGCTTCGTCGATGGAGTTATCCACGATCTCGTACACCAGGTGGTGCAGACCGGAGGACGATGTGGACCCGATATACATGCCTGGGCGCTTGCGCACCGCTTCCAGACCTTCCAGCACTTGAATTTTACTGGCGTCATATTCTTCTGTGATCTTATCTGTGATCTCTGCCATGTTTGGTTCTCCTGTATGTGAAATTTTCGGAATCTTTCATACGATTTCGTAGGGACAGGTTCTAAACCCGCCCGCTTGTTCATTTCTTTGGTGGTGTTTCCGGGCGGGTTGGCGATGTGAGCGCGAAGTGCGAGGAAGTCCCCTTGTGGGAAACCCACCCTTACGAAGTTGAAATTTGTGCCGCCTAAATCATCGGTTCCTCCACGCGGCGGCGCAGGGTGGCTGCGGTGAGGGCGGAGAGGTATATTTTTTGTGCCCCATCTTCCCGGCACAGCACAAAGGCGTTGGGAATGTCCCCCGGTGCGGCGTCGATGACCTGGCCGGACTGCTCCGCCAAGGTCAGGGTCTGCCGGGTCCAGCGGGACCAGGTGGCGTTGTCCATATCGAAAATGCCGAGGATATCGGATTTTCGCACCATGTAGTTGTTACCAATAGAAAGGTACATAGTTGTTCATTCCGTTTCATAGGGACGGGTTCTAAACCCGCCCCTGCGAATTCTATTTGATTTCCCCGTTTTGCACGGTGATGACCTTCCCTCCCGTTCTTCGGGAGATTTCCTCCCCCTCGCAGCAGGTGATGAGGGTCTGGCCGCCGCCGATGCGGTTCAAAACGAATTCCTGCCGGCCTGGGTCCAGCTCGCTCAAAACATCATCCAGCAGCAAAACCGGGTATTCCCCGCTTTCCTGCAGGTGGATTTCCCGCTCCGCCAGCTTCAGGGACAGGGCCGCCGTCCGGGTCTGGCCCTGGGAGGCAAAGCTTCGGGCCAGTTTCTCGTTGATGAAAATGTTGATATCATCCTTATGGCAGCCGGTGAGGCACTGGCCGCTGTCCAGCTCCGCTTTCCGGTGGGACTCCTGATGCTCACATAGATCGTAATAAATGTCCAGCGCCGAGGCGGCGGGGTCTTTTACCGTGGACACCGTGTGGTATTTCAGATCCAGCGTGTCCCGGCCGCCGGAAAATTCTTCGTGGACCCGTTTGGCTTCCACGGCCAGCCGGGCGGTGAAGGCTGCGCGGTAACGAATCATCTGAGCAGACACCTTGCACATTCGGTCGGAAAAATCGTCCAGCGTGTCCAGCAGGGACGGTTTTTCCCGCCAGTCTCGGAGGATGGCCGCCTTTTGGTCGTACAGCCGGTTGTAATCCGTGACCAGCTTGCCGTAGCCCGGGCGCAGCTGGGTGATGGCGGTATCCATCAGCCGCCGGCGGGCGCCGGGGCCTTCTTTGATGAGATTCAAATCATCCGGGCAGAACAGCACGCAGGTGAATTTTCCCGCCAGCTCCCCCGCCGTGACCCGGTTGGCATTGACTGAAATTATCTTGCGCACGCCGGGGCGGAGGGTGATTTTCACTGTCTGCTTGCGGCCGGACGCGTGGAGGTCCGCCAAAATCTCTCCGGCGGAATAGTCGAAGTGCACCAGCTCTTTATCGAACCGGGTGCGGAAACTCCTGCCCGTGCTCAGCAGGCAGACCGCCTCCAGCAGATTGGTTTTCCCCTGGGCGTTCTCCCCGGTGATGACGTTGATGCCCGGAGCAAAGTCCGCCCACTGGTAGTCGTAGTTCCGAAAGCCGTTGAGGCAGATGCGGTCGATTCTCACGCCGTGACCTCGTAGGCCGCGCCGGCGAGTTCTACTATGTCTCCCGGGCGGAGCTTTTTGCCCCGCTGAGTGCATACTTCGCCATTGACGGACACTTGACCGTCAGCAATGAGGACCTTCGCTTCTCCGCCACTGGATGCGGCAGTGCAGAATTTCAAAAACGCGTCCAGCTTGATATATTCTGTTGTGATCTGTATTTGTTCCATTTCATGGTCCTTTATTTGGTGTTGACGTAGGTACGTAGCAGGGACGCGGGTTTAGAACCCTCCCCTGCGACGTCGAAATAAATTTCAGGGGAACATCCCACAGGCGTATAGCGTGATTCATTCGCTTCTCATTCTCACCGGGAGGACCAGGTAGGTAAATTCATCACTGCCGTCCGCAGGGCGGATGACGCAGGGGGCGCTGCTGGTGTTCAGGCAGACCTTAATGGTATCTGCCGGAGCAGCCTTCAGCGCGTCGGAAAGGTATTTATGGTTGAAGCCGATCTCCGTGGCGCCGCCGGTGCCTTCGCAGATGCAGGAGTCCACGCCGCTGCCCAAGACTGTGGCACAGCGAACGTCGATCACGCCGTCGGCAAAGGTCAGGCGGATGGGGATGCGGGTCTTATCGTCCACGATCAAGGCAACGCGGCTGACGGTGCGGAGCAGCTCTGTGCGTTCTACCACTACTTCGTATTTAAAACTTTCGGGAATGGCACTCTTATAATTGAGAAATTCTCCTTCCAGCCGGCGGGAAATCAGAGAAGTATCGCCGATTTCAAAGAAAATGTGCTTTGGGCTGATGGAAATCATAATGGGATCATCTCCGTCGGAGCACAGGCGTTCCACGTCCGCCAGGGCATTTCCGGGAACAATGAAGTCCTTCACATCTGGACCGTTTACCGCCTCCCGGCGCAGGGCCAGGCGGTACCCGTCCACACTGACCATGGTCAATGTGCCCTCTTCCAGTTTGAACAGCGTGCCCATGTACACCGGGCGGCTCTCGGAATCGGACACGGCAAAGATGGTCTCCTGGATCATGCTTTTCAGCAGGCCTTGCTCCATGGTGAAGCTCTTTTCCTCCTCGAACTCCGGAAGCTCAGGATAATCCGTGGCTTTCATGGCGGGAATATTGTATTCTACCTTGCCGCAGTGGATGTTGGCGGTGTTTTCCTCCACGGAGATCTGGATCATTCCGTCCGGCATGGCCCGGGTGATATCAAACAGGAGCTTTGCACTGAGGACAGCCGCGCCTTTTTGCTGTACGGTGGCATCTATGCTGGTGTAGACCGCTTTTTTCAGGTCGTAGCCCGTGAGCTTCAGCCCCAGGTCGTTGGCCTCTAGCAAAATACCCTCCAGCACCGGCAGGGCGCTGCGGGGACTGACTGCACGGGACGCAATGGAAATCGCATCCTGGAGAATGTGTTTTTCGCAGGAAATTTTCATAATTGGTGACCTCCCAAACTTTTTCAGAAAAATATGTGATCAGGAATAAGAAAGAAAAGAATAGAATATTTTTTAGTAGTCGTAGTAGTAGAAGAAAAATATGTTGGAAAGTGGAGAAACCCCTTGTGGGACAAGATATTGGGATGTGGAAAAAAATGTGGAGAAAAAAGCGGGTTTTCCACTGGAGAATTTTACGTTAAAAGTTTTCCACAGATTTCCACGGATTTTCCATGTCATGTTAACAGAGTGCTGTGGGAAATTTTGCGATTAGGAATTGATGTTGCTGGTAATGTCCCGTATCATGCCGGCAATGGTCTTATCGGTATCCATCAGGGCCTGGATCTTATTTACCGAGGCCATGACCGTGGCGTGATTACGGTTCTCATATTCCGCGCCGATGTCTTTAAAGGACATGTTCGTCAGCTGACGCATAAGGTACATGGATACCTGCCGGGCCAAGGCGGTGTTCTTGCTCCGGCGCTGGCCCCGGAGATCATCGGTGCTGAGGTTGAAATAACGGGCGGTCTCTTCAATGATGACTTCCGGTGTGGGGATATAAACACCCACCCGCACCACGTCTTTAATGGCCTTGCGCACGTGCTCCACGGTGATCTCGTCGTGCATAACGTTGCTGTAAGCCGTGAGGCGCTTTACCACGCCTTCGATCTGGCGAATGTTGGAGGTGAGATTCTCGGCAATATAATTTACGATCTCTTCCGGCAAAATCATACCCAGCAGGGCGGCCTTGTTCCGGGTAATGGCGATGCGGGTTTCCAGGTCCGGGGACTGCACATCCGCGATGAGGCCGCCCTCGAACCGGGTGCGCAGGCGGTCGTCCAGGGTGGTCATTTCCACCGGGGGCCGGTCCGAGGTGATAACAATTTGGTGTCCGGCTTCGTAGATATTATTGAAGGTGTGGAAAAATTCCTCTTGGGTGGATTCCTTGCCGGCGATGAACTGGATATCGTCCACCAAAAACAGATCCACATTCCGGTATTTCTGGCGGAATTCCTCTGCCGTGCCGGTTTGGATGGATTTTACCATCTGGTTGGTGAATTCATCGCCCTTGATGTATGCGATTTGAGCGCTGGGCTGGTGCTCGTTGATGTACTGTCCGATGGCCAGCAGTAAGTGGGTCTTGCCCAGGCCGGAATTGCCGTAAATGAGCAGGGGATTATAGTTTTTTCCCGGCTCCATAGCCACGGAAAGGGCCGCGGCATGGGCAAATTTGTTGGAATTGCCGACGATGAAGTTATCAAAGGTATAGCCGTCCATCTCCGGCATGAGGTGGCTGCCCTTCCGGGCGGTCTCATATTCCTCCAGTTCGTCCCCCATCAGGAACTTTACATCAAACTCGCAGGAGAACAGGTCCGTGAGGATTTCCCGCAGGTCGGCGGCGAAGCGGGATTCCAAGATGCTCCGCTTGAATTCCGATGTGGTTTGCAGGACCAGGCACTTGTCCGCCAGGTCCACGGGGGTGCAGTCGGCAAACCAGGTGTTGATGGCGGTGGACGTGGTCCGCTGGCGGAGAATGTCCAAAATGCTCTCCCAAATCTCTGTAAGTGAATTCATGGTTCACAACCCTTTCTTAATTGATTTATTATAGCAAAGAACCGGATGGATTACAATAGATTTTCCGGATATTTTTCCAGATATTTATTTAAATTGTATAGGAAATTCCCGGGGCAGATTTTCATTGCGTTTTGCGGGGCAGGTCGTGTATAATAGATGCGTTCATTTGGATAATGACTGTATACCCCCGGTGATGTGTGCATCGGGGGGAATCAGCGTTTTTATCAGTAACGGTATTGGGTGAGAGTATGTACGAATTTGTGGAGCGAAACAGCGAGATTTTTGAAAAAAACGCGGCGGCGGTGTCTGATTTGCTGGAGGGTGGGCGGCTACCGGTACTGTATTCCGGACTGTCCGAGGTGCACAGGGCCCATTTGGCGGCGTATCTGGCGGGGAATTGGGATAGCTGCGTGTGCGCGGTTTGCCCGGATGACGCGGCGGCGGAGCGCTTCGCTCGGGACTTGGAAGCCATGATCGGGGAGACGGTGCCCGTGCTCACCGCTCGGGAATTCACCTTCACACCCATGGATGCGGTGTCCCGGCAGGAGGAACAGCGGCGGCTGGGTATCCTGTTTGCTTTGAGTGGGGAAATGCCGCCCAAAGCAGTGGTATGCACTGCGGCGGGTCTGTTGCAAAGGACGATCCCCGTGGAGCGGCTGCGGGAAGCGGCGTTTGTGTTGAAAAGCGGGGGCAGTTGTCCCATTGAAGAAGCGGAACAGCGGTTGCTGCTGTGCGGCTTCAAGCGGGCGGACCAGGTAGAGGGCCCGGGGCAGTTTGCCCGCCGGGGCGGCATTCTGGACTTCTTTACCCCCGGGTACGACGCGCCCATCAGGTGCGAATTCTGGGGGGACGATATCGATTCCATGGGATTGTTCGACGTGGACACCCAGCGGCGGACGGAGAATCTCGACCGCTGTGTGATCCTGCCGGCGGCGGAGACCTTACCCAGTCTGTATCCCGGTGGGGCGAAAGCCTTGGCAGACAAACTGGCGGAAATGGGGGACACCTTCCGTAAAAGGCGCACCAGCGAGGCCGCCCAGCAGACGGCGCAGATGCTCTACGAAGATGCCGACAAGCTCCGGGGCGGGGCGATGCTGTCTGACGCGGACCGGTACATGGGAGTCATCTGCGGGGAGTTTGCCTCGGCGCTGGACCATCTGCCGGAGGACACCTTGCTGGTGCTCAGTCAGCCGGGGAAAATCGCTGAGCGGGCCAAGGCCTATTTGAAGCAGGTGGGAGACGACGTGAAACTGCTCGCCCGGAGCGGGAAGCTGGCCGCCGGGGCGGGGGATTTTACCCTGCCTTGGGAACAGTGCGTGATGCAGCTTCGGGAGCGGCCGGCGGTGCTGTGCGACGCGTTCACCGTGGGGCGATACCCCATGGAGCCGCGGACCATCGTGGGGGTAACGGCCAAGCAGCTGCCCTCTTACGGCGGCAGTGCCCAGACCGCGTTTGAGGATGCGAAACGGTATGTGGATCGAGGCTTTTCCGTGGCGCTGCTGGCTGGGGACGAGCGCCGGGGGAAAATACTCACCGACGCGCTGTACCGTCAGGGCCTGAAAGCAATGTACAGTCCCGTTCCCGGGGCCATCGGCGGGTCGGGGACCTGCACCGTGTCCCCGGGGAGCATCTCGGCGGGCATGGAGTACCCGGAATTCCGGGTGGCGGTGATGACGGATACTCAAATCGCCGGGGGCGGACGGGTCCGGAAGCAGCGGAAAAAGAGTGCCGGGGGACTGGCCATCGGCTCCTGCGCGGATCTGACCGCGGGGGATTTGGTGGTCCACGAGCACCACGGCATCGGGCGCTTTGCCGGCGTGGTGAGTATGCAGGTGGACGGCGCGGACAAGGACTACATTAAAATCTGCTACGCGGGGACGGATGTGCTGTACGTACCGGCCACGCAGTTGAATCTGGTGAGCAAGTATGTGGGCGGCGGGGAGGAGTCCGGCCGGCCCATGAAGCTGTCCAAGATGGGCGGCGCGGACTGGACGAAAACCAAGACCCGGACCAAGGCAGCGGTGAAGAACATCGCAAAAGAACTCACCGCCCTGTATGCCGCCCGGCAGCAGGCCAAGGGCTTTGCCTTCTCCCCGGACAGCGAGTGGCAGGTGGAGTTTGAGGAACGGTTTGAGTACCCGGAGACCGACGACCAGCTCCGGTGCATCGCGGAAATCAAGGCGGATATGGAGAAATCCACGCCCATGGACCGGCTTTTGTGCGGGGATGTGGGCTTCGGCAAAACGGAAGTGGCTCTGCGGGCCATCATGAAGTGCGTGCTGGACGGAAAGCAGGCCGCCATGCTGGCGCCTACCACTGTTTTGACCCAGCAGCACTATCAAACGGCGTTGCACCGCTTTTTCGGGTATCCGGTGAACATTCAGATTTTGAACCGTTACCGCACCCCGGCCCAGGTGAAGGCGACCTTGCGGGATTTGGAATCCGGGGCCTGCGACATCGTCATCGGTACCCACCGGCTGCTGCAAAAAGACGTGAAATTCAAGCAGCTGGGGCTGTTGGTGGTGGACGAGGAGCAGCGCTTCGGCGTGACCCACAAGGAGCACATCAAGGAGATGAGCCGGGATGTGGATGTGCTGACCCTGTCGGCCACGCCCATCCCCCGGACGCTGAACATGGCGCTGTCCGGCATTCGGGACATGTCCGTCATCGAAGAGCCGCCCATGGACCGGCTGCCAGTGCAGACCTATGTGATGGAGCATGACTGGAACGTGCTCAGCGACGCCATGGAGCGGGAACTCATGCGAGGGGGACAGGTGTATTACCTCCACAACCGGGTGGCCTCTATCGAGCGCACGGCGGCCCGCATCCGGGAAAAGCTGCCGGAGGCAAGCATCGGCGTGGCCCACGGGCAGATGAGCGAGGAGGAGCTGTCCCGCACCATGGAGCAGGTGGAGAACGGGGAGATTCAGATCCTGGTGTGCACCACCATCATTGAGACGGGCATTGATATCCCCAACGTGAATACCCTCATCATCGAAGACGCGGACCAGCTGGGGCTGGCGCAGCTCCATCAGATCCGCGGCCGGGTGGGGCGCAGCGCCCGGCGGGCCAGTGCCTATCTGACCTATAAGAAGAACAAGATTTTGACCGAGGACGCGGAAAAACGGCTGGAGGCCATCCGGGAGTTCGCCGAATTCAACTCCGGAATGCGCATCGCCATGCGGGACCTGGAGATCCGTGGCGCGGGCAATCTCCTGGGCGCGGAGCAGTCGGGGCACATGATCGATGTGGGCTATGACATGTACCTGCGGCTGTTGGAAGAGGCTGTCCACGAGGAGCGGGGCGAGCCGGTGCCTGTCCGGGCGGAATGCTCGGCGGACCTGGCGGTGTCCGCGAATATCCCGGAAAGTTATGTGCCCGGTGCGGCCCAAAGGATGGACCTGTATCGGCGCATCGCGCTGATCCGCAACGAAGCGGACGCCGACGATATGATCGACGAGCTCATCGACCGCTTCGGCGACCCGCCCCGGTGCGTGAATGCCCTGGTGTCCGTAGCCCTTTTGCGAGGGGACGCGGGGAGCGCTGGCATCACGGATATCAGCCAAAAGAGCGGGCGGCTGCTGTTCCAGTTCCGGGAATTCGACCCGGCGAAGTTTACGGCGCTTTTGAACGACAAGGCTTATTCCCGTCGGCTCCAGGCCGTCCCCGGAGAGGTGCCCTGCGTGGCGCTGAAGCTGGACGCCAAGGTGCACACCATCGACCAGGCCCGAAAATTTGTCAAAGACTGGACTAAACCGTAATTACGCCTGCGGACGTGATCTATCCCGGCCTTTGGTCGGGGTACGGTATACAGGGGAACCCCCGATTCCCCTGTATACCCCTCCTGCTTGACCAGGGGGCTTAAAAAAGGTGACAAACGAATGAGAGTATGGTACAATGGCCAAAAACGGCGCAGTGGTGAAAAACCTCCTTTCATCCGTAGGGTGAAACAGGGTGCTTTTTGCAGGTTTCCGTGTAACAAATTGTGTCGGACCGTGCAAGAAAAAATTCTGCGCCGAGGATATGACCAAGGAGAACGTATATGAATCGAAAATTACCTGCGCTGCTGCTGGCGCTGTGCCTGTGTGTGAGCCTGCTCACCGGATGCAAAAAAGAGGACGCGGCGGAGCCCACGCCCACCCCGGACGGCGCGGCCGTGACCCTGGATTCCGCCGGGGCCTGGGGGAAGCATCAGCCCGACGACGTGGTGTTCACCGTGGACGGCAGCGCCGTCACTTGGGCGGAGTTTTTCTACTATGTGAATATGATTTCCGGCAACGTGGTGAGCTCTTACAACAACTACGGGATGCCGTTTTCCTGGGATGAGGTCCTGGGGGAAACCACCGTGGAGGATTCTATCCGCCGGGAGGCAGTAGACGTTTGTGTACAGTATCATGTAATGGACGCCCATCTGCAGGCTCTGGGGGTGAAGCTCACCGCCGAGGATGAACAGGCCTTGGCCGACCGTGTGGCGGAGGAGAGTGCCCTCTACGCCGGGGAGGGCGCCTCCGAGGCGGACTTTGAGAAGGCGCTGGCGGAGATGTACCTGACCCGGGAGATCTATGACTACATCAACCGGGTGAGTATGCTGTACGACCGGGCGTATACGGAGAAATTCGGCCGGCAAGGCGAGCACCTCAGCGATGAGGAGATCGCCTCTTTCGTAGAGGAAAATGCCTATATCACCGCTAAGCATATCCTCATCAAGACCGTTGACGCTGCCAATCAGCCGTTGGAGGGGCAGGACTTGGCGGAAAAGACTGCCCGGGCCACGCTGCTGTACAGCCAGCTTCAGGAGGTCCAGGGGGACCGGGAGGCCCTGCTGGCCAAGTTCGACGAACTGATGACAGAATACACTGAGGACCCGGGCACGCAGACCTATCCTAACGGATACACCTTCAAGCCCGGGGAGATGGTGGACGAGTTCCAGACTGGGGCCGAGGCGCTGGAGGACTACGCCTTCTCCGAGCCGGTGCAGTCCCAGATTGGGTACCACATCATTCTGCGGTTGCCCACCACCCGGGACAGTGTGGTGGATTACATCGACGGCACGAACGACAACACCGTGGGCGCTTATGCCGCGGCGGATGTGTTTGGAAAGCTGCTGAAAACCTGGGTGGACGAGGCCCGGGTGGAGTGGAGCAAGGACTTTGAGGACCTGTCTCTGGGCGCGCTCTACGGCTGAGTGGAGACAGAAAAAACACCCCCAACGATTTGTTGGGGGTGTTTTTCGTCTGGTTATTTTTTCTTTTTGCCGAAGCCGGATTTCTTTTTTTCTGCCGTTGGCTCCTCCATGGCTGACGCATAGGCCCGGAGGGCGTCCTTCTGCGCGTCGGACAGCTTCTTGGGTGTCTCGATGGTGACGGTGATGTACTGGTCACCGCTGCCGCTGCCGTTGAGATAGGGCACGCCCTTGCCCCGCAGGCGGAACACCGTGCCGGTGTCCGTCCCTTCGGGGATGTTTAGCTTCACCTTGCCGGTGAGCGTCGGCACCGTGAGCTCCGCGCCCAGGACCGCCTGGGCGAAAGTGATGGGAAGGTCCATCAAAATGGAGCTGCCGTCCCGCTCAAACAGGGGATGGGCCCGGACGGTGACCGTCACCAGCAGATCCCCTGCTGGGCCTCCGTTGATGCCCTGGTTGCCAAGCCCCCGGAGGGAGATAGTCTGGCCGTTGTCGATGCCTGCGGGAATGGAGACGGACACGGTCTTGGGTTTGCGGACCCGGCCCGCGCCCTTGCAGGTGGGGCAGGGGGTATGGATGAGCTTGCCCCGGCCCTTGCACTTGGGGCACTGGCCCGTGGACTGCATGATGCCCATGGCGGTGCGCCGGGTGGTGACCACGCTGCCCCGGCCGCCGCAGTCCGGGCAGGTCTCCGGCTGGGTCCCGGGGGCGCAGCCGCTGCCCTGACAGTCGCTGCAGGTCTCCACCATGTTGACCTGCAATTCCTTTTTGCAGCCGAACACAGCTTCCTCAAAGTCGATGGTCAGGTTGACCCGGAGGTTCTCGCCTTTTCGCGGCCCGTTTTGCTGACGGGCCCCGCCGCCAAAGCCGCCGAACCCACCGAAGCCGCCAAAGCCGCTGCCGCCGAAAATGCTGCCCAGAATATCGCCCAAATCGTCAAAGCCGCCGAAGCCCCCGCCGCCAAAGCCGCTGTTGGGGTCAAAGGCCGCGTGGCCGTACTGGTCGTACTTGGCCCGTTTGTCCGGGTCGGACAAAATCTCGTAGGCTTCGTTGACCTCCTTGAACTTGGCCTCGGCCTCCTTGTCGCCAGGGTGTAGGTCCGGGTGGTATTGTTTGGCCATCTTGCGGTATGCTTTTTTTATTTCATCGTCCGCCGCGCCCTTCTGGACGCCCAGGACCTCGTAATAATCGCGTTTTTCCGCCATATTCGTTCACTTCCCTTTGCAATGGGGATATCTTATCATACTTCGGGCTGTCCTTGCAAGACTTCCCGGGGATTTCGCGTTATATTTCCCGCTGTAAGCGGCATAGTCCACATACTGGAGATTATTGTAAAGGACCTGCCGCAGACGGCAGGCGCTTTTGCTCGGCGGGGGTCATTCCGTCAAAGTCCGGTCCAGACTGGCGGGAAACCTGCGGGGACGGTGCGCCGCAAATGGCTGTCCGGCCGGAGAGACGCGGTAAGACCGCCAAGGATCAAAAGAATGGTGCGCAGTAGCGGACAAAGGCGTTTTCCGGACATGTTCTCACCACGTTTATCCATATCCAGGGAGGTCTTTTCAAGACCTCCCTGGATAGTTTCACAGAATTTCGCTCTGCAGAGCGAAACAAAATCAAATTGATTTTTCCGGGAGCATGTATCACGGAAAAAGTACTGCTCGGCCGGCGGGGTGTGTGCGCAGTCGGCCGCAAGCCCCTCGATCAAAGTACAGCTTTGATTGAAATTTATTCGTCGTCTACCACAGTGTAATCCGCATCGTAGTAGTCCTGACCGCCGGAGGCCGCGCCGCCGCCCATGTCGGGGCCGGGCTGTCCCGCGCCGGGCTGGGCTTGTGCCTGTGCCTGATAGAGCTTCTCGCTGACCTTATAGAAGGTCTGCTTCAGTTCTTCGGTGGCGGCCTTGATGGCATTGAAGTCGCCGCCGGACAAGGTGCCCTTCAGGGCTGCCAGCTTGCCTTCCAGTTCGGACTTGTCGGAAGTGTCCAGCTTGTCGCCCATTTCCGTGAGGGTGTTTTCCGCCTGATAGGCCATGGCGTCGCCCTCGTTGCGGATGTCAATTTCTTCTTTCCGCTTGGCGTCCTCGGCGGCGTACTGCTCCGCTTCCCGCACGGCCTTGTCGATATCGTCCTTGGACATATTGGTGGAGGAGGTGATGGTGATGTGCTGCTCCTTACCGGTGCCCAGGTCCTTGGCGCTGACATTTACAATGCCGTTGGCGTCGATATCAAAGGTAACTTCGATCTGGGGGATGCCCCGGCGGGCGGGTGCGATACCGTCCAGATGGAAGCGGCCGAGGGATTTATTGTACTGGGCCATTTCCCGCTCGCCCTGCAGGACGTTGACTTCCACGGAGGTCTGATTGTCCGCGGCGGTGGAGAAGATCTGGCTCTTGCGGGTGGGGATGGTGGTGTTGCGCTCGATGAGCTTGGTGCAGACGCCGCCCAAGGTTTCGATGCCCAGGGACAGGGGGGTGACATCCAGCAGGAGGATGCCCTCCACGTCGCCGCCCAGCACGCCGCCCTGGATGGCTGCGCCGTCGGCCACGCATTCGTCGGGGTTGATGCCTTTGAAGGGGTCCTTGCCGGTGAGCTCCTTGACCTTATCCTGCACCGCGGGGATACGGGTAGAGCCGCCCACCAGCAACACCTTGGAAAGCTCGGAGGCGGACAGGCCGGAATCGCTCAGGGCTTGGCGCACGGGGCCCACGGTGGCGTCCACCAGGTGGCGGGTCAGGTCGTTGAACTTCGCCCGGGACAGCTCCACCTCCAGATGCTTCGGCCCGGTGGCGTCGGCGGTGATATAGGGCAGGGACACAGTAGTGGTGGTCATGCCGGACAGGTCGCATTTGGCCTTTTCCGCCGCCTCCTTCAGACGCTGCATGGCGACTTTATCGCCTTTCAGGTCGATGCCTTCGGTCTTTTTGAATTCGCCGGCCAGATAGTCCACCACGCACTGGTCGAAGTCATCGCCGCCCAGTCGGTTATTGCCTGCGGTGGCAAGGACCTCGATAACGCCGTCGCCGATCTCCAGCACGGACACGTCAAAGGTGCCGCCGCCCAGGTCGTAGACCATGATCTTCTGATCGTCCTCTTTGTCCAGACCGTAGGCCAATGCGGCCGCGGTGGGCTCGTTGATGATGCGCTTGACGTCCAGACCGGCAATCTTGCCCGCATCCTTGGTGGCCTGGCGCTGAGAGTCGGTAAAGTAGGCGGGGACGGTGATGACTGCCTCGGTGACGGTGGTGCCCAGGTAGGCTTCCGCGTCGGCCTTCAGCTTTTGCAGGACCATGGCGCTGATCTCCTGGGGAGAATAGCTCTTGTCATCCACGGTCACGCGGTAGGCGCTGCCCATTTCACGCTTGATGGACGCAATGGTGCGGTCGGGGTTGGTGACGGCCTGGCGCTTTGCCACCTGGCCCACCATGCGCTCGCCGGTCTTGGAAAAGGCCACCACGGACGGGGTGGTGCGGCCGCCCTCGGCGTTGGGGATAACGACCACATCTCCGCCTTCCATCACAGACACGCAGCTGTTGGTAGTTCCTAAATCGATACCGATAATTTTAGCCATTGTAAGTTCCTCCTATTTTCATACATTGTTGTTCCTTCGTTTATGCCGAACTGAAATCGGCTATGTAGGGGAGGGTTTGGAACCCGTCCCTACGGGATTGAATCAGTTTGCTACCTTGACCATGCTGAACCGAATCACTTTATCCCCCATCTTGAAGCCTTTTTCAAACTCCTCAATGATGAGATTTTCTCCTTGTTCCTCGTCTTCCACGTGCATGACCGCGTTGTGGAGTTCCGGGTCGAATGCTTCACCCAGGGCGGGGATGGGGATGACACCCAGCTTGTTGAGCACCGTCTCGAACTGGGCCAGCGTCATTTCCACGCCCTTGCGGCCGGGGTCTTCCTCGGCCATGGCGGCGATGGCCCGCACCAGGTTGTCATACACCGGCAGGAATTTCAGCACTGTGTCCGCCCGGACATCGGCAAAAATCGCGTCCCGCTCCCGGGCGCTGCGCTTGCGGAAGTTATCGTACTCCGCGGCCAGGCGCAGGTACCGGTCCTCCGCGGCTTTCAGGGCCTGTTCCGGGGTTTCCTCGGAGAGTTGTTCCGCGACGGGTTCTTCCGGCTGCTGTATGGTCTTTTCCTCCGGCTGTTCGGTTTCTTTTTGCTTACTCATGGGATTCATCTCCTCGTAACATCAGTTTTGTATCCATGCCCAGGGGCGGTTTCTGGCCGCCGATCATGGCTTGGGAAATGGTCTCGGCGATCATCTGCATTTTCGACGCGACCATGGCGTAATCCATTCGGGTGGGGCCCACGACCCCGACGATGCCCCGGACGCCGGCGCCGGCGTCGTAAGTCGCCAGTACCACGCTGGAGTCCCTCAGGGCTTCGGACACGTTTTCCGGCCCGATGAACACCTTCACCCCGGTGTCCTCCGCCATCAGCTCCGGGAACTCCCGGGGAAGCTGGTTGAGATAGTTCATCAGGCTCTGGGCGGTCTCGGGATTCTGGAATTCCGGGTGCTCCAGGAGCTTGTTTTGTCCGGCAACGGTCATCCGCGGCTGGGCGGACTGGACCAGCGCTTCTATGGCGAAGGAGGCGGCCACCGCGGTGAGGCCCATCACGTCATCCAGGGCCCGTTCCGTGGCGGAGATAAGGATTGGAGTGATCTCCGCCGTGGTCAAACCGGTGAAATTGGCATTGCATAGAGTCGAGAGCTTTTCGATCTTCGTCTGCTCCACGGAAATGGGCAGGCGTACCAGCTTGTTTTTCACGGTGCTGTCCGACAAGAGCAGGACCATAATAAAGGTGTTGGCGTCTACATAAATGAAATCGAACCGGGTGATGGTCACTGCCCGGGGGGCGGTGATGGCCATGGCCGGGAGGTTCGTCATCTGGGAGGCCAGGCGGCCTACGTCCGCAGCCAGACCGTCCATCTGTGCCAGGCATTGGTCCAGCTCATCTGTGAGCCGGAGGATTTCCTCATCGGACAGCTGCTGGCGGGCCATGAGCTCGTTGACATACAGCCGGTAGCCCTCTACGGTGGGGACGCGGCCGGCGGAGGTGTGGGGCTGTTCCAGATAGCCCATGGCGACCAGCTCCGCCAATTCGTTGCGGATGGTGGCGGAGGAGCAGCCCAACCCGGCGGTTTCCGCCAGAGTCTTGCTGCCTACGGGCTCGGCGGTCTCAATATATTCTTCAATCACCGCGGCCAGTATTTTCTTTTTCCGCTCGCTGATATCCATAGGCCCGCCCTTTCCTTGAAGCCTGGCACTTGCACGGGGCACAGTGCTGGCACTCTGTATATCTGAGTGCTAATTTACCACCGGCGGCGGGATTTGTCAAGGGGATTGTGCAAATGAATTGTAAATATTATATGAAGAAATCACATGAAAATTGGCGGGTTTTCCCGTGTGAAGATATTAACATTCGTTGTTTTGCGCGGGATACATTGATATAATAGATGCGGAACTTATGGCGGCATATGCCGCAGATAATAAGGAGGTAACGCATTATGGCAAACTTTCACTCTGTCACGCCGGAACTTGCCGAACAGCTGAAAGCCATCGTCGGCGAAAAGCGGTTCCAGTACGGTGACAAGGTCAAAGAGGACTACTCCCATGACGAGATGCCCATTTACGGCAAATTCCCGCCGGAGGCGGTCTGCGAGGTGGAGAGCACCGAGGAGGTCTCCGCCATTTTGAAGCTGTGCAACGACAACAACATCCCGGTCACGGCCCGGGGCGCGGGCACCAGCCTCACCGGTGCTTCTGTGCCCATCCACGGCGGCGTAGTGGTCTGCACCGCCCGGATGAATAAGATTTTGAGCTACGACATCCCCAATATGGCAGTCACCGTCCAGCCGGGCGTCCTTTTGCAGGATCTGGCGGCGGACGTGGATAAGCAGGGGCTGTACTATCCCCCGGACCCCGGCTCCAAGACCTCCACCGTGGGCGGCAACGTGGCCACCAACGCCGGCGGCATGCGGGCGGTGAAATACGGCTCCACTCGTGATTATGTGCTGGCGCTGACCGTGGTGCTGGCCAACGGTGAAGTGATGCAGCTGGGCAAGACCGTGTGCAAGACATCCACGGGCTATTCTCTGCTGCACCTGATGATCGGTTCCGAGGGCACCCTGGGCATCATCACGGAAATGACCCTGAAGCTGGTGCCCAAGCCCGCCATGAACGTGTCCGTGTTGCTGCCTTTTGAGCGCATTGAGGACTGCATCGCCACGGTGCCCAAGATCCGCATTGCCAACCTGGACCCCCAGAGCATCGAGTTTATGGGCATTGATATCGTGAATTCTTCGTCCGATTTCACCGGGAAGAAAATTTTCCCCACTACATATAATAAAAAGGAAGTGGATGCGTCCATTCTGGTCACCTTCGTGGGCGAGAATGAGGACGAGCTCTACGAGAAGATGGAGAAGTTGGACGCTTTGGCGGCGGAGTGCGGCGCTATCGATACCCTTGTCATTGATACGCCGACATTGAAAACCGACGTCTGGGCAGCCCGGTCCGCATTCCTGAACGCCATCGAGGGCGACACGAAGATTTTAGATGAGCTGGACGTAGTGGTGCCTGTGGACCAGATCGCCAATTATCTGGCCTTTGTGCGCTCCGTGGGCGACGAGGTGGGGCTCACCATCCGCAACTTCGGCCATGCGGGTGACGGCAACCTGCATATCTACGCCTGCACCAACGATCTGGAGTTCGACGAGTTCTGGAAGCGGAACAAGGTCCTCATGGCCAAGTGCTATACCGAGTGCAAGCGCATCGGCGGACAGCTGTCCGGCGAGCACGGCATCGGCCATGCGAAAAAAGAGTATCTGGAAGAATCCGTGGGCGAGGTGCCTTACCGGCTGATGAAGGCCATTAAGGCGCTGTTTGACCCCAACGGCATCCTCAATCCGGGCAAAGTTTGCTCTTGAGCGGGAGGTAGGAAACATGTTGAAAATTCTTGTTTGCGTCAAACAGGTTCCCGACGTGAACCTGGTGAAGATCGACCCGGTGACCGGCTCCCTCATTCGTGACGGCGTGCCCGCCATTATGAATCCCCTGGACGGCAACGCGCTGGAAGCGGCGGTACAGCTGAAAGAAACCTACGGCGGCGAGATCACCGCCGTCACCATGGGTCCCGACGCCGCCATGAGCGTGCTGCGGGAGTGCGTGTCCGTGGGCGCGTCCAAGGCAATTTTGCTGTCGGATTACGCGTTTAAGGACGCGGACACCCTGTCCACCAGCTATACCATTGAAAAAGGCGCTTCCATGTTCGGCAAGTACGACATCATCCTGTGCGGCAAGGAGACCTTGGACGGCGCCACGGGGCAGATGGGTTCCCAGTTGGCCGAGCGGTTCAATACCAGCTTCGTGTCCTCCGCTGCGCTGATTGAGAAGGTGGACGAGAAGGCCGGCACCGTCACTGTGCTGCGGGAGACGGAATACGGCGAGGAGACCGTGGAAGCTAAGCTGCCGGTGCTGATGACCATTGAGAAGACGAACTATCAACCCCGCATCCCCAACTTCAAGGGCAAGAAGTTCGCCCGGACCTTTGAAATCACCAAGCTGACCTCCGATACCATTGAGGGGCTGGACAAGAATAAAATCGGCGCCCCCGGCTCCGGCACCATCGTGCCCCGGACCTATCCTCCGGAGAAGACTGCGTCCGGCGTGATGATCGACGAGGGCGACGACAAGAAGAATGTCGCCAAGGTCATGGAAATTCTGGCCGACAAGGGCCTGGTGTAAGGAGGTGCGGACATGAAAAAGCAGGATTATAAGAATATGTGGGTCTACATCGAGCACGACGGCAAGACGGTTTCCACCGTGTCTCTGGAGCTGTGCTGCGAGGCCCGGAAGCTCTGCGATGTCACTGGCGATAAGCTCGTCGCCGTGATGGTGGAGGGTCTGCCGGAAGCGGAAGTGAAGAAGATCCGGGAATGCGCCGTGGACGGCTTGATGGTCGTGTCCGGCACCGGGTACGAGACCTATAACAACGATGCGTACACCAATCTGTTCACCGTGCTGTGCCAAAAGTACAACCCCAGCGCCGTGTTTGTGGGCGGCACCACCAACGGGCGGGACTTCGCCCCCCGGTTCGCCGCCCGGCTGAACACCGGCTGCACGTCCGACGCCATCCAGGTGGTGTACAATCCGGAATCCGGCGACATTGAGTTCATCGAGCCCGCCGTGGGCGGCAAGATGATGGCCGTCATCACCGTTCCCGTGCTGCGCCCTCAGGTGGGCACCATCCGGCCGGGTACCTTTAAATATGAGCCTACCGGCGAGAAGGCCAACGTGGAGATCATTCACGAGACCGTGAATTTCGACCCTGCCCAGAGCCGCACGAAGCTGCTGAAATTCGTGCCGGAAGCGGATGATGGATCTGTGAACCTGGCGGAGGAAGACGTTATTGTCTGCATCGGCAACGGCGTGACCGGCGCGGAGAAACTGCCCAAGTATCAGGAACTGGCGGAGTTGCTGGGCGGCAAGGTGGGCGGCACGCGGCCCATGTTTGACCGGGGCATCCTGCCATTCAAGCAGATGATCGGCCAGTCCGGCGTGGTGGTCAAACCCAAGCTCATTATCAGCTTCGGCGTGTCCGGCGCTATCAACCACACCGCGGGCATCAAGGATGCGGGACTGTTCATCGCCGTGAACAGCGACCCGGAAGCTGCCATCTTCGGTGTGGCGGACTACGGCATCGTGGGCGACATGGACGAAGTGTGCGACCTCATGATCGAGGCGCTGAAAGCGAAGCAATAAAACAAAAACGTCCCCCTCCCGGCAGGGAGGGAGATTTTTAAAGAGGTGGTATGCGTGAGGCGGTGCATTGTCCTCAGCGGGATCGTTTTTTTGACAA
The DNA here is from genome assembly GCA_947644595.1 of uncultured Clostridia bacterium. Lineage (GTDB taxonomy): Bacteria > Bacillota > Clostridia > Oscillospirales > Oscillospiraceae > HGM13010. Next base: position 50,661 of record CANSAE010000011.1, read on the forward strand.
AAAATATTTGGAGGTATCAAAATGATCCCGCAATGGAAAATTTATCCCCGGTCACAGGGGAGCAGCACGGTCTACTTGCAAAATGTGGTGACCGATCCGTCCATCCAAGTGGGCGAGTATAGTATTTACGACGATTTTGTCAACGATCCCCGGGATTTTCAGCGCAATAGTGTACTGTACCACTATCCCATCAATCACGAGCGACTGGTCATCGGCAAGTTCTGCTCCATCGCCTGCGGCGCGAAGTTCCTGTTCAACTGCGCCAATCACGCGCTGGGGTCCCTGTCCACGTACACCTTTCCCCTGTTCTTTGAGGAATGGGGCACGGATGTAGAGAACATTCCCGCGGCCTGGGACAACAAGGGCGATATCATCGTGGGCAACGACGTGTGGATCGGGTATGAGGCCGTGATCCTGGCCGGCGTGACCATCGGGGACGGGGCTATCATCGGCGCCCGGGCGGTGGTGACGAAGGACGTGCAACCGTACACCATTGTAGGCGGTGTGCCTGCACGGCCCATCCATAAACGGTTTTCCGACGAGGTCATTGCCCGTCTGGAAGCCATACGCTGGTGGGATTGGCCGGAGGAGCGCATTGCCGCGAATCTGGAGGCCATCCAGTCCGGCGACATTGACCGGCTGCGCTGAAAGCGAGATAAGCAGAAATCTTAAAACGTAGGGGCGGGTCTGGGACCCGCCCCTACGTTTTATAATCGACTTTCTCTTCAATTGATTTTATAATATCTGACGGATGAACACTGATTGCTTGAGCAATCTTAAAAAGAGTCGTTATTGTGGGCATACGTTCGCCCCGTTCAAGTTTACTATAATGTGTACGGTCAAGCCCTGCCAATCCGCTTAATACTTCTTGAGAAAGACCGGAACGGCCTCTATATTCTTGAAGGACTTGTCCAACCAATTCAGCATTGATATTCATGGTATCACTTCCTAATAAAAGTGTACCAAGGAGTTAAGAAATTCATGAGGCCACTTGACCCCATGAATTTCTTATGTTATAATAAGAAAAAACACCCTATCGGGTGCAAAAAATAATTATTCGTCAGAAAACAAAATAAAGCGGGCGGGTCTGGGACCCGCCCCTACTTGATTTCTTGTTCAAGATTTTGAAAAATATCAGCATCGAAAAATTCGGGAACTGTTATCTCAAAACCATCAATAAGCTTTTTCAATGTTAAAATGCCAATATTATGCGTTTTTCCATTGATAAAATTATTTACAGTGGATTGAGGAACCGCAGAGATTTCACACAATTTATTGATTGTAATATTTCGTTCATTGCAAAGGGCATATAACTGTGCAATTATCGCTTCACCAAAACTCATGAGATATCCCCTAACCGAATATGGTTAAGTGAATCGTACCATGATATAATTGCAAAAGTTGTGGAAATATGGTTGACTTTTGCGGAAAATGCTGTTAATCTACCAATAGGAAAACAAGATAAAACAGGCGGGTTTGGAACCCGCCCCTACGATTCATTTTCAATTTCAATCGGCCCATATTCCGCTTCAATTTTGCGAATATGTTCAAGTAACACATATTCAATATAATTTGTCATAGAGCGATGTTCCGCAGTAGCCAATTTTCCGATTTTATCGAATATGTCATCTTCCATTCTGAGTGTAAATACCTTCTTATTTGTAGCCATATCAATACCTCATTTATAGTATTGACTATATATTACAAATAATTCAATAATATGTATGCAGTCTATTGACAATCAAGTGATATCACTTTATAATAAGAAAAAAGCACCCGATAGGGTGCTAAAAAACAATTTATTTTGGGAAAAAGCGGATTTAAAACCCGCCCATATTTATTTATATTAATTATCAATAAATTCCAGATTATTAAATGCAAATTCCAAAGCGAGATTGATTAGTTCGTTTCGCGAACGATTGCTTTTCTGCGCTAATTCTTCTAATTTATCATTGATTTCAGGTTGAATACGAATTGTCATAGTCACAGATTTAGTATCTTTGGGAGTGACAATGAATTTATTTTCGTCAGACATAGCAATCACCTCTCTTTGATAACGATTATAATTGCCGATTGCCCAGAAAAATAGAACACAAAATGCAAATATTTATATTTGCATTTCTGGAATTCTATGCTATAATAAGGAAAAAAGCACCCGATAGGGTGCTAAAAAAATTTATTTTGGGAAAAACAAGATAACGGCAGCTATGGGGAGGGCCAACTCCCCATAGCCTGCGCAGGCGCCAAACCGCCTACACAAAGGGATTTGATCCCAAGCCTGAAGTCATTATACATGAATCGCTTGCATTATGCAAGACCCCCCACTTCACTTTAGTCGGCCTGGATTTACGGTAAGCCTCGGCTTGACACCGCGGATCTGCAGGCGAGCGGTGAGCCGGAGTTCGGTTCATGACCCTTTGGGAGTGTATGAAACACTGTGTAGACATTTTTCAATGCCTGCATAGTGTTTTTCTTGTTTTTCTCCAAAGCCGGCCCCGGTGGGTAGACCAAATCCCCGCCTTCCGGGCCGGCGGAGGAGGATAAATTGGGAAAGGGCGTAAAAAGCATGTATAAGCCCGCGGGCATCATCAAGCAAATGAGTCTGAACGGCAGTGTGCTGATCCCCGGCGATTTGCGGGACGCCCTGGGCTGGCAGGGCGGGACCTTCATTGAGATCTATCCCTTTGAGGGGTTTCTTGTGCTGCGGACCGCGCCGGAAAAAGAGGGCCTGATGCGGGAAGTGAACAAGGCCCTGCAGGGGCTGGATGAAGACGCGCTGCGCAGACTGGTGCTCTTTCTCCAGGCAAAAAAGAAAAAACAGGGGCGGTCGGACTGACCGCCCCTATACATATAATATATATCACTTTTGCTTCCGCAAATCTTTCCCGGCGAGGGTGGGGTCCCGGAATTTATCTTTCCACAGAGGCTTTTTCAGCATGGACCACAGCCAGCCGCCCTTGGCGCCGTCTGCCAGGGGGGACATATAGCACACGCCGTAGCTCTCAATGGAGCACATGTGCCAGATCATCAATGTGGTCACTGCCATGATGCCGAAAATCCCGGCGAACATGGCTGTCAGCACCAAGACGATGCGCATGATGCGGATGGCGGAAGCCATATCCTGGCTGGGCAGGGTATAGGACGCGATGCCGGAAAAGGCCACGATGATGACTGCAATGGGGGAAAGGAATTTCGCCTCCACCGCGCTCTGGCCCACGATCAGCGCGCCGATGATGGACACTGTGTCCCCCACCGGCGTGGGCAGGCGCAGACCCGCCTCCTGCAAAAGCTCAAAGGCCACCAGCATTGCCAGTACCTCAATGGATGTGGGGAATGGCACCTGCTGCTTGGCGTTGATGGCGGAATTCAGCAGTTGAGTGGGGATCATCTCCTGATGGTACATGGCGATGGCCACATAAAAGGCGGGAAGGAACAGAGCGACCAGGAACGCCATGTACCGCAGCAGCACCAGGACCGAAGAGACCGTGAAATGCTGGGCGTTGTCCTCGGAGACCTTCATGAACTGGGTGAACTGCGCCGGGACGGCGAAGCCCAGGGGGAGGCCGTCCACCAGAATGCCGATGCGTCCCTGAAGCAGGTAGCGGGCGAAGGTGTCCGGCCGCTCGGTGTGCAGGAGTTGGGGGAAGGGAGAGCTGGGCTGGTCTACGATATACTGCTCCAGATAGCCGGAGGCCAGCAGGCCGTCGATCTCTATGGCTTCCAGCCGGTTCAGCAGGTCATCCACCCGGCTTTGCTCGGCCACGTCCTCCACATACATCACGGATACGGCCGTGCCGGATTTCCGGCCGATAGTGATTTCCACGGATTTCAGTTTTTCCGTGCGCAGCTTTTTGCGGACCAGAGAGGTGTTGATGCGCATGGTCTCAATGAAGGCATCTTTTGCGCCCTTGACGGTTTTTTCCAGAGAAGCCTCCGAAATGGAGCGCACATTGGCGGCGGACTTTACCTCAAAGGTGATGGCCACGCCGCTGCAGGCAAATACGATGGCACAAAAACCGTTCAGCAGGTCCTGGACCACGTCATCGCAGGTCTCCCGCTTTTGCACTGTGTAGCTGTACACTGCGCCCCGCAGGATGCGGTCAATGACCCCGGCCTCCGTTTTTATACCCACGAAGCGGGCCGTTTCGGTGAGCGGACGCAGCACGTCCGTGGAAATATCGCCGCCGGAGGTGAGCCCATCCAGCCAACAGACCGCCGCCGGGAACTCCGGCCGTTCCCCTGCCAATACCCGGCGGACATTAAAATCATCGCAGTCGGTGAAAATGTTTTCCAGGGTTTCTGCGGCCAAGGGCAGGGAGAATTTCGGTTCTTCTTCCGGGTGGAAGGGCGGTTGCTCCGACCGGGAAGGTTTCTGAAATGTGAACATGTAGGTAGTATGTCCCGATTGAAACACAATATTTAGGTGTCGTGAATTTGTTTGAAAAAAACATGAAATTTTTGTAAAAAAATGCTTGACTTTGCGGGGAGCAGGTGGTATATTAACAAAGCTGTCACGCGGGGCGGCAAGGTCTCGAGCCAATTCAGGTGAGAAAAGAAATTTTCAAAAACTTGAAAAAAGTGCTTGACAATCTGCTTGCCCTGTGCTATGATAAGATTCCCGCGACCGGGCATCCGGTTCGGGCGTGTACCTTGAAAATTAAACAATGTAAGAAGCTTAAAAGCTTTTAAGCACCAGAAAAAGGGAACTTGAAAAGGACCGGAATGGAACGCCGGTTCTCTCGGCAGAGATGTCGAGTTCAATTCCATTTTGAGATTTATTTTGAAACTGAGATTAAAGTTTTCAATGAATCGATTTTATCCGGGCAGAGGTCCGGTTAAGATACCATTTATTGAGAGTTTGATCCTGGCTCAGGATGAACGCTGGCGGCATGCCTAACACATGCAAGTCGAACGAGAATCTGTGGATAGAGGATTCGTCCAATTGAAACAGAGGACAGTGGCGAACGGGTGAGTAATGCATGAGCAACCTGCCCTTCAGAGGGGGACAACAGTTGGAAACGACTGCTAATACCGCATAACATATCCGGGAGGCATCTCCTGGATATCAAAGATTTATCGCTGAAGGATGGGCTCATGTCTGATTAGCTAGTTGGTGGGGTAACGGCCCACCAAGGCTGCGATCAGTAGCCGGTCTGAGAGGATGAACGGCCACATTGGGACTGAGATACGGCCCAGACTCCTACGGGAGGCAGCAGTGGGGAATATTGGGCAATGGGCGCAAGCCTGACCCAGCAATGCCGCGTGAAGGAAGAAGGCCCTCGGGTTGTAAACTTCTTTTATCAGGGACGAAGGATGTGACGGTACCTGATGAATAAGCTCCGGCTAACTACGTGCCAGCAGCCGCGGTAATACGTAGGGAGCAAGCGTTATCCGGATTTACTGGGTGTAAAGGGCGCGTAGGCGGGATGGCAAGTCAGATGTGAAATCCAGGGGCTCAACCCCTGAACTGCATTTGAAACTGTCGTTCTTGAGTACTGGAGAGGTTGACGGAATTCCTAGTGTAGCGGTGAAATGCGTAGATATTAGGAGGAACACCAGTGGCGAAGGCGGTCAACTGGACAGCAACTGACGCTGAGGCGCGAAAGCGTGGGGAGCAAACAGGATTAGATACCCTGGTAGTCCACGCCGTAAACG
>CANSAE010000012.1 GCA_947644595.1 uncultured Clostridia bacterium
AGATACCGATACCAAAATCCTAACGAAAAACCTCCCCATACGGGGAGGTTTTTTCATCGGACTTGTCACTCCGGGGGAGATATGCTATAATCACAACATCATAAACGCGTCGGAGGAAGATATGGAACGGTTTGAGAAACTAAGGACAGCCTGTGCGGAACGTTTTGGGGAAGAGCGGATTCAGGTCATAGCGGAAAATCAATTGGAAGTTTCTGTGGTCAATGATGAAGGCGAGGCAATGTTTCCGGTATATGTGGGGCTTCACAGCGAAACGGATATGGAGTTGTCCGCCATTTTGTTCCAGGTGCCCGACGCGGACGGGGATGCGTTCATGGCCCACTGTAATCATTTGAATATGCAATATCCGTGGGTGAAATTTTATTTGGACTCCGGATATTTCTGTGCGGGAATGGATTTGCTGCTGTACTCTGATGATGAGGAAGATGTGATGAGTATGCTCACAGCGCTATTGCAGGTGATTTGTGTGAATCTGCCGGGACTGTTGGGTTGAGGAGGTGCGGATATATGGTATTATATTTGAGTGATGTATTGAATGAGTGTATGTTCCGCGGCTTTACGGCGTATGAGGTCCAAGGAGAAACTTTGATGATGCTCAATGTTCCGGATGAACAGTTTCCTGGCCATATCCTGCCGGTGATGGTGGAATTTCAGGGTGAGATGCTGTCTGCCAGTGCGGTGGTGGTGGAAATCGGAGAGGAAGCCTATCTTCCGGCTGTACGGCTGTGCAACCGGTTCAATCAAAGCATTCGGTGGTACAAGCACTTTGTGCAGGAGTTGGAATCCGGAAATTTTCAAGTCTGCGTGGCCAGGGACTGGGTTCTGAAGGATTTTCCGGCACGAATCTGCTTTGACCAGCTAATAGAATTTTGCCGCCATGTGTATCGGGTGGAAACGGAGCTCATGACAGAGGAATAAAAAGAAACCGGACGGGAACTGCCGCCCGGTTTTGCTTTATGAAGAAAGTGCGGCCTCCAGAATGACCGGGTTGTGGTCGGTGTATGTAAACTGCGCATCCAGCGTCTCCACCTTTTTTACTTCCACATTGGGGGATAAAATGAACCCATCGATGACGTAGGACTGCGTATCCGGGCTTTCCGGGTCATAGGGCTGATTCAGCAGCCGGCAGCTTGGAACAGTCAGGTCATAAGCAAACTGCCAGCCTTCCGGGAGAATATCCGATTCCAATACACCGGGGGTCCAGAAGTCGGTATTTTTGATGGGATATGCATCCAGTGCCCCAGGGAAGGTTTGGTTGAAATCGCCGCCGGCGATGACGTAGTTGCCTTTTTCGTACTCCGCTGTGAGAAATTCCATGAGCATTTTCGTCTGGATGATTTTGCCCTCACCGTCGTCATAGGCCTCCAGATGGAGGTTCACCAGTACCAATTGCTTGTCACTGTTCTCCAGTGGTACATAGCTCACCAGCAGGCAGCGCTTGAGATTCGCCGTGGATACTGGCCACTTGAATGGGCAGGGCAGGGCGATGCGCTCCGCCCGGTCGATGGTGAAGCCGCTCAGAGTCTGTACGCCGCTGTGTACCTTGCCGATGGGCGGCCAGGGATAGGGCACGAAATCGCAGGAATAGTTCAGGGCGCTGGTTGTGAAGAAAAGACGCTCCAATTGGGTTTGATAAGCGACACCCTGCTCCATCTTGTAAGTACGGGTGGAGTCCCGGTCGACTTCCTGCAACAGACAGATGTCTGCATTTTGTTCCTGCAAGATGCTCAGGATTCCGCCCACATTTTCCAATACTTGGGACTGTTTTGGCTTCACGCCGGTGCCGCCGTCCATGAAGAAGTCCGATTCCTTCCCCAGTCCGCCGTACCCGGTGTTCAGGGAAACGATTTTTAAAGGATCCCCTACGGCGGGAGCGCTTTTTTCCTTAAATCCGGAAACAGACACCACTTCCACTGCCTCCGGCTTGTACTCCGTCACCGTTAGCCACAGTAGCAGCCCGATGACTGCCAGCAGCAGAATGCCAATGACTATGCCGACGATTTTCAAACTCTTTTTCGCCATCTGATCACTCCAATTTCTCAATCTCGCATACTGTGATGACCCCATCTTTCACTCGAAACCGCACGTCCATGTCCAAAAAGTTAAACCCATACACCCGTTCCGGGTCATCCTGATAAGACGGCCGGGGGTCCTGCCGCAAAATTCCGAACAGAGCATTCCGCTTTTCCTGTGGGATCATAGAGAGCCACCGCTCCGGGAATACCACGTCCAGCCCATAGTCTGTAAATTCTTCTGCAAAGCCGCCCATGGCGTCCGGGTGGCTGTCCGTAAAGGGTAAATAGGGCTTTATATCATAAATAGGAGTGCCGTCCATGAGGTCTGCCCCGGAGACATGCAGCACAGGCCCCATCTTTTCATCCGCCACCAGCTTTTCAAGCTTCACCGATGAAAGCCCCAACGCATTGGGACGATAGGGGGAACGGGTAGCAAAAACGCCCATACGTTTATTCCCGCCAAGACGAGGCGGCTTTACAGTGCTGGCCCAAGTGTCCCGCTTGTTTTCGGAAAAGCCCCAGATAAGCCACAGGTGGGAATAACCTTCCATCCCGCGGAATGCTACAGGGTCCCGATATCGGGGCAGAAAAACGATTTTTGCATCCAGATCCGGAACCAAACCGGACTGACGGGGAACACCGAATTTTGTCGGTAGATCTGTATGGATATGTGCGATGGGGTGAATGGAATAGATTTGGTCGGAATATGTCATCACGAACCTCGCAAAGTTTTGATGCTTCCATTGTACCGGGAAAGCATCTGCCAAGCAATGTTTTTTTCGGAAATTTACAATTTATTCCTATTTCCGCTGAAATTTGTGGTATAGTAATGATACAATGAGACAAAACATATAGAAAAGTTAGGAGAATACCATGAAATTAGAACGCAAACCGGTCCGCGGCGCTGTAGTTGCAACGGTTGTCACCTTGGTGCTGGGATTTTTGTATTTCTACTTTGCCCTACCTGCGATCAATATTCATAACATTGATGCCTATATTTTCGCCGGAGTCCTGCTCATCATATGGTGCAGCTTGTATGCCATGTTTTCTCACAGCGTCAAACGTACAGGTCCAAGAACGCCAAAGGATTTTTTTGATGTGGACGAGAACGGCGATGTAATCCGTAAGCCGTATAAAAATAAGGAGCAGAGGCTGGCGATTTTTTCCATGAAGGTGCCGCTGGCCATTTTGTGCCTGATGGTGGCTGTGGTGGTTATCGGCATCGTTGTGGGCTTGCCGATTTTCAGAGCGAAGTCTTACAGCGCGCTGCTCAATGCAGAGACCAGCGATTTTACAACGGATATTGCCGAAATTTCCTATAATCAGATCCCTATGCTGGACAAGGACGCGGCACAGGTCCTGGCAGACCGTAAGCTGGGCGAACTGTCGGATTTGGTCAGCCAGTTTGAGGTAGCAAATGGCACCACACAGATCAATTACCAGAACCAGCCTGTGCGGGTAACGTATCTGAACTACGGGGATGTGTTCAAATGGCTCGGGAATGTGTCAAAAGGCATCCCGGCCTATATCGTCATTGATATGGTAAGTCAGGAGGTTACGGTGCAGCGGATGGAAAACGGCATCCGTTACTCACCGTCGGAATACTTCTTCCGGGATATCAACCGGCACCTGCGTTTCCAGTATCCCACGAAGATGTTCAGTGATGTGAACTTTGAAATTGACGAAGAAGGACATCCCTGGTGGGTTGCAACGGTGGTGACTAAGACCATTGGTCTGTTCGGCGGAGAGGATGTAGTCGGGGCGGTCCTGGTGGATGCGGTTACCGGGGAAAGTACCTATTATGATGTGGGCGATGTACCGGAATGGGTGGACCGGGTCTATACTGCGGAGCTGCTTATGCAGCAATATGATTACTACGGTTCTTATCACAATGGTTTTTTGAACTCCATTTTCGGCCAGCGGGAAGTGACCAAGACTACACGGGGGTATAATTACATTGCGTTGAACGACGATGTGTGGATGTATACGGGCGTCACCTCCGTGACTGGTGACGAGTCCAATGTGGGCTTTTTATTGGTGAACCAGCGCACGAAAGATTCCAAGTTTTATTCCATTGCCGGTGCGGAGGAATACTCCGCCATGAACAGTGCCAAGGGCGCGGTGCAGCAGTTCGGTTACCAAGCGACTTTCCCGCTGTTGCTGAACATTTCCGGCCAGCCCACTTACTTCATGGCCCTGAAAGACGCATCCCAGCTGGTGAAAATGTACGCCATGGTGAATGTCCAGCAGTACCAGGTGGTGGCTACGGGCAGCACCTTGGCACAGTGTGAAAAAAATTATCTGGACCTTCTGGCGCAGAATCAGATTTATGTGACCCCCAGCATCACCGGAGAGAATTTCGCCGGAACAATCGCTGATATCCGCAGTGCGGTCATTGACGGCAACACCCATTATTATCTGCGGCTGGAGGGGAATGACTGGTATTATACGATCAGTATATCCGATGCCCCGCTGTGCGCCGTTTTAAACGTAGGTGACCGGGTGACGTTGGAAGCTTACGGTGAGGGAGAGCTTCGCAGCGCCTATTCCGTGACCCGCGCAGATTAAATGAAAACCCGTTGAAAAATTGTCCTCCCACACGTATATGTCGTGTGGGAGGCTTTTTTCGTTTTCCCCTTTGCATTTGGGGGGAATTTTTGATATAATGGCAAACAACAAGATTTTCCATAAAGTATCAGCGGAACGGAAAAGCGTCGTGAGGCAGGAAGAGGGGTGAACAGATTGCCCAATGACAGAAAGCAGATTGAGTTTATGATATCCATGCTGAATGCGGCCAGGGGCGGCGATGGACAAATGGCCATGGAGCAGCTTACGGAAGCCCAGCGGGTCCAATTGGCGGAAACGGTCCTGCAAATTACGAATATGATGCCCGGAGGCTTTTTCGTTTACCGAGCCAGCGGCGGAGAAGAACTGCTGTATGCCAACAAGGCCCTGCTGCGCCTGTTCAATTGCGAGACCATGGCGGAGCTCCGGGAGCATACGGGGAACTCTTTCCGGGGCATCGTCCATCCAGAGGACGTGGATGCGGTGGAAAAGAGCATCTGGGAACAGATCGCGAAGAGCCAGTATGATTTGGACTATGTGGAATACCGTATTATCCAAAAGGGAGGAGAAATTCGTTGGGTGGAAGATTACGGGCATTTTGTCCATAGTGAGATACTGGGGGATGTATTTTGCGTTTTTGTGGGAGATGCCACAGAGAAGTATCAGCGCCGTATGGAACAATTGGAAAGCATCAGCCGGGAAAGACTGCGGCATTTGGAGGTCATTGAGGGCCTGAGTATGGATTATACATCCATTTTCTATGTAGACTTGGATAACAATCATCTTCAGGCTTATCGTATCGGCCCCCGAATTCAGGGCCAATTTCCCAACGGCCGGCAAAGCTGTGCGTTTGAGGGCTTTGCGGAGGAATATATTGCTTCCTGGGTCCATCCCGAGGACCGGGAGGCAATCTCCCGGGCACTGGATGTAGCGGCGCTTCGCGAGAAGCTCAGTCGGGAAAAATATTTTCACGTCAACTACCGGATCATGATTGGTGAGCGGGTAGAATATTTGCGGATGCAGGTGGTCAGCGTCAGTGAGGATGGCAGGACCTCTCAGCTTATCATTGGCATGCGCAGCGTGGATGACGAGATTCGTAAGGGAATGCGTCAGCGGGAGACCTTGGAAGATGCGCTAAAGCGTGCCGGTACTGCGGCTACCATGAAGGAAACCTTCTTGGCGAATATGTCCCATGATATGCGAACGCCCTTAAACGCTATTATGGGCTTTGCGGCCCTCGGCCGCAAGCATATCGACGATACGGAAAAACTGGATGGCTACTTGGCTCAGATCGAAGCATCCGGCGGACAGCTTTTGCAGCTTATCAACGATGTACTGGACTTATCCAGGGTGGAATCCGGCGGGGGAAACGTTATGGAAGTGCCCTGCAATCTTCTGAAGATCGTGGAAGATATTCAATTTTCCGCACTGCCCCGGGCCATGGAGAAACGACAACAGCTTACCACGGATGTGTCCGAGCTGCGCCACAGCGCGGTCTGCTGCGACGGCACACGTTTGGTGAATATGATGCTCCGATTGGTGTTTAACGCCGTGAATTTCACGCCCCCGGGCGGAAAGATCACGATCACAGTGAAAGAGTTAGAGGTTGCCCCACAAGGCTTTGGGAAATACCAGTTCATCGTGGCGGATACAGGAAAAGGGATTGAGGCGGACTTCTTAACGCAGTTGTTTGAACCCTTTGAGCGGGAGCGGAATACCACACAAAGCGGCGTTCCAGGCACGGGACTGGGCCTGACTATTGCCAAGAGCATTGTGGATATGATGGGCGGCACCATCCAAGTGGAAAGCACGGTGGGAGAGGGCAGCTGCTTCACGGTGACCGTGATGTTTCGCCTGCAGAATGGCGGCGAGACGAAGGAAGTGCGGACCGTTGATATAACGGCGCTTGAAGGCAGAACGGTTCTGGTGGTGGAGGATAACCAACTGAATTTGGAGATTGCTTCAGCACTGCTGGAGGACATGGGCTTTAGGACAGATGCTGCGGAAAACGGCTTGGTAGCGGTGGAGAAGGTGAAGGCTTCCGCACTGGAGGAATATGCCCTGATTTTGATGGATATTCAGATGCCGGTGATGGACGGTTATCAGGCGGCCCAGGCCATCCGGGCCTTGCCAGACCCGGTGAAAGCGTCCATTCCCATCATTGCCGTGTCGGCAAATACCTTTGAGGAGAATATGCGAAAATCCATGGAAAGCGGTATGAATGCCCATTTGCCTAAGCCCATTGACTTGGAGGATCTGACACAGACCATCGGCGCAATTTTGGAATCAAGTTTATAATATGAAAAAACCGGCACAGCCATTGGCTGTGCCGGTTTTTCAACTCTATGACACAGATTTGGGCAAAAACTGCCCTGAATACGTCGATAAGTTAGGGATTTGTAGGCGTTATTAGAGTCCTTGCTCCAATGCAAGGTCGTATAGCTCGTTTTTTGAGAAACCTGTGTCTGCCGATGCCAGCTTACAGGATTCCTTCAGGGACCGATTCTCGGCCCGGTAACAGATCACCCGCTCCATAGCCTGTTCCAAGGTCATAACCGGCGCGCTTTGCTCCGGTGCGCCGCCTACGATCAGAACAAACTCTCCTTTTGGCGGAGTTTCCCGGAAATGCACAGCAGCGCCGGACAATGTGGAGCGCAGGGTCTCCTCATGCAGCTTCGTCAATTCCCGTGCGACCGTGACAGGCCGGTCACCCAGTACAGTGAGCATATCCTCTATTGTGCGCAGCAACTTATGAGGGGCCTCATAAAAAATCATGGTACGGGATTCATTTTTTAAACTTTCCAGATGAGCTGTCCGGCTTTTTTTATTCACAGAGAGAAACCCTTCAAAGCAGAACCGGCCCGTAGGCAAACCGGACACTGCCAATGCGGACACCACCGCACTGGGGCCGGGAATCACAAATACGTCCACATGGTGCCGGGCGCACAGCGCCACCAGCTCCTCACCCGGATCGCTGATTGCAGGCATTCCCGCATCTGTTACCAAGGCACAGGTCTCACCGGACAAGATACGGGCCAGTATTTTCTCTCCGCTGGCGAATTTATTGTGTTCATAATAGCTTACCAGAGGTTTGTGGATGTCAAAATGATTCAGTAGTTTCAAAGTTACACGGGTATCCTCCGCGGCGATGAAATCCACAGCTTTCAGGGTCTCAAGGCCTCTGGGGGAGAAATCCCCCAGATTTCCGATAGGGGTTCCTACTAGGTATAATGCTCCACTCATATCAAATACCTCTATGATAAATTCTTTGGATTTCCGGGGAGGCGGCGCCGTCAATGCCGGACAAAATTAACGGGGCTTCCACGATAAGGCCGGGTTTTCCTCCCCGTCTGGCTTCAGCCAAGACCAAATTGGGCGCGCTTTCCGGCCGATACTGCACCATGCGCAGCCGTTTTGGCTCCATGCCAGATTGGGTCAGGGTGCAAAAAAGCTCACTTAGCCGCTCGGGGCGATGTACCAGTGCGAATGACCCGCCCCATTTGAGCAAATAGCCGGCCGCCTGACAGAGTTCACTCAAGGTGCAGTTTCGTTCTTCCCGGGCAGCGGCCCGGGCATCATTCGGTGCGGAATAGCCGCTTCCGGCAGGGAAATACGGCGGGTTGGATACGATCAGGTCGAAACTTCCCGCTTCATAGAAACTACGATATTGCCGCAGATCTCCCGTACAAATACAGGCCGGATCATGCCCGTTCGCAGTCATATTTTTTCGACAGACCGCTATGCTTTCCGGCAGAATATCGATGCCGCAGACGTTGGCCGTTGGTGCTTTGTCTGCCAAGAGGACTGTCAGCACACCCGCTCCGCAGCCCAAATCTAAAATACGTTTTGCCCGGATGGGATTGGCAAAATCTGCCAGAAGAACAGAATCTGTGCATAAAGGAAAGGCTTCTGAATCTTGTAAAAACCGGGGACCTCCGGGCCAAAGCTCATCAAACATGGTAATCTCTTTCCATACAGTGATATCACATTTTACCATACAAAATCAGAAATTACTATGGGTTCGTCCGGTTTCGTGCATTTTATTTTGAAAGTTGTGACATAATCAGTCTGTATTATTTTCAGAAGGGGTTTTCCAATGAAAAATTCCGATCGGTTTACAGATAGAGCCCAGTCTGCCATTGAGCGGGCACGATTGGCGGCTACGGACTTGGGGCACAGTTATGTAGGTACGGAGCATATCCTCATCGGCATTGCAGCTGAACAGGATGGTCTGGGCGCAAAAATATTGCGGGACAACGGCTTTGATGCGGAAAAACTGACGCAAACGGTGGAGCACAGTGCGGGGAGAGGGGAACCCGGTGTACCGTCTCAGGGATTGTCTCCCCGGGCGCGACAGATTATGCGTCTGGCAGGAGAAGACGCCAGACGCTTGGGGCACAACTATGTAGGCACGGAGCATATCCTGATGGGGATCCTTCGTGAGCCGGATTGCGCAGGCGCGCAGACCCTCACAATGCTGGGGGGCGATTTGAATAAGCTGTATACGGATATTATGTGCGTATTTGACAGCCGGGAGTACAAGCCCAGATCTGCGGCATCACGCCCTGTGCCGCGAAAAAGCGATACCAAAACACTAGACCAGTTCGGCCGGGATTTGACAGAAGCTGCCAGGCTGGGACGGATCGACCCGGTGATCGGCCGGGACACAGAAATCCGGAGGGTACTGCAGATCTTATCCCGGCGTACCAAAAATAACCCGGCCCTCATCGGGGAACCGGGTGTGGGAAAGACTGCGATCGCCGAAGGGATTGCCCGACAGTTGGCATCGGGAAATGTGCCTGAAGGATTGCGGAATAAACGCCTGGTATCTCTGGATTTGACCTCCATGGTGGCGGGAACCAAATATCGGGGAGATTTTGAGGATCGGGTAAAAGCGGTACTGCGGGAAGTGAATCGTGCGGGAGATGTGATTCTGTTTATTGATGAGCTTCACTCTCTCATTGGTGCGGGCAGTGCTGAAGGCGCGATCGACGCGGCAAATATTATTAAGCCGGCATTGGGGCGGGGCGAGATTCAAATCATCGGAGCAACGACCAGTGAGGAGTACCGCAAATACATTGAGAAAGACGCCGCGCTGGAGCGCCGTTTCCAGCCTGTACAAGTCTTAGAGCCCAGCGAAGAGGATGCCGTGGTGATCCTTCAGGGGGTGCGGGAGAAATATGAGAGCTATCATCGGCTGAAAATCACCGATGAAGCGATTCAAGCCGCGGTCACAATGGCGGTGCGTTATATCTCAGGCCGCTTCTTGCCGGATAAAGCTATTGATTTGATGGATGAAGCCTGCTCACGGGTACGCATGGAAGGAGCGGCAGAGCCTGCGCAATTGGCCCAACTGCGTGGCGAGCTCAAGCAGTTAACGGAGGAAAAGGATCAAGCGGTCCGGGATCAGGACTTTGAACGTGCTGCCCGGGTGCGGGACAGGGAAGGTAAGGCAAAATTGGCGCTGGAGACGGAAAAGCGTAATTGGGAAGCGCAGCAGCGGGCCAGCGGAATGTCCGTTACGGCTGAAGATGTGGCGGCGGTGGTTTCCGATTGGACAGGAATCCCTCTGCAGTCTCTTGACAGCGACGAAAGCCGCCGTCTTATGTCCTTGGAGGACGAATTGAAGCGACGGATCATAGGACAGGATGAGGCAGTTGCGGCAGTAGCCCGAGCCGTGCGGCGGGGAAGAGTGGGATTGAAAGAGCCGGAACGGCCGACTGGCTCTTTCCTGTTTCTGGGGCCCACGGGCGTGGGAAAAACCGAGCTCTGCCGCGCTTTGGCGGAAGCATTGTTCGGCGATGAGAACGCCATGCTGCGGTTTGACATGTCTGAGTACATGGAAAAGCAGGCAGTTTCCCGGCTGATTGGTTCACCGCCGGGCTATGTGGGCTATGACGAGGGGGGACAATTGACAGAAAAGGTGCGGAGGAGACCGTACTCTGTTGTTCTTCTGGACGAAATCGAAAAAGCGAATGAAGATGTTTGGGGCGTGCTGCTTCAAGTATTAGAGGATGGACGATTGACAGATGCCAAGGGGCGTACGTCAGATTTTCGCAATTGTGTCATTGTGATGACCTCTAATATTGGGGCCAAATCTATCACAGAACGGGTGCGGCTGGGTTTTCTGGATGATGTGGAGGATGAGGAGCGGGAGAATCGGCGCATGAAGAAGGCAGTCATGACGGAGCTGAAACAGACCTTCCGCCCGGAATTCCTCAATCGTGTGGATGAAACGATCGTGTTTCGCCAGCTGACAGAATCAGATGTGCAGCGTATCGCGAAACGACTGCTGGACAAAGTGGCTAAGCGTATGGACGGTTTGGGCGTAACACTCCGATATTCTCCGGAAGCTTTGGTATTCTTGGCACGCCAAGGGTATGACAAAGCACTGGGCGCGCGGCCGCTGCGCAGAGTGATCCGCAGTCAAATCGAAGACCCAGCTGCAGTACAGCTGCTTTCCGGAGAACTTTCTGCCGGCGATATTATGACGGTAGAGATTGTAGATGGGAAAGTTTCCCTTGCTGTGACTCACTCGGATACCAGCTCTGTGCCGGGATAATAATGAGCCAGGATATCCTCATAACCGTATCCGTTTTTGGCATATACGTTTGCACCGTATTGGCTCATGCCGACGCCATGTCCATAACCGGTAACAGTGAATTGGAAATTCCCGGTATCGGTATATTCCAGCCGGTATGCGCTGGATCGCAGGGAAAATAGGGTGCGCATCTGACTGCCGGGAATAGCGGTACCGCATACGGTGCTGGATTCCACCCGGCCGCTGTCGTTCAGGACAGACTCTCCCAGCCAATTGGCCGGTTCGCCGGAAAAGGCCAAATCGGGATATGCTTCCTGACATACGGCTTGAAATTCTTCCGGTGTTAAGACGACCTGTGTCACATAATCGGGCACGTCCGCAGCGGTTTCGGGAGAATCCACTGAAAGCAGATACGGACAGTCATTCCAGAGGTCCGCGCTTGCCAGGGTCTTTCCGGCAGAGGAGGAATGGAATACGGCTTGGATGGGATTCCCGCCATATCGCAGATATTCTCCGTCGGTATCAGAGACCGCAGATAACATTTTGGCATAATATTCGTCAAAGTGATCTCCCCAGTGCGTCTTCATATCGTCTATGGATAAGAAGGCTTTGCAGCAATTCGGGTCATCGCAGATGTCCTCGTCAGGATGTGCGTCTGTGTGATGGGACATGCGATACAGGATGAAGGTCCGGGCCGCTACGGCTTGGGCCTTCAAAGCTTCTATTTCAAATAGAGCCGGCATTTCTCCTGCGAGAACACCGGGGAGATGCTCTGCCAATGTAGTGGTTTCTATGGTGTCCCCGGAACGAACCGTGAGGGTGATCTGGTCATCAGAACGGACGGTCACCGGCGATGCTTCGGGCCTTTCCTGTCCCCAAAATACAGGCAACAGGAGGGAGAACAGTACGGCGACGGCGGACAAAACAGCGACAGGCTTCATGGTGCATCCTTTCGAAAAGACTTGACGGCAGCGGAAGTGAGAGGTAAAATGTGATGTCAGTATTAAATTTATTAAGGCAGG
This sequence comes from uncultured Clostridia bacterium, assembly GCA_947644595.1. Lineage (GTDB taxonomy): Bacteria > Bacillota > Clostridia > Oscillospirales > Oscillospiraceae > HGM13010. The sequence continues at coordinate 12,162 of CANSAE010000012.1, forward strand.
GTCATAATTATGCGGAAGAACGCGATCTTCATGTGCTGTTATGTGTGTGTGGCCGCGGCGTTTGGCGGCTTTTTTCGATGGATCCAATCCCTTACGGCGTTTGAAGCGGAAACTGGACTGATCATTCCCGGGAGCTTGTGGAGCAAGCTGATGGTATTGATGTGCGTGGTGGCCGCGGCGGGGCTGTTGGGATTGGTGCTGAGACATAGAAAACGGGACTATTTTCCTGCCAGTACTTGTGAATCCGTATTTCGCGGAACGACACCGCTGCCGCCCTATATTTACACGGTGTTTGCTTTGGCCATGGCCATCGGCGGTGTGGTGCTGTTTCTTACCTCCAAATACCGTCCGTATCAAACACTGATCCGCCTTTTATCGTTTTTCTCGATTTTGTCTGCCGGTAGTTTTTATTATCTGGCATCTTCTCCCTACAAGCAGAGAGAGACCGGGATGCAGTGCTTGTGTGCTGCGGTTCTGACCTTGATGGGCTGTTTTTGGATGATTTTGAGTTATAAGATGAACAGCACACTGCCCACTGTCTGGCGGTATTCCATAGAGATTCTAGCATTGGCGGCGGATACCATAGCGTTCTATTATATGGCGGGCTATGCGTTTGGAAGGCCAAAACCGTACCGGTCCATGTTTTTTTCTTTCCTGGGGGCGTTTTTTTCTCTGGTGACTATGGCGGATGAACGGATGCTGGGGATGCAGATTATTTTGGGGGCCATGTCCGGAATGCTGATGTACTGCGGATGGATGACGGTTTCCACCATGCGGGCAGAAAAGCGGATGGAAACAAATGTGTCGGAAACAGAGGCATAAGGTAATAAAAAGCTCCATTCCATTGGAATGGAGCTTTTGTTTTATTCGATGCTGATCATGTAATAATAAACCGGTTGGCCGCCGTTGATGGTCATCACTTCCGCATCCGGGAATCGCGATTCGATGATACTGGAAGTGGCCTGAGCATCGGCTGCGTGGATATCTTCTCCATAATAAACGGAGATGAGGGATGGATCCAGTGCTTCAATTTTATTGCCCAGCGCCTCCAACAGATGGGGGAGGGAATCAAAGCTGCCTACCAGAGTGCCATCCAGCAGTCCAAGATACTGTCCTGCCAAAATATGATGTCCGTCAAACTCGGAATCCCGGGCGGCGTATGTCACCTGTGCGGTATGCACGGTCTCAATGGCTTCGTTGAACACGGTTTCCAGATCTTCCGGCGCGACATTGGGGTCGAAGTTGATCATGGCGGAAATCCCCTGGGGAACCGCGCCTGTAGGGATGACGATGACTTTCTTTTCCGTCAGCGGCTGGCACTGCTGTGCCGCCATGATAATATTCTTGTTGTTCGGGAATACGAATACGGTTTTTGCCGGCGTACGTTCCACCGCTGCCAGAATATCCTGAGTGGAGGGATTCATAGTCTGCCCGCCGGTGACAACGGCATCAGCGCCGAGCTCTTTGAACAAATCTGACAGTCCATTGCCGGCACAGACGGCGACCACGCCGATTTCCTTTTCCGGTTCAGCGGGAGTATGGTCCGCAAAGAGCGCTTCCTCATCTTCCAAATCATCTGCGCTGATGGCCTGCCGTCCGGCGGCCACGTCCTCGTGCTGAATACGCATGTTTTCGATTTTTGCGACTTCCAATGTGCCGTATTTCTGGGCTTCCGTCAAGGCGCTGCCGGGGATGTCTGTATGCACATGGACTTTGAAAGCTTCGTCGTCTTCTCCGATGACCAGGCAGTCTCCGATGCTGCTGAGGTACGCCCGCAGGCCCTCCAGCGGTTTATCAACGGTTTTGCGTACAATGAATACCGTATCAAAAGTAAATGTGATTTCTTCGTCATCAATGGCACCGAAATCGGCCTTATCTTTTGCGGGCTCATCCATGATTTCCGGCATCTCGAACCGGCCCTGGAGGGATGCCAGCATTGCCTCCCAAATGATGATGTATCCTTTGCCACCGGAATCGACCACGCCGGCTTTTTTCAGCACGGGATTCAAATTCTTGGTATCTTCCAAGGCTGTTTTACCGGCTTCCATGGCGTGTGTGAGCATCAGTTCCACATCTGCGCCGTTGGCGGCAAATTCTACTGCGGCGGCAGTAGCCAGACGGGAAACGGTCAAAATCGTACCTTCTGCCGGCTTCATGACGGCCTTATATGCCGCGTCTACGCCTTCCTGCATAGCGGCAGCAAACTGAGCGGCATTGGCTTGTTCCAAGCCTTTAAGCTTCTTCGCGATGCCTCGGAACAGCAGGGACAAAATGACACCGGAGTTGCCTCTTGCGCCGCGCAGAAGGCCGGAGGCCACACAGTCGGCAGCGGCGCCCAACGTTTGGGGCTTTTTTTTGTTCAATTCAGAAACGGCGTTTTGCATGGTCATGGTCATATTGGTACCGGTATCGCCATCGGGAACGGGAAAAACATTCAACTCATTGAGCTGCTGTTTTCCGGCGCTCAGTGCGGCGTGGGCACAAATGACCATGGAAGTAAAGCTTTGTCCGTCGATAAATTCTGTCATAGTTTCAGCTCCTTTATCCAGGTGTGGTCAGCCCAAAATCATAGTGTCCACGAAAATGTCCACCCGGGCCACGGGGACCCCGGTGACACTGGCCACTTTATAGCTGACTTCCTTCATGATCTCCCGGCAGATGGTAGTGACATTCACGCCCTGATCGATTGCAATATGCAGTTCAATGATGAGCGCGCCGGCCTCGTCATATTTCACGAAAACACCTTTGGACATGGACTCCCGCTTCAACAGCTGGAAGATGCCCTCCTTATTTTTTCCTGCCATGCCCTTGACGCCGAAGCAGTTGGTCGCCGCGTCGCCGGACAGGTTGGAGAATACCTCATTTGAGATACTGATGCACCCATTAGGAGTATCGATACGCACCATAGTAATAGCTCCTTTCGTAAAGCTATGAATGACTAATCTAAGCCATTATAATACATTTTTGGAAAAAGCACAAGATGCAATCTTTTCAACTGGGACATGGTGGAAAGGTGACTTGCAAGAATTGCTGAAAACTGTTATAATAAATTTTCCATCTTAGAAAGGTTAAGGGAGAATATATGCTATGGATATGAAGCCTACCACCAATGTTGCGGTGAATGCGTCTGATTTGGATAAACGGGGATACATGACACTTACACGCTTGACGCAGCTCATGCTCTTGGCCGCAATGGACCGCAACCGTGTGGAGGGCGGCGGCAGAGGTCCGATGCGGGAGAACTTCGGTGCGGCGTGGATGTTCCGACGGGTCAAGCTGGAGCAATTCCTCCCAATTCGTGAAGGCGATGTACTTCAGGGCTTTGGATCCGGACGGACAATACTGCCGACGGAATATGTGCGCAGAGGAGAATTCCGGCGGGACGGGGAACTGGTGGCGGCCTGTGATCTGGTGCTGATTCCTGTGAGATTGAAGGAACGCGCAAAACTGTCTACGGCAGAGATTGATCGTCTGTATGATTGCCCACCATCCAATGAGGTAGAAAATTTCCCCCGGCTGGCCGCTTTGCCGGAAGTGTCCTATGGGGATATCAAGACGATTACGGAAGCAGACTGTGATGATAATGCTTCCCATTTTGCTTCTCATAACTATGTGGACCTGGTTTGCACCGAGTTGGGATGTTTTGACGGGCCGTACCGGATGATCCGCCATTTTCAGATTGATTACATCAAGGAGTGTGTTACGGGCGATCGTATCAAGCTTGGCGCAGCGGAACAGGGGGCAGGTTTTGTCGTGCAGGGAATCCATGAGGATGGGCGGCCCTGCTTCAATGCCTATTGTGAATATGAATAAATGTCAATACCGATTGGCCGCCATTGACTTGGACTGGACCACCTTGAACAGTCAAAAGAATATCGGAGGACATACAGTCCGTGCGGTGAATGAAGCCTTGGACCGGGGCGTGGAAGTCATTTTTTGCACGGGACGCAGCCGGGCACAGTTTGAGCGCTATTTGACGCAGTTCCCGAAGCTACGGTATGCAATTGCATCCAGCGGAGCAGTGGTTTACGATGTGAAGACGTGGGAAAAGCTTGTATCCAACGAAATGCCTCCGGAAATCGTGGACCGGATATTCTCGGTAGGAGAGATGCTGGACTGCTTCCCGTTTATGGGGATGGAGGGGAACTCCATTTATGAAGGTTCTATGGCGTCACTGGCCGTAGAATACGGGTTGAAAAATTATCTCTATGAAATGCACAATTTTGCTGCGCCGGTGGAGGGACTGTTCCGGTGGTATCGGACCCAAAACCGTCCGGTAGAGTCTATTTCGTTCTATTTTCGGGACCATCAGCCCTGTGCGGCCGTGCGAGAAGCACTGCGGGATTTACCACTATATATGAGTTTTCCCAAAGAGCCTTGTGTGGAGATGAGTATGGAAACAGCGGACAAAGGCATTGCACTCCGTGCTTTATGCGGCAAATTGGGGATTTCTATGGCAGAAACACTGGTTGTTGGAGACAGTGATAATGATGTGCCCATGTTTCGTGCGGCGGGCTTTGCTGTGGCGGTGGAAAATGCCTCCGATGCGGTGAAAGCGGAAGCGGATGCGGTTGTGCCGGACTGTGACCACGATGGTGTTGGGGTTGCAATTGAAAAATATATATTGCATTCTTGACAAAAAAATTATATTGATTTAGGATATAGTTACCAATAATTAGGAATTTAGCAAAACTATGGAGAATGAAATTTTATGGCAATGAATCGAACTGCGGCAAATGCGGATCGCATGGGGACGATGCCCGTAAATCAACTTCTGCTTTCTATGGCGGTGCCGATGGTGCTGTCTATGATGGTGCAGGCGCTTTATAATGTTGTTGACAGTATTTTTGTTGCACGACTGAGTGAGGATGCTCTTACGGCGGTTTCGTTGGCATTTCCGTTGCAAAATATCATGATTGCGATTGGCGTGGGGATTGGTGTAGGTGTCAGTGCCCTCCTGTCCCGAATGTTGGGACAGGAAGATCAGGAAATGGCTGACCGATATGCCATGCAGGGATTTACCTTGGATATTATCGCCATTGTGGCATTTTTTGTCATTGGCTTGTTTTTTGTAACCCCCTATGTGGCCTCTCAGATGGACCCGACGATGGAGAATGTTGCCGGCATTGCCTCAGACTGCGTGGTGTATCTGCGTATCGTATGTATGGCGTCTTTCGGCTTGTTTATGGCGACTCTATGCGAAAAACTGCTGTCCGGTACTGGGCGTACAATCCATACCATGATTGCTCAAATGGCCGGTGCGGTGACGAATATTATTTTGGACCCTATTATGATTTTCGGACTGCTAGGGTTCCCGGCCATGGGGGTAGCCGGCGCTGCGCTGGCTACAGTCATCGGCCAGATCCTGAACGGAATCATTGGCCTGATTTTCAACCTGAAGCTCAATAAAGACATTCATTTAAAGCTTAGCTATCTCAAGCCTAGCGTTCCTATGATGAGCGCGATTTTGAAGATCAGCCTGCCGTCGATTTTGATGCAGGCCATCGGATCGATGCTGACTTATGTTTTGAATATTATCCTGATGGGCTTTTCCAAGACCGCTGTGGCGGTATATGGAGCCTATTTCAAACTGCAAAGCTTTGTGTTCATGCCGATTTTTGGGTTGAACAATGGCATGGTCCCCATTATTGGGTACAATTACGGCGCGAGAAATAAGGAACGGATCCACAAAACAGTGCGGTTGGCTATGACTTATGCGGTGGGAATCATGCTTTTGGGACTTGCGGCATGCCATCTGTTCCCGGAGCAATTGCTTCGAATCTTTGATGCGTCAGAGGATATGATCGCCATGGGGGTACCTGCGTTCAAAACCATCAGCTTGTCCTTTGTTTTTGCGGGGATCAGTATTATCAGCAGCTCCACTTGTCAAGCGTTTGGATTTGCGGTATATAGCCTGATCGCATCCATTGCCCGGCAATTGGTCGTGTTGTTGCCGTGTATTTATTTCATGAGCCTGACAGGCGCACTTTCCAATATTTGGTGGGCCTGGCCGATGGCAGAGATCATGTCACTGGTTGTGTGCCTGTTCTTCTTAAAGCGGGTATATCGAAAGACCGATATGAGCCTGAAGGAGACATAAAAAGCAAAACAGCCGCCCGGAAGGGCGGCTGTTTTGCTTAGATATGTAAAAACTTGTCCAGATCTTTGTTGTGACCCATGATAAGCATCCGCTCATCCGCCTGAAATACATGGTCCGGACCGGTCAGAGGGTCCAGATTGGTACCCTTTTTGGTGGCCAGCACATTGATGCTGTATTTTTGGCGCGCAGATAGGAGCGCCAGGGTCTTACCGACCCAGGAGGGAGGAACGGATACTTCATAAATGGAATACTCGGGGGTCAATTGGATGTAATCGAAGATACTTTCACTGGAATAGCATACGGCGGCCCAGTCTGCGATTTGCTTTTCCGGGTAGACGATCTCATCAGCGCCGTTTCGCAGCAGAAATTTTTTGTGTACGTCGCTGGAGGCCCGGGACAGGACCAGAGGAGCGCCGTTATCTTTCAGCAATGCAGTGATTTCCAGAGAACTCTGAAAATCGCTGCCGATGGCAACGATGCAAACATCAAAATTCCGCACGCCCAGGGACTTGATGAACTTCTCATTGGTGCAGTCTGCGATTTGCGCGTTAGTCACATAGGGAAGTGCCCGGTTGACCAGACTTTCATCCCGATCAATGGCCAGAACCTCATGGCGCATGGCATGAAATTTTACAGCCATGTGGTAGCCGAACCGGCCGAGGCCGATCAGTAAAATAGATTTCATCAAAGGACCTCCAATCCTTTTAGCCTACAGTGATATTTTCCAATGGTAGCTGTACAGCCCCCGTCAGCGCATCTTGTTCTACCACGCCATACATGAGCGTCAAGCCGCCTACGCGGCCGATATACATCAGTAAGATCAGAATCAGGTGGGATAATGCAGACAATTCCGGGGTATATCCCAGGGACAAGCCCACTGTTGCCACGGCAGAGGATGTTTCGAACAGTGCGCCCAGAAGAGGGATATGGTCAAGCCAGCAAAGGAGCATGCCGCCGCCTAAAAAGAGTATTTGATACAGCAAAAAAATTGCTGCCGCATTGCGCACCGCATGTTCCGACAGCCGCCGTCCGAATACCTCCGGGCTGGATTTTGCCCGAAAGGCTGCGATCATACCAAGTACCAAAACGGCCAGCGTATTCATTTTGAAGCCTCCGGCGGTGGAGCCCGTGGCCCCGCCCACCAGCATCAGGAGGATGGTCATCAATTGTCCTGGCTGGCTAAGCGTGTTCAGGTCTACCGTATTAAATCCGGCGGTTCTGGGGGTGATGGTTTGGAACAACGCAGCTAATAGCCGTTGGCTGCCGGACAGAAAATCCCATTGTGGCTGAGAGAACTCAAACAAAAAGTAAGCGAAGCCGCCTGAAAGCAGACAGGCAGACACTGCCAGCACCAGCTTGCTTTGCAGAGAATACCGCGAAAAGCGCAGTCCGTGATTCCGCAGGTCTCCCCAAGCAAGGAAGCCGATCCCGCCGGACAGGATCAAGGTGCAAATTGTCAGGACGATCAACGGATCATCGGCAAAAGCGATTAAGGAAGAGAAGGGCATATCAGCACCCATAAGGTCAAACCCTGCGTTGCAGAAAGCGGATATGGAGTGAAATACAGAATACCATAACCCTTTCCAAAGTCCAAAGCGGGGGATGAATCGGACCGACAGCAGTGCAGCGCCGACCAATTCCAGCAATGCGGCAGTTTTCAGAATAAAGGCCGTCTGCCGTAAAATGCCGCCTACATGGGGCGCGGAAATAGATTCCTGCATGACCCAGCGCTGTTTCAGGCCGATTTTTTTGCCGGAGAGCATAGAGAAGAATATGGCAATGGTAATCACGCCCATGCCGCCGATTTGAATCAAAAGCAAAATTACGACCTGACCGAAAACGGTCCAGTGAGAGACAGTATCCGCCATGACCAGGCCCGTTACACAGGATGCGGAGGTTGCGGTGAAGAGTGCGTCCAATATGGAAGTGTGCTCACCGGAACGGGTCGCGAAAGGCAGCATGAGCAGAAGGGTCCCGGCGGCGATCAATGCAATGAAGCCCAATAAAATGATCTGCGCGGGCCGAATAACGCCACGATGAAGCCGATGCATGTCGCTCCCTCCTTTCCAATTAGCTTATTATATCAAACTCTTGTTCAAGATGCAACGACAGTCAAGTTTGGTAAGTGTAAACTTTTGAAAAACAATTGATTTATCACGAGGGTATGAGGAAGCCTTAAACAACATCCTGTCATAGATGCCAAAGGGCTGCGCCTCACAATTTGGATTTGTGCGCTTTTTCTAAAATCCATGCGCTTCCTCAGCATCACGAAAAAACAAGAAAGCCTTGTAACCATTGAGTCACAAGGCTTTCCCGCTGGTCGGAGTGGCGGGACTTGAACCCGCGGCCTCTTGGTCCCGAACCAAGCACGCTACCAACTGCGCTACACCCCGAAAAGCTTTACCATTATAGTAAGTTCCGAAGATTTTGTCAAGCATCATTTCCTGCATAAGCCAGTCCAAAGGGGAATATAATTTCCCGGGAGGCGATCCTTGTGCAAAACTATAAACTCTATATTGCATCCGCGATCTTTGTGCTGATAACAGTGTTGAAGCTGCTGCTGCCGGAGGTGACGCAGGAGGCCCGGACGCAGGTCGTGTCGGCAATTGACCGGGATATGGATTACCAGACCATGCTTACCAATTTAGGAAGCGCCATTACCAGTGATACGGTAGAAGAGGCTATGGCCTGGCTGCGGGGCGAGGAACTGAAGCCGGCGGCGGTGTTGGAAACGCCCACACCACAGCCATCTCCGTCTCCAACACCAACTCCAACTCCAACTCCGGAGCCTACTCCTACGCCGGACCCGGTGCCGGAGCATGTACGGCAGGCGGTGAACGCTTTTTTGGAGACACAGGCAGAGTTTTCCGACTATGATCTGCCCACGACAGTGAGTTATGATTACTTGGAAATTCCCTTTGAATACAGCGCTCCGGTATCAGGTTATACATCCTCCGGCTTTGGATATCGGCTGCATCCGGTGGAAAACATTGTAAAATTCCATTACGGTACCGACTACGCCGTGAACAGCGGAACGGATATTTTTTCCTTTGCGGACGGAACGGTCACCGAAGTGAATTGGGATGATGGATACGGCAATTATATCCGGGTCAGCCATGACGGTGGCTGGTCTACCCTTTATGCCCATTGCTCACAGACTTTTGTTCAGGCGGGGCAGAGCATTTCAAAAGGAGATAAAATCGCTTTGGCGGGCGCTACCGGAGAGGTTACCGGTCCGCATCTGCATTTTGAACTGCTGCACGACGGCATTTATACCAATCCGGAGTTTTTCTTTTGAAGAGCCGGGTACAATTTGATGTCCGCCCGGGCGGGGTTCTTTTGCTGGCGCTGCTGTATTTTTTCGGGGACCTGCAAATTTTGGCAGTACTGTTTGGGAGCATTGTCATCCACGAGCTGGGTCACGCTGCGGCGCTGCGGATATTCGGCGCCCGGGTCCGGCGCATCCGGGTGGATGTGACAGGATTTTGCATGGACTACCGGGGACTGCGTCTGACAAGAAGGCAGGAATTTCTGACGGCGGCGGCAGGGCCATTGGCCGGCGGTCTGGCAGCGTGGGGGCTGTCCTTTCTGGGAAATTGGTACGGAAGTGCATTTCTGCTGTTGTTTGCCGGGACCGGTTTGGTGCTGACAGGATTCAACCTCATTCCTGCCAAGCCGTTGGACGGCTGGCGCATGGTAGCGGCGCTGTTCCCAAATGCGGCGGAGACGGTCAGCCTTGCGGCGGGGGCTGTGACTTTATTTGTGGGACTTTGGCTCATGAAAGGCGGATACGGCCCGGGGCTTGCGGCCATGGGAGTAATGTTGCTGTTGTATGATACGGTTCCGGAACGAAGAATTTATAGTAAAGCATAAAGGCGGACCAAGTAGTCCGCCTTTATGTTATTGCATTTCTTTCCGATGCCCCAAATGGATGCCGATATGCCCGATACCAAGAAAAACGCCTGCCGCAAATAGTAGCGGGTTTTTTCCATATACCGCCAGCAGCAGACAGGCCAGCGCCGGGAGCGATGCTCCCGCTACGGGGATGCCCAAAATACCGCTGTAAAAATCTGCCATGGTGCGTTTGCTGCGGAAATACCGTACCCACCAGACCTCATACAGCACCATCAGCAGAAAACTGCCTGCCAGCCACAGGGACCACGGCGACAGCGGCGATAGATTGAAATCTCTGAAAATCAGCACCAGCACGGTGACCAGTGCTTCACCGATACGCTCAAAAGCCAGAAGTATTTTATTTTCTCGGTTAACATAATCTTTATATCCTTCCGGCTGACATTTTGTCCACAAGAGGTTGGGGACCATGAGCATGACTAGGAATATCAAGCCAACGTAAGAAAAGCCAAAGTGCATGGGAATCACCTCTTTTTTCAGTTTATCATAGCCCGCCCCCCTTGTCAAAAAGCGCCTGATGATGTACAATATCCCAATCAGAAACGATGGGAGAACTCCATGGACAAACGACTCAAACGCATCTTACCCAAGGTGCAGAAGCCTGCCCGGTATACCGGCGGGGAATATAATCAAATCATCAAGGACAAGGCGGACGTGGACCTTCGCATGGCGTTTTGTTTCCCGGATACTTATGAAATCGGCATGTCCAATATCGGTATGCGTATCCTCTACGGAGTTATCAACAAAATGCCGGATGTGTGGTGCGAACGGGTATTTGCCCCCTGGGGGGACATGCGGGAAGAAATGGTGCAGGCGGGTATCCCGCTGTATGCCCTGGAAAGCGGCGACCCAGTGTCGGACTTTGATGTGGTGGCTTTTTCCATTGGCTATGAGATGGCGTACACCACTGTGCTGGATATGCTGCACTTGTCCGGCATTCCCCTGAAAAGTGCGGACCGCCCGGACCTGGTGCCCCTGGTGTTCGCCGGGGGAACAAGCTGCGTCAACCCAGAGCCTATGGCGGATTTTCTGGATCTGATGGTCATCGGGGAAGGGGAAGAAGTGGACTGCGAGGTTCTGGAACTGTTCCGCAGAGCGAAGCTTGAGGGCTGGAGCAAGCGGGAGTTTCTCGTAAAGGCCGCGCAGATCCAGGGCGTGTATGTCCCCAGCCTGTATGAGCATAGCTACAATGCCGATGGCACGCTTGCGTCAGTCACGGCTCTGGAAGGCGCGCCCGAGCGAGTAAAAAAGCGCATCATTGAGGATATGGACAGTGTGTATTTCCCCACAGCCCCCATCGTCCCCAGCACGGAGATTGTCCATGACCGGGTGAACGTAGAGCTGTTTCGCGGCTGTATCCGGGGTTGCCGCTTCTGCCAGGCGGGGTATGTCTATCGCCCAGTGCGGGCGAAATCTCCGGAGATCGTGGCGCGGCAGGGCATTGAGTTGCTGAAGAACACGGGGTATCAGGAAGCGACACTGCTGAGCTTGTCATCCAGCGATTACCGGCACTTGTCCGAGGCGTGCGATCTGATGCTGGACTGGTGTGAACCACGGGCATGCTCCTTATCCTTGCCCAGTCTGCGCGCGGACAATTTTTCCATGGACATCATGCAGCGATTGCAAAAGGTCCGCAAGGGCGGACTGACGTTTGCACCGGAAGCCGGGAGCCAGCGGCTGCGGGATGCCATCAACAAAAATGTGAAGGAAGAGGATCTGCTTCATTCCTGCAAAGTGGCGTTTCAGGGCGGATGGAACGGCGTGAAGTTGTATTTCATGCTGGGCCTGCCCACGGAGACCGATGAGGACGTGGTGGGGATTTCCGAAATTGCCAATGAGGTGCTGCACACCTGGCGGGAGAACGCTGTAAACAAAAACCGCGGCGTACGCATCACGGTCAGTACCTCCATGTTCATTCCAAAGCCGCATTCGCCTTTCCAGTGGGAAGCGCAGGTCCCCATGGAGGAATATATGAGGAAGGTAGAACTCCTGCGGGATTCCATCAAGGCCCGGAATGTGACGTACAACTGGCACGATGCAAAGACCAGTTTCATTGAGGCTGTTTTATCTCGAGGGGACCGAAAGATCGGCGCGCTGATTGAAGAAGTCTGGCGTACCGGCGGCTATCTGGAGGCCTGGGGAGATTATTTCGACTATAACCGATGGGCCTATGCTTTTGAGACCTGCGGTATTGACCCGGCGTTCTACGCCAACCGGGAGCGAGGGAAGGACGAACTGCTGCCTTGGGATGTGATCGATGTGGGTGTTGCCAAGCGACACTTGTGGCACGAGCGGGAGCGGGCGTATGCTTCGACATTGTCTCCGGACTGCCGGAAGCAATGTACCGGATGCGGCGCGGCATCCCTGCTGAAAGGGGGCGTGTGCGATGCTTAAGCTGCGGATGCGCTTTGAGAAAACGGGCCGGGCGGTGTATATCTCCCATCTGGACCTGATGCACACCTTTCACCGGGTGTTCCTGCGGGCGGGCTATCCCCTGAAGCATTCGGAGGGTTTTAATCCTCACCCGATTCTGTCTATCGCCTTGCCCCTTTCTGTGGGACATGGGAGCGTGTGTGAAATCATGGACGTTACTTTGGTGCAGGATACTGTAGATACTGCACAAATGGCGGTTGACCTGAATGCTGTGTTGCCCGAGGGAATCCGAGTACAGGCACCCTATATCCCAGAAACAAAAGCCAGTGCCATCAAGTGGCTGCGGGTCATGGGACGGTATGAATACGACGGAAAGCAGGCGGTGGAATTGATTGCGCCGCTGAGGGCATTTTACACTTGCTCGGAACTGCCCGTTTCCCGAAAGACCAAGCGGGGTGAGGGCATCATTGATATTGCTCCGTATGTGAAGGATGTGACGATAAATGCGGACGGGGAGGATGTGCGGTTAGCAGCCACGGTCTCTGTGAACGAGCCCACGATCAACCCGGAGCTGCTGGTGAAGGTCTTACAGCAAAACGATCCGGAATTGGCCCCGGACTTCGCGGAATTTACCCGATTGGAAATTTTCACGGAGAAAATGGAAGTCTTTCGATAAAACATCTGTTTGGGGTATTTGTGCTGTCAGCGGCGTAAACGGAAAAGAATGGGGAAAAAGTGAAAAAACTCTTGACAAATGAGACATGCCTCTATATAATATCACTTGCGTTATGGCGGCATAGCTCAGTTGGCTAGAGCATACGGTTCATACCCGTAGTGTCCCCGGTTCGAATCCAGGTGCCGCTACCACGTCAGAAGAAATTTACGGCGTTCCGCCCTCGGCTTGTGCCGTAGGCTTCACTCCTTAAATTCCTTCTTCCTTTTCAAATCGGACCCGTTTTCAGTGGGCTCCGATTTGATGAGGGACGTTGAGCGCGTTTCGTGCGTGCCTTCGGCGCGGCCCGTTGGTCAAGTGGTTAAGACACCGCCCTTTCACGGCGGTAACATGGGTTCGAGTCCCGTACGGGTCACCAAATAAGAGAGGATTTTTCCTCTCTTTATACGGAGGCGTAGCTCAGCTGGTTAGAGCGCATGCTTCACACGCATGAGGTCGATGGTTCGAGCCCATTCGTCTCCACCAGAAAAACGGTCACCCCGTGTGGGGTGGCCGTTTTTTAAGTACCGAATTATTGAACGGCGGGAAAAGTCTGCCTATGGCAATTCTTTATAAGAGGACTTTGGTCCTCTTTATTTGTATGACTTTCTTAGTTTTTGTCTGACTTGAGTGGTGGACAGGCGGAGAGAGTTATAGTATCATAAATTATCAGCTATATGATATGGTACAGAAAGACTGAAAAGGAGAGAGTGTATATGTACGATGATTTGAAAGGAAAAGTTGCATTGGTCACGGCATGCAGCAGGGGGATCGGGTTTGCTGCGGTGAAGATGCTTGTGGCAGACGGCGCCACAGTTTATATGGGGGTCCGGAGCCCGGAAAAGAGCGAGAAGGCAGTAGCGGAATTGAATGCCGCCGGCGGAAATGTACATATTGTATATTTTGACGGAGACGATTTTTCCACGTTTGCACCCATGGTCGATACTGTGATTGAGAAAGAAGGGCGTATTGATATCCTCATCAATAATTTGGGAGGGTATATCTCCGGGGATATGGAGTACATCAACGGAGACAAGGCTGTGTTGGAGAGCACGGAAAAATCCATCAATGGTGTGCTGACACATAATATCACGGTCACTGCGGAGGTCAGCCGTTTGGTAATTCCGCACATGATAAAAAATGGCGGCGGTTCCATTGTGAATAACGGTTCTCTGACGGCATTCATTCCCCAGACGAATCAAACCTATTACGGGATGGCAAAGATGGGGGTGGTATTCCTCACCCGGGCTATTGCTGCCCAATACGGCCGGTACGGTATCCGCTGCAATTGCGTATGCCCGGGATTTACCAAGACGGCCGCCGCGATGAAGTACATGCCCAAGGAATCCATCGACGCATGGCTGAAGCATACGCCGCTGTACCGCTTGGGAGAGCCAGAGGACCAGGCTAACGCCATGCTGTTCTTCGCGTCTGAACAGTCCTCCTGGATTACCGGGCAGGCGTTAGAAGTGGCAGGCGGTCACGGTGTGGGCTGCCCCTGCTATGGCGATGAAATGGTGGAGATGGGATTGAATCCCGTGACAAATCCCGATTTCACGGCAATGTTCGGCAGATAAAGCATCCATAAAACGCCGCGCACGATGTGCACGGCGTTTGTTTTATCATATATTTTGTAAAATATACTTGACAAAAATTCAGGAGAGTGCTATGGTGTAGACACAGAAACATGAAAGGAAGCGAAGGGGATGTCGACACAAGCGTGGCCTTTGATCATTGCGGCGATTTACTATTACATGGGCATCGACAATCTGGGAAACGCGCTTTTACAGCAAATCATCCCCGGGGCGGGCGTGACGGTTTTGCTGCTGGCCAGTCTCTATCAGGCGCGGCGAAACCGTTTCATTGAACAAGAGGAGGAATGAGAAATGACAAGTCCGTATTACATCGCGGGATTTGTCTGCGCCATCGTTGTGGGTGGCGGCATCTATCTGGCCTTGATGCTGAAGCTGAAAAAGACCAATGCCGAAAAACAGTTCGATGAGATGCAGCTGATCGCCCGGCAAAAGGCGGCCGTGCACGGCTTCGCATTGCTGGCAGTACTGACGTTTTTGGGCGGCATTGTCATTGACCTGCACTGGCTGGGTGGCTTTGACACGGCGATCATCTGCATTTTCGCGGCGGTGACGGTATTCGGCTGCGAATGCATTTTGCGCAATGCCTATTTCCGGGCAGGGGAGGAGAGCCGGCCGTGGATGTTCATCCTCGGATCGCTGACGGTGCTCAACGCCGTGGCCGTCATCCGGCACGTGTACGACGGCACGTTTATGGAATCCATTTTGAACTTGTGCTGCGCGGTGGCCCTGGGCACCGTTCTGATGGTGAATCTCATCCAGCGGGGCCGCAACAAGCGGGAGTTGGAGGACGAATGAAGAACCTACGTCTGAAAGCCGCCCGGGCGGGGAAGGACATGAGCCAGGAGGACCTGGCCAAGGCGGTGGGGGTGTCCCGCCAGACCATCAATGCCATTGAGAAAGGGGACTATAACCCCACCGTTAATCTGTGTATCGCCATTTGCCGGGCCCTGGATGTGACCCTGAACGATTTGTTCTGGAACGAATAAAAAGAAGCCTATTTTCATAGGCTTCTTTTTATTTTTCAGGTTTCAGTTTCCCGCAGGCGTTCTACGATTGTGGATTTTGCCGCGGAACGATAGACGAACAAAGGAATCGACGCGCCGAGGAGAACGAACAGGGGGGCCAACAGGAAAATTGGCATCAGAGCCAGATGATAACTGAAGAACCAGAAGATGGTCTCCAGCAACCAGGCTACCGGTGGGCCGAACAGCAGGCTTAGCAGCAGGGAAAACACGATGGCGGAGATGGCGTACAGTACACCTTCCAGCATGAGCATCCGCTTGAGCTGCGCGCCCGTCATGCCGATGGACTGCAGCATGGCAAACTCCCGTTTCCGGGAGAGAATGCCCGTCAAAATGGCGTTGAGGAAGTTCAGTACGCCCACCAGTCCGATGATGAAGCTCAGCGCGCCGCCCAGCGTCAGGAACATGTTGCGGAAGCCGTTGAACTCATCAATAAAGGTCTGGCGGCTCTCGTAGTCGGCACTGGGCTGGACATGCTCCGTGTAGTCCGCTATGAACGCTTCCATGTCCGCGTTGGCTTCGTCGGTGGTGTTGAACATGAAGTTCATCACGCCTACCTGGTCGCTGTCCTGCAAATACTGCGCCGCGCCCAGGAGGTATTCGTCAGCGCCGAGGACTGTGTGACGGTAGGTCATGGAGAACGGCAGCTGCACCAGCGCGCACACGGTGTAGGTTTGTTCCCTGTACTCCGCCGCCCGTATGCCGAATTGGCGGTCTGTGTTGCTGTTATAGACCGCGTCTACATCTTCGATCAGTTCTCCGGTATCCACCCAGTAATACTCAAACCGGGACGGGTAGCGCAGGGTCACGGTATCGCCGATGTTTGCCCAGTGGGTGCCTTCAATGGGCTGGCCATAGTCGTCTACCTGCCACACCGCGGCCACAGCATTTTGGCTGGGGTCCCGCAGGGGGACGATGTCACCTTCCAGCACGTCAACCAAAGACAAGGGGAAGTCCTCTATGCCGTAGACCAACGCATCCCCGGCATAAAGCCCGTCCTCCCGCTGCTCCATCCGGCGCAGGCGGTCGCCGATATCCTCGTAGCTTTGATAGGCGGAGTACAGTTCCTGTATCCGCTGTTCCGTGATGAATTGCTGGGAAAGGGTGGTCTGCCCGTAAATGCGTCCGCTGTCCGTGATGCCGTCCCGGGCTTCCACGCCGGCGATGATATTCTCGTCCAGCACCTGGTCCGCGGAGGCGAAGTTGGACTGGAAATAGGCCGCGTCGCCCAGCACAAAATCGGTGGTAAAACTGTGGGAAACATATTTCTCCATGTCCATGCCGCCCACGATGGAGAAGGTCAGGGTGACCAGCACCACGGCCAGGGACAAGGACAGCACCGTGACCACGGTTTTGCTCTTGTTCCGCCCCAGATTGGCCCAGGCCATGGAAAGCAGGGACACGCCCTTGCTTTTCTTCGCCTTTTTCTTTCCGCCGCCCACATCGGTGTAGCGCACGGCTTCCACCGGGGAGACCCTGGCGGCCATCCGTCCGGGCTTGGCACAGGACAGTAGCACGGTCAGCAGGGCAAACACTGCCGAGCCCAGGAACACCACTGGGGAAAGGGAAGCGCCTGCCGCTTTGTAGATGGTCTGCTCCATGACCAAGGGCGTCAGCGCCCCGCCGATGAGCCAGCCCAGCACCAGGCCGATGGGAATGCCCAAGGCGCTCAGCAGCAGCGCCTGCCGGCGAATGATGCGCTTAATTTGCTTTTTCGTGGTGCCAATGGTTTTCAGCAGGCCGTAGAAGCGAATGTCATTTGTCACGGAGATTTGGAACACGTTGAAAATGATGAGATACCCCGTGAATATGATGAGCGCCAGAACGCCCACCAGGATGCCCGTGGTAATGGGGTCCATTTTGGCGTCCATCTGGGCACCGGTGTAGCCCCAGTTCACGCCGATTTTCAGGTAATTGTCTGCCAGGGGGTCGTCGTTTTGATAGCCGTGGTTCGCCAGGACCGTTTCCACATTTTCCCGGATGTGCAGGGAGGAACGGAAGTTCACGTTCAGGTCCCAGCGCCCGGTCATGCTGTCCGCCGCACCGCTGGACAGGGCGCACAGCTCCTCCGCCGCGGAGCGGGGAAGCACCACATGGCTGGCGATGCAGGCGCTGTCGTACTCCCACCAGCCGGACAGGGTGAAGGTGCGGGTCACTGGCGTGGGGTTCGTGGTGGAGCCGTCCAATTCAAAGGGGAGCGTCACTTTTGCGCCCACCTTCGGCTCGATGCCAAGCAGACCCAGCACCCGGGTATCCGTAGCGATCTGGTCGGTGTCTTCCTCCGGCAGCGTTCCGCTTGTGGGGGTGCAGAAGTAGCTTGCGGGGTCCTCCATGTAGCTCACTTCCACATGGGCTTTATTAAACGGGACCTCGCTGCCCGTCATGCCCACAAACAGCCGGACAGAGCTGCTTGTAATGAGCGGGTCCGCCCGCAGCTGCTCCGCCTGTTCCCAGGTGACATCCTTGATGCTGCCGTGCTGATTCCCGCCCACCTGGCGAAAAGTCTGCTGCTGAAAGGAATCGTTGATGGTCATGGCGATGGTGAATAAGGAAGTGAACAGTAGTGTTGTCAGGGCGATGGCAATGATGGCGATGAGGTTCCGATTCCGGGACGCTTTCATGCTTTTGTTCCCGAGTTGGCGGATGCATTTCTGATTTTTTACGTTCAACATGGCGTTCACCGCCCCTCGCTGTGGCGGATTTGCCCGTCCTCAATGCGGATGATGCGGTCGGCCAGCTGGGCAATCTCCTCGTTGTGGGTGATCATGACGATGGTCTGCCCGAACCGCTGGCTGGTGATCTTCATCAGGCTTAGCACATCCTGGCTGGTGCGGCTGTCCAGATTACCCGTTGGCTCATCCGCCAGCACGATGGCTGGCTTGGTTGCCAGCGCCCGGGCAATGGCTACCCGCTGCTGCTGGCCGCCGGAGAGCTGATTGGGCAGCCTCTCCAGCTTGGCGGACAGGTCCAAGGCATCGATAATTTGGTTGACATAATCTTTATCCGCGGCGTTGCCGTCCAACTCAATGGGCAGCACGATGTTTTCGTACACATTCAGCACCGGGACCAGGTTGTACGCCTGGAACACGAAGCCGATCTTCCTCCGGCGAAAGATGGTGAGTTCATCATCTTTCAGGGAAAAGATGTCCTTGCCGTCCACCAGCACTTTACCTGAGGTGGGGCGGTCCAGTCCGCCCAGCATATGCAGCAAAGTGGATTTTCCGGAGCCGGAGGTGCCTACGATAGACACGAACTCGCCTTTTTCCACGGACAGGTCCACGCCATCCAGCGCCCGGACCTGGGTGTCACCCTCGCCGTAGTATTTTCGTAAGTCGTTGGTTTCCAAAACAGACATGATGAAAAACCTCCAAAAAATAGTCTGTGTCGTTTTTGACAACACAGACTATATCAGATGAATCTAACCAGAATCTTTCCGACTGCCAGTGAAATCTAACAAGTTTGAAAGATTTACAGTCAGACGGGCAAAAATACGGAAAAGGTACTGCCCCGTCCGGGTGTGCTCTGCACCTTCACATAGCCACCTTCGCCGGCGATGATCTGCCGGGAGAGATACAGGCCGATGCCCACGCCGTCGGCTTGGCGCACCTGTCTGCCCCGGTAGAACCGTTGAAAAATGTTTGCCTGTTCTTCTTCCGGGATACCAGGTCCGGTATCAGATACGTCAATGCGGCAAAACAGCTCATATTTTTGGCAGGAGACAGAAACCTGTCCGCCGGGAGGGGTATACTTAATGGCATTGTCGAGGATGTTTCCCAAGGCCTCAGCGGTCCATTTGGGGTCGAAGCAGGCAGAAAAGGCTGCATCCCCGGGAACATATAGGATGATGCCCTTGGCTTGGGCGGAGGGTGCATAGCTGCGCTCCAATTCTTCCAGAAGCGGGATGACCTCACTTTGTTCCGGGCTGAGGGCGATGACTCCGGTTTCCAGTCGGGAGACTTTGACTAAGGCTTGGATGAGTTGGTCCAGCTTTTCTCCCTGCATATTGATTTGCACTGCCAGGTCCCGAACTTCCGGAGACAGTTCCTGTTCCTGCAGCAGTTGGGTATATAAAAGCATGTTGGCGATGGGGGTCTTTGTTTGATGAGAAATATCTCCGATGGTTTCTTTGAGGGCTTGTCGGTCCGCCTCTAATTGGCTTCGGGAAAGAACACTTGCCGACAGAAAACGTCCCAGCATTGCCTCCAGACGAGAGACGCGGGATTCATCATATTGTGTTTCCGTAAAGCGGCCCTGTATGGCATCCTCCAACATCTGCTCCAGATGACGCATGAGCTGCCCGGTTCTCATGGCATAGACTGCGACCCCGACGAGTGCAGCCAAGGTGGCCGGCAGGAGAAGAAATATTGCGGCTTCCATCATGCATCCCTCCATACATATCCCAGCCCGTAGACCGTCTGAATATATTTTGGGTGCTTTGGGTCCTCCTCCAGCTTGCCTCTCAATCGGCCGATGGCTACAGACAGGGCATTCTCATCCACGAACATACCTCCGTCCCACACAGTATCCAGCAGGCGTTCACGCGTGAGCGTGCGGCCTTTATTTTCCACTAACAGACGCAGCAATCGCTGTTCTGTTTTGCTGAAATTCAGGTCTTGTCCGGCTTTGGTGAATTCCAAACGACGGAAGTCAAAACGGAGAGTGTCAAAGCTGAATATATGGTCGGAACCGTGTCCTCTGCGTAAAGCAGCGTCTACCCGAGCGCGGAGGACCGCCAGAGAAAAGGGCTTGGTAATATAGTCATCTCCCCCGGCTTCCAGTCCCATGACTTCGTCCAGCTCCGTATCATTCGCAGTGAGGAAAATGACAGGAACAGCATAGTGCTTCCGCAGCTCCCGGCAAAAATTCAGGCCGCTTCCATCGGGGAGATTGATGTCCAACAGCAGAAGGTCTGGAACCCGTTGTGCCAGAGATACCCGGGCGCCTGTCAAATCAGGGCAGACCTCCACCTGTCGGGCCTCGCGTTTCAAGGCGAGGGCGATACCGTTTCTGAGGGCTTCATCGTCCTCTACAATTAAGATTCGTTCCATGATGGATGCTCCTTTGGCTGATACACTTATGATACAAAATCCCGCCGCACTTTGCAAGTGGACAAATTTCCTATAGGGAAAGAAAGAAAAGGACTTGACTTTTTTACGGCTATCGTGTAGAATATTCCATGCTCGGTACGGACGATTAGCTCAGCTGGTATGAGCATCCGCTTGACGTGCGGAGGGTCACAGGTTCAAGTCCTGTATCGTCCACCAGAATAGAGCGTATCTTGCTCCAATATAAAATGACACCGCTTCGGCGGTGTCATTTTGCTTTTTCTGTATTGTGCTTTCTTCGTTCTAGCATGGCTTCCACCCCAGTGGGAGCCATGCTGTTTGTAGTTTAAGGTTTGTTGTGGATCGTAAAAAACGAACAAATCAGGAGGATAGGCGAACGAAGTTTGATAAAATTAGAACAAAGAAATGAAGCAGCATCTTTGTCATAAATGTATACAGGTCTGAATTGGCAGTTAGTGCTGTGCGCATGAGGTAAACTGGGTACAACATAAAAAGAAAGGTCAGAAAGGCGGAAAAGGGTAAAGTAATCGTTTCGGAAAATGGAGGGATACTACATAAGAAAACCAATATGACAGAGGAAGAAATTATGATCTATGAAAGAATTTGCAGGTAAAGTAGATGGCATCACTGGCGCAACGAACGGAATCGGTAAAGCATTTGCAGAGGAAGCATCCTGATAACGGCTTTAACTTCCACAATATTTCCTTTTAATACTCTCCAACCTCAATATTCCGATTCTATTGGAATACTCTCCTTTTATCAGAGACCGTCAGGATTTCTTCAATCAGATATAGAGAAACACACTCCTCAAATTTAAGGAGCGTGTTTCTTTTTGTGCTTTGGCTGAAGTGCAGAAAATTTACTTTATTTTCTGTGCGGTCTGCTTAAAAAGGAAGGATTGACTTTTCAATATCTCCCGTGATACTATGAATTCGTGTATTTTGGGTACATAGGCGAATTTTGTCGCCTGTGGGAAAGGAGGATATTGCATACGTCTAATGAACACAACAAATCCTAGACCATCGGAAGCGCATGATGGGGAAGGGTAAAACCGCGTGAGCATTAACGTGCAAACCTTTTTTGGCAAACCGCTGGAAACGGTGGGACGCAAAGCTATAGGGTCTAAAACGCAGCGCTGAGCCGCGTCATGATCGCCAGCTGCGAATTTGGGTAAACCACGGGAAACCGTGGGGCACAAAGCTATAGGGGCTAAGTCGCCGGGAAGGGCGATATGCCAGCCAGCTGCGAGATTTTGAGCAAACCATTGGAAACGATGGGACGCAAAGCCAGAGGCTACGGCGTGTAAACGCTACGCTCGATCGGCTGCAAAATTGAGCAAACCGTTAGAAATGACGGGACGCAAAGCTACGGGGGCTAAGGTGCGGAAAACACTATGCCAGCCCAGCTGCACGCAAACCAGGGGAAACTCTGGGACGCAAAGCTATGGGGCTAAGGTGCCGCGATGACCGCGGCGCTAAGCTTGCCAAGCCGCCGGATACTTTGCATCCGAATTCAAGCAAAGAAAGGAAGAATTGCAATGAAATTTCAATCTTTAAGCAAGCGCGGGTTTTCACTGTTTCTTACATTCGTTATGTGTCTGAGCCTACTGGGGGTTCAAGTGTTCGCAGCAGATGCAGTCACCATGTCCGGTGAGGAATTTTTGGCTCTGGCCGACGAAAACGGCACAATCGTGCTGGCCAATGATGTGGTTCTGACTGGGGCCGTGCAGGTTACGGAAAATATAGCCATTGAATTGGGAGACTTCATCATTGCCATGGGCTCCAATGGGATTCAAAACATGGGTGAATTGACGATTACTGCCGGAATGGGCGGGATTCAATCCGACGACGTGTTTATGGAAAACTATGGAGTACTGGTGCTCTCCGGCGGAAATTATGCCGGCAGCGTAGCGAATATGGCAACCGGTGATCTGATCATTGAGGATGGCACGGCCATTACGGCATCCGGCTATGTGCTGACAAACAATGGCACAGCCACCATTCAGGGTGGTACCTTCGAGGGTGGCAGTAAAAAGGCGCTCATCAAGGGTGAGGACGGTTCCCTGACCATTGAGGGAGGAAGCTTTGTCAATACCAATGGCAAGCCCCTGGTAGTTGCCAGCGGAGAAACTGAAATTACCATCACCGGAGGAGATATTGACTGCGGCCTTGCTGCGGGTTCCAATGTCACTGTGACCGGCGGTAATTTCCCGGCTGAAACGGAAATCGCCGATTTCCTGAATCAGGATGAGCTGACTGCTGTGGTGAAGGATGAGAACGGGAAGCAGACCATTCTTACCGGCGACGATGCAGTGGAGGCCATTGAAAACGGCGCGGATGCCTATTTGGGCGGCGGCGCTGTGGAGGCTGACCGTTTTGCAGCGGTCATGCTGGACAGAAACGATGGCTCTGCGCCTGAAAAGCGCTTGGTGGTGAAGGGGACCAGCATTACCCTGGAGAACCTTACCCGCGAGGGTTGTTATGCCTTTGTCGGCTGGCTCCGGGATAACGTCCCTGTAGAGGGCGAAGCTCTGATTGAAGAGGATACGTCTTTTACTGCGCAGTGGAACGCGTCCCATAACACTTACGAAGTTGCAGCGGTTGATGCCACCTGTGTTGCGGATGGCCACAAGGCATATCAGCTCTGCTACGTTTGTGAGAAGATGTTCGATGAGAACGGCGCTGAACTTTCCGAGGCGGACATTGTTCTGCCGAAGCTGGACCACACCTGGAACGATGGCGTGGTGACAAAAGAGGCCACCACAACCGAAGAGGGCGTGATGACCTATACCTGCACGTACTGCAGTGAGACTCGTACTGAGTCTATCCCGCGGGTACCTGGCACCTCTGGTGATGGCTCAATCAATGGAGGTGGGTCTGATTCCTCGTCTGCAAACATTCAGGATGAGGACGTACCGCTGGCCGGCGTTCTGCCCTTTGATGATGCCACGGAAGCCAATTGGTATTATGATGCGGTGCGGTATGTATATGAAAAAGGGCTGATGAGCGGGACGAGCGACAATGTGTTCGCTCCTCACAGCAGCACCAGCCGAGCCATGATTGTAACGATCCTGTATCGTATGGAAGGCGAGCCCGAGGCTGCCGCTTCCGCATTTTCTGATGTCTCCCCTGACGCGTACTATGCGGCTGCGGTGGCCTGGGCCGCCGAAAATGGAATTGTAAGCGGTTATAGTGAAACGCAATTCGGGCCCAATGACAACATTACCCGGGAGCAGCTGGCGGTTATCCTGTATAACTTTGCTGCGTTTAAGGGTCTGGATGTTACGGGCCGCGCTGAGTTGGAGTCTTTCTCTGACGCAGCACAGGTCTCGGAGTTTGCCGTTGAAGCACTCCGTTGGGCTGTTGATGCTGGCCTGATGAGCGGAGTGGACAATGTGACTCTGGCTGCGGGCGGCACTGCTACCCGCGCTCAGGTTGCGTCCCTCTTGATGCGGTTTTGCGAAAATCAGCTTGCAAGATAAACTTTAAGGAATCCTGATTCCCATACCCGATTTACACAGAAGCGGGGCGGTTTGCCGCCCTGCTTTTTTATTTGTCTGCTTTGACGGGGTTATTTTGTCTGCTCTATAATGATAAAATATCCGAAACAGAAAAGGAGGCACCCAAATATGGAAATTACACAGGAACAATTGATGGGCTTTCGGGCTTATCTGCAAGAGGAAGAACGCAGCGCGGGGACCATCGATAAATATATGCGGGATGTTCGGCTGCTGAAGGAATGGCTGGCCGGAAAAGCGCTGAGCAAGGAGCAACTTATGCTATGGAGGGACAGCCTGTTGGAAAACCATAAGCCCTGCACTGTGAATTCCATGCTGGCATCGGCCCATGCATTTTTACACTTTGGCGGGCATCCGGAATGGCGGGTACGCTCTTTACGGCTGCAAAGGCGAATGTTTCGACCGGCAGACCGGGAACTGTCCCGGGCAGAATATGAGCGGCTGGTATCCAAAGCGAATGCAATGGGTAAGGACCGCCTGGCGCTGCTGATGGAGACGATTTGCGCTGCGGGGATTCGCGTATCGGAGCTGCGGTATATCACGGTGGAATCAGCACGCTTGGGCCGGGCAGATATTTCGCTGAAGGGGAAGATCCGGACGATTTTACTGCCGGGAAAGCTTTGCCGAAAATTGCTGAAGTATGCCCGGCGGAAAGGTATCACAACGGGGGAAGTATTTCTCACAAGGGTGGGGACATCGCTGTCCCGTAAGCAAATCTGGTCAGAAATGAAGGCCCTGTGCATGAAAGCCGGAGTGGAGCCCAGTAAAGTGTTTCCGCACAACCTCCGTCACCTGTTTGCGCGGATGTTTTATAAATCATGCAAGGACGTTGCACAGCTGGCAGACATTCTGGGGCACAGCAGTGTGGAGACTACGCGGATCTATTTGATTTCCACCGGCGAAGAGCACAAAAAGCGATTGGAACGCCTGCGTCTGATTGCGTAAAACGGTGAACCGTTACTGCCGATAAGAAAACAGGACAAAATCATCATTTTGTCCTG
>CANSAE010000013.1 GCA_947644595.1 uncultured Clostridia bacterium
TGTAGGACTGTTTATAAGTCTTGAAGTTTACCGTATGCCCTTGATATTCTGGACGCTCCAAAATGCCTGATACTGTCTTGTTATCCCAATCATAAAGATTGTCCGGCGGCGCGTTCCTCGTTGCCCTGCCTGTCTGCTGAAAATAGGTTGTTGGCGTTATGACTTTATCTTCTTTCAGAATACGGGCAATCTGCGACGGCCCGTAACCGTCCAGACAAAGAGCGAATATCCGCTTGACTACTTCGGCAGCTTCTCCGTCCACAATCCACCGTTTCCTGTTGTCCGGGTCTTTCATGTAGCCATAGGGCGGATTTGTGCAGAGGTGTTCTCCTGCTTCTCCCTTTGACTTCATCACAGCGCGGATTTTCTTGCTTGTATCCTTTGCGTACCATTCATTAGATAACCTCGCATAAAGAAGGATAGATTTCAAAGTTCCACATACCCGACAAAGTTGTAGTAGATTTTGATGTCCCGGTGGGTTTCCCCTGCAATTTCGTACTTCTCGCCCACCTCGATGCGCTTCACCAAGCGCAGGAGGGTGGGGCGGTCGAGTTCCTCAAGCTGGGCATAATCGCGGATGACGGCCAGCCATTCGTCGGTGGCCTGCTCGTCCTCCTGCGTGGCCTCCAGCTGGGCGGTGAGCTGCGTCCGCTGTTCCAGCTTGCCCCGGCGTTCGTCCTCGTAGCGGTTCATCAGCTGGACACACAGCGCCTCCGGCATAACGCCCTTTACCTTGTCCTCGTAGGCCGACACCACCAGCTTTTCCAGTTCCGCCAGTCGCTTGTCCACCGCTACCAGCGTTGCCCTGAGTGCCTTCGTCTGCTCCAGACTGGCGGCGTTCTTCTGGGCGAGGATTTTCTCCTTGAGGGCGGCAGGGCTGTTCTGCGCCAGCATCGCCTTGGCGTGGATGTCCAGCAGGAGCAGCTTCATCAGCACCTTGCAGTTGATGTAGTGCGAGGTACAGGCCGCTTTGCCGCCGCTCATATACCGGTTGCAGGCGTAGGCTTGAAACCCGCCAAAGTGTCCATCGGCGTGGCGCTTCCGGCTGCGGTAATCTCTTTGATACCGCATAGAACCGCCGCAGTCCACACAATAGAGGATGCCGGCGAACAGGGAGATCACCCCATCACTGCCGGAGCGCCCTTTGGAGGGATGGTTGTCCAGCCTTTGAACGGTGTCCCAGACCTCCTGCGTAATTAACGGCTCATGGGTATGCTCCACCTTGATCCAGTCCTCCCTCGGCTTACTGACCTGCTTATGGACCTTGTAGGAGACTGTGCCGGTCTTGTTCTGCACCATGTGGCCCAGGTAGACCTCGTTCCGCAGGATGGTCTTGACCGTCACATCGTTCCAGTAGGGCGTCTCACCCCGCAGGTTCGGCCTGCCCTCGGCCATGTAATAGAAGCCATGGGGAGAGGGTACGCCCTCCTCATTCAGCGTCCGGGCGATTTTCCGAAAGCTGTCCCCCTGCAAGCGCATATCGAAGATGCGGAGAACGACAGGAGCAGTCACAGGGTCGATTTCAAGGATGTGCTTGTCCGCCGGGGATTTTCGGTAGCCGATGGGAGTGTAGCAACCAACATACTTTCCGCTCTTGAAGGTGGACTGTTTCACTGCCCGGATTTTGCTGCTGGTGTCGCGTGCGTAGAGATCGTTCATGACGTTCTTCAAAATGACCAGCATCTCATTGTTCTTGTGGATGGTGTCCACGCCGTCATTCAGGGCGATGAACCGGTAGCCCATCGAAGGGAACACGATGTCCGTATACCGGCCAGCCTCAATGTAATCTCTGCCGAGGCGACTGAGGTCTTTGCACAATATCAGATTGATTTTCCCCGCCCTGGCATCGGCAATCATCTGGTTGAACATAGGCCGGTCAAAGGTTGTCCCACAGACCCCGTCATCGCAGTAGGAGGCGTAGAGGTTCCAGCCCTGTTCCTGCACATACCGGCTGAGCATGATTTTTTGATTTTCGATGGACACGGACTCCCCGGTTCTTTCGTCATCACGACTGAGCCTGCAATAAATTCCAACATTGTATTTTTCCTGCATCTTGTTTTTTTACCTCCCTGGACGCAGGAACATAGCATCTGTTACCTGCTCCCATTATAGCCGCTTTAGCACTGTAAAGCAATAGCTTATCGCCGGACATCGAAATTTTTTACGCCGTCCGCCGCCTGTTCCGCTCCAGTTCTGCCGTGTCAATGACCTCGCCCATTTCCGTTTTTTCCGCAAAGCTGCTGGACAGGTGATAGGTCACTCCGTCCATTTCCACATCAAGCCCCAGGTTCAAAAACACACCCCGGCACCCGCCGTATTCAAAGCCGGGGAGTTCTCCCGCCACTGTGATTTCTACTGGCCGAGTTCCCGTTTTCATGCGACACCTCCCATTCTCCGCAGAATGTCCACGGTGTTGCCCAGCGCACAATAAAGCGCCTCATCGTCTGGATTTTTCATGCTGGACTTTGCTGCCATGCGGATTTTCCGCAGAGCAACTTCTACCTCTCGTGTGGTATACCCGGCTCGAACGGCGGCGATGGCAAGGTTGGCGAGATAGACGCAATCGGTACGGTCCAGCTTGTCCTGCACCGCCATTCTGCCGAGTTGCTCCAGAATGCCGTCACGGGATTTTAAGGTGACGGCTGTTCTGTCCTCCCGCCATAAAACTTCGCTGTTTTGAATTTCGGTAGCCGCTACCGATAATAGATGGACACCCTCATAGAGATACATCTTGTTCAGCGCCTGCTGGGGGCGTATTCCTCCGTGATGTGAGCATCCAGCTTTGGTCTGCCCCGCCTGCGCCTGACTTCCTCCGTTTTGATTTTTTCCATTGTCCGGCCTCCCTTCAAAAACAAAAACGCAGATACAATAAGACCGACCCCAGCAAAAACGCTGTGGTTCGGTCTATGTATCTGCGTAAAAAATATGTGAAGTATTCAGTTTCCTATCATAGTAGCACAAACAGATGTTCCTGTCAATGCCTTTGAAGAAAATTTTGTCGAGGGCTGGCGGGGGGGGTGAGATTTTGCCGGAGTGCCAATTTCCCCGTTTTTCAAAAATCCCGCTGAAGGGCGGGAGAGAAAAGCGCCGGAACGGTGCGCAGCCGCAGAATGGAATTCTGCGAAAAGGGGTTTGGGGGCAGGAGCCACCAACAAGCAGAAACAGCGGTTTCCGGCATCGCCGGGAACCGCTGTTTCGAGCCTTTGTGGGAACAAATACACTGCTTGCTACAATGGTGATACCCGATTTTACATTCATTTTACAATACCTCTCTTTTGAATTTTACACACCAGCAGTATTCTTTTCTCGTACCACAAAAGTTGAAAGGAGAGAATTTGAACATGAAAAAATTTGCAAGTCTTATGCTGGTTGCTGTGCTAGCCCTGTCGGTTATGGCGGGATGTTCACAGAAAACGTCCGGCACCGTCACCACTGATGGCTCTACCTCTATGGAGAAGGTGATCGGTGCGTTGGGTGAGGCGTTTGAGGCGCAGAACGACCGTGTGACCTTCACCTACAACCCCACCGGCTCCGGCTCTGGCATCCAGGCGGTTTTGGAAGGGCGCTGCGACATCGGCCTCAGCAGCCGCGATCTGAAAGTGGAGGAATCCGCCCAGGGGCTGACCGGGACGGTGCTAGCCTATGACGGTATCGCGGTGATCATCAACCCTGATAGCCCTATCTCCGACCTTGACGTGGATACCATCGCCAAAATATATACCGGCGAGATCACCAACTGGAAGGATGTCGGCGGGCAGGACGCAGAGATCGTTCTCATTGGCCGGGAAGCCGGCAGCGGAACCAGGGACGGCTTTGAATCCATCACCGGCACAGTAGACAACTGCCAGTACCGCCAGGAGCTGACCTCCACCGGCGATGTGATTACCGCCGTGTCCCAGAACCCGGATGCCATCGGCTACGCCTCCCTCGCCTCCGTCAAGGACACCGTGCGGGCCGTCACAGTAGGCGGCGTAGCACCCACAGAGGATGCGGTGAAGGACGGCAGCTATGTCATTCAGCGGCCCTTTGTCCTGGTCACCAAGACGGACACGCCCCTTTCGGAGCAAGCGCAAAAGTTCTTCGACTTCGCAACCTCCCCTGATGCGGCGGAGCTGATCTCTGGCGCGGGCGCTGTGGCGGCAAATTGACTATGCGCAGTAGAAAGCAACTGCTGGAAACCGCAGTCCACGGGATATTTCTGATGCTGGGATTGGTTACGGTAGGCTGTGTCTTGCTGATTACCGTATATTTGGTGGTCTCCGGCATCCCTGCCATCCGGCAGATCGGGCTTGTGCCCTTTCTACTGGGTGACACCTGGGAATCTACCGCCGCACAGCCCTCATACGGCATCCTCCCGTTCATTCTCACCAGCATTTACGGCACAGCGGGCGCTATCCTGTTCGGTGTCCCGGTAGGATTTTTCGCGGCGGTTTATCTGGCGAAGCTGGCTCCAACCCAAGTAAAATCCATCGTTGAGGCCGCTGTCAGCCTCCTGGCGGGTATTCCATCTGTGGTCTACGGTCTGGTGGGGATGCTGGTGCTTGTGCCGGGTACCCGGGCGCTGTTCCATGTGCCGGACGGGGCCAGCCTGCTGGCGGCAATCATCGTCCTGTCGGTCATGATTCTGCCCTCCATCATCAAAGTATCCATTACCGCGCTGGAGGCAGTACCGAAAGAGTACGAGGACGCATCCCTGGCCCTCGGCGCGACCCCGATAGAAACCTATTTTCGGGTATCCGTCCCTGCGGCGCGAAGCGGCATCGCGGCGGCGGTGGTGCTGGGAGTAGGCCGGGCCATCGGGGAGGCTATGGCGGTGATGATGGTATCCGGCAACGCGGCAAATATGCCCTCACTGTTTGAAAGCGTCCGATTTCTTACCACGGCGGTATCCAGCGAAATGTCCTATTCCAGCGGCCTACAGAGGCAGGCGCTGTTCTCCATCGCCCTGGTGCTGTTTCTGTTCATCATGCTGATCAACGCCGTGTTGAATTTCTTCCTCAAGGGGCAAAAGGAGGGCTGATTATGCTGGACAGACCAATCTCCCCATCCCGGAGGGCCTATATCGGTGTAATGGGGCTGCTGTGCGCCCTGTCGGTGCTGCTGGTGTGCGCTCTGGCGTTGTTCCTCATAGGCTATGTGCTGGCTGCGGGCCTCCCCAACCTGTCCTGGGAGCTGCTGACCACCAAACCCAGCTACCTGTCGGACACCATCGGTATCCTGCCGGACATTTTGAACACCATCTACATCATCCTTGCCGCCCTGCTGATCGTCCTGCCTTTGGGGGCAGGGGCGGCGGTCTATCTGACCGAGTACGCCGCAAATAAGCGTCTGGTGTCTGTCATCGAGTACGCGGCGGAAACCCTCTCTGGCATCCCGTCCATCATCTACGGCCTTGTGGGGATGCTGGTGTTTACCGGCGTGTTGGGAACCTCTCTGCTGGCGGGTGCGCTGACGCTGGTTATCATGAACCTGCCCACCATCATGCGAACGACCCAGGAGAGCCTGAGAACTGTGCCCCAGAGCTACCGCGAGGGGGCCTTTGGCCTGGGGGCCGGAAAGTGGCGGGTCATCCGCACCGTGGTACTACCTGGGTGCGCGGACGGCATCATCACCGGCTGTATCCTGTCGGTGGGGCGCATTTTGGGGGAATCGGCGGCGCTGCTGTTCACAGCGGGCTTTGCCCATGCGCTGAACGGCTTTTTTACCGGCCTCGCCAGTCCGGGGGCCACTCTCACCGTGGCGCTGTATGTCTATGCAAAGGAGCAGGGGGAGTTTGGCGTGGCCTTTGCCATCGCCGCGATCCTGATGCTGCTGACGCTGGCGGTCAACCTGACCGCCGCCCTGGTAGGCTGGTATTTCAGGAAAAGGAGGGCGCTATGAGCAACGCAATTACCGCAAAAAATTTATGCCTGTGGTATGGCAGCGCCCAGGCATTGAAAAATATCAATATGCAAATTCTCGAGAACAACATCACCGCTCTGATCGGTCCTTCCGGCTGCGGAAAGTCCACGTTTTTGAAAACGCTGAACCGCATGAACGACCTGATTCCCGGCGTGAAGATCACTGGGGAGGTACGGTATCAGGATACGGATATTTTTGCTCCCGGCCTGGATGTGAACGCTCTGCGCAAGGAAATCGGTATGGTATTCCAGAAGCCCAATCCCTTCCCCATGAGCATCTATGACAATATCGCCTACGGCCCCCGCACCCACGGCATCAAAAGCAAAGCCAAGCTGGACGAACTTGTGGAGCAGTCCCTCCGGGGCGCGGCCATTTGGGACGAGGTAAAAGACCGGCTGAAAAAGAACGCCCTGGGCCTGTCCGGGGGCCAGCAGCAGCGGCTTTGCATCGCCCGCGCCCTGGCAGTGGAGCCGAAAGTGCTGCTGATGGACGAACCCACCAGCGCCCTGGACCCCATTTCCACCTCCAAAATTGAGGAACTTGCAATGCAGCTGAAAGAGCGGTACACTATTGTTATCGTGACCCACAATATGCAGCAGGCGGTGCGTATTTCCGACCGCACGGCATTCTTCCTGCTGGGGGAGCTGATCGAGTGCGGCGAGACGGAAAGACTGTTCTCCCAGCCGGAGGACCGGCGCACGGAGGACTACATCACAGGGAGGTTTGGGTAAGTGAGAAGTAAGTTTGATGAACAGCTTGCCCTTTTGAATACGGAACTCATCCAGATGGGGGCGCTGTGCGAGGAGGCCATCTCAAAGGCGGCGAAGGCGTTGGAGAACGGTGACCGCACACTGGCGGAACAGGTCAAGCCGTTGGAGGGCGAGATTGACCAGATGGAGCGGGACATTGAAACGCTGTGCCTGAAGCTGCTGCTCCAGCAGCAGCCGGTGGCCCGGGACCTGCGGCAGATCTCCGCCGCCATGAAGATCATCACGGATATGGAGCGCATCGGAGATCAGGCTGCCGACATCGCGGAGATCATTCTGGCAATGCTGGCCCAGGGGTATGTGCCGGAGGATGTGGGCCATATCCGGGAAATGGCGGCGGAGGTCATCAAGATGGTCACGGAAAGCGTGGATTCCTACGTCCAGAAAGATACTGTCCGCGCCAAGCTGGTGATTGCCCATGATGACATTGTGGATCAATGCTTTGACCGGGTAAAACAGGTGCTGATCGGGAACATCGCGGCAAACCCCGACTGCGGCGAACACGCTCTTGATTTGCTGATGATCGACAAATATCTAGAGCGTATTGGAGATCACGCGGTCAATATTGCGGAATGGGTGATTTTTGCCGTGACCGGGGAACACAAAGGAGAAGCGCTATGATTTGGTGTGTAGAGGACGATGCCAGCATTCGGGATATTGAGCTTTACACCCTGCGCTCCACCGGCTTTGAGGCCAGGGGCTTTGAGGACGGCGGAGCGTTCCTGGCGGCGCTGGAAACAGAGCGGCCGGAGCTTGTCATTCTGGATGTCATGCTGCCGGGAATGGACGGCGTGGAGTTGCTGCGGCGGATGAAGGCGACGGTACATCTTGCGGATATTCCCGTCATCATGGCCACCGCCAAGGGCGCGGAATACGATAAAATCCAAAGCCTGGATCTGGGCGCGGACGATTACCTGGTGAAACCCTTCGGTATGATGGAAATGGTGTCGCGGGTAAAAGCCGTCCTGCGCCGCTGCCAGCCAGCATCTCCGGCAAAGCAGTTGACAGCCGGTGGTCTGACGATGGATCTGGAAGAACGGACAGTTACCGCAGACGGAGCGCGTATTTTGATCACCTACAAAGAATTTGAACTGCTTCGCCTGTTCCTCTCCCGCCCCGGCGTTGCGTTCACCAGGGAACAGCTTTTATCCGACATTTGGGGCGTGGATTACACCGGGGAAACCCGGACGGTTGATATGCACATCAAGACGCTCCGGCAGAAGCTGGGAGACTATGGCGGGATGATCGAAACGGTGCGGCATATCGGCTACCGGCTGGAGGCAAAGGCATGACAAAGAAAATCTTCCGTTCTATCCTGCTGGCGGCGGTTTCCGTTCTCCTGGCAAGCCTTGTGATCATCATGGGCTGTCTGTATGACTATTACAGAAACGTCCAAGAGAAACAACTGCGGGATGAACTCCGTCTGGCCTCCTATGGAGTAGAGGCGGACGGCTTGGATTACCTGGAGCAGTTGACTTCCCCCTATCGATTCCCATCCACAGCAGACTTTCGTCTGACCTGGATCGCCGCTGACGGCGAAGTGCTGTTTGATACCCACGTCCCGGCGGCGGAGATGGAAAACCACGCGGGCCGGGCGGAGGTAAAAGAGGCCCTGGCCGAAGGTGAAAGCGGCGGGGTCCGCTACTCGGAGACACTGACTGAACGGACGCTGTATTATGCACAGCGGCTGACGGACGGAACCATCCTGCGCATTTCCATCAGCCAGCTGACGGTGTTTGCTCTGGCAATGGGGATGCTTCAGCCGATTTTGCTGACTGCGATCCTGGCGGTCATTCTCTCCGCGCTGCTGGCCCGCCGGATGGCAAAGCGCATTGTTGCACCGCTGAACCGTCTGGATTTGGATAAGCCTTTGGAAAACGACGCCTACGAGGAATTATCCCCCCTCCTGGGGCGTATCCACCAGCAATACCGGCAGATCGAGGCGCAACTCCGGGAGTTGAGAAGAAAAACCGAAGAATTTGAACAGATCACAGAAAACATGGGCGAGGGGCTTGTTCTGCTGGATGGGAAAGGTGTCGTTTTAAGCATCAATCCCGCCGCGAGGACAATTTTTCATGCGGACAGTGCCTGCGTTGGACAGGAATTTCTTGTGATAGACCGTGACCATACAATCAATCTTGCTATTCAGACCGCGCTGGAAGGGGGACATAGCGAAGTCCGCGCTGTGCGAAATGACCGGGAGTACCAATTTGACATCAGTCAGATCACGGCGGATGGTGCTGCGGCGGGAACGGTGCTGCTGGCCTTTGACGTGACAGAACAGGCCGCCGCGGAGCGCAGCCGCCGGGAGTTTACCGCCAACGTGTCCCACGAACTGAAAACCCCCTTGCAATCCATCATGGGCAGCGCCGAGTTGTTAGAGAACGGCCTTGTCAAGCAGGAGGATGTTCCGCAGTTTGTCGGCGTTATCCGCACAGAGGCGGCACGGCTGGTAACGCTGGTGGAGGACATTATTCACTTGTCGCAGCTGGACGAGGGAACCGCGCCGGAAAAGGAACAGGTGAACCTTTTGGAACTGGCGGACAGTGCGGTATCCGCTTTGCGGGAGCGGGCGGAGGAGCGGCATATCGGCCTGTCCGTTTCAGGCGAAAATCTGATGGTAGACGGAGTGCGGAACTTCCTGTATGAAATGTTCTATAACCTGATCGACAACGCCATAAAATACAACATAGACGGCGGCAAGGTGGAAGTTACTGTTTTAACAGGTGATACTGCCGCAACTGTTTCCGTGAAAGATACCGGGATCGGCATCCCCCCGGAGTATCAGGCGCGAGTATTTGAACGGTTTTTCCGAGTGGATAAAAGCCGCTCCAAGGCTTCCGGTGGCACCGGGCTGGGGCTGTCGATTGTCAAGCATATCGCGCAGTATCATCACGCAGAAATCAAATTGCATAGCGGGAATGGACGCGGGACCATTATTGAGATTTTGTTCGCCATAGGGGAAATGTGAGATTTGTGCCTTCTGCTTAGGGTTTGGCTAACTACACAGAGGACAGCATCTACAAGGTGCTGTCCTCTGCCTTTATGTGGGGTAGTATTGAATAACGCTGGTATCATGGGAAAGGAAACATTGCGTTTTTAGGGTGAAAATATCCTTGACAAATGTCCTCTTGGTTTACAATGCTGTTGCTGTCGCCCTGCAATTCATCGTCGCGCGATAAGCGGCAATAGAGGGCGGTAATTTTGCCAGACTGCCTTAACATAGTTTCTGCTCCTTTCATCGGCGGGCAGTCTGCCAATACAGGATTGCTTACCCCTATTTTATCGGCTCCGGCATTGTTAATCAACATCTTTTTTGCCCCG
The DNA here is from genome assembly GCA_947644595.1 of uncultured Clostridia bacterium. Lineage (GTDB taxonomy): Bacteria > Bacillota > Clostridia > Oscillospirales > Oscillospiraceae > HGM13010. The sequence goes on from CANSAE010000013.1 coordinate 9,993, forward strand.
TTCCTGCTCCATAAGGCGTAAAACCTTGTGGGGCAGGCTCCTTTCCCCGTCATAGCTGCCTGTAAAGCGATAGAGCGTCCTACCGGATTTTATTGTTACTTCATGCGTTGGTAATTCTTGAAACAGCGGATTTTCCACTACAATATGCCCATCCTTGATTTTTCGTTTCCGTTCCATTCCTTTCCCGTCCTTTCCTTGTTTTGTAATGTGATAAGTTTCGCAGCAAGCATAGGAAAAGAGTACCCTTTTCCGAAAATGCGTTGCATTTTGCTTGTTGGGAAGTATCCCAAACCCTCTCAATTTTTCTTTCATTACCTACTACACCGCGCATGGCGATTTTGCCAAAGATTATCTAAAAATTTAGCTTTTTTATTTCTATCTCTCCCCAAATGGCATAAAAAGCAATTTGCTTCATTTTCGAAAGTTTTCCGCAACTATCTTTGAGAAATCTGCTATCATCAATTCTGTTGACTTTGAATAGCTTCCATGTTACAATATTTTTGCTTGTCAGAGGACTTGCAATCGAATAAGATTGTTGAAGTGGGATAAGACCATTTGGGGCTTTATCCCACTTCTTGTTTTATGTAGCGGGATAAAGCTGAAAGGGCTTTATCCCGCTTCCTTTATGGGAGGTATCTTGATGGACACAAAAACAAAATCTTTATTTGCTTACATCTTCCCTGCATTGGGTGGATTATTTGTAACTTATCTTTACAACGTTATGGACGGAATCTTTGTCGGGCAAGGCGTCGGCTCGGCTGCGTTGGGGGCTGTCAATATTGGTGTTCCGTTTATCACTTTTGTTGTTGCTATCGCAGCCATGTTCCCTATGGGCGGCGCAACCGTTGTTGCTATCAGAATGGGGCGGGGAGATAAAGACGGTGCAAATCATGCTTTTATGACGGCATTTTCTTTAACTGTTCTGCTTTCCATATTGCTTATGGTTGTGGGTATGGCATTTTCTCAGCAGATTGTTGATTTAAGCGGTGCAGGAAAACTAAGTGAAGAAATGCGGAAAATGTCAGCAGATTATTTGTTTTATTATTCTGCTTTTTCCATTCCTATGCTCATGAGTACCTGTCTTTCTGTTTTTGTCAGAAATGACGGATCACCTGCTCTTTCCTTTGCAGGAATGTGCGTAGGTGCAGCAGCAAATATCTTTTTGGATTGGCTGTTTATCTTCCCGTTAGATATGGGTGTGATTGGCGCGGCAGTTGCGTCCGGTTTGGGGCAGGTTCTTTCCGTCCTTGTCCTGCTTTCCCATTTCGTGCGAAAAAAGGGCGAACTGCGGATTAAGCCATTCAAAATTGATTTTTCACTGATGAAAAAATATGCAAGCGTGGTGTGCCAGAAGCCGTTACGCAACTCACAACACCTGTTACCGCACTTTGCTATAATCTTATGTTGGCAAGCCTAATAGGGGATATTGGCGTATCTACCTTTAGCGTTTTGAGTTTTATTTACTCTCTTGCAAACGCTATCCTTTCTGGTGTAGCGCAAGGTTTACAGCCTCTTTGGGGGCATTGTTACGGCAAGCAAGATACAGCGGAAATAAACTGGTATTTCCGTTGCGGAATTATCATTAACAGCATTTTGTCAATTTTAATATACGGAGCATTATTTTATTTTTGATATCTTCCCTTAACAAGAGCACACAAAAACACAACAATTTAATGGACTGTCAACCTTACGCAAAGCACCGCTTCCGCTAAAACGGAGCGGTGTTTTTGTATATCTTCTGGGCACCGTGACCAGAAGGAACTCGCCCATTTCCCCGCTTCGTCCACGGAGGCTCTGCTGGATGTATCCCCCGTCGCCGCGCCACCCATAGCACAGCCGGGGCAGCCTGTCAAGGGCAAAGCCGCCGCTACGCGGCGGTGCTCCGCACCCTTGACAGGCTGCCCCGGTTGTGCTACCTCCCAAGGCGCGACGGGGGATATATCCTCCAGAGCCGCCCCCTTTCCCTGGATAGGGAAAGGGCGGGGGGATAGAGTCGAACCGCTTCCCCCTCAAACCGCTGTCTTTCCACGGCTGATATGTGGACAATTAGCAATTTCAAAGCTTTGCCCCGCAAGGGTTTCCGGCCCTGGTTTCATAGGGGCTGGTATAGTATCATTCCCCAGGCCCGATTTATCGGAATACTGTCAACATTTGAATTTATGGGAGGTATCTATGAGTAGCAAAAAATCAGTGGCTTACGGCTCCGAAAGTCAGTCAACAGTAGTTGCAGGAGAGAAACGTATTCGGAGTACATCGGTTTGTGTCTGGCTGTCCCAGGATGAACAGGCAAAAATCCGGGAACGTATGGCAGATGTGGGCATCCGCAACCTTTCGGCCTATATGCGGAAAATGGCTCTTAACGGCTATGTACTTCATGTTGACCTCGCTCCTGTCAAAGAAATCGTCTCTCTGCAAAGGCGGTGCGCAAATAATCTCAATCAGATTGCTGTCCGGGCAAATACCCAAGGAGGAGTTTACCCCAATGAAATCAAGGCTCTGCAAAAAGATTATGCGGATTTATGGGAACCGCTCTCTGAACTGCTGGAGAGACTTTCGGAGATAGTGGCGCTGTAAGCGCATAAGGCCCAGGAGCGTCAGCGACGGGGCCGCAGACAGGGAAGTCTCTGGACACGGTGTCCAGAGGCTTCTGGCGGGTCTGGGGGTATCCCAACAAGCATTTTTGCAAAGCGAAAATTGCAAGTGTTATACACTTGCCCTGCTTGCCGTTTAGTGCGTCCCTTGGAAATGGCGCAACAGAAGCTCTCTTGCATTTTTAGGTAAAGCAAAATATAATGAAAGGGAACATAAAATCAACCAGTGATTAGGAGGCCCTATGGCAAACATTTTAATTGTTGAAGACGAAAAAGCCATGCAGGACATCATCGCGGACTATATGCGGAAAGGCGGGCACACCTGCTTTACTGCCGACGATGGTATAGATGCCCTTGTCACGCTAAAAAATCATCCTATGGACTTGATAATTCTGGATGTGATGATGCCCCATCTGGACGGCTTCTCCGTCTGCAAGATGGCGCGGGAAATGAGCGAACTGCCCATTATCATGCTGACCGCCAAAAGCGCGGAGGACGATAAACTGAAAGGCTACGATTACGGTGCGGACGACTATATGACAAAGCCATTCAGCCCCAAGGTGCTGCTGGCCAAGGGTGAACGCCCTCCTGCGCCGTTCCTCCCCTGCTTCTGCTGGAGCGATCACCGCTGGGAAAATCCTGCTCCACCCCAACGCACATAAGGTCTATCTGGACGGGCAGGAGATCACCTTGACCTATAAGGAGTATGAGTTACTCGCCTTTCTGATGGCAAACCCTGGGCAGATATTCAATCGGGAGCAGCTTCTAAACCGCGTCTGGGGCTATGATTTCGAAGGGACGACCCGAACCGTGGACACCCACATCAAGACCCTGCGGCAAAAGCTGGGGGACGAGGGGCGGCATATTGTCACGCTGATCCGCTCCGGCTATAAATTCGAGGTAGTGGTATGAAAGAGCTGTTTTCCCTCCATACTGTTCGGAAAAAGATCTTGATGCTCTCTAAGCTGGCGGGGGTTGCGCTGATTTTTTCCTACGTCCTCTCTACCGGCCTGCCGGTCAGCGAAGATACTTCTTTTCTAATCTGGCTGGGGTTTGTTTTTCTGCTGATTATCGGGATTGACCTTTTTATGGGCCGCTTTATCACGAAACCGATTGACAAACTGAACGCCTCCGCAAAGCGTATGGCGGGGCTGGACTTTTCCACCCCCTGCAATCTCGTTTCAACCGATGAATTTGGAGAACTGTCTGCCAGCCTGAACACAATGGCTGAAAATCTGCAACAGGCCCTTGCCCGGTTGGAGGGCGCAAACACGCAGCTTGAAAAGGACATGGAAAAGGAGCGGCTTCTCCTGTCTGAGCGCAAAGAGCTGGTGGACAGCCTATCCCATGAGATGAAAACCCCGCTGGGTATCATCCGGGCCTACGCCGAGGGCTTGCAGGACGAAGCGGACGAGGCCAAAAAGCAGAAATACGCCCAAGTCATTGTTTCCGAAGTAGAGCGCATGAACGATCTGATCGTGACTTTGTTGGATCTGTCAGCATTAGAGAGCGGGGCCGCAGACTTGGATGTCACCCGCTTTGACTTTGTGGAGCTGGTGGAAACGGTAGCCGGGCGGCTTCTGATCGATGCCCCGGACACCGACTTTGAACTGCAATATGAGCTGCCGGAGCAAAAGGTTTTTGTGGAAACCGACCGGCGGCGCATGGAGCAGGTCTTGGGCAACCTGATTGTCAACGCCAAGAAAAATGTGTATCCCAGCGGCGTTCTGCGGCTGGAACTGACAGCGGATGTTGGGGCGTTGCATTTCTCCATTTTCAATCAGGGCAGGCCCATTCCAGAAAGTGATCTGTCCAAAATATGGACAAAATTCTATCGGGACAGCGGCGCAGAGTACAGCGGTTCCGGGCTGGGGTTGTCTATTGTGGCACAAATCCTGTCCATGCAAAATCTTCCCTATGGCGCGGAAAACCAAGCAGGTGGGGTGCGGTTCTATTTCTCCATCCCCGTCACAGAATAATTTCACACGGATTTCACAGCGGCCTCACACCAATTTCACACCGCAACCCTAAACTCTCCTTATCACAAATAAGGAGGTTTTTTTATGTTCTTAGGTTTAGCGTGGTACTGGTGGCTGGTGATCGTGGCGGTGCTGATTATCTCCATCCCTTTCAAAGTCAAGTTTATGAAGTGGTGGAGCAAGAACCAGCAGGAGAAGAAAGGCCAGCGTGGGAAGTGGGGTGATGACGAGTGATCGAGGTCAAAAACCTGACGTTTTCCTACGGCAAAGACAAGCAGGCCCTCCACGGCCTGGACTTCACCGTGGAGGACGGGGAGATTTTCGGCTTCCTGGGGCCAAACGGCTCCGGGAAGTCCACAACACAAAGGATACTCACCGGGATATTAAAAGGCCATGGCGGAAAAGTCTCTCTGTTCGGGCAGGATATTTCCGCCGTCCACGGCCAAGAATTTTTTCAGAAGATCGGCGTCCTGTTTGAGTTTCCCTACCTGTACGCCAATTTGAGCGCCGTAGACAATCTGAACTATTTCGCCTCGTTCTATCCCAGGGAGCAGCGGCGGGATGTGGGGGAGCTGCTGGATGCGCTGGAATTTAAGCCGGACTTTCTGAAAAAGCCGGTGTCCTCCTACTCCAAGGGGATGCGCCAGCGGGTGAGCATGGCGCGGGCGCTGGTAAGCAATCCCCGGCTGCTGTTCCTGGACGAGCCCACCAGCGGCCTTGACCCCTCCGGCGCGGTGCTGTTCCGAAAAATCATTGAGCAGGAGCGCAAAAAGGGAACGACGGTTTTTGTCACTACCCATAACATGGTGGACGCCGATCTACTGTGCGACCGGGTGGCCTTTATCTCCAATGGGAATTTGGTAGCCCTGGATACACCCAAACGACTAAAAGAGAAAAACAGCAATCACCGGGTCGTGATCGACTATCTGTATCAGGGACAGCGGGAAACAAAAACCATAGAGGCCCCGGAGCTGGAAGCGGGCATCCCCTTTGCTCACGACGAGATCATCAGCATCCACTCCCAGGAGCCGACCTTGGAAGATATGTTCATCCAGTACACGGGGAGGGGGCTGTCCTGATGGGAAAAGAATTTTGCGCCCTGTTCAAAAAGGATTGCCGGATGCTGGTATCGGGAAAATTTTTCTTGATGGCAATAGGGTTCCTTGCTCTCTATACAGCCTATGTGAACCTGGGCTATATCCGCTTCATGCAGATGCCGCCCTACAATGTGTATCTCTACGACCCGGCGGGAACGCAAACGGAAAAATCGCCCCTGGTGCAGATCGTTTCCTCTGTGGAGGATATGGACGCAGCCCTGCTTGCCGATGCCAACGGCGTAGGGCTGGATGCCAGTTCCGGGGATGTACGGGTGGTACTCTATAAAGGTGCGGAGCACGTTGACCGCCACCGGGCGGATTACGCCCTGTCTCTGCTGCGTCCCTCGGTCAGCCCTGCCCCGGAGGTACTTGGCACAAATACGCCGGAACAAAAGGCGAGGAAAGAGATTACCTGTGAGCTGCTGTTTTTTGAGTTGGCCGCTGTGGGATTTTTGGGCATCGCCGCCGTACTGTTCAAGGAAAAGGGCATGGGGGTCATTCGTGTCCACGCCATTCTCCCGGTGCGGAAGGACTTGTTCCTCCTGTCCAAGCTGGCGGTGTTCCTGCTTTCTGATCTGGCCTTTGCGGTGCTGCTCACTCTGCTGAACGTAGGGCTTGCGGATGGGGCGGCGGTGCTGCCCGCGGTCCTGCTCCAGACGGCCATCCTGTCGCTGATGATGGCCCTGGTGGGTTTACTCTGCGCCCTGCTGCTGAAAGATTTTCGGCAATTTACGCTGGCCTATCTGGTGATTGCCATTTTCGCCGCGACCCCCGTATTTTTATCCGCCAATACGTCAATCAAATTTGACTGGATCGGCTATCATCCGTTTTATCACGTCTATATGGGCCTGAAAAACGCCTATTTCAGAATGTCTGTTTCGCCTGTTTACTACATCGGTGCCGTGTGTGCGATTATGCTGCTGTTCCTGGTGGTACGGCTTGCATTTCACCGGGAGATTGGAAAGGAGGGGTGAGGCGTGAGAGGCTTAAAATATCAGATCAAAAGTGTTCTGCAGGATAAATTCTGCTTGATGACGTTCCTGCTGCCCATCTTGGTCGCTGTGGCATTGAATTTTATGGGGTCCATTGACTTGTCCAGCCTAGGAGAAATGCACTTTGGCGTACTGGAAAGCGACCTGTCCCCGCAGACGATCACATGGCTGGAGCGGTACGGCCCGGTAACGGCTTATGGGACACAGGAAGAACTGACCGCCGCCATCTGGGAGCCATCCACCAATGTTATTGGCGTGAGGGCGGACGGGGACAGTCTCCGAACAGCCATTGCCGGAGACGAGTTGGATATTTTCCAGCAGGCGGCGGCTACTCTCCCGGCTCTCTATGAACAGCGGGTAGAAGCGGAGCTGGTGAAAGTTTTGACGCTGGAACGCCCTGACATTCTGGAAAGCTTTCAAGACATTTTCATCCCCGCCGTGCTGATCGTGGCTATGTTTATGGGCTGTACGTTCAATGCCATGAACATCATTTCCGAAAAAGAGGACGGCGTAGCTTTCATCAACGAAATCCTTCCTATGACACCCAGCCAGTACATTTTTCAAAAAGTTGTAGTGGGATTTCTCTTTGGTAGCCTGTCCTCTATTGTAACGGCCTGCATCTGTTTCCGATTGTCTTGGCAAAATTTCGGGCTGCTGCTGGCGCTGATTGTGCTGTCGTCCTTTGTGGCGGCGTTGATTGGCCTGTTTATCGGTAAGCTCTCCGAGGGTCTGATGATCGGCGTGGTCTATATCAAGATCGTCATGCTGCTGTTCCTGGCAGTACCCATTTTATGCGGTCTGATTGGGGCGAGCGGGCCGTTGGCGGTCATCTGCAATATCGTTCCATCCCATCCTGCCTTTGACGGCATTATGGCCCTGTCTGCTGGGAACATGGGAACGGCGGTAAAGGACGTTGGTATTTTGGCTGTCCACTGTATTGTGTGGTTTGCACTCTATGTTTTGATTTCCGCCAATCATAAAATGCAAGTAACTTTATAATCAGAAAAACATCTGCCCAGCGGCAGAAAAGAAAAAACCGCTGCTGGGCAGACCGATTTCCTATGTCCAAAAGCTATTTCCAGCGGCGGTTCATTATTCAAAGCCGCTGTTTTTTTATATTCACTGGCGGCGCATAGGAGGATGCCGCTATGAGATCAAAGGTAGATAGGTACTTGCCAAAAAAAGTCTGACTTCTCCAGTGGAAAATTCTGTCCACAACTGCGAAAATTGTAATATTCAGTCGCCCCGGTACGTTCGTATAGCCTTGCGCTATGCGGGCGTTTTTCTATCCTGGCGGTGCTTCTGGACACCGTGTCCAGAGGCCCGCTGCCGTTCTCCACCCCCTCCATTTCGATCTGTCCCTTTCCGCCAACATCGAAATGGAGGTTACTTATGACAACCATCAAATTAAACCGCTACTATCCCCACCTGACCGAGAATATCACTCTGGAAGTTTCCGACGAGATCGCCGTTGTGCTCTCTGCCGGAGGCCGTCAGTGTGACAGCTACAAGCGCCGCAAGCGGGAGCATAACGAGTGTTCCCTGGACGTTGACCCCGGCTTTGAGCCGGATGTGATGTTCCCTCCCCTGACCCCGGAGGAAATCATTCTGGACGAGGAAAACCGTTCCGTCCTCTACGCCGCCCTTGACCGTCTCCCGCCCATCCAGGCCCGGAGAGTGTATGCCCACTACATTCTGGGCAAGAAAAAGTCCGAGATTGCCAGGGCTGAAAATGTGGTGGAAAGCTCTATTTGCAGCAGTATTCGCCGGGGCTTGAAAAATCTCTGTGAAATTTTGAAAAATTTTTACAGGTAGGGAGCAACAAACGGCCCTTTTCCCGCCTGATAGGTAAGGAGGCTTATACACTGAGGACAACTGAATACACAGTATTCCAGGCACAAAACCTGTGTGAATAGCGACGAAAGGCGCGCCGCCAGGACAGCCCGCTTGAGGAGGTGAAGAAAGCGGGCTGAGCGATTAACGCAAGCCTTTGACCCGGCCCCGGCAAGCCGGGCGCGACGACAGCGCGGGGGATTATGAAACTTGCTCACGCCCTCCCATAGACTTGCGGGGGAGCTTCGCAATCCTGCGGAGCTATGACAGCCGGAGCCGCCGGCGGCCTGGGGTGCTCCCCTGTGCCGGGGTGCGTGGCAAATACGGCGCAATTATAGATCGAAATGGAATTATCCTCGCTGGGCTTCTGGTCACCGTGACCAGAGGTGGGGCAAGGTTGAAAGACAGCACTTTTCCGGGTGCTGTCTTTCTGCGTTTTCCCACATCCTTGTGCCTTGGGGCTGTCTTTGGTATAATATATTTGTAAAGGTTGACAGCTCCATTTCCCGACAGGAAAGGAGCTATCATGGAAAACCGTATCGACGCTATCTACGCCAGACAGTCCGTAGACCGCAAGGACAGTATCAGCATTGAAAGTCAAATCGAGTTCTGCAAATATGAGTTAAGGGGTGGGAACCACAAGGATTATCAAGATAAGGGCTACTCCGGGAAGAATACGGACAGGCCAAAATTCCAGGAGCTTTTAGCTGACATCAGGCAAGGCTTAATTCGCCGGGTTGTGGTTTACAAGTTGGACCGTATCAGCCGCTCTATTCTGGACTTCGCCACCATGATGGAGTTGTTCCAGGAATACAACGTGGAGTTCGTTTCCTCCACGGAAAAGTTTGATACCTCCACACCAATGGGCCGGGCCATGCTGAATATCTGCATTGTGTTTGCCCAACTGGAGCGCGAGACAATCCAGAAGCGGGTGACCGACGCTTACTATTCCCGGTGTCAAAGGGGCTTCCACATGAGTGGCGCGGCCCCGTTCGGCTTTAAGCTGGAGCCCACCACCATCCAAGGCATACGGACGAAAATGATGATCCCGGACCCTGCCACAGCAAACATCGCCCGGTTGATGTTCGAGATGTACGCCGAACCGTCCATGTCATTCGGAGATATTGCCCGGTACTTTGCTGAAAACAATATCCTGATTTACGGCAAGGAATTGAAACGGGGCTTTATCTCCCAACTGCTCCGCAATCCGATTTACGCCCAGGCTGACTTGGAACTGTACGAGTTTTTCAAGGGCCAGGGTGCGGTGGTAGTCAATGACGCGGCGGACTTCGCCGGAACAAATGGCTGCTATCTCTACCAGGGCCGGGACGTGCAGGAACGAAAAAACAAGGACCTGCGGGGACAAATCCTTGTGCTGGCCCCCAGCGAGGGCATTGTCCCTGCTGATACCTGGCTGCGGTGCAGGAAAAAGCTGTTAGCAAATATCACGTTCCAGGGCGGGCGCAAGGCTCGGAATACCTGGCTGGCCGGAAAAATCAAATGTGGGCGCTGCGGGACGCTTCGGACGGCGGAGTTTGAGCAATTTGTCTATGGGGAGATGGTGAAGAAGCTCTCCGAATTTCAAACCCTGACCGCAAAAGCAACGACCGTCAATCCCAAGCTGACCGCCTTGAATGTGGAGCTGGCCCAGGTGGAGGACGAAATTGAAAAACTGCTGAATACACTGACCGGGGCTAATGCGGTTCTGCTGTCCTATGCCAACGGTAAAATCGAGGAGCTGGACGCCAACAGGCAACGGCTTATCAAGGAGATTGCGGCGCTGAACGCTGAAACGATCTCCCCGCAAAAGATTGAATTTCTGTCCGCCCATCTGCATAACTGGAACAACATCGACTTTGACGACCGGCGGCAGGTGGCCGACATCATTCTCTCCCAGGTCCAAGCCACCAGCGACCGCGTTTCGTTTGAGTGGAAGATCTGAAAATCTTTCTCCCTGCGCTTTATACTATGGCCTGTGTGCCCTTGTTAAGCGTTGCTAAGCCCGTAATTTGCATATTTAATCAGGACCCCGACCTTGTACAAACAGCTTCGGCAGCTTTGCCATTATTTAGCCTGTCCTTTATCCCTATGGCACTGAACCTTATTTACACAGCATTTCTGTTTTCGACAAAAAGAACAGGATCGGCAAATGCCATAGCAATTAGCAGAGGTATTGTGCTGAAAGCACTTGCCATTTTCTGTATTCCTATACTCTTTGGAAGCGACGCTATTTGGATTGCTCCATTTGTGGCAGAAATCTTGACTCTTATACTTGCTATCGGGCTATGTAAAACAACGAAATTAATCTATCAATAACTTTTCTAAGGATATGACGGTATCGAGGAGGTGTCGCCATGTCCTTTTTATTTTTTAAGTATAATTTGTTAAAAAATCCAATACAAGGCATTGTATCCGTCTGCCCGTCAATATGAATTATCTATTCATTTAGTATGTCTTAATAATTCATATTATTGGAACGGCTTCAGGAACCTGATAATCATGTATTACCCAAACACTCATGTGGCTTTATGTCGCATGGGCGTTTGTTGTAATAGCCCCCTACTGGGAAGAAAGGGGGTGATGAAAAAATGAGGTATTCTGAACAATTCATGGAGCATATCGAATATGCCTTTGCCGCCTTTTGCAGAACTGTTCTCCGTAACGCGGCAATCAGCGCATACCGCGATTTTGGACGGAAGCAGAAGCGGGAAGTATCGCTTGACTATCTGATGTCCGAAACGCACTTTGAGCCGTTCACGACAGACAATTACTTTGAGCAATACGACATTCCAACTGTTTTTGTTGTGAAAGGGCAGAAAATTGTTGTGGCAAGCAAACGGTTAGCAGACGCATTAGCCAGATTGCCAGAACAGCGGCGCGCTGTCCTGCTGATGTATTTCTTCCTCGGTTACACTGATACAGAAGTCGGGAACGAGTACGGGCGGAGCAGAAGCACAGCGAATTACTGGAAACACGCGGCATTAAAGCAGTTGAGAAAGGAATGGTTGAAATCAGAACATGAGGAGCAAGAAGCTGATACCCTTTGAAGTCATTGAAAAAGCTGTCGCTGGAGAACCGGAAGCCATAGATGCGGTATTGCGGCACTATGCCGGACATATCAAATACCTGTCTACCTATCGGGGACATATCAATGACGATATTCAAGACAGTCTGAAAGCACAGCTTATCAAAGCTATCCTGCAATTCCGTTTTGACAGGTAGGCAGTAGCAAAGCCAGAAAAAGCCGTCAAGGATAAAATGCACGCTTGCGCGTCCTTGACGGCTTTCCCTGTCTTTGCTGTTAGGCGGCTAAGAGAGCGTAAGCGGATAAACCGCTTACGCTCTCAATCCATTATGGAATGTGTTACGCGATAGAGTGCTTTTCTCGCTTGATTTAAGCGGCATTACAGCGGCGATAGGGGCAGGCACAATGGTTTTATACTCCCACCCTTAAAAATGGCGTTCTATTGCGTAACATAGCAAACGATATTTCTTTGTGTTGCTATTTCCATTCCATTACTTTCCGGCGGCTCTGCCGCTTCTTTTGGAAAGGGATTAAGGGAAAGGAAAGGATAGGAATGGAATCGGTATTTGATTAAATCCGTATTTGGTTTTTCTTTAGTTATTTATATCTTTATTTAATTGCGTTGGATTTTCCAACGTAGGCTTTTCCAACATAGGGCAATCCGAGATAGGCGGTCTATGCTCCGCCGGATAATTACCGCGGTTTTGTTACGCAGTAGAAAGGCGTTTTTGAGGGAAAAGGTATAAATCCCTTGCCGCATGGGAAATGCGCCCACAAAGCCGCCTGTATCAATGCTTTTTCAGCCCCTACTGCGTAACAAGGGGCATGAAAAAAGCGGGCAAGAAACGCTTTGTTTCTCACTCGCCTTTTTCTGCACCCCGTATGACAGCTACCCTATTTCAGTTTGTTGGTTGATACTGTTTTATGAGTAGCTACCATTGAGGTCTCCTTTTATTTTTTCTTCTTGCCGTGAATAAAACAGATGTGTAAACTGTCTAATAAACAGAAAGGTGGTGACAGAGCGTGGATATGCAGACCTACGCTCGGCGGGTGGAAGCCATCCGCCCGAAGCTGTACCGCACGGCGCTGTGCTATCTGGGCAGCGAGGCCCAGGCAATGGACGCGCTGGATGAGGCGGTGTATAAGGGCCTGTGCGCCTTGAAAAAACTGCGGCAGCCGGAATTTTTCGATACCTGGCTCACCCGCATCCTGCTCAATGAGTGTCACCGGGAGCAAAAGCGGCAGGGAAGATTGGTTCCCATAGAGCTGGCGGAGGAATTGACGGCGGAGCACTTGGATGCTCTGCCATTGAAGCAAGCGCTGCTTCGACTGCCGGAGGACTTGAAAAACGTTGTAATCCTACGCTTTTTTGCCGGATATACCCAGGCGGAGACCGCGGAGATTCTGGACATTCCCCAGGGAACGGTGGGGACCCGCCAACAGCGGGCTTTGCGGCTGCTGCGATTGGAATTGGAGGTGGAATGATGGACCGAATGGAAGAATACCGGACGATGCTGGCGGAATTAGAGACGGTTCCGTCCCGGACGGAGGGCTGTGTGGCCCGGGCGGCGGCCCGGCGGAACCGGAAGCGCTTTTTGCTCCAGCCCGTGGGCGCGGCGGCGGCACTGCTGCTGTGCTTCACGCTGCTGGTGAATTTGGTGCCCGGCGTGGCGTATGCGTGCAGCGGCATCCCGGTTTTGGACAAACTGGCGGAATTCGTGTCGTTCTCGCCGTCACTCAGCCAGGCGGTGGAGCACGGGCAGGTGCAGTCCGTGGGCCTGACGCAGACGCAAAACGGTATCACCGCCACCATTGATTCCCTCATTGTGGACCAGAAGCAGGTCATCGTGTATTTCACGCTTGATTCCGAGGAATATAACCATCTCAGTGCTATGCTGGATGCCCACCTGATGGATGGGGCGGATGCCCATGCCACCATCGTCAGCGGGATGCCCTATGTGGAAAATGGGGAACTGCAATCAGCCACCATCAATTTCATCGAGGGTGCCTCCGTGCCGGAACAGTTGCGGGTAACGCTGTATATTTTCAGCCAGAATGAACGGGGCTTTGCAGAAGCCGCGGATCTGTTCAACCCGGAATTTACCCTGGACCTGGAACCCTGGCTCACCGAGCAGGGGAGGACGGTCACGCTGGACCAAGTCATTGACCTGGGAGGACAGAAATTCACATTAACCCAGGTGGAAAGCTATCCCACACACGCGAGGGTGAATCTCAAGGCTGACCCGGACAACACCGCGAAGCTGGACGACCTGTCCTTTTATCTGGAACTGCCTGATGGCACCCGGCTGGACTCCGGCAGCGCCGACGGCCTGACCGCCACGGGCAGCGCGGAAGGGGAGACGGGATTGTCCCTCTACGCGGAGAGCAATTTCTATGACGCGGACCGCATCAAGCTGGTCATCACCGGGGCGACCTTCCTGGACAAGAATGCTGCGCCGGTCCATGTGGACCTGACTACCGGGGCGCACGACCCCATGCCCTTTGACGGGCGCATCGACAGCATCGAACAAAATGGAACCGAGTGGGAACTGCACATCGTCTCCCGGGAGCCTGCGGGCCGGCACGGTGGGCTGTTCTCCTGGGAATACACCGCCCCGGACGGCACGAAAGACACCAGCGGACACATGGGCTACAGCCCCGGAGACAACGGCTTCGGCACCCAATTCCTGTATGTGGACAACTACGACTTTGACGAAGTCTGGCTGACCCTGAACCGCACGGACGAATGGACCCCGGCGACCCCGTTGATGGTGGAGATTCAAACCAAATAAGAAAAGCGCCGCCCCAGTAGGGGCGGCGCTCATGTTTATCGTTTCTTTTCGTCGATGGAGTTCCGCAGACGGTCCAGGGCGTCTTGGTCCTCCCGCACCCGCAAAGCGGGGAAGGCGCGCAGAATGCGTTTTTCGCCGGAACGGACCTCCACCAGCTTCTGCCGAAGTTCGGCCTGCCGGGCTTGAATCCGCTCCGCCCGGACCTCTTTGGTTTCCCCGCGCAGGCGCTCCAGCAATTCCTGCTCTTCCACCCGATGGGCAGCGGCCAGGGCTTTTTCCTCGGAACGGTTTTTCTCCACCAGTGCGGAAATCTCGTCGAACACGGCTTTGTCCTCATCGGTGCGGGTTTTTACCGCTCGGACCGCGCCGGAGATGCTTTCACCCAACTCGTCGGAGATGTCGTGCATCCCCTCCGCCAATGCGGTGAGCCGTTTCAGCCGCTTTTGCAGCCCCCGGATGGCCGACACCGTGGCCGCCAGATCGATCACGCCCAGCAGGATGCAGGCAGTGAGGATCACAAGCCCCGCTTTGTAGGGAATGCGGCGGAGCAACGACAGGATGTCCGGATGCAGTACCCGCATGATGAGTACGCACGCCAGACCCCAGAGAATGGAGAATTCCAGACAGACATAGCCTTTTATGTTGAATTTCCGGCCTGTATAGTCCCACCATTTGGTGTGGAACAGCGTTTCCAGCACCCAGCCGGTGAAAAATTCCAGCGCCGTGGTGAGTACCATGGAGCCAAAGAACAGCAGCGGCCAGCTGCGGGTCAAGGGGGTCAGGCACAGCACGACGATGACCATGCCGAAGCCGTAAATGGGGCAGATGGGACCGTTGAGAAAGCCGCGGTTGACAAAGCCCCCGGTCTTTAGTGTGGCGAAGGCCACCTCGCTGCACCAACCCAAAAAGGCATATGTAAAAAAGATGAGCAGCAGTTCATATAGGGTATAACTGATACCGAACAGGGAAAAGGACATGTTGCATCGACCTCCAAAATCATATTATAAGAAACTTGGAGAAAAATGCAAGACAGACGGCAAAACTGCCGGCCATTTTGACCGGCAGCTTGCTTGTTATCTTAGATAACTGCGCATGGTGAGCAGATGGGAGATGCCCAGCAGAATGGCGGTGATGAGGCCAAACATACCGATGGCGCGCAGTGGTGTTCCGAAGAAGGTCAGGAAAATTTGGGTGATTCCCGTTCCCTCTAAAGACAGAGCAAGGCGGATGCTTAGGGCGATGGCGCCCACAGGCAGACCAACGCAGTAGATCCAGCGGAATTTTTTGGGGATCTGGAAGAAAATGGATGCGATGAGCAGTCCCAGATAACTGAACAGGGTCAACGCACAGAAATGGATAAACAGACGTACCAGAAGATTCGTATCCGGATAAAGCATTTCACCCATCATGGGGAGGATATTGCCTTGGACAAGGGGCGCGGCGGCGGTGATGATGAGATGGAACACAAAGTCACATACCGTCATGATAAGGGACAACGCCAGCAGACTGAGCAGCAGGCTGACAGTGAGCTGTTTCCGGCTCAGTCCGCATTGTAAATACAGCCGCAGATTCTGTCCAAAGGTGCAGATGCCTGCCACAAACAGGAAGATGAAACTAATGCCGTCATAGTTGTTATGTGCCCCGCCGTCATCCGCTGTGGCGATTTGATTCAAAATGATATTGGCCAGAAAAATCAGCAGCAGGACGATATAAAAGGTGATGACCGCCGTGCGGCTCTCCCAAATCTGATATTTCGTTGCGGCCAAAGTCCGTTTATTCATAGCGCGTTCCCTCCTTATGCTCTGTCATGCGGATGAACAGTTTTTGCAGGTCCAGGGGAGTGACGGTCAGACCGTTTGGCACGTTCTCCGCCTTGCCCAGAATGGATGCGGTCTTGATGCCGCCGATGATGTCATAGCCGATGAGCTCCTGATCCCGGCAGTAGTCATCCACCGCATCGATGGCACCGGTGATGTTATAGCCGGAGTGGAGCAGGTTTTCCACGCTCTCGGTTTGCAGCAGTTTCCCCTGGTCGATGATGATGACATCCTCAATGATGCCCGCCACTTCCTCAATGAGATGGGTGGACACCACAAAGGTCCGGGGCCGGGCCATATAAGTCTCCAGCAGGGCCTTATAAAAGATTTCCCGGTGCCCGGCATCCATGCCGAGCACGGGTTCGTCCAGAAAAATATAATCTGCATCCACGCACAATGCGATGATGATTTTATAAATGGTCCTGTAGCCTGTGGACAGTGCGGCAGCCTTCTTTTTGGTGTCCAGATTGAACTCGTTGCACAGGCGCTGTGCCAGCACGTGGTCGAAGCCACCGTAAAATTCCCCGGTCCAGCGGAACAGGTCCCGGACCTTGTAGCTTTCCGGATAGAGGGGCTCCTCGCTCATCATATAAACACGGGAAACGTTGTCGCGCAGGGGCTTGCCATCGATGGTCATCGTCCCGGCTGTGGGGCGGATGCGGTCCGTCAGCAGGCCCATCAGTGTGGATTTCCCCGCGCCGTTCCGGCCCAGCAGGCCATAAATCTTCTCCCGCTCCAGGGTGACGGACGCATCGTCCACGGCGGCTACGCTTCCGAATCGCTTTGTAAGATGTTCACATTGAATGCTCATTTCCCGGTCTCTCCTTTCTTCAGCATATCGCTCAATTCCTGGGCGGTGATGCCCAGCCGCTGTGCTTCCTTCAACAATGGAAGTACATAATTGTCGTAAAATTCACTTTGGCGGGCCTGGCGGATTTTTCCCATGGCCCCAGTGGACACAAACATACCCACACCTCGTTTCTTATAAATGATACCGTCCGCCACCAGCTGGTTCATGCCTTTTAAAACTGTGGCGGGATTAATCTGCAGGCCCGTGGACAGTTCTGTGGTGGACGGTACCTGCGTTTCCTCCGGGTAGATGCCGGTGAGGATGCTCTCCTCTAATTGCCGGGCAATTTGCAGATAAATGGGAATCTCACTTTGAAAATTGATGTTCAAACGAACACCTCCTTATCTCATTGGTCTTTTTTCGCTTTGGCGCCCACGAGGCAAACGAGCTCACCCACGATACAAAGCCATATTGCGATATTCATCATCATTCCTCCTGTTCATTTGTTTACTGGTTAATTACTTGTGTAACTAACAATATCACTAAGGCGGCGATTTGTCAAGAGGGAAATGAAAAAATTTTTCGACTGCTTTGGATCGGAAAGTGAAAGAGGGGCCGACACATAGGTCGGCCCCTATAATGAAAAAGCTTCCTCGGTTTTTACCAGACGGACACCCGGACGGCGGGGTCTGTCCACATCCCGTCGCCTACTTTGATGCCAAAGGTTTGATAAAACTGCTCCAGCGTTTGCAGGGTGCGGTTTGCCCGGAGCTTTTCCGGGGCGTGGAGGTCCAGATTGTTCTGGGATTCCAGATATGTCCGGGTACAGGTGGTCCGCCACAGCCGGGCTACAGCACAGAACAACGCTTCATAATCCGGGTCCGGCAATTCTGACGCCGCTTCTGTGATGCAGGCCACCGCCCCCAGGTCCGCCACGTTTTCGGAAATGGTCTGGGCACCGTTGCAGGCGATGCCGGGCATTGCCTCCCAGCCGTCGTACCAGTCAATCACCGACTGACAGCGGGACTGAAAGGCGGCGTAGTCCTCCGGCTTCCACCAATCCGCCGCATTGCCGTTTTCGTCGAACTTCGCGCCGTTGTTGTCAAAGGCGTGGGTGATCTCGTGGGCGATGACAAAGCCGATGCCGCCTAAATTTTCCTCCCGGCTGGCGTTTACGTCATACAGCGGCGCCTGCAAAATGGCCGCTGGGAAGGTGATGTCGTTGCACTTAGGGTCGTACCAGGCGTTCACCGTGTAGGGCGTGCCGTCCCAGGCGTCTTTGTCCACGGCGCGGTCTTGTTTGGCAACTTCCGCGGTGTGATACGCCCGGCGGATGGCCATGGCGTTGTCAAAATAGGTGCCGCCCTCGGCGGGGGATTTGATCTCCACGCTGTCCAGATAGCCGCTCCATTGGTCCGGGTAACCCACCTTGACCCGCATGGTTTCCAGCTTTTTCAGCGCCATTGTCTTGGTCTCGGCGCTCATCCAGTCCAGATTTTCAAGGCGTTTTGCGTATAGCTTCAAAAAATCCTGGATCATATTCTCCACGTCCGTTTTGCTTTCCTGGGAGAAATAACGGTTTACATAACTTTGGCTCAAATATTCGTCGAGCATCGTCTCCACCCGCAGGGCCGCCAGGTCCTCCGGGGACTGGGAGAAGGAAAACCCGTAGTAGTCCTGCGCCAGCTGATTGGAGGAATCCAGAAATTCCTGCTGTAAAAAGCCGCCCAGCCGGGCCATGAGGCGAATCTCCATGGCGGCCTTCAGGTCCTCCACGTGGGCATCGTCAAAAAACTGTGCCGCCGCAGTCATGGCCGCCACGTCGGAGACAAGGACTTTGTCCGTTTCCCGCAGGCCGCAGGCCGTGTACACCGCGGTCAGGTCCACGTTGGGGAAGACCGTCTGCAATTGGGCAAAGGAATAGACATTGTAGGTTTGGTCCACGTCCTGCTGGGCTTGTGGGTCCAGCCGATAGGGCGCGATGGCGGCATCCACCTCATAGCTCTGCCGGGCACGGGTCCGGGCGCTCGCTTCGTCAAAGCCCAGCAGGCGCAGGTCCCGCTCCAGAAAGTCCAGATAGATGTGTCGCTTTTCCTCTGTGCCGGACAGGTACAGCTCCCGGTCCATGTCCGGCACCAGGTGGGTGAAGGACACAGCATAGCGGGTGGAATCCTTCGCGTCCGTGACCAGTTCGAAGCCCAGCAGTGGGGATACGCACAGCTCCCGCGTCAGCCGGTTGTTGACTGCGATCAGGTCGTCCAGGGTCTTTGCGGATTCGATGGCGTCCAGATACGGGCGCAAAGGCGAGGCACCCAGCCGTTCCCGGGTCTCGGTGTCCATGACGCATTCATAAAAGGCCTTGATCTTGGCCTCCGGAGTCCCGGGGGCCGGGCTGCCCGCGACGATCTCCCGGATCAGCGCCGTCACCTGACGGTCGGTGCGGGCCTGAAGCTCGCCGAAGGTGCTGCCGTTGATCTGTCCGGCGGGGATGTCTGCCGTGTCCAGCCACTCTTTATTTACCGCGGCATAGAAGTCGTCCCGGAGGTTCGTGCCCAGCAGGGCGTACACCCGGCGAATGAGCCGTTCCAATTCCGCGCTTGATACCGGGGCGTCCGGGGACAATGCGGTCTCCGATGTGCCCTCCACGATACCCGCGGCAAGGACACTTTCCGCTTCCTGTTTCGCCCAGTCTGGGACATCTGTGAAAGATCGGGACGGGAAGGCACTTCGGGCGCTGTCTCCCGTGGGCGTGGGCAGAGGGCCGAATGCCCGGGCCAGCATCACCAGCGCCTGGATCCGGCTGACGGGCCGGTCCTCCGCCAGGTCGCCGCCGGGATAGCCCTTGAGAATGTCCGTGCGCTGTACATCCGGGTGGTAATCATCCGCCGCGATCAGAAAAATGTCCGCAACGTCCCCCCGGGTCAGCGGCGTTTCCTCTGCGGCGGCAACCGGTACCGCGCCAAGCGCCAGTGTCAATGTCAGCAGCAGGGCGATGACCCGCTCCCAAATCTGTGTCATAGTGATTCGCTCCTTCCTGATCAATGCATTTCGCACGATTGTATTAATGTTTTAATACAATGAAATTCTGGTGTCAATAGAAAGCAGCAAAGTGTAAGGTTGATGTAAGGTTGCGCTTTCGGGAAAGCGCGCAGACGGGCCAGTGGGGATTCGGAGATACGAACCGTTGAGAGAGCGGAGAAGTGCGTGAAAAAACCACGGGAACCTTTTCCCGTGGTTTTATACGCCGGTCCCGTCGAAGACCGGAATCATCTCATCCGTGGCGGAATCGGGGTCCTGATAGTAGCCGTCGGTGATGCCGCACTTGACCATGTAATTATAGCAGAAGTCTGCCAGCGCAGGGGAGACGGTCCCCTGCAATTCCGGGAAAGCTTCCAATCCCGGCATGGGGGTGTACTGGCTCATAAGGCTGAACAGGAAGCTGCCCGGGGGCAGCGTATCGGCCAGTAGATCAATGACACCTTTCGTGTTTTTCGGCCGGCGGGGGAGGATCAGATGCCGCACCAGTAAGCCCTGCTGCAAAATACCATCGCCGTCCAGCCGATAGGACCCCACCTGGCGGAACATCTCCCGGAGGGCAGTCAGGGCGACTTCCGGATAATCCTCCGCTTTGGAATACCGTTTTGCCAGTGCCGGGTCAGAATATTTGAAGTCCGGCATGTACACCTGGACCTTGCCTTCCAGTATCCGCAGAGTCTCCACGCTGTCATAGCCGGAGCTGTTCCAAACAACGGGAATCTGCAGGTCCGATTTATCCAAGGCTTCTGCGATGGAATCAGCATAATGGGATGGTGTTACCAGATTGAGATTGTGGACTCCGGTGTCCTGCAGACGCAGGAAAATGTCCCGTAATTCCGAGATGGTCACAATTTTGCCTGCGGTACCACGACTGATTTCGTGATTCTGGCAGAAAACGCACCCCAGATTACATCCGGAGAAAAAGACTGTGCCGGAGCCATGGGCCCCGGAAATACAGGGCTCTTCCCCGTAGTGGGGTGCCGCCCGGGCAACCATGGGCGCTTCCGGCGCACGGCAGATGCCCGGACGTTCTGCGCGGTCAACTGCACACTGTCTGGGACATTGGGTACAAAGGCTCATATGGATTCCTCCTGATACGCACATTATAATTAATTTGCCAGGAAAAAGCAATTTGTACATGTTGGATAATCAGAAAATCAAAAATTGTGAACATTTAGACTGGAAAAACGCGGGATTTTTTTGATTTTTTTATTGAAATTGGTACATAATGGTATTACAATCGGAATAGAATCCTATGATTTGCCAAAACATTGGCAAGGAGTGTGCGATGATCAATCTTGTGCTTGTGGAGCCGGAGATCCCCAACAACACCGGCGCCATCGGCAGGACTTGCGTGTGCACCGGCGCGAGACTGCATCTTATCAAGCCCCTGGGCTTTGATATTTCCGATAAAGCGGTGCGCCGGGCAGGGATGGACTACTGGCATGACATTGACCTGCATGTGTATGATTCCGTTGATGATTACTTCGCTCAAAACGGGGACGAGAATATCTGGCTGACCACCACGAAAGCGCCCAAAAGCTATGTGGACTGCGATTTTTCCGCGGGGGATGTGACGTTCCTGTTTGGCAAGGAGTCTGCGGGCTTGCCGGAATGGCTGCGGGAAAAGTACCGGGATCGGTGTATCCGCATCCCCATGCGGCCGGATGTGAGGAGCTTGAATCTGTCCAATGCGGCGGCAATTTTAACGTACGAAGCCCTGCGCCAGCAAGATTTTCCGGATTTAAAAGATTTTGGTTCTATGAGGGAGGAACTTTAAATGAATTATCACAAGAAAACAGTAAGCGATATTGAACTGAATGGAAAAAAGGTTCTGCTGCGCTGTGATTTCAATGTCCCCCAGGACAAGACCACCGGGGCCATTACCAGTGATAAGCGAATCGTAGCGTCACTTCCTACCATCCACTATCTGCTGGACCACGGAGCGGCGGTTATTGCCTGCTCCCATCTGGGCAAACCCAAAGGGGAACGGAAAGAGAGCCTTACCTTGGCGCCTGTCGCCAAGCGTTTGAGCGAACTGCTGGGCATTGATGTTTTGTTTGCCGGGGATATTGTGGGAAAGAACGCTAAGGCCAAGGCGGCGGCACTCCAGCCCGGTCAAATATTACTGCTGGAAAACCTGCGCTTTGACAAGGGTGAAGAAAAAAATGATCCGGAGCTGGCAAAGGCGTTGGCGTCCATGGCAGACGTATATGTGTCTGACGCTTTTGGCACGGTCCACCGGGCTCACGCTTCTACCGCCGGCGTGGCGGCTTACCTGCCGGCATATGCCGGACTTCTGGTGGAAAAGGAATTGTCCGTTATGGGTAAGGCGCTGGATGACCCCAAGCGGCCGTTTGTTGCCATCTTGGGCGGCGCGAAGGTGTCTGACAAGATCGGCGTTATCAACAACCTGCTGGAAAAGGCAGACACCATCATCATCGGCGGCGGCATGGCTTATACCTTTGCCAAGGCCATGGGCTATGAGATCGGCACTTCTTTGCTGGAGGACGATAAGCTGGACTATGCCCGGGATATGATCGGAAAAGCCAAGGAGAAGGGCGTGCAGTTCTTGCTGCCTGTCGACACCGCCATCGGCGACAGCTTTGCTGCCGACTGCAAGCGGGATGTGGTGGACATCGACAGGATGCCCGCCGGCTGGATGGGCTTGGACATCGGGCCTAAAACCATTGCTTTGTATGAAAACGCCATTAGAGACGCGGGCACCGTGGTGTGGAACGGACCTATGGGCGTGTTTGAATTTCCGGCCTTTGCCATGGGCACGGAAGCCGTGGCAAAAGCCGTGGCAGAATCCGGCGCGGTGACCATCGTTGGCGGCGGTGACAGCGCGGCGGCAGTGGAAAAGTTGGGATACGCGGACAAAATGACTCATATCAGCACCGGCGGCGGCGCAAGTCTGGAATTTTTAGAGGGTATTGAACTGCCGGGCGTTGCATGTTTGTTGGATAAGTGAGGAGAAAGAGATGAACAAGAAATACAGAAAACCGATTATTGCCGGAAACTGGAAAATGAATATGCTCAGCACCAAGACCAAGGAGTTTGCAGATGATTTGAAGCCACTGCTTCCGAAAAACCGCAGCAGTGAAGCTGTATTGTGTGTGCCGTTTCCGCTGATCCCCGGTGTGGCGAAGGCGGTGAAGGGCCTGCGTGTTTCCGTGGGCGCACAGGATGTGTCTGTACATGATAAAGGTGCCTATACCGGGGAAGTCTCCGCCGAGATGCTCAGCGACCTGGGCGTGAAATACTGCATCATAGGCCACAGCGAACGCCGGGCCTATCACGGCGAGACGGATGCGCTGGTGAACGCCAAGGCGAAAAAGCTACTGGAAAAAGAAATCAGTATTACGCCTATCATTTGTGTAGGCGAGACCCTGGAGCAGAGGGAACTGGATGTCACCATGGAGTGGATCTCCATGCAGGTCAAGGGTGCGCTTTCCGGTCTGAGCGGCGGAGAAGTACGCAAGTGTGTGATCGCCTATGAGCCTGTGTGGGCCATTGGCACGGGAAAAACCGCCACGGCAGAGCAGGCACAGGAGGTCTGCGAGTATATCCGCACTGTGGTGCGCAAACTGTACGATGCCCGTACTGCCCGTTCCCTGCCGATTCTGTACGGCGGCAGCATGAACGCCAAAAACGCGGCGGAGCTGCTGGCCTGCCCGGATATTGACGGCGGACTGATCGGCGGCGCGTCCCTGAAGCCGGAGGATTTCTCCGTCATTATCAACGCCGCCAATGAGGAGTGAGTATGGCGAATAAGATTGCGTTAGTTATCCTGGACGGCTTCGGTATAGGGGTGCCCGACAAGGGCAACGCCATTTACATGGCGGAAACACCCCATATCGACGCGCTGCTGGCCCACAGTCCCGTCACCCATCTGTCTGCCTCCGGGCTGGACGTGGGCCTGCCGGAGGGTCAGATGGGCAACAGCGAGGTGGGGCACACCAACATCGGTGCGGGCCGGGTGGTGTTCCAGGACCTACCGAAAATCACCCAGGAAATCGGGACCGGTGCGTTTTTTGACAACCCGGCATACAAAACGGCTATGGACGCCGCAAAAGCGGAAGGTAAAGCCCTGCACATCATGGGCCTGCTGTCCGACGGCGGGGTCCACAGCCACATCGGCCACATCTTCGCCGCGCTGGACATGGCGAAGCAGCGGAAGGTAGCGCGGGTGTATGTTCACGCCTTTCTGGACGGGCGGGACGTCAGTCCCCAGTCCGGCATGGGATTTGTCCAGCAGTTGCAGGAGAAGTGCGATGCCTTGGGGAACGCGAAGATCGCCACGATTTGCGGCCGGTTTTACGCCATGGACCGAGACAAACGCTGGGATCGGGTGGAGGAGGCCTATAACGCCTTGGTCTGCGGCGAGGGCGCGCAGTGCGCTGACCCGGTGAAGGCCGTGGAGGACAGCTACGCTGCAGGGGTGACTGATGAATTCGTCAAGCCCGTGATCTGTTGCCCGGAGGGCGTCATCAACGCCGGGGACAGCGTTATTTTCATGAACTTCCGTCCAGATCGGGCCCGGGAAATGACCTGGGCGCTGAATCTGCCGGATTTTGATGGCTTTGCCCGGAAACAGACCGTGTATCCTCTGAATTATGTCTGCACCTCACAATATGACGAGGCGCTGACCCTGACTATCGCGTATCCTCCCGAGCGGATTGAATGCACCCTGGGCGAGTATGTGAGCGGCCTGGGATTCAAACAGCTTCGCATTGCGGAGACGGAAAAATACGCTCATGTTACGTTCTTCTTTAACGGCGGCGTGGAGACGGTGTACCCTGGGGAGGACCGGGTGCTGGTGCCGTCGCCCAAGGAATACGCCACCTACGACCTCATTCCGGAAATGAGCGCCTACGCGGTGAAAGATGAACTGGTCAAACGCATCGAAAGCGGCGCGTATGACATGGTCATCTGCAACTTTGCCAACTGCGATATGGTGGGCCACACCGGCATCATGAACGCGGCGGTCAAGGCCGTGGAGACCGTGGACGATTGTGTGGGAGACGTGGTGGAGGCCTGCCGCAAGGCCGGGTATATCCTGTGCCTCACCGCTGACCATGGCAACGCGGACCGGATGTTCGATGAAGCGGGCACGGTGAATACGGCCCACACCACGAATCCAGTGCCGTTTCTGGTGAAATTCGCCCCCACAGCGATTTTGAAGTCCGGCCGCCTGTGCGACATCGCGCCGACCATGCTGGAACTGATGGGCCTGCCCATCCCGCCGGAAATGACGGGAGAGAGCCTTTTACTTCATGAGAAAACCTAACTTATATATAATGGAGGAACGATAAAATGAAACAGTATTTTGAGATCGTAGACGTCATGGCCCGGGAGATCCTGGATTCCCGCGGTAACCCCACCGTGGAAGTGGAAGTCACCCTGGATGACGGCACCGTGGGCCGTGCGGCAGTACCCTCCGGCGCGTCCACCGGTGTGCACGAGGCCTGTGAGCTGCGGGACGGCGACAAGGGCCGTTACCTGGGCAAGGGAGTTTCCAAGGCCGTGCAGAACGTGAACACGGAAATTGCCGAGGCCATGCTGGGGCTGAACGTGCTGGACCAGACCTACATTGACAAGCTGCTCATCGAACTGGACGGCACTCCCAACAAGTCCCGCCTGGGCGCCAACGCCATTCTGGGCGTGTCCCTGGCCTGTGCCAAGGCAGCCGCGGAAGCCACTGGCGTGGGGCTGTATAACTATATCGGCGGCGTGAACGCCAAGACCCTGCCTGTGCCCATGATGAACATCCTCAACGGCGGCGCCCACGCCACCAACAACGTGGATATTCAGGAATTCATGGTCATGCCTGTGGGTGCGTGCTGCTGGAAGGAAGCCCTGCGTATGTGCGCCGAGGTGTTCCACACTCTGAAAAGCGTCCTGAAGGAAAACGGCACCCCTGCTGCCGGCGTGGGCGACGAGGGCGGCTACGCTCCCAACCTGGCCCGGGATGAGGATGCGTTCATCTGCATTGTCAAGGCCATCGAAAAGGCCGGCTACAAGCCCGGCGAGGACTTCATGATCGCCATCGATGCCGCCGTATCCGACTGGTACAATGCTGCTACCGGCTGCTATGACCTGCCCAAGGCCAAGAAGTCCATGACCAAGCAGGAAATGGTGGACATGTGGACCCACTTTGCCGACAACTACCCCATCATCTCCATGGAGGACTGCATGGGCGAGGACGATATCGAGGGCTGGCAGCTGCTCACCAAGGCCCTGGGCGACCGTGTGCAGCTGGTGGGCGACGATTTGTTCGTGACCAACACCGAACGGCTGAAGATGGGCCTGGAAAATCACATTGCCAACTCCATCCTCATCAAGGTCAACCAGATCGGCACCCTGACCGAGACCCTGGATGCCATCCAGATGGCTAACCGCGCGGGCTACACCGCCGTGGTTTCCCACCGTTCCGGTGAGACCGAGGATACCACCATCGCCGACATCGTGGTGGCCACCAACGCTGGCCAGATCAAGACCGGCGCCCCCAGCCGCACCGACCGCGTGGCGAAGTACAACC
>CANSAE010000014.1 GCA_947644595.1 uncultured Clostridia bacterium
TTTTGGATATTGCGTGTGGCAATGGAAATTATTCTTCGTATCTTGCACAAAGAGGCGCTTCAGTTGTCGCTTTTGATTACAGCAAAAAAATGATAGAATTGGCTAAAAGACGGCAATCACAATATGCAAAACAAATTGAATTTTGTGTGGCGGATGCGACCGATAGAAAAAGTATATTAGAATTAAAAAGAAATCGAGCCTTTACGAAAGCAGTTTCTAATATGGCAATTATGGATATTACGGATATTGAACCACTTCTTATGGCTGTTTATGAACTGTTGCAGGAAAGCGGAATTTTTGTCTTTGCAACGCAACACCCTTGTTTTGTCACGTTGACTGAAAAATATATGACACCGCACAGTTACTATGATATAGCGATTGAAGGGCAACCGAAAGAGCAGATTTATTATCATCGTTCCATACAAGATATTTTTAACCTTTGTTTTAGAGCTGGATTTGTCATTGATGGATTTTATGAAGAATGTTTTAAAACCAACAAAGAAATTCCTATGGTAATGATAGTAAGGCTTAAGAAGGTAAAACGTGATAGCTTAAAATAAATTCAAGTTTGTCGGGTAAATAGCAAACCCAGCCGAGCCAGTCAACGGTCAAGATGAACGGCGCATATGCGCAGCCGTTGACAGCCCCGCCCGCCTTTGCTGGTAGGCAATCAAGGGGCGACAGCAAGAAGTGCCACCGCCCCGCACTATTATTCAGAGAGGGGGAATTTCCATGACCGAAGATGAAGCCTACAAGGTGCATATCCAGTACACATTCAATGCCTTTTGCAAGGTAGTCATTCGTCACGCAGCCATAGATAAAATCTTGAAGCTGCGCCGGAGGTGGGAACGGGAAGTTTCCCTTGATTATCTGATGAGTGAAAAGTTTGTCCAGCTTGCCGAGCCGGAGTAGCTTGAAGAATATCTTTTTACCGCCTGCGGCCAGACCGCCGTTCTGTATCATGCGGAGCTTGCCGCCGCCCTTGCCCTTTTGCCGGAGCAGACGCAGGAAGAAATTTTTCGTTACTATTTCCTGCGCCAGCCGCAGCGAGTGATCGGCGTACATATTGGCCGGACACGCAGCACAGCGGGGCGGCATATCCGGCTTGCCTTGCAGCGGTTAAGGCGGCTCATGGAGGGAAATGACTATGAGTAAACTTCTCCCCTATGAAACAATCGTCAAAGCCCATGAGGGCGACCCGGACGCAATCGACACCATTCTTTCCCACTATGCCGGATATATCCGCTACTGTTCCAAAGTACACGGGAAAGTCAACGCCGAAGTTGAGGAACATATAAAGCAACAGCTCATTGCCGCCCTGTTCAAATTTCGCTTTGACCGATAAACAAAGAACAAACACTGGCTGTCATTAGCGGTTTCACTCCAGCCAGTTTACAATGGGCAGGGCTTTGAAGCACCTTCTTCTGCGATATTGCAGAACCTCAATACTCGTTGCAATATAAAACCGCCTCTACTTTTGTAGGGGCGATTTTTCGTTTCATACTGTTACGTTTTTTAGAAAATCTGAGCGGGGAATATACGGGAGATTAAGCTGGCACCCCATGCGGTTGAGTTCGTTCAGCTTGATAAGCATTAGATTGATATTTGTCCCTATGATCGACGAAAGCTGTACCACATCATACCCCTGGCCCACAAGCTCAAACAGTTCCTCGTTGTCGATCCGTAAATGGGCTGAAAAGGCATTGGCCTCATACTCCATCTCGTTCCGCATATCAAAAAGGGTAAACTCTTGGAGGCCCATCCCGACCTTGGCCTGCTCCCTATGAAGGGCATCGTGGCCGATCTCGTGGCCGCAGACCATTTGAGTTGTAATGTAGTCCATGTTGGAGTTCAACAAGATGTGTCTCTCCTTGTGCTGGTAGCTATACATCCCCAGCAACTCCTTGAAATCATCAATATGGTGTATGTAAATGCCAATTTCACAGGCGATCCGCAAGGTGTCTCGTGTTCCGCAGCATTTCACAAGCTCGTTGGCCTTACGATAGATCGTTTCCGCTCTTTGCAGCATAGATGTTCCACCCCCAAAAGCGCAAAAGCTCCCTTGTATCACAAATTATACATAGGTTACTGTCCTATATTCAGGACTTTTTGAACTTTTTGGGCGTGTACTTCTGCACGTTCCTTGCTTTGGACTCCCAATAAATATCCTGCAACGCTTTCATTACAGCATCTTTATCTTCTTCAGACAGTGTACCGCCAGCGCACAGCCCGGAGAACCCCTCGATCACAGCCTGGGCCTGTGATGCCCCACGAGTTCCATACTGTTCGGCGGCATTGACCACAAATTCTTCATCTTCCGTCAAGAGGTAGTTTTTCTCAACATTGAGGGCTTTTGCCAGGGCCGCATAGGTTTCTCTTTTCCTGGGGTAACTATCCCCCTTTTCGTAGCTGACAATGGTGCGGAGTGCAACGTGAGCCGTTTCCGCAAGCTGCTTCTGTGTATAACCCATGTTGAGCCTTGCAGTTCTCACTTTTTCTGCAAACTTCATCATACCATCTCCATCGAATGTGCAATTAACCGCACATCCCCTATTGACATATGCAACCCGCTCGCCTATAATATGGGTGTGCGGTTGACCTGCACATATACTACAACAAGCTGCACATCATGTCAAGAGGGTGATGTCTTTTTTTGTCGAAAATCGCTTTAGAACGTGTAAACAACAGAAGCAGGTCTGTGGGCATACCATAGGAGGTGACCTAAAGATGGGCTACTTATCCCGGAATAACCTTGAAAAAATAGCAACCCGTATTTTTAATGACTACAAACATCTACCCCGATTTGCAGGCCAGCAGGTCGATCATGTTGACCCGGAAATCCTGGCCTGCGGACTTTGCGGCCTCCGTATTGACCATTTCCACCTGTCAAAAGACGGGCTGACCCTTGGAATGACCGCATTTAAGGAGATCGGCGTTGAAGTCTATGACGATAGTGGACAACCATTTTTCTACTACCTTGATGGGAGAACTCTCTTAGTAGAAGCAGACTTAAAGAACGATCCAACTCTGCATGGAAGGTATCACTTCACAACGGCACATGAAACGGCGCATCAAATTTTGGCTGACCTATACCCAACCAATAGGGTGATCCAAAACCGTATCATCTATTACCGAGGCCGCAGTCCACAATATCCCATCCACGATTGGGGCGAGTGGCAGGCTGACAATCTGGCATCGGCGCTCCTGCTCCCCATTGAAATCGTACATAGTGCGCTCTGGAAATTTAACTTGGGGAACGGTATTGACATATTGAATAGGATATACCGGCCAAAGGAATACAGGCAGTTTTGCGATATGGCCGAGTTCCTTGGCGTTTCAAAACAGGCTATGGCCATCAGACTGAAAAGACTTGGCCTGCTGAAAAAAGAATACTTGCAGAACCCTTATGCGCTGGCCGATGTCGAAAAGGAGGATGATGAATGATGGCTGAATCTATAAATGTTGCCGTCAGGTGCCCGGAATGTAACTGGCGTGTGATGGACAAAGTATCGCCCACTACGGGAAAAATTGAGATCAAGTGCCCCCACTGTCATAAAATTGTGGAAGTCGATCTGGCACTGCGCCGGAAGGCGCTGCACCGACAGGCCGGGTAGTTTCAAATATTACAGCGGAAGAAGTGACAACAGAATAAGGTCTAAGAGTACCGAGCAACGGGTCATCGTGCCGCAAAGCCGATAGTCACCAAATGGCCGGACATTAGGAATGTGAGGAGGCAAGCCCCCCTCCTATTCCTAATGCCCGGTCTTTTTTGTTGCCGCTCCAGAAATGGAGCAGGGAATGAACCTGTTTGTTTGGCAGGCGGCGCTTTGCCGTTATCCGTGATCTCCTGGATTTTTGGCCCTCAAAAATCCAAAAATTCAAGGAGATCACCAATGAAAACTACATATTTGATCTATAAGCAGGTAGATGGTGTCCAGCAGCTTGTCGTTGCGACGCAGGAGGAATGGGACGCTATTATGAAAGGCAACCGGGGCTTGCCCATAGAGCAGCGCCGGTGCTTTATGAAGGACTGTTTTACAGACGGGGACGAGCTGGACTGTATGTTTATCGAAATGACCGCAGCCGAATATCGGGAGTGGAACAGCAAGAACACGGTTCACCAGCGGAAAAGGAAAATTGGCGCGCTTCACTCGCACCTCTCCCTGGACGCTGGCATCGCTGATACTGATGTTGAATCGCTCCATGAGTGTATCCCTTCTGACTTCGATCTTGAACGCCTTGCGATGGACACGGTTCTTATGGGCGAATTGAAGCAGGCACTTAAAGCGTGGAAACCCTGGGCGGAAGAACTGCTGGAACTCTATCTGGCCGGGGCAAAGCGTTCCTGCACAAACAGTCTGTGCAAGAAGTACCGGCTCAGTGACCGGGCTGTTCAAAAGAGGAAAGCGGCCTTTGAAAAATTTGTTTTAGATTTTTTGAAAAAATAAGTTCGGTTTGAGGCGTTGAAAGTTGTAGTAGGGAGCTGAGAGGGCCACAAGCCCCTCAATGCTCCTTGACAACCGAATACCCATTCGTCAAGTACATCAGTTCCGATGTGCGAAAGCACGAGCCGCCACAACAGGGTACGCCACGAAGCTGGATCGTTGGAGAACTATGAACCGTTGAAATGAGGTTCCCTAAAGCTCCTATCCCAACCATGCCGAGCGAGAACTCCCTTTGTAAGTGCCGGGTTGCTCCCGGCATGGCGATGACAGTCGGAATGACAATGGTACTCCCGTCCAGCCACAGCCCTGCTACGCAGGATCACGCAATGGGGGCGGCTCTGTCAGAACGACAGTTGGGGTGAAACTCCCGTGAGGTGGTGAGCAGGCCACCGCTTGACGACTTCCCAGGCTTCGGCCTGCACACGGGGTGTCGAGGACAAATAGTGTGCATTACATATCTGACCGCCAACGCGGGGACGGCCAATCGCCAGCTATGATAATAAGTCTCTGGATGGATTGGTGGTCAGGTGTGTTTTGCACACGTCCTGGGGAGTATATGGGTATTTGGCTGCAAGGGCAAATCACATAAGAGTGAGGTGTCCTTATGAAAAGGGAACGGCCAGACGAGGTGCTGCGCGGCCAGATGTACTATGCCAATTTAGACCCGGTGATCGGCTCCGAGCAGGGAGGGACACGGCCTGTCCTTGTGATCCAGAACAATGTGGGGAACTGTTTCAGCCCTACCATCATTATCGCCCCCATCACCACCAGGGTGAAGAAGCTCCGCCAGCCGACCCATATCGGCATCCCGCCGTTCTTCGGCCTCCCGCAAAGCTCTATGGCTATGCTGGAGCAAATCAGAACGATTGACAAGAGCAGGCTGGGCGATTATGTGGGCTGCCTGGACGATGATGTGATGGACTATATTGACGAGGCCCTTGGAATAAGCGTCGGCCTGCAAGACCCCAGCGACACAGCACAGGAGCGGCCCACCGATGAACCGCGTGATGATGTACCTGATGAAATGGTGCTGACGCTTTGCGGCACCTGCCTCAAACAGTTTATTTACTCGCCTGAACACATCGTCAGGCGGATCGACCGCACCCAAACCAAAGAACCTTGTATGTACTGCCATGTCCGGGACGGCTACGATTACCGCATCATCCACAAGAAAAAGCGCCTGGGCGACGACAGGTATTAAAAGCTGGCTCTGTAATTGGAGGACGTATGAATAAACTCATATCCAGAAAAGAGGCGGCAAAGATATTGGGGATTAGCCTTGCGACCTTGGATGCCGCCCGAAATAATGGCCTGATCTCCTATGTTCAATATGTGGAAAATGGCTGTGTGTATTTTACGGAGGCCGGTCTGCAAGAGTATATTGCCAAATCCACGCACAGGGCAAAACCGCTGGAAAAACGCACGGCCTATCGCACACCCAAAACAAGGCAATAAAGGGAATCGCACAATTGCTGAAATTCCGAGATTTTGATACAACAACAGCACAGATAAAATCTTGGAGGTGACTACAATGGCAAGAAGAAGCCGTATTCCGCAGTATGGAACGGTAGAGATCAATGGAATCCAATATTATAAAACCTATGTTGAGGGTGCCGAGGGCAAAAGAATCGCTATCTATGGAAAGACACGAAATGAACTGTACGATAAGGAGTTGGAAGTACAAGAACTGATTTCAATCAACGCCTACCAGCGAAAGACACCCACCGTGGCCGAATATTGTGAAAAATGGCTGCTGATGCAATCAGTCCATGTTCGCTCAACGACCCTAAACGACTATACCTCAAAGGTCAGAAGGCATATCACATCTGAGATCGGCCATCTGCGTATGGCCGATGTTACCCCGGATGATATACAGGTGGCCCTTGTTTCAGTATCAAAAAAGTCTGAATCAGTTTACAAATCCGTAGTTATTCTTTATAAATCTATCTTCCGTTCAGCCATAGCCAGCAAGGTCATTTTTGATGATCCAACGGCCTACCTCAAGGCCACTGGCGGCGGCATCCCACAGAAAGACAAGGTTGCACTTACCGATGAACAGGCAGCTCGACTTGTTGAAGCTGTTAAAGGATTGCCACCCTATGTTTTTGTTATGCTTGGACTTTATGCTGGTCTAAGGCGTGAAGAAATCCTTGGGCTGAAATGGGACTCCGTATTTCTTGACGTAGATGCCCCCTATTTGACAGTACAGAGAGCTTGGCACACAGAAAATAATAGGCCGGTCATTCTTACGGAGTTAAAAACCGATGCAGCTCACAGGAATATACCGTTGCCTGATTGTCTGTATGACTGTCTGAAAGAGGCCAAAGCAGCCTCTCACTCCCCCTATGTGGTGGCAAACCGTGCTGGGGAGCCGCTATCCTATACGCAGTTTAAGCGACTGTGGCAGTACATTGTAACCAGGACTGCCAAGGAGCGCACCTATTTTAGATATGTGGATGGAAAAAAGATAGCACATACTATTAAACCTGTGCTGGGGGAAAAGGCAGCGCATAATGGTAAGGTCGTGTACTGCCTGGACTTTGAGGTGACGCCCCATCAGCTTCGCCACACCTATATTACAAATCTAATTCACGCATCAGTTGATCCCAAAACAGTCCAATATTTGGCCGGACATCAGAGCAGTAAGATTACAATGGACATTTATGCA
The DNA here is from genome assembly GCA_947644595.1 of uncultured Clostridia bacterium. Lineage (GTDB taxonomy): Bacteria > Bacillota > Clostridia > Oscillospirales > Oscillospiraceae > HGM13010. The sequence goes on from CANSAE010000014.1 coordinate 7,114, forward strand.
AAAGTCAAATATAACAAGCCGGATGAAATAGCAGGCGCTTTAGGTGGTGCCTTTGCAGAATGGAATGCCCTTTAATCAGTCCACGCATATAGCTCGCATCCAAAACAGAGTGGAGAGAAATCTCTACTCTGTTTTTACATAAATCGCATCCTTGTGGCATTAGGGCATTTTTGATAAAACAAGCTCGTCAGAAATGATAATCCAGCGAAAGCGAGGTACGATTTATGTCAGCAAAAAAAGCAAGTACAAAGGAATATTCGACCACCACGATCAAAGGGGTTGAGTATTTCCGCACCCGAATTACGGGCGCAGACGGAAAACGTGTCACCCTGTATGCACGAACCAGCGAAGAACTGGATCAGAAAGTGCAGGATGCCAAACGCGAGATCGTAGAGGCTAAGTTCCGCAAAGAGAATCCGACCGTAGCGGAGTATTGCCAAAAATGGCTATTGATGCAGTCAGCCAAAGTTACACCGGCAACTCTAAAGGGCTACGAATCCAAGATAAGAAACTATATCGTAAAGCCCCTTGGTGAACTTTATATGTCGGATGTGACTTGCGATGATATTCGTCTTGCTCTTGTGCCTGTTTCAAAGAAGTCCGCTTCTGTTTACAGCGTGGTGAATATGCTCATTAAGTGTGTTTTTTACTCCGCTGAACGCAGTCACATCATAGAGGACAATCCTACAAAGGGCATCTCCGCTAAAGGCGGCACTCCGGCAAAGGGTAAAGAAGCCCTTACCGACACCCAAGTCAAGCAGCTTTTGGAAGCCATTCGTGGACTTCCGCCTCAGACCTTTGTTATGATAGGTCTGTTCGCCGGTTTAAGGCGCGAGGAAATTCTGGCTCTCAAGTGGGACTGTGTTTTTCTTGACACCCCGACACCTTATATTTCTGTGAGAAGGGCATGGAGGTCAGAACATAATAGACCCGTCATTTCCAGAGAGCTAAAGACTGATGCCGCAAAAAGAGATATTCCCATCCCGGAGTGCCTTGTGAACCGTCTGAAAGAGGTCAAAGCAGCCAGCAGCTCGGACTTTGTAATTGCGGACAGTGAAGGCAATCCATTGTCCTATTCCCAATTCAAAAGGCTTTGGCAGTATATCAATGTCAGAACCGCGATGGACAGGACATACTACAAGTATATAAACGGTCAGAGTATCAAATACACGGTAGAAGCATCGCTGGGTGGGAGGTCAAAAAACAACCACGATATTGTCTACACGATAGATACCCACATAACTCCTCACCAGCTTAGACACACCTATATCACCAATCTGATTTACGCTTCTGTTGACCCCAAGACAGTTCAGTATTTGGCAGGGCATGAAAATTCCAAAGTAACTATGGACATCTATGCCAAAGTAAAGTATAATAGACCCAGTGAACTATCGCCAGTAATCAATGAAGCGTTTGGGCAAAGGCCAGCATGATTGATGTTATCGGTAGGATATTGGCCTCCATCTGTTGAGTTAAATGATGGGCTAACTTGAACCGACAATGCCAGAAACGTAGTTATATCAAGGGGTTGAGAGGCCAAAGGCGCAAAAAGTACGGTCTCAAGGCCGCCCGCCGCGCTCCCCAGTTCAGCAAGCGCTGATTTGTTGATTCGGAAGTACCGTCCTTTGGGGCGGTACTTCTTTTTATCCAAGAACGGAGGAACACCATGTCTACTTTTGATGAGATCGACATTGACGCTTTGCGGACCGCCCAGGAGTCGCCCCTGGAACTGTGCATGATGGCGGCAGCCAAGCAATTGTTCCTGTCCCCTTCCGCCGCGGGCTGGCAGTATGATGCCAACAGCCGGGGCTTTTTGAAGGAGCTGACCGAAGAAGTCTGGTATCTCTGCGGCGATATGCGGGGCTATCCCCAGTCGGTCTCCTTTTGCGGATGTGAAATTGACGGGCGCTATGACCACTGGGCGGACCGCACGTTTTATCAGGTATTCGTTCCTGAATACTGCACCGCACCGGAGGTCCGTCCACTGCTGGAGCTGTTGAAACATTTGGAATGACCCTCTTGTGCAACCGCGGCTGACATTTTTCTGAAAAAATGTCAGCCGCGGTTGGTTGTTTTCCGTGCTTTTTCCGGGTATCATGTTGTATGAAAGGTGGGAAATTTATGATTGGTGAGAATTTACTTTCTCTGCGTAAAGGCCGCAAACTCTCTCAAGAACAAGTTGCGGAAGCTGTGGGTGTTTCCCGGCAGGCCGTTGCCAAATGGGAATCCGGGGAAGCGCTCCCCGATTTAATGAACTGCGCCGCTCTGGCAAAGCTCTATGATGTGACTCTGGATGAGCTGGTGAGCTTTGACAGCGCCGAGCATCACGGAATGCCCATCGCCCCCGCCGGGAAATATATGTTCGGTACCGTAACAGTGGGTGAAAAGGGGCAGATCGTCATTCCCGTGAAAGCGCGGAAAATCTTCAACATCAAACCGGGGGACGATTTGATGGTGCTGGGGGATACTCAGCAGGGCGGCTTCGCGCTTATTCATGCCAGGTTGTTTTTTGATATGTGTACGCAGTTCAAAGAACAGTGAGGTGACAGCCATGACCCGTCAGCCTTATTTAGACCGGATTCGGTGGTGTACCGTGCTGATAGTCATTGTATACCACGTGCTCTACCAGTTCAACAGCGTGGGCCTCATCCGCAACATCTACGCCCCCGGTATTCCGATTTTGGACACGTCCATGGCGTTTGTCTATCCTTGGTTTATGGCGCTGCTGTTTGTGGTGGCCGGGATGAGTGCCCAATATGCCATGCAAAAACGCACCAGCAGGGAATTTTTGAGAGACCGGGCAAAGCACATTTTACTACCGTCTGTGGCCGGGATCTTCCTATTAAGCTGGTTGGTGGGCTGGATCACCTCCAAGGGGCCGTATTTCGTCCTGCCAGGCGAGGCAGAGCTCCCCGACATCACGCTGTATTTGATTTACTGCCTGTCCGGCATCGGACCGTTATGGTTTTGTCATGAGCTGTTCGCCGGATGCCTGGTGCTCCTGCTGCTGCGGAAGCTGGACAAAAACAATCGGCTCTGGCACTTGGGTGGGAAAGTGAAGGGGCCGGTTCTGGTATTGTTAGGCTTTGCCGTCTGGGGCAGTGCACAGATATTAAACACCCCGCTGATCGAGGTATACCGCAACGGGTTTTATTGGTTTCTGTTTCTGCTGGGCTACTATGTGTTCTCTCATGAATCTGTCACGGACACGCTGGCAAGACACCATCTCCCTCTCCTTATCACCGGATGTCTTATGGGCGTCTTGTTTATGGTGTGCCATTACGGGGAAAACTACGCCGCCATGGAGGTGCTGAAAACGCCATTTACCAATACATACGCCTGGGTGATGGTCCTTGCCCTCCTCGGCACCTTCAAGGCACACTGCAACGGGCCGGAAGGGCCAGTCTCCCGTTACCTGACTGAGCGGAACTTCGGCTTCTATGCCCTGCACAATCCTCTGGAGGTCCTTATCGCCTATCCGGTTGTGACCTTCCTCCAGCTGCCAACCTGGTGTAACTATCTTCTGGTACTGTCCGGTACTGTAGTTTTGCTTCCAATCTTTTATGAACTCGTTTCCCGCATCCCGTTATTGAACAAACTCCTGCTGGGCAAATAAGAAAACCGCCGTGCAAATTGCACGGCGGTTTTCTTATTGTATAAGACGTGTCACGATATGCTGGGCCATGAGCAGCCCCGCCGTCGCCGGGACCCACATGACGGACCCCGGGACCGGTCGCTCCCCTTCCGGCACTTGCGGCGTGATGGGCAGCTCGGTGCTGTACACCACGTCCAGGTGCTCAATGCCCCGCTTCCGCAGTTCCCGGCGCATGACCCGGGCCAGAGGACAGACGGAAGTCTTGGATAAATCCGTGATGGTCAGCTGGGAGACGTTCAACTTGTTCCCGGTCCCCATGGAGGAAATAATCGGCACATTCCGTTCCATCGCCGTGGCGATGAGGTCCACCTTGCTGCCGACAGAATCGATGGCGTCGGCAATATAATCATAGTGCGCGGCAAAAAATTGCTCCCGGTCCTCCGGGAGATAGCGGGCAGAGACGTTGTGGAGCTTCAGTCCCGGCGCGATATCCAGCAGCCGCCGAGCCATGACCTCTGTTTTGGGTTGCCCTTCTGTGGAATGCAGCGCGCCGGACTGACGGTTGATATTGGACAGGGAAAACCGATCATCATCCACAATGGTCAGTTCCCCTACCCCGGTCCGGGCCAACGCCTCGGCGCACCAGCTGCCCACGCCGCCCAGACCAAATACCGCCACATGGCAGTCCTGCAGGCGTTTCAGGGAAGCTTCCCCCAAAAGCATTTCCGTGCGCACAGTCTCTTCTCTCATAAACGCTCCTTTCAAAAAATCCGCCCCGAATCTCAGGGCGGATTTTTGAAATCTCATTACATAACGCCGACAAACTTCATGCCGAGCTTGGTGGTCTGGGTGTAGCTCTCCAGAATGCCTGTTTCCCACTCTCTGTATGCGTTCTCCCGCATCGTGTTCTCCGCAAGCGTCAGGCTGTAATCTTCACCGTCAGCAGACACGAAGTAAATCAGGTGGTAGCCGTCATAGTCCTGGGCGCTGGTAGCGGTGTGCTGTACGATGCCCGTATCCCCCGTCTTGCGTCCCGGAGTGAAACAGAATTCGTTGAATTCCGTGACCATCTGTTTGGGCACCACATTCTCATACAGGCCGCCATTGCTCTTGGAGCCCTCATCCTCGGAATACTGTTCTGCCAGAGCAGCAAAAGCCTCTTCCGTGTGAGGCCCGGCCTTCCACTCGGCTTCGATCTCCTCAATCCGGGCCTTGGCCGCCTCCTGCTCCTCCGCGCTGTAACTGCCGTCGCCATCCACGTCAACAGATTTGATGAGGATATGGCGCATGTTGGCAGTCTCCGGGTAGTGCTGGTCATTGGTACCCAGATACATCACCACATAACTGGCGGTCTCGCCCTTGATATCAGTCACATCGCCGGCCTTCCGGGCAGGGTCTGTCACCCACTCCACATAGTCCGCAGGGATGCTTCCCGCCACAGTGGGATTGGCAGTCGTCGGCGCCGCACCTTCCTGATATGCGGCAACCGCTTCATAGAAGGAAGCCTCGTCCGTCACCTGTTCGGCAATGGCCTTAGCATCCGCCGCCGTAGCTTCAAGGCTCTCGGGAATCGCGACAGACACCTGCTGGCCGGCCTCGTCCGTGGTCGTCTCGGTCTCAGCCGCGATCTGGTAGAACATATAACGGTAAGTCTGGTAATCTGCCTGGTGCTCGTCAAAGTAAGCTGTCAGCTCTTCGTTGGTATACTCGAAGCTGTCCTGCACCTGCTGAGCATACTCGCTGGCAATGGTCATCCGCGTCATCAGATCGCGGTAGATGCTTTCCGTCATGCCTTTTCCGAAGTTTGAGGTCAGCAGGCGTTTGACGCTGACCTTATTTTCCTCGGCAGCGGTGTGCAGGGATTCGATATTCTCATCGATCTGGGCCTGTCCCTCTTCGCTGATGGTATAGCCCGCGTTCTGAGCCTCCTCATACAGGGCCTGATACCGGGTCATGGCCTCGGTCACATACTCAGTGCCCAAATACGGGCCGTAGTTGTTGTAATAGAAATAGTTCACTTCCGCGGCGGAAAATGTCTTATCGCTGATGGTGACAGCTGGCAGTTTGTACATCAAGCTGCTGTTCAGCAGAAGGATCACTACCACCAAAACCGCAATCAGCACGCCGCCGACAGTCCAGTTCCGCTGGCTCTTCCGAGCCTGCTCTTCCGCCTCGCGCCGAGCCTGCTGGCGCTTGTCCAAGCCCTGCTCCCGTTCGCTTTGGCGTCTTCTTTTTTCACTCGATGCGCTCATGTGTTTCATCCTTTTCTCTATCCCGAAGGATTTATTTTCGTCATAACCCGGATATTATACAGCATAACGTTCAGAGTTTCAAGTATAACTTTTCCTCTGCTTATTTTGACGATTCCGGCGCAAAATATGTTTCATTATCCCATAAAATGCAGTCTAATTTGTTAGGAAATTTTAAATTTCCAGTTTTCCCCTGCTTTTGCGCTGAATTCATGGTATCATCTGCGGAAATCGTTCCGTGGGGGGAGCATCATGAAAGTCAAAAAGCGGTGGCTCGTGATTTTGAGCTTGACAATATGTCTGGGTGTGATCTTATACAGCAGCAAATACAGTCTGGATGTCACGGAATATACCCTTTCCTCCGCCAAACTCCCCGATGCGTTTGACGGATACCGCATTGTCCAGCTGTCCGACCTTCACGCCATGGAATTCGGGAAAGAGAATGCCCGGCTGATTCGCGCCGTACAAACGCTCTCCCCCGATCTGATCGCCCTTACAGGAGACTTTATCGAATGTGCGGAAGATATTCCCATCACGGAGCACCTGGTATCCGCATTGGCAGATATTGCGCCGGTGTATTTTTGCAGCGGGAACCATGATTGGGCCAGCGGTGCGGCCACGGACCTGCGCCAGGCAATCGAAGGCGCAGGCGGCGTCTATTTGGGAGAATGCTGCGAAACAATTACACTGGACGGCCAGTCCATTGTAATCGCCGGGGTGGAGGACCCAAACAGCTACGCCGACCTTATCCATCCGGACGAATTTTTGGATGCCGTGGTCCGGGAACACCCGGATGCTTTCACCATTTTGTTGGGACATCGAAACGATTGGGTACAGCAGTATCCCGAGCTCCCTGCAGACGTCATTCTTTCTGGGCACGGCCATGGCGGCATCATTCGTCTGCCATGGATAGGCGGATTATTGGGAACAGACCATAAGTTTTTTCCGGAATATGACGCGGGACTGTATCCTTCTAACCACTACGTCATGGTCGTCTCCCGGGGGTTGGGCAGCTTCGACCGCCTCCCCCGTTTTCTGAACCGGCCGGAAATCCTGTGTTTGACCCTTCGCTGCGCTTAAAAAACAAACCGGAACATTTCACTGGATACCTGCATAGAATGAGTATAAGTTGTCATTCAGGAGGAAAATCATGGGAAACGATATTGATGACCTGATCTACGGTGCCTGTGACCCGGGTCCAAGCGATCGATAATTAAAAACGCCGGGAAGAACATCCCGGTGTTTTTAATTGTTCTCCCATCCCGTTTTCTGCATTTTATGCCGGTAACAGTACTTGGTTACCGCAGTTTCTCCGGAGACAAGCCCGGCGCAATGGTCTCTTCCGCACCTACGGTAATGGCGCCCGCCTTCAGTGCCGCCCGGGCAGACTGTTCCAGGCTCAGGCCCTGGGTATAGGCCCACACCAGTGCTGCCATAGACGCATCTCCCCCGCCGGTGGTGTTGATCACTTCGGAGGGCTCGCAGGAAAGGTGGAGCAGCCACTCTCCTTCCGCTGCAATCATGCCATCCGCTCCACAGCTCACATATACCCGCTCCACGCCCAGTTTTACCAGGGCCCGTGCCGCCTTTTCCGGCGTATCCTCTCCGGTGAGGTACATTGCCTCAATGTCATTGGGCTTAAAGGTATAAAGCTTTGGCAAAGCTTTTTTCAGCCGTTCGGATTTCTTCGCCGACACCGGGTCCGCGAACAGCGGCACTGTCACATGCTGCGCGATAAAGTCCACCGTCTCCTCGGTCAGATTTCCGTCAAACACCACCGCCTGGGCTTGATTCAGTATCTCCAGCTTCGTCGCCAAAAAGTCCGCATTGATGCAGTCTGCCACGTCTGTGTCGCAAACCGCCAGCTGCATTTCTCCTGTCTCGTCTGTGATATATAAATATGTAGACGTGCTCCCGCTCGTATACACCGCCTCGGAAATATCCATTCCCAGTTCCTCACAGGACTGCCGGAGTTCTCTGGCATACAGATCTCCGCCGAATGCCGTGAGAAACTTGACCGGTACTTCCAGCAAACGAAGATTGTGCGCAATGTTCCGGCCGACCCCGCCGGGATTATGGCGCACAGCGCCCGGATTGGAATCCTTTGGGATCAGCTTTGTAAAGGGGATGCCGCAAATGTCCATATTCACGGCCCCCACAACAACGATATACGGCGTCTGTTTCATAGCATCCAAATGTCCTTTGCATATTCCCGAATTGCCCGGTCCGCAGCAAAAACGCCGCTCTTGGCAATATTCGTCAAAGAGATCTGTGCCCGTTTCCTGGTATCCGCCATCGTTTCATACAGCCGCTGGGAGCAGTCTGCGTAAGACTCAAAGTCTGCCAGCACCATGTAAGCGTCTCCGCCATATAGCAGCATGTTGGTCAGATCGGAATAGCTCTTTCCGTCAGAAAAGCCGTTATTAAGCTGCTTGAACACATTTTTGAGCCGAACGCTGGCGTTGCAGACAGCAATAGGGTCATAATGGGACCGCAGTGCCTCCACTTCCTCGGTCTTCAGTCCAAACAGAAACATATTTTCCCCGCCCAGTTGGCCATACATTTCCACATTGGCGCCGTCCAGTGTGCCGATGGTGATGGCGCCGTTCATCATAAGCTTCATATTGCCCGTGCCGGACGCTTCTTTTCCAGCCGTAGAAATTTGCTCAGATACCTGCGCGGCGGGCATGAGCATTTCTGCTGCGGAAACCTGATAATTTTCCAGGAAATTCACCTGCAGCTTCCCCTTGCACAGTGGATCGTTATTCACGTCCTTCGCCAGAGAGCAGATCAGCTCAATGATACGCTTCGCGACCGCATACCCCGGCGCTGCTTTGGCCGCGAACACGAAATTCCGGGGCAGGAAGCTTCTATTGGGATCTTCATGGATCTGGCTTCTCAAATGAGTGATCAGCATGGCGCACATCAGCTGCCGCTTATATTCATGCAGGCGCTTGGCCTGCACATCCAGCACCGCGGACGGGTCCATCACAAAGCCCGCCTGCTGCTTGGCGGCAAACTGTTCAAAGCGCGCCTTATTGGCCAGCTTGATCTCCTCCAGCCGTTTTAAGACGGAATCATCCTCCCGGAAGGCCTCCAGTCGTTCCAGTTCCTCCGGATGTGTCAGATATCCCTCACCAATGAGGTCCGCGACCAGCTCATGCAGCGCAGGATTTACCTGACTGAGCCAGCGGCGGTGGTCGATACCGTTGGTAACGTAGGTAAATTTATCCGGCTGCTTGGCGCAAACATCCTTGAAAATATCACGTTTGAGTATATCTCCGTGTAATCCGGACACACCGTTGACCCTGTAGCAGGCCGCCAGACACAGATTCGCCATGTGGACCTGGCCATTGTGGATGATGAGGTTCCGTCCCACCAGTTCACCCTCACCATACCATTTGATCAGCGTCTCCCGCCAGCGTTTATTGATCTCGCAGGTGATCTCCCAGATACGGGGCAGGGTCATCTGCACCAAATCCTGGGGCCATTTTTCCAATGCCTCGGACATCACGGTGTGATTGGTATAAGCTACCGTCCGGCAAACGATATCCCATGCCTCATCCCAGCCAAGGCCGTCTTCGTCCATAAGGATACGCATCAGTTCAGGGATGATGAGCGTGGGGTGGGTATCGTTGATCTGGATCACATGATGCTCATGGAAATTCCGGACCTCACCCCACTGCTTCCGGTGGTCTCGCAGGATACTTTGCGCCGTAGCAGACACAAAGAAATATTGCTGCTTCAGACGCAGGGTCTTACCTTCCATATGGTCATCCGCCGGATACAGCACCTTTGTGATGACCTCTGCCATGGTACGCTGTTCCATGGATTTTACATACTCACCCGAGGAAAACAGGTACATATCCAAATATTGGGGGCTGCGGGCATCCCACAGACGCAATGTATTCACCTGGGTATTATCGTATCCGGCGATGAGCATATCCCTTGGCACAGCCAGTACAGACTGGTACCCCACATGCTTCGCCGTATATTTCCCGTTTGAATCCCATCGGGGACTGATCGTGCCGCCGAAACGAACCTCTACCGCCTCATCATGATGGGGGACCAGCCAGCCTTCAGACGCCAGCCCCCAATTGTCGGCCACCTCTGTCTGTTTTCCCTCTTTGATCTGTTGCTTGAAAATGCCGAGCTCATAGCAGATGGAATAACCCGCGGCATTGATGCCCTCCGTCGCCATAGAATCCATATAGCACGCTGCCAGGCGGCCCAGGCCGCCGTTGCCCAAACCCGCGTCTGGTTCCGCGTCAAAAATATCCGCCGCCTGGAAGCCCATATCCCCCAAGGCATCGGTCAGCGCCTCATCTACGCCCAGATTATATGCGTTTTTCATCAAAGACCGACCTATCAGGAATTCCATAGACAGGTAATGCACTTTTTTGCCGTGTTTGTTTGGCTCATTATATGCTTTCAGCCGGGACATCAGTTCCCGAATCACCATAGCGCAGGACTGAAACACCTGGTCTCTGGTCGCGGCCTCACTGGTCACAGCAAAATAGGCGCACAGCTTATCCTCTATGGCGCTGCGCATCTCGTCTGCTGAGATCTCGCTTTTCTTCATACTCTATCCTCCATTTTCCTCATTCAATAACGCAAGGCGCACGGAAATGTAAGTTTACATTTCCGTGCGGTCATACTTTGTCAGTTTATGCGATGTATCCCCGGGGAATGACCAACGGCACATTCTCACTGCCCACTAAAACTTCTCCATCCTTGATTTGCGCGTATTTATCGGAAATCACATACTTCAGACGCACATTCTCCCCAATCTGGGTATCCCGCATGATGATACAGTTGGACAGCATCGCACCTTTCCCGATATGGACCCCCGGCGCTATCACGCAGTTTTCCACAATACCTTCGATATAACAGCCGTCAGACACCAGACTGTTGGTAACCTTGGAGCACTCCGCGTAATAAGTGCTCACATCCGCCCGGTCCTTGGTCAAAATCGGTCTGTCCAGCGGGAACAGAGACCGCCGGGCATCCCGGCGGAGCATATGCATATTGGCCTGCATATAATCCTGCACAGTGTTGATCTGCATGGCATAGCCCTCATGGATATAGGAATGCATCTTTCCTCCCCGGGAGAGATAGCCCGCGATTCCATCCGCATGGAGGCGGTAACGCATCAGAGATGCGGCAGTATCCACCATTTCCAGCAGAACATCCTTGTTCACGATATAAGTTTCCAGATCCGCCACGCCTGCAGTTTCACTGATCCGGCGGTAGTGCATCTCCAGTACATCGCCCTTGTCATCCACAATGTAACGGTGATGCTCACCGTTGGGCGTTCCCTTCGCGCATACCGCCGTAATGCCTGCACCGGAGTCGATATGCTCCTTCAGTGCGGCCCGCAGGTCAACATTCGCAGCCAGGTTGCCCGGCATAATGGCTATATAGCGCTCCTGAATACGCCGGATATAGGATTCAACCGCGAGCAGCGCTTCCAACAGGCCGTTATATACTCCGCTCCGGGCCGCATCCAGACTAAAAGGCGGCAACAGGGAAATGCCGCCATCTTTTCTGGAAAAGTCCCAAGCCTTGCCGCTGCCGATATGGTCCAGCAATGACTGGTATTCCTTCTGCATCACAACACCTACGTTCCGAACACCAGCCAAGCGCAGAGAGGACAGCGCAAAGTCCACCAAACGATATCGACCGGCAAAGGTCAGGGCAGATGCCGTGCGTCCATGGACCAGCACCCCCAAGTCCGGTGAGGTACGGTAAGCGCTGATAATTCCGTGAAGATCCGTAGTCATGGCTTATCCCTCCACACTTTCGTAAATCATAGCGCCTGCGGGAACCACAGCGCCGGGCGCAACTGTGATACCGGGGCCTACTGTAGCAACGCCCCAATCCTCACTTCCATCCGGCTGTGTACCCACATGGGTGCCGGCCTGGATCTTCGTATTCTCACCGATGATCGCATATTCCACCACTGCGCCGGGGCCGACCTCCGCGCCGGGCATCAGGATGCTGTAATTAACTTCCGCGCCTGCGCCTACAATGACGGAATTGGACAGCACGGAATTGGAAATCTTTCCTTCTACCTCGCAGCCCTCCGTAATGATGGAATGTTCCACCACTGCATTGGGCCCGATCCACTGAGGCGGCCGGATGGGACTTCTCCCCCGGATGGGCCAGTTCTCATTATACAGGTCAATGAGCTTCGGGGAGAGCATATCCATATTAGCATCCCACAGGCTGATGATGGTGCCCACATCCCGCCAATACCCCTCAAACCGGTAGGGCCACAACTTTTCCCCCGCATTGATCATATTGGGGATAATGTTCTTGCCGAAGTCATTGTCAGACCCGGGAGTGTTCTCATCCTCTATCAAATACTGCTTTAATTTTTTCCAGTTGAAAATATAAATCCCCATTGATGCCAGGTCAGACTTGGGCCGGGCGGGCTTTTCCTCAAACTCGCAAACATAGCCGTCCTCTCCCACGTTCATAATACCGAACCGGGACGCGTCCTCCATAGAGACCTGTAAAACCGCAATGGTACAGGCGGCATCCTTTTCCATATGCTCCCGGAGCATATCAGCGTAGTCCATTTTATACACATGGTCGCCGGACAGAATCAGCACATGATCTGGGTCATACATCTCGATGAATTCCATATTCTGATAGATGGCATTGGCCGTTCCTTTAAACCAGGACCCTTTCTCCCCAGCTCCCATATACGGCGGAAGTACATAAACACCGCCCTCATTGCTGTCCAGGTCCCACGGCATACCGGAGCCGATATAGCTGTTTAGCCGCAGGGGCTTATACTGGGTCAAAACGCCCACGGTATCGATTCCGGAATTGGCGCAGTTAGACAGGGGAAAATCAATAATCCGGTACTTTCCCCCAAAGGGGATGTTCGGCTTTGCCACATTGCTGGTCAGTGCGTACAGGCGCGAGCCCTGTCCGCCTGCAAGCAGCATTGCAATACAGGATTTTTTCATGGGAATCCCTACCTTCTATGTGAGTTTTCGTTTATCCGTTGAATCGGTTCATCGCCGTATCCGCACCATCTCTGATATAACACACCGCCGCCTCGGCGGCGCGCTCCGCGGCCTGCTCAATGCGTTTCATATCCTCCCGGGGGACGCTGCCGACCACCCAGTCGATCACTTCGTCCCCAGCCTCCACCGGTCCCGGCTCTCCAACACCGATGCGAATGCGCGGGAATTCTTCGGTCCCCAGATGGGCGATCACGCTTTTCAATCCGTTGTGCCCGCCGGAGGATCCTTTTTGACGGATACGGAGTTTCCCCGCGGGAATGTGCATTTCATCGGACAAGACTATGATATGCACGGGATCGATCTTATAAAACCGCGCCGCCTCGCCGATGGCCTCCCCGGACAAATTCATATAGGTCTGGGGCTTCATGAGCAGCACCGATTCCGTTCCGATGGTGCAAACCGCCGTCAGGGATTTATACTTGAGTTTATTGATTTTTACATCTAATTCCCGCTCTAACACATCTGCCGCCAGAAAGCCGGCATTATGGCGGGTCCTGGCATACTTCGCCCCGGGATTCCCCAGACACGCAATGATCCACGTGGGTTTTTGTTTATTGAAAAACACGGTTAATTCCTTTAATCAAACAGAGATGAAATGGAAACTTCCTCGTAAATTCTCCGGATGGCGTCGGCAAAAATCGGCGCTACGGAAAGATATTTGATCTTCCGGCAGACCGGTTTATCCGTGGGATACGGGATCGTATCCAGCAGCAGCAGTTCGGAGATATAGCTATCCTCAATGCGTTCAATGGCCGGACCGGACAAAACACCGTGGCTGGCACAGGCGATCACGCTCTTCGCCTTGCCAATCTCGATCAGAGCCTTCGCCGCGCCACACAGCGACCCGGCTGTATCCACCATATCATCCAGCAAAATCACATGCTTCCCGGTCACATCGCCGATGATATTCATCACCTCGGACTGATTTGCCCGCTCCCGGCGCTTATCTACAATGGCCATATTCAGTCCCAGCTTCAGCGCAAAGCTCCGCGCCCGGGCAACACTGCCCACATCAGGAGAAACGACCATATATTCCTCGTTGCCGGCACCGATTTGCTCAATGTAGTGCTTGGCAAAAATCGGCGCACCCATGAGGTTATCCACGGGAATATCAAAAAAGCCCTGAATCTGGGCCGCATGCAGGTCCATCGTCAGCACACGGTCCGCACCGGCGCAGGTGATGAGATTTGCCACCAGTTTTGCGGAGATAGGGTCACGGGCCTTGGCCTTCCGGTCCTGTCGGGCATAGCCAAAGTACGGAATGACCGCCGTAATACGTCCGGCAGAAGCGCGGCGCATGGCATCGATCATGACCAGCAGTTCCATCAAGCTGTCGTTTACCGGCTTGCAGGTAGACTGCACAACAAATACATCCGCACCGCGGACGGGCTCTTCCAAGGAGATAGAGCACTCCCCGTCAGCAAACTGTGCCGCTTTGATGCCGCCCAGCTTTCCGCCCACAAGCTGGCAGACCGCCGCCGCCAGCACGGGATTGGAATTGCCGCTGAATACTTTGATTTCCTTTCCATGAGATATCATGGTGTGTATCCTCCCTGTTTTTGATGGCTTGCGCCTATTCTCTTTAATCTCCTTCATTATAGCAAGTCCGCAGCAGAAAAGAAAGTAGAAATTAACAAAAATATGAAAAAGCTTATACAACATTCTTTACAATCCGGGATTCTGTGTATATAATATATAAGATTTTGAATAGATCGGAGAAAGTGGCCTGCAATATGATCGAATTTGAAGAATACAAAGGAAAACTGAACGGACTGAAGCCCACGCTGGAAAATTTGGAGGGCGCTTTGCATCTGGACGCCGCCCGGCGGGAGATTGAAGAGCTCCAGCGCGCCAGTGAACAGGAGGGCTTCTGGAACGACGTGGAAAAAAGCCAGAAGTCCCAAAAACGGCTGAAAACCCTGCAAGCCAAGTGCGAGCGCTATCAGGGCCTGTGCACCGCGTGGGACGATCTGTTCACCATCTGTGAGATGGCCCTGGAGGAAAATGACGAATCCATGCTTCCGGAGCTGCAAAGTGAGTTTGACGAATTTCAGGCGCAGTTGGAGGCCACCCGGCTGGAGACCCTGCTCACCGGGGAATATGACGCAAACAACGCTATTTTGACCTTCCACGCCGGCGCCGGCGGCACTGAAGCCCAGGACTGGACCCAGATGCTCTACCGCATGTACACCCGCTGGGCGGAGCGCCACGGCTACGTGGTAAAGCTCATGGATATGCTGGAAGGCGACGAGGCAGGCATCAAGTCCGCCACCATCATGATCGAGGGCGAAAACGCCTACGGCTTCCTGAAAGGCGAAAACGGGGTGCACCGTCTGGTGCGCATCTCCCCCTTTGACGCGTCCGGCCGGCGGCATACCAGCTTTTCCGCGCTGGAGGTCATGCCGGAAATGACCGAGGACAACAACATTGAAATTCGCGAGGACGATATTGAAATGCAGGTGTTCCGTTCCTCCGGCGCCGGCGGACAGAAGGTCAACAAAACCTCCTCCGCCGTGCGGCTCATCCACAAGCCCACGGGCATCGTGGTCTCCAGCCAGGTGGAGCGCAGCCAGTACCAGAACCGGGACAACTGCATGGCCATGCTGAAAGCGAAACTGGCAGAGATCAAGGAACGGGAAAATCTGGAGCGCATCGAGGACATCAAGGGCGTGCAGCAGAAGATCGAATGGGGCAGCCAGATCCGTTCCTACGTCTTCATGCCCTACACGCTGGCGAAAGACCACCGCACAGGCTTTGAAAACGGTCAGATCAATAACGTCATGGACGGCGATTTGGACGGCTTCATCAACGCGTACCTGGCCATGAAAGCGGAAATTTGACTCACAGGGCGGTATCTTCCGCCCTGTTTCTCACCATTGTTTTTATCGTTTATCGATAAATTCTTGTTGACAGACGATAAAAACTGTGCTATTCTCATCATGCCGGCAAACCTAAATACAGGAGGCAATGGTATGAAAGGACTGCAAAAATTTTCGTTGGTTCTGGCAAAGCTGCTGGAAGTATTGCACTGGATAGGTGTCGTTGGCATGGCCGCTGCCTGTGTATTATCTTTGACCGCAAAAGATTATTTATGGACGTATTTGGTCCCAAAATTTGAAGGCGAGTTTTCTACGTACGGCATTTATATGGAAGTAACCGGGCAGGACATTTCCAGCATTATGCCGGCTCTCACATTGTTTAGTTTGGGCGGGATCGTCGTCATGTCCTTGATGGCAATGGTTTTTCGGAATGTCTATTTAATGCTCAAGACTGTAAACGGTACGAACCATCATACCCGGCGTACCACGCCGTTCCAGCATGATATGGTGCGAATGCTCAAAGAAATCGGTATTTTCTTTATTTCCTTACCGAGCGTCGGGCTCGTCATGTGTATCGTAAGCGGTATCCTCATGGGGCCGGATCTGGCAAGGGTAGGAATCAAACTGGAAAGCATCATCACCGGCATTTTCGTGCTGTGCCTGACCCAGGCATTCTCTTATGGCATGGAGTTGGAAAATGATGTAGATGGGTTGGTGTAACTATGGGCATCGTACTGCGATTAGACCGGGTGATGGCGGACCGGAAAATGTCATTGAACGAACTGGCGGAACGGGTAGGCATTTCCAATGTGAACCTGTCCAAACTGAAAAACAACAAGGTCACCGCCATTCGCTTCTCCACCCTCTCCGCCATCTGTGAGGTGCTGGACTGCCAACCGGGAGATATTTTGGAATATGAAAAAGAGAGCGATTGAATCGCTCTCTTTTTTACGCAAAATACGCCCGGATCGCCGCTTCGTCGGCGTTGGCCGTGCCCTGGATCATCTCCGCCGAGCCGCCGCCCTTGCCGTCAATGGCGGCATTGATGTCCTTTACGTTCGCCCGCAGGTCCACGGTCTTGCTGCCGAAGATGTAGTGATACCCCTCCCCGTCGCTGCCGGAAAAACCCGCGGCGATGCCTGTACAATGCTCCACCGCGGCGTTGATGAGTTCCCGCAGGCACAGCATGTCCAAATCCGGCTCAAAAAACAACAAGTTCCCCTCCGTGGGCCGCAGCTGGGCGATCTTCTGTGCTGTCAGCTTCCGGTTGGCCTCTTTCATCTTCAATTTCAGCGCCTCGTGCTCTTTCCACAGCTTCGCCACCGCCTTGGCCGCTTCCAGCGGTTTCACGGACAGCAGGTTGGAAATAGACGTCAAATTGGCGCACCGGGCACAGTCGTCCTCCCAGGCATCCATGCCGCACACCATGGTGATGCGGGTACCGCCCCGGTGCCGGGTCCAGCTCAGGAGCTTGATCATGCCGATCTCCCCGGTATAGGTCACATGGGGCGCGCAGCAGGCACAGGTATCGCAGCCCTCCACGGTCACAATGCGCACCGCCCCGGACAGTTCCTTTTTGCTGCGGTAGTCCATGGCGGAAAGCGTGGCCTTGTCCGGAAATTCACACCGGACCGGGACGTTCTTCGCCACGACCAGATTGCATTCCCGCTCCACTTCGTACAGCTGCCCGGTGGTCAGCTCCCCGCTGTAGTCCACCGTGACACAGTCCTCCCCCATGTGGAAGCCAACGTTCTCGTAGCCGAAGCGGCTGTGGATGACCCCCGACAGCACATGTTCCCCGGAGTGGTTCTGCATCCGCCGGTGGCGCTGGCTCCAATTCAGTCGACCTTCTACGGTACTGCCTACGGCAAGGGGCCTGTCCGTGAAATGCACGACATCCGCGCCTCGCTCCTTCGCACCTAAGACCCGTGCTATGCCCAGCATGCCGGTGTCCGGCTCCTGCCCGCCTCCGCCTGGGAAAAAGGCGGTTTGGTCCAAAGTCACCTCGTACCCTGTGTCTGTCTGTTCACAGTATAAGATTTTTGCCGTAAATTCCGACAGATGACTGTCCTCATAATATAGTTTCCGTGTCATGTTCGTTCTCCCGTGTATTTCAATGTTTTTTTCAGCATAATCGTAAGCAGGAGAAAAGTCAAGCTGGCAGAAAAAAATATACAAACCCGTGAATCTGTGTTACAATATCCGCATCTTTTGAAAAAGGTGCGCCATGAAACAGATGAAACGAATCTTCCCCCTGCTGCTCCTGTGCCTGCTGCTGACAGGCTGTCGGGAACGGCCGGTGCAAAAAGAAATTTTCGCCATGGATACGGTAATGAGCTTCACCGTCTACGGCAAACACGCCGTGGACGGTCTGAACGCCGCAATTTTACAAATCAACCAGGTTGAGCGCCTATTAGACCCGGAGCTGAAAGGCAGCACGATCTGGCAGTTCAATCACGCCGAGGGCAAGCCGGTGGAGATTTCTCCGTTTATTTCCAATATGCTGCTCACCGCCGGGGATGTCTCCGCAAAATCCGGCGGAGCGTTGGCCTTGTCTGTCTATCCGGCGGTCAAGGCCTGGGGCTTTATTGACGGGAACTACACCGTTCCCGACGCTGCAACACTGGAGTCCCTCCGGCCTTTTGTAGACGACAGCGCCGTTTCCTGTTGGGAAGGCGAAGGCGCCCAGTGGGCCCAAATGCCCGCAGGCATGGAACTGAGCTTCGGTGCGGCGGCAAAAGGCGCGGCCGCACAGGAGGTCATCGATACATTAAGGGATGTGGGCGTGAAAAGTGCCATTCTCTCTCTGGGCGGCAACGTGCAGACTTTGGGACTCAAGCCCGACGGCACGCCATGGAATATCGCTGTGCAGGACCCAAATGCCCCCGCCGGCAGTTTGGGAATCCTGTCTGTAGGTGAGACCGCTGTGGTCACCAGCGGTAGTTACCAGCGGTATTTTGAGCAGGATGGCAGGATGTATCATCACATTCTGGATCCCCAAACGCTCTCCCCCGCGGACAGCGGATTGGTCTCCGTGACCATCGTATGCCGGGACGGCGCGCTGGCGGACTGCCTGTCCACCGCCCTGTTCGTGCTGGGCGAGGACGGCGCTATTGACTACTGGCGCACCTACGGCGGACTGGAACTCATGGAAAACACCGCCAGTGCCCCCTATCTCGGCGGCGGCTTTGAAATGATTTTGGTGACAACTGATGGCCGGGCAGTCATCTCATCCGGCCTACAAGGCTATTTCACCCCCGGAGAAACGGACTACACCTATCAATACATCCAATACACCGATTAAAGGAGGTGCCCCATGGGCTCTCTGGACCAAAGCATCACGGCTCTGCCCGGTGTGGGGCCGAAGAAAGAGGCAGCCTTTGAGCGGCTTGGCATCCGCACTCTGCGGGATATGTTGAGCAATTTTCCCCGGACCTATGATGACCGCTCGGTCATGAAGCCCATCGCCCTGTTGGTCCCCGGGGAAAGCTGCTGCATCCGGGCTATGGTGGCCACCCAGCCGAAGCTCAGCCGCGTCCGCAAGGGCATGGAGCTGGTGAAATTTCAGGCCGCGGACGATTCCGGCGTAGTGGATATTACCTATTTCAACCAGCCTTATATGAAAAACAATCTCCATGTCGGAGAAACATACACTTTTTATGGAAAAGCGGATGTTATCGGACGGCGCAAAACCATGTCCAATCCCATCTGTGAGCGGGGCGAACAGACACGATACACCGGACGGATCATACCCATCTATCGGACCACCGCAGGTGTGACGCAGAAAAATATGTTGGATGCAGCGGAATTTGCTCTGTCTCAGTGCGATGTGTTTCCGGACCTGCTTCCTGCGGAGGTATCATCTGCGCACAATTTGTGCCAAGCGGGGTTCGCCTATCAAAATATCCATTTCCCAGCGGATCAGCTCTCTCTGACGATTGCACGAAAGCGGCTGATTTTTGAGGAACTGTTTGTTCTGGCCTGTGCACTGAAACGTCTGCACAGCGACCAGTCACCGAAAGAAGGGCTGAAACTCCGCACCGCGGGGACGGAAGAATTTTATGCTACGCTCCCCTTCTCTCCCACCGGGGCCCAGCGGCGTACAATCGATGCCGCGCTTTCGGATATGGCATCCGGCTTTGCCATGAACCGCCTAGTCCAGGGGGATGTGGGCAGCGGAAAAACATTGGTCGCAGCGGCCTGCGCCTGGGCGGCGGCTAAGTCCGGGTATGCGTCCGTGATGATGGCTCCTACGGAGATTCTGGCCCGGCAGCACTTTCACACGCTGACAGAGTTTCTTTCCCCCGCCGGACTGCGGGTGGGCCTGCTTACGGGCTCTATGACCGCAAAGGAAAAACGGGAAATCAAGTCCCAGCTTCTGGCCGGAAAATTCGATCTTTTGATTGGGACCCACGCAGTCATCACGGCAGATGTGGAGGTTCCGGGCCTTGCGCTGGTCATCGTGGATGAGCAGCACCGCTTCGGCGTGGAACAGCGGGCCATGCTGGCCGCCAAGGGCCAAAAGCCCCATGTGCTGGTTATGTCCGCCACACCCATCCCCCGCACCCTAGCGCTCATCATCTATGGGGATTTGGACGTCTCCATCATCGACGAGCTGCCTCCTGGCCGCCAACCGGTAGATACTCTGCTGGTCAATGAGAGCTACCGCACACGCCTGAATGGCTTTATCCGCAAGCAGGTAGAATACGGGCGGCAGGTGTTCGTGGTGTGCCCCAAAGTGGAATACGAAGACGAGGCTTCCTCTGGGCTGAGATCCGCGGAGGCACATACGGTATATTTGCAATCCGTGTTCCCCGATCTGCAGATCGCCTGTATCCACGGACGGATGAAAGCCAAGCAGAAAGACGAGATTATGGCCCGTGTTCTGTCCGGCGAAATCGACATTCTTGTGTCCACTACCGTCATTGAAGTCGGTGTGGATGTCCCCAACGCCAACTTAATGATCATCGAAAACGCGGAACGCTTCGGTCTGAGCCAATTACATCAGCTGCGGGGCCGTATTGGCCGTGGGCAGCATAAAAGCTGGTGTATCCTGGTATCCGACGCCGCCAATGACGTTTCCCGGGAACGGCTGAAAATCATGACAAGGCTGTCCGATGGCTTCGCCGTCAGTGAGGAGGACCTGCGGCTGCGAGGGCCCGGCGACTTCTTCGGCAACCGCCAGCATGGACTGCCGGAAACTCATATCGCGGACCTTGGTGCCGACATGCAGGTGCTCACCGCCGCTCAAGACGCCGCGCACAAGCTCATGGCGCAGGACCCGGAATTGGAAACGCATCCCATTCTCCGGAACGCTGTGGAACGGATGATCCAAAGCGCCGGCGGCACATTTAATTAGGAGGAGCCCATGAAACGCTGCCGCATATTATCCGCCGCCGGTCTGCTGGTGACTGTAGCCGTAGATGCCCATCGAATACGGTCTGCTGAAAAAGAACGTCCCGGAGCCCCGGCAGCCCTGCCTTTTCTACATCGTCATCGTCGCCGTGATAGAACACACTTTCTGTCGGAGTTACTGGTAATTTGCACGTTTTGCGTAAATTGTATAAAATTCGCCAATGTTTCAAATGAAACATTGGCGAATCTGCTTTTATTCTCACTTGTTCAAATACGTTGTATCCGCCGGAACAGATTCCGTGATAAACGTACAGCCTCCGATGGTGGCGTTTCGTCCCAGCACCGTTTCGCCGCCCAGAATAGTAGCACCGGCATAAATGGTAACGTTATCCTCCACCGTGGGGTGCCGCTTCCTGCCAGACAGCCGCTGGCCGCCCCGGGTAGACAGCGCCCCCAGGGTCACGCCCTGATAAATCTTCACGTTGTTGCCGATTTCCGTAGTCTCGCCCACCACGATGCCTGTACCGTGGTCAATAAAGAAGCTTTCGCCGATTTTGGCGCCGGGGTTGATGTCGATGCCCGTTTTATTATGAGCATACTCCGTCATCATCCGGGGCAGGTATGGTACACCCATCTCGTACAATTCATGGGCCAGCCGGAAGGTCACGATGGCAAAGAATCCCGGATAGGTCAGAGCAACCTCTCCATAGCTTTTCGCCGCCGGGTCCCCGTCAAAGCCCGCGATCAGATCCAGCCGCAACATCCGTTGAAGCTCCGGCAAGGCCAGAAACAACTTATCGCACACATCCGCCGCCGGAGCGTCGGATAAGCCTGAAAAACGGTATGCCGCCTTCACTTGGGTCTTAAGCTCATGATACGTGGTATACATCAGCGCTGTATAGGCCTCCGTGTCCACGCCACCACTCATAAAGTAAGAGGGGAACAATAAAGTACGAAAGCTGTGAATCAGCTTTTTCACTTCCTGCAGGTCCGGAGGCGGAAAGTCGCTCCGCTCACCATCCGCCTGCTGCAAAAGTGTTTTTGCGATGGTACTAAAGTCGATTTCTGTCATATTTTCGAGTCCTTTATCAAAATAATACTAATAGGATACCTTATTCTCACGGTTTTTTCAAGCCCCTGAGGCAGTTTTGCCTGTCCATCCTCATATAAATGAGATGGCAGGAGGGTTCCTATGCAAAATCGATCAAAATTTGTCTATAATACCGTCATATTGACGGCCTCTGACCTGGTCATGCGCTGCATCGGTATGGCATTTCAGGTCTGGCTGGCCGGGCGCATTGGCTCGGCGGGCATCGGCCTGTTCCAACTGGTCATATCTGTGGGGGGCTTCGCCATGACCTTTGCCATCAGCGGTGTGCGCTTCGGCACGACCCGTCTGGTGTCTGAAGAATTAGGACGAGGCAGCACACGCGGCGCCGTATCCGCCATTCTCCGGTGCGTTTTATATGCACTGCTGTTTGGCCTGACGGCCTGCGGCATACTCTACAACAGAGCTGAGATCATCGGCTTTTTGTGGGTCGGTGACGCGCGGACGGTGCTGTCCCTGCGCATCATGGCCTTCGAATTGCCCTTCATTGCACTCTCGTCTGTGTTCTCCGGATATTTCACTGCCTGCGGCCGTGTCACAAAGCCCGCAGTTGTCCATTTCCTGGAACAACTCGTCTGTGTAAGTCTCACTGCCGTATTCCTGTTTCTTGCCCCCAAAGGTGATGTGGAGCTAAGCTGTGCCTGCGTTACATTGGCAGGCGCAATATCCGACGGCATCTCCTTCTTCATGATGCTGGGCGTGTTCCTCCATGACGTGCGGACCCATCCCCGTACGGGCCGGAAACCTGAACATCTCATGTCCCGTCTCATGGGAATCTCTCTTCCCTTGGCCATCTCCGCCTATACCCGCAGCGGACTGTCCACCTTGCAAAACATGCTTATCCCCACCCAACTGCGGGCCTTCGGCATGACTGCCGCCCAAGCGCTGTCTGCATATGGTGCCATTCACGGTATGGCCTTCACCGTCATTTGTTTCCCCGCATGCATTTTACAGGTCGTTGCAGAGCTGCTGGTGCCAAAGCTCACGGAATTGCAGGTCCAGAGAAGGACGGAACGCATCCGTCAAGTTTGCGGCTTTTTGCTGGCAAAAACACTGCTGTACGCCTCTGCTGTTTCCGTAGTGCTGTTTTTCGCGGCGGATTGGATTTCAGCGCACATTTACAAAACCGATGATATTGCCGTTTATATCCGTATTCTGGTGCCACTGATTCCTGTCATGTTCTCAGACATCGTAGTAGACGGGTGTCTGAAAGGATTAGGCGAGCATGTATGGTCCATGGGAGTCAACATTTTGGAGTCTGCTGTTAGCGTGGTGTTGGTGTATACCCTTCTCCCCCGCTTCGGGCTGGGTGCATTCATTTTTATTCTGTACTTCGACGAAGTGTTCAATTTCTTGTTGAGCATTTCCCGATTGGTCCAGGTAACCCAACATATGGACAATGCAGTTCCCACAGCAACATAGAAAAAACCTCCCCGTATGGGGAGGTTTTTCGTTAGGATTTTGGTATCGGTA
>CANSAE010000015.1 GCA_947644595.1 uncultured Clostridia bacterium
CTCGTTGCGCTTGACCTGCTCGCTGCTCTTCGCTCCGGCCGCCAACGCGCCGTGGCTGCCTGCGTTGTATGTTACCGTGAAGTTGTTGCTTACCCCTCCGCCGCCGCCGGACACGGGAGCCGTGATGGAGATGGTTTCTTCCTTATCCGTAACCGCATTCAGGTTGTCGGTACCAGTGGTACTGGCCTTCACCTTGAAGCTCTGGCCAGCATCCAAGCTGTTCAGGTAAGCCTTTGCCTCGTCAAAAGTGCCCCAAGTCTCGGTACCGGGATTAGCAGGAACTGCAGCTTTATAAGTACAGTTATGATCGTCCTTATTAGCACACTCAGTTCTGGCGGCTTCGTTCTCAGCTTGGCAAGCGCAAGTAGTACCTTCAGTCTTGCAAGCATCAGACGTGCAAGGCACAGCATCCTTGGCCTCTGTAGCACCCGCAATATACTGATACTCCACAGCAGTCAGGGTAGCGCCCAGAGTGGCGTTGGCAGTCACTTCGCCAACGCTGCCCTTAGTGAAGCTGGTGGGAGTGAAGCTGATAGCGGGCGTGGCTTTGCCGATTGTAAAGGTTGCAGTCTTGGCAACAGAGTCATCCGCCTTTTTAACAACCTTCACAGTGTAGTTGCCAGCATTTGTAGGTGCGGTTTCGCTGTCATTCGCACCATCATTATAGACCAGCTTGTAATCATCTTTCAGATTATTGCCGTCCTGCGTGGCGGTGAAATCAGCAGCGTGGGGCTGGCCGTCGTACACAATGGATGTGCCGTCTTCACTGTTGTTGGCAGGGGGCGTAATTACAATGTTAATCGCGCCGGCGACGGTGAAGGTGACTTCACCCTCCACGGTCTTGTAGTTGTTCGTGTCGGCGGGCGTGTAGGTCCAGCCCTGCTTGCCGCTGGTCAGTTCAGGGTTCGCGGCCGTGTTCTTCCATGCCAGCGTGCCGCCGGCCAGGGCAGCGCCGTCCGCACCTTTAACGGTACCCTCAAGGGTCACATCGTTCAAATGCGTGCCCGCTACAACGTTCAGCGCAGCGCCGGTGGGCGCGGTGATGGTGACGTTGGGGGTCGCCTTGGCGACTTTTACGGTGACGTTCGCGGTGACTGCCGTGGTAACATCGTTAGACGTCACTTTTACGGTCACGGCGTAGGAATCCTTGGCATTGGTGCCCTTGAATTTCAGCTTGGCAGTGGTGTTGTCCGTACTACCTGCTGTTAAGGACGCAATGGTGCTGGCACCCGTGATTTCAAAGCTGGCGGCATCCGCGCCGTCCAAGGCCAGCGTCACATCGGACTCGTCTTGCAGGCCGGTGCTCTTCACCGTGATGGCAACTTCCACGTTCTGGGCGCTACCAGTGTAGGTCAGGTTTGTGGGGAAGGCAGCAACGGATACGCTGAGAGCGTGCTGCTCGGCCTTAACGAATTTGTGCGCAGTGGTGTCGTAGAAGAAGGGAATCGCCTTCATTGTAGTCGGTCGATTAGCATTGTCATATACGCACAGATAGAAATATGCTTCCTCACCGGGCGTAAAATCAGCAGGGGTAAGTTCAACGACTCCACTATCAGGCAAATCGTGCCCTTCGTTAATTGCGTTGGCAATATCCTGCGAAGTGGCATCTGCTGCAAATGCTGAGCCAGGTTCCGTTGACCACTTCATAACATCATCAACGCCGGTACCAGTAAGTGTAAAACCGGTTGCTGTAAAAGTTGCTGTTGGCACAAACTCAGCCGCTACCGGAATAACAGCCAAGGAGCACACCAGCGCAAGGGCAAGCATGATCGCAAGGCCACGCTTCAAACTGTGTTTCATAATCATTCCTCCATGTTTTTAATCACAAGCTAAATCTATAATCGGAATCGCCGCGCTTACCGGCAATTCCGCACCGCTGCCGTCCACCGCGCAGACCAGCAGATAGCGGTTATAATATTGTCTCCGAACGCTTTCGGAGATGGAATAGACACCGTCGGTCACGGTCACGGCAATGGGGTCTTTGCTGCTCTTGGTCATGCCGTCCCGGCTCCAGTAAATCTTGAAACCGGCAGGCGCTGCCGTCTTCACCGACGGGTCGGCTGGCTGAGCAACTTCCCAGGTAAATTTGCCGGCGATATACTCCGCCCGACTATCCGTATCCACAAAGGAAACTTTCCGCAGATAGACATTTGCCGTGTCCTCATGGATGGCCACGATTTGTGGCTGTGTCAGCGTTACTTCGTCTTCCGGCTTGACCGTTTCCGCCGGTTTGACCCAGGCAGAGCCGGGCTTTGTCCAGCCGTTCAGATAACGCCAAGTACTTAACAGTTTTGTACTGAACGCTTGCGCCGCACTATTTCCGGAAATTGTAATTCCTATCGGAACAAATGCAGCTGCATTAGCGAAGTTAGTCAATCGCGTACTGGCAGTTGTCCCTGTGGCTGTCCGCGCATTGTCGTTTACCAAATAGGCGGAACCATATTTCAGATAGTTCTGCCGCGATGCGTTGTCGTTATTGCTTAAATCAATTGCTCTTGATCGTGCAACCGCATTAGCCGCAACGCCATTTTGACCGTAAACATCAGCGGCAGCAATTTGAACACGGTCCATAACAGCAGGGAACGTGAAAGAAGCCGAAGTGTAGTCCTTATTGTCCAACGGAACGGTCAGAGAAACAGCTGTTGAGCTTCCATTCAAATTCAACTGCACACGCAGAATCGGGTCCTGCATCCGCATAGGGAACGCATCACGCTCCGCAGAATAGTACCGGCTGACGCTCACGCGCACGGTATAGTTCGCGCCGCTTCGCTCTACGTCGGCATATTCCACTGTGTAGTACACGTTGTTGGCCGTGCCGCACTTGCTGTTACCCACGTAACAGGCTTTCACGTCCATGTGGTCTTCCACCTTGTAGGTGGACCAGTCGATCAGGCCGATGGTGCTCAGGTCCGTGCCCATGGGGTAATGGGTGAATTCCGCGTCGCCGGGGACCCAGCCTACAAAGGTGTAGCCGCCTTTGTCCGTCAGCATGGCGGTTTCCGCCTTCGCCCGGCCCGGGTTGTAGATATAACCCTCGTTGGCCGTCGGCGTCATGGTGAAGCCAGACAGGGACATGACGGATTTATCATATCGTCCTTCCAACATCGTCGTATAGTCGCTGGCTGCCATGCCGTAACCTTTTTGGACCGCTACGACCCCCAGTTTTGTGCTTCCGTCCCAATCCAGGAAGCTGATCGTTCGGACCAGCGACATATCCGGGTCAGTATTGCCGCTTCCGCCTTCCCAGACGGCCGCGAGGCTTGCCGGCAGATTCAGGTCTGCGTACATGGTGACGGTATCCCGAATCAGGTACGGCACCAGCGTATACTGCGCTGTATATGTCACAGTCGTCACGCCGTCCACGGTTTGCGGGTCACCCGCCTTCCATTCCGTAAAAGTCCAGCCCTCGTGGGCCGGGTCCGCCGGGAAATCCTCCGGCTTCGGCTCTACTTCCGCATTGGGCAGCACCTTCACCTGCTGGCTGTCCGCCGGTGCCTTGGGGTCCAGCCAGATGTAAGTCGTGGTATTCTGTTTTTCCTCATACACAGCTGTGTATGTCACATTCCCAGTCTCAGCATCCACGGTCTTTTCCCAGTGCAGGAAGGTCTGGCCCTCGTGGGTCGGTGTCTCCGGCGGTGTCAGTGTATCCGGGTTCGTGGCCGCCTCGATCTCCTGGGTACCGACCATCTGCGGATCTGCCAACGGGTCCAGCCAGGTCACTGTAATCTTTCGGACCGGCGTATCCCCGCCTTCGCCTTCATCTGCCTGATTTTCCGGCGGCGAGACCGCATCTTTATATTTGGCGGTTACTGTGATGGTTCCATCCTCCGCTGTAGCGGGCTCCCACCTTTCGAAGATTTTGTCCGGATGCGTAGGCGGTTCCGGCGCGTGCTGTGCGATCTCTTCATCGGTGATAGATTCTCCCTTGATCTTGCTGGTCAGCGTTGCCCCGGGAATTTCATCGCCTGTCTCGCCGTCCAGCCATTTGACAGCGACGGTTTCCACCGGCGGTGCCTGATACCGATAGAGGATCAGACGGTCCTCCTCGTCCCGCTCGCCCAAGGTCCAGCCCAGGAATGCAGAATCATCCCGCACCGGCTCGAAGGGATATTCCTTCAAGGGCAGCGTGCTTCCTGTGGTCATCGTCTTGGCAGCGGCCTTCAGCCGGTCATATTCGCTCTGGCTGTGGATTCCCGTTGGTTCCTGGGAATAATTGCCGCCGGCCAAATTCACCGCCAGGCCTCCGGCTGTACTGCTTCCGCCGCCGCCTTTGCTAATGGTGATAACCACTGCCTCTGATGCCGCACGGTTGCTCTTTTCCCGGAAACGCACCGCATATTGACTGCCTTCCTGCAATCCATGGAGTTCCGGCAGCCCTCCGTTGAATTTGATCCAACCGTATTCAGCAGGCCAGCCAGCAAAGCTTGCGGACGTTACCGTAGCCGTACCGGCGGTAGTGCTGTTGCCGTTCACCGTGATATTGGAATACAATGTCTGCTTTGCGCCGACAGCAAGCGTGGCTTCCATTGCAGTTTTTTGCGCCGCATTTTTATACCAGCCTTCTGGCAGCGGTATCTCCCGCCAGCCGTCATTCGGCAGATCTGCATAACTCAAATTGTCCGGCAAAACTGCCGGGCGGTATTCGTATACCATCCCATTGGTCAGATAATAATTCGTCATGGTTCCGGTATCGGCAACACCAGCCTGATTATTCTCGTCTTTGCCGAAATAACCGTTGGAGGCACTGTCGGTAGCATTATCAAAGCTACCCACCACCGGTCCGGCGGAATAGAAGCCGAACAATTGTCCGTCGTCATTCTCTCCCACCGTGCTCTGCAGGCCCGTGTTCTCGTCTCTAGACGGGACCGGCTGCCGGCCGGGCAGAATTTTCTCGAACCGCAGCAGCAGATAATCTGTTGTACCGTTGACGTTGTCTGTGACCTTCACCAGTGTGATGACTTCATTATTGCTATAATTACTGGGTGTGCCAGATAACTCACAGTGGTCTGACCGGCTGCTCCAACCAATACCGTAGGACACATGTGTATTGGCTGTGGTTGCTGTATGCTCCTCGCCATTGGAATCTGTCCACTTTACTTTTACCCCCACCACAAAAGCAAAACTCTTGCCAGTACCCGTATCCGTTGTGCCCCCCAATTGGATAGAATGGCTGGAATTCCCGTTTTTGTACGGCACTCCAACCTGTGGTGTGGGCAATGTCACCATCCGCAGCGTCGTGGATAAAGTGGTCACATCAATCGTCCTGTTATCCTTATCCTTCGCGCCGCTTTTATCGGTGATTTGCACATCCCGATCCACCTGCTGCTGACTTGGCGACAGGTTTGTATCCATTGGGTGGAACTGTACCTGCTTCGGGTACCACGCCGCGTACAGGTCTGTGGATTGATAATGCTCCACCTTCCCCGGAGCTGGCACGGAAGCCGGATCCAGGGTATCGCTTTTCTGGTAGTCCGGTTGGGGCAGCGCCGCATTCCAGGGCTGATAGACATACTGCGCATCCCCCGTGGCCGTGCTGTTTACCTGCCACTGCTTATAAAGGTCCTTATCCGTATCCCAGCCCTTGAATTCGTAGCCGGAACGGGTATAGGCATTGCTTCGCAGCTGCACGGTCTGGCCCCATGGGACGATATGGTTGGTCATGGTTCCGACCACAGCCTGGACCTTCCCGTTGGCTGTCTCGTTCTGGCGGTAGCGCACCATGTAGCTGTCCTGCAGCATATTGCCTTCTGCATCCATGATGAACGTGCCGTATGCCAAGGTCTGCGAGCCGTTGACGCCTGCCGTTGCAGAAGCGACCACGAAAACATAACTACGGTAATACTCTTTGCTGTTATCGCCGTTGGTAGCACCGCCGTTGTTTGCATTGACTGTAATCGGCCTCAGCTTGACCTGACTGCCCTTAGGGGCCGTCCAGGTATTGATGGTCATTTCACCGTCTACAAATTTGGATGATGTGTTGTAACGGTAATCCGTCACATTCCCGCTGGCCATACCTGCATTGGTCGGTGTCTCAAATCGTGTCTTATCCGTAAAGCTGCCCGCGTTTCCCTGTAGCGTTCCGCTCATAAACGCCGGATAATCCATAACCGCAGCTAGGATATCCGTGTTGTTCAGAGGCTGGTTTCCCGTAATTTTCAGTGTCACATTAAAATTGGAAACCGTTGCTTTAACACTAAACTGGTATCCTCCGATCGTTGCGCTGGGATGGTCTGTATAATTCTTCACCAACGCATTGGTGGATGCCTTATCCTGAGTGTCGGAATAAATTTCATCCGCCGCACGCGCCACAGACGGAAGCATCGCCCCCATACACTGGAACAGCAGCATCATCACGATCAGAAGGGAGAGCGGACGCCGCAGTTTTTTCAAAATATGCTTCATCCTTCCCGTCCTCCTATGGTGCTGGCTCTCTGGCAATCATGCTGTTCAGCTGCGTCTGTGTTACAGCTCTGCGCTGCTCCTCTGTGAGCTTTGCCATATGTCCCAAAATTCGCTTCTTGGCAGTTTCCAGACTCACTCCATTGGGGATGGTCAGCCCGCCATCCCGAAAGGTGGCCGCATCTGCGTCTCTGCTCCAGGATTCGGACCATTTTTCAGGGTCCAGATATCCGTTGTTCGGCAGCTTCAACGTTTCAATGGCCTGGTCCCGCACAAAACCCCAGGAGCCGTTGAGCACGAAGGTCGCATTTCTGCAATTTACCGTCGTTGATCTCGCGCCCGCCCCCGGCCATGCCGAGAAGCCATAGGTATCGATCAAATATACCGATACCTCCTGGATTTTTCGTACCGGTACCACCTCAAAGGTCGTCTCATCTGTGTTCATCAAATCAAGCTTTGTAATCAGATTTTGCGTGGGGTCGCTCAAATTTGGCTTCATAGTCACAAACACTGCCGGCTCGTGGAGCTTCGTCACGCCCTTGCCCGCGCTGTTTTCCCGCCGCACCGTATAGGTCACGGAATAGCGGCCGTCTGTGGCGCTGGCGCTGCCGTATCGAGTATAGACTGCGTGCTCCTCATCGATGGTGTAGTAAATGTTCGTGCCGTCACTTACGCCGGAGTTGCAATCTGCGTTTTCCACATAGGCCGCCTGCACACTGAGCCCCCAGTGGTCCTTGCCCTCCCCTGCGTATTGGGACAGGTCACTGAAATCCGCCTCATCGATGACAAAAACCGTTCGGTCTTTATCCGCCACAAAAGTATCATGCTCCGTTTCCAGAGCTTCCTTCCCCTGGGTCACATACAGCCAGCAGGCAAAATCATAGCCCGCCTTCGTCCGCAGCAGGGAAGTAGAATCGTCTGTCAGCATCCGGGTATAAGTATCCACCCGTTCCCTGGCATCCTGCGGCGCCGTAATCGCATCGATCACACGGCCATCCCAGTCAAAAAACGTAATGGCATAGTCGCCGCCCATGGAGCTGCCACCGGCACTCACGCTTTTGCCATCCGGGATTTTTTCAAACACGACCTCACATTCCAGATCTCCGGAGCCTTCCCTGATATCTTCGGCATAAGTATAGCAGTCCACGGTGATCCCGTCCGGGTTTCCCGTTGTCAGCAGTGCCCGGGCATGAGGAATCGCTTCCTGGGCGATCTCCGCCGGAGCCAAGCTCAGACCCATGCTGTCACTGGATTTTGCCACGGATGTGGGCATGCTCACATCGTCAAAGCTCTTGCCCTGCGCATACTTGAACCGCACCGTTACGACCCGTACATGCTCCAGGTCCTCATACCGCAGCGCATCCGCCCCCAGATACAAGTAGCCCCGGCCATAATCGGCTTCCAGCGCATCCTGCACCTCATAGGCCAGCGCTGGCTTCCCCGACACGGTACGAACGGCCCCTTCCTTCTGCACATCCGCACCGACGGCCGGCACCGCCGCATTGGGACTGTTCCATGCGCTTCCAAGCTGCACCTCTGTCCCCGCCTCCGTCCAGTCTACCGGCCGGAGCACTTCGGTGTCATAGCTCAAAACCACACCTGCTGTCTGGAATTGTTCCGCATCCACAAACAGGCTGACTTCAAAATACTCCGTATCCTTGATTCCCGTCCCCACGATCGTCAAGCGGGGCTTTGCTCCTTCGGGAGCCTCCGGCGCTTCCTCCTCCACCGCCAGGACAGGTATCATCACGGACAGCATCAGTGCCAGCGCTGCCGCTATGCTAATTATCCGTTTTCTTTTCATACCTTATCACTCATAAAGTCTATGGTAAAATCTCTCTTTCCGTAGTTCGCCGGTGCGATCATGATGGATAGGTCCTTCTGACTCACCACACCGTCTCCGTTCAAATCATAGGGCTCCGTTCCACTGCCCTCGCTCCGGTATCGTTCTGGTACCGTCAGCAGTGCCCGATCCCTTTCTCCGATCTCTCCGTTTCTGTCTACATCCCCGCAGGGCAGTTCCACAACAAAGCCATTCAGGGAAGCGCACTCCCCATTTTGAAACTGCAAATTTTTCATCGTACACGTCACATGAGAGCCCTTGGAAATGACCAGCCGATATGTCCCACTCAGGGTTTGAGGACTGATTACCGCACCTTGCGTATCATGATAATCAAGAGCAGTAAAATCAATAGATCTTCTGAAATGGCCGATGCCTGTGCCGGCCGCCGAAAGAGCAATTGCTGCCGGTTCGGAGGCATCATCCTTGTATAGCTCCAGCCTGATTTCCCGCTGCGGCGCATAGGCTCCGATGATGAATCGCTGCCAGGTAGCCGTCAGGTCAACTTCTATCTGGGATTCCTCCGGCATCTCTCCCGATTCCGGAAGCTCCGGAACGTAATAGCCCTGGTAATACCCCTGCGACACCTGGGTCTCATTGGGCATGCGCCAGGTACGCCGTACCGTTTCCAAGGCCGCCTCCACATCGCCACCGCTCGCCGATGCGTTCTGCCACGCACGGATGCGGGCACCGCCTTCGGCCGTTTCCGGCCATGGCAGCAGTTGGATGTGGTCACTGGGATTCAGTCCTCCAATAGAAACCTCCAACTCCCCCAACAGCTGCCGGCCGGATGGGTCATCCTGCGGTGTTCCGTTGGATACGCAATACCAGCCGAAGCTGAGATAGGCCTGACCGTTCTGCGTTTTTCCCTGCTCAGGGCCGGTAATCGTCCATCCGGTATGCGGCGTAAACTTCAGCAGGCCTGCACCTTCTCCACCGCTGAACCGCTCCGGCAGCGCCAGAGCGATGCTCCCTGCGTGCAACGCTTCCCGTTCCGGCTCGCTGCGGGCAACATACAGTAAAAATGTGCTTTTGTCCGCTGTCTGCGTCGAGGTTTGCTCCAGCTGATAATAATACCTGCAGCTTTCCTGACTTGTCGTCTCCTCCTCAGCAGATATCCCGGGACTCATCAGCGCCGTTGACAGGATTACAATCAG
Organism: uncultured Clostridia bacterium; assembly: GCA_947644595.1. Taxonomy (GTDB): domain Bacteria; phylum Bacillota; class Clostridia; order Oscillospirales; family Oscillospiraceae; genus HGM13010. The sequence continues at coordinate 9,397 of CANSAE010000015.1, forward strand.
CAGCAGAACCAGTATTTTCTTCCACTTCATCCTTGTTCTCCCTGTCATACGCCGTGGGCCTTAAGCACACCGTGCAGAAATACGGCTGCTTCCGCCCGCGTAGTGTTCGTCTGGGGATTCAGCCTTCCATCCGCGCCCACAATCAATCCGTTCGCCACCGCGGCAGAGACGCTTTCCCGGGCATAGTCCGCCACCAGTGCTGCGTCTTGGAATCCCCGGAGGTCGTCCCGCCGGGACCCCACTTGGATATACCCTGTTTGTTCCATCGCGCGCATCACAAAGGTGATCATTTCCTGCCGGGTAATGGGCGCATCCGGATGAAACCGGTCCTCCCCTGTTCCGGCAGCGATCCCCAAAGAGCGGGCCTGGGCAATTTCCTTAAAATAATAGCTGTTTGCCGGAACATCGGAAAAAGCAGTTTCCGCCGGTGCCCCAGTGCCCAGCATCCGCATCAGCAAAGCCACAAAGTCGCCCCGTCGGATGCTTTCCCCCGGAGAAAATGTGGTATCCGTGGTCCCGGAAATGATTCCACGAGCCGCCAATTCCTCAATGGCCGCCCGGGCCCAGGCGTAGGCGCCCAGATCCCGGAATCTTCCGGGCACGCTGATGACATCCGGGTTTAGCTCCGCCTGAGAGCAGACATAGACGGTAAAGCTTTTTTCCGCGTCGGCCGTTCCCCGGGCGATATGCGCCGTCAGCGTCACTTCCCGGCCCCGGTCAGCAGGCAGATAAACCAGTCCTTCCCGGGTAATGATCTCCGGAGCGCTGCTGGTCCAGGTGATCTGCGTCCCGTTTAGTTGGAACGGAAGCTGTATCGGGCCGGTAACATGCTTCTCACTATCTCCCGGCTGAAATGTGATTTCCAGCTGCTGTCTGGCCTGTTCCACCAGATCTGCATCACTGGTCATGGTCACATCGATTTTCGAAGCCTCCGTGACCGTTATCCGCCCCCGCACATCGCCGTATCCGGCTTTCCTTGCCCGATAGATGTATTCCCCCGGACTCAGCATTACCTGGGCGATTCCTTCGCTGTTTGTTGTGCAGGTTTGACCGTTGACTGTAATTTCCACATTCGGCAGCACCGCATCCATAATGCTTTTGCACCAGAACGTCACAGCCTTTCCGTCCAACAGTTCCCGGTCGCTCCCTGGATAGGTAAACTCCACGTCCAGGTCCCGCTGTTCGGTCAGATATTCATAGACAACAGGGACAACGTCCCCCCGGCCATTGATGCCGGCTCCAGAGGTCCAGCTTCCCAGGTCACCTGGTTCCAGACAGTCCAGATGGAAGGTGGCTCCGTCCACCCGGGAAGAATCCCCTTTCACCCGAAACTGTATCGTCGCCACGGATTGCGGCTCAGTTCTGGCATCTATACCATAGCTTGCATACCAGGCCAACCGTGCAAAGCCTTTCTCTCCGGAAACCAATTCCTGCTCCTGAAGCCCTTCCTGGGCCGCCGAGACACCCTGTGCCATCCGGAATGCAGAAAGGTCATCCGCCCCCACAAGGGCTACCGTATCCGCGTTGAAGCGCAGCGCAATGCGTCCGGTCCAGGCAAATACGCCGGATATCCGGATATCCAGGGTATATACACCACTGCGGTATGTACCGGTAATGAGATAGCGCGGCGTACCGGTATCTTCTGCCGCACTGACGGACATGGCCATCATGCCGACCGCCAGGCTCAGCACCAGCAGTGCCGTAATGATTCGTTTCCCTTTCATCCGTGCAGCTCCTTTATCTCCCGGTCCGGGGCAGCAGCTTCCGCACCGCCACGGACCGGCTTTTCATTCGTTCAGGTACTCGCTCCAAGCGCGCAGAAGCCGCTAACATAATCCACGGTTTCCCGGCCCTTGGACATATTTTGCAATACCAGAGACATATCCGATACGTCACTGGCGCCACCGGAGCTCAAATTGCTCTCGTTGATATCGCCCTTACGCTTGTTGATATCCAGCGCGCCATTAATCCAGCCGGCGACCACCACCGCCGCATCGTTGAATGCGATGGCAATACCTTCGCCGTTGGCATCGCCCGGAATCATCGGGATAGGAACGACCTTGCTTGCGTCTCCGGCTGCCAGGCCTTTATTACAGGCGGCATCACCGAAGTAAATCACGTTGTTCGCCTGGGGATCGATCTCGAACTGCTCCACGGTGTAGTTCAGATAGCCCTGCTTTTCAACCTTGACCGTCCATTTACCAGCCGGCAGCTTCACCGTAAAGCCAACCACGCTGAAGCTCGCGTCCAGAGACACCGTGCTGGTGCCGCTGTCCTGGGTCAGAATCAACTCATCCGTCTGGCCGGGCACGGCCGCTCTGGTGAATGTGAGCTTTGCGGCCACAACATCAATGCTTTGTGGTGCCACCAAACGAATCTTGCCCTGCACCTCATGGAGGGTTTCCTGGAAGGTCACACTCAGCGTGACGTTATCCGTCAGCGCTGGCAGCGTATACGTAAAGGTATTCCCGGCGCCTGCCACCACATCAGCAGATTTATCCTCAGTCTTGCCGGCGGTCTCTACCTGTACAGACCCCTTGTTGTAAATGGTCCAATGCTCACTTGGTGTCATGGTATAAGTAGGCGTGGAGCCGACTGGATAGATATCCTGTCCCACAGGTGCCAGCTTACCGGAGCCTCCGGCTACACTCGCAGTCACGATCACGTGGGTTCTCGGCTCGCCTACGGGCTTGAAGGTCACCACCAGGGAGTGGGTCTGACCGTCATCTGTAGGCAATTTATCGGCAGGAATGATAATGGGGTCGGTATAGCCGTTTGTAGTCCCGTTGGGAGTACCCTTATCGTACGGATTGCCGTCCAGCAGGATGGTGTCGATCTCATACTGCTTCCCGCCTTCCGTGCCGGAATCATCTTTCGGTGTGATGGTCACTTCCAGTTCCTTGACACCGTCGCCAATCTGATAGGTCTCACTTCCGGGGCCCTGCACAGTATCGTTCGGCGTTGCATCCGCACCGCTGTCATCCTTCCCCTGGACCTTCACACTGCCGTTGGCGCCTACATCCACAGACAGATACGCGTCGGAGGCCGGTGTTCCATCGGGATTCAGGAAGGTCACATAGATCTCCTGGTCGCCGTTCACACCGGTGAACTGATAATCAAAGCCATTCTTTTTCTGCTCATTGTTGATGGTCTGTGCCACGCCGTTGACCATCACCTTGTCAATGGTATATCCACCGGCATCGGGAGTGAAGGTAAAGGTAACAGACTCCGTCTCACCGGTCAGTGTCTGTACCAAGGTGGAATAATTCGTTCCAACTGTGGCATTGCTCGTTCCGTCCGTCGTCACGCTGCCCGTGCCGGAGTATTTCACCTGGCCGCCGTTTCCGGCGATCGCCTTGACCGTATAAGATGCGGTCTTGAGCGCGTTGCTGGGCAATTCCAGTGTAATATCGCCGGCCCGCAGCGGATTCACAGTCGTTGTTCCGTCCGTCAGGGTCTCAATCCCGATGGCGTCGCCGGTAACATCCGTCTTTTCGATGTAGAACATTTCCCGGGTCGTATCCCAGGCAACCGCAGGCTCTGCGGCCTTACTCGTGCGGAATGCCGCCGTCAAATCGGCGCCGGTTTTATCCACATCGTAGCGCACCGCCGTAATGGCAGCCGCCAGCGCGGCCATATCCGCATAAGCATTTCCTGTTCCAACATTCCACTCCTGCCCTGCATTCGGGTCGATGGAGAAGTAATACCGCACAGTGTTATACGCCGTCTTGGGGCTGGTGATACTGGCTGCGGGGCTGGGCGTTCCGATCAGCTCTACCTCATGGAAGGTCTTGGGGTCCATGATGGGGTTCACATAGCTGTCTTTCACCTGCGCCACCGTGGGCGTAACAGCAGTCTCTGTTAGCTCTACCGTATCATACAGGGGATCGGTGGGCTCCCGGTTGGCTTTTCCTGTGGGGAAGTCCCAGTGTCCACTGTCGGTCACGGTGTAGTAATAAGTACCCGCCTGCTTGGAAACATGGGCATAGCCGCTGGCATCAGTGGTTGCTGTTGTCCCGTTTGTTCCGGCCTTCGCATCCGCCTCTGTGTCATACACAGTAATGGTCGCTCCGTTCACGCCCGGGCCGCCGTCGGATTCCGTCACCCAGAAGTCAATACGCAGGTTCCCGAACAGCTCCTTGGGCAGATTGAACTGCATCCAGATATCGTGGGCCATGGTGCCCAGCTCAACGATTTTATTTTCTTCGTCCGTCGCAGTGGCATCCGTATAATACTGGTAGAAGCCGCCGCGCGTTGCCTTATCGTCGCTCAGATGCACACTGGGCGTCGCGCCCTTGGCGCCCACGGGGCGCCATACGGACCACAGGCTTTCATTCAGCACTTCCTGATTCAAGGTACCGCCCACAGTTGCCGCTGTGACCATGTCCTGATAGGCCTGCGTCATGGTGAAGCTCTGAGTGTGGATGCTGTGGTCGTCCAGCAAGGTTTTCAGTCTGGCAACCGCGATGTTCTCCGTTTTTACCGGGAGCTGCAGTTCTGCGACCTTCACCCGTCCGCTGGTGATACCATCCAAAGGCTTGCCGGACAGGTTCGTCACCTGCCATTTGAAGGTCAGATAGCTGCTGGTGATCTCCGCATTCGGCCGGTTCGACGGTATTGACGGGCCAAAGGCCAAGCCTTCGCTCAACGTCACGCCGGTGGGCTGATTGAATACCACCGGATCATAGTACATGCCAAAGGTACCGGATGTGCCGGCAGCATTCTTCAAATAAATATCTACCTTGAAGGACTCGATCTCCGTCATTGATCCGATCGCATAATTGGGCGTCACGTCGATCTCATACATGGGATCGGTCATCGGTGTGGGCTTGAGACTGTCACTGACCGTATCAGAGCCCAAAACACCGCTGTCGGTCAAATCGGTAACACCGGCATCCCCGGTGTTCGGCGTGGTGACCGCTCCGCCGGGAGCGACTGTTGTGCTGCCGCCCTCCGTCACGGTGGTATCGGGCTTTCCGCCGGTGAGGTCAATGGAGCCATTGCCTGTTTCGGCGTCACTGTTGCCTGCGCCGCCGGCTGAGCCGGTCACACCGCCGGTGATTGTCGTTGATCCGCCCGAAGAGCTCACCTCACCGCCTACGTTTACCACGCGTTTGGGCGGTGTAACCGTGTTATCTGTAATCACCGTGACCGTGATGGGCTTTGTATTTTCCAGCCCCGTGCCGCCGACCTGAATTTCATAGGTCCCGTCCGGCAATCCGGCAGTCACCGTAACATCCGGCTTGCCGTCGCTTCCCACAGTCACCTTCACATCATCCGGAGCCGTCAGCGTGATGCCGTTAGGGCCCAGTTCATCCTTCAGATCCTGGGGCGCATCTTTAGACGGCGTAACCGTCACCTTGATTTGGTCCGCCTGGTCCTTGGACATATCCTCCGGCACCGGCACCGGCAGCGTTACATCCGTGACGGCCTTTTTGAGAATCAGATTGATGTACTGACCCGTTGCGTCACTTTCAATGCTGACAGTCGCCGCCGGGGAATTCATAGTCCCCAGAGACAGCGTGGCAGCGGTCATCGTCTGAGCGGTCACGACCACATTGGCCGTGCCAGCAGTGATATTCTGATAGCCGGATACGCCGCTGAGGGTCAGTTCCTGGCTCATGGTGCTGCCGGTGGTAAAGGAAGCCGTGTTACCGCTGATATTTCCGGCATCCACCGTCAGCGCACCGAATTTCAATGTCGCACCGGTGAGAGCCACTTCATTGCCGGAAGCGTTGACCGCCTTGATGCGAATAGGATAGGAAGCTTTGACCTCCTCCATATTCGTGTAGGTAGCGACAGTCTGGCTGGCACTTATCGTCAGGGGCACGCCGGCTTTGTCGCTGGTCCTCATGCTGTAGGTCTTGCCGTCCACCACAGCATCCTTAATGGTATAGGTATACTGGCCAGCCGGAAGAGAAATGGTGGCAGTGCCGTCTGCTTCCGTGGTACCTTTTCGATCGGTGATCGTCGTATTCTTGGTACTTGTGCCATTCACGACGATCTCCGCACCGGACATAGGCACCGTGTTGGCTTTGACGGTAAATTTCACGTCATATTCTGTCTCCGGCGGCTCGGGGAAACCGACCATAAGAGCCCCGTTTGTGCTGAAAGTGTCGCCGATAAAGGTACCTGCACCTGTCCAGTTACAGGTACTGCCCGGGAACAGCTTAATCGTTTCAGTCACGAAATCCGTTCTCGTTTTTCCCGCCTGAAGTTTAAAATACACACTGGAAAATTCAACAAACTTGTTACGTGGAGTTGTCCATTTGTATCCATCTACAACAACATCCTTCACAATCGATGAAAGATCCGCCGCAGTAGAAGTATTTACGTTGTACTGATAAATTTGGGCCGTATTGGGTGCAGTTTCATCTGGCTTGCGCGGTGTGCATGCAAGTATACTGAGACTCCCGCCTACGAGCACTTCCGACAGAAGTCCAAACTCGTCATTTGACGCATCAATCAACATGTCGCTCATGTAATTGGCATGTTTCGTAGCACCGCTAAAGTTTAGCGAATTACCGCCCGTAGTCGGGTTAGCAAGCTTGACTATTTGATTATCATAGCACAGTTCGACCGCATAGGAGCCCGCCTGAGGGCTGTTATAGGTGCCGATACGCACCTTATAGCCCAATATAGAACCCCATTCTTGTTCCTCCAGAATCATAACCATGCCTTGATAATCAGAAGGAATCTCATCTATCGAACTGACATAGGTCATTTGCAGTGCATCACCGTCCTCATCCGTTGCCAGCGTGGTGGCGGGCATAAGCCCGACCACCATGCATAAGCACAAGAGAACACTCAACAACCGTTTTTTCACACTTTGTCCCCCCAATTATTTCCACTGTTTTGTAACTGAGTTCTTGCCGAAATTCGTATTAACAAGACCCGTATCCTGACCATTAACACGGCCGTCTCCATTAACGTCACCAGAAGCCAAAGTACCCGCCTTACCAAAGTTAGTATTCATAATGCCTTCATCCTGACCGTTAATGCGGCCATCACCGTTAGCATCCCCAGCGTACAGTGTAATTTTGCCGCTGCCACTTATAGCATTTAAATCAATTCTGCTTACATCCTGCGTCGGCACATTCTGCAATTCGAACCAAGTACAGCCGGGTTTGGTAATGCGAATATTATACGTAATGCTCTCGGCGGGCTGGACGCGGAATTCTGCAACCAGCGCACCCGTTTCAGCATTGTAGGTAACGGTCACCTCCAACGTCTCGCCGGTGCTGTCCGTAATGGTCACAGTCGGCTCGACCTTGGTATTGCCTCCGGCAGTGATCGTAGCTGTCACTGTCACCAGTGCGCCCGCCACAACATCTTCGCTGCCGCTACCGCTGCTGTCGGGGAATTTATCCACCACCCAGTCATCGTTGGTATCCAGATTCAGATTCTGCATCACGATCCAAGGCGTTTGGCCCGCGCCGGGTACTTCGCTACTGGTTTCTTCATCCACCATGAAGCTGCGCCAAGCTGTGATCGTCACAGCGTATTTGACACCTTCCCGGATGGGATACGCCTCATTTTCAATGGCAATGTCATAATGCCAAAGGCCTTCCGCCTCATCGAAGCCGGCCGTGTCACGGTACTGTCTTTCCAGCATATAGCTGGTGCCCGTGGTGCCATCCTCGTTCAAAGGCGCAATATTGATCTGATACCCTGCGATCTCCGCGCTGTCCAAGGGCTTACCTTCAATGTCCTGTGTCGGAGCCTTCCAGTAAACCCGGATCACCTTCTGAATCTCATTATGGACTGACCGTTCAATGGACGGTGCATCCGCGGCAGCCGGCAGGTCTGTGATAATCGGGTCATCTCCTCCGCTGAGGGAGACACTGCGCCCGTCTGACAATTCGGACATCCCCGCATGGCCCGTACTGTTCTCATCCTCGGAGCTGTTGATCGCCGCGATCTGGAAATAGAACGCGCTCTTGCTCCCTTCCGGAATCGTGTACGTATAAGCCGGTGCGGTAGGATCACAATCCCCGTTGGAAATGAGCAGCTTCGCAATAGGCTCCGGCGCAGCATCCAGGAACACCGCGTAGCCAAGCAGATGCGCGTCCTCCACCGGGTCCCAGGTCAATACAATCGTGTTCTTATCAGCGCTCACCGATGCCCGCAGGTTCACAGGTCTTGCCGGCAATGGGATATCCTCCTTGGTAGATACCGACAGCGGGGTGCTCATTTCACCCCGGATATCCGTGTCTCCGCTGATTACCGCGCAGACACGGAACACATAGTCCACCCCGGACTGATTCTCCAGGTCCGTGTAAGTGTACGTCACGGAAGAAGCACCGATATTGAAGTCATCAGCCGTGCTCTCCACTTCTTCCAGAGCGCTGTTGCTCCGGCTGACATATACCTTGTATGTCAGGCTCTGCCCTGCTTCCAGCTTCAACTCGCTACCGTCCGTGGTCAGGCTCACCGCATCCCAGGTCAAAGTGATCTGGTGTGCGGCCAGGTTCATTCCGCTGACCGCAAGATTCTGCGGAGCCGCCGGAGCCCCCTCTGCCAGTTCTCTGGTAGAGGCCGCGGCAACATTGCTATGAGCACTTTCCTTGCTGTTGTTCTCATCCACAATATTGACCGCGGAAATACTGAAGGTAAAGTCCGCTTCCGCTGCCGTCTCGTATACAAAGCTAGTCGCATCAGCGGGGATGATTTCATCCTGCCGCTGATTATCCACATACAGGTAATAGCCCGTAAACTCACCCTGGGCCGGTGTCCAGTTCAAGGTGATCTCTCCCGGCCCGCTCAGTTCCGCCGTCAGGTCCGCAGGGGCCGCCGGAGTCTCCAAAACGGTGGACAAATTCACCGCATTGGTAGTCCGGCTGTTTTCGGCTGCCTCACCATCGCCATACTGTGCCCAAACGCGGAACACATAGTTGGTGTTCGGCTTTGCGCCCTTCCAGGTGTATTCTGTAGCGATTTCCTGCCCTTCGGTTTCCAGATGAATGTCATCCGCACCATTGATCTGGATCCAATATCTGGACGGGACCCTGCCCGTCGCACTGTTGGGCTTATTCCAAGCCAGATGCACCGTGGTGTATTTTTCCGCGCCATCCCCGAGTTCCGCCCGGAGATTGGTGGGATCGATGCTGTCCTGTACCAGGATCTGCAAAGGCGCAGACGTATTGCCCTCACCCTCTCCATTGATGGCAGAGACCTGGAAGGAATAGATCGCACCGGGGCGCAGCCCCTTTGTACCGTCCGTCAGATCCTCCTGGAACACCACAGCATTCACGCTGCTGGATTCCACACGCTGATACAGCACACCGTTGACAAACACATTGTAAAATTCAATGTCCGTATAAGGCTCGCCCTTGCTGCCGTCGTGAGTTTCGTGAACCGGCGTCTCCCAGGTCAAATCAATTTTGGTCAAGCCTGTGGGGGTCGCGCTCAATCCGGTAGGCGCCGTAGGCTTCGTTGCAATCTGGTCCTCATCCAGTTCGCCGTCAAAATCACGGTCCAGATTCAGATTAGGCTTTGCGTTAATAACGCCGGTAGTCTCCACATTCAGCCAGTTGCGGGCAATCAAGTGTGGCACATCCGCATTCATTTCCGAAGCGCCGCCCTTATTTCTGGCAACGACCCAGATTTTATAACGCACGCCGTTTTCCGTGGGATACAAAATACTGGTGCCCGTAATGCCGGTACCTTCCTTGACAGGCGCATCCAGATTGTTGATATAAACGTCATAAGTCACAGTGCCGCCCTGGGGCGATGTGACCACAGGATCCCAGGAGATGGTCATAGTCGTCATCTGTGCGTTATTCTGATAGGCCATATTCTCCGGCTTGGGCGGTGCCGTGATTTGCTCCGGCCGGCCTTTGACGATGGTAGAGATGGCACCGCGTCCCACACGATTTCTGGCAACGACCCATACATCGTAATCCACGCCGTTCCTGAGCCCGGTGATCACTTCCTTCAGTTCCGTTCCCGTGTGCCAGATTTCCGTTACCTGATTGGTGTTCTCGCCTTCCTCAACAGCTTCGCGGTAGCACACATAGTAGCCTTCCACACCCTCTACCACACCTTCAATGAGTGGTGCGGTCCAGGTAACTGTCAGCTGGCGGTTGCCGGAGGTCAACTCCGGTGTACCGGCCCGCCCGGGAACCGATTCTGCCGCCTGTCCTTGGATAATGACATACATGCCGCTGGTCTGCTTGCCTTCGCCCACCGCATTCACCGCGGCAATGCTGACCTCATAGGTCGCACCCAGCACCAGGTTCGGTGTATCCGAGGTATAGCTGATAACGCCCCGTTCGTCCAGAAACAATGCGCCGTTTTCAATACTCAGCGGTTCTTCATTGAGCTTTTCACCGTTGAGATAGACATTATAGCCAACCACTGCGCTTCCGCCATCCTCAGCGGGAGGTGCCCACATGGCGGTGAAGCTCCAGTTCATAGAGCTCATGCCCTTCCATTCCGGTGTGCCGGGCACCGTGAAGGTCGTGACCTCCTCAGCCTCGGCGATTTCACCGTAATCCCGTTTGTTGTGGGCCTGCACGCCAAGCTGATAGGCCTTGCCGCTGTGCAGATTTTCCACTACCACGGAATAACGCCGTACCTCATTGCCGCTGTCATCGGTCTCCACAGTAAAATTCGCTTCATCCGAAGCATCCACCACCATGGACACTCCATCATTCCCTGTAATGCGGTACTGATCGATCTCCAATCCGCCGTCACTCAAGGGAGCCCCCCAGCTCAGGCGAATCTGCGATCCGCTGATGACCGTTGCCTTTACCTCTGTCGGACCTCCGGGCAGCGTGCCGGGCATTAGCTTCAGCGTCTGAGACGGCTGACCTTCCCCGTTGGCATTGACGGCCACAATTTCAATGTGATAGTCCACGCCGTTGGTCAATCCAGTAAGATTGATATTGGCCAGATTGACGTCCACATTTTCAACATAGCGGGAGCCGTCCCGGCTGTCCTCATAATACACGCGGTAACTCTGAATGGCCGGACCATTCGCACTCGGTGCCCGCCACCGCACGGTGATCTGCCGGTCACCGGACGCATAGTCCAAAATTTCCGGCGCCCCCGGCGTACCGGGCCGAACAGTGGCAGGTTCGCTGGCCTGGCCCTCGCCGATGCCATTCACTGCCTGGACCGTCACGGTATAAATTTTACCGTTCTCCAAACCGGTGATTTCATAATGGTTGCTGGACACCGTCGCGGTCTTGGCCGCAGTGCCTTCCGCCTGCCACGTCACGATAAAGCTTGTAACCGCAAGGGATGGCGCCATCGGCGGGGTGCTGTAATATACCGTGACCGTCCCGTTCCCCGCCACTGTATTGGTGATCTCCGGCGCGCCGGGGATTCCGGTCACAATGGTGGGAAGCTCTTCCGGTGCCTCGCTGTACCAGCGTTCACCGCCGGATTCTGTATAGGTCGCCACATAATACTGATAGGGCGTCTTGTTTGCGTCATCTTGATAGCCGTTCTCGATCCCGGTCACCGTAATGGAGAGATTGTTCATCTCCAGTTCCTGAACCGGAACATGCTTGATTGCCTCCAGTGTGCCCGCAGAAGTCTCATAAAACACTGCATAGCCCGCAACGGGAAGGCCCATTCCGTCTGCATTGGTGCCGCGGAAATGGAGCGTAAACTCACCGTCGCCGCCCCGCGCGTCCGTAATCGTCGGTGCCGTAGGTGTCGTCCATACAGTTGCCCGCACCGGTGCCGCACTTTGTCCCGGCAAATACATGGCCGTCTCCAGGGAGAGGTCCCGTTTCACTGTCATAGCCCGCACCGTCACTCTGTAGGTCTGATCGCCTTCCATATCCGGCAGCTGCAGCGTAACACTGCCCGTTGCCGTCTGCAGCGCAGGATCGTTGATCACACCCATGCTTTCATCCATGCTCAGAGTCCTGCCGGCCATAGTCACAGTGCCGGTATAGGGCATGTCATTGATCAAGAGCTGGTATCCGTAAAGCTCATTGTGATTGAGATCCTCCTCTGTGGTCAGCGCCCGGAAGCTTACATCCAAGGTCTCAAAACCGGGGACCACACGCTCAAGCGTCGGCGCATTTGCGCCGCCCAACGTGATCTCCACCACCTGGGACATATAGCCTCCAGTCCCCTGATTGGTAAAGCACTTAACGGAATAGTAGTGCGTTCCCGGGTCCGCATTGTCAAAGACCGTGCTTTCCTCACCCTTGCTGGGCGTGGGACCTACCACAGCGCCCTGCCACTGGCTCTCCACATAGTCCAGGGCTTCCTGCAAGGTGCAGTTGCGCTGACTCATTACTACATCCAGCTGATAAACCTTGTAGTATGCAAAGTCATCCTCCACCGGGTCCCAAGTCAGCGTGATGCTGTCCGCAGTCGTAGTCGCTTTCAGATTTTCCGGCGCAGCGATCTTGCCTACCAGAACCGGTGTCTGGGCATATGTACCGCCGCCGTAAATACTTGCCTTGTCATTACATACACTGTTGAACGCCTCCACACGCAATGTATAAGAAGTGGCGTTCAGGCCCGTGATTGTAAAGCTGTTTGTATCAGCAGACAGCATTCCGGTGCCGCTTCGCAGGCTCGCACCGATCCAAATCTTATATCCAGTGATGGGCGTCCCACCGTTATCCGCCGGAGCATCCCACGTCACCTCCAGATTATATTTACCGGTACTGGGATCCTTATAAGAGCGGAACGCTACATTCTGAGGCTCTCCGGGCCTACCAAAGGTCTTGACCGGCTCTGAGGTTGCCGCGTTGCCGCCTTCCGGCGCCGCTTTATTCACCGCCTGCACGGTAAAGTAATACTCCGTCGCAGCGGTCAGTCCCGTAACCTCAGCCGTCAGACCGTCATAACTCACATTGGCCGTAGGTACAATGTTCTTGCTCCGGCCGTCATAGACTTTCACGATATATTCAGTGATCTGTCCGCCGCCGTTATACAGCGGCGCTCTCCAGCTCAGCTTCATCGCAGTGTCTGAGACAGGCTCCGCCAGGAAATTTCTGGGCGCGTCTGCCAGTGTGGCAGGGGTCCCATCTTTGCCTTCGGATTTGGGGCCCTCTCCGTATTGGTTGGTAGCCGCCACCTGGACCCGGTAAGCCGAGCCATTGGCCAGATTCGTCAGCCGTGCGTAATACAGGCCGCTTTCCGCATCGTACCAGTAGGCGGCAGAATCGCTCTCCTCTGCTGCCTGCGCCTGCTCCGGTGTGAATCTCTGCTTTTCCAGCCCGTTGGCATAAACAACGAATTCCTTCAGCTTCGCCGGCTCCGAGCCTTGACTCAGGCCCTTATCTGCCGGTTCCTTAAATGCAACCACCAATTCCGAAGAACCGAAGGTCACATCCTGCACCTCAGGTGCTCCCGGCACGCCGAAGCGGAACGTCATGATATTGGACCGCTGGCTTTCTCCCACCAGGTTTTCCGCACGGACACAAACTCTGTATTCTGTCCCTGCCTTCAATCCACGATAAGCCCCGCTCACAAGATAGTCTTCTCCCGGGAGCTCTCTGGGGAGCATCGCACTTCTTCCGTCCGCATTTAACTGCGCCACGCAGACCCAGTTGGAATAATCACCGCCGCTCAGATAGACCTTATAGCCCGTCATGCGAACGCCGTTGCCCACGGACTCCGTCCAAGTCAGCGCCGCTCCCTGGGCAGTCACGATGACGCTGCTCAGCTCCGGCGTTTTCGGTGTGCCGATGGTCACATACACAGACGGCGTCCGGGCACTTTCTCCCACCCGGTTCACTGCGGAAACCTGAATCCCGATGGCATTTCCGCCATCCTCCGTATCCACCGTGAGAGACTGGCGCAGCCCTTCAATCGTGGGAAACAGTTTCCCCTGCTGCATATTATCCGGGTCGGTGACCAAGAGATTGTCAACATAAGCATAGTAACCCAGAATACCGCTTCCGTTACCATTGGCGGCGTCAAATTCCGCCACCGCGCTGAAACGGGCGCCGGGCTCCACCTTCAAATTAGTGGGCGCCTCCGGCAGGCCCACCAGCACCTCCGCCACATTGGAGGGATTACCGTCCAGGTCCGTACCGTTCACGGCGCAGACCGTGATTTGATAACGGCTGCCATTGACCAGGTCCGGAATCGTGATGTCCTCCATTCTGGAATCCACAGCATTCACGGTACGCACCAGCATCGGATCACCGATAAGCGAGCCGTCCGTGCGGTTGATTTCCTGGGCATAGATACGATAACCGGTCACTTTGCTTCCGCCGTCATTTCCGGGCTGGTCAATATATTTCAGCACCGCAGAAGCGTTGCCGCTTTTCAGTGTGCCGATGGTGGGCGCATCCGCCGGACGCCTGGGCGTTCCCTTAGTCAGCGTCACCTCGCCCTTTTCATGGGGCGTTTCCCCCGCGCCATTGACTGCGGTCACATAGATTTCATATTCCTCACCGTCAGAAAGCTTGGTCAGCACATGCCGGTAAATACCGTTTTCCGGCGTCACTTCTCTGCAATCCACCGCGATTGGCCCGGAAAACATCTCATTTCCGGCAATGCGGTAGTAGATGTTGTATTGCAGGATATCCGTATGGTTCTTCTCACTGTTGGACGCAGAATCCCCGTCGTCCCTGCTCCTGTACCAATCGATCCGCAGCTCGCCGGACACATTCGTAGGCGTTACGGTGGTATACGCCCCAGGTCCGGGCAAGGTCCACATCGTAACGGTATCACTGTACCCAGCCGCTGTGGAAGCGCCTGCCTCATTGATGGCGCGCACATCCGCCCGATAAGTCTTGCCCTGTTCCAGACCACTGATCGTCAACGTCTGCTCCACAGCCGTTCCTGCCGGCACCTCTGTGCTCGGTGTACCCACGCGCTGCACGATCAAAGCGCCTTTTCTGGCATCCTCCTGGTCGCCGGTGTACAACGTCGCGCCATCAGTGGTGACTTCCGCGGTGATATCGGTCCATTCCGTGCCGTTTTTCCGGTAGAAATGAACCGCATAAGCGGTGATTACGTTACCACCGTCGCCTCTTGCACCAGTTGCGGGATCATTATCCGGGTCTGTCCAGGTGAGTTTGAGAGACTGTGCGCCCTGCTGAATTTCCGTCTCGGCATCTGTAACCGCAAACGGTGCGCCATAGGGTGCGACCGGTCTGCCATCCGTCCATGTGCCCCAGCCGATTTTATTTTCCGCCCGGACACGCACGACCCATTCGATATTGTCCGCCGTATATACCGCACTTTCCGTGACCCAGCGGGTGTAATCGCCATCGGGGAATTTTTCCTGCAATTCCTCAATGGTTTTGGTCTGAATGCGGACTGTTTCCTGCTGAGAGCCGGGCACGACACCGGTTTCTTTTTGTTCCTGCTCAATCAGCTTTTCCGGTGTCAGTTCGCTTCCCTCGTAGGTTTTTTTATACATAAAGATTTGGTACCGCAGGATCTCTGCCGCACCGGTCCGCTCCGGGGCGCTCCAGTCGATGGCAAACAGGCCCGACTGGCCCGTGGGCATCACAGACAGATTGGTCGGCGCAGTCGGATGGTCCAGCGTGGATGTCGCTGTGGAATACGCGGAGCCATACTCGATATCCTCACCAAAGTTGTTGGAGGCACTGACGCCGATGATATACTGCATCCCCGGGGTCAGCCCGGTGATCCTCGCGGAATGTCCCATGCGGACATCTCCCTGACTGCGGTCCGTATATGTGATTTTGATGGTGGAGCCATTCGCCAGTGTATAGATATCCGAATCATCCGCAGTCTGCGGGGCACCCTCTGTCAAGCAGTTCTTGTAGGCGTCATATACACGCACCTTATAGCCGACGATATCGGAACCGTTGGGACTGGCGTAACCCCAGGTCGCAAGCAGTGTATCAGTCTGTTTGTCCAGACCGTTTACCGTTGCTTTCACCTCACTGGGCGGACCGGGCACATAGGCCGGAACCCCCGCCCGGGCGTCAGACAGCAGACTTTCACCATAGGCATTAATCGCCGTGACCCGGAAGTAATACGTCTCACCATTGGTCAGGTTTCCGATGGTCATAGACGTTTTATCCGCATCCACACGGCCGCCAATGCCCGCGCTGGTGATCAAATCGCCGATTTCCGTACCGCCTTCCTTAGAGCGGTACACATAGACCCGGTATCCCGTGATGGGACTGCCGCCGTTGCCCGGAACATTCCAGGACACATGAATGGTGCCTGATACCGGTCTGTTCCCCACCTCCGTCGGACGTGTCACACTGATGGACACCTTTGCCGGCTGGTCAAAGGTCCCGCACTCCCGGGCCGCAGATTCCGCGCCCTGGTGCTCGCTGTCCACCGCATCATTCACAGCCCGTACCGTCCAGCTATAGGTAATGCCCTTGGCCAGACCGGTCACATTCGCCGTATAGCGTCCTGTCACCGTGTCATAGGTCAAATCGGCAAGGGCAAAGTTCAAGGACACCTTAGTGCCCGTATTGCCCGAATTGCCCACACTGCCGGCAACCGGCGTACCGGTGACCACATAGCCGTTGATTGCCGTGCCGCCGTCATTCTCTGGTGCGACCCAGGACGCCGTCACCGACGACGTACTGGTCGCCGTGACAGTCAGATTCTCCGGCGCACCGGGAACCGCATTCGTAGTCCCCGCCGCAGAGCCGGAATTGGGCCCGGCGCCGGCCTCGTTCACGGCACGGACCACATAGTTATGCTCCGCCGCGTTGGTCAGATTGGAGATTACCGCGCTGGTGGCGCCGGTGGTCGTTGCTACGGGAGCAGTCCCCACTGTACCGTTGATTACTTCAAACACTTCGTACTTCGTGATAGCGGACCCGCCGTTACTCGGCGCAGTCCAGCTCACAGTCAAAGACTTCGTCCCGGCTGTAACCTTCACGTCTGTGGGGGCGCCAGGCTTGGTATACGCATACGCCGACGCAGTACCGGACATCTGTCCAGAGCCTGCGCTATTATTGGCGCGGACCTTGATTTGATAAGTGGTACCGTTGGGCATCCCGGTCAAAAAGTACGTGCAGGAAGTACCCTGATTTGTAACCTGGTCGGTCCAGAACAGAGGGTCCGTTGCCGCGGTGATATTTTTCAGCACAGCATTCGTTGCACCGTTGATAATATCAAAGGAAGTGATCGGCGCGCCGTTATTGGCTGGAGTGGTCCAGGTAACTTTGATTTGTCCGCTGGTGCCGGTGCCTTTGGCGGTCACGTCGGTCGTTTGCGTGGGAGGGCCGGCAGGGACCGCGTCCACAGGAACGGACGTAGTGCTGCCCGCGGCGTTCGTAATACGCACTGCAATGCCATAAACCCGGCCGCCGGTCAGTCCTTTGATGGTCGTGCTCGCAGTCTGGCCCGCAGTCGTCATCGCGGTAGTAAATTCGCTTTGATTGGAAGTCGCAGAAATGGTTTTCCGCACATTATTGTTGTTGCGGGTATTGATGATTTCAATTTTCGTGATGGGCGACCCATTGTTAGCTGGTGTGGTCCAGCGAACATCCAACTCGCCGTCCCGGCCGTTTGAGGCCACGGACACATTACCGGGTACCGACACACGGGTATAGGGAATGGCGGCACCTTGTGCCACGGTACTTCCCACATAGTTCGTAATACGTACCTTATATGTATAACTGACACCGTTGGTCAGATTCTTGATGGTATAGCTGTTGCTTTGCCCCGCCGTCGTCATGGCGGAGGTCAAGGTCGCGCCGGAGAAGGTCGCCACCGGCTGGTCGGCGGCATTCAGGATATCCACCTTGGAGATGGGCTGATTGCCGTTGCTGGGCGTCTTCCAAGAAACGACCAGCTCACCGGAATTGAGGTTGCTGGCAACGGTCGTGGTGAATGCCTCAGGTTTCGTTACCCAGGCTTTTGAACCATTGCCGCTTTCCGTATAGCCTGCGCCGGTGCCGTAGCCCAAAGCATCGCTCTGTGAACGAATCTTAAATGTATTCGACGCACTTGTGGTAGTGCCTGCTGTTGTGATCTTGCTGCCATTGTAAGGAACTACCGAAATGTCTCCATTTTCGGTTTTATTAAAATATACAGTCGCGCCTGCGCCGCCTTTACCGCCATTGCCGCCCCGGTCCAGCACCGTGCCGCTGGTGCGGCCGCTGAATACACCGCCGCCCTCGCCGTACTGCTTACCGCCGTAGCCGTTGGGACCGCCGGAAGCCGTCGCGCCGGCAGCGATACCGTTCGAATCATAACCCAGATTATTGGTCCAGTCCGCTTTTTTTACGGCAGTGCCCGCGCTGAAGTAGCCGCCGCCACCGCCGCCGTATTTCTGCGAGTAAAACCAGTTATCCGCGTTATTGCCGCCGGTACCGCCTGCACCGTTTACACCGCCGGCGCTGGGCGCGCCGGAACGGCCGGAACCCGCGCCGCCGGAAAATCCGCCGCCGCCGCCCGCCGTTTTGGTGGTGACTATTCCTGGAGTTTGCAGGCTCCCGCCGGTGTTTCCGACACCTCCGCCGCCCGCGCCCGCGCCGCCGCCGCCGACACCGGCACCGGGATAACCGCCGCCGCCGGCACCGCCGGGATGGTCGCCGCCGACCACACTGCCGCCAGAGCCGCCCGCGCCGCCGTAAGCGTAGCTGCTTCCGCCAAAGAAATAGATTGTGCCGGCATCCTGGCCGTTGTCGCCGTTTTGCGCCGCGGTAACAGTCGGCACAGCAATCAGGTGATTGGGCCCGTATCCGCCGTCGCCGCCGTTGCCGCCGTTGCCGCCGATGCCGGCGCCCGCGCCGCCACCGCCGCCGCTGCCGCCGGAACTCATCAGGTTCGGGTCTGTTCCGGCCCAAGCACCGGTAGAATCGCCGCCCGCGCCGGCGTTGCCGCCGTAGGCCGTCACGGAGCCCCAAAGCTCCAGGGTCGCGCCTTTGGGCACGTTGATACCCGCGAAGCCGCCGTTGCCGCCCGCAAGCTTTGTGCTGGACGGCGCGCTCGCGCCATTTGTGCCGTGCTGGCCGTAGACCGTCAACCGCGAACCGCTGGGGATTTTCAGGACCAGCCAGCCGCCGGACGCGATGGTGATGGGCGAACCGCCGCCGTTACGGTTATCAATCGTGACATTGCCGCTGACCGTCAGTGTGGCCTTGACCCCATTGGGCACCGTGATTTTTTTCCCCGTCATATTTGCAGATAAGGTATAACTGCCGTTATTTGCAAGGGTAATACTATTTGTGATAGCCGTCGCTGCACTGACCGGCGATTCCATAATGGGTAATAAGCCAAAAAGCATTGCAACAGCCAAAGCCATGGACAAAACATGTTTCCCCATGGCTCGTTTCTTCAATTTTCCGCCGCGGGCACTCTGTCCCGCCGGTTCATTCTCCATCCTCGCATTTGAGAACATGGGTATTCACCTACCTAAAAATGCGTTTTTTGTCTCGCCTTCAAAGGCTATTCCTTTCTTGACGCAAGAAAGGAAATATGGGATATCCCATATT
>CANSAE010000016.1 GCA_947644595.1 uncultured Clostridia bacterium
CAGGACAAAATGATGATTTTGTCTTAACCCGAGAGAGCAGGAACGGAAAGAAGGTGATGGATGGATGAGTGAAAGCCTATTTGAATATTGCACACGCAACGGCATGGAGTCCTTATTGAAGCAGTGGAGCCATATACGCAACGGGCCGCTTACACCGGAGCAGGTGATTTACGGCAGCTCCAAAAAAGTATGGTGGGTCTGCGAAAAAGGCCATGAGTGGGAAGCGATGATCAAATCCCGCGTTGTCGGTTGCGGCTGTCCAGTCTGCGCCAATCGACGTTTGGTCCCGGGACTGAATGATTTGGCAACGATCCATCCGGAGTTATCTAAGCAGTGGCACCCGGAAAAGAACGGTGCGCTTACCCCCCGGGATGTGCTTCCCGGCTCCCGCAGGAAGGTATGGTGGCGGTGCGGGGAAGGCCATGAATGGCAAGCAACAGTGGGCTCCCGCGCAGAGGGGAAAGGCTGTCCGGTATGTGAAGGAAAGCTGGTCATTCCCGGAGAAAACGATTTAGAGAGCCGATATCCGGCCATCGCAAAGCAATGGCACCCCACGCGAAACGGCACGCTTCTGCCCAGCGAAGTCACGCCCTACAGTAACCGCCGTGTATGGTGGCGCTGCGGGGAAGGGCACGCTTACCGGGCCCCGATCTCACATCGGACTGCCCGAGCGGATGGTTGCCCCTATTGTGCCGGACGCAAGGTCCTTGCAGGCTTCAACGATTTAGCCACCCGTTACCCGGAGGTAGCGGCCCAATGGCACCCGGAGCTGAATACTCCCCTGACCCCCCGGGAAATCACGCCGGGGAGCCGGCGAAAGGTATGGTGGCAATGCGAAGAGGGCCATATTTGGAAGGCGGCAGTTTATTCCAGAACGGGCACACAAAGGTGCAGCTGCCCGGTGTGCGCCGGCCGGGTGCGAACGAATCGTTTGCGCTATGAGGCGCCCAATCAATCTTCCGCTGCAATGCGCGGTTTATAGATATAGAAAGAAAACTTTTGCAAAGTAGGTGAGGCTATGCCTATCAAGTTTAGTTCCCGGGCCAAGCGCCGGGCGAAATCTTTTTTATCCATGGTTTTGGCTGTTGTTATGCTCATGGGCTTATTGCCTATGATGCAGATGCCGGCGAGCGCAACTTCACATATTCAGTTAACGCCGAGCAGCGGAGCGAAGCAAACTCTCTCGGGTGGTCCTTATATCGTAATGGGTAGCTCAAGCGTTACGGATGTCAGATATACAATTACAGGAACGACTACAATAATCATTCCTTCTGGCACTACGGTGACGATTGATAACAGGACTGCCGCAAACGGCGGTTCACCGTTCTCGGTAAATGCCGGTGCAATACTAAACTTAATTGTCAATGGCAATTTGTATGTGTATGGTCAGAACGCCGGGAATGGTGCGAATTCTGTGAACGGCGTTGTGAATGGTGCCGGCGGAATTGGCGGCAGTCCCGGTATCAGCGTGCCCGTGAATGCTAGAGTGAACATCACCGGCGCAGGAACTTTATATGCCTTCGGCGGCGATGCCGGTGACGGCGGCGCGACGACTGCCGGAATGCAGACAAACCAGTACTATACCGGCGGCGGCGGTGGCGCCGGCGCGGGCATCGGTGGCGGCGGTGGCGCCGGCGGTACTGGTTCTAGTGGTTATAATGACAAAGCAAACAATACGACCAATGTTTATGCGCCCGAGAACGCATTTGCCGGAAACTGCGGTAAAGCAGGTGCCGGGGCGGGTACGATTTATATCGGGACGCAGGTTTCCGTATACGCCTATGGCGGTGGCGGTGGTTCCGGCGGACGGGACAACAACCGTGATGACGGCGGCGGTGGCGGTTATCCCGCGGCGGGCATCGGTGGCGGCGGCGGCGGTGGCGGTTCCGGTACGGACGGCTACCACGGCGGCGGCGGCTTCTCTGCCGGCTCTTCGGATCTGGATTCCGGCAACGGCGGTGTGGCGGGCGTGAACGGTCTGCCGCCCACGGTGGCACAGTTTGCCTATGGTTCAAGTGGTTATTTTGCTGCAAATACGCTGGAACCCCAAAAAGTTGCCGGCGGTACCTACGGTAAGATCGGTGGTTTTACGGCGACAGGCTGGCAGCTTAGCGGTAACGGCGGCGCCGGCGGCGCCGGCGGCACAGTCATCATCGGTGACTACAATAACGCGGCGGGCAATGTGCGGGCCTATAATGGTTCCTACATGACGACTGCGGAGAGCAAAACCTATATTTCCAATGACATTATGCCGTACCAAACACCGATCTACGCCCAATTAGGATTTGATTTGGCGAAAATGCGGAATGCGAACATCACCAGCGTTACCGGCCGAACTGCGTTCGCGGTGAATGCGGAATTGAGCGGCAAGAACGTAGGCGGTATTTCAACGACGCCCTATGGAATCGGCATCGGCTCCGGCGCCGGCAGCACAGAAGCGTCTAACGGCACGTTTACGATGACGCAGGATTCTGGCTTTGTCAGCGGCGCGTCTCAGACCCTGTCTAACGGGCAGACCTTCACGCTGGACGGTGGAGTCAGACTAAATGGCTCTTACGTAGTGCCTAAGGGTGTGACCGCAACGGTGAACGTGACGGGAAATACGATACTTGACAACCGCAATGGTGGTGGTTCGCCCTTCGTAGTACAGGCCGGCGGCCATCTGAATTTGGTGCTTAATGCGAATTTGAGCGTCTACGGCCAGGCTGCGGATGACGGTGCTAACATTGACTACGATGTCGTGAACGGTCCGGGCGGTGCTGGCGGTTATGCCGGCATTAACGTTCAGTCAGACGGCCTATTAGAGCTGGATGGCCCTGGTACCTTGTATGCCTACGGTGGCGACGCGGGCAATGGCGGTAATAGTTGGTATACTGTGGACTTGACTAAGCAAAGTACCGGCGGTGGTGGTGGTGCCGGCGCGGGCATCGGCGGTAATGGCGGTGTCGGCGGTAATGGACACTTAAGCTACCAGGATGTGAAGGGCGGAGACGGTACGAGTGCCGGCAGTGTGGTCGTGAAATCTGCTTCCACAAAGGTCTTTGCTTATGGCGGTGCTGGCGGTTCCGGCGGTTTTGGTCGTTATGATGACGGTGGCGCCGGTGGTTATCCCGGCGCGGGTATCGGCGGCGGTGGTGCTGGCGGTTCCGGCGGCTGTGGCGGTTGGAATGGCGCCGGCGGATTTTCTGCCGGTGCTGCAGACACTCGATATGTGTATACAAGAGAAGATTATGGCGCCGGTGATTTCAGGAAAGGCATTGGTATCAACGGTATGTCGCCTGAAATCATCACTTGGAGCTGGGCCTGCGGCGGTTACTTTAATGTAAATACCCAGGCAGCCAAAGAAGAATCCGGCAGAGGTACATACGGTGCGATTGGCGGTGTGAGTGCGACCGCTACGTCGGGCTCCGGCGGTACGTCAGGAGCCGGCGGCACTGTGCTGTATGCGGACCGCAACAACGTAACGGCAATGAACGGAAGTTATATCACCACTGTGGTAAGCGGTTCTGCCGGCAACGCATGGGGCACTACTCAGACTCCGATTTATGCACAGTTGGGCTTCAACCTGAACGATATGCGCACTGCGAACATTACCAGTGTGGTTGGGCGTACTGGCTCGGCCGTTACCGCAGAGCTGTCTCCAAAAGTGAGCAGTGAAGCGATTGAAAAAACCGGCTATGGTCTCGGCATCGGCTCCGGCGCAGGCTGCTACGAAAAAGAAAACGGCACCGCAGAACAGGTCATCCTCCACGACATCTCCACTGGCAATCTGACTGCGACCGGCGACAACAATTACTACGTCTACGGCGAGACCACAGAGCATCACATTACAGTTGCCGCGGACTTTACCGGTGTTCTCTATCTGGGCGACTTGAAGATTGATCTTCATGAATCGGAAACAGCGCTGAACCCCATTGACGTGCAGTCCGGCGCGAACGCGACGATTGAAGCCGTGAGCAGTGCATATCTGGAAGGTACCGCTGCTTCCGGTACTGCGCCCGGTATGGCGGCTATCCGTGTTCCCGATGGAGCCACGGCAAGCATTTCCGGCCCCATTGAAGCCCATGGCGGCGCTGCCAGTGCTGGCGCGGACGCTGCGGCTGAAATGCCCGGCAACGGTGGTGCGGGCGCAGGCGCAGGCATCGGCGGCAACGGCGGTGCGGGCGGTTCCGGCGTGGCTCGTAATGACGACGGGTCCATTCCCGCGGAAGCCAACGGCGGCGCCGGTGAAACGGCCGGCAATATCACCATTGGCACAAAAGTGAAGGCTTATGGCGGTGCAGGTGCCAATGGCGGCAACGGCAGCGAAGCTTATGGCGGCGGTGGCTCCGGCTATCCGGCAGCGGGCGTCGGCGGCGGCGGCGCCGGTGGTGGCGGCGGCACGAGATACGGCGGCGACGGCTACTCCGGCGGCGGCAGTGCGCAGGCGGAAGGCGGTATCAATGGCGCCAACGGCGGCAGTGCGTTCGGACTGCTGGGAGGCTTTGGCTACGAGGCCAACGAAGGCACACCCTATGCCGGCAACGGCGGTATGGGCGGTGGCGTTGGTACGCTGTCCGTGGAGGATACCAGTGATTGTTACGTGAGAAACGGTGGCGGCGTTGCGATCCACGGACAGTCCAAGCCGCAAGGATTTGGTACTGGTGCCGGCGGCACAGAGAGTGCCGGCGCAGGCGACTTGCAAATCAAGGGAGCTCCCGCGGCCCCTGCTACGGCGATTGCGGAGCTTTTGGCGGATGAGCGCAGTGTAACGATCACGTTCACGCCGTCCAAGAATACATCCACATATACCATTTTGGGCAGCTATGGTTTATCTAAGAGCTATTCGGACAGCATCCTTGACGAAGAAGCTGCAGATGACGGTCAATATCAGGTTACTATTACAGACTTGCTGCCTAACTCGGACTATACATTTAAAATATATGCGAATAATGCTTTTGGCTCGTCTCCCGCGCGGACAACGAACAGTGTGCATACCGCTGGTTTGCCGGAAGAGCCCACGCATGTATCTGCAGTAGCGGCAAATGCATCCGCGGTAGATGTCTATTGGGACCATGTGGAAGGCGCTGACTATTACCAGGTGACGCTTACGCCTATTGGCATTGCGGCTGAAGACGGCAGCGGGGCGATTGCCAGCACAACCGTTCCGGAAGGCGTGACTGCAAAAACCAATGGGATTCAGGCAATGGTCCTTGGTTCGGATCAGCGGGTGCATCAGCAGATCACGGGCCTGCGCTACGGCATTGTGTACCGTGTGGAGGTCCGCAGCGCCAGCGGGACTACGACGAATACCCTTGGCGGTGCAGCACAAAATGTCCAAGTGGTAACACCTTGGGTGCCGAAAGCACCGACCGTTACAGTGACGGAGGACAATACCGAGAGTAACGACGGTCTGAAGGTGACCTTCACGCTACCTGAGAACTGGGAGCAACTTGCTCATATTGGCAGCTATGAGATCACCCGAACGGTGAAGGATCCTACCGGTGCAGCTCAGGAGGATTTGGATAAAACATGGAAATTCACGTCCAACCGGAGCTCCAAGGAGGAAATTGATTCCGAGACCTTTACGGCTGGTGACATTTCCATGCAGAAGAGTGAGGAGGATACCTACTCTTTCACGGATGTGACCATTGCGCAGGGCGCAGAGGGCCATAACGGCTACACGTATACCTATACTGTGACCGGTGTAACGGCCCAGACGAACCTGAAGGAGGAAGGCGGAAAGGTCACCGGAACCGGTGCGTACACCTTTGCGCCCCGAGGTCCGGAAAATCTGACGGTTCTGCCCTATGATGTAAATGACCAGATGCGCACGACCAAGCAACTGACACTGACATGGTCTGCTCCCACGGACAATGGCAACGGTGGCGCGGCAGTGAGCTACAATGTCTACCGCATTGTGGAAACTGACGAAGGTACGAAAGAAGTGTTGCTGGGCAATACCAAGGAGTTGCGTTTTACCGATGACGGTGCGGTCTCCGATGGTGTGACAGTCGAAAATGATGGTGACGGGCTGGCCAGTGGCGAGAAGTACACATACGCCGTTGTGGCTGTAAACAGTGCCGATCTGGAAGGTATGAAGAGCACGGTCAGCGGCATGACTAATGCAGTGGCTACGGTGCCTATGAAACTGGAAGTGACTGCAACTGGCGCAACGTCCTTACGTGCGACTTGGTCGGCTCCTGAAAACAGTTTGAATACGCTTACCGCTTATACAATCGTTTGGGAGGCGAACGGTGCGGTTGTCAACAGCACGATGCTGCGACTCAAAGATGACGGCATTCTGCCGGATTCAGCAGATCTGACACTGGAGGACGGTACCTATACCTATTCGATTGGCGGACTGGAACGCGGCGTAACGTACAATGTTATCGTATATGCGGTCAGTGCAGCAGGAGATGGCGAACAGAATTCATACATTCGCAAAACATGGACGACACCCAGCGAGCCTTATATGCTGGCGGTTATCAACAAGGATACTGCGACCGGAGCTGTCACAGTCAGTTGGGATGTTCCCGAAGATGACGGCTATGGACGTCATGGCGGAGAGGGCATCGATTACTATGCTGTGAATGTATATAATGTTACCAGCACGGGCAACAAAGATCCGAGGCCTTTTGCGTCTCGCACAGTCTATCCCAGCGATAAATCTCCTACGAGCGGAAAATTTGAATATCGCTTTACCCCTGCAGGAGCATTCATTGTTGAGGTCCAAGCACACAATGAGCTGGGCAACGGCGTGATGGCAACCTATACAGATGCACCCATGATGGTCCCGGGCGCTCCGGCGAAGCTGACTACGAGCGTTAAAAATGACCATGACGTCTCTGTGGCTTGGGATCCCGCGCCTTTGCGTGGTGAGGGGTCTGCCATCACAAAGTATGAAGTGCTTGTTTACGGTGTGGACGAAAACGGTAAGGTAAATATTCTTCCATTCGGCGCTTTACAGGGACAGCCGACGCTCAATGAAAAGGGACAGTCGGTAGAGACCTATATGACTGCCGGTAAAGATACGTTTACCATCACATACGGAACGAACAATACTTATGTGGACCTTCCCGCTACCGCAGAAATTCAAGGTCTGCCGTCTGGCAGGCGGTATGCAGTGCGGGTACGCGCCCATTGCATGTTTGAAGATGAGACCACAGGCATAGGCGCTTATGCGGAAAACAACGATGTCCGTACCATGGACATTCCCGGTATTGTTTCGAGCATGAAGGCGGAGGCATCCAATAAAT
This sequence comes from uncultured Clostridia bacterium, assembly GCA_947644595.1. Lineage (GTDB taxonomy): Bacteria > Bacillota > Clostridia > Oscillospirales > Oscillospiraceae > HGM13010. Next base: position 7,239 of record CANSAE010000016.1, read on the forward strand.
CCGGACAAATCAAGGTGACGTGGGGTCTGCCGGAATATACAGGCGAGACCAGCATCACCAATTATGTGGTGCAGGTTACCGGACCGGATAAATTCACCGGGGAGACAAAGACATGGTCGCAGCAAATTGATGCCAGCAAGGCCATGGAAGCGACCTTTGACGGGTTGATTGACGGTGAGACTTACAATGTCAGTGTGCATGCCAACAATAAGATCAGTACGGCCCGGGGGGTTGACGGCAAGGATTATGCCGGCGACGATGTAAATCGCACGACTACGACAGTGGTCCCCAGAAGAGCGGCAGATGCTCCGTCCGGTGTAAGGTTGATACTCAAAAACGGCGGTGGAACGAGCGGGACGCTGACCTGGACGGATCCCAGCGAACTTGGCGGCAGCAATAAGATCGGACGGTATATCACCATTCAAAACAGCGAGGGTGAAATCGTACGGGAGCTCCGGAAATTTGACGACCACGAGGAATTGACCGGTTCTGACGAGGAAATCGGCATTGTGCTGACTACGTCTACCAGCGGCGAAGAAAATGTATCCGTTACAGTATCAGCAAAAATCACGGGCTTGACCCTGGGGACGGAATATACCGTCACTGGTGGTGTGATCACTGCAGCGGGAGACGGCGAGAGCTTTTCGGATATCAAGTTTACGACTTGGGACTATCCCCAGTATCCCTCTGAAGTGAAGGCGGTGCCCACTGCGCACAACGGCGGTGTACGGGTCAGTTGGGAATATCCTGTGAATGACGGCGACGGCGGTGTCCTCGGAACCACGAAGCTCAGCGACCCGAACAGCCACACGGACGCAACGGACTTCAAAGTGGAGTACCGGGAAAACGGCACACGGGACGAAATGCAGACCTTACTGTGGAGCGCGTCCGGCAGTGTGCTGGATTCCGGTGTATACAGCCTGGTGGTCCCGAATCTGGCTGACGGAACGGAATATGAGTTCTTTGTGTACAGCCAGAACGGTGTTGGCTGGTCTGAGACAGGGCACCGCGTGCTGGTAACACCCTGCAGTGTCCCCGGACCGGCGACGATCGGGGAGGTCAAGACTGGTAACGGTGCGGCGAAGATTACGACCATCACTGCACCTGTCGACAATGGAGGTGCTCCGGTCACAGCATATCAGCTGTATGCGGTGGAAGCGGTATACTCTGAGTTGACAGGGTCTTGGTCCGTTGACCCGGGCAAGAAATACTGGACCTGGTGCGGCACTGCGGAAGTACCGGAGAGCGGCACTCCGAATCTGGAAAATGTTCTTGTCGAAGGGCTCAATAACGACACGGACTACATGATCGCCGTTGCTGCGGTGAATGAGGCGTGCAGCGGCAATGTGAATGCCGAAGATCCTACTATGAATTTCGGTGCGCTGTCCAATCTGCAGCACGTGAAGGTGGGTAGACCAGAGGCACCGAAGAATGTACGAGTGGATACCGGCAGCAATGGCGCAGTGATCGTTACTTACGATGAAGCGGTGAGCAACGGCTCGGATGTGACTCATTACTACATCTACACAGCACCGGTCAGAAATGATGGTACTTATGATGAAAGCAAATTTGAAGCCTACAACAAGGTGGAGGTGGGCGGAAAATTTGAGATTTTGGATGAGCCCATTAAGTACACTGGGACCAACAATTTCTTTAAGGGAACGGTTGGTCAAACGGTCGCGGTTTGCGTAACCGCCCACAATGCCGTTGGAGAAAGCGAACGCTCCGAGGTAAAGACCATTACAGTGGGAACGCCTACAGCACCGGTGATTGAAAAGCTGACCCCCAGCTCTGACGGCGTCCATGTAGAGTGGAGCATTGCAGATGAAAGCGGATTTGCCCTGACTGGCTTTGTGGTATATATCGAAGAGGTAGGCAATCCCTCCAATGCTCTGCGGGAAACCATCAACAGCGCAAATGTCCACACCAAGGACATTCCGTATGGTACGACGCGAGGTTTTACTTTGGAGTACGGCCACCGTTACAGCGTTGCGGTGAGTGCCATCAACTTGGGCGGAGAAGGCGTCAAGTCTGCGGCAAAAGCCTTTGCTTACGGTCTGCCGGCAGCTCCGGAGATTCAAAGCATCGCTTCTGAAAAGAGCGGAGAGCTGACAATCACCTTCATGCCTTCTGCTGATACAGGGGCTGATGGTGAGAAGGGCGAATTGACCAGCTTCAGCATTTATACCAATGGAACGATACCTGCGAGAAAGGTCATCTCGGCCAACAGTACCGCAGCAAAGAATCCTGACGGAAGTTATACGGTAAAGATTGACGGCCTGGCTAATGGCTCCACTTATGAGATTCAGGTTTCTGCCAGCAATGGCTATGGCGAGGGCGAATGGTCAAAGGCAAGCATCGGTGTACCAGTAACCGTTCCGGGCATGCCGACCCATGTGACGGGCCGGGCGCTGGATGCCAATGCCATCACTGTGAGCTGGAAGGAGCCGGCTTTTACCGGCGGTACCAAGCTGACGAATTACAAGGTTATCGTGTACGAGGAAAGTGAAACCGGTGAATATGTCCAGTTGGGTGAGCCCATTGTGTCTGAGGGCGTTCAGACCAGCTTGGATGTGCATGAGCTTCAGCAGAACAAGAGCTATCAGTTCAGCGTGATCGCGGTGAACAGCAGAGGCGACAGTGAACCGTCTGCGCGGTCTGAGGTAGTTAAGACCTATCAGAAGCCCAGCGCACCGATATTGTCCGGCTGGGAGACTACCCGTGTGGGAAGCAGCTATACGGTCACCGTGACATGGGAACCGCCGACAGATGACGGCGGCAAGCCAATTGAAGGTTACTTTATTTACGTCAACGGACGGCGGCAGAATGCTATCCCGATGGACACATTGAGCTGGCCGATCACAGGCTATCGCATGGGGCAGACGATTCCGGTAAAAATCACGGCGACCAATGGTGTTCGGATTGGAACGGACTATTTGGAAAGCGACCCTCTGGCTGAGAACATTCTTGTGGGCCAATTGCCTGCTCCAGAAATCAAGGATATTTATTCCAACGTTACCAGTGACGGCAGCGGTGAGATCACGGTGGACTGGAACGAGGTGACGGATGCGGAGACCTATGTGGTCATTGATTTGGAATATTTTTACCAGAATCTGAAGCTGATTCCGGAAGGCGCGACCAGAGAAGAAATCGATGCACTGTTGTCTAAGGTGACGGCGATTGATTTGAACCGGGAGCTGCAAAATACCACCATGCAGATGACCAGAATTGGTACGCCGGTGAATTACGACAGTGAAAGCGTGCCGTTCACCATGGGGCATCTCAATGAGGGTGAAACTCATTATATGGCAGTTGTGGCCTATGCAGTTTCCCGCAGCTATGGTATGCCGACGATGATCTATCCGGTAACGGTCGGCGCACCGCGTGCGGCGGAGCTGAAGAGCGTACTGAAGGGCTACGAAAGTGTTACTGCAACGTGGAATACGGTAGCCGGCGGTGCGGAGGTCAGCTATTATGAGCTGCTGTGCGATGGTGCAGTCCAAGGCCAAATCAATGCGGAGGCCGGAAAAACGACCTATACGCATACCTTCCCGCTGACACTGGGAGAGGCAGATTACCGCAGAGCCCATACCTTTGCGATTCGGGCAGTGGCTGAGGGCGACCGCAAGAGCTTGACCAGTGAAGGAATGACGGCTGCGCCTTGGACGAATCCGAGCGCACCGGTCATAGACGCCAGTAAAACGGATATCGGAACCGGCCGGTTCACGGTTTATATCGACCCGGTGAACGGCAACGGCCTGAACGTGACAGATTACAGCATCTATCTCAATAACGTGAAGCGCACAGTCGGCGTGACCCGTACCGATACGGAGGATGGCCGCATTGCATTGACAGTCGCGGGTGTGGCAGACGGCGTACCGAACCAGGTGGCGGTTACTGCGTACAGCACTGATGATGCGGGCAATCACTACGAAAGTGAAAAGAGCACGGCTCAGGAGGTCACCACCGGTGTTCCCGGTGCTCCGAGCTTTACACTGCGGTCCCGTGCGGACGGGCTGCTGGGTAACCTGATTTGTGTGGAATGGGAGCAGCCGCTTTTGTCCACGGGAAGCCTGACAAAGTATGAAATCACGGTTACCGGTCCCAACGCCGGCGGTGAGGAGCGTACATGGACCGTGACGGTTCCGGACCCTGCGGCTGTCTCCAAAGAACTGAGCTATCAGGACTTGGAAGGTGCGATTCGTCAGGACCTGGTTACCGGAAAATCCTATCAGGTTACCATTCAGGCCGTGAGCGAGATCGGCCCCGGACAGGTGAGTGGCGTCAAAGAGATTACGTTGGGTGCGCCGGACGTGCCCGAAAATGTGACGGCAACGGCCCAGGAGGGCGCGGTGCGTGTGTCATGGAGAGCACCGGAGGACAATGGCAACGAAATCACCATGTACCGTTTGACGGTGACGGATTCGTCCGGCAGCTTTACGTTGGAAGTGGATAAGAACGCGACCTACACGCTGATTGAAAATCTGACCAATGGCCAGGAATACAGCATTACGGTCCAGGCGAACAACCGAAACGGCTGGAGCGCACCGTCCAATCCTGTAAAGGTGACGCCCGGTACCAAGTCGGAAGCGCCTGCCAGCGTAACGGCGGAGGCTCTCAGCGATACGGAAGTGACCGTAGAATGGGAGGCCCCGGCAAGCGATGGTGGACTGCCCATCCAGTACTATGTAGTGACCTGCGGCACGCAGCAGCAGAGCGTGAGCAAACCGGATGCGGATGGAAGTTTCAGACATACCTTCCATAATTTGAGCCGGGATACAGAGTATACTGTTGCGGTTTATGCACGCAACAGCATTGGCAGCGGCGAGAGTGCAAGCGCGACAGTCAGAACGCACACCACGCCGGCACAAATCGCTCTGGCCAGTGCGAACCCGGTGGGGACGCAGGTGGAGGTAATGTGGCAGCCGGTGTCAAATTCCGGCGGCAGTGACATTTCGCAATACCGCGTACGCATTTATGAGCTCAACGGCGACTATGAGCATGTGGGCGATGCCGTGATGGAAGCTTATGTGGATGTGGACGATTGCGCGGAAGGCACCCGATTCATCACCGCTTATGTGACGGATGAAGATAAGGTCCTCAGAGAAGCCGTCAGCTATGAAGTGACGATCGCGGCCAAGAATGAGACTGTGGCGGACTTCGGTCCGGAGTCTGAGCCGAAAATGATGCGCTACAGCAATTCCGGCAACAATACAAAAGCAGGTGTTCCCACCAATGTAACAGCAACGCCCGGAAACGCCTCAGTCACGGTGACATGGAAGGCGCCGCTCTATGTGGGCGCAGGCATCACAAACTACCGGGTATATTGCGAGATTCCGGGTGACACGCCGATTTTCCAGGATGTCGGACCGGATGAGACCAGCTGCACCTTCACCGGGCTCAGAATCGGAACGACCTATGAATTCTATGTGGCGTCAGTCAATGAGATGGGCTACAATCCCAGCAATCCGGTGGAAGCGACGCCGATAGAAATCAAGGCACCGAACCCCACGCAGATCGTGCGGTATGTGAGTACAGTGGATGGCAAGAATATTACACTGTTCTGGAACCCCGTAAGCGGAACGGATGTACGTTATCGGGTATATTGCAATGGAGAGATCCTCCAGGAGAATATCACAACGCCTTACTTAGGCTTTGACGCTACACCCGGTGTACGGTATGAGCTCCAAGTTCAGGTATATAACAGCGGCGGTGATTCCGCAAAGTCTGCCACTGCGACCGCATTGAGTTCTTTGAACATCGACACCACCGGCGACGGTACGGGAAATTACAATCCGGATGTGGATATGAACGGTGAGCCGGATGCGTCTGTAGAAGTCAAGGCGCCCAGCGCTCCGCTGAATCTGACTGCAAAGCGGAACGGTACGTCCACCTCTGAGGTAACATTGAGTTGGCAGCCGCCGGCGGATACCGGCGGAGAGCCGGAGAAGGTGACCATTCAGTCGTATACCTTGTATATCGGCGGAACGGGTGTGGAAAGAACCATTGAGATTGACTGCTATAACAATATTCCGGATGGATTGACACAGGCCGAGGACGGAACGTGGACCTATATCTACAGGGACCCGGATGGGCAGCCGATTTTGGGGATTGGGTTCACAACATTCCAGATCGCCGCCACCAATACATCCATGATGACGGGACCCAAATCTAATGTGGCACAAATCTATGTGGCCGGAAGCGATGCGCCGGCAAATTTGAGAGCAGTGCCGGAGGAAAAGAAATTTGGGCAGTATACCCTGCAATGGGATGCGCCCACTGCCGGCGGAACGCCTGCCTACTACTTCCTGCGCCGCAACGGCAAGGACCTGAACAGCCAGGAGAGCGACAAAATCACAGGCACAAGCCATTTGATTGAGGTCGCGCCCGATGTGGAGTATGTGTACCGCGTGGTCGCGGTATACGCCGCGGAGGATGGCACTGAACGGGAAGGCGGCGCGTCGAATGCCGTGGATGTCTGCGCTGCTGTGGCAGAACCCACTGTGCCGGTTATCCAAAGTGTGACCGCAAAACCTGTAGATACAGATGCACCGGAAAAAGATACCACGACAGTGACGGTGACCTGGAACGCATCCGAGAATGTCAAATACTATCTGGTGTCTGTAAACGGTGAAATTGCCGCCGGTATTGACGACCCAGAGGCAACGACCGAAGTGCTGACAGATACCACGGCGGATGTGGAGGCCAATAGCGGCGACAGCATCACAGTGACTGCGGTAAACTTTGAAGAAACCGGTTTGGGACGATCAGAGAAGCGCACGGAATCTGCCGCGGTGGCCTACATCGCAGAGACAGTTCCCGGCGATGATGATCCGCCTAAGACAGAAGAGTTGGAGCAGGTGACCGGGTTGAGCTATGTTCTGGCAGAGGACTGCGAGAGCGTGACCTTGACCTGGAATGCAGTGGACGGAGCGGAGACTTACAATATCTATGGCCGCGCAACCGGTGAGGGTCCGGCAGCTGTGATTCCGAAATGGGCCGAGGACTTGACGTTTACGGAGGATGCGGACACAGGTACCGTCAGCACAACGCTGGCAGTGGAAACCGGGAAAAATTATGTATTCCTGGTGGCTGCGGCAAAGACCGCCGAAAGCGGTTTGGTGGAAGGCGAACGGTCTGTACCGATCATCGTGGATACCACAAAGGTCGAGGCAACGCCCAATGCGCCCAGCGCATTCCGCGCGATATATGAAAACGGCGGCTTGGCGCTGTCCTGGAACGCACCGGAAGGTTGTACGGTTACCGGCTACAAGGTATATGTGGATATCTACAACAGTGATGAAGCGCCTCTGCTGGTTGCAGAGACTACAGGAACGACTATGAGTATCGACGACTGGGCTGCCAAACTGGCGGAGCTGAAGGCGGCACATCCTGAATACAACTTCGGGGAGAACAGAACGGCATACGCATTCCAGGTGTCTGCGATCAACGGCAGTGCAGAGGGTCCGCGTTCTGTTGCGGATTCCATCGATACCTCCGACGGCGGAGAGATTGAGATTAAGGCCCCCGGAGTACCCACGGGCTTGCATGCGGTCTACTGGCCGCGCAAGAATGCAGGAACGGACGAAAGCGGTGAGGTCATCTGGAAGGAAGAGACCATTGTTCTGATGTGGACGGCAGAGGACGCGGCTGCGGACGAAAGCATTTACTTCGAACTGACGATCGGCGACGGCGAAGCGGTAAGGATTGCCCGAAATGATCCCAATCTCAGCTATGACGGAGAAAGCGGCGAGTTCCGCTATAAGATCGTCTGCGCGGAGAATGGAATTTCCGCCGGTAAGGTTTACAGTGTGGCACTGCAGTGCTGCAAGGATATCACAGAGCCTGCTGAGCAGACGCTGTACAGCGGTCCGCAGGCGGAGTCCTTCAGCATCGCCATGGGTGTGAACGTGAACAACAATGAAGGCTACACCCCGGAGACCAATCTGGATTCAGACGGCGATGGTGTGGAGGATTCCTCCAGCCGTATTACCCTGACAGGCACCGTGACGGCTACAGGCAGCAGCGAACGTATCCAGCCCACCTTTACCCTGTACAACGATACCCCGGAAGCGGGCAACGAAGTCGATCAGCAGGATTATGAAGTCGTGGTCCAGTCCGACGGAACCTTCAGCATCACGCTGAATATGCCCGCCGCCGGCGGCACCTACAGCCTGCGTGTTGAGAAAGCCGGCTGCACCAGCTATACGCTCACAGACATCGTGTTGACCGCGAATGATCTGGAATCCGGCGTAGCCCTGGGCACGTTGACGCTGTATGCGGGTGATGTGACGGGCGATGGCCGTGTTGATGTGGAAGACTACATTGTTGTTATGAGAAATTATGGTAACACGGTAAACGATGGTGATGTGACAGGCGATGGCCGTGTTGATGTGGAAGACTACATTGTTGTTATGAGAAACTATGGTGTGGCATCCAAAGTGACGGCTTGGACACATGTATCAATTTAACGGGAGGAGCGATAGTTTCATGAAGAGAGTAGGGAAACGTATACTTGCACTGTTTCTTTGTGCTTGCTTATGCGTTGGATTTATGCCTACAATTCCGGCCCTTGCGCTTGCAAATGGTAGTAACAATGTAGTTGAAGCGGCCGAAATAGGAAAACTGGATGATAGCTTTGAAGGGCTTGTGTTTGAGTTCCATGATTTGAAAGCATCTGAAGGGAAAGATGCGGTACGGCTTGATGTATATACTCATGTCGCTCAACCATTTCAAGCATTTAATGCGCGATTGATTTACGACAGTTCTTCAGTGCTAATGACGGATTCAAGTTTAGGAAATGTTGACGATTATGCTGCTGACGAAAACAAAGACTATACATCGACTGCATTTTTTCCTGCAAAGATTGGCGCTAACGAATTGCTTACAACAAAAGGCGGCGCGTCTTCAGGAATTGGCGCAGGAAAATTGACCACAGAGTCTTACTTGTTAACAGGCGGCGCAGAAACTGAAACGAATGCACTGTTTACTTTGCAAAACACCCAAGTTGGAGCAAGTACGACGGGTGAGGAGAATATGCGGACGCTTGAATTTACCGTCGTAACGAATCGGTTGGTGACGGGTATTAAGGATTGGTATGAAGGTATAAACACAACCACATACGATTATGAGGTACCTTCAGGCTATGTTTCTGCATATGGAAAAAACTTGAAAATCTTTTCTCTTTATTTTGCGGCGAAAGACGGAAAAACAATCTCACCGAATACTTTTGGCTTGGATATTGGCCCGAGTGATTCTTCGTTAAGAGATGGTATTCGATTCTTAGATATTAATAATACTTTAGTAGCGAATCATGTAGCTTTTGTCGGCTTCCCGCAGGAAGTAAAAGCCCCCGAGAAGTACACCAATATCAATGCCGTCGTGCTGGGAGCGGAGCCGGAGGATAAAACCGACTCCAGCACCTGGACGGACGTTCTGGAAGGCGGCGGCACCGTGAAGATCTACTACGGTGCGGATGACCATGCCGCGGCGGACCGCACCGGTACGCCGGTGGAGTATACGATCTCTACGGCAGAGAGCACAAAAGGTCAGCTGCTGTCTAAAACAGACGGAACCGTTGCAGCGCTGACGATGTACGAGAACGAGAAATACCTCTGGACCGTGGAGCCCACGGATTCCACGCTTGCAACGGCGATGGGAGAGGCGACCGCGACCAAAAACGGCGATAAGATCGTTTTGTGGGCGCAGGCGGCCAATCCTGTGACCTATACCCTGAACATCGGTGGAAATGCCGGCAATTTGCAGGGCGCTACGGTGACGGTTACAAATTCCTCCGGCGGGAGCGTGACCACCAGCGGTACCAGCGATGTGAACGGTAATGTGACGTTCCAGGGCTATCCGGGACTGACTTACAACGTGACGGTTACGGCACCGAATTACCAGACCATTACTGGCACAGTCACAACCAAAACAGATGGCAGCGCTGCGATTGACACCTATGGCGGAGACCTGAAAGACGTGGTTTCTGACAGCGGTCAAATTGTGCTTCCGGAGCCTAAGACCAGCATAAAGGTCACCGTCAAGTATTTGGCGGATGACGAAGAAAATGCCGATGCAGTCGTACCCGGTGCTACGGTCACGGTGATTGGTTCCGGTAATCGTACAGCGGACGCTTCCGGCGTAGTGAATCTGAATCTGGGAAGCGGTACATATACGCTCCGTGCTTCCGGCGGCGGCCGTGGGACCGGCGCGAACCGGACGTTGGTGATCGGCGAAAGCAGCGTGACCCTTGACGGAACACCTATCGTGGCCAGCAGCGGTACTTATGAGGTGGAACTGAGGGTTGGACAGAAGCTGAAGGACCCTGTATATATGGTCAACGGCGAGTGGGTCAACACGGCCGACCATTCTCAGGGCATGAAGTTTACAGTTACCGTGGAAAATGTTACGGCAGCTATGGATGGTACCTTTGGCTTCCAGTGGGACAGCAAGGTGTTCCAGCTGGCGGAGAGCGATTTTGTGCCGAACACGGACGCGATTTCACTGCCGCAAAATAAAGCGTCTGAGGGTCTGAGCTTTGCCTTTGAAAATCCCTTTGTGCCGACGGACAGTGATGAGAAATCTGCGCAGTATCAATATCACGCATTCTACTGGCAGGCGAAGTATGACGAAACGAATGGTTATACCTATCTGGATGCCAGCAGCGGCGGCGTGAAAATTGCGGAGTACACCCTAAAACCTGCGGCGGGCGTGACGGACATTGATAGTGTATTGAACGATAAGACCGTGACGATCCGTTCCTTCCTGAAAACCAGCGGCGCAAAGGCAGTCAATACTGAGTTTGATGCTGTCAACAATCCCAGTATCGCTTTGGACGCAATGTCCATGTTCTGGCAGAACATCAATCAGACGGATTACCGGAATACGGGCGATTATGCACTGAGCGACGATAAGGCGCTGGACGGCGGCTTCTATCAGATTACCCAGAGTGCTGCCGATTCCGAAACGGTAGAGGGAGCCACTGTCCATGGTCAGGATATCATGATGACCATCCAGTATCCCAGCACCAATCTGGCGGTCAAATTTAATGTGACAGATCCGTCAAAGCAGCCGATCCCCGGCGCGAAGGTCACACTTCAAGACGAGAACGGCAACCCCATCACGGACGCAGATGGGAATGAAATCAGTGGCACCACGGACGCCTACGGCGATGTGACGCTGCAGGTTCCCGCCGACAGTCCGGAGAAGGTGAAGGAATACTACTACAGCGTCAAGAAGAACGGCTTCAAGAAGTACCCCAACGGCACGGAAAATCCCGGTGTGAAGCTGGAGGATGAAGCGGATGAAACCACCGGTGAGCTTCCGGATGTGATCGAAGTGGAGCTGGAACCGGACGACAGTGCGAAGGTATTTTTGAATCCCAATGCCCGTCTGAATCTGTTGGGCTCTGACCGTGCGCCTCAAACACAGGACTACAAGTTCAACGTGCAGGCCAAGCCCGGTTATGTGCTGAAAACCGGCGGCCTGAAAACGAGTGACTTTGAAGTAAAAATCTGGAAGCTTCCGGTGGACAGCGACGGGAATGTTACCTGGACAGACGGAACGGACCCGAATGATTCCGGGAGTGGTGCGACATTGGATAATACTGCGGATATCCAAATCAGCAGCATTTCCTGGGACAGTGCCACGAATAACTTTGTGATTCCCCAGGCTTCCATCAAAGTGGCAAACGGTTACCTGATTGAGCTCATTGTAAAAGACGAGGAGACTAACGTTCCTGAAGCGGATGGCTACAAGGTCTTTGCCAAAGCAGACGCGGCCGGCGGCTTCTTCACGGTGGATCCCGTGGCGGATGGCAGCAAGTTCTATGCTGGAACCGATACGGGCTTGACGGGCTCAGAGCTGACAAATTTGGACACCACCCATCAGCATGACACCATTGAAAAGCTGAAGGCAGGCGGAACAACGTCATCCACCTACTTCATCCAGACCAATGGTCCGGTGGCGGCAGGCTATACCGGCACAAGCCAGGATAAGATCAACGCCATTGACAATACTGCCGTGGAACAGCAGAACGGCCAGTATTACGGCTATGTCATCAACAAGCTGTATGTCAACGGTGTGGAACGCCAGCTCACAGATCCGGAGCGCATCCACGGCGTGGAGGAAACCTTAGTCGGCATTTCCGAGGATCAGCACATCACGGTCACGTACCGTATCGCAAAAATCGACGGTAAGGACACGGATAATCCGACGGATGACGAAATCATCGAAGAGTCTGACCCTGTTGGGGATGGCTTGGTGACCTTGGTCCTGGGCCAGTACGGTTCTGCGGAATATACCTACGATACCTCCAAGACCGGAACACAGTCTGCTGGCACCACGGTGGACTATACGGTCACGGGAGCTACATTCTCTGCAACTATTACTGCGGCATCCAGTGTTGCCAATCCTGACGGTACTTCCGGTGCTATTGATTACGAGATCGACAAAATCTATGTTGTCATTGATGACGGCCTACCCCAGTGCATTTTCAGCGATGATGTGCCCGGTGAGACCGGCTCGGTCGAGACTGTGACCACGCTGCCCAACGGTATCACATGGACCGGAGATTCCAGCCAGCCCGGTACGGGGACATCAGCCGGCTTCAAAAAAGGAACTGTGGAAGTATCCAATCTGGCGGCCGGCAAGCATGTGACCATTCTGGTTACCTTTAAGGTGGACGGCGAAGCTGCCATGCAGGCATGGGTACAAACCGTCAATAACGGAGGTAACGGCAGTGTTTCTCCCAGCGGTCTGCTGGCGTATAACATCGGTGCGGAGCCTGTATTTACCATTATGCCCGATAGTGGCTGGTCGCTGTCCGCGCTGACAGTGCAGGTGGATAACGGCAGCATCAACGGCCGCAAGAGCGACGTGGTGGAGAAGGACGGCGTGCTGACCTATAAGATGGAGCCCTTGCAGCCTGGTACCACGAAGCTCGCCTATACCTTTACAGAAAACAGCTTCCGGGTGAATCTGACGGTGCATTATGGGGATATGAAGCTGACGGATTCTCCTTATACTCATGCAAAGATTGCATATACCCGTACTGCCGGCGGCGACGGCACTGATAAAAGCGGCACCATCGCGGTGGCGCCTACTGTGACGACAAAGAACGCTGTTCAGCAGTATGCCGTGGACCTGCTTCCCGGTACTTGGACCATCACTGTGACCAAGAACGGCTATCTGCCCTTCACCATAGAGAACTTTACCATTCAGGCAGACGGCACCGTGGCGGGGACGGATTGCTCTGCAGATGAATCCGGTGTGAAGGTTATCAACTTTGGAACAACAGCTACGGATAAAACGGCGCACTATATTGCACCAAAGATTGGCGACGCAGACTGGAACGGAATTTCCGTCAACCTGCGTGACATCTCTCAGATGGTCAACGGCATGTCTCAAAATGCGGCTGCGGCCAGTAAGGCCCATGCCGACCTGAATGAGAGTGGTTCCTGGCCTGGCCAGGGTTATGACCTGACCTTCGACTATGGTTATGTCATCGGCGCTTACGGCGCGAAGTGGACGGATTATGTAATGGATTATTCGGACTTTATTGCGAATGAGACCTACAATCCCGCAAATCCGGCTTATACGGCTTGACCCATGCGCGGGGAGACTTTCCCCGGAAACAAAAGAACTGTTTGAGGAGGACAATCGAATGAAACAGGGAATCAAGCGGCTGTTATCGGTCGTCCTCCTGTTGGTACTGATCGGAGGACTCTTCCCGGCTGCCCATGCAGTGGCCGGGGACCCTCCGGGGTACTACATCCATGGAACTGCCGATGAAGCGGCAGGTACCTTTGAACTGGCGGTCTATGCCCGGGGGGTGCGGTCCGTTGCCGGCCGGCTGGCGCTGGGCTTTGACCCGGAAAAGCTGGAGCTGGCGGACCCGAGCTCTCTTGGGACGGTTATGACTGCGGGTTCTGGTTTTCGTTTGAATACGGAGCATATGGAGGTCTCACAGATTGTCTCCAATGACGGCTATGTGAGCCTGTTCTGGAATCCCAGCTATGCCATTTCCGATTCCACCTCGACGGATAGATTGATCGCTACGATCCATTTCCGTATCCGGGAAGGGATCACAACGGATCAATTTGATAATGAGACCGTGCGGCTTATGCGCCTGCGGGTGAACGAGAATTGGCGATGGGATTCTATGGCGATTATCATGGACAGTGACCTTTACACCTGGGCGTATGGTACCACTGGGAACCGGTCTTGTGCCGTGACCTGGGATTACCCCAATTGCGATGTGATGAGCATGCGGGCCCGGGATGTAACCTTCTGCGTAACGGATGATGCCGGCAATGGTGTAACATGCGAGTTGGAAATTAATGGAGAACGCCTTGCTGCACCCAATGGCAGAGCGGAAACCAAGCTTTCACCCGGGGTATATCCCTGTGTGGTTACGGCGGAACGCTATGAAAAGAAGGTCGTGGAGGTGGAGATCACCGACGACCAAACTGTGGATATTTCTCTGCGCACAGCACAGCAGATGGTGGATGCGGCTATTGCGGCAGTAGAGATCGGCTACACAGAGGGCGACAGTGCCGATGCGGTTCGCGGGAATTTGAGCTTGCCCGTAACCGGGCTAGATGGCTGTAGCGTTTCCTGGAAGAGCAGCCGGCCGGTGCTGGTAAGCGATTTAGGAACGGTCTGTGCCCCGGAGCAGGATGTAACGGTCACCCTGAACGCTACGGCGACCTATGGAGACGCACAAGCCTCGCGAAGCTTTGTGATTCGCGTGGTAGGGACCGGCAGTCCGGATTATTATGTTCCAAAGATTCCGACCAGCCGCTTCACGGACCTGACGCATTACGGTTGGGCGGAAGAGGCGATCAATGCACTTACCCAAGCGGGCATTATATCCGGTACCTCGGAGAATACATTCGCTCCAGGGAGCACCATCACCAGGGGGGATTTTGTTGCACTGCTGATGCGGATGCTGGCACCTGAATCCAATCAGGAGGGTGCAGGCTTCGAGGATGTGCCGGAAAGCAGTTATTATTCCAAGGAAATCAAATTGGCTCAGGTGCTGGGGATTGCCTCCGGTACCGATGACGGCCGGTTTCTGCCTCAGGCAGATATTAGCAGAGAAGATTTGTTTACCCTTACGTATCGTGCGCTGGTGACCCTGGGCCATCTGTCTGAGGGCGCGGAGGAAGCGGATTTGAACCGTTTTAAAGATGCTGCGGCTGTCAGCGATTATGCCAAAAGGGCGTTGGGCGTTTTGGTAGGCAGCGGATACATCTCCGGAAATACCGATGGAACACTGCTCCCAAAGAACCATGCAACCCGGGCAGAGGCGGCGGTATTCCTGTATCAAGTCTACTGTAGTTTATAAGTGAGAGAGCAGATCGGAGAAGGGAAACATGAAGTGTAAGCACTGGCTGCACAGGGCAGCAGTGGTGCTGCTGATGTTGCTGGTGCTGTGCTGTCCTCTGTCTTTGCGGGCGGAGGCGGCCCCATTGGCAGACGAGAGCGCAGCACCCTATGACAATGTGTATTACTATTACATGCGTGTGGTGCAGACGGGGGAGAAAACGGACACAGAGCTCACGGGAACCATTGTGCTGGAACTGTATGCCTGTACAAGGGATGCCGATGCACCCATTTTAGAAGGGGCAAGCTTTGGTTTCCGATTCCCCTCATATTTCGGTCAAGTTTTGACTTTTACGCCATCTGAGAACATCATCATGCAGAGAATCGTGCCGTTGTATCGATCTCCCGATGAGATTTTGGATAAGGATACTTACCATGCGTTTGCCTGGAACCGTTACGTGGCGGCATTGGGAGACCGTCCCCAGGACATATCCCAATGGGAGACCGGAGACATCGATGCGCCGGCCGGAACAGCGGGACACTTGCTGATTGGCACCTATACGTTCTCCGGAAACGGAGCGCTGCCGGCGGCTGCATCTATCGGTCAGTTGGATTGGCTGACAGCGACAGAGGCTCAGGGAGCGGTGAATGAGATTGGTGTTGAGCTCATCAATGATGCGATTTGGAGCGAGTCGGAGCATGCCTATATCGGATACTATGCCCACGAAGTAGAAAACACTGCCGGGGAAGTAACAGATGTGAGGATTTTGGATACACCATTGGAACTGGTATTTGAGAAACCGGAGGCATGGAAAGGTGTATTTAATGTACAAAGCTATGACCCGAAAAAGAATATAACCATTGAATTGTACCCTTGGGATGATGAGGCGAAGGCATATCAGCCGGATCCGGCATATCGCTTGGTCATTTCCGGGGAAAGCAACGGAATCGGAGTAAGCGTCCAAACGATTCGATTTGAGCAGGAACAATTTCAGAATGTTCTGTCATCAACGATGGTAAAAGGCTGGGAATTACCAAGTGGGCGGTATGAGATAGAGG
>CANSAE010000017.1 GCA_947644595.1 uncultured Clostridia bacterium
ACGGCCTCCCGCATATCCCGCTGGGCCTGCCGATACTCGGCATAGAGGGCCTTTTTCTTATCCGCCAGCTCCCGCCGCTGTTTTTTCAGCGCGTCCATTTTGGGGAGCTTTTCACCGCCTAACAATTCATTCATAGCGGCCCGGGCCGCCCGGTAGGTGGCAAGCTCCGCCTCGTGCTCGGCCAGATACTTTTTCGAGTACCGGGCCGCCTTGTAGCCGTCAAATACGGGCCGGGCCTTGGCATAGTCCACCACGGCCCCCATCAGCCCGGAGACTTTGGAGAGGGCGGCCTCGGTGGTCTGGAGCTCCCCGGCCAGCGCGTGGGCCCGGTCAACCGCCGCCGTGGTCTTTGCCGCCAGCGCGTCATAGTCGGTCAGATTGTTCTCCTGCAAGAACTGGAGGGCGGCGGCCATCTGTTTCAGATTGTAGACTTTCGCCCAGCGTTCATAAGCCGGGCCCTTGCCCTCGGCCATGCGCTTTTGAATGTCAATGATAAGCCCCACCTGCCAGATCGGGGGCGGCGCGTCTTTGGGGAGCTCCGGGAGGGGCCGCTCCCCGGCGATAACAGCCCGGATGTCCTCGGGGTCAAAGCCCGCGCCCAGGGTGGATGCCCGGAGCCGGGTGTACTTGTCCTGCCCCGGAGCGAGGAACGACACCACGCCGCCCCGCCCGTGCTTGACGGCAAAGCCGGACTCCTCCATTAGCCGCAGGAACGCGGCAAAGTCGGCGGGCTTTTTTTCAAGAGCCGCGATGATTGCCAGCCGCACCCGCTGCTGCGCGGAGGGCGGTTTTTCCCCTACCCACTGGCCATAGTGGAGGAAACGGCCCTTGCTGTGCTGTTTGGGATTTTGTATCACGGACAAATCATGCTCCAGACATACCCGGTCAGACAGCCGCCGGAGGGCAAAGCTGGAGCCGAGGAAATTATGGAATTTCCGGGAGCAGTCAAAGGCCGTGGAATTGAAATAGATGTGGTTGTGAATGTGGCCCTTGTCGGTATGGGTGCAGACGAAAAACTGGTACTTGCCTTTCGTCCAGCGCATCGCCGTTTCAAAGCCCAGCTTATTTGCCTCCTCCGCTGTCACCTCGCCGGGCGGGAACGCCTGCCGTATCTGGAAGAACAGAGCCCCGCGCTCCACGGGCCGGGCGGTGGCCGCCTGGTATTCGCTTTTCACCAGCAGAAACTCGGCGGCGGCTGTGGCCGGGTCGCAAAGGTGGGAGGACACGGCCCCCAGCTTTTGGAGGTTGAGCCCGTAGGCAAACCGCTCCTCCATCGTCTGGACGGCGCTCAGTCCCGCCGCCTGCTTGTAGGGCCGGATGTAGGTCGTGGCCGTGGTAGCACCTCCTCTCGTTGGGACTTTGGGACAAAATGTCCCGAAGTACAAAAAGCCGGGGAGCGGCACAGCACCGCTCCCCAGCAAATCACAGCTCCACCAGCGCGGAAAGCTGTTTCAGCAAATCAGACAGAGGGCCCCACAAGGCGGAGTAGTCCCGCTGGAGGGCCGATATTTCCTCGGGGTAGATGCCCCCGTAGGTGTTGGCGTGGATAGCCACTTGATTAAGATTGTTTGAGCACCGCCGCTGGAGGGACACCAGCTCCCGGACGGGGGCAAGGTCAACCTGGAGCACATAGCCGCAGAGGGCCATCCTCCGCATATACGCGCCCATGTTGCGGATGCCCGCCTGGGCCATGCGTTCCTGGATAAGTGCCTGCTCTTCCTCAGATACCATCACATGGAGATGGATGGGGCGGCGGCGCTTTTTGCCAGCCACGCTATCTGTCGCCCCGGTCGGGCGCGTTCCGTTTAGGCGCAGAGGGGGCCTGCCGTTCCCCGGCCAGCCTTGCCGCCTCTTTCATCTGTTCGGCAATCGGGCGGGGCCTGCCGCCGTCCCGCAGCAGGCCGGACACCTCCGGGGCGGGCCGGAGCTCATAGTCCGCCGCCTGCTTTTCCGTCAAAGGCTTTGTGTAGGTCAGATGCCCCCACGCAAGGAACGCGCCGCCCTCCACGGATACGCGCTTGTCGTAGTTTACGATTTCGTCCGGGGCGTTGCCTGCAGGCTTGGGGAACGTGCCGATGTCAACGGGCCGCTGGGTGGAATAATACTTGTAAAGGCCGGGGGCCTCAATCTGCGCCACCTTGACGGAGAACTGCTGCTGGTAGTTTTCCACACGCTCCAGCAAGTCCTGCTCCAGCGCGGCCCGGTCACTGCCATAATGCCCCCATTCATACTGCCTTGCGCCGTGTTCGTCATCATAGCAGGCCCACGTCACAAAGGGGGAGGGGGCCCGGGGATGCTCCCCCAGCGCAAAGCCCCGGCCATTCTCCAGCATGACGGCCTTTAAGATTGTATAGCCTTGATTTCTGTCCATAGGAACCTCCTCTCGAAATGTTAGCACTATTTTGGGAAATCGGGGCAGGACGTGTAAAAGTACGCCCGCCCCAAAAGTGGCCCCGGAAAGCCTTGAAAACAGCGGGGTTCTATACCCCCAAATGCTCACGCCTCACCCCCGGTATTTCCGCATATATCCCCGCTGTTTCTTCTGCCTTGCGGCCTTGGAGCAAGCCTCGGAGCAATAGCGCCGTCGCCCGTCCGGGAGAAAGGGCCGCCCGCAGACAGGACAGGGCCGCGTTTCCGGGGCGGGCCCCTCGGTATTGAGGGCGGCCTCCAGCACCGGGTTCAGCGGCAGGACGGCCTCCCGGAAGTATCTGCAATAGGCCCCCGTCCAGCACTTCCCCAGCATATAGCACTCACAGTCCAAAGGCAAGCATCCCATTTCCCGGTCATAGTTGGCGCACCATTTTACTACAAGGGAGCGGATAGCGGCCTTTTCCTCACGGGTCAGCTCGCGCAAAATATCACCTCCCGCCTGGTTTTTTCAAAAGGCTCTGAAAGCAGGAGCCGCAGGGGATGCCGCGCCAGTAGGGACAGCCACAGCACCGGGAGCCCTCCCGGGGCTGTTCCGGGCGGGGAGCCCGGGGCCGTGGGCGGCGTTTCATTTCCCGTTCCAAAGGGTTCGATGTGAAATTCATTCTCCGTCCTCCTTTTCTTCTTCCTCATCCCACGGGGGGAGGTCGTCATACTCACCGCCGCCATAGTCCTCGCCGTATTCCTCGGCCTCGTCAAAATCCTCGCCGGGAGCGGCGGCCTGCTGTTTGGGGCGGTAAATCTTGAAGTACCACCCAGCCCCGCCGCCGAGGGCCAGCACCGCCAGCACCAGCAGGAGTGTCCCCGCCCCGCCGGATTTTTCCGGTTTTGGTTCGGGCTCCGGCTCGGTAGCAGGTTCGGGCTCCGGCTCCGGGAGCGGTTCGGGGACGGGCTCCGGGGAGGGCTCCGCAAGGGCCATTAAATCGGCCACGGTGACGGCGTTCAGAAAGTACACATTTTCCGTCTCCCGCTGGCGGTCAATCACCAGATAGAACACGGACTCGTCCGCCGCCATGATGGTGAAAAATTCCTTGCCGTCCTGGTCGGTGGCGTTATCCACCATCGTCCCCTGCCCGTCCGGGGTAAAGGGGTTGGGCTCGGGTTCCGGCTCCGGCGCGGGCGTGGGCTCCACGGGGTCAAGCCCCTCCCACTCCGGGCCGCCCGTACCGTCCTCCCATTCCTCACCGCCCCCGGCGTAGGCCGTGGTGGTGATGCCGCACAGCAAAAAAGCGGCGCACAGAGCCGCCGCCACTACACGATATTTCTTTCTTTTCATTCTGCGTCCTCCTTTTCCGGCCCGGCGGACTTCGGGACATTTTGTCCCAAAGCGTCCCCGGCCTTGATGCGCTGGAGCACCAGCGGGAGCTCCTCAAGGGAAATGCTCATGCCCCGCACGATGTCCACGATTTCCTCGTTCTCGGCCTCCTTGTGTTTCTGTTCCAGCTCTTTCAGCCGGGCCTGCTGGTCGCTGATTTTGGCCTTGACCTTTTCCATCTCGGCCATGATTTTTGCGCTCTTGCTTATCGCCATTGAAAACCTCCTTTTCATGGTAAACGCCCGTAGGCGTAGAAGTGGGCCTGCCAGTAGCTGCTGTTTAAGTTGGCGTAGCTGATAGGGTCGCCACAGTGTATCATCATCCCGTCCCCCACATAGATGCCACAGTGGGAGACTCCCGGGGTGTCATAGGTTCCCTTGAAGAAAACAAGGTCGCCGGGGCGGGGGGGAGCTGGTGCGGGTGCAGATGTTGTAAAGCCCCTGGGCCCCCAGCCGCCCCACGTTCCAGCCGGAATGATTGACTACCCACGAAACAAAGCCGGAGCAGTCAAAGGACGTGGCCGGGGAGCTCCCGCCCCATACATAGGGATAACCGAGGTATTTCTCGGCCTCGGAGAGCATCGCCGCGAATGTTTCATCGTCCAGATATTCCCCCGGCACTTCGTAGCCTTCCGGCGGGCTGGTGTATTTCCCCACATAGGACGAGCCGGGAAAGAGGTCTGGGCGGTTGCCCAGCGTAGCCATGTAGAGGGAATACCGGGAAACCTTGTCCTCCCCCATGATGTAGATAGGGAGATGGGAAAGGTTGAAGTTATCCAGTGTCACAGTACAGATGTAGTAATCGTAATACACCCGGTAGCTGTCGGTGTGGGTATTGCCGTCCTCGTCCGTCCATGTATCCGTTTCGATGTAGTACCGCCGCTCCTTTACCACGTTCTCTGTCAGCGTGTACTGGCGGTCAAAGAGCATCCGCAACGTAGGCTGGACATCCGCCAGCGTCCACTCGCCCTCATGCCATGCGCTCAATAAGGAAATCAGCACATAGGGGTCATGTTCGATAGCGTCCAAATCAAAATGGTACTCGTCATAGTCGTGTGTTCTTTCGTAGGTATCGAGATAATGCTGGAGCTCCGCCTCCAGCGAACAATAAGCGGCCTCGGCCCCCAGCATATCCCCGTCCTGGGCGGGGTAGGTGGTGGCCCCAACCGCGCCTGCGGCGGCATTCCCCAAAGTGATAAGGGAGGACGAGCAGGACTGGAGCGACAAAATGAGCACCACGCAGGCCAGCGCGATAAGCGTCCCCACGGGATGCCGTTTCACGAAAGCCACGGCCCGCTCCGCCAGCTTTTCCGTGGCGGCGGCGGTTTTCCCGGCGGCCTTGGCCCCTTGTTTCGCGGTCTGTTTCGCCGCCTGCCGCGCTTGTTTGGCGTATTGTTTTTTTAATTTCTGCTTGTGCCAATAGCGGGTAACTGCATTTTTTGCAAGCTCCGGGTTCTCCTGCGCGGCCATGCGGAACTGGTAGTCCGCCCGGGCCTTGATGTACTGCGCCTCGGCCTTATGGACGGCCCGGGCCGGGTGCTCCCGGATGCGCTTTTTCGCATACCGCGTCCCATGCCGGAGGGCGGCCTCGCCCACAAGCTCGGAGCGGTGGGCCCCCTCGGTTCCCACGTTTTCATGCTCCACCTCATAAACCTTGCCATGCACAAAGCCGTGGACGTTCCATCCGGCTGCCCCCAGCACCCGGCGCACCGGGCCCCGGGGTTTAGGGGGCTTTTTGCCCTCCAGCTTTTTCCGGGCCCGGTTCAGCTTGTCCTCCCGCGTCTCCATGCGGAGCTTGGATTTGCTGATTTTTTCCTGTTCGCTTTCCATGCGGAATTTCGATTTTTTGGTTTTGGGGCCCTTGGGGGACTTTGGGACATTTTGTCCCGAAGTGCCCTTGTCCCCGGCGGGCCCGGCGTTATTCGTTCCTCTGGTCATTGGCTATATCCTCCGGGCGGGTGGTGAGCAGGTTGTAAATCTCACCCTTGGGGAAACGGTCAACAAAGGGGATAGTCACATTCCCATAGAACAGCAGGCCCTCGCCGGAATTGCTGTGGGTGATATAGGAAAGCTGGTGCTCGGAAATGCCGAGCTGTTTTGCGATAATCGCCCGGTCGCTCTGGGCCTGGGAGAGCAGAACAAGAAAATCGGTGTTATCCAGTATGTTCTCGATTTCCCGGCTGGCCAAAAGGTCTTTCACGTTCTGCGTGAGGGCCGAGGGCACACAGCCCTTTTTGCGGAGCATCTTCCACACCGCCACAAAGTAGCTGGCGGTCAGCGGGTCGCGGAGCAGGATGTGGAACTCGTCAAAGTAGCACCATGTCGCCGCGCCGCTTTTATAGTTGGTATTCACCGCCGAGGTGACAAACTCGTTGGTGACGTGCATCGCAATCTTGCGGAGGTTCTCCCCCAGCCCTTTTAACACGATGCACACCACCCGGGAGCTCAAGTCCACGTTGGTCGGGTGGTTGAAAAGATTAAGGGAGCCCGTACAGTAGAGCTCCAGCGCAGTCGCCACACGTTTCGCCTCCGGCTCCGGCTGTTTGAGTAATTCCTCGTACAAGCTCTGGAGCAAAGGCATCTTTGCGCCCTCCAGCCCCAGCGCAAGCTCCCGGTACACCAGCCGCACACAGCGGTCAATCACGGTCTTTTCAATAGGTTGCAGGCCGTCCTTGCCGCCTACCACCAGCTCACAGAGGGAAAGCAGAAAATCCGCTTTCATGGAAAGGGGGCTGTCCTCGTCATTCAAACCGATTTCAATATCCATCGGGTTGATATGGTGGGGGCTGTCCGGGGCAATCTCAATGACCTGCCCGCCCAGCCGCCGCACCAGCGGGGAATATTCCCCCATTGGGTCAACGATAACGATGCGGTCACTTGTGGCAAGAAAGACGTTTATCAATTCCCGCTTGGCGGCAAAGCTCTTGCCGGAGCCCGTGGAGCCGAGATACATCCCATTGGCGGATTTCAGCTTTTTCCGGTCAGCCATGATGACATTGTGGGAAAGCGCGTTCATGCCGTAGTAGAGGGCCTGCCCGCCCATACGGAGCTCCCGGGTCATAAAGGGAATGAAAATCGCGGTGGAGCTGGTGGTCATGCCCCGCTGTATCTGCACCTCGTTATAGCCGAGGGCCAGCGAGGACATAAAGCCCTGTTCCTGCTGCCAGTCCAGCCGCTTTAAGGCGCAGTTGTATTTCTGCGCGATGCCGGAAACGGTGAACACGTCATTTTCCAGCCGCTGGCGGGTGGGGGCAAGGTTGATGACGGTGAACGTCAAGAGGAACATCCGCTCATTCCGGGACTGCAAATCCCCTAAAAGCTCCGCCGCGTCCTTGCTGAACGTGATAAGGTCGGGGGGAAGAATATCCATGTCGTACCCGGCGCGGACGGCCTTTTTCTGCTCCTCCACTTTCATCTTGTCAATGTCTGAGATTTTCCCCTTGATGGTCTTTATCGCCTTGAGCTGGTCAACGGTCTGGATGTGCATGGTGACGGTGAGCTCCGCGTCAAGCTCCAGAATTTCCCGCAAAAGGCGGTCAGAGAGCTCGGACGCCAAAATCTGAAGATAGGATGCCGCGCCCCAAAAGCCGCCCACACGGAAGAACCGGGAGCCCCGGAAGTCAAAGCCGCCGTTTGGGGTGATAAAGTCCTTTGTCCCCATGCCCGTTCTGGAAATATCGCCCCATGAAAAGCGGAACGGCTCCCGCCGTCCGGGGTGCATCTGCCCATGCAGGAGGGCCAGCCGCTCCCGCCCGTCCAGCGGGGACGAGGGAACGCCCAGCCGGTGGAGGTTCCCCATCACGTCCGCCTCTACCCGGTCAAGCCGGGGCCGGGCGGCGGCAATCCCCTCGGCGGGCACGCCAAAGGTGATATATTTGGAGCGTTCAATGCCGTTGTTGCTCCGGGCAATCTGCCGTTTGAGCATCCCCACGAACTCGCCCCGGATGCTGTCAAAATCGTCCGCCTGGGCGGGGATGTTCACATGGTAGCGGCTGGTGGAGTGGGAGCGGCGGTTGATAAAGGAGAGCTGGACGGGGAGCGCGCTGTCGAAGTAGTTGAGGAACGAGCTCCACCCGCTGAATATCGCGGACTGATCCTCGGTGGATGCCACGGAATAATTGATGTCCTCATATTCCACGGTCTTTGTGTAGAGCCCTCCGGGGAGCTGGCACACCCCGTCCGGGTGCATCGCCACATAGGGGATGGACTGCTGGGCGGATAAGGCCGCCTTATTCTTTCTTTTGCTTTTTCGGTTTTCCATTCACTGCCTCCTTTCCCGCCTGCCCGGTAAAGGGCGCGTAGATATTCCCGGTCTTGTAGGGCCTCACGCCGGGCCGCAGGTACTTGGCCCGGAGGATGTTCTTTACCACCTTTTCCAGCGGCAGGCCGTCTTTCTCGTACATCGCCAGAAGAAACGCCGGGAGCATGATGCCCAGCATCAGGAACAACGCCGCCGTGTTCCCAAACGAGCTCCGGGCCAGCAGGTAGGAGGGGACTCCCACAAGGGCCGCGCCGCCGAAACACACAAGCTGGCGTTTTGTCAGATTGAAAGCGATTTTGGTCTTGATTTTCGATAGGTCGTTAGGTACGTTCACATAGGGCATTTTTAGCCTCCTTTCCTTTGGGACTCGTCGGCACAAACTTCACTCCGCTCACTTCGGGACATTTTGTCCCAAAGCTCGCCCCGTTCCGTTGTGCCTCCTCTCCCCACAAAGTCTGCCGACTTTGCGGGGGCCCCGAAATTTTGAAGTCCCTCAGTGGGCTCTACCTCGTTCCCCCACACGTCCCAGCCGGGGGCCGTCTGGCGGGCGAACAGCTCCACCCGGGGCACGTCCCCCATAAGGGCCACGATTTTTTCACGGGCCTCGTCCGGCTTTTTGCTGTGGCCCTCGATAGGGGAGATGATGAACTGGTGGACGTTGGGGGCCTTGCGCCGGGGATGCCCACGGGTCGCCAGCAGGCACACCTCCGCGTTGGCCCGCGTCCAAAAGCCCAGCCCGTAAAACCAGCTATCGGCTTTTTTGTTCTTTTTCAGCCAGACAAAGCCCACGGACTTATACTGAAAGCCCCACGCCTTGATAAGCCGCAGGGCCTCCGGGAGCTGGGGGAACGTGGCCCATAAAAAAAGAACGCTGTCCGGGGCCGCCAAATCCGCCACGGGCAACGCGCATAATTCCTCAATCCCCATTGTGGGGTAGTGCCGCTCCGCCGCACCTTGCAGGCCCTTTTGGGCATACCGCCACGGCGGGTCGGCGTATATCACGTTATATTTACCGATAGTCACACCCCCTTTCCGCCAGCGGCCACAGCCGCCCGCGCCTGGGTGATGCGCTCCGTGGCCGGGCCGTAAAAGGCCGGGGCCGTCTCAAAGCAGATAAACTCCCGGCCCGTATTGACGGCGGCCACCGCAGTCGTGCCGGAGCCCGCGCAGATGTCCGCCACCACCTCGCCGGGGGCGGTATAGGTCTTAATAAGGTACTCGCACAGCTCCACGGGCTTTTGGGTGGGGTGGACGGTATGGGCCACGGTCTGGAACGAAAGCAGGTTCCCCGGGAACCGCCGCCCGTCCTCCGAGCCGCTCCCGGAGCGGACGAACTTTCCGTAGTTGGGGCTCTGGTCACGCTGGGACGCAATCTTTTTGTAGGGCTTGCCCTGTTCAAACTGCGGGTTGTAGAGGGGGAGCCGCCGATAGAACACCAAAATATTCTCCGTCTTTTTCAGCGGGGCGCGGCGGGCGTTGAGAAATCCCGTACAGCGGCTTTTATACCACACCCATTCATAGCGGAGCATGGGGAGGTTGGACGCGCCGAGGATTTTGTCATAAGGGCACTGCGCGAAGAACAGCACCGCCCCGGAGGGCTTGACCGCCCAGCGCACCGCCTCCCACAGCTCCGGGAGCGGCAAAGGCACGTCCCAATAGTTGCGGGTCGTGCCGTAGGGCGGGTCGGTCAGCAGCATATCTACTGAGTGCTCCGGGAGGGAACGCAGGCCCGCGATGCCGTCCATAAGGTAGAGCCCGGAGGGTTCCGGGGTAAGGTTTGGGACATTTTGTCCCAAAGCCGGGCTATCTGGCATCCCGTCCCTCCTTTCCCTTTGCCGGGGCGGGGCGGACGGCATTTTTCTGCGCGGCCTCCTTTCCCGCCTTATCCATCTGCTCCCGGATGGGCGCGGGGCGTACCGCCTCGGCCCGGGCGATAAGTTTCTCAACCGCCGAATGGTAAGCCTCCACCCCCGCCGCGTTCAGCCGCTCCTGGGTGGCCCGGTCATTGATACGCACCGTGGCCCGGTAGCCTGTCCTGCTGGTGGGGTCGGGTTTTGAGGGCGCACCCAAAAAGATGCCGTTCTGCCCGTTCACCACCTTGAAGTCATCCACCACCACGCCGCCGAAGTTGACGCTGGCAAAGCCTATCAGCTTGCCCTGGGGCTCAATGGGCCGCACCGACACCTCGATGGGGATAGTGGCGGCGGCAAGGTTCTGCTCCACTCGGAGAGCCACGGCCTCGTCCACGCTGATGCCCTGGTGTTTTGCCAGCTCCGCGATAGGGGCCTCGAAAATCAGACGGCGCATTTCCTCCTGGGCCGCCGCCAGCTCCTCGGCGGTCTGCACCGCCGTCTGTGTGTTCGCCATAGATAAATCCTCCTTTCCGGGACGGGGGATGACCGCCCCGCCCATATAGTCATAGCCTGCCGCGTTTATCGCGGACAGGGTTTCCGCTGATACCGCCCCTTGCAGTTGCAGGTCGGTTTCAGCCATGAACGCCAGCATATCCCGCTGGTCAAATTCCTCCGGGAGCTTGCCGCCCCACGCCCGGCGCATCTCACCCTCCGGGCCCAGCTTGTAACGCCTCGGCATATCCGGCCTCCTTTCCCGGACTTTGGGACAAAATGTCCCGAAGTGCCGCTCAATCAGTGGGCCCCGAAGATGCTCCGGGCGATTGTCCCGGTCTTGAACAGCATGAAGCAAAGGAGCACCGTATAGCCCACGGTTCCCCATATCGCGCCGATGGGGTCGCCCCCGGTGGCGATGCCCTGCACCAGCACCGCATAGATGCCGACGCAGACTAAAATCAGCATCCCTTGAAAGCCCACGGCGAAAAGGGATTTTAAGTAGTTCTGCCCCATGCCGCCCACCTCCCGGTTGGAGAGGGTCGCCACGGGGATGGGCGCAAGGCTGGTCAGCAGATATATTTCAATCATTCTTCCGTACACCAGCACGAAGATGATGATGCCCAGCGCCTGCATGGTGAGCCCGATGACCGAGGACTGGAGCCACAGCCCAAGGAGCGGGCCCAAGTCCATCCCCTCCAGCGTGGTCTGGAGGTTGTTCAGCATATCCGGCGAAACCGCCGTGGAGCCTTGTATCAGCCCGGCAGAGCGGGAAATCACGCTCTGCGATACGTCAAAGACGGCCATCACGATATTGAACGTGTTGGAAAGTATCAGCACCGCACACGCGGTCTTGAACATCCATTTGTAGAGGTTCGCCACGTCTACTTCGTGCATATTGTTTTTTTCAAGGAGCATCTGTATCAGCTCATAGGTGGCAACAAAGGTCAGCACCAGCCCGGCGATGGGTAAAATCACCGTCTCGGAAAGCTGGCGGATAAGGGAGAAAACCCCGGCGTTCCATGCCGCCGGGGTCGTCCCTACCTGCACCGCAATCTCTCCGACCTGGGCATTGACGGTATCAAAGAGCCCCTCAAGGTTCCCCATGATGCCGCCAATCAAAAGCTCCTTGAGCCAGTCTGTGAGCCAGTCGGTGAGAAAGTCCATAAGCCGCCGCCCTTAAAACAGGCCCGACAGCAGCGGGATGAGGGTCGTGCCGATGACGATGATGCCGCCCCCGGCCATGAGCTGTTTCATGCCCTGGCTTTTGGAGCCGGGGTTGTCCGAGCCGTAGCCCTCCAGCAGATTGACAACGCCCCAAACGCCGAGGCCCGCGCCCAGCGCGATAACAAGGGTCTGCAAAGTGGTGATAGCGGATGCGAAAAATGCCATATAGTCCTCCATTTCTCCGGGATTTTCCCGGGCACAAGAAAAGCCGCCCGGTATAGGCGGCAGGTGACACTTCGGGACAAAATGTCCCAAAGCTATACAAAAGCGTCCGGGTCGTCCAAATCGTCATAGTTGAGGATGTCCTCGTCCTCGTCTATGGGCGTTCCGTCCGGCACGTCCGCCTCGTACACGGTGTACTGCTCGTTGGGATTGAGCTTTTTTATACGGCGGCAGATAAGCCGCTCCAGCGAAAAGGCGTTTTTCTTCTTGTCCGCCTCCGCCGTGTATCGGTAGTTGGGGTGCTGTTTCAAATCGTATTTCCGGGAGTAGAACGGCGGCAGGCCCCGCAGTTGCAGGATGCACCTGTCGCCGGGCATGGTGGCAAGCTCGGCGGGGGTCATAAGCTCCCGGCCCAGCCGCTGGGTGTTCTGGTTGTAGCTTTCCGACTGCCCACGGGAGCGGCCCTCGGTCTGCATGGAGATAGTCGCTTTCCCCAGCCAGTTCTCGGAAATCTCCTTGATAGTGCTGGCCTCCCGGCCCCCGAGGAATACCACGCTGTCCATGTTGCCTAAAATGGTTTCCGCGTTCTTGTCGTAGATTGCCTTACATTGGGCCAACTGCTGGTAGAACAGCGTCAGGCTCACCTCCCGGGAGCGGATGACCGCCACCAGCTTTTCGAGGTTCGGCACCTGCCCGGTGTTGGCGGCCTCGTCCCACAGCACCCGCACATGATGGGGCAGGCGGCCCCCGTGTACGTTGTCCGCCCTTTCGCACAAGAGATTGAACATCTGCGAAAACGCCAGAGCTACAATAAAGTTGTAGGTGGTGTCGGTATCGCTGATGATGAAGAACGCCGCCGTCCGTCTGTCCCCCAGCTTGTCAAGCTCCATCTCGTCATAGCTCATAATCTCCCGGAGTTGCGGGATGTCAAAGGGGGCCAGCCGCGCACCGCATGAAATCAGTATGGAGCGGGCAGTCTTGCCGCTGGCCAGCTTGTACTTTTTGTACTGCTTGACCGCGAAACAGTCCGGCTTGCGCTTTTCCAGC
>CANSAE010000018.1 GCA_947644595.1 uncultured Clostridia bacterium
CCCCATCTGCACATCGACTTTGTGCCGTTCACCACCGGGAGCAAGCGGGGCCTGGACACAAGGGTATCTCTCAAACAGGCGTTAGCGGCCCAGGGCTTCAAGGGCGGCACCAGGGGCGATACGGAATGGAGCCAGTGGGTACGCTCTGAAAAGGAACAGCTTGCCGCCGTGATGGAGCGCCACGGGATAGAGTGGGAGGACAAGGGCACCCACGACAAGCATCTGTCTGTGATGGACTACAAGAAAGAACAGCGGGCTAAGGAGATTGCCGAGCTGGAGGCGGTCAAGGCCAAGAAGCAGGGCCAGGTGGAGCGGCAGGAGCAGCGGCTAAAAGAGCTGGCCCCGGCGGTCAAGAACATGGAGCAGTTGGCGGCGCAGTTCTCCGATAACCCGGAGCGGATATTGCCGGAGCCTGGGCCGCTGGAGAGTGCCAAGTCCTACCGGGAGAAAAAGGCAAAGCCCCTGTTGGCGCAGATCGTCAAGGTGCTGCGTTCTTTGTATCGGGCCTATGTCGAGTTAAAAGGGAAGTATGAGCGTTTGCTGGGGGACTATGGACGGGCCAGGGAGGGCAACGAGCGATTGTCTGACCGTTTGCAGGAGGTGAAGTTGGAAAACAAGGCCCTGCGGGGGACAGTTGCCGATTTTGAGCGGGTCAAGCGGGCTTTCGGCCCGGAGGAAGTAGAGCGGGCCGTGGAGGACGCAAAGCGCCGGGAGGCGCAAGAGCGGGAGCAAAGGAAAGCAAAGCGGAAGTTTAGCCGAGGGGCGAGGTAACGGACAGCGGGAGGGCGCTCCATGAGGTGCCCTCCCGTTTTGTACTTGTCAGCGGGTGATTTTACTGTTATAATGAGAGTGATAAATTTGCATTTTGAAAGCGAGGTACTTCAAAAGTGAAAAAACTTCTTATCTCCGTTTTAGTGTCAATATTTATATTTGCCCTTTCCGCTTGCAATACTGAAAAGTTTGCAATTGAGGATTATGAATGGAAAATGCGTGCTGTTATGAGAAATGATATTGAAGTTGCTCAGAATGAAGATGAACTTGTTGTTGCTGTAGGGGAATTTGACGAGTTATATCCTGACGTTAAAATTGTGGATTTGACCTTGACGGCCAAAGAGGGCGAAATTACGATTACTGATGTGACGAATGATAAAACATATACCGGAACCTATAATGTGATAAAAAAGACATCAAAGGAAACTGATTATGAGGTTATAATCGACGGAGTAAGCGGTTTTGCTACAGCATCTGAGACAAAATATTATGATGATTCAGAAGTTCCTACTTTGCCAATAAATTTAGGTGACTATTGTGTGTATTTTATTCCAAAAAAGTGAGGGAACCATAGAAAATCATTTTATTTCACATACTGAATACCCTGTGAAAGGTAGTTGCATTTCCCCGCCTTTTGTGATACTATTTTGATACTAAGAAATTTAGCACCCAAAAATAACAGGTAGAATATTAACAAAATTGCGAAAGTTTTGCCTGTGAAAGCACAGGAAATATAGCCTCATATAATAGGATTTGTCGAGTGGGAATAATGATTGCAGCGTTCTCAGGCCATAAGCCAAGATTTTAAACACAAAGAACAGCCATTATTTGCGCGTTTTTGTGCAAATAATGGCTGTTCTGTATTTTTGCGTTTTATGACAGCTTCAGGCTGTCTACCCAAGCTTCCAGCTTCTCTTTGCCGGGACGACCGTTCAGCAGGCGGCCTTCGACAATTTTTGCGCCGGGGGCGCTGGGCTGAAGGTGCTGCACCGCCTCGCCAAAGCTGCTGCCGCCGGAGGTGGCGAACAGCACCACCGTTTTGCCGGAAAAATCGTATTGCTCCAGAAAGGTGTTGATGATGGTGGGCGCGATGTACCACCAAATGGGAAAGCCCAGAAACACCGTGTCATAGACCTCCACGCCCGCGTTCCGGTCCGCGAGTTCTGGCCGGCCGGCGGGGTCTTTCATCTCAATGGTACTGCGGGCCTTTTCATTCATCCAGTTCAGGTCCTCCCGGGTATAGGGCGCCTTGGGGCGAATCTCATACAGGTCGGCACCGGCCGCCTCGGCCAAGGTCTTTGCTGCAGCTGCAGTAGTGCCTGTCGGGGAAAAATATGCCACCAGCTTTCTGTTCATATTGACCTTCTCCCGTCTTAATGTCCGCAGTGACCGCCGCAGTGGTGGTCCCCGCCGTGATCGTGACCCTCGTGGTCATGGTGGTCGCAGTGGACATTGGGATCAAAGGCCAGCTTCCCCGCCAGCAGGGCCTCCACAGCCTGGTCTGCGTTGCCGGAAGCGCCGCCGTAGAATTGGATGCCCGCTTCCTGCAAGGCATTCTGGGCGCCGCCGCCGATGCCGCCGCAAATCAGGGTATCCACACCCATGGCCGCCAGAAAACCGCCCAAAGCGCCGTGACCGGAGCCGTTGGTATCCACTACCTGGGCAGAGACGATCTTCCCGTCCGCCACATCGTAAATTTTGAACTGTTCCGTGTGTCCGAAGTGCTGGAACACCTGGCCGTTTTCGTAGGTAACTGCAATTTTCATCGTCATTTCCTCCTGTGTTTCCGAATCGCAGCGGCAATTGGGGTTCCCGCACCCGCAGGTCTTGCGGATGCTGCCGTCGCACAGCACATAGTCGCCGCCTTCGATCCGCAATTCTTTTCCATCTACCAGGCATTCCGCCAGCTTGCCCCGGGCGCTGCTGTAAATGGCCTGCACCGTAGTCCGGGCCACATTCATCAGCAGTGCGCACTGCTCTTGGTTCCGGCCCTCCCGGTCAATGAGCCGGATAGCTTCAAATTCATCCAAGGTCATGGTAACGGTCTGGCGGGACATTCCCGGTGCATCTTTCGGACCAAAATGCCCGCAGCTTGGCTCGGCACACACCCGCCGGCGCTTACAAGGTCTCGGCATCTGCCTGTTCTCCTTTTATTATTGACTTATGTCAAATATATATGCATTATAGCCTACCGCCGCCTGGAAGTCAAGCCCGGACATCACAAAAACAGGCGGACCGGAGGGTCCGCCTGTAGGGCTTTATTTATCCAAGGATCTCATCCAGAGTATCAAACAGCACCTTGACATCGATGGGCTTAGCAATATGGGCGTTCATCCCTGCCCGTAGCGCCTCCCGTTTGTCCTCCTCAAAGGCGTTCGCCGTCATGGCGATGATCGGAATGGAGGCCAACGCCGGGTCCTCCAGGGCGCGGATGGCCCTTGTGGCATCGTGCCCGTTCATCACCGGCATCTGAATATCCATCAGGACCAACTCATAATACCCCGGGCCGGCATCTTTCAGCATTTCCACTGCGATCTGGCCATTGTCCGCCACCTCTACGCAGAAGCCCGCTTCCTCCAAAATGGCGGCGGCGATCTCCTGATTGAGCTCATTATCCTCCGCCAGCAGGATACGGCCGGCACGCAGCTTTCCGGTGGAGCGGCGACCCTTGGTCTCCCAGTCATTCTCATTCCACGACTGGGCCATCCGGGGACGGTCCTCATCGGTACACAGACGGAACGTGAAGCACACGGTCACCTCCGTGCCCAGCCCTTGGGTGCTCTCCACTTCAATGGTGCCGTTCATCATATCCACGATATTTTTCGTGATAGCCATGCCCAGGCCCGTACCCTGAATACCGCTGATGGTGGAATTTCGTTCCCGCTCAAAGGGTTCGAAAATATGGGTCACAAAGGCCTTGCTCATACCGATGCCTGTATCCCGCACGAAAAATTCATAATTGGCAAATCCGTCCGGCGCGCCGGGCTTTTCCGTCAGACGCATATAGATATGCCCGCCGGGATCGGTATATTTTACCGCGTTGGACAGCAGATTCAGCATCACCTGGTTGAGCCGGAGGATATCACAGTAGATCTCCTCATCCCCCAGGTCCACCACATCCAGATGCAGGGTCAGGCCCTTGTCCTGGGCATTGATCTGCACGATGCTTTCCAGATTGCCGAGGATCTCCCGCAGGTTGTTGGGCTTTTCATCCAGATGCACTTTTCCGCTTTCGATATGGCTCATATCCAGAATATCGTTGATGAGGTTCAGCAGGTGATTGCCGGAGGTCATGATTTTTTTCAGATATTCCTCCACCTGTGCTTTTTCATCAATATGACTGGTCGCCAAATTCGTAAAGCCGATGATGGCATTCATGGGTGTGCGGATATCATGGGACATATTGGACAGGAAGGTGCTCTTCGCCTGATTGGCCCGGTTGGCCTGAGTCAGGGCCACTTCCAGCAGGTCCCGTTCCTTCATGGACCGGCGGATCTCTTCATCCACGCTACGCAGACCCAGAACCACACCGTGGCTCTCGTTCCACAGGCCGGCACGGGCGGCCTTCATCTGGAAATACCGCATTTCACCGTCGCACATGGTACGGTAATTGACATAGGTTGTGTCATTTTCCGCCAGTTCCCGGCTCAAATGTGCCTGAGATGTGGCTTCGTGCATCATGGCCCGGTCGTCCTCGTATACGCATTTGTCGATATACCTGCCCATATTTTGCTCCAGCATCAACTCCCCGGAAAAGGCCGGTTCCAGCAGATGCATGGGGCAGTCATTGATCCGCAGCAGCGTGCCTGCTCCGGTATCGATATCGAAATAACACACCACGTTGTAGTCCGTGCTCAGGGCCTGGACCAGCTCCATATGGTAACGTTCCTTGGCCTGGCGCTCCCGGGACTCCTGCTGCTTCTGCTCCGTGCAGTCTAACAGGAAGCGCTGGCACACCAGTTCACCATCTTCCTTCACCAGCTTAAAGTTGCCCATTACGTGGATCACGCGGCCGTCATTGTGGCGCACCCGGTACTCCGCACTGACGCTGTCCCCTTCTTTGACCAGAGAGCGGATGGCCTCCCGCAAAACAGACTTATCCTCCGCAAGAACAGAATCCGCCACCAAATCAAAGCCGGCAGCGACCATCTGTTCTTCGGTTTCGTATCCCAGAATGTTCAGCGCCGCCCGGTTGATGCTCAAAATGCGGTGCCCATCCAGAGAGTGCCGCATCACACCGCAGTCCAGCGTCGTAAAAATCGTTTCCAGGGTCTGATTTTTTCGGACGATCTCGCCTTCATAGGCCCGTTCCTGGGTCACATCGATGGCCACGCCCACGGTCCCCATCACGCTGCCATCCAAATCGTACAGAGGTGACTTATAAGTTGTCAGCAACCGGGTACCACCGCCGGTCATGATGGTCTCTTCCGATACAAAAGTCCTCTGCTTGGTCATAACCTCCCGTTCGGATTCAATACAGGCGGGGTCATCCGCCTCTACGTCCCAAATATAGGCATGACCGCGGCCTTCCACCTGCTGCTTAGCTTTGTTCACCGTTTGGCAGAAGCTGTCGTTCACCTTTTCATGGATGCCGTCCTTGTCCTTATACCAAATCAGATTGGGGATATTGTTGATGGTCGCCTCAAAAAACTGGCTGGTCTCCCAGGCATCCGTCTTTCCCTTGCAGCGCTGCTGCCAGCGCAGGAACCGGAAGCGCAGTTCTTCCTCCTCCATGGGCAGCACCCACAGATCCGTCAGCTCCGCAAGGGGCAATGCGCCCACCTGTGCCCGGTCTGCCAGGACGATAAGCTCTCCATCCGGGCGCTTCCGGGCGCACAGATCCGCCGCGGTCCCGGCCGCGTCCATCCCCCGCACATCTGCAAAAATCACATTTGCTCCGGACACCACCGCCGGGTCCGGAAAATCGCTTTCCAAAAATGAATGGATAAACCTTTCCATCGGGGGCATCTCTTTCATCCCCCGGAACATATCACGCTGGAGACCGATCAGAGCGATCTGAAGGTGGCAATGGTACATGCCAATTCCCTCCCTATGGAAATATCAACTGCCCTCATTCAGGCAGAACTTAGCGAATATTATGCATATCTTACAATGAAATCCCCATTCTGTCAATGCGGTAACCTGCCTGTTGGTTGACTTTCCCCGGGGGTTCTGATACAATATAACTCTGATACGACCCCCAGAGGTGACAACTATGGCAGCTTCTTTTGAATTTCAATCCGCGTTCTGCCTGGGTGACCGGCTCAAAGATTTGACGCCGGAAACCTTCGTGGACCTGATCTCCGGCCTGTGCCAGGCGGTACAAAGCCGGACGGATGGCTTCTTCGGCGGCGTGAACGTCGGGAATATCAGCCTGACCGAGGATGGTGTTGTCGGTCTGGGCGATGCTCTGCGCTCTGAGGGCGTGCAGTACACCGCGGACCAGATCGAATATCTGGCGCCGGAGGTGTTCTGGAAAAATGACCGTACCCCCCGGGCAGATGTATATTCTATAGGCCTTTTGATATATGCCTGGGCCAACGGCGGCTGTCTGCCTTTCCTGTATCCCGAAGCCCCACCCTCAGACCGGGCGGAGGCTCTGCGCCGCCGCATGAGCGGAGAAGGCTTTGATATCCCCCAAGTGGCCCACAGTCTGGGCAGCATCATTGAGAAAGCTACGGAGTTTTCCCCCGATGCCCGCTACCAGACCTGCGGAGAATTGCTGGACGCCTTCCAGGCCTTTGCCAATGAGGTAAAAACAGACCATGAACTGATCGCCGGCCATGTGGAGACTCAGCGCCGGAACCGGGAAGAGGAAGAGCAGATGATGGCCGGCATCCTGGCCGCCGCCGAATCTGCCACCATCCTGCAAAAAAGCGACCTGCCGGACTATCAGCCGGACAAGTCCCGGGCACAAGCCCAAACCGGCAGTTCCCAGCGCCCTGTCCGCACCGGCCGGCCCATCGTCATCGTGCTGATGCTGGCCGCCATTTTGATGATCGCGGCAGTGGCCATGCAGTTTACCCAGCGGGAGGCCATCGACAATCCGGACCCGACGCCTACCCCGACCCATAATCCCAGCACACTCATCACGCCTCCGGCCGATACGGAAACACCCACGCCGGACCAAACCGCAGAACCCTCCTCCACGCCCACCGCGCGTCCCACACCTACCCCGACACCGACTCCCACACCCACACCTACGCCGCCCCCAGCGGTCACGGCCCATAGCTATACCCTCCATTGGGAGAACGTCACTTGGAACCAGGCGGCGGACAAATGCATGGAAATGGGCGGCAACCTGGTGGTCATCAATAACAAGGAAGAATTCGATCAGGTCACCGCGCTGGCTGATACATACGGCGTAACGCTGGTGTGGGTCGGCGGCTTCCGGAAGGACGACCAGATTCTCTGGGTCAACGGCGAGACCTCCGATTATTACCCCTGGGCCCCCGGCGAACCCAGCGTCCGGGATGCTGACGGCACTGCTGAGCCCTTCCTCATGCTGTGGAAGATCAACGGCGTATGGTACTATAACGACAACCGGGATGACCCCATCTCTGCCTATCCCGCGGCATACAGCGGGAAGGTCGCGTATATCTGCGAAAAGTGACACCCCAAATCTTCGATTTGGTTGGTGGAACTTTGTTCCGAAGGAACCTGTCGGAGTTCCCCAGCGCAGTGAGTGAGCGCCCAAATCTTTGATTTGGCCGGTGGAGCTTTGTTCCGAAAGAACCGGGACACCTTATATCAACATATCAACAAAAACGGATGCGGACTGCAAGTCCGCATCCGTTTTTATCATTCCGTCATCCTCTTGAATAGTATGGTAAGAAAGGATGGTGCAAATGAAGCTATATATCGTGCGCCCGGGGGACAGTCTGTTCACCATTGCCCGGCGCTTTGGGACCACGGTGGAAGCCCTGGCCTATGACAATCAGCTCGCCGACCCCAACCGGCTGGCCGTGGGCCGGGCATTGGTCATTGAAGACGACACCCCCGGCGGGAGTCTGGGCCGGACAGAGGCCGCCGGATACACATACCCCAGCATCAGCCGGAGTACCCTGGCCGAAACGCTGCCGTTTCTTACTTACCTCATCCCCTTTACTTACACCCTGGACAAAAGCGGCAATCTCACTCCTTCAGGCGGTGAGGACCTGAATTCCGCCGCCTACGCCCAAAACGTGGCGCCCCTCATGTCCATCGCCAATCTCAAGGAGGAAGGCGGCTTTTCCAGCGACATCGCCCACGCAGTCCTCACCGACCAGGCCGCTCAGGATAATCTGATTCGGGAGATCGTCACCGCCATCAACCGCTATTCCTATTACGGCGTGGTGCTGGACCTGGAATACGTTTACAGCTTTGACCGGGAGGCTTACAATCAATTCACCCGCCGGCTGGCAAATGTGCTCCACCGGCTGGGCGCCGTCATTGGCGTCGCGCTGGCCCCCAAGGTCAGCGCCGACCAGGCCGGACTTTTGTATGAGGCCCACGACTACCGCGCCCAGGGAGAGGCCGCGGATTTCATCTACCTGATGACCTATGAATGGGGCTATATGAACGGCCCGCCCCAGGCCATCTCCCCCGTCAATCAGGTGCGACGGGTGCTGGATTATGCCATCACGGAGATCCCTCCCGGAAAAATCATGATGGGCATGTCCAATTACGCCTACAATTGGACCCTCCCCTGGCGGCAGGGTACCTCGGCAAAACTCATTTCCAACGCTTATGCCGCCGATCTGGCCGCAGCCCGACGGGTGGAAATCCAGTACGATGAGACCGCCCAGGCCCCATGGTTCCAGTACCGGGACAATACCGGAGCAATGCATGTAGTGTGGTTCGAGGACCCCCGGTCTATCCGCGCCCGGCTGCGGCTGATCCCGGAATACGGCCTCCGGGGTATTTTCTGGTGGAACATCAACCAGCTGTTCCGCCCGGGGTATCTAATGTACGAATCTCTGTTCGATACGGTAAAAGTATTTTAACTGGCGAAAAGGTCGCGGTTGACTGCGTATGTCCTTCGGACACAATTGCAGCCGAGCAGTATTTTTGTC
This sequence comes from uncultured Clostridia bacterium, assembly GCA_947644595.1. Taxonomy (GTDB): domain Bacteria; phylum Bacillota; class Clostridia; order Oscillospirales; family Oscillospiraceae; genus HGM13010. Next base: position 8,826 of record CANSAE010000018.1, read on the forward strand.
CTGGCAAAGTTAAGGTAAAAATAAATTCCCATTTATTCGTATTTCGGACGTGAAGTCTGCAACGCTTCCCTCTGTACAAAAAACAGGCCACCCTCTTGGGTGGCCTGTTTTTGTTTTACGCCCCGAAATCAGATTCCGGGAAAGTCTGACAGGTTCCTGTGGACCAAAGTTCGAACCGGCCAAATCGTCTAAGGCGATTTGGAATCTCACTTTTCCGCCATGTCCTTGTACTTGGCATAGCGCTCAGCGCACTGAACTTCCGCTTCCGCGAACAGCCGCTCGGCCGTCTCCGGGAAGGTGCGGGTCAGGGAGGCGAAACGGGTCTCGCCCATCATGAACTCACGCAGTTTGCCGTTAGGCTCCTTGCTGTCCAGCTTGAAGGGATTCTCGCCGGCCTCGGCCGCCTCGGGGATGTAGCGGTACAGGGGCCAGTAGCCGCACTCCACGGCCATCTTCTCCTCTTCCATAGCCACACCCATGCCGTTGGCGATGCCGTGGTTGATGCAGGGGGCGTAGCAGATGATGATGGAGGGGCCCATGTGGGCTTCCGCTTCCTTCATGGCCTTGATGACGTGGGCCGGGTTAGCTCCCATAGCGACCTTGGCGACGTAAACATAGCCGTAATTGGCCATCATCATGCCAAGGTCTTTTTTACCCGTGGGCTTGCCGCCGGCAGCAAACTGCGCCACAGCGCCGATGGGGGTGGCCTTAGAGGCCTGGCCGCCGGTGTTGGAGTAGACCTCGGTATCCACCACCAGCACATTCACATCCAGCCCGGAGGCCAAAACGTGGTCCAATCCGCCGTAGCCGATGTCGTAGGCCCAGCCGTCGCCGCCGTACATCCACATGCTCTTTTTCACCAACTGGTCGGCGTTATCCCGCAAGAACTTCACATCCTCGCAGGGGCAGGTAGTCTTGTTCAGGGCAGCTTCCAACTTCTTGGAGACCTCCCGGGTCTTGTCGCCATCATCGCCGTCGGCCAGCCAGGCTTCCAGCGCGGCCTTCAATTCCGCGTCGCCAGTGTTGGCGGCGGCAGTCTCGGCGTGCTGTTTCATCTGCTTACGCATCTGCTCAATGGACAGGCACATGCCCAGAGAGTACTCGGCGTTGTTCTCGAACAGAGAGTTGGAGAAGGCAGGGCCGTGACCCTCTTCGTTCACGGCGAAGGGATAAGCGGGCACAGAGAATGCCGTGGCCTGGGTGCAGCCGGTGGCGTTGGCCACGTACATGCGGTCGCCGAACAGCTGGGTGGCCAGCTTGATGTAGGGCGCTTCGCCGCAGCCGGCGCAGGCGCCGGAGAACTCGTACAACGGCCGCTCGAACTGGCTGCCCTTGACGGTGAATTTATCCATGGGATTGGGCTTCTGGGGCATGGCAATGCACTTGTCCCAATTGGCCTGCTGGGGCATCTGGCTCTCCAGGGGTTCCATCACGAGAGCCTTGTTCTTCGCCGGGCAGACGTTGGCGCAGGAGCCGCAGCCCTGGCAGTCCAGCACGCTGACCTGCATCCGGTAGCGCAGGCCCTCAAAGCCCTTGCCCACGCCGGGCTTGGTTTCCAACCCGGAGGCCTTGGCCTCGTCCTCAGTGAACAGGAAGGGGCGGATGGCGGCATGGGGGCACACCAAGGCGCACTGGTTGCAGCCGATGCAGTTTTCCGGGATCCACT
>CANSAE010000019.1 GCA_947644595.1 uncultured Clostridia bacterium
CCTCTATCTCATACCGCCCACTTGGTAATTCCCAGCCTTTTACCATCGTTGATGAGCCATCCGCTTCATATATGAACTTCGCATCCTGAAACGCGATTTCCTGAACACATACATTGATACCTTCGGATGCTCCGGGAATTTCAAGCACATAGGCCGCGCTTTCTTCGTACTTTCCGCTAGCCTCATCCCACTTCCGAAGCTCAATCCTTACAAACTTTTTCGGGTCATAGCTCCGAAGCGTCATCGTTGAGCCCTCCGACGGCCACTCTTCAGGCGGCTCAAAACGGAATCCAATATCCGTCTGCACCGGCGGCGCACCGATATCTGGGTCCGCATCAGGGTCCGCATAATAGCCCTGATAAAGCTTGGTTTCGGGATTCCACAGTGTCCGGTTCAGCAAATCGCTGCCGTCTGCCACGGTATCCCCGACTTCTTTGGCAATTGCCTCTGGGATTGTCAGCCAGTCCAACTGGCTGATATCTGTCTTATTCGGCAGCCGGGGTGTTCCTTCTTCTACCGGCAATGAAATCGTGTAACGGCCAAGGCTCAAACCATATCCGTTTAATTCAGTCTGATACATCCAAGCCTTATGGATCGTGCCCAGTGGTGAGCCATCCATTCGTTCGGTCCAGTTAAAGGCGTGATAATAATCTCCATACAGGTTGGACGCATCCATTCCCGGCAGGGAAAGGCGCTCCTCCGGCACGATGGGGTGCAGGGAGATTTTTTCATCCGGCGTAAAAACCACCTGGTCCTTCAGCCATTCCGGGAAACACAGGCCGAAGGCTCCGGCATCCAGCAGCGGGCCGGCCGGATGGTCTGGATCCGCCGGACCGTCGTCCGCTCTTTCTACTGCCACATACAGTTCCAGCACAATGGTTCCCTGGACTGCCGGTCTGGAAATCAAAACATAGTTATAGCAGCAGGACGTTTCATCCTCCGCAAGCGCATACAAGCCCAAGCTCAGCATCATCGCAACAGTGATCACAAGTGACACGAATCGTTTCGGAACGTTTTTCATTCATCCGTGCCCCCCAACACTGCTTGATAAATCTGGTACAGGAACATTGCTGCCTCCGCGCGGTTTGTATTGCCCTGAGGTGCCAGAACATTTCCTCTGCCATTGATATAGCCTTCCGCAAGCATTGCCTCCATGGCTTCTTTCGCATATGCGGACAAACCGTCTTTGTCCGGGAATTCCGCCAACCGCTCTGCCCCGCCGGTGCTATCCACCGGATAGCCCAGCAACGTCATCGCCCGGTAGGTCAAAACGATCATATCCTGACGGGTGATCCGGTCATTGGGACCAAACATTGTATCAGAATATCCTGTGGCAATGCCCAATCCCTGGGCCAAGGTCACCGCATCATGGTAATACGCCGTATCCGGCACATCCGCGAAGCCTGCGCCGGGTGTGCCCGCGGGTTTAAGCATCCGCATCAGCAACGTAATAAAGTCCGCCCGGGTCACTGGTGCCAAGGGGGAGTAGGTACGTGCCCCAGTTCCGCTGATGATCCCGAGTTTATGCATCTCCTCGATGGCTTCCACTGCCCAAGATACCAGTCCAAGGTCTGTAAAATACCCTTCCGTGATATCGGGTTCCTCTCCATTGCCTGTTCCGATTGCCGGAATCTCCGTCATGGGCACATCCTTCGCCGTGAGGAATACTGTAAATTCCTTAGCGGCGGTGCGGCCATCCTTGCTCACCGTGGCCGTCAGTGTCACTCTTGCGCCTTCCGGTCCACGGAATACATTTCCAAATTGTCCAATCAGCTCCGGTGCGCTGCTGCTCCAGCTGATTTTTGTATTCTGTTCTCCTTCGGATGCCAGGATCAAGTCGCGGGTCACATGCTCCGCAGTATCTTCTCCTTGGTATCCGATTTCCAAGCCCGCGGCCACATTGTCCACCAACTGCTGCAAGCTGCGCAGCTGAATCGTCCGATAGGCCCCTCCGCCGGTGACTGTAATGGTGGACATCTGCTCCTCGTAGCCCGGGACTGTCACCATGAAGGTGTAAGTTCCGGAGGGCACATAAAAGCGCATGCTTCCATCTCCGTCAGCCGCAGCATACCGGCTTCCCAGCTGGCATTCTCCGCCATACAGCGTTGCGCCAGCTGAGTCTCTCGCCAGGATCTGCACACCGCGCAGATCGGGATGTTCTTTGTCCGAGTTCGGGTATGTAAATTCCACTTCACAGCCCTGTATTCCCGGCACACAATGACTGTAATCTGTCAGTCCTGAAATCCGCACCCATGCGCTGGTATCCCAGCCCAGATATCCGTCTCCCACACTGTACAGATACAGTGAATGATCGTTCAAATCTTCTATACTTACGCCGTCTTGCAGCGTAAACGTTACCGAGCCGACCAGCCGGTCGCCCGATGAGGCATCTATGGCCGCCCCGTTTGCATACCAGGCAAACATCACATGACCCTTCTCCTGGGAAAACAGCTCTGTCGGTGTTTTCCCTTCGCCGGTCAATTCGATCCGTTCACCCCGGGTGACTGTGTCGCTCATATATCGCGTGGTCTCCGGCAGGAGCAGCTGCTCTTTGTCAAATCCCAACGCAAACCGGCCCACCAACACACGTGCGCCGTATACATAGATATCCGCCCGCAGGGTATTCGCAGATGCATCATAGCTTCCTTCTACCCGGTAGCCCACGCCGCTTTCCATTGCGCCGCTCACCGGTACCATCAGCATCGTCAGCATCAACGCTGTCACCAGAAGGCTCGATATCCACTTCTTCATATTTGCTTTCTCCTTCCGGGAGACCTGGTGGTTTTTTCTTTTCAATGTGCTGCTTCTCTTCCCCCCATCAGGGACGGCCGGAACCGCCCCTGATGGGTCTTTCTTTGTTGACCTTATTTCATGAAGTCTGCATAGGTCTGCTTCACGCTGCGTCTGGCATAGCTGTTCACAACATAGCTCATATCCGTCGCCGCGACACTTCCGCTTTCATCCAGGTCCGCGCGTTTCTGCTGTCCTGCGCTGGCACCTGTCTGCAAGCCGTTAGCAACCTGTGCGATATCATCCAGTCCGACCAGTTTGCCGTCCCAAGTCGCATCACCCAGCGTGATTTCGATTGCCTTGGTCGTGCTCGCATCCGTGCCGGACGCCTGACCAAAGCAAATCGTGCCGTCGGTCACTTGCGCCTTTACAGCTGTGTCAGCAGAATCGCCGGCGTCTGTGCTCGTGATTTGGAATCCGGTAATGGTATAGGTCAGATACCCCTTCTTAGAAACCATCACGGTATACGTCTCCTCCAGCAAGGAAACCTCGTACTCCACGATGTTGTTCATCGGGTTTTGCAGCTGGTAGGCACCGGTCTTATCCGGGCCGTAGACGATCTGATCGCCGGTGCTGTCAGTAAACGTCAGGGTTGCCGCCGTTACGTTCGCGCCGGAAGCCATATACTGCACACGGATCTTCACGGTGTGATAGGTACCGTCCTTCTGGAACGATGCTCCTACAGTTGTCGTACCGGCCTTCAGATTCGGCGTGGTGTATACGTAAGGATTCGCAATCGGATCATCCGTGGGCATCACATCCTGAATCGCGCCGCCCGGTTCTGTAAGATCCAGGCCGCTCAGCTTATAGCCGGTATCTGCGGACACTGTCACCGTTGCGGGGAGGCCCACATTCTGGATCGTCTGACCGGTGGGCACCGTTCCGCCGTTGCCCGTACGGTTCACAACTTCCAGAACCGCGAAAATCGGGTCCTTGCCAACAGGCTTGAAGGTCACCACCACGGTGTAGTTTTCACCGCCCAGCACTTTCATGTTCAGCGTGCCGCTGGTATAGCCGCCGCCGGCATTGGCCGTTCCGGTGTTCGTCCACAGGCTGTTGCCGTCCACGTTCACCTTTGTGCCGTCTACCATCACGCTGTCGATTTCATAATTCTGCGTGCTTCCGTCCGGCTGGCTCACATTGCTCTTACCAGTGAATACCGCGCTGAAAGTGCTGCCTGCATCTACTGCATAGCTCTTGTTATCCGCGCCGGGCCATGCAGTTCCGCTGTTCACGGCCGCTTCGCCGTAAGCGCTCAGGATCACCGTCACATTTGCCTTATCCGTGGGGTCGGGGTCAGGACCGTCAATGATGACATCGCCCTCTACAATGGCTTTTCCATAAGTCACATTGATGGTCTGGTTCCGGTCGATTCCCGTGATTTGGTAGTCCTTCACGCCATTGATCTTATCATAATCAGACACGGGCACATCCGTACCGTTCACGGTCAGTGTGTAAACCACCCAAGCTTCATACTGCTGGTTGTTATCCTTCAGGTCCTGATTCGCATCGTCGATCGGACCGTCACCCGCAAAGCTGTACTTTGCGGATGTTGTGCCGGTCGCAGTCAGCGTCTCCGTTAAGGTTCCGGTCAAGCCGGTAGTCGTGCCGCTGGGTGCAAAGGTGCTGCCGTTGCTATCCGCGTTATAGCTGAATGTACCATGGGCACCCGACGTCACCGTTACGGTATACTGCGTGGTGTCCGGCTCCGGGTCCTTGGTATCATCAACCCGAATCACCAGTTTGCCGTCCGGCGCCGTGATGGTGCTGCCGTCGATCTTATACTGGTTCTTTGCGCTGTCCCAGGATGCCGTATAGGTCGTTGTGCTGGCCGTCCAGTCGGTAGTATCCGTCACCAGCTTGATCGTCAGGTCACCCGCTGCGGGCAGATTGCCGTCGGGCCAGGCATAGCCCGGCTTTGCGTCCAGCGTGAAGTAGTAATCCTGACCGTTATAGGCCTGGCCGCCTACCAGCTGAATATGATTGGTCTGATCCCCGTGGATCTCCACATCGTGCCCAAGCGCCGGGGTCATGGTGACTGTAATCACATCATCCTGGTCCGCTTCAGGCACACTGCCCGTTGCGTCCAGATAGCCCGGAGCAGTGACCTTGTAATCCACATCCGTATCCGCCGGGATCGCAATGCTCACAGTGCCATCCGGTCCCGTGGTCCCGGTATTGATGATGGTGCTGGGATCATCTTTTTTGAACACTTGCACCGTAGCATTGGGGATTCCGGTATGGCCGGTATCCTCCACCTTAAACTGCAGGTTCTTTGCACTGCTGAAGGTCTGGAACACAAACTGCTGACGGGTATCCTGGGGCTCAGCCAGACCCTCGCTGCCGTTATCCGCGCTGGAATAGGTCTCATAGAAACCATTATGGATGGCCTTCGCCGACTCCAGACGATTCGGCACGCCGGCAATATTAGAGCCGTCTACCGGCCGCCAGTACTTTGCGGAAAAGGCCGCTGCCGCATTGGCATCCGTGCCGTAATAATTATTGATCTGCGTGCTCCACGTGCTGCTGGCAAACGCCAGGCTGTTCAGCGTTTCCTTGGTCACCAGAGGCTTCACGCTCTCCTGGTCCTGGCCGGAAGCATACTTCAGTTCCACAGTTGCCAACAGCACCTTGCTTGCGCTGGCATCCACCGGAACATTGGACTTACCGCGCCAATAGAACAGCAAATTGCCATTCTCATTCACGGGGTTCGTCAGGACCTGTGTGCCGCCGGTGCCTCCCAGCATCAGCTGATTGTCCGTTGCACTCGGCTCCTCAATGTCAGTCCCCCAGGTGATGCCAACGTTGTTCGCATCGAAGATACTGGTATCAAAGCTCATGCCGAAGGTACCGGCCATGGCCTTCGTGTTCTGCAGATAGATTTCTACGGTCATTCCGTTTGCAGTCCACTCGCCCACCGTGGCGTACAGCGGGTCCGTAATCTTCGGCAATGCCGCGGTGTCGTTGCTTGCGTTTTGATCGCCGGTTACCGTCTGGCCCTTGCCGGCCGTGACGGTGTTTCCGTCGGTGCCGGTGCTCGGGGTCAGTTCCGTCTTGGTGCCCGGATTTTCCGGATCACTGATGGTAACCTTGTCTGTGGTCGCTCCGTTGTTTTGCAGGCCGGTATTGTCCACATCCAGATTCATCTCTACATCTTCTGCGCCCGGTGTCTGGATCGTGTAGGTGTAGTCGCCGTCCGGCAGCTCTACAACCACTTTTCCGGTTTCATCGGCCACTACCGTAATCGGCAGTTCCATGGCCATCCCGTCCGTTACCGTACCGCCCGGCTGCTTGTCGATCACAACATATACCGGGGTATCTGGGTCCGCTACGGGAACCTCCAGTTCGATTTTCGTGCGCACCTGCTCCAGAGACACGTTTGCTACCGTTATTGCTCTGCCTGCATCGAACGTAATGTTCAGATTCTGCGTTTTGTAGCCTTCGGCCGCAACTGTCACAGCCTTCGGGGAACTGCTGGGGAGGGTGGATACGGTAATCTTGCCTTCGCTGACCGTCAATTTCTGCTCAGCGCCTGCAATCGTCACAGTAACTTCCGTTCCGTCCTTCACAGGCTTACCCAGCATGTCTTTATCCGTCACGGTCATTTCGTAGTACTGGGTAGTAGCTTCGTCACTTCCCCGGGTATATACCGCGACTTCCACTGTCTCGCTATTTTGTGCCTGACTTTCCGAAATTGTGAAGGTCACATCATTGGGCACATTGCTGCCGCCTGTTACATGGCAGGTATAAGTCCCGGCTGCCAGTGACAGGGTACCTACTGCGCTGCCGTCCTTCAGCAGCTTACCGCCGGCGCCCGTGGTGTATGTATCAAGGACTGTATCTCCTTGCTTCAGTTCCACTGTCAGGCCTTCCGCGGGGTTCGTTTTGTTCTCCGCATCGTTCCGCGTTGCGTAGCCTGTGATGTCTACCTTCGCAGTAGGCGCCGCAGGTGCGGGGAAGCCGATAAAAGCAATATTGGGGTTCGGCGTAGCCCCAATCTGGGTAAAGCCGCCGGTCGTGTTCAGCGCCCACTTATACAAGCCAAAGGTTTCACCATCTACGGTAGCATCCGAATTTACCTTGAAATAAGTAGAGGCAATGTAGAACACATCGTTATAGGTCTCTGTGTTAAGGCATCCTCCGTCATCCTCATAAAATACCGAGATATATGGAGCTAAACTCGTTTCAGCCACCAGGCCAAAGGAAAATCCAAAAATGCCTGTAAGGCCCGCTTTTGTCGCGCCTACATCAATATCCGGCCCGCTTGTTTTGATAAACATGGAGTAGTCCCCGCCGGCCACCGGCGTTCCGGGAACTTCACCAGCGCCGTCACCAACACCGGTACCTGCCGGATAATTACAATACGCCAGAATCGCTTCTTTGTTGCTATCATTAACCGTTCCGTTTAGCTTGTTGATCGAAATATCCGTTTTATCCGCCTTCAACAGAGTCACAATGGCCGGATCAAATTTGAATCGAAAATCCACAGTTGTGGTGTTTCCGAGGTTGTAAACGCCGAAGTCAATACGCACATGATCCGTATCATTGTCGCCCGTGTGAGGCGCTACGTAGCGAACGACCTCACCTTTATAGTCGGGCTGGGCCTCCAACAGTGCGCTCAGCGAGCTATAAGTGTTAATTGACGCTACCGGCTCATAGTCGCCTTCCGCCGCTAATGCCGAAAACGGCATTAGCGACAAAATCATCAGAACACTTAACAGCACAGCAATTGGTCGTTTGATTCTACCCTTTTTCATCGCCATGTTCCTTCCTTAATGTTTGTGATAACTCTCTATAACATTACTACGGCCGATATTTCTTCTGGTCTCATTTACGTCAGCGCTGTTGACGGTACCATCGCCGTTGACATCACAAAGCGTTCTCTTATCTGCATCGCTGTCTGTGATGGTTCTGCGCACGTCGTTTACGTCAGCGCTATTGATGATTCCATCACCGTTTACATCGCCGACATACAGTTTCAAGTCACCAAGGGCAACGTCCGTAGTATTAGCACTTAGGTGAATATCCGTAAGGGTATAACTGGTATGGGCAGCCTTCGTAACCACCAGCGTATAGCCGGCATCCGAAATGCCGCTGGAGAAGCTGATTTTTACGGTAAAGGCGCCATCCTCCACCTCAACGGTCACATCGGTCAACTCCCTGCCCTCGCTGTCGGTGAAGGTAAAGGTGGGAGCCACATCGGCTTTGCCACTATAGGCCACCGTACCCGTCAAGGTAATGACAGTGGCGGTTTCGTCGATCGTACCATCATTGTCCGTATCAATGTTGCTGTCGGCTTTACCATCGCCGTCGGTGTCCTGGTTGTTGCCGTAGGCGATTTTAAAGACCGTCTCCTGCAAGCCTGAGTACAGCTCAATGACTGTCCCGCTGCTCATGGTCGCTTCCGCAGTTGTCCGCACAGCGACCTCGTAGGCGTTGGGGGCAAAAATCTGCCATTCAGTGCAGTCGAACACGTAGCAGTATTCGCCGGTGGTCTCATCATAGAACGCCTCGAATGCCTCCGTGCCGCTTTGCACCACACCGTCGTAGCCCTCGGGGTAGGTCAGTGCCCAGGTACCGTCCTCCTGCTTGCGCAGCTCGCCCACTTCTTTGCCGCCCAGCATCACTGTATACGCTGTGATGTTCTTGTTGGACTCCTTGTCGCCAATCTCGGGAGCGGTCCAGTACAGCCGCACATAGCCGTGAGGCCGTGTGGCGGTTCCACTCTCGGAAATCAACTCCTGCTCCTCCACGAACACAGATCGGGTGATGGTAGGTGCGTCAGGATTGGGCGGGGGCACTTCCGTGCTCACCGTTACCGGTGAGGATTTGGTGCCCACGACCTCAACAGAGCTGTCATCCGGGTCCAGTACTACCGCAGCGATTTGGAACATATATTCCAGCTTCTTGCTGTCGGCCGGGACCTCATATTGATAGGTCAATTCCCCGGTAATCAGGTCTGTTGTGACTTCCGCCTGGTTCCCCTGGTCGTCGTAGTCACCGTAGATGCGGTAGCCGGCAATATTGTCGGCTCCGGCGGGCGCTGTCCAGGTCAGGGTGATCTTGCCCGTATCGCGGTTATAGGAGTAGCTCACATTTTGAGGTGCTCCCGGGGCCGCGATGGTGCTCTTAGTGGAAGCCTCCACCATGTCGCTGGGCTTGCTTTGGTACCCGTAAAATTGCTCCGGAGTCGGATCGCCGCCTTCAACCGGTACCATGTAGCTGACCGTCTCAAAGCCGGTTGGCGCAGTGTTGTCGCATACGGTGTAGGCGTAGATCTGATACACATAATCCTTGTTCAGTTCCGCATTCAACGTAATGGTGGTAGCACCATTGCGTACCGCCCCCAGGATCGACATCCCTTTGCCGCCCATTTCGTTGACGATGCTGCCATCCTCGGCAACCGTACCTCCATAGACCGCGTATGCGATTTCCCCGGTGATGCCGGTCTCTCCGGCGGCCGTATCCGGCAAGGTTGACGGATCCCATGTTAAGGTCACCGTTTTGTCTCTCCGGTTCGGTGTTGCCTGGAGATTCGTCACGGGCTCCGGTGCAAAATCGCTGGCCGTCAGCGTGGAGATGGCCTTCATGGTCGATCTTGCGCTTTCCTTCCAGATGACGCTTTCACCCATACCGCCGGAATTCCGTGCCGTCACATATACGTTATAGTTTCGGCTGGTAGCAGAGGTCTGGATGACTGCGCTACTCATATTGGCACCGTTCACATCTGTGGCTAACTGGCTGCCATCCTGGGCAACGATGTATACTCGGTAGCCCTTGACATTTTCTGCCACAGGCGTCCAGTTCACAGTAAACTCGTCGCCGTTGTTCACTACCTGCGTAGTTACATCTCCCAGTACCGGCGCATCCGGCACCGGAATCAGCGTGGACGCCGTCACGGGATCGCTGTATCGGCCGGTGTAGTCGCCATCCGAGAAGTGTGCCTGTACGCGGATGATGTACTCCTGGTCCAGATTCTGGCTCAGAGTCGTAGTAATCCAACCATCCTCATCCGGCACCAGGCCGCTCTGATTCAGATCCCGGCCGTTCACCTGGACAATGTAGTAGTCGATCACCTTGTCTGTCTGCGGCTTCATCCATCGCAGGGTGATGGCGCCCATGTCGCTGATGTTGGTCACCTCCAGATCCGTAGGCGCATCAGATTCCTGAATGTACACCTGGAACGAAGAGGATTTGGCACCTTCGCCGGCTTCCGCGTTCACCGCGGATACTTGGAAGATATACACTGTGCCCGGTGTCAGGCCCGTGTTATCCGTGCCTTCGTACCGGAAGCTGTCCGAATCAATCGGTACCGTTACGGACACTG
>CANSAE010000020.1 GCA_947644595.1 uncultured Clostridia bacterium
CTCGGCGCTCATGTCGTCCTTGTTGCCCACTTGCAGGATGATTTCATGGAACGGCTTTTCCTGCTTGCTGGAACGTATCTTCTCATAGTAGTCCTCAATCTTACGGTCTGCCCTGGTCTGCTTGTCGTTGTACCGCTTGAGGGCCTCGTCAAACAGCTCATGGAAAACTGCCTTGATATTTTCGTGGCAGTAGGTTATATTCAGATGGGAGCGTTCCGGGTCGGTGTTCTTGGCGTTGAACGCCCTGCTGTTGTGTTTCACCGAACCCTGCCCCACCATGGCGCTGATTGTCCTTTTCAAATCAAATCCTCCTTTCGCCGCGAAGCGGCGGCCTTTGTTACTTTCTGCGAAAGTAACGCAAAAGCACTTTTGACGGCCTTGCGGCCATCAAAAGCGCATTTGCGCCCTACGGGGTGGAGTGGGGGCGTTGCCCCCGCCGTCTGCGGACGGCTCCCCCAGCAGGGCCGCCCTTTGAAAAGGGCACCCTGCACCCCGCCTAAACTTTGACACTCGCCGTTGGGCAGGGGGGAAAGGTACAGCCTTTCCCCCCACCCGGCCAGTGTCCTCCGTGGGCCAAAAGTCAAGGGGTTCGGGTTGTATTGCCTTGCGGCAATCTCCACCCCCAGGTATGGCCCCTTGACTTTTGGCCCCGCTCCCCGTGACGGCCGTGACGACCGTGACGATGTTTTACACACCGCCTCCGCTCTCAAAAAAGCCGTCACAGCCGTCACGGTCGTCACGCCTGGGGCGGTTCCAGGGTGAGGGTGATACTTCTCCCGGCGTGGCTCCTGCTGTTCTCATAGCGGATGTGGTACTCCGCCGCCAGCCTCCCGGCCCGGACGTTCAGCCGCATCGCCAGGGCGTTGGGCTTCATGTCGGTCTGGATAGCCGCCGCCAGTTCCGTGGCGGTGCCGCCCCAGGCGGGCCTGTCCGCCGTCACAAGGGCGGCAACGGCCTCCAACACCGGGTCGGGCGGTTCCACCCACGGCTCCGTTTCCAGCCGTTCCAGCTCCCACACAAGCCGCTCCCTGTCCTTGGTGAGATACATCCGCTGGTCTTGCTGGTCACGCCCTGCCACGTCCAGAATGGCGCTGCCGTCCGTCCGCTTCTCCTTTTGAAGAAGAAAGGCTCCGTCCGCTGCCCCCGCCAGTCCGTTGGTGCCGGAGATCATATCGAACTTATCATCGGCCTGTTGTTTCCGGGTATGATGTACCAGCAGGAGGCAGACGCCGCAATCATCGGCAAAACGTTTTAATTTCCCAACCACCTCGTAATCGTTGGCATAGCTGTACTTATCCCCACCAGCCTCCCGGATTTTCTGGAGGGTGTCAATGATAATCAGCTTGGTGTCCGGGTGTTCCTGCACAAATCGCTTTAGCTGTTCCTCCAATCCGACGCCGACCTGCTTGGCGTGGATTGCAAAGAGAAGGTCGGTGGTGGCCTCCATGCCGAACATCCGGTAAAGGCGCTCCTGCAAGCGACGGTGATCGTCCTCCAGCGCCAGATAGAGGACAGTCCCCTTGTGAACGGGATAGTCCCACAGAGGGAGGCCGGTGCTGACATGGTAGGCAAGCTGGGCCATCAGGAACGACTTGCCCACCTTGGGCGCTCCCGCAAAGAGGTACGTCCCAGGGTAGAGCAGACCGTCAATGACGGGCGGTCTGCTCTGGTAGATGTTCTGGTAAAGGTCGTTCATGGAAACTGTGTGGAGGTAGGCCGGGTCGTTCATGCGCCGCATATCCCGGAGCATTTCCTCTAAATCTTTCTCTTGGGGGTTGTTTTCAGCCGTTTCCTCTGCTATACTTTGGGTAGTTGTTTGAGAATTGGGCTGTTCCCCGTCTGCGCCAACAGACGGAACCGGGACAGTCCTTTTCGTTTCTCTGGAATCCATCAATCTATCAATCCTCCTTCATGCCGCCCAGCGTCACTGAGATAAGGTCAATGGTGGCGAGAAGTTCATCCCCCACGTCGCCCCCGGCCTCAATGCGCCGCAGTTCCCCCAGGACGGCGGCGAGTTGGTCACGCAGGGCCTTGTAGACCCTGGGATTGCCCTGCACCACCACGGCCCGGTCTAAGAGCCGCCGGGTGATGTAGTCCTGCTTGGTCAGCCCGGAGAGGCGGACGGCAATCTCAATCTGTTCGTTTTCCTCCGGGGACACCCGGAACGCTATGGTTTTGCTTCTCCATCGGTTGTGGTTGTCGAGGTTCTTCGCAGACATGATTTAAGCCCCCTTTCGCTCCATGTCCAGCTTGTCCGCCATCTCCGCCTGCCGGGTGGGGAACAGGTGGGCGTAGCGGTAGGTGATGTCGATGCTTTCATGCCCCACCCGGTCAGCGATTGCCAGGGCCGTAAAGCCCATGTCAATCAGCAGGGAAATGTGGCTGTGTCGGAGGTCGTGAATCCTGATCCGCTTGACCCCCGCCTCTTTCGCTCCCCTGTCCATCTCCCGGTGAAGGTAGGATTTCGTCACGGGGAAAATGCGGTCTGTCGGCTTTGCGGCATACAGGCTCTTGATGTAGTCCTCCATTTCTTCACAGAGGAAGGCGGGCATTTGAATGACCCGGTTGCTCTTGGCGGTCTTGGGGTCGGTGACTACATCCTGGCCCTTGATACGCTGATAGGATTTTGAGATGGAAACCGTCTGCTTCTCAAAGTCGAAGTCCCCAGGGGTGAGGGCCAGCAATTCCCCCTCCCGGATACCGCACCAGTAGAGCATTTCAAAGGCATAGTAGGAGAGGGGCTTGTCCATCATAGCGTCAGCGAATTTCAGATACTCCGCTTTCGTCCAAAACAGCATTTCCCGGCCCTTGGCCTTGCCCATGTTGCCCACCTGGGCGGCGGGGTTGGCTTTCAGCTTGTAGTGCTTCACCGCATGATTGAAAACGGCGCTCAACTGATTGTGCAGCGTTTTCAAGTAAACGGGGGAGTAGGGCTTGCCGTTCTTGTCCCGGTAGTTGAGCATTTCACTTTGCCACGCCATGACTTCTTTAGAACTAATCTCGCTCATTTTCCGCTTGCCGAAGTATGGCACCAGCTTCTTGTAGAGGATATGCTCTTTCGTCCCCCAGGTGTTCTCCTTGATACGGCCTTTCATGTCTGCGGCGTAGAGCGCCACGAAACTCTCAAAGGTCATATCCAGGTCGGCGGTCTGCTGTTGCAGGAACGTCCGTTCCCACTCCAGCGCCTCCCGCTTGGTCTTGAAACCCCGTTTCATCTTCTTTTCCTTTTTCCCTGTCCAGTTCTCAAAGTAAAAGGACGCATACCATGTGCCTTTGGCCTTGTCTTTGTATGCTGGCATTTTGTTCCCTCCTTACTGATTTTTCCGCAGCCCATAGAACTTTTCCTCGAAGTAATTCCTGCTCACCCGTCCGGGGATGGTGAGGAAACCCTTCTGCTTCAGTTCCTCGTTCATCTCCCGCACCAGCTTGTAGGCGTAGGGTTTGGAGATACCCAGCACCCCAGCCACTTCCTCGGCCCGTACAAATAGTTCCTTGCTCACGTTTTCACCTCCTTGCTTCTGGTTCGCAAAATTGTTAATGCCCGCGTTCTTATTATACATTCGCATAGTTGTTAATGTCAAGAGTTTGTTTCGCAATTTTGTTAATTTTTCTCTTGCATATTTCGCTTATTTGCGCTATACTATGTTCAAAGGCGGTGGAACATATGACAGTAGGAGAAAAAATCAAGAAAATCCGAACTTTTCGAGGCATAACGCAAAAGGAATTGGGGCTGGCTGTCGGTTTTGAGGAAAAGGGAGCGGATAACCGTATTGCCCAGTACGAAACGAATTACCGTGTTCCGAAAAGGGAACTGCTGGACAAGATTGCCCAGGCGCTTCGGGTAGACTTCCAGAACTTCTACACGCTCCGTCCTGGCTGCGCCGAGGACTTCATGCGGACATTCTTCTGGCTGGACGAGGACAGCCCCGGCTCCATTCGCCTGTTTCAGCTTGTCCGCAATCCCGGCAAGACGGGAGCCTCCGATGATACCGCCGTCCGCTACAACGACACGGACGACTGGCCCGCTCAACCTCCCGTGGGCATTTACTTCAACTATGGGCTGGTAGATGAGTTCATGCGGGAATGGCTCTTGCGCCAGCAGGAACTTCACGCTGGGGAAATCACCAGGGAAGAATACTTTGAATGGAAAATCAACTGGCCGTGTACCTGTGACGACAGCAAACGGTTTGACTACTATGTTCCTTGGAGAAAAGAAAAATAGGACAAGCAAAGCCGCCCTGCTGAATTTGTCGTTCAGCAGGGCGGCTTGCTTGCCCTTTGCAATCATTCTCTTGTGTGGCCGGGTTGAAACGAATAGTATCAATCCAGTATCACAAGGCAGATTAACAGGTCAAAAACCCTGTATTCATGCGGGTTTGAGCCGTTTTGACGGTCATTCCCACTCGATGGTTGCCGGGGGCTTGCTCGTCACGTCGTATACAATGCGGTTGATGCCCGGGACCTCGTTCACGATGCGCACGGACACCTTGTCCAGTACCTCGTAGGGGATGCGCGCCCAGTCGGCGGTCATAAAGTCGCTGGTGGTCACGGCGCGCAGGGCTAAGGTGTAATCATAGGTCCGGCCGTCACCCATCACGCCTACGCTGCGGGTATTGGTAAGTACGGCGAAATACTGGTTGATACTGCCGTCCAGCCCGGCAACGGCGATCTCCTCCCGGAAAATGGCGTCCGCATCCCGGAGGGTGTCCAGCTTTTCCTTAGTCAAATCCCCAATGACCCGAATGGCCAGCCCCGGCCCCGGGAAGGGCTGGCGCATCACCAAATATTCCGGCAGTCCCAACTCCCGGCCCAACTGACGCACCTCGTCCTTGAACAGCAGCCGTAGCGGCTCAATAATCTCCTTGAAGTCTACATAGTCCGGCAGGCCGCCCACATTGTGGTGGCTCTTGATGACCGCCGCATCCCCGGCGCCGGATTCAATGACATCGGGGTAGATGGTGCCCTGAGCCAAAAAGTCCACGGCGCCCACTTTTTGTGCCTCTTCCTCGAACACGCGGATGAATTCCTCACCGATAATCTTCCGCTTGCGCTCCGGGTCGTCAACGCCCTTGAGCTTTGTCAGGAAGCGGCTTTCCGCATCTACGCGGACGAAATTCATCGCCCACTTGGCGAAGGCTTCCTCCACCTCGTCGCCCTCATTTTTCCGCATCAGTCCGTGGTCCACGAACACGCAGGTGAGCTGTTCGCCCACGGCCTCCGCCAGCAGCGCCGCACACACGGAGCTGTCCACGCCGCCGGACAGGGCCAAAAGTACCTTTCCATTACCCACTTTCTCCCGCACTTGGGCAATCGCTGTACGTTTGTAGTCCTCCATAGACCAGTCACCTTTTGCACCGCAGGCCTCATACAGGAAGTTTCGGATCATGGCAATACCATGTTCCGTGTGGTTCACTTCCGGGTGATACTGCACACCATAAAAGCCCCGACTTTCGTCAGCGATGGCTACATTGGGACAATTGGCGGAGTGCGCTACCAATGCGAACCCCTCCGGCACCTTCGCCATGTAATCTCCATGGCTCATCCAGGAAACTCCCTCTTTAGGCAATCCCTTAAAGAGCTTACATCCAGTATGATAATAGGTAACTGTTTTTCCGTATTCCCGGGCGGAATCGTCCTGGGCGGCGGTGACTTCTCCGCCCAGGGTGTGGGCCATCAATTGACAGCCGTAGCAGATGCCCAGAATCGGCACGCCCCAGGTGAAAATGGCGGGGTCCACATGGGGGGAGGTCTCCAGATACACGGAGTTCGGCCCGCCGGTGAAGATAATGCCGATGGGGTTCAGCGCCTTCAGTTCCTCCAAGGGTGTGGTGTAAGGCTTGACTTCGCAGTACACGCCGCACTCCCGCACCCGTCGGGCAATGAGCTGGTTATACTGTCCGCCGAAATCCAGAAC
>CANSAE010000021.1 GCA_947644595.1 uncultured Clostridia bacterium
AGGGGGTCCTCCCCTGCCCGGATATCGGCTACGGTTGCATATTAACACAAGCCTTTTTCTTTGGCAAGTGCTTTTGCCGGGGTGTAATCTAAGTGTAACATTGATGCCGCATGTTTGGAAATGCTTGAAAAATCTTGAAATCACAAGGTTTTTCAAGCGCTGAGCTGTTCCAGACAGCGCCGCATCTGCTCCGGCCGGGGATGTACGTAATGCTCCATGGTGGTGGACACGCTGCTGTGCCCCAGCAGACAACTCAGGGTCTTTGGGTCCGTCACCGCGGCGCAGCGGGTGGCAAAGGTGTGGCGCAGGGTGTGGAAATTCGCCGGGCGCAGACCGGATTGGGCCAGGATACATTTAAAATTACGCTGTAACCGGCGGGGTTCCATGAAGCCCGGGCCGCCGGTGAGCACATAGGCGCCCGGTTCTCCGGCGAAGGGGCACATCAGCGTCACAAGCTGACGGGGGAGGGGGATGGTGCGTACGCTGTGAGCCGATTTGGGACTGTGGATGAGAATTTGTGTGCCCGTGGGCGCCGCCACCCGCTGCAATGTGCGGGAGACGGTGACCGTCCCGGCGGACAGGTCGATATCGCCCCAGCGCAGGGCGCAGATCTCGCCGATGCGCAGACCGATGTGCATACATAATAAAATACCCAGCGCCGTATCGTCAAGCCGGCGGAGTAAATTGTCTTTTAATTGCAAAAATTCCGCGTCGCTGAGTATCCCGGCCGCGGAATGGAGCATGGGCGGCGGTGACGGAAAGGTTACGGGCTTTGCCAGACCCTGCTCCGCGGCATAGCGCAGCAGCATGTGCAAAAGCAGCTGCACGGACCGGCGGGTGGACGCGGACAGGCCGGATTCCGCCAGGCGGGCGAGATAGACCCGAACCTGGGGTTCCGTGATTTTGCACACGGGGAAGGGGCCGAATTCTGGGAGCAGGTGGACCTTGATGAGCGTGCGGTAGTTGGCCAGGGTGGCGGGCTTGACCTGGTTCTGCCGCAATTCCAGCCATTCCCGGGACAAGGTCTGGAACGTGACGCGGCGCTTTCTTCGTGGGAACATGGAGTGAATCCTCTTTTCAAACATAGTGGAGCGAGTATAGCACGGAACTGTGTGTTCCATCGTCGAAAGCTGTCGAATTCTGTAAAAATCCCCCGAACGAAAGACTCATTCGGGGGATACATTTAATAAATATACAATTTAATATCCTTTTGCCAGGCCGCAGATGATGTCCGTGCATTGATCCAGACCGATGGTGCCGCTGTCCAGACACAGGTCGTAATTGTGGTAGTCGCCCCAGTCACGGTCGGTGTAGTATTTGTAATTCACCCGGCGCTTTTTGTCCTTGTCGTCCAGACGCTTTTCCGGTTTTTGCTTATTGGCGCCGTAGACCTCCACGATGCGCCTGGCCCGGACCTTCTTATCTGCGTGGATGAACACGTTCAGGGTGTCCTCCCGGTCCCGCAGAATGTAATCCGCGCAGCGGCCCACGATGACGCACCGGCCTTTTTCTGCCAGTTCCAGAATCACCTTGCGCTGGACGGAAAACAGGTAATCGTCGGTGGACAGCCCATCCCGGGAGCGGCCCATGAAGGAATAGGAAAAGGCGCTGGCCGAGGGGGAGTACTCCCCGCGTTCCTTGACGTATTCCTTGGAAAAGCCCGTTTCCTCCGCGACCTTTTCAATCAGTTCCTTATCATAAAACGCATAGCCCAAACGGTCCGCCACCTGCTTGCCGATGGTGCGTCCGCCGGAGCCGAATTCACGGCTGATGGTGATGACGTTCTTCATGGAAAAACCCTCCTCTCCATAGGAAAATTGTACCATGATTGAATGGAAATGTCAAACCGCCTGCCTCAGAAGAACGTCGCCACTTCCTGCTCAGGCTTTTTGGCGACGGTGACTTCCGACGCGGTAAGCACCGGGCCTTTGCAGCCGTAAGCGGCGTGGAATTTATTGTGCAGGGTGGCTGTGACGGTCACCCACTGGTCGGAGGCCATGGCCCGCACCTTCGCCTTGTCCCACACGCACACCAGGGCCGCGAACTGGATGTCCTCCACGCAGCAGGTCATCACGTGCCGGCCGATGACGAAGGCCCCGGGCATGGTGCGCCGGGACAGGGCCCGGCCGGTGAATTTCACGGTCTTGCCCTCGTATTTCGCCGTGTCCTCCTGCAAATCCCGGTACCAGATGGCATAATCCGTGTCGGCAATTTCAATCACAGGGGCCTCGATGTCGAAGGGCAGGGGGTCTTCAATTTCGTCGTATTCGATTTTGCCGTCGGCGTGCTCGAAAACGATCTCCGCCCGGCGGGAGGCGGTGCGCACCAGCTTGTGGAATTCCATGCGGTCCATAGAGGGGTCAAAGCGGTTGAACACCGCCAGCTCGCAGCTTTGCAGCTTATCGAAGGTGAGCTGCCGCATGTTGGCGTTGTAGGTCAAGATACTGCGGGCGTCGGCAAAGAAAAACTCCTGGTACACCGCCCAGGCCGGGGGCATGGCGGAGTAGAACTTGTCCAGCAGCCACATGCCGTTGTACTCGCACACCACCCGCTTGCTTTTCGTTTCGTGGAGCAGGTGGTTCAGGTGTTCGGGGGTCAGGTCCTCTTCGCTGTCGATGGTCCGGCAGGTCACGTTGGGGCTGGCGAATCTGGCGGGGTCGAACTCCACTTCCCCCTCCTCGCACAGCAAAAACAGGGTGGGCTCGCCGGTATTGAACCGGGGGTCCTCCAGAGTCTCCTGAATGAACGTGGATTTGCCGCTTTCCAAAAATCCGGTGAACAGGTACACCGGGATATCCTGCGAGGGCTGCTGCTTAGCCAATGCGGAACAACTCCTTCAACTTTTCTTCTTTCAGCTTGGAGCCGATGACACACACCCGGCCGGTGACGTCCGCCGCGCCGCGCCGGACGTTCAGCTCTCCCGGGGTGTAGTCGAAGTACACCCACTGCCCGCCGTCGGCCGCGGGGACGTAGCCCTTGGCGCGCAGCACCAGGCCGTAGTCCTCGTTGTCCACGAAAGCGTTCAGCATGGCGCGGAGGTCCTCCTCGCCGTACTTGCGGAAGGTCTCGGCGCCCCAACTCATGAACACTTCGTCCGCATCATGTCCGTGGTGATGGTGGTGCCCGTGGTCATGGTGGTCATGGCCGCAGTCGCAGTGCTCGTCGTGGTCATGATGGTGATGGTGTTCATGCTCGTGCTCGTGGTCATGGTGGTGGCCGCCGCAGACGGGGCAGACATCGTCCTCCACCGCCTCGGATACCATGTGGACCAAGGTGTCCTTCAAGGTGCTTTTGCGCTCAACGGCCTCCAGAATGGTTTTGCCGGACAGGTCCTCCCAGGGGGTGGTGATGATGACCGCTTCCGGGTTTTTCTCCCGCAAAAGGGCAACCGCGGCATCCAGCTTGTCGTCGCTTATGCCTCCGGTACGGGACAGGATGATGCAGGCTGCATTTTCTACCTGATTATTGAAAAACTCGCCGAAATTTTTCATGTACATCTTGGCCTTAGCCGCGTCCACCACAGTGGTGAAGCCGTTGAGGACTACGTCGTCCGACGCCACGTTCTGTACCGCGTGGATGACGTCGGACAGCTTGCCCACCCCGGAGGGCTCAATGAGGATGCGGTCCGGGTGGAATTCGTCGATAACTTTGTGCAGGGCCTCCCGGAAGTCCCCCACCAGGGAGCAGCAGATGCAGCCGGAGTTCATTTCCGTAATTTCAATGCCCGCGTCCTTCAAAAAACCGCCATCTACGGCGATCTCGCCGAATTCGTTTTCGATGAGTACCAGCTTCTCGCCGGCGTACCCGTCGGCAATGAGCTTCTTGATCAGCGTGGTTTTACCGGCCCCGAGAAAACCGGAAAAAATATCGATTTTTGTCATGTGTAATACACCTCTTTGGTATGATTCTAACCACATATATTACTACCAAAACCGGGAAATTGCAAGGGGGACGGGCGTTTATTTTGCATGGGAGCATACAACAAAAAGCACGGCTCTGCCGTGCTTTTTGCGTTAAAATTCCCGCCTAATCTGCCGGGAAAACAGCTTATTGAGCGTTTCCTCCGGGGCTGCGCCGTGATAGAGAATGTCATATACCGCCCGGGTGATGGGCAGCTCCACGTGGTACTGCTCCGCCAGGCGCACCATGGCGTCCGCGGTGTAGTACCCCTCCGCCAGCTTGTCGAAGGGCTCCCCCCGGACGAACAGCTCCCCGAATTTCCGGTTGTGGCTGTGCTCACTGAACAGGGTCGCCTCGTAGTCCCCCAGGTGGCACAGGCCGTAGGCGGACATCTCCGCCCCGCCCATGGCGGCGATGAGCTTGCCCACCTCGTAGGTGCCCCGGCTCATGAGGGGACCCTTCATCTGGGTCTTGCCCACGCCGTCCAGCATCCCGGCGGCGATGCCCATAACATTTTTCGCCGCGCCGCCGATCTCGTTGCCGATGAGGTCCGTGCCGTAATAAAAGCGGATGAGGTCCGAGGAAAAGGTATCCACCAGAAATCGCTTGGTTTCCTCGTCCGCGGAGTCGATGACCATGCAGGTGGGCACCCCGTGGTACAAAGTCTGCACGTGTCCCGGCCCCAGCCACACGGCGATTTTGTTGCTGGCATCCAGATTGTCCCCTGCCACCTGGCTGAGCCGCCGGCCGGTACTGATTTCGATGCCTTTCATGCAGAGAATGAAAATCTTATCCCGCAGACCGTAGGGCGCGAGCTCATCCATGACCTTTTGCAGCCCCTGGGAGTTCACGGAGATCACGATGACCTCCGCATCCCGGACGCAGTCCAGGTCGTTGGTCAGGGCGATGGATTCCGGCAGGCGCAGGAAATCATTGGTGCGGTCTTTCATGAATTGGTCCATGTGTCTGGAGCCTTTGCGGCCGTACAGGGTAACCTGGTTGCCGATGGAATCCAGATACCAGGTGATGGTAGAGCCCCAGCGCCCACAGCCGATGACGGTAACTTTCATAGCGATTCTCCCGTTTTGTTTTTTCTGATTATAGCACAGCTGCGCCGGAATGGGAACCACTTTTTGCTATTTGCACGTCCCGCGCCCGTACACAAGATGTAGTGGGGCCTGCACCCCGCCGATTTTCGGCCGTTGTCCGGGGCACTCGGCGGAAAAACGCCCGGCAGGGCGTGTCCTGCGGGGCGAGAAGACGGGGAAAA
>CANSAE010000022.1 GCA_947644595.1 uncultured Clostridia bacterium
TTAAGAATACCTTGCCGCATATTTTTTACTCCTTTTCTGGAATGAAGCTATTATATCACATCAGTTTTAGGAAAGCAAGTACCTAAAAGAAATTTTTCTTCCCCTTATATGTAACAATCATACCGGCTTCCTAGCGTTCAGAATGTTTTCTGCTGTCTGCTGTGGTGTTTGGTTGGAATTGTCCAACCAAAAGCCGATCCGTGGTGTTGTCTGCATTTTACTAAATACAAATTCAATGTATACAGAAAGATATAAGGAGTGGGAGGGATTCCGCCGTAGTTGGCATTGTAGGAAAATCCAAAAGTTTAGATTTTCCCACAATGCTTATCTTTTGGTCTTTGGTTCGGAATAGTGTAGTGCTGGCGGTCTATCTATTGTTTTCGGTTGCTTGCTTCTTTACCGTACATGAGCATTAGCTCCAGGCGTAGAAGCACCGGCAGGCGATCACGGGCTGGGGCGGGTCTGGCAGCGGCTCTCGCCTCCAGGTCGTTCGCCATTTTGTCGGCAGCGGCAGCAGACCATCACCACCGAACACAGCCGCCGCGTACTGGACGGATTGACCGCCCAGAACGCCGCCACAGCCCCCACACAGGGCGCGGGAACGGCGGCGAGGGGTAACACCCAGCCCGCCGCCAAAACCGCCCATACAGCGCAGGAGGACGGCGCAGGCGGGAGTGCGGCACAAGGGTAACGAGGTTTGCGGAGAAGTGTCAATCAAGACGCGAGAAAGTTACTTCCTCCTGCTGCATATTGCCGTATTTATCAAGCTCTTTTTGCCACATCTCAATGAGGGCTGGAGTAATAATATGGCCTCGCCCTCTTTCAATCAAAGCGGCTTTTCGTTCCTCAATGGAGCGTAATGCCGCTTCTGGTATCTTATCACTTTTGCAGGCACGAACAAATGATGGAAAATCCTTTGCAATCAACGAAAGGTTCATTCCCTTTTCGTGGTCGCAGAAAAAGATATTTCCATATTCAGCGCCAGTTATGCAAAGAAGAATGTAATTTCCAAAAGTGTCACAGGCAATCGGGAATAGTTTTTGGTGTACCCATGATGAAATCACTTCTTGACTTACCAACAAGCCAACTGCACCAACTCCATAAAAGCCTCTAACATCTGACGAAATCCCTTTTGCTTTGAATTTTGTTTTAGGCGTGTAGCCCCCGTTATAGCGTAAAAGAAAATCCTTATATTGCTCCGGGAATTTGATAGCGTATTGACTTTCAGTTCTTGATATTTCGTCAGCAACATTGCAAGTTTGAAATTTTGCTATGAGCATTTTTTCACCCCTTTTTGTATAGACATATCCAGTCTACCACAATAGCCGTCATTTTTCCACCATCATCCATCAAACAATTTCAAAACATTAGCCTTGCTCCTGCCAAAACCAGCAGGAGCATTTTTCATGGAAAGCGTATGACGAACCGGCGCAGACGGGAGCCGGAACGGGGGCGGGGCGCAAGGGTAACGGGCTTGCGCCCCTGTGGAGAAGCGCGGCATCCGCACCGAGCGCGGCGATCTGAACCGGGAAAGCCGCGCAAATCCGAAAGAGCGTTACCAGTATCTTGCGTCAGGAACAGCGGGAGCAGCAGCCCCGCAGGGCGCAGGATATGGAGCGGTAACGGACAGGGCGGCGGTCTTGAAATCCGTTGTTTCAAAACCGCCGTTTGGTGTTCGTTTTCGTTTGGGGCGCGTGAATAGAACAGCCGCCCATCCAACGGTTTTTTTATATGCCGTTTCCGTTGGCGGCTGGGGGATTATTTTTGAAAACACATTATCCGTTTGTTTCTAAAATGGAGTAAAATTCTTGAGTTCTTTTTAGCATAGCGTAAAAGTAATCAGGAGTATCCTCCATTATTGGTTCCTTTACTTTCAAAATAATACCATCAAATTCGTCTGTCATTAGTATTTCAAGCCCGTTCTGTTCGCAAAACGCCTCCAAAGAGCTGTTAGCGTTTGCAAATCCTTGCAAAATTTTTTGATGCTCGTATGTAGTGAAGAAAGTGGCCCACTGTAATCGTCGTTTTACAATAATTGCATCCTTCTCTTTGAGAAAATGAGAAATCTGCTCGTCCACTTCCCACTGAAAATCAGACATCCCTAAACTTACCGTGGCACTTTCAACCGCTCCGTATGAAAGCAACCGTAGGAATATTTGAAAAAGTCTATCAAAGGTATAATTGCTGTTTGCTCTTATTTTTTCAAAGGGAATGCTTATTGCAATGGATGAAAAAGGTCCTTCGTATCGTTTATAGGCTGGGTCTGTAATTCTTTTCTTGCGCGGTATCTCGAACATAAAAAGCACATCTTCGTGATCTCGTTTAAGTGAACTCTTTAGCAACAACCCTTTGCGTAAACCACGCCCACCAAAAAAGCAATCTTCTGTTATCTCTGCGACTGGGATTAGTGTTCTTCTTTTATGCAATTTGAACGGATCAAAACCCGCTGTATCCCACATGTTACAGAAGTCCAGTACAAATTCTAATGGTTTTATAATTTGATTTTCTTTGTAAAATACACACAAATCTAAGCAAGGACCTTTCATAGTTTTCCTCCATTAACGGCAAAGCGTCGTTTTAATAAACTATCCCCAAAAGCCCACAAGACAGCCCCGGCCACGATAATGCCAGCCACAATGCCCAGCCGTATCATCAAAATCTGTCCGCTGTGTTCCTTGTACCAGCCATCGTCAAAGGCGTACACCACATTTTCCAAATCCGCCCCGTACTGGTTGCAGATGTCCTGCAAGTACGGCTTGGCGTATGTATTCACCCCCGCCCTTGCGCTGATGGGGAGCGTGACGGCTTTTCCCTTGGCGAGATCGGCGGCAAGCCCACGGTCAAACAGGGCCAGCGCGTGGGTGCCGTCTGGAAACTCGATGATGTAATATTCATTGTAGCCCGTCATCGCCCACAATGCGCTGGTGGTGGCCTGGGAGTAGTTGCGGGTGCGGTGGCCCACCACGGCGGTACTGCTCCGCCAGCGGGCCAGCTCATAAACGCCGGTGGGGATGGCGTTCACCGGCTCCACCGTGAACTGCTCGAATGGGTACTGCGCCATGAAGTCCTCCGCCCCGGTGACGCGGGGGATGTCCGCCCCGGCCTTTTTCCCGGTAAAGGTCACGGCTGCGCCAGCGGCCTCCACCTCGGCCTGTGTCACAGCGGCCTCGTTCCGGCGGAGAAAACCCTCCGGGCGGATGGAAAAGAAAATCGTCAGCACCACCAGCAGGGCCACGATGGAACCGGCTGTATAAAGGATTTTTCGCATAGCATCACCTACAAAAAATTTTTGCTAATTTTAATTATAGCGATTTTGCTGGGGAACTTCAAGTGCCTTTTGGAGCTGTCAGGTGGCAAGGTTGATGATCTCCAGCCCTTTCTTTTCAGCATAGTCCACCGTATAGGCTGTCCCACCGCTGTCCTTGGTCAGATAGCAGACACACACGCTGCTGTTGTCCACCAGGTGGCGGTTTCGTTTGAACATACATCCTCTTGTGTACTGCCGGGCGGTGTAGACCACTTTATCCGCCTGGGCCTTGATACGCTCATACTCCGCTATGTCCTCCGGCCTCCAGCACCGTGTCTGCGTCAGGCATGGCAGCACCAGGATCAGCTTGATACTTGGATAGTTCGGTTTCAGTTTCAGCACAGTTTGAGCGGCGAGGGTATCAAATCCACGGGCGCCTCCAGCTCCATAAAATATGATGCCCCTGTCGATCAGGCCGGTGATCGTGGCCTCCAGTTTTGCGGCGAGCTGCTTTCGCCCCCATACCGACAATTCCCGGTGGCCGGTAAAACAACAGGTCTGTTCCCGCACCATGCTCACTCCCTATATCCTTGCATGGCTATATTATATCATTGTATTGCTATAAATGGCAATCCCTCTCTATAAATAAATCTGCTGAAAAGTGATACCCTTTTAGCGGGAGGGACGATGCTATGGAGACACAATACCGGGAGCAGTACATTCGCTTTGGTCTGAAGGTGCAATACTACCGAAAATTGCGGGGGCTGACACAGGAGGCATTTGCGGATAAGATCGGCAAATCCTGGTCGTTTGTCGCTAAAGTCGAAAGCCCCACACGGGCCTTTGGTGTGTCGATGGAAACGCTGTTCAAGATCGCCGAGGTGCTGGAAGTCCCTGTTTCAAAACTGTTTGAGGAATAAGCAAAAAGAAGCCCTGGACGAACTGTTTCCAGTCAGTCCAGGGCGAATTTATGTGTTTGAGGGGGCGGTTCAGCAGACAGAAGTTCCCATAAATCGCCCAAAGGGTTGTTTCAGGAAACTCCATATCTCTGAAAAGAGCTTTATAGCTAAAAGGGAGAGCGTCAATGTGATTCCCACCCTCCCGGACAGAGATATGGCAGAGTAGTCCATTTGGAGATAGAAATAGAAAAAGTCGCCCCGGACGAACTGTTTCCAGTCAGTCCAGGGCGAAAATTATGCGTCTGCGGGGTCAGTAGGCAGGCGTCCCGTACCCGTAAATCTCATAATGGCCTATGGCGTAGCGGTTCTCCCGGCAGCTATCGCCGGAGTTGCCCTCCACGGTGTAGACCATCCCGTTCTCCACCTTCTCCACGATGCCCACATGATCGGCAAGGCCGTCCTGCGGGCCGGAGCCGCCCTTGTTGTCCCAATCAAAGTAGATGATGTCACCGGGGCGCGGCTCGTAGCTGTTGTCCTGCCATAGTCCCCGATCTTTGAACCAATCAGAGCCGGAAATGCAGCCCGCCGTCCTGGGGATCACACCGGCGTCCAGATACCCGCACTCGTTGGCACACCAACTGACAAAGCAGGCGCACCACTCCACGCGGGAGTTGAAACCGTACCATGACCAATAGGGCTGGCCCCCCACGTTGCCGAGCTGGGAGAGGGCCACCACCACGA
>CANSAE010000023.1 GCA_947644595.1 uncultured Clostridia bacterium
TCATCAACGATGGTAAAAGGCTGGGAATTACCAAGTGGGCGGTATGAGATAGAGGTGAGGAAGGCAGGGCACGTGGGGGGATACCTGAGCGGAGTAACGGTAAGCCGGGAAGGCGGAGAAGTGCAGGTATTTCCGGAGCTGGACGGACAGACGCTGACACTGCCGTGCGGGGATGTAACGGGAGACGGGCGGATCCGACAGGCAGACCGAGCGGAGCTGACACGTCCCGGGCGGTACATGAGCGCGGTGGAAGCAGGGAACGTGTATGACCTGAACGGAGACGGACGGATAGACCAGAAGGATCTGGCGATTCTGACGTCGCCAGCGAATTACGGAAAGAACGATTTCAAGAAAGGGTTCACGAAACAAGAGGGCCCGACAGAAACTACGAAAGTGGGAGAAAACGGTGTATGAGGAATAAAAGGATACTGGCGATGCTCATGACCGTGACGCTGCTGACGGGAACCGTGGGATATTTAGGCGAGCAGACGCAGGCAGCAGCAGTAGAGCCGGAGGTGATGATATCCGGCGTGAAAGTGACAGAGGACGGGACGGAGACAGGGAAGGCGACCGGCTATCTGGAGGTGAGCCTGGAGGTACAGGCGGAAAACTTCCAGACGGCAGGGGTGGTACTGTCCTATGATACCGGTGTACTGACGCTGGTGGACTGGAAGGACCCCGCAGAAGCGCCGGAACTGACGGAGAACTGGACGACGGTGATCCCGTCGAAGGGAGCGGACCGATTTTCCGGAAAGCCGGCGCTGGGGCGTTTGGAGGAGAGCGGGGAAGCGGGAACGGAGGAAGGCGCAGGCGCCCGAGGGTATTTGTACCTGGGAGCAGACAGCCTCCGGTACCAGGACCTGAGCACGGAGGCCGAACGGCTGGTAACGGTGCGGTTCCAGATCAAGAAGGATGCGGAAGGCGATTACCTGCCGGTAAATGTGCCGGGAGCAGGAGAATCGCTTACGAATCCGAACAAGACGCTGTGCCTGGCACCTGAGGGAGTGGCGGAAGAGGCCATCCCGGGCGCGCAGGTGATGCTGAGCGTAGGCGTGCCGGAGGAGGAAGTGACTGATGGCAGTGAGCTGAATCCGATTGAGGGCTATGTGCAGAAATATTACGCCTGGCGCAGCACGGAAAGCAAGTATGCAGAGAACGATGAGACGGCGTGTAAGGTTTCTTTCCGGGTAGGCCCGGGGAAATCGATCAACACCGGCGGTGAAGAGATCGTGGGCGGCGGGGATTACGCGATCACGTTTTTTGACTGGGACGGGAGAGCAATCGACGCGATCAGCGCACCGGAAGATGCGACGACCAACGTGAATGCATGGATGAATCACACGGAGGTTCAGAAGCGTCTGGGCAACAAGGCTGGGTATGAGTTTGACCAATGGCTGGTGGTGTACGAGAACAACGACGGCGAGGGCCTGCATACGGCAGGCGGTACATTTACGTCGAACGACAGTGCGTTAGACCTCACCAATGCGATCGTAAAGGCGGACGTAGCGGACCTGAGCGACATCAGCGGCTATACGAACGAGAAAGATAAGGACTCGAAATCGGTGCTGCTGCAGGCGAGCTATAAGGCGACGGCGGACATCAACACAGGCGTAGCGGGCGCAGCAGCACAGCACTATACCGTGAAGCCCATTGCATATACGCGATACGGCGGCGCGACCAGTGATGACGGCAAGTATTCGATTACGCTGGAAGTAAAGCGCCTGAATACGGCAGACAAGGGTGTGACCCGGGCAAGGACACCGGGCGTGGTGGTGAAGATGCAGCCGACGGCTGCGGGCGCACAGCCCATCTTCACGCTGCTGTCGCTGGAGAATACGGACACGGTGACCTGCGAGATGGTGCCCAACAAGCAGGTTGCATCGGTGGAGTACTACTTCATCGACGCCAACACCTCGCCGGGCAATTGGCCGGGCGCAGGCAATCTGTCTCCGCTGAACGTGAAGATCGACAAGGACGGCAACAACGGCTTTATCCGACTGGGAACCGTAGGGTACATCAACCAGATGGCGCGGGAGAAGGCCACCTTAGCGGAGTTCCAAAGCGCGGTGGATCACCAGACATTCGTGGACGCCGGGCTGAACTATTCGGCAGTGGGCATCGCCACAGCACAGAAGCGGATGTATAACGCGGTGCGCAAGTCGACGACGGATCTGACCTCGGCACAGCTGCAGACGGCCATCGGAAGCAGTGCCAATGATTGAACGGGGGAAATGCATGAAAGGGAAACGAATTCTGACCATGCTGCTCTCCGTGCTGATGGTTCTGCAACTACTTCCGTCCATAGCACTGGCGGCGGTGGTATCGGAATCGGCAGCATACAGTGTGGTAACAGAGCTGCCGGCTGGGCGGCCGGGTGCGCCGGAAAATTCGATTTTGGCCATCAACAACTTCAATGTGGCGGGCGGCAAGATATCTTTTGAACTGGATATTGTGGCAACCCTGTCCACAGGTGCGGGAAGCGATGGGTCTACGATCGACGCGGTAGTGATGTCGGCTGCAGATTATACGGGCTCGAATCACGGCAACTCTCCGATAAAGATCAACAACACGAACTTCAATTCGTCAACACTGCTGCAGGTTAGTGCCACGTATTGGCGTTCTGGGACAGCTACGGTCACGTCGGGCAAGGCAAGCTTTGCCTCGCTTGGAGCAAACCTGCCGCTGCGGTCTATGAAGACGGACAACATATCCGGAAACATGATCACAGACAACGACTGCTACTACGACGACTACGTGCTGATTCTGTTCAACGCAGGTGTCGGCGCAGCTGCTGAAGGCAGATATGTAGTCAAGAAATTCCAGGTAGACAGTCAGGGAAATCTGAAAGCGGATTCGTACATGGTGCGGTATGTAAAGAACACGGCGTCCATCGGAACGACGGCGGCAGTAGGCGGCACAGTTGATCCGCAGATCACGAAGCCCAGCACGGCGACGACAACGCTGAGCCCCAAGGTATATACCCGTACGGGCTATACGTTCATGGGCTGGGACGACGACGCACAGTTCCTGCAGAAGAAAGGAACGGGAACCGTATCCGCGACGGGAACTGGAACAGATTATGTAAACTCGCTTGCAACGATGAGCGACGCGGACGCGAAGAACGGAATGGATCACCCTGTGGGTGGGGCGAACAACACCATCCCCGCCCAGACAAAGGACTCCATCTATAATCTGTACGCCCAGTGGAAGCCGATCAAGGTAAACCTGACGCCGGTGACCAATTCCGGCGGACTGGAGACGAAGCCCCATAGCGAGAAATACGACGCTACCCAGGCGAAGGTGAACAAGCCGTTCAGCTGGGAGTTCAACGTAGCCGGCGCCAACGGCACCACCAAGGGCGTCATCATTGAGACGGCGCAGGAAGTGCAGCCGGGAACGAATACTCCTATTACGGGGACAGAAACCATTAAGATAGGAAATCAAAACAGCACGATCACAAACGGAGCCATGACTTCGGCGCAATTCCTGGCAAAGTACGGCCTGGGGTTGGCGTCAGCGTCTTCTGGCAACGTGACCAGTGCGGGCGGCGTGAATTTGACGAGCGGCACAGGCGGCAAGGTCTACCTGACCGGCACGCCGAGAGTCCCGACAACCAACGACCTGCTGGTGACGGTACGTGTCTGGGATAAGACGAACTTCTCCTACGACACAAAGGTACTGCGGATCCAAGGCATTGCCAAGGGTGCGCAGCCTGTGCCGACGAAGGACGCGAACACAGGTCTGCAAAGCCAGGTGGTGGAATCCGAAGGCACGAAAGACGGCCAGATCTACGGCTTCTATTCCGCCGGCCCGGTGAAGGACGCCGACGGGATGACCACGGGCTACTGGAACAGCCATACCGACGGGACCGGCACCATGACCGGCTACTATATCACCAACCGTATGATCTACCGCTACCGGCCGACGGTGGTGGACGGCGTACCGGTAGATTACACCGGATTGCCCAACGACGGCTGGCGGGAAGTGCCGTTGCCCAGCAACTGGTATCCCCAAGGCAATACAAATGTGCACTATGCGGATTTGGTCAAGAGCTTTGAAAAGAACGCCACAACGGTGATTGAGACCGTGTATGACACTTCTCAAAACAGTTATGCGCCTGTCAAGGTGAAAACGGCGGCGGAGCTGCCGGCAGGCTTCACGGGCTGGCCGGACAGCTACGGCTGGATTGCGTATGAAGGCACCTTGCCGGTGGTCCACGGCCTGAAGGAAAACGATATGTACGAGGTCCAGTTCCGAGAGAACTCCTCGTATGGCGAGTCCGAGTCCCAGCCGATCACCATCGGCGGCGCGGTGGCAAGCTCCGGCGAAGAGCCGGG
>CANSAE010000024.1 GCA_947644595.1 uncultured Clostridia bacterium
GGGGCGGACAAGCCGCCCACCCGCACCCGGTTTGTGCCGCCCACGGTTGAGGAAGTGGCGGAGTATGTACGGGAACGTGGGAGCAAGGTAGACCCCCAGGGGTTCATCAACTACTATGCCGCCAGGGGTTGGATGATGGGCAAATATCCCATGACCGATTGGAAAGCCGCCTGTCGGAACGCTGAGCATTGGGAGCGGTGGGACAAGAAGAAAGATGATCCGTTCCCGGATTACTCCGGGGGTGAATCCTTTGTCTGACGCGATGAACATGATCCCGCCCGGCCTGATGGAGACAAAGGCGGAAGCCGGGGACTATGAGCGGGACGGGGTGCTGTACTGCGGGAAGTGCGACACGCCGAAGCAGACCCGGCTTGAGGGCGGGCACACGGTCCCGGTGATGTGCAGGTGCAGACAGGAAGCCCAGGCAACGGAAGAACAAGCAACAGACCGGGCGCAGTTTGAAAAGCGGCTGAAAACGCTGGACACAAACCACGTCACGCTTCCCGGGGCGCTGCGGCACACCTTTGCGGACGATGACGGGAAGAACCCGAATGTCTCCCGGACGTGCCGCCGCTATGTGGAGCAATGGGACAGGATAAGGGCGGAGAACATCGGCCTGCTGTTCTATGGCAGCGTGGGGACGGGCAAGAGCTTTTACGCGTCCTGCATCGTGAACGGGCTGCGGGAGCGGCAGGTGACGGCGACCGTTACCAGCTTCTCGCGGCTGCTGAACATCCTGCAGGACAGCCGGGAGCGGCAGGGATTCATTGACGGGCTGAACGCGTACAAGCTGCTGGTGCTGGATGATCTGAACGCGGAGCGGGAAACCAGCTATGCGGCGGAGCAGATGCTGAACATCGTGGAGACCCGCTCCAATGCGGGGCTGCCCATCATCGTGACTACGAACCTGTCGCTTGAGCAGCTGCACAAACCGGGGTCTATGCAGTACGCCCGTATCTTTGACCGGGTGCTGGAGCTTTGCCCGGTGCGGGTGAAGCTGGACGGAGAAAGCCGGCGACAGGTCAATGCCGCGGCAAAGGAACAAATTGCAAGGGAGCTGCTGACATGAGCGGGAAGAGTTCACAGGCGAAGGGCGCGGCGGGAGAACGGGAGCTGGCCGCGGTCTTCCGGGAGCGGGGCTATGATACCCAGCGGGGCGGTTCTCTCACCTTTGGCGAGGTGCCGGACGTGGTAGGGCTGCCGGGGATCCACTGTGAGGTCAAGCGGGTGGAGCGGCTGAACGTGCCGGAGGCGATGCGGCAGGCCGTGCGGGATAGTGAGAAGTTCGGTGACGGTGTGCCCGCTCTGTTCCACCGCCGGAACCGGGAGCCGTGGCTGGTGACAATGCGCCTGGACGATTGGCTGGAGATGTACGAAAAGCGCGAAAAAGCGCACCCAAAAAAAGAGCGAGAAGGGACAGGAACATGAAACAGACATTAACCCCATTGAAAGCGATCCGAGCGAAGTGTCTGAACCGCCCGTGATGTGCGGCGGTGTGATTGTACAGACTGCCCGCTGTACCTGTTTCGCAAGGGAAAGAACCCACGACGGGCGGGTGTGGGCAGTAATCCATCGTTTGAGCGAAAAAAAGCCTACTCAAGTTAGGACTTTTTATAACAGTTTCAGAGGGTAGTTACATGCCTGAGACAAAAAAGCCGTTAGAGCGCATCTCAGCGGCTTACAGAAAGGAACGTCAAAATGAGTTATTTTAGGACGTGTCCCCGGTGCGGTTTGCATTTAGACCCCGGGGAACGGTGCGAATGTGCAGAAAGTGCACAAAACTTCCACCAAAAAAAGAGAGCCGCCCGGAGTGCTGCAACACTCAGGACGGCAAAGCGGAACATGACCCATGTATCCGCTTCCAGTGTAATGCATCATGCGGGAGGTTGTCAAGGATGACCAAAAAAGAATCCGCATTTTTGCGATGTGCGCGCATGATCCTGAATGACCAATGCCCGCCGGAGCGTGAGCATTACATGTGCATGAAGTGTGATGACGATGTGGGAGATTGTACGCAATGCTGGGACAATTACTTGATGTTGCTTTCCATCGGCATTATTGAGCCGTGCATTGAACTGCATAGCGCATAACTACATAGCGAAAACCGTCTTTGTAGGCGGCTTTTCTGCTGTTTAGACCCCCTTAAATAGCATAAAAAGCACACATAGAAACCGCCGGGAAGCGCGTGAAACAGGGCTTTTCAGCGGGACACGCCCTCCCGCTCTGTTTTTGTAGCTGTCAACTACGACATTTGCGACACCCTAAAAGATTTGCCTGAATCAAAAGTGAATCAAAAGTGAATCAAAAATACACATAAAAAACCGCCCACCCGGTGAGGGGTAGGCGGTTTCTTCTATGCGTGTACGGCGAGGATCATATCAAGCTCGTCAATCTCCGCTTGCATTTTGTCTACATATTCGACGAAGCTATCATCGTCGGTGAACTTGAGTATTTCGGTTTCCCAATCGCCCTCCACCGTCTGGCCTTTGGCCCGGTAGCCGTAGATGATATGCTGAAGGCCCTTTTCCTTTAGGCCGCGTTTGGCACGTTCTCTTGCGGTCATGTTCTTTCCTCCCTTGCAATCTGGAAGGGGCCGCGGTATAATAACCGTGACCCCTTCGGGGTGTTTCGGGCTTCATATCCTCTTGCTTGCTGGCTGGGATATGGAGCCTTTTTCATACGCTGAGAACAAACCGCCGGGCGGTGGTCTGCTTTATGAACCGTGCGGCGATCTCTGGTAGTTCCTTTTTCAAGGCTACACTGTCCAGGCGTTCACTGGTGACGGGCTTCCATGTTACCTGCCAGTCTGTCCCGGCCAGCGTGTCCGTGCCCTGTGCGGTCAGCTCTGCCTTGATTTCGTCCTGGATGCTGTCGATCTCTGCTTGCAGTTCATCCGCCATTCGGCGCAGCTCCCGCAGCTCCTTGATGCGGCTATCCAGTTCCTTTGTACTCATTCGCTGTCCTCCTATTCTGTTTTTCAGTTCTCCCGCTTTCAGATGTGCGGTAACTTCCGTTCTTCCTCTGCCTACTCGTTCGCTTTTCACGAATCATCCAGGTGGCACTGTCCATTCCTGCGGCATGACCTGTTTCAGCTTTCAACCCGGCGAATAAACTATATCGGCGATTCCTTAGCCCCCCTGCCAACTTCTTGTGGGAAGGTCACTCCGGGCGGTGTTCAGTTGTCGAACCTTGTTTGTCGTTCAAGGGACTTCTGGGGAGATCGGGAATGTTCAGCGCTTTGTGTCACCCGTATACCGGCCCCGGATTCGCAAGCCGTTTCGTCTCTTGCTTGTCCCTTGCTGTGATTGTAGTATAGCATATGCGTACACATATTACAATAGGCACTCACACCAAATGTGTACACATAGTTTTGTGCATTATGTATGTGTACGTATTGACGATATTGTGATATACTGTGCGGGGGTGATTCTATGCCATACAATGAGGGCGCTTATAAGGCATCGCAGAAATACAAAGCAAGCAACATAAAGCGTGTGCCGCTGGACCTGCAAAAGTCCATGTATGAGGAAATCAAGGCCCATGCAGACGCAAGGGGCGAGAGCGTGAACGGCTTCATTAAGCGTGCGATCTCTGAGACGATGGAGCGGGATAAATAATTTTTCCGCACGATACGCGCACGCGCGCGTAAGGGTGCCGAAAGTGCCGGGGATACATTTTCCCCGGCACTTGGTTTTTCCATTATTTTGACCCCTAACTTTACCCCTAAGCAGACGATTTACTGTTTACAGCATTTACAGAGAAATGCCGCAAAGCCTTGAAATTACTGCGTTTTTGTCCTATCAGTTTACGGCATTTTCATAGGCTTTTATAATTCA
>CANSAE010000025.1 GCA_947644595.1 uncultured Clostridia bacterium
GACGATGCGGAAATGAAAGGGCTTGTGGAGTCCGTCAAGGACAACGGCGTACACCAGCCCGCGCTGGTGCGTCCCCGGGAGGGCGGCGGCTATGAAATCATCGCGGGCCACCGCCGCCAGCGGGCCAGTGAGCTGGCCGGGTTTGCAAATATGCCGTGTATCGTCCGCAACATGACGGACGATGAGGCCATCCTTGCGATGACGGACGACAACCTGCGCCACCGGGAAAAGATTCTGCCGATGGAAAAGGCCCAGTCTCTGAAAATGCAGGTGGAGGCCATCAGCCACCAGGGGACGAAGATGGAGGGCGTGGCCGCCGGGGACGTGGGGAAACGCTCCACGGAAATCGTGGGGGAACGGAACGGCATGAACTACAAGCAGGTACAGCGGTATATCCGGCTGACCGAGCTTGTGCCGGAGCTCCAGTCTATGGTGAACGAGAAAAAGCTGTCTTTCACCCCCGCTGTTGAAATCTCGTTCATCAAGCCCAAAAACCAGAGGTTTATCGCCGTTTCCATTGAGGGCGAGCAGGCATCCCCCTCGCTCTCCCAGGCCCAGGAGCTCCGCAAGCTGGATAAGGACGGGAAACTGAACGGCGATGTGATTGACGGCATTTTGAGCCGTGAGAAAAAGGAGGTAGACAAAGTGATTATTTCCGCCGCAGAACTGAACAAGTATTTCGGCAAGGACGCCACGCCCCGGGAAATGAAAGACCAGATTATGTCCCTGCTGGATGCGTGGAAAGAGAAACAGCCCCCGGAGCGCACCGCGCCGGAGAAAAAGACTGACCGGGAAAAGTAAGCCTTGAGACATTTTGTCCCAAGGCTTTTCTCTTTCCCGCGCCCCTCCCCCGCGTCCTGCATGGCGTTCTTTTAGAGAGGGGCTCTGGTGGTATATCCCCCGTCGCCGCCTGCTACTGGGCACAGCCGGGAGTGGGCAGTCAAGGGGCGGAACGCCCGCCGCCTGCGGCGGCTTGCCCTTGACGGCCCGCCCCGGCTGTGCCACCCCTCCCGGCGCGGCGGGGGATATATCCTCCAGAGCCGCCCCCTTTCCCATGAATGGGAAAGGGCGGGGGGATAGGGCTGAACGACAACTATCAAAATATCGGAGGTAAACGACTATGAAACGACCCCTTGCTTACATCACCGCCGCTTGGTATGGCGGCGACACGGAAAACGCGGAGCTTGCCGCGCAGTACTGCCGGGCGGTTTACGATGCGGGCTTTGCCCCTATCTGCCCCGCGCTGTTTCTGCCCCTTTTCCTCAATGACGCGGTTCCCGAGGAACACAAGAGCAGCATCGACATTGGCCGTGACCTGCTCCGCCGCTCCCGGGTGCTGGTGGTGTGCGGGCATACCGTCACCGAGTCCATGAAGAACGACATTGCTGTGGCCCAGCGGCTGGGCATCACTGCCACCACCCTTGAGGGCATCCTGACCGTCAAGGGCCAGGGCCGCCGCTGACATGGCCGCACTGTTCGAGGCGTACATCACCAATCTGGGGAAATACAACGAGGGCGAGCTGGTGGGGGAAACGCTGAAATTCCCCACCAGCCCCCAGGCGGTGGAGGCGCTGTTAAAGAATATCGGCGTGGACGGCATACGCTACGAGGAATTTTTCATCACCAGCTTTGACGGCGATGTACTGGGGCTCTATGACTATCTGGGCGAGTATGAAAATCTGGACGAGCTGAACCATCTGGCCTGCCTGCTCTCGGAGCTCCCCCAAAGCGAGATTGAAAAATTCGAGGCCGCGCTCCATATGGGGGCGCATACCTCCAGCGTGGCGGACATCATCAACCTTGCGGAAAATCTGGACTGCTTTGAATTTTACCCGGATATTGAAAGCGAGGACGATTTGGGCCGCTGCTATGCAGAGGACTTGCCGATACCCGCCGAGCTGAAAGACTACTTTGACTATGAGGCATACGGGCGGGACATATCCATCAACGAGGGCGGCCACCTTGCCCCCGGCGGCTATATCGTCCAGACGGGCGATATTAAGGAAGTTTATCACGGGATAGAGGATATTCCCAAGGAGCACAAGGTTTTTGCCCTCCCCCGGCTCTCCATCCGGGAGCAGATGGCCGCCTACAAGGAAGTGATTGACCGTTCCTCTCTGGCGGCTGAACGCAAGCACCCGGAAACGGGCCGGGAGGAGCGGTGACTTCGAGACATTTTGTCCCAAAGGCCGGATGGCCTATCCCCCATGAAAGGAGGCGGTTTTGATTGATTGACGAGGATGTTTCCCGGCGCACTATCGCGCTATCCATGCGGACGGGAAAGCTGACGGCCCGGGTGCTGGCCTATGCGCTCCGGGCGGCTGGCCGGAAGATACAAAAGGAGCACCGGGCCCACCAGACGCCCCACGGCAGGCAGTCCGTGAAAAAGCTCATGGCCCACGGCGCGGCCACGAACAGTATCGAGCTCACCGGGGCCCCAAAAGAATTTGACCGGGTGGCCCGGAAGTGGAACGTGGATTATGCCTTTTACAAGACCGGGCCGGACAAATATCTGCTGTTCTTCAAATCCGGGCAGGCGGATGCAATCACAGCTTGTTTTGGGGAGTATTCCCGCCGGGTGCTGGATAAGGCAAAGACTGACCGCGTACCCATCCGGGAACAGCTCAGACGGGCCGCCGCCGAGATACTGCGCCAGCCCGCGCCCCAAAAGAAAGACCGCGTAAAGGAGGCCGCCCATGAGGACAGATAAGCTGAAAAAGTACCTTTTGCCGAACCTCCCCTATCTGTTCATCGCGTGGGCCTGCCTAAAGGTGGGGACGGCCTACCGTCTGGCGGCGGGGGCGGATTTGGCCCACAAGCTGGTGGGGATGGTGGCGGCCCTCGGCCCGGCCTTTGCCGACTTCGCGCCGGGGCTCAATCCTTTTGACTGGCTCACTGGCATCGCGGGGGCCGTGGCGATCCGGCTGATTATCTACCAGAAAAGCAAAAAAGCCCAAAAATACCGCCGGGATGAAGAATATGGTTCGGCCCGCTGGGGAA
Organism: uncultured Clostridia bacterium; assembly: GCA_947644595.1. GTDB lineage: Bacteria > Bacillota > Clostridia > Oscillospirales > Oscillospiraceae > HGM13010. The sequence goes on from CANSAE010000025.1 coordinate 3,001, forward strand.
CGGAAAAAGACATCAAGCCGTTCACCGACCCCAGGTTTGAGAACAACATCATTCTGACCGGGACGGAATTTCTCACCACCAACACCCGGCCCGCCGTCCCCGCCAACGCCCGGAACCTGAATTGCTGTGTTGTCGGTTCCTCCGGCTCCGGCAAGACCCGGTTCTGGCTTACCCCGCAATTACTCCAGGCCCATTCCTCCTATGTGGTGGTAGACCCAAAAGGCGGGGTGCTGGAGCAGGCGGGGTATTTCCTGCAAAAGAAAAAGGGATATAAAATCAAGGTTTTCAACAGCATTGATTTTTCCCGCTCCATGCACTACAACCCGCTGGCGTACATCCGCAACGAGGCCGACATTCTGAAATTCGTCAATACCCTAATAGCCAACACCAAAGGCGAGGGCAAGGAGGGCGACCCGTTCTGGACGAAATCAGAAACGCTTTTATACTGCGCCCTTATCGCCTATATCATCTTCGAGGGCCCGGACGAGGACAAGAACATGAACACCCTTGTTGACATGATTTCCGGCATGGAGGTCAAGGAGGACGATGACGATTTTATGAACGCGGTGGACTATATGTTCGCCGGGCTGGAAAAGCGCAAGCCGGACTGTTTCGCGGTCAAGCAGTACAAAAAGTACAAG
>CANSAE010000026.1 GCA_947644595.1 uncultured Clostridia bacterium
ATTCAGCGATTTTGTTCTGCGCCGCTGGACGGCACTCCGGGACAGGCCCAGGGCCTTGCCGATTTCGCTGTCCGTCAGGTCCAGCACCAGGCGCAAAATCAAAATGCTTTGCTCCTGCTCCGGCAGACCGGCAAAGGCGTCGGCCACTTGTTGGCTCCTGATTGGCAGGTAGCAGCCGCAGTACGAAAACACATAGCTATCGCTGGGGTAGTCATCAGCCGAACACAGCTTGTCCATCGCCGCTTGGGGCAGCCGCTCCAGGGACGTTTCCCGGCTGGCCCGCCGCTTCATTTCCCGGATGTAGTCGATAGCCTCATGCTTCAATACGGTCTTGCAAAAGGCGTCAAACCTGCACCGTTCGCCGTAGTCGCGGGGGTTGGGTTCCATCTTCTCACCCACTTTCGCTGGGGGATGGTGAGTGGTACTTTCCCTTTCCGCTAACAGAGCGTTCAGCGGCACAGGTTTTGCGCGCAAAACCGCTTTCCGCAGAGAAAAAAGTAAAGAAAATTTTCCGGGCCGCAAGGAACGACAAAAACCGCCCGGCAGGTCATAGACCCACCGGGCGGTTTGCACTGTATAGTTTACTATATCTGCATCGTATAGTATAGTGTTGTGACCGCAGTTCTCCCTTGAGGGAAGCAGGCTTTTTTTGATAAATCATGGACTGCTAGGTTGTGTAGAATGGCTTTGTGTTTCATGGCGGCTGCTCCTATGTACCGCCACAGCGCAAAAGGAGCGACGGCTTTTGATTTCTGAAAAGCCGTTGCTCCTTATTTGACTTAGCCACGACTTTTCAAATGCAAAGCCGATAACCATGGGGAAGGTTCCCATATGTTATCGGCTCTGCGTCTGAGCGTCTGGCTCTATGATGGACGTATTCAGTTGTCGGACACTGATTAGCATTTCTTGCTTGCACTTGGGGCAATACAGCGGAAACCTTTCAAGCACCGTATCTTCGTATACTTTTATTCGGGTCTTTCCGCTACAGGCAGGACAGCATATCCAGTGAGAACAATTTTGTGTTGCGTTCATTTGCATCACCTTATGTTATCAATGCTCCTGGGGTGGAGTGGAAACCTGGGGTCCTGCTATCCGCAATTCTCTGTGTAGCCGAACAGCCATAACTGCGGTGACAATCGCTGAAATAATGTCTGCTATCGGCTGTGCGTAGAGAACGCCGCTTAATCCCCAAACCGCTGGAAGTATCAGAATAGCAGGGACAAAACAAATTCCCTGACGGCAAGCGCCGAGGATGCAGCCCTCTGTGGCTTTTCCCATCACAAGGAACAGGAAGGAATAGACTGTGTAAAAACCAAAAAGGACAAAAGAGAGGGCGTTTGCCCGTAGCGCAATAGAACCGACACGAACCATCTCTGCGTCTTCCTTTGTAAACAGGGATACAATCTGCGTAGAGAATACAGCGGCAATAACACCAAAAATCACACAAAAGGCGGTAGACCAGAGGATAGCAGTTTTGATAGCCTCCCGCAGCCGGTCAAACTTTTTTGCTCCATAGCTAAATCCGGCGATTGGCTGAAATCCTTTCAAAAAGCCAAAGACAATCAGCGTCCCCATAGACATAATTTTTGTGACCGGCCCCATTGCGGCCAGTGCGGAGCCTCCGTATTCTTTGGCGGCACTGTTTATCATGCCGATGGAAAGGCTTGTCAGAAGTTGGAAAATCATCGTGGGAATACCGATTTTCAAAATTTCGGACATAATCTCTTTTGCAAAGCAGCATTCTTTAATGCCGAAGCTGAACACGCTCTTTTTCCGGAGTATGTAACACACATAAACCAATGTGGAAACGATTTGGGAAATCGCTGTTGCAATCGCCGCGCCAGCTACGCCGAGGTTCAGCGCGTAGATGAAAACAGGGTCTAAAATTACATTCAGTACCGCACCAGCCATCAGCGCACACATAGCCGTTTTCGCCGCGCCTTCACTGGAAACGATGTTGTTCATGGTGACATTGAATACGTTGAAAATGGAGAACACGATATAGATGCGTGTGTAAGTGATTGCATAAGGCATCACACTTTCGATTGCGCCAGCTTGCTCCAAAATCGGTTCCAGAAAGATAATAGAGAACAGGATCACGACTGCCCCAATGGAAACGCCGCTGTATATGGCTGTACTTGCTACCTTGTTCGCCGTGTCCTTATCGCCCCGGCCCAGCAGCCTGGATAGATAGGCGGCAGCGCCATTTCCGAACAGCAGGCCCAGGCCAACAACAATCTGTCCCAGGGGAAAGGCAACCGTGACCGCGCCCATCTGGTCGGTTCCCAGCCCGCCTACAAAATAGGTGTCTACCAAATTGTAGAGGGCGTTAATGAGCATACCAATCATCGTTGGGATGCCCAGTGCCAGGAGAGCTTTGGGAATTGGCGCACTCCCCAGAAGCGCCATTTTTTTGTTTCCATCCATAAATTGCTCCTTTCTCTTGACAGCCAGTGTAATGCGAAGTAGTATACTTTATAGTAGCCGTCAGTCAACACATACTACTATAATTTATAGTAGTTGTCAAGTGCGAAAGGGGAAATCTTCATGGCAACAATAGATTTGATTGTCCTTGGGATGCTCAAAAAGCAGCCGCTGAGTGCCTACGACATTCAAAAGCTTGTGGAATACCGCAATATTTCAAAATGGGTAAAAATCAGTACACCATCTATCTATAAAAAGGTCATTCAGTTAGAGGAAAAGGGCCTGCTCCAAAGCGTCCCTGTGCGGGAAACCAATATGCCGGAAAAAGCAGTCTACTCGCTGACGGCCAACGGTGAGCAGGAATTTGAGCGGCTGATGGGAGAACTCTCCGCCCAGCCTATCCGAATGTTTTTAGATTTCAATGCTGTGATTGTAAATTTGGACAGCGTTCCTTTGGAAATGCAAAAATCCTGCGTTGCCAGTATTGAAAAAAATGTGCAGGATTTGAAAAGCTATCTGGAAGAAAACCTTCGGGAAAAAGAAAATGCGCCGGAGGTTCCTGAAATCGGTATAGCGGTTTTGCGTCAGCAGTTTGTCTTAGCTGAAACGATTGAAGCTTGGATTGCGACTTTGAAATCAGGACTTTTTTGAGGTACTTTTAGGAAAAAAGAACGGGAAACCGCTATCGTAGCAAGCATATGAATGAGTTTTAATAGGAACACTGTAATATCAAGGCTTTTCGGAGCCAGCAACCACAAAAAAATATTATTTGAGCTATCACATTACGCAGAAAGCCGTCCGGCATGAAAAAACGGGCGGCTTTTTTGCGTGGATAGCCGGGAGGGAGGCGAAAAAATAGTAACAAAGTTTTAGCGCAAGATTTGTGCAACATTCACGAAATTAAAAAAGGAGGTAACGAATGGCAGACGAAAAATTAAACGTGAGCCCGGAGGAAAATCCCCAGCCCAGCTTGTTCGATGCCGGCCCGGAGGGGGCTCCTGCCCAGGACGCTCCCACCCCGGAGCCCCCGGCCCCGGAGAACATTCCCGAGCAGGCCGCCGTGGATGCGCCCGCCCAGGATGCCCCGGCTGGTGCTCCCGGCGAGGTGAGTGTCTCCGCTGACCAGATTGAAAAGCTGATGGCGGAGCGGCGGGCGGCGGAACGTGCGGAGGTGGAAAAGAACGAGCCGCCCGAACCGGAACAGC
>CANSAE010000027.1 GCA_947644595.1 uncultured Clostridia bacterium
AAAATCCTAACGAAAAACCTCCCCATACGGGGAGGTTTTTTCTATATGATTTGAGACAGCCGGTTGATTGCTTCCGGTAATTTGTCTGTGTCGATTCCCGCGTAATTGACGACCAGAATATGATTGTATGCCGGATTTTTCCTATATACATAATCAGACAGGAATGGGATGCGGATACCCGCGGACACTGCACGCTCTTTCAGCACAGTATCCGGCGATTCCGTATCCAGATGTAACAGAAAATGCAAGCCTGCATTTTCTTCATAGATCCTACAACAATCTGCCAGAGGACTGTTCCGAATCGCGGAGATCATCCTGTCCCGCTGATTGCGATAATATTTTTTCATCCGGGCGATGTGCCGCTCAAAATTGCCGCTTTGAATGAAACGGGCCAGCGTATACTGTTCGAAGCTTGGAACAGTGCAGGTGTAAAAGCCCAGACGTTCCTGGTACCGTTTCAGCAAATGCGGCGGCAGGATCAAATAGGAAATGCGAATGGATGGTGCGATGGTTTTGGAAAAGGTATTGATGTAGATCACCCGTTCATGATGATCGGTGTTGAACAGAGTGGGGATGGGGCGGCCCACGAGACGAAACTCGGAATCGTAATCATCTTCGATGATATATCGATTGGGGCCAGAAGCAGCCCAGCGCAGCAATTCCTGCCGCCGGGTGATGGGGGTGACGACGCCGGTGGGGTAGTGATGGGACGGAGAGATGTGTATCACATCCACGGGAGTACGTTCCAGCGCTTGAATGCTCAGGCCCTGCCGGTCGATGGGAATGGGGATATACGCAGCGTCATTTGCGTGATAAATGCGCGATACAGTCCGGTATCCGGGATCCTCCACGCCATATATTTTTTCTCGCCCCAACAGCTGGATGATGAGATTGTACAGATACTCCGTACCTGCGCCGATGAGGATCTGCTCCGGATGTATCGGCATTCCCCGGGCGTGATACAGGTAATCTGCGATAGCTGTCCGCAGTTCCGGCACACCATTGTATTTTAAGGGCTGCAAAAGGCGCTTATCCTGCTCCAACAGAGCATTCCGCATCATTTTGGCCCAAACGGAGAAGGGAAACTGTTCGGCGCCGATATGTCCGCTTTTGAAATCCATGAAATAGGATGGCCTTTGGGCTTCTTCCGGCACCCAGGGACTTGGCGTGGGGCAGGGAAGAACTTCATCGGTCAGCGCGACAAAATATCCTCTTTTTTCTTCAGCGCGTATGTATCCTTCCGCCATAAGCTGACCGTAGGCGCTTTCTACGGTGACGACACTCAGCCCGAGATGCTCCGCAAGTTTCCGCTTGGAGGGCAAACGCTCTCCGGGCTTGAGCATTCCTCGGGAAATATCAGCTTTGATAGCGGTATAAAGCTGCTCATACAGCGGCGTTTTTCCGTTGGCTTCAAGTGGATAGGTGAGCATAAAAACCTCCAACTGGTTCTATAAAAAATAATTAAATTGGATATTTTGATAATATCAGAATGGAGTATAATACATCCATCAGGAAAGCGCAAGAGGTGATTCGAAATGTCAGATTCTAAGGTGTATCAATTGTCTGTTACGGCACTGCTCACGGCATTGGCCTGTGTAGCGACGATGGTTATCAAAATTCCCACGCCGACGCAAGGTTATGTAAACCTTGGCGATGTGATTGTGCTACTGTGCGGCTGGCTTCTTGGGCCGGGATACGGCTTTTTTGCCGCCGGGGTTGGTTCGGCACTGACGGACCTGCTGGGCGGCTACATGGCCTATGCTCCCGGCACACTGGTCATCAAGGGATTGATGGCGGTAACGGCATATTTCCTGGCCTTTGGCGGGAAAAGCGGCAAAGAAGGGCACACGGTGGCCCGGGTGGTGAGCGCACTCGCTGGGGAAGCGGTGATGGTGCTGGGCTATTTTGTCTATGAAGCCACATTTCTGGGCTATGGAATGGCGGCAGCGGCCGGTATCCCGGGCAATCTGGTGCAAGGGGGATTCGGCATTGTGGGCAGCTTGGCGCTGTATGCACTGCTGCGCAAGTCCGGGGTAACACAAAAGCTCCAGGAAAGGCGGCTATAACAGCAAAAGGAGACCTCCATTAGGGCAGCACTCATAAGACAGTATTGGAAATGTTTTCGGGAAACGGCGTAGCTTGCGGACTATGCCGTTTCTCCATTTTGCAGGTCATTCAGTAAAGACGCGGGGAGTATTCCCACAAGGTCATAAGAAATGTCAATCTGCTGTTCCCTATGCCCCTTTGACTTATCCGGCGCGTGAACGTGCACCGCCTTTACCATGTCGTTTAAGACAGAGGGCGTTAATTCGTCCAAGTCAAGATATTTCCGTACTTTGCTGATAAACCTGTCAATGTTCTCTGTTTGTTCTTCCTGTTCGTTAATTTCTTCGTTCAATCGCAACAGCTTTTCCCGCAGTTCTTCCTGCTCCTGTTCGTAATCGTCAGAGAGCATTTGAAATCTGCTGTCAGAAAGTTTACCATTTGCGTTATCTTCATAAATACGCTTAAACAATCGGTCAAGTTCCGCAATCCGGCGTTCTGCTTGCGTCAGTTGCCGCCGCTTCGCTGCCAGTTCTTTTTTCGCTTCGGCTTTCTGCTTCGCACCCATAGCTTTTCGGAATTGTTCTTCATGGTTTGCGACACAGGCAATCGTCAATCTCATGTGGGCGAGTACGCCCTGTTCCAAGACAACGGCGCGGATAAAATGAGTAGGGCAAACATCTTTCCCTTTAAGCCTTGAAGTAGAGCAGACAAAATGGTCTTGTCTTGCTTCAAAATTCTTGCTTGTGCAGTAATACAGCTTTTCGCCGCAATCGGCACAACGCACAATGCCGGAGAACATATTTGTCTTTCCTGTCCTCGTCGGGCGGCGTTTGTTCTTCCGTAATTCCTGCACCCGCGCCCAAGTGTCGGCATCAATGATTGCTTCGTGGGTATTCTCAAACACAAGCCATTTTTCCTCTGGATTGTAACAGGTTTTCTTGCTCTTGTAGGACTGTTTATAAGTCTTGAAGTTTACCGTATGCCCTTGATATTCTGGACG
>CANSAE010000028.1 GCA_947644595.1 uncultured Clostridia bacterium
TGGAAAACCCAGGCGCGGATGACCCCTGCGGCCAGGTTGATTTGACCCCTGAAGCCAAAATCGGGCTGCCCCCTTTGCCCAAAATAAAAATGACCCCTGTTGACATAGAGCCACCAGGGGATTTTATATGTATCTTTGGTTTCCGTTTTGGCCGACGGGGGATAAAACCAAAGAAACATGAATACAAAGTTAAAAAACATTCTCCTGTGTCACGCATCGGGAATGGGAATAAAAAGCATCAGCAGTGCTTTTGACATCTCGAGGAACACGGTGCGGCGCTATGTGAGAATGTATCAGGACAGCGGTATCCCCGCTGAGAAGCTGCCGTCGCTGAGCGATGCGCGGCTACAGGAACTGTTCTCCATACCCGGGGCGAGAGAACGCAAACCGTCAGATCGTCAGATCAGGCTCGAAGCCCTGTTGCCGGAATATGCGGCAAGGCTCTCCCGGAAAGGCATGACAGTCAAGAAGCTGTACGAAGAGTATCATGCGAGCCATCCCGACGGATACCTTCATGCATCCTTCGGAATGAAGCTCAGGCAGTTCATGCTCCAGACCAACGCCATTGGCCATGTCGAACACCGTGCCGGAGACCGGATGTATGTCGATTTCGCCGGAGACAGACTTGAGATAGTCGACGAGGCGACTGCCGAAGTGCGAAAGGTCGAGGTGTTCGTCGCCATACTTCCGTGCAGCCACTACACATATTGCGAGGCAGTGTGGTCGCAGAAAAAGGAGGATCTGATAAAGGCATGCGAGAACGCCATCCGTTTCTACGGGGGTGCCCCGTGCGCCATTGTGCCGGACAACCTGAAGTCGGCGGTCACGCGCAGCGACCGCAACGAGCCTGTAATCAATCCGGACTTCGAAGCCTTTGCCGAGCATTACGGATGCGCCGTGGTCCCGGCCCGGGTGCGGCACCCCAGGGACAAGGCACTGGTGGAAAACGCAGTCAAACTGATGTACCGGTCTGTGTATGTCGATCTCGAGGGAGTGTTGTTCCATGACCTAGAGTCGCTCAACGTGGCAATCCTCAAATCTCTGGAAAAGTTCAATGCGCGCAACCTGACCCGGCGCAGGGAATCCCGCCGTCAGCTGTTCGATTCTGTCGAGAGAGACAGTCTGAGGCCTTTGCCCCCGGACCGCTATCAGATGAGACAGCGGACGGTTGCCACGGTCCAGCGCAACAGTTACGTCACGCTGAACAAGCACCACTACAGCGTGCCGGTACAGTATGTGGGCAAACGCGTGGAGATGGTATACGACGCCGATACGATCGACATCTTCCACGGTTTTACCCATGTGACCACGCATCATCGCAACGATACCCCGTATGAATACACGACCAAGCCGTCCCACAATCTGCCGGGACGCAAGGGGAGCTGCGAGAGTGACTTGCAGGAGCTCCTTTCCCGCGCGGCCGTGATCGACAACATTGTTGTTCACTACCTGCGTGCGGTCATCGAGGACAAGCGTTATCCGGAACTTGCATTCAGAGCGTGCCGTGGCATCATGAACCTGGAGAAAAAGTACGGGCAGGAACGCCTTGTATCCGGGTGCGCCGCGGCCATGGACGCACGCCGCTACAGCATCAGCGACATGGTGGACATCCTCGAGTCCGGGGCGGACGCGGATTATCTGCCGGGAGCCGAGACTGATGACCGGGAACCTCATAGACCGGCCCACCGTAACATACGAGGCAAAGAATACTTTGCCGCCAGCATAAGACAATCAACTCAAAACGACAACGTAAAAAATGGAAACCAACCATAAAACCTCCCCTGTAACTCCGGAGAAAGACCGCAACTCCGTCTCTCTGGATCTCATGCACCGTATGCGCCTTCACGGAATGGCCGCCGCGTTCTCCGAAAGCCTTCAGGCAACCTTCGCCGAGACAATGACACCTGACAGCTTCCTCAACTGGCTGCTCTCCAGGGAATGGGACTACCGGGTGGCCCGAAACATCGAACGCCTTGTAAAAGGCGCGAACTTCAGATACAACGATGCGTCGGTGGCACAGATCGACTACACGCTGCCGCGTGGTCTGGACCGCAACCAGATGGAACGTCTTGCCTCGCTGGATTTTGTCCGCAAGGGTGACAACCTGTTCATTACCGGCTGTGCCGGCACGGGCAAAAGCTACCTGGCTACAGCTCTGGGATACGAGGCCTGCAAGGCCGGCATGCGTGTCCTGTACGCAAACGCCTCCAAACTGATGGGTGCTCTGAAAATCGCCAAAAACAAAGGGACAATAGAGTCGGAACTGAAGAAACTCGAAAAAACGCAGCTCCTAATCCTCGACGACCTCTTTCTGGTTCCCCTCGACGCTAAGGAGCGCGCACACCTGACGGAAATCATCGAAGACCGGCACGGACGCAAGTCTATCATCGTCACATCACAACTCCCCGAACTGGACTGGTACGACGCCATCGGCGACACCACAGTGGCGGATGCCATCCTCGACCGCATCGTCCACACCGCACACCGTATCACGCTCACCGGCGAAAGCGTCCGTAAGCTCAAAGCCTTCAAAGGCAGATAAGCCAAAATAAAACTGACCCCGTCGGCCAAACTCTTCAGGGGTCAGAAACAAATTGTTTTCAGGGGTCAGATCAACTTTGGCCGCAGGGGTCATCCGCGCCTGGGTTTTCCA